>NZ_JAAVUZ010000009.1 GCF_018449675.1 Glaciihabitans sp. dw_435 | reverse complement strand
GGGAAACCCGGCTCTGAAATTGACCACATCGCGGGGAGTACCGGCGAGCTTGAGAACCTGCAACTCCTCTGCGGGGACTGCCACCGAGCGAAAACCTCAACCCATTTGGTACCCGCGTCAACGGATCAGGCAGCGCTCTTGCAATCCTTGATGCTGAACCGAGTGGCGCCTGAGGCGCCACGGCTCCTCGCCGATGACGATGCCAACTGGCAGGACGCGTGGAGGGGCCTGAAAGCCGCTCGGAGGCGACGGTTCATCGACAAGCTCGAATCGGAAGGCGTAGACCTGCACGGCTTGAAGACACGGGCCGACATGGTGCTCGCTCGCGAAGACGCGATGGACGATTGGTCTTCCGGGCCTGTGTTCATGCTGGATGACGACGGCGGGTACGGACCGAGCTCGTATTTCGCTCGGCTGACGCGAAGTGACGACTAACAGAGACTTGAGAAGTCCTTAGCGCCGAGCTCAACCTCATTTGTGTGGCCGGGGCGTAGGAAAGGAGTTGTGCCGCCGGGTCCCGGTGAAGCGAGGGCTCTCGCTGCGCTTCGGAATGATGAATTAAGCGTTTGTCGGTACGGCGCCCCCGACTCAGGCATTCCGAAGTCGGCGACCTGTACAGGACGCGCGCCGCTTCACGAAACGGACCGCCATTAGAGTGTCGACGTGGAACCCAGAGCGCTAAAAGGAATCGTCAACTTACCGGAGGGCGAACGATACGGCGTTATCGCAGAAGGAATGCAGCTGCTTGTTCAGCATGTACGAGCGCTCTCGCTGAGCTCGGAGATCCTCCGTAAGGCCAGCCAGGAGACTTCGGCTGCCGTCTTGGATGCCTTTGCCAGAGAGGAAGCATCGAAGGTCTTGATTCTTCTGGACATGGCGCGTCATGGTTGGCGGGAGCACGAGAATATAGGTCGGCTAATCGCCAACTTCAGCAACCACATCGGACGAGGCGTCTATATCGAAGCATCGTCAATGAATCCCGGCACATTTTCTGAACTGCAGCGATTCGTGCAAAACCTGCTGCCCAGTCACTTTCTGGACGGGCCCAACGACATCGACTGGATCTTCCGTAACAGGATTGAATCTGAGCGAGAGGAGGCCCTCTATGTCGACTACATCAAGGATGAAGACGGACACAGGTGGATATCTCCTGACCACAAGAGGCCTGGGTACCCGGGGAGATACCAGAACGTCGAGACCGTCTTCGCGATGGACAACCTAGGGCTGCTGTCAGAACTGGGAATGCAGAAGACTTCTGACGCTTGGGCTGACACACAAAACTATTCCGACCTCGGATGGCCGGACAATCGTTCGCGGAACCACGAAGTGCTGAAAAAACTCTGGGAAGCGTCGGCGTTCAAGGGTGATACCTCAGAGTCCGACTTCTCATTCGTGCTCGAAAGATGGACCTTTCCTATGGGGACTCTCAACCTGCGAAAGAAGCCCGTAAAAACACGAGAGCTCGATCTGGAACGTACAAGTCAGAGTCAATCGGAGGATTACCGTTAGATTTGCCCCAATTTCGTAAGGACACTAGCGGGCCGGATATCGCTCAGTCTCCGCGTGGCCCGTCTGTTCAACAATCCGGCGTCGTTCGAAACTGATTGGGACCTCCGCCGTCGGCCGCATCCGGACTCGAACGGGAGCCCGCTTGATGCCTCGTCTGATGGCCGGGGGTGTTCGAAATCGCAACTCGTGTGGCCCGATGCTTCAGCTAGTCCTAGGAGCGCTGGAAGATCCGCGAAATCATGGTCACGGCACCCTCAGCTCCCGAATCGGTTCCCGCCTCGCCGCAATGATCGCCGGCAGAACACTCGCGATCAGAGCGATCAAGACGGACAACGTGCCCAGTGCCGTGCAGTACCCAATGTCGGGAAGTGGCGATCGGGTGATTGCCAGGTACGCGTAGGCGCCAATGGATCCGCAGACAGCGCCGACGACGGATGTGACCGCGGTTTGGAGAACGATGAGTGTGACGACGAGACGTCGTGATGCGCCGAGCGCTCGTCGACGTCCGAAGTCTTTTCGTTTCAGTACCACGAGTCCTAGGAGTACGGCTGAAGTGAGAACTGCGGAGGAAGCGAATAGGAGGATGATCAACACTCGTCCGGAGCCTGCGAGTTGCGAGTCCAATATGCCACGGAGGTCCGCAAGCGTGCGGCTTGTCTGGACTTTGACTTTGGTTGGATCGGATTCGCCGAGGAGTGTGAGCGCGGTGTGGGTGAGCGGCTCGACGGCGGCGGGCGAGTTCGCGACCAGCACAAGCACAGCGACCGTGTCCGTAGCGGGCGACGAAGCCTGAGCTGGCACGACGATCAGCGGTTCGAGGAACCGCAGGTACTGTGGCGTGTTCACTCCTCCGCCGACGCCGACAGTTCGGCCCGTTCCGGTGACCGCCACGCCTCGACCGTGTTGCATTCCGAGGGTGCTGAGCCCGCTCGAGGAAGCGAATGCGATCGGAGCCGACGTTGGTGCGCTCGGTCGGTCCAGGCCGACACCCGCAGGGTCGGTGGTCCATAGGGTGCGAAAGGCGACGTTGCCTGCAGCGCTGCCAAGCGCGCTATTGCGATAGTCGATGGCTTCCCCAAACGCGCCTGCCCACTCAACCTGGTCCAACGCGGTGAGCCGGTCGAGGACGGTCGGATCGACGCCAGCTCCGGCATCCATGGTGAAGATGATGGACCTGGTGCCAACTGAGTCGACGGCCGCGAGGACGTCTCGTTGGCTGGCGTCAGTGCGCCCGGCGGTGAGGAGGACTGTGGCGCACAGGGCTGCGAGCAACAGTGCTGTCATGACGGTCGTAACCGGTTGCGCCACAGCGGACCGGTACACCTCGGCAACGACGTCACCGGGACGCAGGTGGGTGCGACGCCGGGTCACAGCTGCAGGACCGAATCGCAGTGCGCCACGGTTGCCGGATCGTGAGTGACGATGACAACTGTGGACCCTTGCGACGCTCGTGATCGGAAGCCTTCGAGGACTGTGGATGCAGAGGTGGGGTCGAGATTCCCTGTTGGCTCGTCGGCGAGGATGATTTGCGGGCTGAGGATGAGGGCTCGAGCCAGAGCGATGCGTTGTGCTTGCCCTCCTGATACCTGTCCGGGGCGGGCGTTGGCGCGCACGTGCACGTCGAACTCTTCGAGCAGTTCCATCGCTCTGATCTTGAGCATTTTCCTGCTGGCGCCCGCGTACAGAGCTGCCTCGGTGACGTTGTCGAGGACGGTTCGTGTCGAGTCGAGAGCTGCGTCTTGGAAGACAAATCCGTAGGTGCGTGCGCGGAGTGCCGCCCGTTCTGCGTCCGACAGGCGAAGAAGGTCGGAAGGCGATTGGGAGCCGAAACTGACTGACCCGCTAGTCGGACGAAGCATGAGTCCCAATATGTAGAGGAGTGTGGATTTCCCTCGACCTGAGGGTCCGGTGACGGCGGTCAACGTGCCGGCCTCGAAACCGGCGGACCAGCGATTAAGTACTGGTTTGCCGCGTTCATATTCGAAGACAATGTCGGTGGCCTGGAGACCTATCACTGGGTGGCCGGGATTTGGTAGTGGGCACCGTCGTGCAGATTGGTGCCATCAACGATTGCCTGCCCTTGGGCTGTTGCACGAATGGTCACTGCCTGTTCTGTTCCGGCGGAATCCACGAGAGCGACTCCGCCGCCGTCTGTGGACACCAGCGCTGCCGTCGGTACTATCCAGCCGGTTGTCTTGGGCACGAGGACAACGTCAGCGTCTAAGGCGGTGACCCCTGAGGCAGGGAGCAGATCACACTGAGATGCGCAGATAGATTCCTTCGATGTCGGCGCTCCTAAATTGACGGTCACATTTCCGTCTGCAGCCTGAGCTCTTCCCGTTGTGAGCGCAGCCCACTGTTTACCGTCCGGGGACGTGATCGCCACCGCAGCGTTGTCGGGCACAGCTGCGGCCTGCTCTCCGGAGAGCACGAGGGAAAACTTCGGCGTGGCCAGGGTGCTGAGAACTTTCTCCCCGCCTACGAGAGGGAGACCGCGGGATACCACAGCTCCGTCCAAGAGAACCCGTATCGGAAGATGGTCGACGTAGATCACATCCGAAGCCGACACAGCGCCGGTGGCCTCAATCCCGAGGCTGCGCTGCCACGCACGCACGGCGCTATCCGTCCGTGCGTCGAAGATGCCGGTAATGGGATCGTGGAACAGCGCGAGCGACCTCAACATCGCTTGCAACTGGCGGACATCTTTGCCGCTAGACCCCGAAGAGAGGTCCTCATAGGAGGGGATGGTCCCCTGGGCAATTACTACCGGGCGCAAGCCAACCGTATAAAGGACGTCACCGGCTTTGACTTTGTCGCCGGGTTCGGCGTTGACAGTTGTCACGATGCCAGCTGCCAAGTTCGTGCCAGCGGTTTGGGCGGGCCAGCTGGCGGAGGCACTGTACGTGAGGCTGGACGCGAGCGTCCCCTGGGCGAGGGTGAATGAGGGAGGGGCTGCGGTGGGAGCTGCCGCGGGGACGAAGAGTCGGCTGGCCGACCACAACCCGAGAGCAACTACCGCAATGGAGAGAAGGACGACGGCCATGATGAGTCCTCGAGGGGAGGAGCCGCGCACTGATCCAGAGAAGCCGGCCACCTCACCACACCGGCTCGGGCTGGGGGCATTCGGAATTGATCACCGATTGCACCTTGGCGAGGGGAACGTTCGCGTACGGGTCCCACATACCGGCTTTGCCGTATGTGTCGCGGAAGGTTTGAAGGGACGGTTGATCGGGAACTGAGTACCCGTGATCCGTCAGACATGTTGCCGAGGCGACATTTTCGGCGAAGACCTTTGACCAGTCCGCGTCATCCCATGGTGCTGTGCCGGCGTCGACCTTGTCGCTGCACGCGCCCAGGTCAGCGTTCATCTTTTCTGCTTGTTCGTTGGGCACGCTGTATCCGCCGCCGGGGTTCTCCACGTACCCCCTTTCGGCCATGCAGGTCTTCATCACATCGGCTGCTTGAGCTTCTGAGCTGATGGCCGCTGTTGATGGGGAAGCTGTTGATGGGGCTTCGGCGTTCGGCGTGGAGCTGGTCGCGCAACCGCTTAATGCGAGGAGCAGCACGATTCCCGCTATGAGCGGGGTGGCCCCCTGAGTTCTATTGAGATTTTTCATTGATGTTCTCCTCAGGGGGCCGGTAATGCGGGTGGAATGGTTAGGACGAGCAGGTCACGTAGTTCGAGGCGGTTCCGCCCGAGAAGCCTCCCGTTGCGTAGAGGCTGTTGGCGACGGTCACCTGGTAGCGCCCCCAGTAGTGATGGATGATGTTGTTGCCGTCGGTGTACGTCGGGCTGGAAGTCGTTGTGGTGCTCGTTGCGTGTGAGTGGTAACCAGTTCCGCTGCTGAAGCTGGCGGTGTAGGTGACCCAGGCGGTAGTGCAGCTGCGACCGGGAAGACTGGTCGTCGCGGCCATCGCGGGGGCCGCCGCGCCGAATGCCAGCGCCAAGACCAACGCTGCCGAACCCAAACCGATAGTGCGTTTTCTCATTGCAATCTCCTGCTCATTGATTCCAAAGGTGAGGAATTCACCACAATGTGGATCGTATGTTAAGGAATATTCAATAACATGTCGGCATTAGAGAGGACTGACCGTTCTGTGCACAACGGTTATGGTTGCGGAAGTATGCGTAGACCTGCGGGGCCTGCTCGGTCGTGATGTGCGCTCGCTCCCTTTGATGCCGAACTTTCAAGCAGCGTCCGGAGTTCCGTCAGCGCGGCCGAGTATCGGCTTCTCGCTGTCGAGGCGTTCAGGCTGAGGACACTCGCAGCTTCGGCGATGCTCAGCCCGTCGCCATTGACGAGGAGCACCAGTTCGCGTTTCGCCTCAGGCAGTGCGAGCAGCGCACGCTCGAGATCGATGGATTCGGTGCGCATCTCGTACACTGATCCGTTGGATCGATCGTGCAGCAGCGAGGCGAGCCTCTCTGTCTTGATCGCGCTTCGTGCGTGAGAGAGCAGAACATTCCGCGCGATGCCGAAAAGCCACATGCGTGCCTCAACAGGTGCGGGTGGAAGGTCCGCGGCTCGACGCCATAAGACGACAAATGTCTCGCCCACGAGGTCGGCTGCATCCTCCGGGTTGTGAACGCGTCGGAGAAAATATCTCAATAGGTCCGCGGAGTTGTCTCGGACCGCTTTGCGCACGCGAGACGTTTTTGTCATCGGCATGACGTCGAAACGCTCCACGTGGCGCCAGAATCGGGATCCGCGAGTTGAAACATCTGATTTTGTATCGCGACGATAAGTGCTTGGCGCTCGGCAACGTGCGCAGTTGCTCCGGCTGAATCAGGGGCATCGCGCTCTGCGTCGGCCAGGTAGCCCAAGACCGTGTTGTCGTCGAGCTGGAGCCTCCGGGCGGCGTTGAGCACGTCAGCGACTTCGCTCGGCGTCGGCTTGCCCGCACTGTAGTTGGCGCTTGCGGTGATATTCGCGACGCACTCCAGTTGACCTGGGAAGGTGAAAGATTTGGATACGGCTTGGGGGAACAACCACGCCCACGTTTGAGGCGCGGCGTAGGCCACCGCGCTGCCGCCGACCAGGAGACCGCCCGTGATAGCAAGCGTTATAAGGGCGCGAAACCTGGTGTTGGAGCGATTTCGCGCGCCGGCTGCAAGACCCAAACGTTTTGTTTCTCTTATGGCCGCTGGTGAAACGTCAACTTGGAGGTGCGCACTTAACCGTTCTTCAAGCTCGCGATCCATGTCGGTCCCGCCTCCTTCCTTTACCTGTACATGTCCGTAGGCAGGCGAAGTGTCCAACCGCGTGGAAAAATTTCTGGGATTTCGTCGCCGACGTGGACTTCACCCGGGTGGGTCGGGAGTGATCGCTGGCGCGAGCCGCCGATTCAGAGAAACAGTACGAGCTGACATTGAGTACACCGCCAGTGTCCACCCTCATCCGGTTCCATGCGCGTTAAGTCGCGCGGACAGTTTGGCGTATCGAGGTCGTCGTCTTCGATGGGGTGAGCGTAGGTGGGTGGGGCGAGGGGTCGAGGGAGTTATCCAAAGGGCAATCGTTTCCTTCGAACATAGATTCGAATACGATCTGGGAATGGGGACAAACAGGCGGTACCCGAGCGATGCCTCGGCGGAAAAGATGAAACCTGCAGTGCCGCTTCCTGCTGCGGACACCGCAATCAGTCTCAGCGATGAAGAGCTGGACAAAGCGCATCAGCAACTGTTCACGGCAGGGAATCCGGTGCGGGCGCGGGCATGGGTGCGATTTGGTTCGCTCCCGGTTCAAGTCGAGTGCAGGGCGGTGGCCTGGACTAAGCGGGCGGTGCTCGTTGAATGGGATACGCCGGAGGCTGCGGGGGTAGGGCGCGTCTGGGGGTGGGCGTCAGCAGTTGAGCGCCCCCCTTCATTGAACCCGAGCCGGTACGACTGAATACGGCGTGTATATAGAGGCCGGACCCAGACTGCGGGGCGTCAGTTGCCGCAACGGTGAGGATAAGAACAACCGACTTTGCTGGAATCACTCTCATTCTCGGCGGCGAGGGGTCTGGAGATGTGCAGATGGCGCGTCGATTCAGGCAGCAATGAATCGCTGCCTTGTCGCAAACAGCGACTGTGCACTCAGGCCTAAGTAACATATTGATAACTAAACCCATGATCGGGGCGCGGATCTGACGCTTAGTGCGCAGTTTTGTTTAAACAGACCGGTCTGTGTGCGGTAGCTTTCATCAAACGGGCTCGAAAGTTGACGTGCGAGAAGAAGACGGCGGAGTTGTCGTGCCCGCGAACCCCGCGACCGAGTTCGGTCCTAGAGCCATCGTGTTCGACATCGGAGACCAAGAGCCCGGCGGGGCACCGGTTCGGCTGCAGCCCCGCCGGACTTCATGAATTTGGCACGATCAGGCGTGACTTTCGAAAGGATGGGGACCGTGAACACCGCGACACCCGTCCCGCGTACGTCTGTGTTGTTGGGCGCCGGAGCGTCTGTTGACGCCGGGCTGCCGCTGACCCAGGAACTTGCCGAACGGCTCGTCGAAATGGCTAACGAGGGAGATACGCGCTTCGTACGCAATTCATGGGTTCGCTCGCTCAACTTCGTTTACGGGGCAATGGTGGGTTATCAAGCCGAGGACGGCAGCAACCCGCTGACAGCGGTGAATGTCGAACGTCTCATCTCCGCTCTTCGGTTGTTGCGGAACTCCCGGGATCACGAAGTGGCTCCGTTCGTTGCCTCGTGGAAACCCGGAGCGTTGGGGGTGGGCCAGCCCAACCTCGACAGCTCGATGGGCCGCGCCGTGAAAGGTGCCATCGGCACGGCACTCGGGGGCGGCCATTTCGTTGGCGAACAGGAGCTGGTCAACAGCATCGCGGATATTGCAAGAGCCGTGTCTGGAGGAGGGAATCCCAGATCGTTCGCGACGGCGGAGGAACAGATTCTCGATGGTCTCTCCAAGATCCTGGGAGAGCTGGACAATGTTGACTATCTTCAACCGATTGCCGATCTCGCAAAATCTCAGCCTGGCGGCCTCGATGTACTGACCCTCAACTACGACCTGACCGTCGAGACCATGGCTCGCGATGTTCCTGTCGAGGTGGATCGCGGAATCGAACGGTGGACACCGGGGGTCCCGTTGGGGTTTGAGCACGTCGACGAGCGCATCAACTTGGTGAAGCTCCACGGGTCGTTGGATTGGCAGTATTTACGTTCCCGGTCGGTGGTGGCTGCACCGAAAGTGCGGGTGATGACTTCGGACCCCGAAGTCGATGATGCATACAACGACGGGCAGCCGCGTCAACCTTGGATCGTCGTAGGCGACCGGGAGAAATTGGGGACGGACGGCCCGACGCTTGCGCTGATGCGAGCCGCGGAAGACGCACTTTTCGCCACCACGCATCTGGTGGTCGTCGGTTACTCGTTCGGCGACGCCCATATCAACACCATGATTCGCGACTGGCTGCTCGGTGATGACGAACGGACCATCGCCATCGTCGACACCAGGTGGGAAGACCTCGATCCGTTCCGCGATGGCCTGCTGAGGGAGTACGGGGCATCGTCCAGACTTGGACGTCAATCCCGAATCATTCCTCTCAGAGGAACAGCGGCGCAGATGCTCGCGGAGGCTCTGACCGCCAAACCCGAAGTTACTCCCGAGACTTACGCCACAGCGTCCGTCGAATCCGTAGATGAAGACATCGTGTGCTTCCGGATTCGGTTACTGGGACCTCGTCTTCGGAGCGCCGCGGTGTATGCGATGTGGCCGGATAACTCGCGTGGACGGATGAAGAGCGTGAACGCGAGCAGTTTTGTCAGTCGCGAGGCATTGAATGCTGGGGATCAGCGTGTGATGTCGCCCAATTCCTGGATGACCGCGAATTTCGAACACTGGTCGCCGGGCGAAGACCGCCTCGTATGGGCCCGATGCCCTGACCTGACCATCGTGGAACTGAACCTCTCGGGCTATCGAGTGGATGGCATGGATTACGAGAACTTCGTGATTCATTTGGAGTCCGACGGTCGAGACATTCCGGCTCCCCACTGAATCGATCGAGTTGAGCCCTGCCGGTTTGTCGCATCGGGGGCCCGACGCCACGATCTCATTTCTGGGAGAACGGGTCGCTTCCGTCGTCGAGCAATCCACGGGCGAGTTCGGTCACCGGGCCGGAAAGAAGGGCTTTGACACGTCTGCTTGGCTCATCCGCGAGCACCTCAATGTCCCCTTCGGCCACACCGGAGAAGATGGCACGGACAATCTCGGCTGCATTCGCTTTTGGAAGCTTCAACGTCGTGGTCATCGGGGTGTCCGCGAAACTCAGATGGGCGCCGACGACCAACGTGCCTTGAGCGTCGTGCTCCATCCGAAGCGAGTTCGTGATCGCCCACAGGGCAGCCTTAGTGGAGTTATAGGACCCCGGACGTGGAACCCAGGTCATGACAGAGAGGATGTTCACCAGCGCACCACCTCCATGTGCGGCAAGAACTGGCGCGAATGCTTTCGCGACCGCGAAAGGCCCGAAGACATTCGTTTCGTAGATGGCTCTGATGTCGTCCATGTCGCTGAGCACCAAGGGGATTCGGCCAGAAATACCTGCGTTGTTGATCAGTGCGTTGACGTCCGGGCTGCGCGGACAGCGGCGTCAATGGATGAGGCGGCAGTCCCGTGATGTTGAACGGCACAGTGGCGCGCATCGGTGCGCACTCAGGCGTGCGCCGAGTCGATCTGTCATTTCGTCCTCCTTGTTGATTGCTTGTACATGTCGATTTAGGGGAGCAGTGTCCAATCGAAGGAGAAGTTCTTTGGACCGGAGAAGGAAAAGTGAGCCGGTAGCCGCTGATTATCTCGGAATCTTGGTGCCATGATGCTCCAACTTCCGGCAAAATGTGGCTTTCGCTCACTTCCCGCCGACCGTTAGCCTGAGCCTGATCGTGACCCCTGCACGAAGTTGGGAGGGTCGAATGACCTGGCTTAAGGGCGTGGGGATTGCGACGCTTGGTTGGGCGGTCACATTCGCAACCATCTACCTCATCGTTGTCATTGGTGACCTGCATCGTCTCGACGGACTGCTGTTCGCCGGGCCACTCGTGAGCGTGTGGTTGCTAGTGGACGCAGTGAAGGCAGCGCTCAGACGGAGACGGGAACGCCGTCGCGCCAACAGGCCCGAGTGAAGGCGATTCGTTGTAGCCCGCTGGGATGATTTCGGTTCATCACGCAGATGCAGGAACGGACGACTCCCGGGCGACGGCAAGGATTGCTGGCTCTGGAAGTGTCGTAGGTGGGGCTTGGCGGACGGGTCTATTGCCGCGATCGCCGTCCCCCGTTGACCACATCTAGGAGAACCACATGTCCCGCCGACACCCACATTCGCGCGCCGCAGTGACGGCGCTTGTGCTGACGGCGGCGATCGGACTCGGACTCGCCGCGTGTGCCGCGAGAAGCGGTTCCCTCCAGACGCTGGGAGAACAACTTGCTCCCGCCTCCTCGTCGGGCGGGAATAGTGCCCGCTCACCCGAGGATGGCTACATCCCCGACGATGCATCCGTGTCCCCCTTTGATGACACCCTGCCGGCTATCGCAAAGCTGAAGCCGAAGCTGCGCGCGGCCATCCAGGCCGCGGCAACCGACGCCCAGGCCGAGGGAGTCGAGATGGTTGTGGACTCGGGATGGCGCAGCAGGCGATTGCAGCAGGCCTTGCTCGATGCCGCCACGATCGAATACGGCAGCCTCGAAGAGGCGCGGAAGTGGGTGAACACTCCGGAGCTGTCTACCCACGTCACCGGAAACGCGGTGGACATTGGCTACACCGACGCGGACAGCTGGCTCAGTCAGCACGGTGCAAGGTACGGGCTGTGTCAGATCTATTCGAACGAGATATGGCACTTCGAACTGGCGACGACCCCGGGCGGGGAATGCCCCATTCAGCGCACGGATGCTGCGGGATGACCCGGGCCGCTGAGGTCAGGTATTCCGGCACAGATCAAGGACACGGCGCCGCTGATCTGATAACGTCCCGCGCCGGAATGCGCTCCCAGCGCACGGATAGCGCGTGCACAGAGTCGCGGTGCCAGACTTGACTCCTCACTCCTGAAAGAGGCGCACCGTGACCACTCAAGCTGCACGTTCGGCATACGAAGAACTGACCGACAACCTCGCTACCGAGGAGGGTGTGACCGTCGCCGATGAGGGACTGCTCGTGCACGGCAAGCTCTTCGCGTTCCTCGAGAACGACAATCTCGTCGTTGAGTTGCCGCTGGCGCGCGCGGAAGACCTCGAGGCGCGAGGCGTCGCCGCGAAGTTCCACTCGGACACGCATCCGGCCACCCGCCACTGGGTGCAGCTCAGCGACCGCGAGCTGTGGCCCGAGCTCGCAGGAGAGGCCCACGAGTACGTGGGCGAGCCCGCCTTCGGTGGGCAGTCCTAAGCCGACGAGCTAGCTGAGTTCGCCGAGTCCCAGGTTCTCGCGCAGCATCGATCCCTCGTATTCGGTGCGGAAGAGCCCGCGGTCCTGCAGGATCGGGATGACGTGCTCGGCAAAGTCGTCGAGGGTCTGCGGCAGCGAGGCCGGCACGATGTTGAATCCGTCGGCGCCGAAGTTCGAGAACCGGTGGATGAGGTTGTCCGCTACCTCTTCGCCGGAACCGACCACGAGCAGGTGTCCGTCTGACGAGGTCGCTTCGCGGCCCATCTGGCGGATCGTCTTCTTCTGCCCGACCGCCCATTCGCGGTACATCGCGAAGCGGCTGGGGTGGGTGGCCACGGAGCCGAGTTCCGGGATGAGGTGCTCGGGCACCGTGTCATCCAGATCCAAATCTGCCAGGTCGGCGTGCAGGGCGCCGCTGACCCGCTGCATGATGATCGACGGTGCGATCAGGCTGACGAGGTGCTCGAACTTGTCGACTGCCTCGGCGTGCGTGGCCGCGACGACCGGGCTGAGGCCGGGCATGATGCGGATCGATTCCGCCGGGCGACCCGAGTCGATCGCGATCTGGTTCATCTCGCGGTAGAACGCCTGCGCGGTGGGCAGGTCGCTCTGGGCGGTGAAGATGACGTCGGCATACTTTCCGCCGAACGCCTTGCCAGTGGCGGATGACCCGGCCTGGATCAATACCGGACGCCCCTGCGGTGACCGCGAGATGTTGAGCGGACCCTTCACCGAGAAGATCTTGCCGACGTAGTCGATCTCGTGCACCTTCGACGGGTCGGCGTAGATGCCGGTTTCGGCGTCCTCGATCTTGGCGTCGGCGTCCCACGAGTTCCACAGTGCCTTGACGACCTCGAGCATCTCGTGCGCGCGCTCGTACTTGGCCGCCTCGGACGGCATCTCGCTGAGGCCGAAGTTCTTGGCGCCGCCGAGCGACGTGACAATGTTCCAGCCGGCGCGGCCGCCGCTGATGTGGTCGAGTGACGCGAAGGTGCGGGCCAGCGGATACGGCTCGGAGAAGGTGGTCGACGCCGTCGAAACCAGGCCGACGTTCTCGGTAACCATAGCGAGCGCCGACAGCATGGTGATGGGCTCGAGCTCCCGCCAGGGCTGCTGGTACTTGAGGTTCTCGATGGTGACGTCGAGTTCCATGCCGTCGGCGGTGAAGATCATGTCGAACTTGGCGGCCTCGGCGGCCTTCGCCATGTAGACGAAGTCCTGGATGTTGGGGGTCGTGCCGCGGGGCCGGGCGAGACGCCAGGCGGCGGGGTGCACACCGGTGTCACCCAGGGAGATACCGAAGTGCATCTGACGCGTCGTGTCGACCATGTTTTCCTCCAGAACGAAGGGACGCATCGACGATGTCGAGGTGCGGCCCTGACCTGGTGTCAGTCAAGCGCGCGCACTACGGCCGCGGGAGCGATCTGCGAACGATGTGTCCGAGATGTCAGACAGGGCGATTCATCGTCGGGGAGAGCGACTCCGCACAGGGAGCCGGGCCCGAAACTACAAATGCTGATGGCGGCCGTGTTGCGACCTCGGAGGTGAGCGGGTAGCTTCGAATAAGTGACAACTGCTCGAATAACGCTACGGCATGTCGTGTCGGTTCGGGCCGGGGCGGCGATGGCAACGCTCGTGCTGCTCGCTTTCGCGATGACCGGATGCGTCGCCGGGGGTGACCCGGACGCGGCCGGGGTTCGCCAGCCCGGGGCATCCGCTTCCCCCACTGCCGTGCCGGGAATCAGGGCTCAGGTGGTCACGCCGCTTCCGCGCGACAGCGGCGGTCTGCCGGGTGCGTGGGGGCCGTCGCACGCGGGGACGTCCGGGCAGATGTGCTACACCGTTGTGCTCGGCGATTACGCGCGGGCGATTGCCGCCCGGTTTGGGGTGCGCGTCGAGCAGGTAACGACGTGGTCGGGGACGCGGGCGGGGAAGGGCACGATTCATCCGGGCCAGGTGCTGTGCCTGTGCCTGTGGCCGTAGCCGGAAGTTAGTCGCGGGCCGGTGGCCGCATGAAGATGGCGTGGTCTGGCTGCGCGGGTGCGCGTACCGGCGGCTCCGCCCGGGGGAGCACGGCGGTGGGGCCGGCGGGGTAGCTGGCCGTGGCCGACTGGTGCTGAGCGGGCGCGGGCTGCGTGGCGCCGTCGACGATGGCGACTGCCTCGGCCCGACGGCGTGCATTGATGTCGACGGCGCGGATGGCGATGGCGATGGCCGCGACGAAGATTCCGGCCTCAAGGACGTTCGGCATCACGGAAAACGCCACCTGCGCGAGCTGGGCAATGAAGGGGGTGCTGCAGTTTCCGTCGGCGTCGCAGTCCGAGCCCACGCCGCTCATCACGGTCGACCAACTCAGCAGCTCGAGCAGCAACGACCCCACGATGAGCACCGCCGCCACCGCCCACAGGGCGATTTCGTACCGATTGCGCGGCGCCCTGTCCCCACGGACGGGCACGTCGGCCGGCACGCCGCCGCGTGTAACCACCACAGCTGGTTGATCCGTCATCGTGACCCCCTCGTTCGCGAGTTTTCATCACGGTAGCAGCGGGTGGTCACCAACCGCGAGGTCCGCGGCAGGGGTCGATGCGATGCGCACCGGGCTACGGCGTCAGCAGAACCTTGCCGACGGCGCCACCGGCGGCGAGCAGACGGTGGCCCTCCGAGGCATCCGCCATCGAAAAAATGGAATCGATCACCGGCACGATCCGTCCCGCCTCGATGAGCGGCCACACGTTCTGCCGCACCTCGCGAATGATGGCGGCCTTCTGCGTGTGCGGGCGGCTGCGCAGGCTGGTGGATGTCACGCTGCCGCGCTTCGACATCAGCAACCCGATGTTCAGCGGGGCGTCGGGGGAGCCACCGGTGCTGCCGATGACCACGAGGTGCCCGTCCGGGGCAAGGGCGCGGATGTTGCGGTCGAGGTAGTCAGCTCCGACGATGTCGAGGATGACCTCGGCCCCACGCCCACCGGTTGCCGCGAGGGTCTCGGCCACGAAATCCTGCTCGCGGTAGTTGACCAGGGTGTCCGCGCCGAGGGCTGACACGCGGTCGAGCTTGCGCGCAGACCCTGCCGTGGTGACGACGGTCGCGCCGATCGCCTTCGCCCACTGGATGGCGAAGGTGCCGATACCGCTCGCTCCGCCGTGCACCAGCAGGGTCATCCCGTCGCCCAACCGGGCGTTCATCGCGAGGTTGGAGTACACGGTGCCGGCGGCCTCGGGCAGTCCGGCTGCCTCGATGAGGTCAACGCCGGTCGGAACGGGCAGGAGCATGTCGCCGGGGACAACCACTTCTTCCGCATACCCGCCGCCGGACAGCAGGGCGCACACGCGGTCGCCGACCGACCATCCGGAGACGTCGGCGCCGACCCAGGAGATCTCGCCCGACACCTCGAGGCCGAGGATCGGCGAGGCGCCCGCGGGAACGGGGTAGTGGCCCTGCCGTTGCAGCAGATCGGCGTTGTTGATGCCGGCGGCAGCGACGCGGATCACCACGTCCGTGGGGGTAGGGGTGGGAAGTTCTGTCTCGCCCCAGCCGAGTACCGAGGGGTCTCCGGGGTGGGAAATAGTAACGGCGCGCATTGCCTCAGTCTGTCACCGGCCACCCACACGAACGCCATGTGGAAATGTCAGACCCCACGTCGTAATGTCGTTCTTGCAGGGCCGGCTGCTCCCTCTTCACTAGGAGCAACCAATGCAGAACTGGAAACCACCGTGGCCGCCGATCCGAATCGGCATGAGCGAGTGGATTCTCATGCGCGACGATCACCGGCACCCGGCTGCCGTCGTTGTTGCGCTGAGATTCGGGCCACGAAAAGAGCTGTTCTACCGGGTCGTCACGTGGGCCCCGACGTCCGAGGGGCGCACCCTCGTCGGGTAATTTGCGACGCTCGAAGACGCCGACCGGGGAGTGCTGTTCAAACCGGAGCCGGTGCGCACCGAGCTGCAGCCTGGTCCGCGCTGAGGAAGGTTACTTCGCGGCTGCCTTGAGCTGCTTGTAGAACCAGACGCGCGGCTGGGGCGAGTGCGGCAGGGTCCAGCGGCGGCCGAGGAACGAGGGCAACAAGTTACCCGGCGCGAGCACCTGGAACCCACGGTTCTGGAAGTAGTCGGCGACGGGAACGCTCTCCGGGGTGTTGCCAATTCCACCGAACCAGATCTTCACCCCGGCGGCACGCAGGCGCTCCTCGAGCGCGGCGATGAGGGCCGTGCCGACACCACGGCGGCGCTCGCCGGGGGCCACCGCCATGATGTCGAGGTAGCTGACGCGCTCGAGCTCCAGCTCGTAGTCGACGGGCTCGAGGCCCTGGCCGACGGACGTGTAGTACGCCACCGCCATCGGAGACCTTCGGGTGACGATGGTGCCGATGATCTTTCCGGTCGGGGTCGCCGCCTGCAGCACCGTCGATGCGAAGAACTTGTCGTCGTCGAGCGACGGGATGACGCGGGATGCCTCTGCGCCGAACTGACCGGTGAGGAATGCCCGCACTGCCGCGCGTTCCTTCTCGGTCGCCGCGACGGTGATGATGGCGGCGGTGTCCTGGTCGGGCGAGGACGCGGACGGCGAAGCGGGGGATGACGGCGACTGCATGTATTCACGCTAGCCGTCGAATGACCGTAACCCGGTCACCCGGTTACGCGACGGGTTAGGCCTCGTCGAGGTTGCTTTCCAGCAGTGCCGTCAGGGTGGCGAGCGCCTCCTCGGCGTTGTCGCCCTCGGTGGTGAGGGTCACTTCTTCGCCGTGATCGATGCCGAGCGTGAGCAGGCCGAGGATGCTGGCCGCGTTGACGGGCTTGCCCCCGACCTTGCCGATCGTGACCGAAACCCCCGTGGCGGCCGCGGCCTGGGAGAAGAGAGAGGCGGGGCGGGCGTGCATTCCGGACGCAGAACCGACGACGGCTGTTGTGCTGGGCATGCAGGCGAGCCTATCCCTGCGTGACCATCGCTTCGATCCGGGAGAAGTTACCAGCGGCAATCTCCGCAGTCGGTCCGTAGAAATAGATGGGGTCGGCGTCCATGAGGTCGAGTTGCATCGCGTTGTTGGAATCGATCCGCAGGATCATCCGCCACTGACGCGCCTCCGTGGCAATCGCGCGCGCGTTCTCGGAGATCCACCGAATCTGCTCGATCTGGTTGGTGAGGCGTCGCACGACGAGGTCGTTCTTCTCGTCTTCGAGCTCCTCGGTCTTCACCTCGATGGCGACGCGGCGATCCTCGTCGGAGGCGTAGTAGTCCTCGAACTGTGCACCGCCGTGGCCGACCCGGTGGAAATAGAGGATGCGCCGGAAGTCGTCATCCGAGTGCGGGTTGCCAAACCCGCCGAGCTGGCCGATCGAGCCCTCGACACCGGTGGCGAACGCCTCGCGCAGGTCGTAGATGGCGTCGTCGTCCTCGAGGGCGAGCTGCAGCTCGGCCAGAAAGTCGGCCTGCGTCAGCGGCAGCGACACGTTGGGGGCGAACCGCACGCCGGTCGGCTCGAGGAATCCGGTGTACGGGTCGGCGAAATCGTCGTCGTCGGTCGGCGGCACGTGGCGCACGAGGTTGCGGTCGGGATGACTCAGGATGGCGCGCACCACGACCGGCTCCGCCGCGCTCTCGATGTAGGTCGTGAACAGGCTGAGCAGGCCCTCGTCGGGAAGGCCGATGCCGGGAGCGAACTCGGCGAGCTCGGCCAGGTCGAACTGGCCGAAGAAGTTTGCGTACTTTCCGTCGTCGTCGCGCGGCCAGTCGAGCCCGTCGGGCAGGTCGGGGGTGCCGCCCAGCCGCGTCGCTCCGAGGGCGAAGTCGCTCATCGTGGGACGGTCATTGCTCGGCACCACCAGGTCGAAGCAGCGCTCGGCGTACTTGATGCACACCGCCGTGGCGGCCTCGGCGGGCGTACCCGCGAGCGTGTCGGTAATCCACTGCTGTTCAACATCGCTCAGGGTCATAGGGCAAGGCTATCCGCGGCCGCACCCCACCGACCTCTACGCTGACAAACATGCCTCGTCCCACACGCACCCTGCCCCGCGATCGCGTGGCCGATTGGCCGGACAGGGAAGCGGATGACCCGAGCGCCGAGGTGGCCCGCCGCCTCGCCATCAACCTGCGCGCCGCGATCGGCGACCGCACGTTGCGCGCCGCCGCCGAGTCGTGCGGGGTCAATCACACGACGATCCTCGCGGTGCTGCAGGGCCGCAGTTGGCCCGACCTGGAGACGATCGCCAAGCTGGAACGTGGCCTCGCCACCGACCTCTGGCCCCGCCCGGCGGACTCGTGATGAGCGAAGAGACCCCGCCCGGCGAAACCCCGCCCGTGAGCAGCGGAAACTCCGTGGCATCCACCCCCTCGCCCGGCGGCACCTACGTGCTCGAGACCATGGCGTACGAGGCGCGCAGCTCGGCCTGGGTCTTCCAGCCGCACGTGCTCGTTGCGGCGTCCCGCGAGACCGTGTTCGCGTTCGGGAGCGGCATGTGGTCCGCGGATTCCGCGCAGTGGGTGGACGACTCGAACCTGCGTCTCGAAGTGCGCAAGTTTCCCGGCGGACACCAGCCCTCTTCGCTGCAGATCGTCATCGACTGCGCGGCCGGCTCCGCGAGTACTCCCGCCACGCCCCACGTCGCCCTGCGACAACTGGAGGCGGCGCTCGACAAGGAACTCACCTGGCCGCCGCCGGCCCGTGCCCGCCGGTCGCCGCGGCACTTCGTTGGCTTCGGCTCCCTGCCCTCGCTCGGGTCCCTCTTCCGCCGTCGTCGCTAGAGCGGATGACCCGGGGCTAGTGCTCCCGCGGAACCAGCCTGATCGTGGTGGGCGCGGCCTTCTCTCCGACCACTGTTTCCACGATGGCCGGGCCGTACCGGTCGTACTTCGCGTGGTACGCCGCGTCGATGTCGCCGAGGGAGTCCGGAGACGCGTCGGCGAACGAGACATCCGCTTCCACTCCGCCTGCCTTGATGCGGCCGATGCCGCTGGCGGTCGCGCGACGGAACCAGGGGTTGGTGGAGCCGTAGGCGGACCGCACGTAGAGGTTGTCGCCGGCGCGCACCACCCAGATGGTGACGTAGGGGCGCAGCGAACCGTCGTCGCGGTTCGAGGAGATCTGCAGTTCCTCGGCGGCGCCGACGCGGGTCAGTTGGTCGGGTGTCCAGTCACTCATGGGCGGTGTCTCCGTTCTCGTGGCGGTAGGGAGAGGGTACGTCCGAACGGGCCGCGGGGCGAGAGAAACAGCGGTCACGGATGCAGGAACAGCCATACCGCGAGGGCGAATCCCGACAGCGCGATGAGGATTCGCAGGGGACGATGGGGGATGCGCCGTGCGACGCTTGGCCCGATGAGGCCGCCGATCAGGGTGCCGACGCCCAGGGCGAGCACGGCCCACCAGATCACGGTGCCGAAGACAGCGAAGAGCACCGCGGGCAGCAGGTCCGCGGTGACGAGCAGGACGTTCTTGAGCGCGTTGGCGCGCAGGAGCAGAGGCTCGACGGTGAGCAGGAGCACGGCGATCATCAGCACGCCCGAACCCGCGCCGAAGTACCCGTTGTAGATGGTGACGCCCGTCACGGCGACCGCCGTCGCGCCGGTGGAGACCCGCCGGCTGTGGAATTCGTTCCACCGGGTGATGCGGGGTTGGAGCAGGAGGAGCGCGGCACCCGCAGCGACGAGGAACGGCACGATCCGGCCGAACAGGTCGGCCGGCGTCACGAGCAGCAGGATGGCTCCGGCCAGGGATCCGGCCACCACGACCGGGAGCCAGCGCGTCAGGGTCTGCCGGTGACCGATCAGATCGGGGCGCGCCCGAAGCGTCGAACCAATCCCCGAGCCGAGCATGGCAACGGACCCGGTGATGTTGGCGGTGAGCGGAGGTATGCCCACCGCCAGCAGCAGAGGATAGGCGACGAGGGAGGTGATGCCTCCCGCGGTGCCGATGATTCCGGCGATCACGCCGCCGACAACAAGGACGACGAACTCGATGGTCACCGGATCACGACGCCGCGGCAGTGGTGAACGGCGCTATAAGAACAGCGAGAGCAGCAGCACGACGGCAAGCCCGACGACGGAGATGATCGTCTCCATGACCGACCAGGTCTTGAGCGTCTGGCCGACGGTGAGACCGAAGTACTCCTTCACCAGCCAGAAACCCGCGTCATTGACGTGCGAGAAGATCAGGGATCCCGCGCCGATCGCGAGCACGAGCAGCGACAGGTGCGTCGGGGTGAGCCCGGTTGCCAGCGGCACGACGATGCCGGCCGCGGTGACGGTTGCGACGGTCGCCGAACCCGTCGCGAGGCGGATGAGCGCGGCGACGATCCAGCCGAGCAACAGCACCGACAGGTGGGTGGCAATGGCGATCTTCGCGATTGCGGTGGCTGTTCCACCGTCGACGAGTACCTGCTTGAATCCGCCACCGGCACCGACGATGAACACGACACCGACGATCGGGAGAAGGCTCTGGCCGATCTTGGTGCTGAGCACCGACGCGGTGAACCCGACGCGCACGCCGAACGTGATCATGGCCAGCAGCACGGCGAAGAGCAGAGCGAACACCGGGTCACCGATGAAGTCGAGAAAGTGGCGAACCGGCGAATCCGAGTCGAGCCAGATGTCGCCGCCGGCCTTCAGCAGCATGAGCACGAGCGGCGACAGTAGCGTCGCGAGCGTGATGCCGAACGACGGGGTGCGTGTCGCGTCCGGATCCTGGGCACGGGCCGCGGCGGGGTCGTTGTCCCCGGCGTCGCTCGAGCCGAACGACGAAGACGACGACGAGGACGAGGTGGATGACCCGACGGACGCTCGTGCGGCACCGGCGCCCACCACGGCCAGCGCAGCGCCGCCTGCTCCGACGGGAACCCAGCGGGCGGCGACACGGCCGAACAGCGGGCCGGCGATGATCACGGCGGGAATCGCAACGATGAGTCCGAGCGCGAGGGTGATGCCGACGTTGGCGCCCAGGATGCCGATGGCGGCGAGGGGGCCGGGGTGCGGCGGGATGAAGCCGTGCAGCACCGAGAGTCCGGCGAGTGCCGGGATTCCGAGGCGCATGGCCGGGCTCTTGGAGCGATGCACCACGAGCATGACCACGGGGATCAGCAGCACGAGGCCGATCTCGAAGAAGAGGGGGATGCCGATGATCGCGGCCACGAGCGCCATCTTCCAGGGAAGAGATGACTCCTTGCCCTTGAGCAGGGTGTCGACCACGCGGTCGGCTCCACCGGAGTCCGCCAGCAGTTTTCCGAGCATCGCGCCCAGCGCGATGAGCACGCCCGTCGATCCGAGAACGCCGCCGACGCCGGTTTCGAACGATCCGGTGACCTTGTCGAGCTCGATGCCCGACGCGAGTCCCACGAAGAGGGCGCTGATGATCAGGGCGAGGAACGCATGGAACTTCGCAAAGACGATGAGCACCACGACGATGGCGATGCCGATCGCCGCGACGATCAGCACCTGCGTGTCATGACCGCTCCACGGTTCATCCGCTGGATTCGTTGCCCGTGCCACGCCGGCAATCGCGCCGGCCATTCTTTCGATGCTCATGCGGCGTTCCCCTTGATCGAGTCGTGCAGATGGAGCCGGCGTTGAATTTCGTCGACGATGGCAGATGGTGTCGCGCCGTCGTCGACGCGAATGGCGGGCTCGTCGGCTGACGGCTCTTCCAGCGTTTCGAACTGGCTCGTCAGGAGCGACGGCGGCATGAAGTGGTCGGTGCGGGCGGCGAGGCGATCGGAGATCGTGTCTTCGCTACCCGCGAGGTAGACGAACTCGACGCCGTGGTGGCGGCGGTCGATGACGTCGCGGTAGCTGCGCTTGAGGGAGGAGCAGGTGATGACGCCGCTGCGGCCGGCATCAAGCTGCGCTTCGATCCACTCGGCGATGAGCTCGAGCCACGGCCAGCGGTCCTCGTCGGTGAGGGGATGCCCTGCCGCCATCTTGTCGATGTTCGACTGCGGGTGGAGCGAGTCGCCCTCTTCGAACTCCCAGCCCATGCGTTCGGCGAGCAGGGACGCGACCGTCGACTTGCCGCTGCCGGAGACCCCCATGAGCACGAGCACACGCGGCTCTGCCGGTGCGTCTCCCGCTGGATTGATCGTCTCGTTCGTCACTGTGACATCAGCGTCCGCAGACATTGCGCCCCCATCCTCGTGGTGTGTTTCCCACGCCGGCGACGCGAACAACCCTCAAGAACCCTACTCGGGTGGGCCGCCGCCGGTGCGGGGGTATGCAATTCCGCTATGCGGTGGCAGCGGTTGCGCGAACGCCGCGACCGAGGGCGACCGAGAGGATCAGGGCCGCGAGGCTGAAGACCGCAACCACACCCGCGCCGATGACCAGGGCGGTCTCGAGTCCGGATGCCGTCGCGACGGCCCCGAGGTACAGCGCGGTCGCGCCCTGCACCAGGTACGACACCAGGTAGACGGTCGAGATTGTCCCCGCGCGGTGGTGTGCGGGGGCCTTTGCGCTCACGACGCCGAGGCCGCCCGAGAACAGGAAGCTGTACCCGACGCCGGTGATGATCGCCGAGACGAGGAAGACGACGAGCGAGTGGTCGACCGACGAGATGAGCATGATGCCAACGCCGACGAAGGCGATGATGCCACCGAGGGAGACGAGGGTGTTGGGGCGGATGCCTCGTGCCAGGAGCGCCGCGACACCGATTGCCACCGCGTTGACCGCGATGACCGAGCCGTTGACCAGCGCGTTGTCGGACCCGATCAGCTCCTTGGCGATGTCGGCACCGAGGGACAGCACGATGACACCGACCGTGTAGGCACCGGTGACGGCGACGGCGCCGATGAGGAAGTACTTGCGGATGCCTCGGGGGATGGCCAAGGCGCGCGGACGCCACCGGCCCTGCGCCTCGGCGGAAGTGTGCCGCGGCAGGAACCAGGCGAATGCGGCAACCACCGCGATGACGACGAACAGAACCCAGAAGTTGAGGTGGGTGGGGTAGGGGGCGTACTGGATGAGCGCGCCGCCAATGAGGGTCGCCAGCACCAGGCCCGCCGCCGTCGATGCCGTCGTGACGGCGCTCGCCCGCTTCTCCTGTCCCGGCGCGCTGAACTCGACGACCGCCGCGGTGGCCGGAGCCAGCGACAGCGCGACCCCGATGCCCATGAACCCGCGCCCAACGAACAGCCACGACACGTCCTGGGCGAGCGCGAAGAGGAGCACACCGATCAGTCCCGCTCCGAGCCCGAGCAGGATCGTCGAACGGCGACCGATGTAGTCGGAGAGGTTGCCGAAGATCGCGAGCGCGATGACAACCACGAGGGGGTAGATCGCGAAGATCGTGGTGGTGGTCGCGGGGGTGAGGTTCCACTCCTCCGCGTACACCGGGTACGTCACGGTCGGTGCCGCGCTCGTCCACAGGGCGATGGCCGCCACTGACGCGGCCACGACGAAACTGGATCTTCTGCTGAGAGTGCGCATGGGGGCGGCTTCCTGGTGGTGGTTCGGCAAGATCTCGCTAAAGCAACGATTTTTGCAATTCCCCGAGCGTACTGCGTTGGGCCAACTAAAGCAAAGCGATTTGCATTACGATGACATCATGACCACAGAGACAACGACGGGCAAGCGACCCGGGGGCCGCAGCGCAGCGGTGCTGGTCGCCGTCAAGCGTGCGCTCGAAGACCTGATGGCGGAACGCGGCAGCGACCGGGTGACCATTCCGATGGTCGCGGAGCGCGCGGGAGTGAACCCCACGAGCGTGTATCGCCGCTGGGGCGACCTGCCGTCGATGATCAACGACATCGCGACGTACCGCCTGGATCCCAATCGTCCGATGGCCGACACGGGGGACCTCCGGGAAGACCTGACCTCGTGGACTGCCGAGTTCGTTCGCCACTACAGCATCCCGGCCAATGCCGCGCTGCTGCGAGCCGGGGCTGCGACCGCCGGTGAGACCGAGACCGACTGCCTGCGCAATCGTCGTGCGGAAGCCGGAGTGATTCTCGACCGGTTCGGAGGGGACGGCCCCGTTTCGGCGGAGGACATCATCGATCACGTCATCGCGCCCATCGTCTACCGGGTGATTTATCAGCCCCACACGCTCTCCGATGCGACCGCACCGAAACTCGTTAACTTCCTCATGGGAACTCGATAGGTCGTTCGGCTGTAGAAACAGATATATCCCCCCGGAATTGGGGGATTTCTGTGGCGGTAAAGAAAAGCGGCGCGCAGGTTTGACGGCCGCGTCCGGGAATTCAGCGGTGGGCGTCGATATACGCCGTGGTCACGTGCGCGGGGATCCGTCCCCTGCTGGGCACGGCAACGCCGTTGGCGATTGCCCATTCCCGGATGATGGAGGCACTCGATGCCGTGCCGTTCTGCGCGGGCCCGGCAGAAGCGCGGCCACCGGAATCCCTGCTGGAGCGGGCATTCTCGATGTAGGGCGCGAGTGACTTTCGCAGTTCTTCTGCGTGGCGGGCCGAGAGGTCGATCTCGAAGGAGCGCCCATCGAGCGAGAACGATATTGTCTCGCCCTGGCCGTCTTCGATGATCTCGTGTGAGATGTCATCGAAAAGCTGGACGGTAATTTTCTGCGCCATATCCACACTCCCGTTTCGATATGGATGCTATCAAAAACTCAATGGATAATCGCGCATAAAGCGGCGCTAAACAATTCCCCTCCGGCGCGAGGAGCCTCCCCGCCCTAGCTGGCGGCGCGCACCGGGACGACCCCACCGAAACGCTTGGTGAGGACCTCCGCCGAGCGCAGCAGGTGGGCAGCGATGTCGGGCCATTTGTCGCGCGGCACCGCCTCGGTGAGGAAGGACGCGGCCAGGCTCGCCACGGGCATCCCGTTGTGATCCATCGCCGCGGCCGCGATACAGGTGACTCCATCGGTAACGGAGCCATCCTCGATCGACCATCCGCGCTGCCTGTCGGCCTCGAGGGTCGACTTGAGCTCGCGGAGGTTGCGCGGGCCGCGTCCGGTGCGATCAACGAACGTGTCGGATGTCGCGAAGATGGCGGTGATCTGCGGGCTGGGAAGCCAGCACAGCATCGAGCGGCCGGTAGCGGTCAGGTGTGCGGGAAGGCGAACGCCGACCGCCGTGACGAGGGAGGTTGGTCGAGGTGGCTGTTCCTTGAGGAGGTAGAGAGTTTCGTGTCCGTAGAGGATGCCGAGGTGCACGGTCTGCCCGATCTGGCGAACCACCTTGGCAAGGAGCGGGCGGGCAAGGTGTTCCATCGGCTGGTGACGCAGGTATGCGGAGCCCAACTCGAAGACCCCGACGCCCAGCTTGTAGCCGCGGGACTCGGGAATGTGCACCACGAGGCCCTCATCCACGAGCACCTGCAGCAGCTGATAGGTCGAGCTCCGAGGCATCCCAATCTGACGCGCGATAGCGCTCGCCGGTACCGGACTGGGAGAGGACGCAAGGTGTCGGAGGGCGGCGACGCCGTGGCGAAGCGCGGGCATGCGCGGGCCCATCGGCTCTGCGGCGGCGGGAAGTTCTTCGAGCATTTTTCGTAATCCTTCCGGGAGATCGTCGGGAGCCGATGGGGAATGCCGTGCCAAATTTGTCGCTCAGTATATGGCGCGAATATTTCGATCAGAGCCTCGCTGAGGCGTGGGCGTGCGAAATCGCTCCCGCGTTTCTGGCAGTGACTCCTGTCTCAAATGTCAGACGCTTGACGCGAAAAGCGTGTTGTTGACCGGTGTACGCGCGGCTTCACTGTTCACATGCCCCTCATGACATCGACCGCAATCACGGTGGGAATTGGTCCCCTCACCGAAAACGACATCGTCCAGGTCGCCCGCTCGGGTGCCCAGGTCGAGATCGCGGAGGACGCCCTCGTCGAGATCGCCCGCAGTCGCGAACTGATCGAGGCGCTGGCGCTCGCCGAGACGCCCGTCTACGGGGTGTCCACCGGATTCGGTGCCCTCGCCACCAAGCACGTTGCACCGGACATGCGCACGCAGTTGCAGCGCAGCCTGATCCGGTCGCACGCCGCGGGCATGGGAGCCGAGGTGGAACGCGAAGTCGTTCGGGCGTTGATGCTGTCGCGCCTGTCGAACCTCGCCACCGGCCGCACCGGGGTCCGTCCCGTCGTCGTGCAGGCCTACGCCGATCTGCTCAACGCGGGCATCACCCCCGTCGTCTACGAATACGGATCGCTCGGCTGCTCGGGCGACCTCGCACCCCTCGCCCACGTGGCGCTGGTCATCATGGGCGAGGGGCGCGCCCGCCTCGCCGACGGCCAGCTGGTCAGTGGCGAGGAAGCACTTCTCTCCGCGGGACTCGAACCGATCCTGCTGGCCGAGAAGGAGGGCCTCGCGCTCATCAACGGCACGGACGGCATGCTCGGTCAGCTCGTTCTTGCCCTTCACGACATCGACGAGCTGTGCAATCTGGCTGATGCCGCGATGGCGATGTCGCTCGAGGCCCTGCTCGGATCTGACGAACCGTTCGAGGCCGAGCTCGTCGGAATGCGCCCGCAGCCCGGGCAGCAGATCTCGGCGGCGAACGTACGCGCCATGCTGCGCGGCTCGCAGATCATCGAGGACAACCGCGGTCCGCAGAAGCATCGCGTACAGGACGCCTACTCGATCCGCTGCCACCCGCAGGTTGCCGGGGGCGTTCGCGACACCGTCGAGCACGCCCGCCGGATCGCCGGGTACGAGCTCGCGTCGGTGATCGACAACCCGGTGGTCACGCCCTCCGGTCGTGTGGTGTCCAACGGCAACTTCCACGGAGCACCCGTCGCCTACGTACTCGACTTCCTGGCCATCGCGCTCGCCGACCTCGCCAGCATCTCCGAGCGCCGCACCGATCGCCTCCTCGATGCGAACCGCTCGCACGGGCTGTCCCCGTTCCTCGCGGACGATCCGGGCGTCGATTCGGGCAACATGATCACCCAGTACACGGCCGCGGGAATCGTCAGCGAGATGAAGCGACTCGCGGTTCCGGCATCCGTCGACTCGATCCCCTCCAGCGCCATGCAGGAGGACCACGTGTCCATGGGCTGGGCCGGCGCCCGCAAGCTGCGCCGCAGCGTCGACGGCCTGCGTCACGTCATCGCGATCGAGTTTCTCAACGCATCGCGTGCCCTCGAGCTGCGCGCTCCGATGACACCCGGCCCCGCGGCATCCGCTGTCATCGCGCAGCTGCGCACCAGCGTCGGCGGCCCCGGACCCGACCGGTTCGCGTCGCCCGAGCTGATCGCGGTCAGCGACATGCTGCTGGATGGCACGCTGCTGACCGTCCTCGACGAGGCGGGAGTTGACCTTCATGACCTTCACCACTGAGACCGACGCCGCGGCAGCTCCGGCTCCCCGCGACCACGTCAAGGACCTGCCGCTCTACACCTCGGCAACCGTTGGCGCGGTGCCCATCGTGTTCCGTGCCTCGTCCAACGAGTCGCCGTTCTCGCCGTCCGACGCGGTGACCGAGGCCGTGTCCGCGGCCATCGCCGGGGGCAACCGCTACCCCGCGCTGCACGGCGAGACGCTGGTGGTCGCGCTCGCCGAGCACATGGGGGTGGATGCCTCGACCGTCGCGGTCGGTGACGGATCGCTTTCCCTCCTCAACCACCTGCTGCTCGCCTACGTGCGTCCCGACCATGATGTCGTTCACGCCTGGCGCAGCTACGAGGCCTACCCGATCAGCATCGGTGCCGTCGGGGCCCGCTCGGTCGGGATCACGAACCTCGCCAACCACCAGCACGACCTGGTCTCGATCGCGAACGCGGTCGGTGACGACACCGACGCGGTGATCCTCTGCAGCCCGAACAACCCGACCGGCGCGGTGCTCAGCGCCAAGAACCTCGTCGACTTCCTCGACCGGGTGCCGAGCCGGGTAATCGTTGTGCTCGACGAGGCCTACCGCGAGTTCGTCGACCCGAGCTCGCCCGGGTCGTTCGACGCGGTTCCGCTGCTGCGTCAGTACCCGAACCTCGTGCTGCTGCGCACCTTCTCCAAGGTCTACTCGCTCGCCGGTTTCCGTGCCGGATACATGATCGCCAGCCCCGAGATTGTCGCCGCCACCCGCGCGGTGATGACGCCCTTCCCGGTGTCCTCGCCCGCTGTTGCCGCCGCCATCGCGTCGCTCGAAGAGCACACCTACCGCGCGGAGATCATCGAGAAGGTCACGACCAGCCGGGAAGAAGTCGCCACGGCCCTGCGCGTGCTCGGTCTGCCCGTGGCATCCGCCCATGGCAACTTCATCTGGCTGCCCGTGGGCGCCCAGGCGGAAGAGCTCGCCAACCTGTGCGCGGCGAGCGGCATCGCCGTGCGGTGCTTCACCGGCGAGGGCGTTCGCGTCAGCGTCGGGCAGTCCGGTCTGGCCAGGGCGTTGTCCACGGCGCTCGCCGGCTTTGTCTACACGCCACCGGGGACACCGCAGACCTGAACCAGCAGAACCCGAACACTTTTACAAACTGAGTCGTAAGTCCAAATAACTCCCGTAAATACCCGTCGAAATGGCGGTTATTTATCGATCCCAAAATTCGGGTAATACGGGAAACAAGATATTAATACAGAGCATTAATAGCCGAAATATAGAGGGGAGAGAATGACTTTATGAGCGAAAAATTGTTGGACCTCGACACCGCGCCTCACACGCCGCCGCAGCACCGTGCGGACCCCACCTCTTCCAGCCCCGTCGTCGCCATCTCCGGCCTCGAGGTGAAGCTCACCCGCAACGGGAAGACCGAGACGGTGCTGCACAGTCTCGACCTCGACATCCAGAAGGGCGAGGTCCTCGGCCTCGTCGGGCAGTCCGGGTCGGGAAAGAGCGTGCTCGGGCTCACCCTCATGGGATTGCTGCCCGACAGGTCGCGCCCGGAAATCACCGGCTCCGTCTCCGTCTGCGGCACCTCCGTCATCGGTGCGAGCGCCAGGAGCATGCGGAACCTGCGCCGCAACAGCCTCGGCGTGATCTTTCAGGACCCGATGACGTCGCTGAACCCGACGATGACCATCGGACACCAGGTGCTGGAGGCCGCGGGCACCAAGGCCGAGGCGCTCCGCCTTCTCGCGTTGGCCGGCATCAGCAACCCCGAGACCCGGTACGACGCCTTTCCCCATCAGCTCTCCGGCGGTCTGCGCCAGCGCGTGATGATCGCGATGGCCGTCGCGGGATCTCCCGCCCTCATCATCGCCGATGAGCCGACGACCGCCCTCGATGTCACGGTGCAGCGCCAGGTGCTCGACCTGCTGCGCGAACTCAAGTCGCAGTTGCACTGCAGCGTGCTCATGGTGACCCACGACCTCGGCGTCGCCGGCGAGATTTCCGACCGCATCGCCGTCATGAGCGCCGGGCGACTCGTCGAGATCGGCCCGGCCGCCACCATCCTCTCGAGCCCGAAGCACGAGTACACCAGGGCGCTGCTCGCCTCGCGCATCAGCCTCGACACCGACAAGAGCCTGCCGCTGCCGACCTTCAACCTCGGCGGGGATGAGCCAACGGTCGCCAGCGACGAGGTCTTCGACACCTTCGTGCAGCCCCCCGTGGACGCGCCGCTGTCGGTCGACGTCACCAACGTGTCGAAGACCTTCTCCGTCCGCGGCAAGAAGGGAGCGAACACCCTGCGTGCCCTGCACGATGTCTCCCTCGCGATCGCCGATGGCGAATCGGTCGCGATCGTCGGCGAGAGCGGATCGGGCAAGTCGACTCTCTTGCGCATCATTGCGGGACTCGAGACAGCGGATGCCGGTGTCGGCAGCATCTCGCGTATGAAGGGGTCCCGCCCGCAGATGGTGTTTCAGGACGCCGGCGCATCCCTGACCCCGTGGCTTCGCGTCGATGAGATCCTCCGCGAGCGCCTCGTGCTCGAGAACGTGCCGAGCTCGGAGTTCGCCGAGCGCATCTCGGAGTCCCTCGCGCTCGTCGGTCTCGGCCCCGAGATTCTGCGGGTTCACTCGCGGGATCTCTCGGGTGGCCAGCGTCAGCGGGTTGCCCTCGCGAGAGCTGCGATAGTCCCGCCATCCATTCTCCTGTGCGACGAGCCGACGAGTGCTCTTGACGCCTGGATGGCCGCCACCGTCATCAACCTGCTGCGCAGGCTGCGCAAGCGGGTCGGTATGTCCATGCTCTTCGTCACCCACGACCTGTCGGTGGCTCGCGTGATAGCCGACCGCATCGTGGTCATGAACAAGGGGGAGATCGTGGAAATTGGCGAGGCGAACCAGATCATTCACAACCCGCAGAACGAGTACACGAAGAAGCTCGTCGCTGCCATTCCCGACCTGACCTTCGCCGAGGAGCTCGCATCATGACCGCAGCAACTCTCGTCCCGGAACGCATGCGCCTTGCGCGTGGTCTCGGCGGCAGGCTCAGCAGCGAGATGCTGTCGTGGTTTTGCATCGGCCTCTTCGCGCTCGTCTGCCTGATCGTGGTCTTCGCGCCGCTCATCGCGCCGTACGACCCGATCCAGCCGATCGGTGCCCCGTACACGCCGCCGTTCACCTCGAAGTACATCCTCGGAACCGACAGCATCGGCCGCGACGTGCTCAGCCGCCTCATCTATGGCGTGCAGTCGACGTGGCCGCTCGGCATCCTCGTGGTTGTCATCGGCATCGCGATCGGTGGTGCCGTCGGTGCCATTGCCGGTGTGGTGGGCGGATGGCTCGACAACCTGCTCATGCGCGTGACCGACCTGTTCCTCGCCCTGCCGGCAGCCCTCGTCGCCATCGCGATCGTCGCCTTCCTCGGGCCCGGAACCACGAACATGCTCATCGGCATCTCGATCGTCTGGTGGCCGTACTTTGCCCGCATCGTCCGCGGCGAGGTGCACTCGCTCGCCGCCCGCCCGCACGTCGAAGCGGCGCGGATGACGGGTGTCGGCCGCCGCCGCATCGCCACCCGCCACATTCTTCCCGGCGTGGTCCCCACGCTGGTTGTGCTGGCGAGCATCGATATCGGATCCGCGATCCTCACGATCTCGAGCCTCTCGTTCCTCGGTCTCGGAACCCCGCCTCCCGCCGCGGAACTCGGGGCGGACGCCGCGCACAATGCCGGCTTCCTGCTGCAGGCCTGGTGGGTCCCGGTAATCCCCGGGCTCGGAGTCCTCGTGCTGACCATCGTCGCCAACCTCGCCGGCAGCGGCGTCCGCAACCTGATGTTGAGAAGGTAGGTACGCCGCGTGCTCAAGTTCATCGCCCGACGACTTCTGTCCCTCGTCATAATCCTTCTGGTCCTGACGTTCCTGCTGTTCCTCATGCAGACGTACAGCCCCATCGACCCCGTCCGCGCGATCCTCGGCGAGAAGGCGAATGCCGCGGCGCTCGCGGCGCTGCGCGCAAAGATGGGACTGGATGACCCGCTGTACGTGCAGTACTTCCACTACCTGGGCGGCCTTCTCCACGGCGACCTCGGGGTGTCCTACCGCAGCCGCCAGCCGGTGATCGATGACCTCAAGGCGTTCGTGCCCGCGACCCTCGAGCTCGGCATCGCGGGAATGGTCATCGCGGTCATCCTCGGCGTGATCTTCGCGCTCACCACGCTGAGCCGCAGCAAGCCGCTGGCGCTCTTCCGCGGGTTCATTCTCACGGGAGCTGCCGCACCGACGTTCCTGCTCGGCGTTCTCGGGGTCATCCTCTTCTATAAGACGCTCGGCTGGCTGCCGGCATCGGGACGAAGCTCGGAGAGCGGACACGGTCCCACCCGGTTCCTGCTCATCGATGACATCCTCGCCGGCAACATCACCGGATTCTTCGACGCCATCCACCACCTGATCCTGCCGGCGCTGTGTATCGCGATCGGGCCCTCGCTCGTGATCGGCCGGGTGTTCGCCTCGAGCCTGCGGTCGACCCTCGACTACGACTACGTGCGCACCGCCCAGGCCAAGGGTCTCACCGGTTCGCAGGTCGTCGGCCGGCACGTGATCCGCAATGCGTCCAGCCCCGTGCTGTCGCTCGTGGGCCTGCAGATCGGCGCCATGTTCGCCGGTGCCCTGGTGGTGGAGAACATCTTCAGCTGGCCCGGCCTCGGCCTCTACATGTCGGGCGCCATCGGGGCATCCGACTTCCCTGCCATCTCGGCGATCACCCTGATCCTCGGTGCCGGCTACATCCTCGTCAACGCGGCCGTCGACATCCTGCAGGGAGTCATCGACCCGCGACTGCGCGTCGCCTGATCCGGCGGCACGTCCTCCCCACCCCACCCCCACCAATTTCACCCGTACCGCCCTTCGCTCCACGCACTGCCCCTATCAAGCACCAAGCAAATCACTGCCCTGATTACCACTTGAGGAGACAACCGTGAATAAATACCGCGTGAAAACCGGCGCAGCGCTCGCCCTGGCGCTCACCCTGCTTCTGGCCGGGTGCTCCGCATCCAACTCGGACTCGGGCTCGACCGCAGCACAGGCCCCGACCGATGGCGTGCTCAACATCGCCATGCTCGGCGACCTGTCCGACCCGCCGGACCCCGACGTGTCTTACGGCGATGGCCTGAACATCGTCAACAACGTCTACGAGGGCCTCGTTCGGTACAGCAAGGGATCCAGCGACCTGACGGTCGAGCCCTGGCTCGCGACATCCTGGACCAACTCTGCCGACTTCAAGACCTGGACGTTCAAGCTTCGCGACGACGTCACCTTCCACGACGGTACGAAGTTCGACTCCTCGGCCGTTGCGCCGGCGATCGAGCGTCGCACCAAGCTCGGCAACGGCATGGCCTACACGGTCGCGGATGTCGCCAAGGTGGACACTCCGGATGCCACGACAGCCGTCATCACGCTGAAGGAGCCCAACTCCTCCTTCCTCAACATCATGGCGTCGCCGTTCGGCATTCGTTTCGCGAGCCCGACCGGACTCACGAAGAACGCCGGAACCGATGACGCACAGACCTACCTGCGCACCCACGACCTGGGATCCGGCCCGTACGAGCTGACCTCGGTCGAGGCGGCCGTCGGCTACAAGATGGACTACGCGGACTCGTGGTGGGGAACGAAGCCCACGTTCACGACGATCAACTACAAGGTGCTCAACGACGCGTCATCCATGCAGCTGCAGTATGACAACGGCGAGATCGACATCATCCTGCAGGGTCTGACCGGCGCGGCATTCGCGGACTACAAGACGCGCAAGAGCTCGACGACCTACTCCCTGCCGATCCTCCAGGTGGAGATGATGCGACTGAACCCGAAGAGCGGACCGTTCACCGACCCGGCCTTCATGCAGGCATTCCGCAACGCGATCGACTCGAAGACCCTTGCTACCCAGCTGTGGAACGGCGCGGTGACCCCGGCCACCACGATCTACGGCCAGAACTTCCTGCCAGAGGCGGACTCGAAGCAGAACGTGAGCTACGACCCGTCCGAACTCGAGACGATGATCAAGGCGCTTCCCGCCGACCAGAAGACGATCACCATCGCCTACCGTGCGGCCTCCGACCTGGACGCGCAGCTCGTGAACATCGTCGCGGCGCAGATGCAGGGCTACGGACTCACGGTGAAGATCTTCGCGTCGCCGAGTGGTGTCGAGTACGACTGGGCTTCCGACCTCGAGTCGGCACCCGGTGTGTTCTTCGCGGCAACGTACCCCGACGGTCAGGACCCGTACCTCTGGGCCCAGCTGTACTGGCCGACCACGGCGCCGCTCAACACGTTCGCCTGCACCGACCCGTTCATCGACAAGAACCTGCCGATCGCGCTCAGCACCGGTGACGAGGACCTGTACGCCCAGATCGGCCAGAAGGCCGACGAGATGGGGTGCTGGACCAACCTCGAGTACCTGAGCGACTTCATGGTGGCGCCGACCTGGATGACCGGAGTGAAGGAGTCGCACGACTTCACCGCACCGGGCTACCTCGACTTCACCACGCTGGGCACCAAGGCCTAGCACCCACGGAAGCGGGCGGGCGCTTCACGCCGCCCGCCCGCTTCACGCCCCACCCCACACGAACAGCACCATGCAGTTGGAGGAGAAACCAATGACTAGCAAGCCACGTCAGATGCACTTCGGAGTATCCCTGGGAGACAGCGGAGTTCACCCCGCGGCATGGCGGCTTCCCAGCAATGGGCTCGGCCCCGTGCCATCCCTCGATCATTTTGTAAACCTTGCGCAGACCGCCGAGCGCGGCCTGTTCGACATGGTTTTCACCGCCGACAACGTCTTCATGGACACGTCGAAGATTGAACGCCAGCAGCCCTGGCGTGAGTTCGAGCCGCTGACGATGATGGCCGCGCTCTCCGTGCTCACCTCGAAGGTCGGGCTGGTCTCGACGACCTCCACCACCTTCTCCGAGCCCTACAACGTCGCCCGCGCGTTCGCCTCGCTCGACCACCTGAGCGGTGGCCGCGCCGGCTGGAACATCGTCACCTCGCACGTGGGTGCCGAGAACTTCGGTATGGACGGTATTCCGACGCACGAGTTCCGCTACGGCCGCGCCGAGGAGTTCGTCGAGATCGTCGCCCGCCTCTGGGACTCGTGGGAAGCCGACGCGAAGATCCTCGACCGGGAGAACGGTATCTACGCCGACCCGTCGAAGATCCACGAGATCAATTACATCGGCGAGCACTTCAAGGTGAAGGGCCCGCTCAACATCAGCCGGACACCGCAGGGTCATCCCGTGATGGTGCAGGCCGGGTCATCCGGCTATGGCAAGGCGCTCGGCGCCAAGTACGCCGAGGTGATCTTCACCGCCCAGAGCGAGCTGCGGGAGGCGATGGCGTTCTACCAGGAGATGCACGACCTGGTGACGGCTGCCGGTCGGGACCACACGCAGTTGCGGATCCTTCCGGGCATCAGCCCGATCGTCGGACGCACCGAGGCCGAGGCCCGCGAGAAGTTCGCGGCCATGACCGAGCTGCTCGACCGCGACACGGTGCTGCGCCTCGTAGGCCAGTCGCTGCACACCGACCTGTCGGAGTACGACCTGGACGACACCGTGCCGGAGTCGGTGCTGCCGTCGATCGCCGAGGTCGAGGGGCACCAGAGCCGCTTCACGATCTACCGCGCGTGGGCCGTCGACGACAAGCGCACGATCCGCCAGATGGCGCAGGAGGCAAGCGCCTCGCAGGGCCACTGGCTCGTGGTGGGAACTCCCGAGCACGTCGTCGACGTCATGGTCGAGCGCTTCGAGAACTTCGCGGCCGACGGATTCAACATCGTGCCCTCGGCCATGCCGCAGACGCTCGATGACTTCGTCGACCTTGTGGTTCCCGTCCTGCAGGAGCGCGGTCTGTACCGCACCGAGTACGAGGGCGACACGCTGCGCGATCACCTCGAGCTCGAGATTCCCGTTTCCGCGCACGTCAGCGTCTGATCTGGCGTCGGCCGGGGTGACCCCCGTCATCCCGGCCGCGCTGATGCGCGGGACGTGCGATGCGGCAGCGCCCCGGCCCGATCGCGCAGCTCCGCTTAGACCGTGCCACCCCGCCGGATCGCGCCGCCCCGGGTCATCCGCTCTCCGCGCCGCCCCGGGTCATCCGCTCTCCGCACTCCGCTCTTCTCGCTTCCCACTTCGTCCACCGCTTCACCCCGTCGCTGTCGCCTCGTTCGCCGCCCGACCTCTCCCCCCCCCCACAAGGAGCCCCCATGTCTGATCTGTACCCGGTCGAGACGTTTGCGAGTGTCGAGGCCGAGCGTGCCAACATCCGCGCGCAGATCGTCGTGACGCTGCGGCTGTTCGCCGAGCTGGGATTCGAGTGGGGCACCGCCGGACACCTCACCGTCAAAGACCCCGGCGACAACGACCATTACTGGGTGAACCCGCAGAGTGTTGCCTACAGGCTCACCAAGACCTCGGACCTTGTGCTGGTGGATGCCACGGGCGCGGTGGTCGACGGAAAACACCCCATCGCGGGGTTCTCGTCGCAGTACCAGGTGCATATCGCGAGCCCGGAGAACCGGGCCGTCGCTCACGTGCACTCGCCCTACGGTTTCATGTGGTCGAGCAAGCCGGCGCTGCTGGAGCCTCTCGACGACGACTCGGCCTCCATCCATGGGCTGCAGGCGATCGCGCTCGATCTCTCCGAGGATGCGGGCGCCCACCTGGCGGGAGCTGCGCGGATCCTGATCCGCAAGAGCCACGGGTTCATGACCACGGGAGGAACGATCGGCGAGGCAGCGTTCTACCTGATGGCGGCGGAGCGGGCGGCGAAGGCGCAGCTCATCCTCGATGTGCACGGCAAGAAGGGCTTTGTGCAGGAGCCGTGGCTGAGCCGCTGGCAGATGTCCCCGGCGATGTCCGCGTTCGAATTCAAACCGCATTCGGACTACATCCTCGCGATGCATCCCGACCTCATCGACGACTAGGTTGTAGGTCTTCCGTCAGCCACGGACTCCCCGGGCCGCCACCTTCCTACCCGTGTTCGCCTCGGTACGTGGCTCCCGCATACGTTCTCCTCGGTACGGAGCTCCCGCCACGTTCTCGTCGGTGCGGGGCTCCCGCATCTCTCTCGCGCGGAGGTCTTCTCCTCCCCAGGTGCCGGGTTTCTGGCCCTGTCCACGGATCATCCGAACATCCGTTCTGGGCTGTTCCGTTGGCGTTGAATTGTTGTATGACGTTCAACCAGGAACCCCCGAACCGCGACGGCCATACCGGCCGCGGCCCGGTGGATCCTGCCAACCAGGCCCGACTTGCACAGATCGACACCCGTCTCGGACACCTCGCAGACAAGCTCACGGACGGCGAACGTCGTATCCGGCAAATATTTGCACAACGGTGCGACATTACCGACGAGATTCGTCGCCTCTACCGTGAGCGCAACACGATCGTGTCGGTAGACACCAGTCAGAAATGGACGCGCGAAGTCAGGGCCCACCGAGAGGCCGCGGCCGAAGTCGCTCTTGCCCTGGGTATGTCGGAGCGTCCGGCCCGCAACTTCGTAGAACGCGCCCAAGCAATCGTGCACGAACTTCCCGCCACTCGCACGGCCCTCGCCCGGGGCGACATCAGTTTCCGGCACGCGGAAATCATCACCCAGGAGGCCAGCTCCCTACCACCCGAGGGCCGCCCGATATTCGAGGCAGCGGCGGTGCCCGAAGCGATGACCAAAACTGCCGCCCGGTTCAAGAAACGGGCCCGAATCCTGCGCGAACGCGTTCACCCCATCCCGCTGCAGGAGCGCCACGACACGGCAATGGAGGACCGCACCGTCTACTGGGACCCCGAACCCGACGGCATGGCCACCCTGACCTACACCGACAACGCCGCAACCGTGCTGGCAATCTACAACCGCATCGATGGCACCGCCCGCGCACTGCAAGGACCCAACGAGTCCCGAACTCTTCCCCAGCTGCGCGCCGACACCCTCGGCGACCTCGGACTGAACGGCACGCCCAGCAACGACTACAACAAGGGTGTGACCCCCACCGTGTTGATCGCGGTGCCGGTACTGACGGCGATCGGCACCGGAACGGAGCCGGCCATGATGGATGGGTACGGCCCCATCGACCCGGAGACCGCGCGCAGGCTCGCCGCGACCGCGCCCAGCTTCCACCGCATCCTCACCCACCCCGATACCGGAGCGATTCTCTCCCTCGGGCGTAGCACCTACACAGTGCCGAAAGACCTGCGCCGCTGGCTGCAACTGCGCGACGGCACCTGCCGGGCCGCCACGGGATGTCCGACCACCACCGACAAGTGCGACATGGACCACACCATCGACTGGCAGTACGGCGGCGACACCGATGCCGAGAACCTCGCATTTCTGTGCCAATCGCACCACAACTTCAAACAATTCACCGCCTTCACCTACCGGCACCTTGGTGGTGGCAGGTTGGAATGGACATCTCCCAGCGGGCGCACCTACATCACCGAACCCGACAGCTTCGTTGGACCGATGCCCTTCACCCTGCCCGACACCCCAGGCGATCCCGCACTTGAACCACCCAAGACTCCTGATGGCCCCGCGGCCGGGCACCGGGTGTACGAAGCAGGTTCTCCCGCCGAAGCGGACTCTCCCGCCGAAGACGACCCGATCGACGAGTGGGCCATCCCCAACGACCCTCTCTACAACCAGCTCCACGGAACTCGCCTCACTGACGTACTCGGACCACCAACCCCGTCATTCGATCCGACCGCCCCACCCGATGACGGCCCGCCCGATGAAGATCCGCCCGATTACGGCCCGCCCGACGAGGAACCGCCCGCTCAAGACTCGCCCGACGAGGATCCGCCTGCTGATCACACCCCGCCCGACGAAGATCTCCACCGGGAGTGAGGGGTCGTGTGCGACCCTGGCGCCGGGGATCAGGTGGAGGTAATGCGGGCGACAGCCACCACGCCATCGCCCCGCATCACCAGCTGCGAGTCGAAGCGGGCGGGAGCCGCTCCGAGAAGCACCGCATCGCGATCGGCGAGCGGCTCGCCATCGGCGGTAAGGCTGCCGTCGAGGGCGACGATCAGGACGCTCTCGCCCCGCGACGAGTGCACCACGAGCTCACGGTCGATGGTGATGATTTCGAGGGAGCCGGTCGCGCACCCGCGCCTCACCATGAGATTCAGGTCATCGGACGCGGTGGTGACGCCGGTCGAGGCGACGGCGGTTTCGCCCGTGAAGGCGCACACGTCGAAGCGATCGAGCGTGCGCACCGCGCCGTCGACCGACAGGTCGAGGCGTCCCGTCAGCGGCACGAGAAAGCGATCGACGCCAGGAAAGTGCGAGAACTCGCTGTCGCCATCGATCGTGGCGATGCTCACCCGCCAGACGAAGCCATCGAGGGTCGAACCCGCGGGAAACGCCACCACGTCGGTGGTGCTTCCGCCGCCGTTGCGCCAGGGCTGCGTGGTGCGCCCGCTCGCCGGCATCCGCTTCACCGCCGTTGCTGTACTAGAAACCATGGGACAGGTCCGCCGTTCGGTGTCCACTCCGCCAGACGGCGGTCGTGAGGGGAACGCCTGGTCGATAGGCGATGTGGGAGACGGATGGCGCGTTCAGCACCTGCAGATCCGCGCGACCGCCCACGCGCAGGATGCCGACGGCGTCGTCGCCCTCATCGCGCAGCAGAGCTCGGGCGGCCCCGCGGGTGGCTGCCCAGACCGCTTCCTCGATCGTGAGGTGCATCTGCAGCACCGCGGTGGCAACGGAGAACTGCATCGACGTCGTGTAGGAAGTGCCGGGGTTGCAGTTGGTGGCAATCGCCAGTACTGCTCCGGCATCGAGGAGCTGGCGGGCGGGACCGAAGGGCTCCCGCGTCGAGAGGTCGCACGCCGGCAGCACCGTCGCGACGGTGCCCGAGGAGGCGAGCGAATCGACATCCTGGCGGGTCAGGTAGTTGCAGTGGTCGACGCTCGCGGCGCCCAGCTCGACCGCGAGGGCAACCCCGCCGCTGTGTCCGAGCTGGTTGCCGTGCACGCGGAGGGCGAGCCCGGCATCGCGTCCCGCGGTGAGCACCTCACGCGACTGCTCCACGTCGAAGGCACCGGTCTCGCAGAACACGTCGATGAACGTGGCCCACGGCAGCACTGCCTGCAGCATCGGGCCGGTGACCAGATCGAGGTAGTCCCGCGCCGAGATTCCCTCGGGCACCAGGTGCGCGCCGAGGTAGGTCACGACGTCCGCGCCGCGGGAGCCGATCTCAGCCGAGCGACGCTCGGACTCGACGTCGAGTCCGTATCCGGTCTTGGTCTCGAGGAATGTGGTGCCCTGCGCCTGCGCCTCGTCGCGCAACCGCAACAGGTTGGCCTCGAGTTCGGCGTCGGTCGCTGCCCGCGTCGCCCGCACGGTCGTGCCGATGCCACCGGCGGCGTACTTCTGTCCGGCCATCCGCGCCTCGAACTCCGCCGAGCGGTCGCCGGCAAACAGCATGTGGGAGTGGGAGTCAACCCAGCCCGGCAGAACGGCGCGGCCCCCCACCGACGTGCGGACGTCGGCATCGGGGGCATCCCGCGCCGCACCGATCCAGGCGATGCGGCCGTTCTCGACGACCAGCGCGGCGTCGTGCCGGCGCGACTCACCGTCGGCCTGCGTCGACAGCTCGCCAATGTCGGTGATCAGTTCGGAGGTCATACTCTCTCCCGCCGTGCGAGCACGTCATCGAGTTTGCCGAGGGCGTCGCCCAACAGAGCGGCCGGGTCGGAACGGAAGCCCGCCAGGTCGGCAGACACGAGCCGCCCCGAATCGGCGACCACCCTGCCTCCCACGATCACGCGCAGCACGTCGGAGGCGGTCGCGACGAGGGGCAGCTGCTCGACGGACGCCCCCGCGGTGCGCAGCGAGCGCGGATTGACCTCGACGAGGTCGCACCATGCGCCGGCGCGGATGCCCGCGACGCCGTGGCCCAGCGAGCGATACCCACCGGTGGTGAGCGCGGCGCTGAGCTCCGTGGGCGAAAAGCGCCCGCGCTTGCCGGACGACAGGCGTTCGCCCGCCTCGAGCCCGCGTGCTTCGAGGAAGGGATCAACGACCGCGTTCTGGTCGGATCCGAGAGCGATGGATGCCCCGGCATCGGCCAGCGCGCGGGCGGGACCGATCCCGTCACCGAGGTCGGCCTCCGTGGTGGGGCACATGACGACGGAGACACCCGCGGACCCCAACAGGGCGATATCGGTGGTGGTGAGGTGCGTAGCGTGGACGACGCTGAGCCGCGGTCCGAGTGCGCCGAGTTCGTTGAGCAGACCGGTCGGGGTCAGGCCGTACTCGGCCCGGCTCTCCGCATTCTCCTGGGGCTGCTCGGACAGGTGGATGTGAAGCGGCACGCCGGGTGGCAGCTCCGCGAGAATCGTGGCGATGGCGCCGCGGGGCACCGCCCGCACGGAGTGGATGGCGGCGCCGAGGGTGACATCGCCGCCCCCGAGGGAGTCGCGCAGTGACTGCCAGCGACGGATCCAGCTGCGCGCCGAGTCATCCCCAAAGCGCAGCTGCAGCTCGGAAAGGGGAAGGCCCGCCCCGCCCCGGAGGTAGACGGTGTCGAGCAGGGTCAGGCGAATGCCGATGTCGCGCGCCGCTGCCGCGATGGCGAGCTCCATGGCATGTGCGGTCGGGTAGGGGGTGCCGTCGTTCTGGTGGTGCACGTAGTGGAACTCGCCGACTGCGGTCCAGCCGCTGACCAGCATTTCCGAGAAAACGGCCACGGCGAGCTCGTAGTACAGCTCGGGGTCGAGGGCCGCCGCCGCCGCGTACATCGACTCGCGCCAGCGCCAGAAGTCGCCGCCGTCGGAGTGGGTGCGTCCGCGGAACGAGCGGTGGAACGCGTGCGAGTGGGCATTGCCCATGCCGGGGATGACCGTGCCGAGCGCGATGTCGCCGGGCCCCGGCTGCACGCCGACCTCGATGCGTCCGATGATGCCGTCTGGCGTGGTGTGCACGCGCACGTTGGACTCCGTGCGGCCGGCGATCAGCGCGGACGCGCACCAGAAGGTCACAGCAGGTCCCGCAACACGCGCTCGAGCGCGACGACGCCCTCGAGGCAGTCGTCGAGGCTCGCGAACTCCTGGGGGGAGTGCGAGACGCCGGTGGGATTGCGCACGAAGACCATCGCCGTGGGAACCCGCGAGGCGAGCACACCCGCGTCGTGGCCTGCGCCGGTGGGGAGAACGGGAATGGGGAGCGTGCCGCTCGGGCCGCCGGTGCCGCTGGGCCCACTCGTGCCGCTCAACGCGCCAACGAGCCTGTCGCGCAGCGCCGGGTCGAACGAGACCGATCCACTCCACGACTCCTGAGCGATCACGACGCCGCACCCCTCCGCGGCGGCAGCGTCGGTGACGCGGGCGGTGATGTCGGCCACGAGCGCGGACGTTTCCGCGTCGGTGACCGCGCGCGCGTCCAGCCACGTGCTCACGGTCGAAGAAATCACGTTGGTGCCTCCGGGGACGGCGTCTATCCTCCCGATGGTTGCACGTAAGCCCTCACTGGCGGCCGCGGCATCCCGAATCTCGACAATCGAGCGCGCGGCGGCGACCATCGGGTCACGCCGGTCCTGCATGCGCGTGGCCCCGGCATGGTTGCCCTCGCCGGTGAAGAGTAGCTTCCAGCGACCGTGGGCGAGAATGGATGACGCGACCGCGACGGGGCTCGCGAGGTCGATGAGACCCCGCCCCTGCTCGACGTGCAGCTCGACGAACACACCGATGCGGGCAAGCGCGGCGGCGTCTTCCCCGAGACTGCTCGCGTCGATGCCGGCGTTGCTCACGGCTTCGGCGAGGCTGATGCCATCGGAGTCCGTGAGGGCGCGGGCGCGGTCGGGGTCGATGGCCCCTGTCATCAGTCGCGAGCCGAGGCAGGCGATGCCGAACCTGGATCCCTCTTCCTCGGCGAAGACGAGAATGGCGCACGGTCTCGTGGGAACGAAGCCCGTCGCCTGCAGGCGCGCGATCGCATCGAGGGCGCTGACCACGCCGAGGGGTCCGTCGTAGGCTCCGCCGCCGGGCACCGAATCGAGGTGGCTGCCCGTGACGACGGCGTTGTCGCCGCGAGCACCCCACCACGCCCAGATGTTGCCGTTGCGGTCGACATCGACGTCGAGGCCCTGGCGCACCGCGCGCTCCACGAACCAGTCGCGCAGCTCGAGTTCGGCGGGCTGCCACGCGTGCCGCGAGTATCCGCCGCGGCGGGCATCGCGCCCGACCCCGCGAATCTCGTCAAGGCCGGCGAGAAGCCCGTGCGCGGTGGCGCCAGTGGGAGGAGAAACCGTCATCTACTCTTCCCACATCGGAACACGCAGGCCGCGCTCGCGAGCGACCTCGGCAGCACGCTCGTAGCCCGCGTCGACGTGACGCATGACGCCGGTGCCCGGGTCGTTGATGAGCACGCGCTCGATCTTCTCGGCAGCCAGCGGTGTTCCGTCGGCGACGATGACCTGCCCGGCGTGGATGGACCGGCCGATTCCGACGCCGCCACCGTGGTGGATGGAGACCCAGGTGGCGCCCGACGCGGTGTTGAGCAGCGCGTTGAGCAGGGGCCAGTCGGCGATCGCGTCGGATCCGTCGGCCATGCCCTCGGTCTCGCGGTACGGCGAGGCGACAGAGCCCGAGTCGAGGTGGTCGCGACCGATCACGATCGGTGCGCTGATCTCACCCGAGGCGACCATCTCGTTGAACTTGAGCCCGGCGAGGTGGCGCTCCTTGTAGCCGAGCCAGCAAATGCGTGCGGGAAGCCCCTCGAAGTGCACCTTCTCGGATGCCTGGCTGATCCAGCGGGCGAGCTTCTTGTCCTCGGGGAACAGCTCGAGGATGGCGCGGTCGGTCGCCGCGATGTCTGCCGGGTCACCCGAGAGCGCCACCCAGCGGAACGGTCCCTTGCCCTCGGCAAACAGCGGACGGATGTACGCGGGCACAAAGCCGGGGAACTCGAACGCGCGGTCATACCCGCCGAGCACTGCCTCGGCACGGATGGAGTTTCCGTAGTCGAACACCTCGGCTCCGGCATCCTGAAATTCGACCATTGCCTTGACCTGCTTGGCCATCGACGCCCGCGACGCGGCGGTGAATCCCTCGGGGTCCGCGGCTGCCTTCGCGTGCCATTCCTCGACGGTCACGCCCTCGGGCAGATAGTTGAGCGGGTCATGGGCCGAGGTCTGGTCGGTCACTACGTCGATGGCAATGCCCCGCGTCAGGAGTTCGGGGAAGACGGATGCCGCGTTGCCGACCAGTCCGACGGACAGCGCGCGCTTCTCATCCTTGGCGGCGAGCACGCGGGCAACAGCGTCGTCGAGGTCGTCGGTCATCTCGTCGAGGTAGCCGTGGTCGACGCGGCGCTTCAGGCGCGCGGGATCGACATCGACGATGAGCACAGCGCCGCCGTTCATGGTGACCGCGAGGGGCTGCGCGCCGCCCATTCCGCCGGCGCCACCGGTGAGGGTGAGCGTGCCGGCCAGGGTTCCACCGAAGCGCTTGTCGGCAACGGCCGCGAAGCACTCGAAGGTTCCCTGCAGGATTCCCTGGGTGCCGATGTAGATCCAGGAGCCGGCCGTCATCTGGCCATACATGGTGAGTCCGGCCGCCTCGAGCCGGCGGAACTCGGGCCAGGTTGCCCAGTCGCCGACGAGGTTCGAGTTGGCGATCAGCACGCGGGGAGCCCAGGTGTGGGTGCGGAAGACGCCGACGGGTTTGCCCGACTGCACGAGCAGGGTCTCGTCGTCCTCGAGGTCCTCGAGCGTGCGCACGATCGCGTCATACGCTTCCCAGCTGCGCGCGGCCTTGCCGGTACCGCCGTACACGACGAGGTCATCCGGACGCTCGGCAACCTCGGCGTCGAGGTTGTTCATGAGCATCCTCAGCGGCGCCTCGGTCTGCCAGCTCTTGGCGGTGAGGGTGTTTCCTCGCGCTGCTCGTACCGGGCGGGGTTCATGCGTGTGTGTCACGATGGTCGGCTCTCGTTCGATGTGGATGCCTCCATCTGACCGCATCCGTGCGCCCAGCGGTGCACGCTCCGACCCATTGGTGTCTGGGATTTGAGACACTTAACGCGACGGAAACCCCCGGGGAATTCCGCACCCGCCGGGTACGCTACAGCCATCGCGCCACCGATTGCGCGGGTATCCACCAACGCCCAAGGAGCCGCGTGGCCCACTCGTACCAACTACACGTCGATCTCGACGCTCAGTGCCTGTGCTGCCGGTCGCAGCAGCCCTTCCACTTCACCTCGGCGACCGACCAGGTCGTCTGCGCGCACTGCGTGCACCACCTCGGATCGGACAAGGCCGAGCGCCGCGACAGCGATCACGTCGCCCTCTGGCTGGATCTCTTCACCGAAGCGCAGCAGGACGCCGCGGCGCTCGCCGCCGACGCTTCCGAGACCATCGGCACGCGGGATGCCACCATCGCGGACCTCACCGAGCAGGTTGCCCAGCTCGCCGCGGTCGTGGCCGGCCAGTACGAGCAGGCAGCCGCCGACAGCGCCGCGGTAACTCCCGCCGGAGCCGGCGTGCGCGCGCTGCTCGAGAGCGACGCCGTCAAGCGCGCCGAGCGCAACACAGTTCTCGCGACCCGCCGCATCGACTGGGCGATGGCCGCCCTCTGGGCAATGTCGGAATTGCATCGGGATGACCCGGCGAAACCGATGTACTGCGTGTGCGGTAAATCCCTCAGCGCGTGTGCCGAGGGAAAGGCACTCGAGCCGGTGCGCCAGAGCATCCTCGACTGGGAGAAGAAGAACGTCGCCCTGCTGCAGGAGGGCAAGCGCCACGGCCTTCCCGATGACCACCCGGCCGTGGTGCTCGCGTCGGGTGGGCGCGCCCCGGGCCGATGGCGTTAGCCGAGCCGGGACATCCGCTCGGGCAGCACAACGAGCGATAGCAGCACCGTCACCAGGATTCCGCCGGCCACGATGAGGGGCACGGTTGTCGCCGCCGGAGAGTTCGCGACGGCGCCCGCGGCCAGGGTGCCAAGGGCGACGCCGACGTTCATGGAGCTGACGATCCACGCGTTGGCCTCGGTGAGGGACTCGGCCGGACTGATCTTTTCGATCGACTCGAAGACCTGCGCGAGGGTCGGGGGAAGCATGAATCCGGCGACCAGGGCGCAGACGAGCCACGCGCCCGGGGGCAGCCCGCCGACCGCGAGCGGCACGTAGCCGAGCCCGAGCAGGGCACCGCACGCGGCGAGGGCGCGCAGCGGCGACCGGGTGAGGGGTCGAAGCGCGAGCGTTGTCGCTCCAGCCAGCGCGCCCAGTGCATTGACGGCGAGGGCCCAGCCGGCGAAACTGTCGATCCCGTTGCGCTCGCCGTAGACGGTGACCGCGATCGTGAGTACGCCCACCGGCACACCAACGCCGAAGGTGAAGGCGACGAGCCGGCGGAACCGGGCGTCACGCACGGGCGACACGTGGCGGAGCCCCGCGTGCTCGGAGCGTCCGGCAGCCCGCGACACCCGGTTGGACGCGAACCCGAGGGTGCCGACGAGACCGAGCGCCGCGGCAAAGAGGATGTTTCCGGTCGCCCCGAACGCCCAGATCCCCACAACCGTGAGCAACGGTCCGGCGATGAAGAGCAGTTCGGTGGCACCCGCGTCGAGGCTGAATGCCGCCTTGAGCGGCTTTCCATCCGGGATGATCCGGGGCCAGAGTGAACGCAGCGACGGCTCGAGTGGGGGCGTGAACAGGCCGGCCAGCACGGCCCCGACCACCGCGATCACCGGCGCACTGTGTGCGCACAGCGCGACCGCCGCGAACGCGGCCGAGCTGAGGATCGCGGAAACGACGAGCACACCCGTCTGGCCGCGGCGGTCGACCCACCGTCCCAGCGCGGGTGCACCGACCGCCGAGGCGACGATGTAGATCGCGGTCAAAACCCCGGCGAGGGTGTAGCTGCCGCCCTGCAGCCGCACCAGCTGCACGATCGCGAGGGCCGCCATCGCCGTCGGGAGGCGTCCGATGAGGGAAGTGCCCAGCAGGTACAGGGCGCCGGGTGTCGACGCCACCGTACCGAGAGGATTCACGCGCTCATAGTAGCGGCGGGCAGGAGGCCGCCGACGCCAGCCGCGGGGCCCCTGCTGGCGCGCGGCTTTCCGTCGCCCGGCTACCTGCCCGACGCCGGTTGCGTGATCAGTACGAGTACGACGACGAGGACTCGGCGATCCCGGCGACCGTTGCCACGATGATGAACGCGAACCAGATCAGTCCGAAAAACACTCCGACGTAGCCGAGGATGAGGCCGGCGACAGCGAGACCGTTTCCGCCCTCGCCCGTGCGCTTGATCTGCGACAGGGCCATATGCCCGGTGATGACCGCGGCGGGCGAGAGGAAGAACGCCGTGACGAGCGAGATGATCGCGAGGGTGTTGGTGCGCTGGCTGGCAAGCGGAATGTACGGCGGCTGGTACGGGGATCCGGGCTGGCCGGCGTACGGCGGGACACCGCCGGGTTGTCCGTACTGCCGCGACTGGTAGGGCGCGGGCGCTGCCGGCGGGGCGTACGCGGGCTGCGCGTCGGCTACCGGAGGCGTGTAGGCGGGCTGCGCGTCGGCTACCGGGGGCGTGTAGGCGGGCTGCGCGTCGGCTACCGGAGGTGTGTACGGCGCGGGGGCCGGCAGCTGCGGCTCGCGGGGATCGGTGTCAGTCATGCGATGTCACTTTCGTGGGGTGAAGCGGATGGGTGTCTAGAGGGACGTTGTGCCCGGTGACGTGGCGTTGGTCACGACGATGATGATGACGGATGCGATCCACAGGATTGCCAGGGCGATGGTGCCGTAGCCAACCACCAGGCCCGCGATCGCGAGTCCACGGCCGGCCTCGCCCGTGCGTTTAATCTGCGACAGTGCGATGTGTCCGGTCACGATTGCGGCGGGCTGGACGAAGAACGCGGTGATAAGGGAGATGATCGCGAGCGTATTGGTGGGTCGGTAGGGCGCGACGCCATAGGGAAGCGTCCCATAGGGCTGCCCGTAGGGCTGCCCGTACGGCGGCGGCGCGTACTGCTGCTCATGCGACTGCCCGTACGGCGGCGGCGCATACTTCTGCTCAGGTGGCAGCTCGTACGGCTGCGGTATCGCCGGAGGGCGCTCGTCAGTCAAAGGAAGGCTCCGTGGGTGGGGGAAATGACGGGCGGGACCGACTAGTTTTCGAGCGTCGAGGCAAGAACGCCGGCGCCGGTGAGGGTCTTGCCGAGTTCGTGCGCGATGTTCTGGAAGCCGTTCGCCGTCTTGCTTGCCCCGATTGCGCCGCCCTTGAGCATGCCGGACGCGAGTCCGCGGTTGAGGCGGGCGACGGTACGGCCCTGGTCATCGGCGAAAAACTCCACGTCGAAACGCATGTGGAACTTCTTGCCCGCCATGGCGCCCCAGAGCACGGTGCCCGCAACGCTTCCGCGGGAGATCACAAATCCACCGGCGGGCGTGCTTGCGATGCTGTAGCCCTGCTCGGTGAGCGATGACGCCACCAGCGCCTTCGCCGCCTCGTGGTCACCGGTGATGAAGAAGTCGTAACTCGAAGCCATGAGAGTCTCTCGATTGTCGGACGGGATGCTCTGGATACTAGCGGGAGGAGGCTTCAGCTGGCCAGAACTTCGGCGGGGAGAACATCCTCGTGAAGATGAATGATGCGCCACGAGGCATCCACTCTCCGCATGACCGCCGTGACCCGGCAGATCTCCGGAGCGGCGCCGGGCCGGTCGGGAAAGTCCACGCGCAGCATGTACGCGGCGATCGCGAGGTCGTCGTCGACGGAGACGTGCACGTCGTATTCGGTCAGGACTTCGCTCGGCGGGCCGTCGGCGCTCGGGCGTCCGGCTCGCACATCGTTCAGCTCATCAAAGCCGGTAATCAGCGGGGTGTGCGCGGAGTCGTACATCGTGAAGCCGTCGGCGAGAACCTCGTCGATGCCGACCCGGTTGCCCGTCATGTAGTTGGCGTACATGCCGTGGATGACGGCGAGGACCGCCGCGTGATCGGGAGAAGAGGCGGCGGTCATCGTGTCACGGTAGCGCAAGTGGGGTGGATGCCTCGGCCAGGCGCCGCGCTGGTCAGGGCTTCTTCGTGGTCGTGGGTACGGGGGTGATCGACGGTGACGGAGCCGCCGTGGGGGTGGTTCCGGTTCCCGGGCCGACCGGCGCAGGGGTGGACGTGGGGAGCGCAGTCGGAGGCGCGGTCGCGCCCGGTGTCGCCGAGGGCTGCGCCGACGGGGTTGAGGTGGGGCTCGGGGTGATGGGTGCCAGCGCCTGCACGTGATCGAACGGGAGTTGCGCCGGAGTCAACAAGGGGTTCGTCGCGAGCGCGCTGAGGTTGGTCACGCCGTCGAGGGTCCCGGGCGGCGCGACGCGCAGCGGGTAGACGTTCCAGCCCGCGCGACCGGGAACGGAGGCACTCGGAACCACGACGGTTTCGGTCCCGGTGGAGTCGTCGTACTGCGTGACGTACATCGTGTCGTCGGTCTGCCCGGACAGGGGAGTGCCGTCCTGATCGAACAGCTGCACGTTGGTGAGCGGATTGCCGTCGGCGTCGTAGGCAAAGATGTTCGTCACGGCCCGCCCGTCCTGGGTCAGCCCCATCGGAGTCGCTTCCCCCACGGAGTCGTAGTAGACGGTCGAGTTGCCGATCGCGGCGGAGATGACCCCGGGCAGCGCGATGACCGCGACGATGCTGGCCGCAATGCGCACGAGCTTCAGCCACTGGTATGGCAGCCAGCGACCGCGTCCCCACTGCACGCTGAGCGCGACAAACAGCAGCACGATGACGAGGTGCGTGAGCGACTGGGGGATCAGCCGAACGGGCCCGCCGAAGAACACGAGATACACCAGCTCATACACGGCCCAGCCACGGGCGATCCACCACACCGGACGCAGGGCGATCGCCGTCTCCAGGATGCTCGCCGTAATGGGATTGCCCCGCAGGCTCGTGAGCAGACGCACCCGGAAGCTGGCGGCAAGTGCGAGCGTTTCGCTGAGCGGATGCACCGAGCGCTTGCCTGCCGCGGGCAGGGGCAGACCGGCCGCCGTTCGCAGTTCCTCCGCGTACGCAACCGGATCCCCGAGGTCGATGGATCCGGAGTCGCTCGCGCTCTCGGCGAGGTCGGCCTCGAGGCCGTCGGTGAGCTCGTCGATCTCGTCGGGGCTGAGGCCCGCGAGCGCCGTGCGAACCGCGGCGGCAAACTCGTTGATCACGGTGGGGGTGAGGTACACGGCGCTCATGAGCGATCTCCGATCGTGGCTGTGGATGCGCGGGTGGCTTCGCTGGTGTCCAGCAGCGCTGTCATGGTCGATGAAAAGCTGGCCCAGCTGCGGCGCTGGTCCTGCAGCATCGTGCGGCCCTGGGTGTTGATGCCGTAGTACTTGCGATGCGGACCGCCGTCCGACGGAACCACGTAGCTCGACAACGCGCCGGCGCTGTACAGGCGGCGCAGGGTGCCATAGACGGACGCGTCGCCCACCTCATCGAGGCCCGCCTGACGGAGGCGGCGCACGATGTCGTAGCCATAGCCGTCTTCCTCCTGGATGACGGCAAGTACGGCCACGTCGAGCACCCCCTTGAGTAGCTGGGTTGTATCCATGGGACTCCTTGAACGGTGGGCACGAGTGCGTTGGACTGTGCACCCCACACTAGTGTGCGTTCCGCAGTAGTGCGTGCTGCAAAGCACCGACACGCCGCACGAACATCGTTTCTGCCACTGCAACGCAACGGTCCGTCACGGTCGTGCGCAGATCATCCAATGCGAGGGTCGGATATTTCAAACTTCGTTGTTAATCCTCACAATGTGTCCGAGATGGCCCCGTCCTAGGCTTTCTAGATGACCGATCCTCGAATCAAGCGCACTCGTCTGCACGTTCTCGAGACGACCCGCGCCCTGCTGGCCGAGCGCCGCAGTAGCCCGCTCAGCTTCTCCGTGATTGCCGAGCAGGCGCAGGTTTCCCGTCGCACGCTGTACACGCACTGGGGAACCGTCGACAAGGTCATCAGCGAAGCAATCACCAGCCACCCTCCGGTGGGACTCGGCGACGCGGCCACCCTGCCCGCCAGCGATCGGCTGCGCGCTTTCCTGCGGGACATCCGCTCCTCCATTTCCGACGCCGTCACCAACGCCGCACTCGCGTCGCTGATGAACCTCGCGACGCACGATGACGGCGCCTCCAGCTCCCTCAAGGAGATGGGTCAGGCCCGCATCGAGCAGTTCCGCCAGAGCGTGGCTCCCATCACTGCGGAGCAGTACGCCCAGCTCGTCGGCCCGCTCTTCATCTCGCAGTTCATGAACGGTGAACCCGGCTCAGACGCCCTCATCGACGCCCTCGTCGTACACGGCTTGGCAACGCTCGACGTGGCCGATCACCTGGAACTCGTCAGCGCGTAGGTACACCCGCCCCAGCCGGGGCAAACGGATGCTGTCAACCGTCCGTGCCGGAATACCCGCTTCGGTCACCGCGTGCTACTTTCGGCAAATGCCCCGAATTGCGGCGGTCGCACCCGTGCTGCCCGACTACAGCTACACCCAGAGCGAGATCACCGCGGTGCTCGCGCCCCTCATCACGAGCGAGCCGAAACGCCACGCGGTACTGAGCCGCATGCACACGGCCACCGGCATTGGCACGCGCCACACGGCCTTGCCGATCGAGGCCTATCGCGACCTCGGGACGTTCCGTGAGTCGAACGACACCTTCATCCGCGTCGCGACGGACCTCGCCGAACGCGCGCTGACCACCGCGCTCGCGGACGCCGGTCTGACCGCCGCCGACATCGACTTCGTGCTCTTCACGTCCGTGACCGGCATCTCCGCGCCATCCATCGACGCCCTCCTCATCGCCCGTCTCGGCATGCGCCCCGACGTCAAGCGACTGCCGTCGTACGGTCTCGGCTGTGTTGCCGGAGCCGCCGGCATCGCCCGCGTCAACGACTATCTGGTCGGTCATCCCACCGAGGTGGGCGTGCTGCTGTCCGTCGAGCTCTGCTCATTGACCTTGCAACGGGATGACGCGAGCATGGCCAACTTCGTCGCGACGGGCCTCTTCGGCGACGGCGCAGCGGCGGTCGTCATGGTCGGCGATGCGCGGCCAGAGCCGGGCCCCCGCGTCGTGGATACCCGCAGCTATACCTACCCGGACACCGAGGAGACCATCGGGTTCCTCGTTGGGGGCACCGGCTTCGAGATCCTGCTCACCGCGGGTGTCGCCGACGTGATCGCCCGGCACTTTCCCGGCAACGCCGCCTCCTTCCTCGGGGACAACGGCATCGCGATTCCCGACATCGGTGCGTGGTTCGCTCATCCCGGTGGCCCGCGAGTGCTCGAGGCGTTCTCGGACGCCCTGCGCCTGCCCGACGGTGCCCTCGCCCTCAGCTACGACTCACTCGCCCGCGTCGGCAACCTGTCGTCGGCCGCGGTGCTCCACATTCTCTCCGACGGGTTCGCCCAGCCCGCAGGAACGCGCGGACTGCTCTTTGCGCTCGGCCCCGGGGTCAGCGCCGAGTTCGTCCTCCTGGAATGGGAGCCGCAGGCATGATCTGGTATCTCGTGCTCATCCTCGCCACCGGCGTCGAGCGCATCACCGAAGTGAGAATCTCCAACCGTCACGCGGCCTGGGCCTTCGAGCGCGGTGGCAAGGAGTTCGGCCAGCGCCACTTCCCCTGGATGGTCGCGCTCCACACGGCACTGCTGCTCGGCGCGCTCGCCGAGGTGTTCCTGCTCGACCGCCCCTTCATCCCGTGGCTCGGCTGGCCCATGCTCGTCATCGCACTCGCCTGCCAGGCGGGTCGCTACTGGGTGATCTGGGCGCTGGGCAACCAGTGGAACACCCGCGTCATCGTGGTACCCGGACTTCCGCGCGTGGTGCGCGGCCCCTACCGCTACTCCTGGCTGAGGCATCCCAACTACGTCATCGTGGCGATCGAGGGCATCGCGCTCCCGCTCGTCTACACCGCGTGGATCACCGCCATCGCGTTCACGGTGCTCAACGCGATCCTGCTGCTGCGCTTCCGCATTCCCACCGAAGACCGCGCGCTCACCGCCCTCACCGAGGCGGACACTCGCCGGTGATCTACGACGTCGCGATTGTCGGCGGCGGGCCGGTCGGTCTCGCGGCCTCCATTGCGGCGCGGATGGCGGGACTGACGGTGCTCATCATCGAGCAGCGTTCCGGACCGATCGACAAGGCCTGCGGTGAGGGACTCATGCCGGGCGCGATCCCGTTGCTCGCCGAACTCGGCGTCTCGCCCGAGGGCTCCCCGCTGCGGGGAATCACCTACCGGCAGGGCGACGCCGCGGTGACCCACCGGTTCGCTGCCGCGCCGGGTCGCGGGGTGCGGCGCACGGTCCTGCACGCGGCGCTGTCGGCCCGCGCCGCGGAACTGGGCGTCGAGCGCGTCACCGCGAAGGTGACGGAGCTGCACCAGGGCCCACTCGACGTGGAGGTGCGCACCGCGGACGACCGGTGGTTCTCCGCCCGCTACCTGTTCGGCTGCGACGGGCTGCACTCGACGATCGCGCGTCTCGCGGGGCTGGCCCTGCCGACGCCAGCGAAATCCCGGCGCTACGGCGTGCGGCAGCACTTCGCCGTCGCACCGTGGACCGACACCGTCGAGGTGTACTACGGCGAGAACGCCGAGTTCTACGTCACGCCGGTCTCGGCGGGTGTCACCGGCATCGCAATGCTGTCCCGCCGCGCGGTGGATTTCGACACCGCCCTTGCCGGACTGCCCGACCTCGCGGCGCGCCTCGCCGGGGCCACGCCTGCCAGCGAGCGGCGGGGTGCCGGCCCGCTGCGGCAACGCACGAGCGGCCGCACCACCGGCCGTGTGCTGCTCGTCGGCGACGCCTCGGGCTACGTGGACGCCATCACCGGCGAGGGACTCCGGCTCGGGTTCGCGCAGGCGCGGGAAGCAGTGCGCTGCGTGGCGTCCGATGCCCCGGGCAACTACGAGCGGGCGTGGCGTCGCACGACGCGTGACTTCCGCGTGTTGACCGGTGGGCTCGTGATGCTCGCGCTGTCGCCGGTGCGGCGCGGCATCGTGCCATCCGCTGTCCGCCTGCCGAAGCTATTCGGATTCGTCGTCGAGCGTCTCGCTCGGTGACACGTCGCGCTGCCCGGGTCCGACGTACTCGCTCAGCGGGCGGATCAGCGAGTTGGCGGTGAGCTGCTCCATGATGTGGGCGGTCCAGCCGACGATGCGGGATGCCACGAACAGCGGTGTGAACGTCAGGGTGTCGAACCCCATCAGGTGGTACGCGGGTCCGCTGGGGTAGTCGAGGTTGGGCTGGATGTTCTTCGCCTCGCGCATGGCAGTCTCGAGGGTCTCGTAGAGGTCGGCGAGATCGTGGCGGTCGTGGGACTCGATCAGGGTGTCGAGCGACGCCTTCATCGTGGGCACCCGCGAGTCACCGTTCTTGTAGACGCGGTGTCCGAATCCCATGATCTTGCGCTTCTCCGCGAGGGCGGTGTCGAGCCACGGCTGCACCTTGTCGGCGCTGCCGATCTCGTCGAAGACGTGCATGACCGCCTCGTTGGCGCCGCCGTGCAGCGCTCCCTTGAGGGCGCCGACCGCTCCCGTGACCGCAGAGTAGAGGTCGCTCAGGGTGCTCGTGATGACGCGCGCGGTGAAGGTGGACGCGTTGAACGAGTGCTCGGCATACAGGATCATCGACACGTCGAACGCGTTCACCTCGACCAGGTCGGGCACCTCGCCAAAGGTCATGTAGAGGAAGTTGGCCGAGTAGCCGAGGTCATCCCGCGGCTCGATGAGGTGCTCATCGCGCCGGCGACGCTGGTCGTACGCGACGATGGACGGCAGTTGGGCCAGCAGGGCCACGGACTTCTTCAGGTTGGCGTCGGGGCTCGCGTCCGAGGCATCCGGATCCATCGCGCCAATGACGCTGATCGCGGTGCGTACGACGTCCATCGGGTGCGCGGTCAGCGGCAGCTCGTCGATGACGCGCTTGACGACGGGGTCGATGCCGCGCAGGGAGCGCTCGAGGGTCTCGAACTCGGCGCGCTGCTCGTCGTTCGGAAGCTCGCCGTGCCAGATGAGGTACGCGACCTCCTCGAACGTGCACTGGGCGGCGAGCTCCTGCACCGGGTAGCCGCGGTAGAGCAGCGAATTCGTCTCGGGGTTCACCTTGGAGATCGTCGTGGTGTCGACAACGACACCGGCCAGACCCTTGTGGATGGTGTTCTGGACATCCGTGGTCATGTCGTTTCCCGTCTGTGTGTGTTCGGGGGTGGGGGTCGCCACTTCCCAGAGTATTTCGAGGCCGTCGATCTCATCCCACTGTTCGCCGACCTGCTCGAAACCGAAGCCGGCGATGGTGGCCTGTGATGCGAGATTGTCGGGACGAATGGATGCCCGCACCCGCGTGACGCCGGGCTCGCTTGCCGCCCGGTCGAGGAGTAGCCGCAGCATTTCCCGGGCGTAGCCGCGGCGGCGGAACTCGGGGTCAACCCGGTAGGCAACCTCGACGGTGCCGGATTCATCGGGGCCGCCGTGGAAGCCCGCGTGCCCGATGACCCGCTCGCCGTCGGTGGTGACCGCGGCCCGCGCGATCCAGTCGATGTCGGTCGGTGTCGCGTGAAGCTGGGTGGAGCGGTAATTCCAGAGGTGCAGGTTGTCGTCGTCGACGAAGTAGTCGGTGAGGTCGAGCTGCACGAGTTCGCGTGCGGCGTCGAGGTCGCCCGCGGCCAGCGCGTGGATCGCCTCCGCGGGGAACTGCACGAGGCGGATCACGGCGTCGGGCGCGCCGGGCTGGGGCGTGGTGCCGGTCTGCTCGCCGGTCTGCTGGGTTGCGGGCTCGGCGGCTGGCTCGACGCCCTCCGGGACGCCCTCCGCGTGGCGGCCCATCAGAAGAGTCCTTCCGGAGCGGCAACCGGATGCGCGACGGTCACCGTCAGTCCACCGAGCTCGGCGGCCGTGAGGTGGGGGAGACGCTGCGCGACATCCAGGAACCGCTCGATCTCGTCGGCAGCAAGCACGCCCTCGGCCAGCCCGCGGAACTTCGCCACGTACTGGTCGCGGGCGAACGGCCGGGCACCCAGCGGGTGCGCATCAGCCACCGCGATCTCGTCCACGATGCGGGTGCCGTCGGTCAGCTCGATCTCGACGCGGCCGCCGAACGCCTTCTCGGCGGGGTCGAGCGAGTGATAGCGCCGGGTCCACTCGGCGTCCTCGGCGGTGGTCACCTTGTTCCAGAGCGCGACCGTGTCGGCGCGCGAGGCCCGCTCGGGGGAGTAGCTGCGCTCGTGGTGCCACTGCCCATCCTGCAGCGCGACCGTGAAGATGTAGGGGATCGAGTGATCCAGCGTCTCCCGGCTCGCGGTGGGGTCGTACTTCTGCGGATCGTTCGCCCCCGACCCGATCACGTAGTGGGTGTGGTGACTCGTGTGCAGCACTGCCGCCACGATATTGGCGGGGTCCTTCAGCTCGGGATGCCTCGCGCCCAGGCTCCTCGCAAGGTCGATCCAGGCCTGCGCCTGGTACTCCGCGGAGTGCTCTTTCGTGTAGCTGTCGAGGATCGCGAGCCGGGGTTCACCCACCTCCGGGAGAGGCACCGCGTACGAGGCATCCGGCCCATCAAGGAGCCAGGCGATCACGCCGTCCTCGCCCTCGTAGATGGGGGTGGGACTGGTCTGGCCGCGCATCGCCCGGTCGACGGCCTCGATCGCCATCTTGCCCGCGAAGGCGGGGGCGTAGGCCTTCCAGCTGGAGATCTCGCCCTTGCGTGACTGTCGCGTCGCGGTGGTGGTGTGCAGTGCCTGGCCGATGGCCTGGAAGACGGTTTCGGCGCCCAGGCCCAGCAGCGTGCCGATGCCTGCCGCCGCGCTCGGGCCGAGGTGGGCGACGTGGTCAATCTTGTGCGCGTGGAGACTGATCGCCTTGACCAGGTCGATCTGGATTTCATAGCCGGTGAGGATGGCGCGGAGCAGCTGCTCCCCGGAGGCGCCGGCGTGCTGCGCGGCCGCGAGAATCGGGGGGATGTTGTCGCCCGGATGCGAGTACTCCGCCGCGAGGAAGGTGTCGTGATAGTCGAGCTCACGCACTGCGACGCCGTTGGCCCAGGCCGCCCACTCGGGGCTGAAGCGTCCCGGGATGCCGAAGACGGTAGCCCCGGCGTGGGTTGCGCTGCTCGCGACCCAGGGATGCGCCTCCGCCTGGCCCCGGGCTGCGACGACCGATGCGCGACCGAGGGACGCGACGGCGACGGCCGCGTTGTCGATGATGCGGTTGATGACCATGGCGGCAGCGTCATCTGTCGCAGCAATGTTTTCGGTGGCGACCGTGGCGATCTTCCAGGCCAGCTGATCTTCGCGGGCGAGGTTCTCGTCGCTGCGGTGAACGCGTACGGGGTGGAGTTTCAACGAGAGCCATTTCTGTCGAGAATCGGGCGCGACGGCGGTGTCGTGCTGTCCCTTCACTGTAACCACCGCGCCGAAGCGTGTCGCATCGGCCCCGGGGGCTGCCGCCGCAAGGGCGCAGTGGGCTAAGGCGGGTTGTGCCGCGCCTGCGCGGCGTCCTGGCGGCGTGCCACTCGTGTGCTCGGCGGGCTCGCGGCAGCGTGCACCCGCTCTCTCGCTCCTGACGGCGCGCTCGGTTCCACTGCGGGAGGAAATCCTGTCGCCGCAGCCCGCCCGGACCCCCGAATGGACAGAATCTCCTCCGCTAGCAAAATCGCCGAGTGCGCCTCGCCCGAAATACCGTCAAATTTGCCCGAAACCGCCCCCGGCGCGACATTCATTTCGCCAGATGAGGAGAATCAGCGTTCGCGGCGACCCAAACTCCTTATCTGGACCGAAGTCGCCGAAATCTCCTGATCTGCCGAAACCGGTTGGGCCGCTGGAGGTCGCGGGCAGCCGACCGCCGAACAGCCAGCCGCAGGTGCGGAAAGCGGATGCCCCGGGGCGACGCACCTCGCAGCCAGCCCCGGCCACGACCCACGCCGCCACTCCGCCCGTAAGTCAGCTCCGCGTGCGACCCGCCGCCGTCACCGCGCCGCTAGTCAGCCCCGCTCGTGGCGCGCCATCGCCACGGTCGCCGCGCCGTTACGGCCGCGTGCGACCCACGCCGCTGCGGCGCCGCCGCTACCCGCCCGCCACTACCCGCCCGCGCGAGCCGTCGTCGCCGCGCCGATCAACCCGGTGAGGGTGTCGCGGATCGCCTCGAGCTCCTCGACCGGCATCCCGAGCAGCCCCACGACCTTTCCGGGAACCTCCTCGGCCCGAGCCCGCAGCTCGCGTCCCGCGGCGGTCAACTCGATGGAGAGCGCGCGCTCATCCCGCAGGCTGCGGCGCCGTTCCAGCAGCCCGGCCGCCTCCAGCCTCTTGAGCAGGGGGCTGAGGGTCGCGGGCTCGAGCAACAGCGCGTCCGAGATATCCCCGGCGCTGCGCGGGCTTCGCTCCCAGAGGGCGAGCATCACGAGGTACTGGGGGTGCGTGAGCCCCAGCGGCTCGAGCACCGGACGGTACATCGCAATGACGCTGCGCGACGCGACGGCCAGGGCAAAACACACCTGGCGATCCAGAGCGAGCGGGTCCGTGGCGACACCATCGACATTTTCCATGTCCTGAGTATACTAATAGTTAGTGCACTAACTAAAGGTCAAACAGGCCGAGCTGAGCGCACGCACGGAGGAATCATGACGAAGAAGGCCCCCTGGTGGGATCGCCTCAACGCCGCCCTGCTGCCGAAGATCGGTCCGCCGCCGCTCGGCCCCTACAACGAGGCGCCCCTGCCGCCCACGGGAGCGAAGCCCTGTCCGGTCTGCGGCATGCCGATGAGTGAACACCGGATCGAGCGCGGCGTCACGGGAGATGCCCGCACGGCAACGCGCATCCACTGTCCTACCGCCGCCGAACACCGCGCGTTCCTGCTGGCCGACAGCGACTCGCCCACGACCGCGCAGTAGAGCGGCCCGACAGCGAGTCACCCACGCCTGCGCAATAGCGCCGCCCGACGGCGAGTCACAACCACGCAGTAGCGAGTCAGCACCATCTCCACGCAGTAGCGGCGAGCGGATGCCCCGGGCCGGGCTCAGAACAGCAGCGCCGCCAGTTGCTCGGGGGTATCCACGACGGCAACTGCACCGGCCTGCTCCTCCACGGAGCCGTAACCCCAGGTGACGAAGATCGTGGGAACACCGTTCGCGGCGGCCCCCTCGACATCGTGCTTGCGGTCCCCGATCAGCACCGGGTTCGACAGGTCCGCGCCAAGGGCCTTCAGGCGCACCAGCGCCTCGGCCACCACGTCCTTCTTGGCGCTGCGCACCTCGTCAGCGGAGGCGCCGGTGATCACGTCGAACTGGGTAGCCAGTCCGTAGTGCTCGAGGATCAGCGTCGCGGGCAGCTCGGGCTTCGAGGTTGCGAGCGACATCGGCAGCGGGCTGGCGCCAATGCGCTTGATGAGTTCGGCAACGCCCGGGTACAGACTGCTGTCGTAGGCACCGTCGTTGAGGTACTTCTCGCGGTAGATGTCGAGCGCCCTGTCCGACAGCTCCTGGTCCATCTTCGCGATATCCCGGAACGAATCGAGCAGCGGCGGCCCGACGTAGCGCAGCAACTCCTCGGGCGACGCGGGCGGAAGGCCGAGGCGCTCGAAGGTGTACGACAGGGTCGCGGTGATTCCGGGGGCGGAGTCCGTGATCGTGCCGTCGAGGTCAAACAGTATCGCGCTATAACCAGAACTCACGCGCTAAGCCTAAAGCCCCCGGATGAGGGGGATTGGCTGGCCGGATGACCCCACTTAGTGTCATCCTGTATCTGAGCCAATTTCGTGGATAACTCATACGACGCGTGCGCACGGCAGCAGGAATACGGGGGTAACTGTGGTTGATCTGCGGATGAACACCGACACAATGCGGGATCTCGGCACCGACATGGCGCTCATCGCGAGCGAGTTCGAGCATGCCAACACCCGCAGCGACACCATCGCCGAGGCGGTCGGCCACGAGGGCCTTGCCTCCGCGATCACCGACTTTGCCCACGGCTGGGACGATCGCCGCAAGGAAATGGTCGACTCGATCTCGTTCGTCGCGGACGCCGCAAAGGGCATCGCCGGCGGGTTTGACGACACCGACACCCAGCTCGCACAGGCGCTCACCGACGACGGCTCGCCCTCCAGCGCGAACCCGCGGGGAGCCGTCTGATGCGCCCCACCGACTGGACGCCCGTCGGCTATACCTCCGATCCCATTCCCGGTGACCCGTCGATCGTTCGCTCGGGCGGCCAGGACTACCTCGACGTCGCCGAAGCGATCCACAGTGCCGAGCGCCGCCTGCGGTCGCTCGACTCGGGCACGCTGGCGATTTCGCTCGCGGCCGACGCCCTGCAGGAGAAGTCGACCGAGGTGGCCGACAACGTGGGCCGTGCCTACTCGCGCTACGCCGCGGTCGGCAACGCCCTGCTTGCCTACGCGCCAGAACTCGAGTCGGCCCAGCGGGAATCAGCGGATGCGCTCCTGAGCGCCCGCAGTGCCAAGGACATGGCGGATGACTCGACAACGAGCCATCAGCACTACCTGCGTCTCGCCGAGCACGAGACAGACCCCGCCCAGAAGCTCGTCTACACCCAGCTGGCCGACAACTCGGAGCAGGACGCGGGATCGGCCACGTACGCGGTTCAGGCCGCCACGGGACGGGTGCACGACGCCATCAGCCACCGTGACACCGCGGCAGAAACGGCGATCTCCAGCATCGAAGACATCACGAAGTCCGACGACCTCGGCGACAGCTGGTGGGATGACTGGGGCAAGGACGTCCTCACGGCCATCACCGACATCGCCGGCAACGTCGCGATGATCGCCGGTGTGCTGGCGCTGCTCGTCTCGTGGATTCCCGTCGTCGGCCAGGTCCTGGGAGCCGCGCTCCTCGTGGTCGCCGGTGTCGCCGCCGTCGTCAACGCGATCGGCAACGTCGTTCTCGCCTCCACCGGTGACCGCACCTGGGGCGAAGCGGCGATCAGTGTCGTCGGCGCGGTGCTCTCCGTCGTGGGAATGGGTGCCGCCGTCAAGGTGGTCGGCCGGTTGCTCACCGCAGAGAAGGTCACCATGAAGGTCGGCCAGCAGCTCACGGTGCGCCAGGCGATCAGGCTGAAGCCCGCTAACGTGCGCCAGTACGTCACCGACATGCGCACTCCGGTACCCAAGCCCACGGCGGGCCGGCCCGTCTACCGCACCTACGGCGGCGGCGCCGATTCCGCCGGCGGATCGTGGAGCCCTGTCGACCCCCGCACGCTTCCCAACCCGCGCATGCAGCTCGGGTTGCCCGACGTCAACACCATGGACCGCGTGGTCGTCGCCCGCCTCGACGACGCCAGTGCGGTTCTGAAATCGCGTCACGGGCTTCCGTATGACGGCTATCTGGGTGGTGCTCCCGAGTACATCATTCCCCGCACCGCGCAGCCGGGCGCCATCACGGTGCTCGATGACGTGCCGTTCGTTCTGCCGTGATCTGGTCGCGAAAAACGGTCGCCGAGCTGGACTTCCCGATCGCCGTCGGCGCCTACTCCGACCTGCCCGGTTTTCAGGGGCGGCAGCTGGTGGCGTCGGCGAAGTTCGCCGGTTTCGGCGACGTGTTTGTGCGCGGCGACGACTCCGCCACGGATTACTTCTATGCCCAGCAGATCAATGTCAGCCAGGCGGATGCCACGGAGCAGGGCTCCTGGGAAGCGGAGTGCGTTCTCTACCCCGTCGACCCCGCGCTGACGCCAGCGGCGGCGAAGAAGCTCGTGCTCTCCGGAGTCGCGGACGCGCCCCGTGCCATCGGCACCGTGTTCTTCACCTCGGGCGTGGAGCGCGCCCGGGGGATCCAGGCGACGCTGGATGCCGCGCGGTCGACGACAGAAGCGACCGAACCGTGGCTGCGTGACCCGAACTACGCGGGGGACTACGCCACCGCGATGTGGGGTCACGACGTGAGCGGTCGCTACGGCGACTTCCCGGTGAAAATCCTCGACCGCGAATTCCCGCCCTATCTACCCCTGTTCTCCGCGCTTCGCCGGCCCGAGGGCTGGCCGCGCGCGCTCACGTTCCTCGCCGGACCGCTGGCGACCCCCGCGCCCAGCCTCGACGGACCCGCGGCCACGGTGCTCGTGTACGAGGTGCTCGCGGGGGAAAATGATTCCACCGCGTCCGCCGCCATCATGCGGGGTGAGCGCGAACCGGTCTGCGAACTGCTCGTCGGATCCCGCGACCTGATCAGAGAGGTCTCCCATGACTGACTCCAACGACAACACCGGTGGGGAGTTCCCCGCCGAGCTTCCGGTCGCCGCGCTGCCCGAGGTCGGGTCCGCCCCGCTCGCGGCCGCGCTCACCGCCCGCGACGTCGACGCGATCGGCCGTGCGCTGCGCCTCGACTACGTTGTGGTGCCCCTGCTTCGCCGCGAAGGTGGCACCAGCGAGATCCGCATCTTCGGTACCGCCGGCGCGACGCCAGAAAACCCCGAATGGGAGCTGTGCCTCTTTTCGTCGACCGAGGCGTTCGCGGCCTTCATCGGGGAGGCGCCCGACCGCGAGTTCGGCCTCCAGCGCGGCAGCTCGCTCGCGCCGTTCCTTGCCGAGCACGTCGAGTTCCTGAGCGCCGTCACCTTCGATCCGGCCAGTCCGCACGCCATGACGGCGTCCCCCTCCGATGTGCTGGCGATCCTCGAGCCACGTCCCGAGGACGACGAGGTCGAGTGGGCCACCTCCGGGGCTGACGACGCGCGCAGTCTCCCCAACTTTCCGGTTGACGGCGACCCCGCGGCATCCCGCGTTACCGGCTTCGACCTTCCGCTGGCCGGCGACTGGTTCCCGATCAACCTGCTCGACGAGGTGGAGCGCGACAAGCAGATCGCCACCCTCGTCGACCGCCAGCTCAAGAAGATCAAGGCGGCGCCCGTGCTGCACACCGAGCTCGCTGCGTGGCTCACCGAGTCGTGCGTGCGCGCGGCGGCCGGAGGCGCGCAGTTCCTCGCGTACCTGCTGCAGCGCTCGAAGGAGGGCGCGCTCGCCCTGAACGTCGTTCTCTACTGGCAGGAGCTGGGCCCGGCGATCACGAGCGTCAGCCACCTCGACCGCATGGGTGGCAAGCTGCAGCAGAGCCTCGCCGAGGGCGCCCAGCTGCTCGAGGCCGACACCCCCGGCGGGCCGCTCCTGCGCCACAGCCGCACGGTCGCGGGGCCCGAAGAGCTCGGCGCCGCAAACATCCCGTTGCTGCTGGCCGACTACTGGCTCGAGTTCCCCGACCACCGCGGGCTCTGCCTCGTCGCCTTCTCCAGCCCGCAGGTAGCGCAGACGGATCTGCTTCTCACCCTCACCGACAACATCGTGTTGTCGGGCGCGTGGGTGCTGGAGACCCCGGTCGACAAGCCGCAGGAGTAGCGCGGGCGCGGCCGGTCGCCCGGCGCGCCAGTGAGAGCGCGGGCCCGGCCTGCGCCAGTTAGCCCGGCCCTCAGCCGGCGCCGGTTAGAACAGGCGCAGGTGGCTGTCGTCCATGCCGCGCATCGCGTCGTAGTCGAGGAGCAGGCAGCGGATGCCTCGGTCCTCGGCCAGCGTGCGGGCCTGGGGTTTGATCTCCTGCGCGGCAAACACTCCCGTGACCGGAGCCAGGTGAGGATCGCGGTTCATCAGCTCGAGGTAGCGGGTAAGTTGCTCAACGCCATCGATGTCCCCGCGACGCTTGATCTCCACGGCGACCGACTTGCCCGAGGCATCCCGCGCCAAAATATCCACGGGACCGATCGCCGTCATGAACTCACGGCGCACGAAGGTGAAGCCCTCGCCGAGGAGTTCGATCTGCTCCGCGAGGAGCTTTTGCAGGTCGGACTCGGCGCCGTCCTTGGTGAGGCCGGGGTCGAAACCGAGCTCGTGCGAGCTGTCGTGCAGGATCTCGTGGATGGAGATCATGAGGAGGTCGGCGGTCTTCGCCTGCGCGACCTTCCAGATCTCGGTGACGCCGGCATCCGCCTGCTCGCTGTCGGGCTCGACCATCGCGATCGTGCACGGCGGGCTCATCCAGTTGAGCGGCTTGTACGACAGTGAATCGGAGTGCACGAGAACACTGCCGTCACTCTTGACGAGGAGGAGGCGGGTTGCGAGGGGCAGGTGCGCGCTGAGGCGACCCGCGTAGTCGACGGAACACCGGGCTATGACGAGACGCACCCGTCGAGGTTACCGGCTCGCGGGCACCGGCGCCGTCTTGCGGTTGCGGGGGCGCACCGACTCGGGCTCGCGGGCGGCGCCCGACGCGAGGCCGCTGATGGCGACGAGCACCAGGGTCACGAGCAGCGCGTTGAGGATGCCGACCTGCTCGCCGAGGAACCCGATGAGGGGAGGCCCGACGAGGAACGAGGTGTAGCCGATGGTGGCGACAGCGCTCACGCGGGCGGCGGCGGTCTTGGGGTTGTCGGCGGCGGCGGACATGCCCACCGGGAAGCCGAGCGAGGCGCCGAGGCCCCAGAGCACCACGCCGATGACGGCGACCCATACCCAGGGAACGAAGATCACGAGGATCAGCCCGACCGCGGCAAGGACCGTGGATCCGCGCAGCACCGGCACGCGACCGTACCGGTCGAGCACCTTGACCCCGAGGAGGCGCCCGGCGGTCATTGCGGTGACGAAGATGCCGAAGATCAACGCACCGTTGGCATTGGAGACTCCGTGCCCGTCGACCATGGCGAGGGCGAGCCAGTCGTTCGCGGTGCCCTCGGTGAAGGCCATGCCGAGAACGATGAGTCCGATGAGCAGGGTGGCGGGCTGGCGCCAGATGCTCAGGCGTCCGCGCCACGTCTTCGAGTGGTCGTCGGCCGGAACCTCGGCTTCACCGTCGGGCACGATGTGTTCGGACTGCAGGTTGCGCACGCCGATCCAGACGCCGCCGGTCATGAGAGCTCCAACGATCAGCGCGTGCACCGCGATGGGCAGGTGGATACCCTCGGCGATCGCTCCGAGGCCGGCACCGACCATCGTGCCGAAGCTGAAGAACGCGTGGTAGATCGGCATGATCGTGCGGCGAAGAACGCGCTCGTTGGCAGCGCCGCTCACGTTCATTGACACGTCGCACATGCCAGTGGATGCCCCGAAGATGGCGAGTCCGATAAAGACGACACCAAAGCTGGGGCCGAAAGTCGCGCCGAGTCCCGCGATGACGAAACCGACGGAACCGATGGTCAGGCACCACGCCATCGTGGTCGCGGCGCCGAAGCGTGCGATGACGTGGCTCGAGGCGAGCAGACCAATGATCGACCCGGCGGCGATGCCGAAGATCAGCAGTCCCATCTCGGCGGTGGACGCGTGCAGCGCGTCCCGCACGGCCGGCACGCGGGCGACCCAGCTGGAGAGCCCGAGGCCACACAGCGAGAAGATCAGGAAGAGGCTGTTTCGCCAGGCCACGACCTGCGCGCGACTGAGACCGCCCGCGTAACTCGAGGGTGTCGCGGAGGTCTGAGACATGGAGATTCCTTAGGAACGACGGCGGTTCTGAGAAGTATCGAATCGATTCGATCGATTCGATTCGACTAAGCTACCAATCCATGAAGCCCGAGGCAAGCGATTCGCACGCACGGCCCAATCTCGCCGCGGTCGCCGCGCTCGCGGGAGTGTCGGGGTCGACGGCATCCCTCGCGTTCAGCGGAGCCGGCCCGGTATCGGCCGCCACCCGCGCGAAGGTACTCGCCGCAGCCGAGACGCTCGGCTACGCCGGTCCCGATCCGCGGGCGCAGTCGCTCCGCCGCGGTCGCTCGGGAGTGGTGGGCGTCGTCATCGAGGACCGCCTGAGCGATGCGTTCCGCGATCCCATCAACATCGCCATGCTCGACGGCATCGCCGATGTCGCGGGGGCCGCGGGAGCGGGACTCCTTCTCCTCACCGAGACCGGCGATAACCGCGCGACGATCGCGTCTGCTCCGATGGACGCCGTGATCCTCGTCGGGTGCAGCACCCGACTGAATGAGACCGTCGCCACCTTGCGCCAGCGCGGCATGCCGATCGTCGCCATCGAGGCGGACGACATCCCTGGCGTGCTGGCCATCGGCCTCGACAACCGCCCGGCGTCGGCTCTCGCTGCCCGGTACCTCCGCGAGCTCGGCCACGAGCGCGTCGCCGTCGTCACGCTTCCACTGGACCCGCAGCACACGAGCGGCCCCATCCCCGCGGAGTGGGAAGCCACCGCCACCTCGTACACCGCAATCGAGCGGCTGCGCGGCGTCACCGATGTCTTTCCGGGCGTCGGGGGCTACATCGCCTCCGGCAGTTCGATCGAGGCGGGGCGTCGTGCGGGGTTCGCGCTGTTGCAGCATCCATCCGCCCGTCCCACCGCCATCATCGCCCAGAGCGACCTGCTCGCACTCGGCGTAATCCGCGCGGCGGAAGAGCTGGGCATCGCGGTTCCCCACGACCTCAGCGTCATCGGATTCGACGGCGTGCGTCTCGACGGCCTCGAGCCGTACGAGCTGACCACGCTGGTGCAGCCCGCGGTCGACAAGGGCCGTGCGGCCGGGGAAGCCGTCATGCGGCTCCTCGAGGGCGAGGACGTCGAGCCCGTCAACTTCAGCAGCGTCTTCCACGTCGGCAACACGACGGCGCCGGCTACCCCGTAACGATCCAGCGTTCGCCGCGCGCGCGGAGCCCGAGGGTGACGGCCCGCGCACCGAGGTATCCGATGCCGAAGGCGACCCAGAGCCAGACAACGCCGGCGTCGGTCACCGCCACGATCACCAGCAGCGGCACATAGACCGCGAGATTCACCAGCCCCGTCAGGGCGAGGTAGCGCGCATCGCCCGCACCAATCAGCACGCCATCGAGCACAAACACGTAGCCCGCCAGAGGCACGCCCGCGGCCATCACCAGCACGACGGCCGGCAGCAGGTTCAGGATGACCCGGTCGGACGTGAACACTCCGCCAATGACCCACGCCAGCAGTATGAGCACCACGCCCAGCGCGATCCCGCTGCCGAGACCCAGCTGCACCAGCCGCCGGGTGATCGCGCGCACCCGCACCACGTCGGCGGAACCGAGACCGTGCCCGATCATCGCCTGCCCGGCAATGGCGAGGGAGTCGAGCACGAACGCGAGGGTGAAGAACAGGGTCATCGCGATCTGCACTGCCGCGAGCGACTCGGTGCCCATACCCGTGGCGACCACCGTCGTGGCGAGCAGGGCCGCCCGCAGCGATGCCGTGCGCAGCAGCAGCCACCCTCCGGCGCGCGCGGCCCCGCCCACACCATCGAGGCCGGGGCGCAGGGGCGCGTTGAACCTGCGCGCCGCCCGAACGGCAATCACGAGGTAGACGGCGGCCATCGCCCACTGGGCGACGACGGTGCCTGCGGCGCTCCCGGCGATGCCCCAGCCGAACCCGTAGATGAAGACCGCGTTCAGCACCGCGTTCGCTCCGAACCCCGCTCCCGCGACGATAAGGGGAGTGCGGGTGTCCTGCAGCCCGCGCAGCAGTCCGGTCGCCGCGAGCACCAACAGCATGGCCGGCAGCCCCCAGAGCGACAGCGAGAGGTAGGTATAGGCGGCGTGCGTGGTTGCGGCATCGGCGTGGAACAGGCCCACGAGCCATCCGCTCGTCCACAACCCCACCACCAGCAGTACCGCGCCGACCAGGGCGGCCAGCCACAGCCCGTCGATGCCCGCGCGGATGGCGCCGGTGCGGTCTCCCGCGCCGAGTCGTCGCGCTACCGTGGGCGTGGTCGCGTAGGCGAGGAACACCAGCAGCCCGACGATCGTCTGCAGAACGGCACTGGCCAGCCCGAGGCCCGCCAGCTGCGCGGCACCCAGATGCCCAACGAGCGCCGTATCGGTCAGCAGGAAGAGCGGTTCGGCGACGAGAGCACCGAGCGCGGGCACGGCGAGACGTGCGATATCCCGGTCGAGGGGCGAGCGTAAAGTCAGGGCGGCGATACGTCGACTGTAGCGGCGACCTCCGACGTGCAGCGTCAGTGGTCACGGCATAGTGTTGATGCTTATGAGCCCCTCGACTCCCCTCCCGTCCGGAATCGTCCTCACCGAACTCGACGAGAGCGTGCGTCCGCAAGACGACCTCTACCGTCATGTCAACGGCAAGTGGATTGAGCGCACGCAGATCCCCTCCGACAAGGCGCGGTACGGCTCCTTCTACCTGCTGGCCGAAGAGGCGGAGCGTGCGGTTCGCGCGATCATTGAAGAGGCTCAGGATGCCACGCCGGGCAGTGAGCAGCGCAAGATCGGTGACCTCTACTCCAGCTACATGGACGAGGCCCGCATCGAGGCACTGGGTGCCGCCCCGCTGCTTCCCCTGTTGGCCGAAGTGGCGGCGGTCGACTCGATCGACTCGCTCCTGCGCCTGCTGGGACAGTTCGAGCGCAAGGGAACGAGCGGCTTCTTCCAACTCTTCGTCGACACCGACCCGGGCGACCCCGAGCGCTACCTCGTGCTCATCGAGCAGGGTGGGCTCGGCCTCCCCGACGAGTCGTACTACCGCGACGAGAAGTTCGCCGAGATTCGCACCAAGTACGTGGAGTACCTGCGCCGCATCCTGACCCTCGCCGGACTGGACGACGTCGACGCCCGCGCCGCCCGCATCCTCGCCGTGGAGACCGAGCTCGCCTCACACCACTGGGACAACGTGCGCACCCGCGACAACGACGCGACCTACAACCTGAAGACGTGGGACGAATTAAGCGAGCTCGCCGGCACCGTCGACCTCGACGTGTGGCTGTCGGCCATCGGTGTTCCGGATGGCTCGCTCAACGAGGTCGTCGTGCGCGAGCCCAGCTTCGTCTCCGCCCTGCAGACGGTTCTCGTTCCCGAGCGCCTCGACGCGCTCCGCGACTGGGCCGCGTGGCGCATCGTTCGGTCGAACGCCGCGTACCTCAGTTCCGACTTCGTCGAAGCGAACTTTGACTTCTACGGCCGCGCCCTCACCGGCACCCCCGAACTGCGTGCCCGCTGGAAGCGCGGCGTCTCCATGGTGGAGGGCTCACTCGGCGAGGCCGTCGGACACATCTACGTGGACCGCCACTTCAAGCCCGAGGCGAAGGTCGCGATGGACACCCTCGTCGCCAACCTCATCGAGGCCTACCGGCAGAGCATCACCAATCTTGAGTGGATGACCCCACCCACGCGTGCCCGCGCGATCGAGAAGCTCGAAAAGTTCACGCCCAAGATCGGCTTCCCGGCGAAATGGCGCGACTACTCCACCCTGCAGATCTCCGCCGATGACCTGCTCGGCAACGTTGCCGCGGCCAACGAGTTCGAATTCCAGCGTGAGCTCGGCAAGATCGGCCAGCCGATCGACCGTGACGAATGGTTCATGACGCCGCAGACGATCAACGCGTACTACAACCCGGGCATGAACGAGATCGTGTTCCCCGCCGCCATCCTGCAGTTCCCGTTCTTCGATGAGGCTCGCGATGCCGCGGCCAACTACGGGGCGATCGGTGCGGTGATCGGCCACGAGATCGGCCACGGCTTCGACGACCAGGGAGCCAAGTACGACGGCGACGGCAAGCTCACTGACTGGTGGACGGCCGATGACAAGGCGGCGTTCGAGAAGCGCACGAGCTCGCTCATCGCGCAGTACAACGCGCTCGCTCCGGCGCAGGTGCCGACGCAGCACGTCAACGGCGCACTCACCATTGGCGAGAACATCGGCGACCTCGGCGGTCTTGCCATCGCCTGGAAGGCGTATCTGATCTCCCTCGACGGCGCAGAGCCGGCGGTCGTTGACGGGCTGTCGGGGGCAGAGCGATTCTTCCTCTCCTGGGCACAGGCCTGGCAGCAGAAGTCCCGCGACGAAGAGGTCATCCGCCTGCTCTCGATCGACCCGCACTCGCCCAACGAGTTCCGGTGCAACCAGATCGTGCGCAACATCGACGAGTACTACGACACCTTTGGCGTGACGGAATCAGACGCGCTGTGGCTGGCTCCGGACGAGCGCGTCACCATCTGGTGACGCGTCGGTTCCCGACGCACCAGGAAAAGTGAGACGTGGCAGACGTGGAACGGGCGCGAGGGCGGCGCAGTAGGGCCCTCGAGCCCCGGCTGTCGCGTCATGGCGCCCTCGGTGGTGGCGAGAACTTCGCCGCCACCTTCCGCGAACTCGGCGCTCTCGCCTACGCGGGCGCGACGGTGTCGGCGAACGTCATCGACCTGCGCACCAGCCGCGTCCTCGTCGGCATCGACGACCGGATAGTGCTGCCGACGGGCGGCATCGGCAAGATCCTGCTTCTCATCGAGGTGGCGGCGCGACTCACGTCCCGGGAGTTCTCGGCGTACGCGATTCTGGACAAGTCCCCGGCGGATGTCGCCGGCGGCGCGGGCATCTGGCAGTACCTGCAGGCGCCATCGCTTCCGGTGGCGGACCTCGCCGCCCTCGTGGGCGCCACGGACGACAACCTGGCAACCAATGCCCTGCTGCGCCACGTGGGTCTGGACGCCGTGCGCGCCCGCGCGGAGTCACTGGGCCTCGCCCGCACAGCGCTGCTGGACCGAGCGCGGGACGTGCGCGGGCCGGATGACGCGCCCCAGGTGTCCGTTGGATCGACCGCGGAGCTGGCGTGGCTGGTCGGAGCGCTCGCGCGTGGGGAGGTCGTCGACGTCACGACCAGTGAGCGGGTCATCGGCTGGTTGTCCCTCAACTCCGATACCTCGCTGGTGGCGAGCGCCTTCGGCATGGATCCGCTGGCGCACGAAACTACTGACCACAACTCGCTTCTGATCAATAAGACCGGATCGGGAGCGGGCATCCGTGCCGAGGTGGGCGCGTTTCGCGGCATCCGCTCGTCCGTCGCCTATTCGGTGACAGTGCAGTTCTCCGACGACGAACTGGCAATGCGCATGGCAGTGCTTGACGCGATGCGGACGATTGGCCTCGACATTCTCGAGTACGTGCACTGAGGCCGAGGCCCGGGGACGGGCCAACTACGACTCACGGTGAGCTTATGTCACGTAGCAGCAATTTGGATTAAGTCAAGTCTCTTGTCCCCTTTTCGGGGGACCTGATAGCTTGACCGATGCACCTGGGAAAAGGCGACCCGAACGCTGATTCCGACCCGACTGTGTGCATTCGAGAGGTGAAGACTAACCGTTGTGATCGCGGACGATTTCTGGCCATTCTGAGCCGCTGCGTCCGTCGCTTGTAGACGTTTCCTATGACACGTTTGTGTCCCCGCTGCCCTGTGGGTGGCGTTATTTGGCGCGCCCGCTTGCGTATTCCTTTTACCCGATATATCAGGAGACCGCTAACCCATGAACAAGAAAATCGCCGGGCTGACTACAGCCTTGCTCGCCATAGCGCTGACAACCGCAGGTGCGGTTGCCCCGGTCAGCGCCGAGACAACCGCTCCCACCAGCAGCGCCACGTCCACCCCGAATGCCGCAGCTTCGTCTGCACCCGAAACGACTCCGTCGGCTACCCCCACCGAGGCGCCGGCGGCGACGCAGCCCGCCGCGGCGCCGACGGAAGCCCCAGCTGCCGCGCCAACAGCTGCCCCGGCTGCCGCGCCGTCAGCTACTCCCGCTCCTGCCGCAGCAGTGGAGCCCACCCCCGCCGCCACGAGCGCACAGGCGGCGCCGACCGCGTCTCCCGCGCCGGCGAAGTCCCCCGTGACCGCCAAGGCGAAGACGGCGGTGAAGACCGCGGCGCCCGCGTGTATCCCCGACTCCGCGATCAGCTACACGTACGCACCGGAGGATAACAACGGTGTCGTCACGGTGAAGGCCGTTGCCGGATCCACCGGCGTGCTGTGCCAGCCGCTCTACGTGGTTGCCACGAGCTGGAAGTTCACCACCAACGACTACTGGCCCCAGGCTCGTGACATCGTCAATGCCCTTCCGGCCATCACCACCCCCGGCGTGTACCACTACGGCGCCACGGTGACCTGTGGCCAGGGCGACATTTACGCCGGACGCTCGCCGGTGCCGTACCCGACCGCCGTGCTCAACGCACCCAGCGACCCGTACAAGGAGGTGTTCCTCAGCTCCATGGGCTTCGGCGGGGTCGGCACGACCGTCACCCTGACGCCCGACTGCTACACGCCGCCGAAGGTGACCCCGGTCACTCCGACCGCGAAGCCGATCTCCGCGTGTGACACGGATGGTTCCATCGTGGTTCCCGCGGACACTGCGACGATCGACTACACCCTGACGGGCAACGGCAAGACCGGCATCAACACCGTCACCGCGAAGGCCATCGCTCCCGCCGTTCTGGTGGGGTACCCCGCCGGGGGATGGACGTTCAACCTCGGACAGCGCTACACCTGCCCGACGCCACCCGTCGTCACCCCGACGACACCGACCGCCACGCCTATCACCGCGTGTGGGACCGATGGATCAATCGTCGTCCCCGCCGACACCGCCACCATCGACTACACCCTGACCGGTAACGGCAAGACCGGAATCAACACCGTCACGGCGAAGGGTATCGCCCCGGCAGTCCTGGCGGGCTACCCGGCAGGCGGCTGGACTTTCGACCTGGGGCAGCGTTTCGAGTGCCCGCCGGTGGTGACACCGACGACCCCGGTCGCCACGATCATCACCGCGTGCGGAACCGATGGTTCCATCGTGGTTCCCGCCGACACCGCGACGATCGATTACACCCTGACGGGTAACGGCAAGACCGGAATCAACACCGTGACCGCCGTCGCGATCGCCCCGGCAGTGCTGACCGGCTACCCGGCGGGCGGCTGGACCTTCGACCTCGGCCAGCGGTACGAGTGCCCGCCGGTCGTGACTCCCGCCACTCCCACCGCCACGATCATCACCGCCTGCGGAACCGACGGTTCCATCGCCGTTCCCGCGGACACCGCCACGATCGACTACACGTTGACCGGTAACGGCAAGACCGGAATCAACACCGTGACCGCCGTCGCGATCGCTCCGGCAGTGCTGACCGGCTACCCGGCCGGTGGCTGGACCTTCGATCTCGGTCAGCGCACCGAGTGCCCGACGCCGCCCCAGACGGTTGTCGCCGCGGCCGATGTGACGGCCCAGACCTGCCCCACCGATGGTGCCGAGACGCTGGATGGCGCGACGCTCACCGGTGACCAGCTCAGCGACACGGCAGACTCCGTCACGCCGATCTCGGGCAAGATCCACGTGGCACCCGCCGCACACGTCAGCTACACGATCAACGGTGCGCCCGTCACGAGCGAGTACACCAACGTGCCGCCGGGCACCTACACGGTGGTTGCAACCGCCGATGCCGGTTACGCGCTGCTCGGCACCGGTTCGTGGACGCTGGTCGTCGACCCCGCCGACTGCCTCCCCACCTTCGCCGCCTGGGAAGCTGACGCGTTCGCGACAGACCCGAGCTGTGTCGATGGGGCCGTCGCGGGTGGAAACATCACGGTCGTCTTCCCTGAGGGTGCCGAATCCGCCGTCCGCTACTTCATCGGTTCGACCGAGGTCACCTCGGCCGTGACGGCGGTGGCTCCCGGTACGTATACGGTGCGCGCCATTCCCCGGAATGCCACTGACACCATCCTGGGTGGCGGGGTCTTCACCCTGACGGTCGCGGCAGCCCCCACCGGATGCCTCACCCTCACCGAGGTTCCGGGAACGCCGGGTACCCCGACGCTGGCCACCACCGGCAGCAACGTCGCGCCTGAGCTGGGCATCGCCGCGCTGCTTCTCCTCCTCGGAGCCGCAGCGGTGTTCGCTCGTCGTCGTAACCACTCGACCGCCGAGTAGCGCGCAGCACTAACAACCACACAACATGAGTCGGGATGCCCCGGCCGCCACTCATCGGGCGGTCGGGGCATCCCCATGTCCATGTCTTGCTACGCGTCGGTCGCGAGCGCCTCCAGCACCTCGAGCGACGGCACAAAGAACGTCGCGCCGGTCTTCGCCGTGGAAAAGTCGAGGATCCGGTCGTACTGACCGTGCGGGTCTCCGATGAACATCGCGCGGATCATCTGCTCGATCACCCACAGCTCGCGCGCGTACCCGATGAAGTAGGTGCCGAACTCGGCCTGCCCGGGGCGGCCGAAGGGCATGTTGTCGCGCAGGATGTCGTGCTCGACACCATTGACGTCGACGATGGTGTTGAGGGACTTGTGCGACTTGCGGTCGGCGGGGTCCTGGTCAAGCTCGACGTTGTCGGACTTGGTGCGGCCGATGATGTGCTCCTGGTCGCTCGTGGACAGCGCGCCCCACGCATCGAGATTGTGCAGGTACTTCTGAATGACGACGTAGCTGCCGCCCTCGAAGCCGGGATCCTCGTGCCCGACGAGCGACGACTCGGCCATGGCCTGGCCGGTCGGGTTCTCGGTGCCGTCGACGAAGCCAAGCAGGTCGCGAGAGTCGAAGTAGCGGAATCCGGATGTCTCGTCGAGCACCGTGACCGCATCGCCCAGTTTGCCGAGCAGCAGTCGCTCCAGCTCGAAGCACATGTCGGCTCGTTCGGCCCTGATGTGAAACAACAGGTCGCCCCCGGTCGCCACCGCAGTATGCACATCGCCGCGGACCTCGGAGAACGGCCGCAGCTGTGCGGGTCGCCCGGACTGGCCGAAGCGATCCCAGGCGGCGCTGCCGATGCCGACGTTGCACGAGAGGTGGCCCCGCAGGTCGCGGAACCCCACGGCGCGCACCAGCCCGCCGATGTCGGCGATCACGTCGCGGGCGGTCGCCGCGGCAGCCTCGCCCTCATTGATGCGGAGCACGAGAAAGACGGCGGAAACCGAGAGCGGCGCATTCACGCTCTGCGGCTCGATGGGGACCCTGTTCCACGTGGCGTCAGTCATGGCCCCACGGTAGTGGAGCAGGCGTGCGCTCGGGCCGGGCTCCGCGCAATCGCGCACGCTGGGGCAATTCGCTGGCACAGAATGCCGGGCGGCGGGAGAAAAAAGCGACCGGCGGGAGCTACGACTCCCGCCGCGTGCTTTCTTCTCCCGCCGAAACCTGACGTAACTCCCGCCGATCGGGATTGTCAGGAGTGCGGTGACGCCGGGCCGCGGATCCCCAGCATGAGGTTGCGGATGAGGGCGTCTGCGAACGCGAGGGTGAGGGGCTGGTCCGGCAGCAGCAGGCGGTGGTAGCACGCGCCCCAGAGCTGGTCCACGAGCACCTCCGGATCGACGTCGGCGCGGATCTGGCCCCGTTCCTGGGCGCGCACGAAGGTGTCGACCGCGAGCTGGCGGCGCGGGCGCGTGTAGCTCTCCGCAAACGCCGACGCCAGATCGGGGTCCGTCTGGGCCGCGCCGACGAGTTCCGCGATGACCCGCCCACCGCTCTGCTCGGTGATCAGGTGCACGAACGCGTGCAATTGCGAGGTGAGGTCACGCTCGACATCGCCGGTATCGGGAAAGGCGAGCGACGCCTTCACCGCCGCGAAATACGCCTCGAGGGCGAGAGCGCCCGGGGACGGCCACCACTTGTAGAGGGTCATCTTGCTCGCGCCCGCCCGCTGGGCGACCTTCTCGAACGTGATGCCGGTCAGGCCGGTCTCGAAGAGCAGCTCGCCAGCGGCGGTCAGCACCGCCTGCCGCACCTCGGCCGCGGGTCGGCGTCCCCGCCCCTGCCGCACTGCCACGCCCTGCTCGCTCACGAAATCTCCCTGCCACTTGAAGTATATGGACAAACAGTCTACATTTGTCACTAGTGGACGAATCGTCCATAAATGAGAGTAAGGACTCCTCCGTGGCATCCACGTCAGAAACCACCACCCGCGTCGCCATCGTCACCGGTGGTTCCGGCGGCATCGGTCGCGCGACCGCAGAACGCCTCGCGGCCGACGGCATGGCGGTAGTCGTGCACTACGCCGGCAACAAGGCCCGCGCCGATGAGACCGTCGACGCGATCACCGCGGCGGGCGGCACCGCCACCGCGATCGGCGGCGACATCGCCGACGAGACCGAAATGGCGGCACTCTTCGAGCAGACCCAGGCGCTGTACGGCGGCGTCGATGTCGTCGTCAACACGGCCGGTGTCATGCTGCTGTCCCCGATCGTCGACCTCGACTTCGCCGATTTCGACCGGATGATGCGCACCAACGTGCGCGGAACATTCGTCGTGTCCCAGCTGGCCGCCCGCCAGCTTCGCTCCGGTGGCGCACTCATTAACTTCTCCACCTCGGTGTCACGCCTGCAGCAGCCGACCTACGGTGCCTACGCCGCCACCAAGGGAGCTGTCGAGTCGCTCACGATGATCCTCGCCCGCGAACTGCGGGGCCGCGACGTCACCGTGAACGTCGTCGCTCCCGGACCGACCGCCACCCCGCTCTTCCTCGACGGCAAGCCGCAGCAGGTCATCGACCACATCGCGTCGCTCGCCCCACTCGAGCGCCTCGGCACCCCGGACGACATCGCCGAGACGGTCGCCTTCCTCGCCGGTCCCGCGCGCTGGGTCAACGGCCAGGTGCTTTACATCAACGGCGGCATCGCCTAGGCAGCAGCGCAGGACGAATGGATGCCCCAGGGGCGCGGCTACCGGACCCGCGCGGCCCACTCGCGGTCGAGTATCGCGTAGATTCCCGTGTCGGCCCACTCGCCGCGGAACGCGAGGTCCTCGACGAAGTGCGCCTCCTCGCGCATTCCGAGCCGACGGCAGAGGGCGATGGACGCGTCATTGCGCGGGTCCAGGTCGGCGGCGACCCGGTGCAGTCCGAGGGTGGTGAACGCGAAGTCGAGCACGGCGCTGGCGGCCTCGGCGGCGTAACCGCGTCCCGTGAAGTCGGGGTGCATCGTCCAGCCGATCTCGCCACCGAGGTTCGCGACGCTCTTGACGGAGAAGTAGGAGTCACCGATAACACGGGCCGGGGCATCCGCACTCGCCGGCAATTCCAGCGCAAGCTGCAGAAAGTCGCCGTCCTTCTCGAGCGTCGTGGCCGTCGAGTAGAAGGCGACCTTCTCGGCGACGGTCTCGCGCGACCGGGGTTCGAACAACAGGTAGCGGCACACCTCGTCGAGCGACTGGTAGGCGTGGATGTCATCGACGTCGTCGAGCGTCATCGGCCGCAGGATGAGCCGCTCCGTGCGAATAGGCGCGTCGATCGTGACGGGGGTGAACGCTCGGGGTTCCATGCAGTTCAGGCTAGGCCCGTGCGCGCAGCGCCGACCGCTCGGAGGCGAGGATCGCGTAAATCCCGACATCCACCCACTCGCCCTTGAACAGCTCGGACTCGACGTGGTGGGCCTCCTCGCGCATGCCAAGCCGCCGGCACAACGCGACGGACCCGGCGTTGCGCGGATCGAGGTGGGCGTACACGCGGTGCGACCCGAGGGAGCCGAAAGCGAGGTCGAGCACGGCGCCGGCGGCCTCGGCGGCAAAGCCCTTGCCGGTAAATTCGGGGTTCAACACCCAGCCGATCTCGGCCTGCGCGTTCTCGATGCTGCGCAGAAAGAGCGTGATGTCGCCGATGAGGCGGCCGTCCAGCTCGATGCCGAGCACCATCGCGTCGTCGTCGGCCTCGAGGCGGTCGAGCTTCATTCGCATGGCGAGGTGGGCAGCCGACTCCTCGCGGGTGCGCAGCGGCCAGGGCAGAAACCGGATGACCTCGGGATCCGACTGGTAGGCGAAGAGACCATCCCGGTCGCGCGCCAGCATCGGCCGCAGCAGAAGGCGCTCCGTCGCGATGGGCGAGGTCACCTGCAGCATGGGCGCGATGGTGGGGAGCTGCGATTACGCCGAGGCGAGGGTGTCGCGGTCGTCTTCGATGTCGGCGGCCGAGACATCCTGAACCAGAGCGGATCGCACGCCGTACACGGCGTCCAGTCCGTCGACGAACTCGTTGGCGCGACCCTCCTTGGCCAGCAGTCGCGCGCGAACGGATGGCTCGTGCAGCAGAACCCCGGCCAGGTGACGCAGCGCGGCTTCCGTTTCATCCCCGGCGCCGCGCGAACGGGCGCGGGCGATCTCGGCGTCGAGCAGGTCGAACACGTGGGACCGCAGGGCAACGATGGCGGGTTCGACCGAGCGGTCGGCGGCGAAGTCGGCGGCGGCAAGGCCGACGAGCGCGCGGGCGTCATCGGCGGCGGTGAGTGCCTCGACAGGAGCGTGCAGGCTGATCGTCTCGAGGTCGAGCAGCTCGACACCCGGGAGCGACGCGACGGCAGGGTCGACGTTGCGCGGGAGTCCGAGGTCGATGATGAGGCGGCGGTTGTCGTTCGGGATGACCGTTGCGTCGACGGCGGCGTACGCGGTGCAGGTGATCACGATGTCGCTTGCCCCGATGGCCTCGCTGAGGTCGTACTGCGCGCGCAGCTCGTGCTTGAGGGCGAAGGCCTGTGCGCGGCCCGACGGCGAGAAGACGCTGATGTCCACGACGCCGCGGTCGCGGAGGGCAACGACCGTGGTGGCTGCGTACTGGCCGGTGCCGACCAGGAGAACGCGGGTCTGCGCCCAGTCGGTGACGCGGCTGGTGGCGAGCTCGAGGCCGAGGCGCACGAGCGAACGTCCGGCTCCGCCGAGAGCGGTCTGCGTCTTGACGCCGCGGCTGGTCTGGGTCGCCTTCTGGAAGAGACGTTCGAGACCGGATGAGGTGGTGCCGACCTCGCGCGCACGCTCGAGCGAACGGCGCACCTGGCCGGAGATCTCGTCCTCGCCGACAACGACGGATTCGAGTCCGCTGGACACGGCAAACAGGTGCTCGACGACCTCGTCGCCGCGCAGCACCGTGAGCACGTTACGCAGGGCGTCGGCATCGACACCGCTGGCGGCACTCATCGTGTTGATGGTGTTCGCGGCGGCGTTCTCGCTCGCGTGCAGAACGTCATCGATCTCGAGGTAGGCCTCGAAGCGATTGCAGGTCGCCAGTACGACAGCGCCTTCGACGATCGCGCTGTCGGCGACCAGGGTGGTGGCGGCTCCGGGTGCTGCGAAGGACAGCTTCTCGAGAAGGTCAAAGCTGGCATTTTGATGGTTGGCGGTCAAGCACAGGAGCACCTTCTAATGTTAACCACGTGCCACTCCCTTTAAATCACCCGTTGGTTGACGGTCGCACCGCCAACTCCCCCCTCATCCGCGCGTACCGGGGCGATCGCCCCGAGCAGACGCCCGTCTGGTTCATGCGCCAGGCCGGTCGCTCGCTGCCGGAATACCGCGAACTCCGCGTAGGTACAGCGATGTTGGACGCCTGCCTGAACCCGGAGCTCTCCAGCGAGATCACGCTGCAGCCCGTTCGCCGTCATGGCGTCGACGCCGCCATCTTCTTCAGCGACATCGTAATTCCCGTGAAACTCGCAGGTGTTAACGTCGAAATCGTCCCCGGGCGAGGCCCGGTTCTCGAGAATCCCATTCGCACTGTGTCGGATGTCGCGGCGTTGCGGCCACTGGACCCGGACGCGCTTGCCCCCATCATCGAGGGAGTTCAGCGCACCGTTGCCGAGCTCGGGACCACCCCGCTCATCGGTTTTGCCGGCGCTCCCTTTACCCTCGCGTCGTACCTCGTCGAGGGAGGACCGTCCAAAGACCAGCTGCGGGCCCGCACCATGATGTACTCCGAGCCCCACGCCTGGGCGACGCTGCTCAACTGGTGTGCGGACATCACGGGTGAGTTCCTCAAGGCACAGATCACGGCCGGGGCATCCGCTGCCCAGCTCTTCGACTCCTGGGTGGGCTCGCTGAGCGAGGTCAACTACCTGCGCCGCGTTGCGCCCCACTCGAAGCGCGCGCTGTCGCACCTGCGCGGATTCGACGTTCCGAAGGTGCACTTCGGGGTCGGTTCCGGCGAGGTCCTGCACGCCATGCACGGCATCGGCGCCGACGTCATGGGCGTCGACTGGCGCATCCCGCTGGACGAAGCCGATCGTCGCCTCGGCGGCGGAGTTCCGCTGCAGGGCAACATCGACCCAGCCCTGCTCGGGGCTCCGTGGCACATTCTCGAGGCGCACGTGCGCGACGTCATGGACCGGGGCCGCGTCGCCCCCGCCCACGTCGTCAACCTCGGACACGGGGTTCCCCCGGAGACCAACCCGGACGTGCTCACTCGCATCGTGCAGCTCGTCCACAGCATCGCCTAGGAGACCGCGTGACTGACGCGACCCCCACCCCGCCCGAGGACCGCGGTCCGGAGGAGCCGGTGACCGGGGACGAACCCGATGTGGTCGAGACCTCCTACGAGGGCACCCACGCCATCGTCGTCGGCGGTGGCGTAGGCGGTCTCGTGGCCGCCCGCCGGCTCGTTCTCGGCGGCATGACGGTGACCCTCATCGAGGCGAGCGATCATCTTGGCGGCACCGTCACTTCCCACGAGGTGGGCGGGCTGACGCTCGACGCGGGGGCGGAGAGTTTTGCCATCCGCGGCAACACCGTGGCGACCCTCGCGACATCGCTGGGTCTCGGCGCGGACATCGTGGAGCCCAACCCCGAAGGTGCGTGGCTGCACCAGGTGGCGGGACCCGCCGTTCCCCTGCCGAAGCTGAGCCTGCTCGGGATCCCCGGCTCCCCGCTCGCGGCCGATGTCATTGCCGTGCTCGGATTCGGGGCGGCGTTCCGCGCGTTCCTGGAGGCGCTGCTGCCCGGCACGTTTGCGGCGAAGTCCGTGACCCTCGGTGAACTCGTGCGTCGGCGCATGGGTAACGCGGTCGTTGAGAAGCTCGTCGCCCCCATCGTGCGGGGTGTGCACTCGGGCGAGCCCGATTCGCTCGATCTCGATCGGGTCGCGCCCGGCGTGCGCGCGGGAATGCGTCGCACGGGTTCGCTGGCGCGAGCGGTACTCGAAGTGCGGACTGCCCGGGCCGGGTCGGCGGTCGCCGGCATCCGCGGGGGGATTTACCGGATCGTGGACGCGCTCGCCGCGGAGCTCGAGCGCTTTGGCGTCGAGGTGCGGCTGAACACCACCGTCACCGCAGTCGACGAGGGTCGCGTCATGATCGGCGACGAGGAGCTTACCGGGCACGTGGTTGTCGCGACACCGGGAATCCTTGGTGCACCAATCGCCGCGGGCCACCTCGCGGTGCTCGCCACCCTCGTGGTGGATCAACCACTGTTGGATGCAGCGCCTCGGGGAACCGGAGTTCTCGTTGCCGCCGGCGCCCCCGGCATCCGCGCCCGTGCACTGACTCACGCAACGGCAAAGTGGCCATGGCTGGCCGAGCGGGCAGCGGGCACACACGTTCTTCGTCTCTCGTACGCCGAACGTCTCGACGGCCTCGAGGAAATTGCGCGTGCCGATGCGGAGGCTCTTCTCGGAGTTCCGCTGCCGGCGGGGAGCGTGCTGGGCTTCGATATCGTCGAGTGGCGTCGCCCGGAGCGTCAGGAGCATACGCCGAACGGCATATCGCTGGTCGGCGAGACGGCGTCGGGCACGGGATTGGCGGCAGTCGTGGCGCAGGCGGAGACGCGCGCGAGCGATTTGCTCAGAGACTTTGCCCCGTAGCCGGGACTACGCTGGAACATACATTCAGAAAACGGAACGGAGAACACCATGAAAGGCAAGATCCTTTTGGTTGTCGGCGTCGGAGTCGGCTACGTGTTGGGTGCCCGCGCCGGTCGCGAACGATACGAGCAGATCAAGCGCCTGAGCGACAAGTTTTGGAGCAGCGCACCGGTGCAGAAGCAGGTGCACAACGCCGAGGACTACGTGAAGGACAAGGCCCCCGAGGTCGTCGAGTTCCTCGCGGACGGCGCAAAGAAGGTTGTCTCGCAGGTTGCCGGCTCCAAGAAGTCGACGCCCGCCCGCTCCGTGACGAGCAAGGCAGCACCCGCCAAGCCCGCGGCGCGCAAGACGCCGACCCCCAGAACCTCCACCACAGCGAAGAAGTAGCAGATGGCAGAGATTCCGCGCGAGAAGAAGAAGTCGCTCTTCGCCCTGCTGGGTGACCTGCCGACGCTCGTCCGCGAGCTCGTGCTCGGCGAGATCGAGCTGCTCAAGGCCGAGGTCATCCGCAAGCTGAAGGCCGCCGGCATCGGCGTTGGCTTCATCCTTGGGGCCGTCGTGGTGCTGCTGTTCTTCATCGGCGTTCTGCTGACCGCCGCGATTCTTGCGCTGTCTCTCGTGATGCCGGGGTGGCTCGCCGCCCTCATCGTCGCCTTTGTGCTCCTTGTTGTCGTCGCCATCCTCGCCTTGCTGGGCTGGCGCAGTCTCAAGAAGGCAATCCCACCCCTGCCGGAAAAGACGATCTCCGGCGTGAAGCTCGACATCAACGTCATCCGTGGCGTAGGAAAGCGAGAGTAACCATGAGCGACTCAGAAATTCAGGCGCGCGTCGCAGCGACGCGCAAGGAGCTCGAGAACACCCTCGACGCGATCGAGGACAAGCTCAACGTTCCCAAGCAGGTCGGGAAGCTGACGAAGAAGGCGGAAGCTTCCTTCGACAAGAACCCGGTCCCGTGGCTCGCCGGCGGTGCCGCCGTGGCGGTGGGCATCGTGAGCCTCGTCGCCTGGGCGCTGTCCTCCGACGACTAAGCGTTTCCCGGAAGGTCGATCAGGACCTTTCCCACCGCATTCCCCTCGACCGCACGGTGCGCATCTGCCGTGTTCTCGAGGGGATAGCGCGTTAAGGGCAGCCCGGCGTCTTCGCCCACGCCCATCGCGCCATCGGCGACAGCGGCAGCCACCGCGGCGACGGCGTCGTCCTTCTGAGCGGTGCTCGTTGTGTAAGTCAGAATGAATTGGTAGCGGATGTTCCGGCTCATGCTCACCCGCGCCGGGATGGCCACCTCGTCCTCGTCGTCCGAGGTGTAGATCGCGATGGTGCCACCGGGGGCGATGACGGCCGTGTCGTCGCTGAGGTTGGCCCGAAGATTCACGTCCACGATCGTGTCCACGCCGTCGGGAGCGATTTCCCGCACGCGCGCCACCACGTCTTCCTCGCGGTAGTTGATGATGTGGTGGGCCCCCGCCGTGCGTGCGAGCTCCGCCTTATCGGGGCTGCTGACCGTCGTGATGACGGTGGCACCGGCCCACGTCGCGAGCTGGATCGCCGCGTGGCCGACCGCCCCGGCACCACCGGTCACGAGAATCGTGTGGCCCGCGAGGGCTCCCGGGGCGAGACGGGAGGGACCGGTCTCCGCCGAGGTGAGCGCGCGGTGCGCCGTCAGCGCCGGGATCCCGAGCGAGGCGCCCACGTCAAACGACGCGGCGTCCGGCAGCGGAACGACCTGGCGAGCAGGCAGGGAGACGTATTCCTGGCTCGTTCCGTTGCTGCGTTGGAACGCGGCATCCCACACCCACACCCGCTGGCCGACCGACAGACCCGTGATGCCATCTCCGACCGCGTCGATGACGCCGGCGCCGTCCTGCCCGGGAACCTTGGGTTCGCTGAGCGTCTCGGTCGTGCCGGAACCGGCGCGCGACTTCCAGTCGGTCGGGTTCAGCCCCGACACCGCAACGTGCACGCGCACCTCACCGGCAGCGACGTCGGGGATGGCGCGGTCCACGCTCTCGAGAACGTCAGCGGAGCCGGTGCGGGTGTACTGGATGGCTTTCACGGGTGCCTCCTTGCGGCGGTGAGTATTCCTTCCAGTCTGCTCCCGGTCAGCGCGTGAGTGCTGCCAGTTCCGCGCGCGTGGCAGCTCCGACCTTGCGCAGCAGGCTCGCCACGTGGAACTTCACGGTGTTCTCGCTGATGGTCAGAGCGGAGGCGATGGCACGGTTGCGTGCGCCCGTGGCCACCAGCTCCAGCACCTCGTGCTCGCGGGCGGTGAGCCCCCAGCCGTCGGCCGTCACCAGCGGCACGGACGGCGCGTCCAGCGGCAACATCACCGCGATCTCCGATCCCCAGCCGGGAGTCGCCTCGATCCGGAGGTCGCCCTCCAGCGCCGACACCCGGGCGCTCAGTTGGCGAACGGATGACACGTCCGGCGTCAGGTCTCCGGGTCCGTCATCCCGGATATTGATGAGCAGGTTGCTGCCATCACAATTCCACTGCACCCGCACCCGGGATACGTCCACCTGCTCGATGAGCGCGAGGACGGCTCCACGCACGATGGCCCGGCCGGCGTGGGCGACCTCTCCGGGCAGCGCCCTTCCGTCAATGGGAGGCTCCACGAACTGCACGTCGAGTTTGCCGAAGCGCATGAGGGGCTGGAGGTCGTCGCGGAGTCGCTCGAATGCCTTCGCCACCGGCTCCTCGGTCAGCGTCCTGTCCCGGTCGGATACCGCGCGCAGCCGCACCATCGCGCCGGCGGCGAGGTCCGCGGTGATCTGGCGAGCCGCTTCGTCGCTCGTGGTCGTTGACCGCAGCACCGCGAGCAGCGACTCGAGGGTGGTGGAGTGGTCATCGGTGAGTTCGGCGATCGCGCTCGCCCGTTCCGCGGACGCCGCCCGGGAGTCGAGCAGGTAGGCCGGGGGAGCGGCGGCAACCTGGTGCCGAATGCTCAGGGCCACGAGTTCCCACAGCGCCGCAATGGTGGGCAGCAGGTCGGCGGCGGTCGTCCCGGGCGCGAGGCGCGGGTCGGTGAGCACGAGCAGCGCACCCGTGGACGCACCGAAGACGGCGACCGGGCGGCTGGCCGCGGCGAGCTCCCGCTCCTCGCCCCAGACGGTGCTGCGCTGCGCCGGAAGCGACCTGCGCACGGCGTCGAGCTCGTCGATGGTGACGTGGTCGATGATTACCGCATCGCCCGCCTTCTTCTGCGGCCGCCCGGTGCAGTCCTCGGTGAAGATCACCAGGGCCGAGTGTGCGACGGCCGGCTGCAGCATCTGCGAGAACGCGGGCGCAATTCCGAGCAGCGAACTCGACAGCACGGAGTGGAGGGCACCGAGCGTCTCCACAAACGGGGCCGGCCCCGGGGCATCCCGTAGCTCGATTGGGTTGGTGTCGATGCGCGTGGCCATCTGGAAAGCCTACCCGCGGTGGCTGTGACTACCCGTTCGGGTGGGGAAGTCTATTCGGTCGGTGGGGCGGTCGGTCCGGAAGTCCGGCGAAAGATGGGGGTATGACCACAGCCCCACCTCTCGCCACCGCCACCGCCCTGTCGACGATTGTCGACGAGATTGCGGGAGTGGCCGGCAGGCTGGATCAGGACCAGATGGATGCCGCGGCGCGGAGTCTGCGCGAGGCCGACCGTGTCTTCGTGCTCGGTGCCGGCCGGTCGGGTCTCGCCCTCAGCATGACCGCGATGCGCCTCATGCACCTCGGCCTCGACGTCTACGTGGTCGGAGACGCGACCACGCCCGCCATCGCCGCGGGGGACCTGTTGCTGGTTGCCAGCGGGTCGGGCACAACGGCGGGCATCCTGCGCTCGGCCGAGACGGCGGTGTCCGTCGGCGCTCGCGTGCTGTGTCTGACCACCGCCCCGGATTCGCCCCTGGCGGCGCTCGCATCCGACGTCGTCACGATTCCCGCCGCCCAGAAGCAGGACCGCGCCGGCACGGCGTCGGCCCAGTACGCCGGTGGCCTGTTCGAACAGGCAGTTGTTGTCGTCGGCGATGCACTCTTTCACGCGCTCTGGCTCGTCTCCGGTCTGACGGCCGACGAGATGTGGTCACGGCATTCCAACCTCGAATAATCCACCAACCCCCGTAAGGAACACCATGAAGCTCCAAGTCGCTATGGACGTACTGACCACCGAAGACGCACTCGCGCTCGCCGGCAAGGTCGCACCGCACGTCGACATCATCGAGCTGGGCACCCCGCTCATCAAGGCCGAGGGCCTGCGCGCCATCACCGCCATCAAGAAGGCGCACCCCGACAAGATCGTTTTCGCCGACCTCAAAACGATGGACGCCGGCGAGCTCGAGGCCGACATCGCCTTCTCCGCCGGTGCCGACCTCGTCACCGTTCTCGGCACCGCCGGCGACAGCACGATCGTCGGCGCCGTCACGGCCGCCACCAAGCACGGCAAGGGCATCGTCGTCGACCTCATTGGTGTCGCCGACAAGGTCACCCGCGCCCGCGAGGTCATCGCGCTCGGCGCCGAGTTCGTCGAGATGCACGCCGGACTCGACGAGCAGGCCGAAGAGGGCTTCACCTTCCAGACGCTGCTCGACGACGGCGAGACTGCCGCCGTGTCGTTCTCCGTCGCCGGTGGTGTGAACGTGTCGACCATCGCCGCGGTCCAGCGCGCGGGAGCGACCGTCGCCGTCGCCGGCGGTGCGATTTACGGAGCGGATGACCCCGCTGCCGCGGCCGCCGAACTGCGCGCCGCGATCGTCTAACCGAACCATCCGGAGCACCCCCGGGGCGCCCCTGTCACGAGCCCCATACGCCTGTCGTGTGGGGTTCGTTCGTTAAATCTCAGCAAACAGCCAGCTATGGCCTAAAACAGGCAGCTCAATTAGATTTACGCCCCCGGTCGGGGGAGGATAGAGGCCATGACCATCAGCGCTGAAACGCGCGCCGAAGCTCCCGAGACCGTCCGCCTGGGTTACACCCTCTGGGCCGTACTTCGACGTGACCCCACTCGTCCATTCACCGGCGGAGATCTCGCGCCCGCAATCGCGGCCGTCGAGGCCGCAGGCGTGACCATCCGCGGTTTTTACGACGTCTCCGCCATGCGCGCCGACGCCGACATCATGATCTGGGTTCACGGGCCCGACGCCGAGAAGTTGCAGTGGGCACTGCGCGAGCTGCGCCGCAGCGAACCGCTGTCCAACCTGCTGCCGACGTGGAACGCGATGGGCGTACACCGCGACGCCGAATTCACGCGGAACCATCTCCCGGCCTACATGCGCGACAAGGCACCCGAGGCCTGGATCACCGTCTACCCATTCGTGCGCAGCTACGAGTGGTACATCCTTCCCGAGGACGAGCGCAGCGGGATGCTCCGCGACCACGGTCGCAAGGGTGCCGAGTACCCGCAGGTTCTCGCCAACACCGTCGCCTCGTTCGCCCTGGGCGACTACGAGTGGATTCTCGGTCTCGAAGCTCCCGAGCTTGTCGACCTTGTCGACCTCATGCGTCACCTGCGCCAGACCGAGGCGCGCCGCCACGTGCGCGAAGAGGTCCCGTTCTACACCGGGCGTCGCATCCAGCCAGAGGAGATCGCCGAGGTGCTGCGATGACCATCGCCAATGGTGAACTTGACAGGGTGGGTGGGCAAGCCCGTGTGCTCGCCGCGACGTCGGCCGCGGCCAGTGGCCCCGAGCACGTCGAAGAGCCCGTCGCCTACGACGCGATCCTCCTCGCGAGCTTCGGCGGACCGGAGGGCCAGGACGACGTCATCCCCTTCCTCCGCAACGTCACCGGTGGCCGCGGCATCCCCGAGGAGCGCCTCGAAGAGGTCGCCCACCACTACCGCGCGTTCGGCGGCATCAGCCCGATCAACAGCCAGAACCGCGAACTCAAGGCAGCGCTCGAGGCCGAGCTCGCCAGCCGGGGCATCGACCTTCCCGTGCTCTGGGGCAACCGCAACTGGGCCCCGTACATTCGCGACGCGCTGACCGAGGCCAATGAGCGGGGCTTCACGAAGCTCATCGCGATCGGCACGAGCGCCTACAGTTCCTACTCGAGCTGTCGCCAGTACCGCGAGGACTATGCGATCGGCCTCGACGCCACCAACCTCTGGGACACCCTGCAGATCGACAAGATCCGACAGTTTTTTGACCACCCAGGCTTCGTGCAGCCCTTCATCGACGGTGTCGTGCAGGGACTCGCGGATGTCGCGGCGAAGGGCTTCACCGCCGCCGAGACGCACGTGCTCTTCTCCACCCACAGCATCCCCTCGACGGACGCCGCCAAGAGCGGCCCCGAGTCGCGTGGTTTCGGTGACGGCGGCGCCTATGCTGCCCAGCACCTCGCCGTCGCGGAAGTCGTCATCGAGGCGGCAACGACCGACGAGGTCACGCCCGCCTGGTCACTCGTGTACCAGTCGCGCTCCGGCCCGCCGAGCATGCCGTGGCTCGAGCCCGACATCAGCGACGCCATGCGCGACCTCGCGGCCGCCGGCACGAAGGCCTTCGTCATTGTGCCGCTCGGCTTTGTGAGCGACCACATGGAGGTCAAGTGGGACCTCGATACCGAGGCCATGGAAACGGCGGAGGAAATCGGAGCGTTCGCCGTGCGGGTTCCCACCCCCGGCATCCACCCCGCCTACGTCACGGGTCTCGTTGACCTCGTCATGGAGCGCGTTAACGGAACGCCGACCGCCGACCGCCCGTCGATGACGGAGCTCGGCCCCTGGTATGACGTCTGCCGCCCAGGCTGCTGTGAGAACGTCCGGCTCGGGTTCAAGCCCGCGCTGGCGGGTTTGGCACCATGACGCCGTCACCGTCCGTGGCCGCCGGCACCTTCCGTATCGGAACCCGTGGCAGCGCGCTCGCCCTTGCCCAGACCGGAATCGTCGCGAAGGCCCTCGCGGCGAAGACCGGCCTGACGGTCGAGCTCGTTGTCATCAGCACCGAGGGCGACCGTTCCAAGGAGTCCCTTGCCAGTCTCGGTGGCACCGGTGTCTTCGCGAGCGCCCTGCGTGAGGCGCTCATCGCGGGGGAGTGCGACGCGATCGTGCACTCGCTCAAGGACCTCCCCACCGCTCCCTACCCGGGGCTCGTCATCGCGGCCATCCCCAAGCGGGAGGACGCCCGTGACGCCCTGGTCGCCCGTGACGGCCTGACCATGGACACGCTTCCCGAGGGAGCCCGTGTCGGTACCGGGTCGCCGCGCCGAGTGGCGCAGCTGCGTGCGCGCCGCCCCGATGTCGAGGTCATCGACATCCGCGGCAACATCGATTCGCGCCTCGCGCGGGTTCTTGACGAGACAACCCCGCCCGAGCGACGCCTCGACGCGGTCATCCTCGCCGCGGCCGGCCTCGGTCGCATTGGGCGCCTTGGCGCCATTACCGAGTACCTCAGCATTGACGGCTGGCCCACCGCACCCGGACAGGGAGCGCTGGCCATGGAAGTCCGCGCCGGCGATGAGAAAAAGGTGCAGTCCCTCGACCACAAGACGACGCGCATCGTTGTCGACGCCGAGCGCGCAGTGCTCGCCATTCTCGAGGCGGGCTGCGCCGCACCGATCGGCGCAAATGCCCTGGTCGACGACGGTTTGCTCTTCCTTTCCGCACGGGTTTACGCCACCGACGGGTCCCGCCGCATCACAAGCTCCCACGCGCTGTATGTTTCAGACGTGAAAGATCCTTCGATTGAGGTAGCGACGAGCGTCGCGCGTGATCTTCTGGACTCCGGGGCGGCGTCACTCGTTCCGCCGGGGAGCGTCCTGTGACCGCCGGCGTGAAGCCGCTCGCGGGCTGGCGCGTACTGGTGCCGCGCGGCGGCAAGTGGGGCGACGGCGTCGCCGCGGAGCTCCGCGGGTTCGGGGCACTTCCCGTGATCGCCCCCATGATCAACTTTGCGTCGTCCGGTGATGGTCCGGCGCTCGAGAGCGCGCTGCGCGAGCTGCAGGATGGCGCGTTCGACTGGCTCGTCATCACCAGCGCCACCACCGTCGACGTTCTGATGAGCCAGCGCGTCGTGATCCCCGACACCACCAAGATCGCCGCCGTCGGAGAGACCACCGGCGCCGCGTTGTCCCTCGCCGGATACCGCGTTGACTATGTCCCCGAGGCCGATAACTCCGCGCGCGGACTCGTCAAGGAGTGGCCACGCTCGGAGATTTCCGGACGCGTGCTCGTTCCACAGTCCGACATTGCCGAGCCGACCCTGGTGAGCGGCCTCGCCGCCCTCGGACTCGACGCGCGATTTGTCGCCGCGTATAGGACTGTCGGGGTGCCCGTCGCCCAGAACATTCGCGAGGACGTGGCATCCGGCCGCATCCGCGCCATTCTCGTTACCTCGGGCAGTGTTGCCCGCCAGATTGCCGGTCAGCTGGCGCCGATTCCCGACGAAACGGTGGTCGCTTGCATCGGCCCCCGCACCGCCTATGACGCGCGCGCGGCCGGACTGAACGTCCACGCAATTGCCGAAAACCGCACAGCGACCTCGCTGGTGGAGGCCCTCGTGGAATATGCCACACACCCGACCGACAGTGCCCCGGAGGCCTAACGTGTCCGACCCGCTCCACCCGTACATCCGACCGCGCCGTCTTCGTGCCACTCCCGCCATGCGGCGACTGGTAGCCGAGACGCGCCTGCACCCGGCCGACCTGGTTCTGCCCATGTTCGTGCGCGAGGGCATCACAGAACCCGTGCCGATTCAGTCGATGCCGGGCGTCGTGCACCATTCCCTCGAGAGCCTCAAGGTTGCCGTGGCGGAAGCCGCCGAGGCCGGCATCGGTGGAGTGATGCTCTTCGGCATCCCCGAGCACAAGGACGCCGTCGGCTCGGGCGCCGTCGACCCCGAGGGAATCCTCAATGTCGCGACCCGCGTCGCCGTCGACACCGTCGGTGACGCACTGGTCGTACAGACCGATCTCTGCCTCGACGAGTTCACCGACCACGGGCACTGCGGAGTGCTCGACGACAAGGGACGCGTCGACAACGACGCAACCCTGCTCGTCTACCGCGACATGGCGCTTGCCCAGGCCGCAGCCGGATCCCAGTTGCTCGGACTCAGCGGCATGATGGACGGCCAGGTCGCCGCCGTGCGTGACGCCCTCGATGCCAACGGGTACTCCGATACCGCCGTGCTCGCCTACGCGGCGAAGTACGCCTCCGCCTTCTACGGTCCCTTCCGCGAGGCCGTGCAGTCCTCGCTCGTCGGAGACCGCCGCACCTACCAGCTCGACTCGGGCAACCGTCGCGAGGGCCTCCGCGAGGTCGCGCTCGACATCGCCGAGGGTGCTGACATCGTCATGGTTAAGCCCGCGGGCAGCTACCTCGACGTGCTCGCCGACACCGCCGCGTTCAGCGAGGTGCCGGTCTGGGCGTACCAGATCAGCGGGGAGTACTCGATGATCGAGGCTGCCGCAGCAAACGGCTGGATCGACCGCGAGGCAGCCATCTTCGAGAGTGTCCTCGGCATCAAGCGCGCAGGCGCGGACGCCATCCTCACGTACTTCGCGGTCGAACTCGCCCGCACCCTCAGCGGCATTCCCCGCCGCGTCGGACGGCGCGCCAAGTGAGCGAGAACGACGACCAGTTCGCCCGCGCCCGCGTTTCGATCCCCGGCGGTGTGAACTCACCGGTTCGCGCGTTCGGTTCGGTCGGCGGCACGCCCCGCTTCCTCGTCTCGGCCAACGGCGCCTACGTCACCGACGTCGAGGGACGCAACTACGTCGACCTCGTCAGCTCGTGGGGTCCGGCCATCCTGGGTCATGCCCATCCCGATGCCGTGAAGGCGGTTCAGGATGCCGCGGCGCGCGGCCTCTCGTTCGGGGCATCCACCCCGGCCGAGACCGAGCTCGCGGAACTCGTCCGCGCCCGCGTCACCAACGCGGCGGGCGACGCTCCCATCGAGAAGCTTCGCCTCGTCTCCACCGGCACGGAAGCCACGATGACGGCCATCCGTCTTGCCCGCGGCTTCACCGGCCGCGAGCTGCTGATCAAGTTCGCCGGTCACTACCACGGTCACTCCGATGGCTTGCTCGCCGAGGCCGGATCCGGACTTGCGACGCTGTCGATGCCCGGTTCCGCCGGCGTCACGGCGGCGACCGCGGCGCAGACCATCGTCGTGCCCTACAACGACCTCGAGGCGCTTCGCGCGGTCTTCGCCGAGCGCGGGGACAACATCGCCGCGATCATCTTCGAAGCAGCTGCCGCCAACATGGGTGTCGTCGTGCCGCAACCCGGCTTCAACGCCGCGATCAGCAAACTCGCCCACGAGTACGGCGCCCTCACCATCATCGATGAGGTCCTCACCGGCTTCCGTGTCGGCCCCGCCGGCTGGTGGGGTCTCGAGTCGGAGACCACCCCGTGGATCCCCGACCTCGTCACTTTCGGCAAGGTCGTCGGCGGCGGAATGCCGCTCGCCGCCCTCGGCGGTCGCGCCGACGTCATGGACTACCTCGCACCCCTCGGCCCGGTCTACCAGGCGGGCACGCTGAGCGGGAACCCGGTCGCGGTCGCGGCGGGCCTGGCAACATTGCGGGCAGCGGATGACGCGGTGTACGCGAAACTCCACGCAGTGGCAGACACCATCTCCGCGGCGGTATCGACCGCCCTCACCGCCGAGGGAGTGGCCCACGTCGTGCAGCGGGCAGGCACCCTCTTCTCGTTCGTGTTCTCGAGCACAGCTCCCCAGAACTATGACGAGGTGCGGGCGCAGGATGCGTTCCGCTACCCGCCGTTCTTCCACGCGATGCTCGACGCGGGTGTCTCACTTCCGCCCTCGGTCTACGAGGCGTGGTTCGTCTCCGCGGCCTTCGACGACGACGCCATCGCGCGCGTGGTTGCGGCGCTCCCGGCGGCCGCCCGCGCCGCTGCCGCAGCAACCCCGTAGCTAAGTCCGCCCGACACCCACGTTCCCCGCCCGACCACCCACGTTCCCCGTGCGGCGGGAGAAAACGCAGGCTTCGGCGGGAGAACCTGGCGCGTGGCGGGAGTCCTCACTCCCGCCACGCGCTTTTTTCTCCCGCCAGGATCGTCGTGAGCGGCGGGCCAGGCTACTTCGTGCGGCTAATCGCAGCCGTATCGCTCGCCGAATGCCTCGTGGACGCGTTCTCTCGCGGTCGGGCTGCCCCACTCGTGGAATCCTGTGCAATTCGCCGATGCGTGGCTGGCGTAGAGCCCGAAAATGCCCACCGAAACGTAGGTATAGGTGTCGCGACCGTCACCGCCGCCTGTGCTGCCGGTGCCGGCGTTGCTGAGCGGCAGATCTACCCTCGCGCCGTCGGGAAAGACGAGTGGGACTCCCGCCGGAACACAGCTGGCACGACGATCGACGTCAAGCGATTCGACCGTCACTGGTTCCGCGGGTGTGCAGGCGACCAGATCGGTTCCCGCATCGTGTGCGTTCAGCGTAAGGGTGCCACTGCACCCGGAGACGGACGCGACAACGACGATCCCCACCGCGGCAGCCAACAGGAATGGATGTCTCGTCATGCCTAGCCCCTACTGACCGTGTGCCCGGCGCCCCTACGCCGAGTCGCGCCAGACGATTTCGGTGTCGAGCAGCAGACCGCCCGAGGGGGCCTTCTCGCCCGCGAGCTGGTCGAGCACCTGCTGGGCGGCGCGACGCCCGAGAGCGTCCGCGGGCTGGCGCACGGTCGAGAGCGCCGGAAAGCAGCGCAGCGCCCAGGTGCTGTCATCGAATCCGACGATGCCCACGTCCTCGGGAATCCGTCGCCCCGCCTGCTTGAGCACGTCCATGGCTCCGGCCGCGATCGCGTCCGACGCGGCGAAGACGCCGTCGATGTTCGGGTCACGCCGCAGCAACTCGCGCATGCCATCGGCGCCGGACGAGTACTGGTACAGCGGATAGGACACCACGAGGTTGGGGTCAAACGCGTCCCCGAGCGCCGCGGTGAATCCGGCGAGGCGATCGTGGCCCGAGTCGCGGTCAAGCGCGCTGGCGATCATGCCCACGCGGGTGCGCCCCGTGGCGAGCAGCCGCCGCGTGATCTGCTCGGCTGCCGCGGTGTTGTTGATGCCGATGTAGGGAAGGTCGGGGGTGTCGGTGGGGTGGCCCACGAAGGACGCGGGGATTCCGAGCTGCGCAACGGCAAGCGCGATGGGGTCTCCTGCGCGGGCTGACAGGATGATCGCGCCATCCACGAATCCTCCCCTCAGGTACTCGGCAACCCGGTCGCTGTCGCGTTGCGAGTCAAGAATCAGGGTGACCATCTGGTAGTCGGCCTCGGACAGCACCGCGTTCGTCCCCAGCAGGATGTTGCCGATGTTGGGGTCCTCGAGCACGAGCGAGTGCGGCTCGTGCACAACGAGGGCGATGGCGCGCGACCGCTGCGTGACGAGGTTGCGCGCCGCCGTGTTTCGCACGTATCCGACCTGCGCGATGGCTTGTTCGACCGCGATGCGGGCGTGCTCCGAGACGTACGGTTCGCCGTTGAGCACCCGGGACACCGTGCCGCGCGAGATGCCCGAAACCGCGGCAACGTCGTGAATTGTCGCTCGGCGTGGTCGCGAGCTATCACGGGGCATGGCCCCACTGTAGCGCGGCACACGCGCCTCCATCTCGCCGCGCACAACGGTCGCTCGTAGCCGCGCACGACGATCACTCGTCGCCGTCTGCGAGGGGCGGATGCCACGGGGCGGCGTCCCTACCGGACGCGCCTGGATTGCACAATAGGGCACCGCCGCACCACAAAATTTTGACATTCCGGGATTCGTCCGTTTACTCTGGGAACGTTCACAGAGGCTCGGCTCATTTTTTTTGAGAGCGTCTGTGAACCTTCACAGAAATCGCGTCTGCGGTGGGTGAAGTGACATGCGCACCGCCAATGACGTCGAGGACACTTGTGACTTACCCCGAACCACCCCTGCCATCCGCCGTCGGGCTTGGCACGGCAGGGCTCATCTACGGATGCGACTACAACCCCGAGCAGTGGGGCCCCGCGACGTGGAGTGAAGACGTCGCCCTCATGCGCGAAGCGGGCATCAACCTCGTGGCGATCAACATCTTTGGCTGGTCCCACGTCGAGCCCCGCGATGGCGAGTTCTTCTTCGACGATCTCGACACCGTCATCGAGTTGCTGCAGTCGAACGGTATTGGTGTGAACCTCGGCACGGGAACCTCGTCACCGCCCCCGTGGCTCAGCACGAGGCATCCCGAGATCCTGCCGCAGGTCGCCGACGGCACGACACGTTGGCCCGGAGGGCGCCAGGCGTGGTGCCCCAGCTCTCCCGTCTTCCGCGACCGGGCGCTGCGCCTCGTCGAGGCGACGGTACAGCGCTACGGCAGCCACCCGGCGGTCAAGCTCTGGCACGTGTCCAATGAGCTGGGCTGCCACAACGCCCTGTGCTACTGCGACGTCTCGGCCGCGGCCTTTCGCCGGTGGCTGCAGGCGCGCTACGCGACCATCGAGGGACTGAACGAGGCGTGGGGCACCGCGTTCTGGAGCCAGCGATACTCCGACTGGGACGAAATCCTCCCTCCCCGGGCGACCCTCTCGTTCTTGAACCCGACGCAGAACATCGACTTCTCGCGCTTCAGCTCGGACGAGCTGCTCTCGTACTACCAGGCGGAGGCCGCGGTGCTCCGCGAGCACAGCACCATCCCCGTCACGACGAACTTCATGGTGACCGCCCACATCCGCACCCAGGACTACTGGCAGTGGGCACCCAAGATGGACCTCATCGCCAACGACCACTACCTCGACAACCGGCTCGATGTGCCGCACCGCGAGTTGTCGTTTTCAGCGGATGCCACGCGCGGCCTCGCGTCCGGACAGCCGTGGCTGCTCATGGAGCACTCCACGAGTGCCGTCAACTGGCAGCCCCTCAATCGGGCAAAGACCCCCGGCGAGATGATGCGTAACTCACTCACCCACGTTGCCCGGGGCGCGGACGGGGTGTGCTTCTTCCAGTGGCGCGCGTCGGTGCAGGGCACCGAGAAGTATCACTCCGCTGTGCTGCCGCACGCCGGTGTGGACAGCCGTGTCTGGCGGGAATCCGTCGAACTGGGTGCGCTCATGGGCCGTCTCGGGGAAGTGGCGGGATCCACCGTGCACGCCGACGTCGCGATCGTCTTCAGCTGGGAGGCGTGGTGGGCGGCCGACTTCGAAGCGCACCCGTCGAGTGAGCTGCGCTACCTGGACCAGGTGCAGCAGCTGTATGAGGCGCTGTGGAGCATGGGCGTCACGGCCGACATCGTGAAGCCCGGCGCGGCGCTCGACGGCTACCGGCTCGTGGTCGTGCCGAGCCTCTACCTCGTATCGGACGAGGACGCGGCCGTCATCACGGACTTCGTTGCCGGTGGCGGTCACGCGGTGATCTCCTTCTTCAGCGGGATCGTCGACGCCGATGACCGCGTTCGTGCGGGTGGGTACCCGGGAGCGTTCCGCGAGGTGCTCGGCGTGCGCTCCGAAGAGTTCTACCCGCTGGGAACTGACGAGACGGTGTCGCTCAGCGACGGGTCCACCGGGTCCCTCTGGAGTGAACTGCTGCACCTCACCGGAGCGGAGGCGTGGGTGACCTATGCCGACGGGCCTCTTGCGGGAGTACCGGCGATTACGCGCAACGCCCATGGACGCGGCGTTGGCTGGTACCTCGCGACCGCCGTCGACCCCGCGGCGCTCATCGGGCTGCTCGCGACCATCACGGCCGAGGCGGGTGTCGTCCCGATCGGAACGGTGGCGCCCGGCGCCGAGGTAGTTCGCCGCCGGTCGCAGGAGCGCGACTACATCTTTGTGCTCAACCACACCGACCAGCCGATCCATCACGAGTTCCGTGGTTTTGACCTGGTCACCCAAGAATCCGTTGACGGCTTCGCGTCCGTAGCTCCCGGCGGCGTCCACATCATCCGACAGGACAGGAAGACATCATGACGACCACCGCCGCTGGGATAACCAGACCGGTCACCGCCGACCCGCCACGCCAGCGGAAGCCGCGCAACAGGAACGCCAAGGCCATCGCGATCTTCGTGCTGCCGTTCGGAGTGCTCTTCCTCGCCTTCTACATTCTCCCGATCATTTATGCGGTGTGGGAGTCCCTCCAGGTGATCCACCGCGAAGGCACCTACGGAAAACCGACGCAGGTGTTCGGGGGGCTGAGCCAGTACATCCTCGTCTTCCAGAGCGCGGACTTCTGGGGCTCCATCGGCCGGGTCCTCGTATTCGGCATCATCCAGGTGCCGGTCATGCTGGGGCTCGCGCTGGTGTTCGCCCTTCTGCTCGACTCGCCGCTGCTCAAGGGCAAGCGGTTCTTCCGTCTCGCATTCTTTGCCCCGTACGCGGTGCCGGGCGTGATCGCCGCGATCATGTGGGGCTATCTGTACTCCCCGAGCCTGTCGCCGTTCAAGCTCGTCACCGAACACTTCGACCTGCTGTCGGGCGGCACGATCCTCTGGGCCATTGCCAACGTCGTCACCTGGGTCTTCGTCGGCTACAACATGCTGATCATCTACTCGGCGCTGCTGGCCATCCCGACCGAGATCTACGAGGCGGCACGACTGGATGGCGCCGGACAGTTCCGCATCGCCTGGTCGATCAAGATTCCGCTCGTCGCCCCCGCGATAGTGCTGACCGCCGTCTTCTCCATCATCGGAACGCTCCAGCTGCTCACCGAGCCGGCGGTGTTCAAGCAGTTCACGTCGACCATCACCAGCACGTTCACCCCGAACCTGCTGATCTACTCGACCTCCGCCGTTCCGAACTTCAACCTCGCGGCCGCGTTCTCCGTCGTCCTCGCGCTGGCAACGTTCGTCCTCTCCTTCACCTTCCTTCGAGTCACCCAGCGGAAGAGCTCAGAATGACCTCACACGTCTCGTCCCGGCGCGCCACCAAGGTCCCGCGCCGGGTCATCACTCCGCGCCCATCCAAGGCGCAGACCGAGAGCCCGATGTCGCGGGCCGCGGCCATGCTGATCATGGGTGTCTTCACCCTGTACTTCCTGATTCCGATCTTCTGGCTGCTGGTTTCGTCGACGAAGACCCTCGACAACTTCAACTCGACGTTCGCCTTGTGGTTCACCCCGACGTCCCTCTCGGACGGCATCACCAACATCGTGTCCCTGTTCACCTACGAGGGCGGAATCTTCCCGCGCTGGATGCTCAACAGCATCGTGTACGCGGCGATCGCCGGCGGTATCGGAACCGTGTTCGCGGCGATGTGCGGCTATGCGCTGTCCAAGTACCGCTTCCGCGGACGGGAGGCGATCTTCAACACGATCCTCGGCGGAGTGCTCGTGCCGGCGACGGCCCTCGCGCTTCCGCTCTTCCTCATCTTCAGCCAGGTGCAGCTGACCAACACGTTCTGGGCTGTCTTCCTGCCGAGCATCGTGAGCCCGTTCGGGGTCTACCTCAGCCGTATCTACGCCGGGTCGAGCGTTCCCGACGAAATCATCGAGGCTGCCCGCATCGATGGCTCCGGCGAGATCCGCACCTTCTTCACCGTCTCCGTGCGCCTCATGTCTCCCGCGCTGGTGACCATCTTCCTGTTCCAGTTCGTCACCATCTGGAACAACTTCTTTCTTCCGCTCGTCATGCTGCGCGACCAGTCGCTCTTCCCCGTGACGCTCGGCCTCTATACGTGGAACTCGCAGGTCATGAGATCCCCGACATTCGAACCCTCGTTATCGTCGGCGCGTTTGTGTCAATCATCCCGCTGCTTGTCGCGTTCCTCTCCCTCCAGAAGTTCTGGAGGGGTGGGCTCGGCTCGGGTGGGCTCAAGTAAGGAAACAACGACGTTTGCACTGCGAAGCGAAACCCCTCCGCCTCGCGTCCCTTCACCGATTGGAAATAGTCACATGGCACTGAAACACACACGGGTCGCGGCGATCGCCGCGCTCTCCATGATTGCGCTCGCGGGATGTTCCGCCGCTGGAACCACCTCGGGCTCGGCCGGCTCTGCGTCCTCGTGCACGCCGTCCACGGGCGATGTCACCCTGAACTTCACCACCTGGGTTCCCGGAATGGACAAGGTCGTCGCACTCTGGAACGCGAAGAACCCCACGATCCAGGTCAAGGTGCAGACCGTGCCGAACGGCAACAGCGGTACCTACCAGAACTTCTTCAACGAGCTCAAGGCCGGCAACGCCCCCGACATCGGACAGGTGGAGTACGACACCCTCCCCGCCTTCCGTGTTCAGGACGGTCTTGCCGACATCTCTGCCTGCGCGGGTGTCTCCGACGCGAAGGCGGACTTCTCGTCCGGACTCTGGAACCAGGTGACGTTTGGCGAGGACACGGCCGTCTATGCGATCCCGCAGGACTCCGGCCCCATGCAGATGTTCTACCGCAAGGACCTCTTCGACAAGGCCGGGATCGCAGCCCCGACCACGTGGGAGGAGTACGCGGCCGACGCCGTCAAGATCAAGGCGCTGGGCGGCAACATCACCAACTTCCCCAAGGGAGACGTCAACTGGTTTGCCGGACTCGTCGCGCAGGCCGGCGGACAGTGGTTCACCAACACGGGCGACTCCTGGGACGTCAACCTGACATCTGCCGAGTCGACAAAGGTCGCCAGCTACTGGCAGGACCTCATCTCCAAGAAGCTCGTCACCACGATCCCCGGATTCACCGACCAGTGGAACAACGCCTACAACACGGGCGAAGACTGGACCTGGGTCTCCGCGGTCTGGGGTGCCAACACCATCATCAGCGGTGCCCCGAAGACCACGGGCGACTGGGCAGTGGCTCCCATGCCGCAGTGGGAATCCGGAGCGAACGTCTCGGCAGCATGGGGCGGATCGTCGAGTGTCGTCTTCAAGGGTGGAAAGCACCCGGCCGAGGCATCCAAGTTCCTGCTCTGGCTGAACACCAGCGATGAGGCGCTCAACGCCCTGATCGCCGGCGCCAACCTGTACCCGGCCAGCACCGCGGGCACCGAGCTGCCGGCCCTCACGGGCCCGGTCGCGTTCTACGGCAACCAGACCATCTACAAGGACTTCTCCGAGGCCGGCAAGGTCGTGAGCCCGTTCACCTGGGGCCCGACGATGACGCAGACCTACAACGACGTCGCGGATGGTTTCGGCGCAGCACTCACCGGCAACGGAACGCTGCAGGATGCGCTCGCCGCAGGGCAGACTAAGACGATTGCGGCCCTCAAGGCGCAGTCCATCCCCGTGAAGTAGAAGAGCAGACAGCATTTCCCACGTAATCCACCTCCGTGCCGCGGGCACCAGCTTCGTGCTGGACGCCCGCGGCACGGCCGTACCCACATTCATCCACTGGGGAACCGACCTCGGCGAGCTGTCCCAGAGCGACCTCGAGGCGCTCGCCGATGCCGCCGTTCCGGCCGTCGGGTTCAGCTCGCCCGATTTGCCCCTACGCTCCACCGTGCTCCCGACGATCGACGCAGGATGGCAGGGCCGCCCCGCCCTGTCCGGTCACGGTGTCGGCAGCGCCACCGGGGGAGCATGGGAGCTCGTCTCCGTGACACCCCGCGCCGAGGCATCCGTCGTCCTGCTCCTGCGCAGTGCGGCACTGGACGTCGCCCTCGACTATGAGCTGACGCCCGAGGGACTGCTGCGTGCCCGCGCCGCGGTGGTCAACACCGCAGCCACCGGGTATGCGCTCGAGCAGCTGAACGTCATTCTTCCGGTGGCCGCACAGGCGACCGAGGTTCTCGACTTCGCCGGTCACTGGTCGGCAGAGCGCCAGCCGCAGCGCCGCGACCTCGCGACCGGATCATGGGCGCGCGAGATCCGCCACGGGCGCCCCGGCCACGACGCGCCCTTCGTCACGGTCGCCGGAACCCCCGGGTTCGGCTTCCGGTCGGGCGAGACCTGGGGTGTTCATCTCGCCTGGAGCGGCAATCACCGCGTCTGGGTCGAGAGCCAGGTGTACGGCCCCGCGGTGATGGGTCTCGGCGAGCTCCTCGCCAGTGACGAGGTCGTGCTCGCCCCCGGTGAGCGATACGAGACACCCTGGGCCATCGGATCATTTTCTGCCGTGGGCCTCGACGGCGTCTCGGCGCGCTTCCACCGGTACCTGCGGCGCACGAGCCGCAGGGCCGCAAGCGACGCGGTTCGCCCGGTGATTCTCAACACCTGGGAGGCCGTGTACTTCGACCACGACCTGACAACCCTGCGGTCGCTGGCCGACGTGGGCGCAGAGGTCGGCGTCGAACGTTTCGTTCTGGACGATGGGTGGATGTCCCGCAGAACCAACGATGCCCGCGGACTTGGCGACTGGGTGATCGACGCCGAGCGCTGGCCCGGCGGTCTCGGCCCGATCGCCTCCTACGTCACCTCTCTTGGCATGGACTTCGGCCTCTGGGTCGAGCCCGAGATGCTCAACCTCGACTCCGATGTGGCGCGCGAACACCCGGAGTGGGTGCTGAGCACGGTCGCCGGCGAGCCGGGACTGACGGCCCGAAACCAGTACGTGCTCGACCTCACCCAGCCCGCGGCCTACGCCAGCGTGCTCGCGCGGTTGAGCGCGCTGCTCGACGACTACCCCATCGCCTACCTGAAGTGGGATCACAACCGGGACCTCTTCACCGCGAGCAGCCACGACCAGACGCTGGCCGCCTACCGGCTGATGGACGAACTCCTCGCCGCGCACCCCGGCGTCGAAATCGAGTCCTGCGCGTCGGGCGGGGGCCGCATCGACCTCGAAATCCTCGGGCGCACCACGCGCGTCTGGCCGAGCGACACCAACGACCCGCTGCAGCGCCAGTCCATCTACCGCTGGACGAGCACACTCATCCCGCCCGAGTTCTTCGGCGCCCACCTCGGCGCCGCAACCGCCCACACCACGGGCAGGACCCACGGCCTCGCGTTCCGCTTCGCCACCGCCCTGTTCGGCTGGGCCGGCATCGAGTGGGACATCACCCGCGCGACCCCCGATGAACGCGTCGCCGTCGCCACCTGGCTGCGCGAGTACAAGGCACTCCGCCCCCTGCTGCACTCCGGCACCGTTGTGCGGGCGGATCCCACTGATCCCACGCAGTGGGTTCATGGGGTCGTAGCGGATGACCGTTCGGCCGCGGTCTTCGCGGTGGTCTCCACCGCCATCTCACCGCAGTCGGTCCTTCCCCCGGTGCGATTGCCGGGGCTCGACCCCCTCGCCCGCTACCGGGTGGAGGTCATCGACCTCGGCGCGCCCCCGCGCTACTTCGCCGTCGCGCTCCCGGCGTGGATGACCACGGACGCCGCGTCGCCCCTCGAGCTGTCGGGAGCTGTGCTCGGCGAGGTCGGCGTTGCCGCCCCTCCGCTTGCCCCGGAGCAGGCCGTCGTGCTGCGCGTCACCCGCGTCGAGAACGGGTAGCACCACTGTCGACGACCCGACCGTCGGGGTTATCGTTGCAGCACCATGGGAGCGAAGACGCTGTCGACCGACTGCTGCATCGTGGGCGGAGGCCCCGCCGGGATGATGCTTGGCCTGCTGCTGGCCCGGGCCGGGATCGACGTGGTGGTACTAGAGAAGCATCGTGACTTCTTCCGCGATTTTCGCGGCGACACGATTCATCCATCCACACTCGATCTCATTGATCAGCTGGGGCTCCGCGAGAAATTCGAGGCAATACCCCACAGCTCTATCCACAGGCTCGACGTAGTTGTGAACGGCACGCGGTTGCGCCCCGTCGACTTCCGGCACCTGCCCAAACCCAACCGCGAGATCGCGCTGATGCCGCAGTGGGACTTCCTCGACCTGCTCGCCGACGAGGCACGCGGCATGCCCAATTTCCACCTGATCATGGACGCAGAGGCAACCCGACTGCGGCGCAAACTGCGGCTGCCGAAGAACGCCGATGCGGGCAAGCACCCCCGCGGTGTGGGGCTTCGCATCGCCGACCGGGACGGCCGCGGCGGCAGCCAACGGATCACGGGGGTCGTGGCATCCACCCCCGACGGTCCCCTCGACATCTCGGCGGGGCTCACCGTTGCCGCCGACGGACGTGACTCGCGCATGCGGGCCGCGTCCGCGCTGCCGGTGCGCAACTTCGGCGTCGCCATCGATGTGCTGTGGTTCCGGATGCCCCGTCCGGCCGTCACCCCTCCATCGACGCTCGGCTACCTGAACGAACGGACCATGGTGGTCACGATTCCGCGACCCGATTACTACCAGACGGCCATGCTCATACCGAAGGGCGGTTTCGACGCCGTGCGGGATGCGGGGTTGCCGGCATTCCGTTCCGACATCGTTGACGCGGCCGCGTTCCTCGCCCCGGTGGTCTCGTCGCTCGAGAGCTGGGACCAGGTCAGCCTGCTCTCGGTGCAGGTCAACAGGCTCGAGCGCTGGTACCTGCCGGGGTTCCTCTGCATCGGGGACGCCGCGCACGCCATGTCCCCGGCCTTCGGCGTCGGCATCAACTACGCGCTGCAGGACGCGGTCGCGGCGGCCAACATCCTCTCCGGCCCGATGACTGCCGGAGGGGTGACGAAGCGCCACCTGGCAGCCGTGCAGCGACGGCGCGCCTGGCCGGTGCGGATGATCCAACCGGTGCAACTGCAGCTGCACAAGGTGATCGCCCGGCCCAACGCGGGAGCGATCCTCCCGAACCCTCTTCCGCGGCGGGTGAAGCTGGCCCTGGCAGTGCTGCTGCCGAGCGCTCGGATCTTTACCGCGCGCCTGATCGGCCGCGGTTTCCGGCCGGAACGCATCCGGTCGGAGCTACTGCACCCCGCGGCTACGCGCGCACGTTGACGACGGTTCGCCCCCGGGATTCCCCGGCGAGGGTGCGTGCGGCGGCTCCTGCCGCGTCGGTCAGTGACACCTCGGTGGTCAGGGAATCGAGCAAATCGAAGTCGAGATCCCACGAGAGCCTGTCCCATGCCTCCAGGCGCATACGTCGGGGCGCCTCCACCGAGTTGATGCCGAGGAGGGTCACGCCGCGCAGGATGAACGGCATCACCGTGGTCGGCAGATCGGACCCGCCGACCAGCCCGCAGGCGGCCACCGTTCCTCCGTAGACCGTCTGTGCGAGTGCGTTGGCGAGGGTGGTGCCACCGACCGAGTCGATGACGCCCGCCCAGCGCTGCTTTTGCAGCGGCTTGCCCGGCTCCGCGAGTTCCGACCGCGCGATCGTGCCGGCGGCCCCCAGCGACAACAGGTAGTCGCGGTGTTCCGGGCGCCCGGTCGAGGCGATGGGGCGGTGACCGGATGCCGCGAGCAGCGCGATCGCGACGGACCCGACGCCACCCGATGCCCCGGTGACCAGCACATCGCCCCCGCCGAGCCCGCCGCGCTCCAGGGCAAGCACCGACAGTGCCGCCGTGAAGCCTGCGGTGCCGATGGCGGCGGCGCGGCGCGCGGATATCCCGGGCGGCAGCGGCACGAGCCACTCCGTCCGCACTCGGGCCCGGGTGGCGAGCCCGCCGTTGTGCGTTTCCCCGATGCCCCAGCCATTGACCAGAACCCGGTCGCCCACCCTCACGGACGCGCTCGCGTCGGCCGATCCCGCAACCGCGGCAACGGTACCCACGAGATCGATGCCGGGAATCAGTGGACTCGTGCGCATGACGCCGGGGTTTCCCGCGAGCGCCAACCCGTCCTTGTAGTTGATGCCCGACCACTCGACGTCGATGAGAACCTCGCCGTCGCCCAGGGGGCCTTCTCCCAGCTCGGAGTCGGGAATGTCCTCCCGAAGTTCGACGCGCACCGCGGATGCGCCGCCGGCTCCATCGCGGGTGACCTGCAGTGCACGGAACATACGTGTCCTATCCGAAGAGAATGCGGGCTTCGTCGTACCGGCTATCCGGCACCGTGTTCAGCGTGCCGAGAGCCTCTTCGAAGGGTACGTGCACAATGTCCGTTCCGCGCAGCGCGACCATCTGGCCCCAGTTGCCCTCGACCACCGAGTTGATCGCGGCCATGCCGAGGCGGGTGGCGAGCACCCTGTCGAAGGCGGACGGGGTGCCACCGCGCTGGATGTGTCCAAGGGTGGTCGCCCGCGTTTCGATGCCGGTGCGTTCCTCGATGATGGGCGCGATCATCTCGCCGATGCCGCCGAGGCGAGGTCGCCCGAAGGCATCGAGACCACGTTCCGAGTGCGCGTCATCCATGCTGTCCAGGGAAAATCCCTCGGCAACGACGACGAGGGGAGCGCGCCCGCGGTCATGGGCCGCCGTGACCCAGTCGCAGATCTGCTCGACAGAGGTCTTGCGTTCCGGGATGAGGATGGCGTGCGCGCCTGCCGCCATGCCCGAGTGCAGTGCGATCCAGCCGACGTGGCGTCCCATCACCTCGGCGACCATGCAGCGGTCATGGGCGTCACCGGTGGTGCGCAGCCTGTCCATCGCGTCGGTGGCGATGCCGACGGCCGTGTCGAATCCGAAGGAGTAATCCGTCGCCGACAGGTCGTTGTCCACCGTCTTCGGAACGCCGACGATCTTGATGCCAGCGTCGGTCAGCCGGCGGGCGGCGGCCAGGGTTCCCTCGCCGCCGATCGCGATGATGGCGTCGATGCCGTTCGTGCGCATGACCTCGTTGACGCGGTCGACTCCGCCGATTCCCTCGAACGGATTGGTGCGGGATGTCCCGAGGATGGTGCCACCCTGCTTGCTGATGCCCTTCACCTCGTGCCTGCCGAGGGGCACGATGTCGCCCTGCACAACACCCCGCCAGCCATTACGAAAACCCACGAATTCCTGGTTGTAGACCTGGATGCCGGTGAACACTGCCCCGCGGATTACCGCGTTCAGGCCGGGGGCGTCTCCGCCGCTGGTAAGGATGCCGATTCGCATGACTACATTGTGCTGTATTCGGTTTCTCGTGGATATGGACGCCCCAATATCGTGGGCGCCGCACAAATCTGACTGGCCACGCACTCTCAGCCCCCGCTAAGGTTGGGCTGCGCCGCTGTAGTCGCGGCGCTCTTCCTCGCCAGTTCGGCGGCCATACCTTCTCTGGAGTAACAATGACCGATGTCAACGGGGTTCCCCCTTACGTTCCGCCGACCAACGACGGCCCGCCGCCGTATGTCGCCCCGACCGGTGCGGGCGGCTACCCGCCGGCAGCCGCTCCCGGCCGCACCCTCGGAATCGTCGCCCTCGTGCTGGCAATCCTCTTCAACATCGTCGGTGGCATCGTGGGAATCGTCGCCCTCGTGCAGTCCCGCAAGGCTGGCCAGAAGAACGGCTTCGCCCTCGCCGCGATCATCGTCGGATTCCTGACCTTCATCCTGTGGATCGTCGGCATCATCGTGGCGAGTGTCTTCATTGTGGGCGTCGCCAGCGACCTGAACAGCGCGTGCGACGGTCTTCCCACCGGAACGGCCGTCACGGTTCAGGGACAGCCGGTCACCTGCCCGTAACACGCACACACGCATAACGAAGGGGCGCTGCCGGTGTATTCACCAACAGCGCCCCTTCTGCATTCGCCCGTGCCCTGCGGGGCTGGAGCGAAGTTATGGGTTTGGGCGCCCGCGTCGGGCGCCCCGGCTCGGGGCATCCGCCCCTCTCCAGGCGAAGCCGCGAGCGGGATAAGCCCTAGAGCGTGACCGTCTTGTTCTCGCCGACGTCGGGCTGACCGCCGGTGACGGCCGCCTTCGCCACCTTGAAGAGGGTGACGAGCTTTGGGTCATCGGTCGACCAGTACTCGACGGTGTCGGCGGTCACTTCGAGCAGGGCGACGGTCGCGTCGTCGCGTCCCTCGGGGAACCACGCCTCGGCCTGCGTGTTCCACAGCTCGTCGATCTTGGCGGGGTCACGCGTGACGCGGGCGGTTCCCGCGAGCGAGACCCAGCCCTTTCCGGACTCGAAGGCCACGTTGACCTGATTGTCGCCGGCGATGTCCTCAGTCTTGGGGGAGGGGTCCTGGGTGAAGAACCACAGGGTGCCGTCGAACTCGATCTCCTGCATGCCGAGCGGCCGGCTGACCAGCTTGCCCTCGGAGGTGCGCGTGGTGAGGATGCCGATCTTTGCCGCCTTCACGAGCGCGGCGATCTTCTGGATGTCTTCGTCTGTCGCAGTCATACCCCGACGGTAGGCGCGTTCGCCGCGGTGCGGACAGGGCTCGACATTCGGATGCCACGGGGTTAGGTATGTTCGTGCAACGCTTCCGCGTGAACCGCGCAGGCGGTCTGATCCGCGTGCTCATCGCACACGACGAGCTGTTCGCGGCAGCTGGGCTCGGCGCAATTCTCCATGCGTTTGGTCGCGGTGCCGCACGCGTAGCAGTGACCCAGCACCGCGGCATCCGCTGTGAAATCGATCGACTTGCGGTCGTCGAAGACGTAGAGCGATCCCTTCCACAGGCCGGAGTCGCCGTACTTCTCGCCGTACTTCACGATGCCGCCGTCGAGTTGGTAGACCTCGCCGAAGCCGCGGCTGACCATGAGTGAGCTGAGCACCTCGCACCGGATGCCGCCGGTGCAATAGGTGACGACGGGGGAGCCCTTGAGGTGGTCGTACTTGCCGCTGTCGAGTTCGGCGACGAAGTCGCGGGTGGTGGCGACGTCCGGCACGACGGCGCCCTCGAAGCGGCCGATCTCGGCCTCGAACGCGTTGCGGCCGTCGAAGAACGTCACTTCCTTGCGCTCGACGAGGTCGTGCAGTTCCTCGGGCGTGAGGCGCGTGCCGCCGCCGATGACACCGTTCTCGTCGACCCTGAGCTCGCCGGGGGCGCCGAAGCTGACGATCTCGTCGCGCACCCGCACGCTGAGGCGCGGGAAGTCATTGCCTTCACCCTCGCTCCACTTGACGTCCATGTTCTTGAACGGAGCGTATTCGCGGGTCTTGCGCAGGTACTTCTTGACGTCGGACAGCTCGCCGCCGACGGTGCCGTTGATGCCGTCCTTCGACAGCAGGATGCGCCCGGTGATGCCGAGGGACTCGCACAGGTCACGCTGCCACAGGCGAATCGCTTCGGGGTCGGCCAGTGGCGTGAATGCGTAAAACAGCAGGATTTTGGGAACGGCCACCGCACGAGTTTAGGTTGCCAGCCTCCCGCCGCGCTTGACCCGTACCATTTCAGACGTGACCACCCCCGAATCCGTGCTGCCCGCACCGCTGCACGCGCCCGCCGCTTCCGCCGCTTCCACCTCTTCCATAGCGCCCACCTCGTCTGCCCGCTCTGAGGTCGAACGCCTCGGCGCCGAGCGCTACGTGCTGCTCACCACCTTCCGGACGACCGGCGTGCCCGTCTCCACCCCAGTCTGGATCGGGCAGGACGGCGACACCCTCCTCGTCACCACCCGCGCCGGCTCCGGCAAGGTCAAGCGACTGCGCAACAGCGGCCGCGTCGAGCTCACCCCCTGCGACATTCGAGGAAACGTGGCGGATGGCGCGGCCACCGTCAGCGGAACCGCCGAGGTCTTTACCGACCCGGACTCCCGGGCCACCCTCACCGCGATCTTCGAAGAGAAATACGCGACCCGCTGGCACGAAATGCGCGCGGCAGATGCGAAACGCGATACCCCGCCGGTCTCGGCAACACTGAGGATCACGCTCGCGTGGCTGGACCCGGGGTACCCGGGTCATCCCGCTCGCTCGGCCCCGGGGCATCCGCCCCTCGCGTCTTATTTCGCCAGATCAGGAACTTCTGGGAGAAACCCTCCCATTTCTCCTGATGTGGGCCAAATGTGGCCGCCCAGTCCTTATCTGGCGACATGGCCGGTCGTTCTCGCGAAATGGCCGGTCGGTGCACGAAATGACTGGCTATCTAGCGACGTGGATGGCCCGAACGCAGCGGAAACGTATGGGTGGGGCGAGTGGATGGCTCGGCCGCCGCGGGCAATTGCGGTCGCTCGCAGCTCGCAGCCCGCCGCCCGCCGCCCGCGATCAGCGGAACGTCGGCAGCACCACGTAACCTCGACGGCATGGATGCAGCACCCCTGAACGCGACGGAACTCGGCGCTCCCGCCGAAACCGACCGCACGGGTGATACCGCCCCCGTACGCACTGTCTACGCCCCGGGGCATCCGCTCAACCTGAAGCAAACCCTCGGGCCGCTGAGCCGCGGCCACTACGACCCGACCCTCCGGTGGGATGGCCCTGCCGTCTGGCGCACCCTCAACACTCCCAGCGGCCCGGCGACCCTGCACCTGGTGGAGCGGCGCGACGGCATCTCGGCAACGGCGTGGGGCCCGGGCGCGGCTGACGCGATCGCCGGCGTCCCCGAGCTCTGCGGCCACGGGGACGACTGGTCCGAGCTCGACGTCAGCAACAACGCGTTCCTCGCCGAAAGCCTGCGACGCTCGCCGGGGCTGCGGTTGCTCCGCACGAACGCCGTGTTCGAGGCGCTGCTGCCCGCGATTCTTGAGCAGAAGGTCACGGGCATCGAGGCCCGTCGCGCCTGGCGGCAACTCATCCTCAAGTACGGCGAGCCGGCGCCCGGCCCCGCCCCTGACGGCATGCGCGTATTTCCTTCGGCGGACGTCTGGCGCCGCATCCCCTCGTGGGAGTGGCACCGCGCCGGCGTCGGCCCGCAACGTTCCCAGACCGCCGTGCGCGCGTCGGTCGTCGCCGCATCGCTCGAACGCACCCTCACGATGGGGCGGGGCGGGGCGGATGTCGCGAGCAAGCTGCGATCTCTTCCGGGCATCGGCATCTGGACCGCCGCAGAAACGACACAACGCTCCCACGGCGACCCCGACTCCCCGAGCGTCGGCGACTACCACCTGCCCGCCGTTGTCGGGTGGGCCCTCATCGGCAAACCGGTGGATGACGACGGCATGCTGGAGCTGCTCTCGCCGTGGGCGGGTCACCGCCAGCGCATCATGCGGCTGATCGGGGTAAGCGGATTCCGCAAACCGATGTTTGGGCCGCGCATGACGATCCAGGACCACCGCGGCCACTGATGCGTGCGCGTCAGCAGCTCTCGTATACGTAGTCCGCGCTCGCCGGGGTCGTCAGTTCACGGTCGCGCAGCACCGTGGCCCGCGGCGTCGACCGGTCGGCGCAGGCGTCGGCGAACGAGCCGCGCAGGTCGTCGGTGTACTCGATGTCGATCACGTGGTCTCCATATACATCGCGGTAGGCACTGCACTCGTCGAACCGGTAACACTCCTCGCTGACGGCGAAGTCGAACCCCGCGGCATCCCGCCCCTTCGTTCCGAGCTCTGCCGAATTCTTTTGCCCGGCCGAGAGCCCCGCCGCGTGAGCACGGCTCACCAGCAGCGCTGCGAGTTGCAGGGAGTTCTGCTCGCTGAGCGCGCCCCTCGACCGTGACCACGAGTCGAGGTTGTCGAACTCAACCGCGTCGAATCCGCTCGTGGCACACCCGGTGATGGTCGCACCGATGATCGCGGCGATTCGCTCGCGCTTCGCGGCGGACGAAGTGTCGAACAACATCTCGTCCGGCCAGTTGGCGTCGATGACCGGCTGACCATCGGCACCGCGCAGCAGCAGGTCGCCGCGGGAGTCGAGCCAGAGCTGCGCATCCTGCGGCTGACTCTGAAAGGCGTTGATGTAGCAGATCGAGTAGGCGCCGGACGCGGGCTCATCTGTGCTGTCGCGGGCGACGATCCCCACCCCGGACGGCACGGCGTAGGCGCCACCGAGCTGGTAATCGACGCCCGTGTCGGTGGGCAGGTTCACGATGGATGTCCGAGTCGGAGGGGTCGCCGTGGATGATCCTGGCGCGGCCGAGCATCCCGAGAGGAGCACCGTTGCGACACACGTGAGCGCCGCGATGCGCGCATATCGACCAGTGGTACCCCGCATCCCTGCACTGTAGCTGTAGCCAACCGACAGACGAATGGGAGCCGTTCGCGCCCAGGGCTACCGTGGCGCCGTGAACATGTTGCTGCGCACCATCTTTTTGGGCTGGCTGAGCCGGCGTCGTTCGAAGCTTGGAGTGCACGACGTGGGGCGTGTGAACCTGCGGGTGTTGCCGAACGATATCGACGTGCTGCGTCACATGAACAACGGTGTCTATCTCTCGGTGATGGACCTGGGACGGCTCGACCTGCTGACGCGAACGGGCATGCTGCGCGGGATGACAGCGCGTGGCTTCTATCCGGTGGTGGCGAGCGAAACCATCAGCTTTCGCCGGTCGTTGCAGCCCCGTCAGCGCTATACCCTCGAAACCCGCATAGTCGGTTACGACGAGCGCTCGGTGTACGTCGAACAGCGTTTTGTGTCGGGTGGCGAGATCTACGCCGTGGGTTTTGTACGCGGCCGATTTCTCAAGCGCACGGGTGGCACCGTCGCGATGCACGAGCTGGGCACCGCGCTCGGCGTCGACACCACGACGCTTCTGCCGCCCGCGTGGGTGTACACGTGGGCGGCAGATGTGGCGCTGCCGTCGAACAGAAGCAGTTACACGAGCGACTGGGTGTAGCGGTCGCGCACCTCGTTCAGCCGCGCCTGCTGTTCGGGTGACCAACTGACGGCCGCGCCATCCGGGGAATGCTCGGCGAAGTTGATCGTGTTCTCGGGGGAGATCCATGCCGCGAGACTGCCGAACAGCGCGTTCGCGGCGCCGGGCACGACGGTCTCGAACAGCGACGGGTCGGGAACACCGATGACCATGAGGGTGAAGTTTCCCGAGCGTCCACCGACGGCGGAGCCCTCCGGGACATCCACTGCCGTCGCCGATCCCTGTTGGCGCACCTCGACTCCGAGCAGTGGGGTCTGCTTGTTTACGCCCACGTGGGCGAGAAGGACGTCGACAAAACGTTGATCAATCGATGTGAGGAGGCGCCCGCTGGTCCACCCGGGCCCGGGGTCGGGCGGGTCATTGTGGATCATGGCGATGGCGGCGGCGGGCATCTCATCAAGGACGTCGAGGTAGACGGGCGCGATCTCGCGCAGCGGAGCGGCCAGGCGCGCCCCGGTCTCGACGTCACCGGGGTAGGCGAATCGCACGCTCAGCAGGGTGTGTCCCCGCAGGGGTTCGGGGACCTGGGGAATGTCGGGCAGCCGCGTGATTGCGGCGCTCGTCGATACCTGGGGGTCGGTCGTTGCGGTGTAGTCCACCCACGCCCGCAACGCCTGCTCGATGTCGTCACCGTCGAACAGAAGCGCCCCGCCGTACAGCGTCGCGAGCTCGACGAGTTCGACGCGCACCCCGGTGACGATTCCGAGGCCGAACCTGCCGCCCCGCAGCGCCCAGAACAGATCGGGGCTCGTGTCGGCGGTAGCCTCCACGACTCTGCCGTCCGGCGTGACGACCGTGAATCCGCGCGCGTAATCGGACGAAAACCCATGGCTGCGCGAGAGCGGCCCGAGCCCACCACCGAGCAGGTAGCCGACCACGCCCACGGTCGCGCTGGATCCCGCGATCGGCGCGAGCCCGTGCTCCGCGGCCGCGGCAACGACCTGACCCCAGCGCACGCCGGCGCCGATCGTGGCGATGCGCGTGCCCGCATCGATCGCCACGATGTTCAGCCGCGACGTCGTGATGAGCAGCCCACCGGTGACGGCCACACCGCCGTGACCGGTCGACTGCACGGCAACGGAGAGCCCGTTATCGCGGGCAAAGAAGACCGCTTCGAGGACATCGGATGCCGCGGCAGCGCCCACGACGACATCCGGAGTGTTGACGACCGAGGTGTTCCACGAGAACACCTCGTCGGTGAAGCCTTCGTCCGTTGGGGTCAGGACGGGGCCGGAGACGCGACTACGAAGAGACGAGATATCAGCCATGGTTCCGACCATATCGACGACCCCGGGTCATCCACAGGGGGTATTTTTCGACGCGGCGGGAGTTAAAACAGACTTCGGCGGGAGAAGCTGGCGCACGGCGGGAGCTATAACTCCCTCCGGTCGCCGGTTTCTCCCGCCGAAGCGATGCGCGCGTGAGGCTGTGGCTAGCTCGCGGCGACGAACGCGGCGAACGCGGCCGCATCGTCGACGGCGCCACCGTACTGCTTACCGTTGACGAGAACTGTCGGCGTTCCGAAGCCCTGGGTTCCCTGCAGATCGGGGTTGGCGACGGCTCGCTTCGTGGCGGCTGTGGCCCAGGACGCGAATCTCTGGTCCTTGATACAATCGGCGATCGAGTCGCTCTTCTGTACGCCTGCCGCCTTCGCAATGGCAAGAATCTCGGCATCGGTGCGACCGGCACCACCCTCGGCGGGCTGGTCGACGTACATCGCGGCGTTGAACGCGAAGAACTGGTCGGGGGAGTAGTTCGCCACACAGCCGGCAGCGTTCGCCGCGCGCGTGGAGTACTTGGTGCTCGACGCGCGGTCGAGGATCGCTACGGGGTGGATCTCGATCGTCGCGTCGCCCGCCTTCACGAGCGACTCGATCTGGCTGCCGTTGGTCGACTCGAACGACTCGCAGATCGGGCACTGGTAGTCGACCCAGATCTGGATCGCCTTCGCGGTGCTGCCGGCCGCGGGCACGGTCTCCACAGGCTGCCCACCCGCCTTGATCGCGGCGGTCGGCACTGCCTCGAGGTTCTGCCCGATGACGATGCCGTCGCTCAGCATGTTGAGCGGTCCGGGTCCCGCGGGCTTGTTGACGCTCACGATGATGAGCACAACGGCGGTGATGATGGCAAGCGTTCCGACGACAAGACCGCTCTGGATCAGCACCCGGTTGCGACGCTGTTTCTTCTTCTCCGCCTCGCGAAGCAGGCGGGCGTGCTCACGCCCCGCCTCACGTCGTTCGTTCTTGCTGAGGCGCGCGTCGCCTGGATTGCCGGTACTCATGAAACCCCACCCTGAAAGCGTGGGCGCCCCGAAGCGCGCCCTCTGTCGCTGCGAACAAATCGCTTCAGCCTAGCCACCGAAGCTGGAGGCACCCTTGGGAAGCGAGCGCAGCGCCCGCGCAGAATGAGGAGAGCGGATGCCTCGCGGCGGTCTTATGCGGCGGCGGCGGCCGACCCCGTGCGGCACACCGGGGGATCGATCGCCTCGAGCACCTTCACCGACGTGGAGTTCAGGGCCGCGAGCTCTTCGGGTGTCAGGGCGTCGAAGAAGTAGCGGCGGATGGTCGCGGCGTGATCGCTCATCGACCCGAGGACCGCACGTTTGCCATCGGCGGTGAGGGCGACCCAGCTGCTGCGCAGATCTGTGTCGCAGTCGCGACGCTCGACGAGACCGCGGCGCTCCATCCGGGTGACGAGGTGGGAGATCCGACTCTTCTCCCAGCCGAGATGGTCGGCAAGTTCACCGGCGCGCAATTGGCCAGCGGATGACTCGAAGATCGAGATCAGAACCTCGAACTCCGACCGGGAGATGTTGGCATCGCGCTGCAGCTGCTGCTCGAGTGCTTGATCGAGCTGGCGCCGCATGGCGTAGAACGTGCGCCAGATGCCCCACTCTTCATCGCTAATCCGGGATACCTCGCTCATATATACAGCGTATCGGCAACCGTTGACGCGTCACCGAGTTGGCGCGGTATTGGTGGGGGCTGGACAACTCGCGCCTCGTGCGTTCGCCAGAACGTCGTGCGGGCATAGCACGGGTAAACATCCGGGGCGGGAGCGTCCCAATGCTCCCCCTACAGCAATAGGGTTGAAGGTGGTCCGCCTCGTACTGTCGCGAGAGTCGCGGGCCACGTACTGTTCCGGCACTCAGGAGAACCCCTTGACCGAAAACGCCCCCGTCGATCTCACATCGACCGACGCCTGGAAGAATCTCGCCGGCATCGCCGACGGCTTCTCGCCTGATCTCCGCGCTTGGTTTGATGCCGACGCAGGTCGCGCCGACCGCTACACCTTCCAGGCTGCCGACCTCACCGTCGACCTGTCGAAAGGCCTCCTCACGGAGGAGATCGTCGCCAACCTCGTGCAACTGGCCAAGGACCTCGACGTTGCGGGTCGGTACCAGGCCATGATCACTGGCGAGCACATCAACGCCACCGAAGACCGTGCCGTTCTCCACACCGCGCTGCGCCGTCCGAAGGACACCGAGGGACTTGTTCCTCCGAAGGGCTTCATCGTCGACGGCCAGGACGTCGATGCCGATGTGCACGCGACGCTCGACAAGGTCTACGCCTTCGCGGAGAAGGTGCGCTCGGGCGAGTGGACAGGTGTCACCGGCAAGCGGATCGAGACGGTCGTCAACATCGGTATCGGTGGATCCGACCTCGGTCCCGTCATGGTCTACGAAGCGCTCAAGCCCTACGTGCAGGCCGGAATCGAAGCACGCTTCGTTTCCAACATCGACCCCAACGACGTATTCGAGAAGACCGCAGGCCTCGACCCCGAGACGACGCTGTTCATCGTTGCTTCCAAGACCTTCGGCACTCTCGAGACCCTGACCAATGCGCGTCTCGCTCGCGAGTGGCTGTGGGCCGAGCTCGGCACGGCTGGCGTTCTCGAGGACACCGACGAAGCCCGCACCGGCGCCGTCGCGAAGCACTTCGTCGCCGTCTCGACCGCCCTCGACAAGGTCGCCGCCTTCGGCATCGACCCCGAGAACGCGTTTGGATTCTGGGACTGGGTGGGTGGCCGGTACTCCGTCGACTCCGCCATCGGAACCTCCGTCGTCATCGCCATCGGGCCGGACAACTGGCGTGAGTTCCTCGCGGGCTTCCACGCCATCGACGAGCACATGCGCACCGCGCCGATCGAAGAGAACGTTCCCGTTCTCATGGGTCTGCTCAACGTCTGGTACTCGAACTTCCTCGGAGCGCAGAGCCACGCGGTACTCCCCTACGCGCAGTACCTGCACCGCTTCCCGGCGTACCTGCAGCAGCTCACCATGGAATCGAACGGCAAGAGCGTGCGCTGGGACGGTTCGCCCGTCACGACCGGCACGGGTGAAATCTTCTGGGGCGAGCCGGGCACGAATGGCCAGCACGCCTTCTACCAGCTCATTCACCAGGGCACCCAGCTAATCCCCGCGGACTTCATCGCGGTCGCCAACCCGGCGCACCCGCTGAAGGATGCCACGGGCGATGGTGCCGGCGTCGAGCCCGGCCAGGACGTCCACACCCTCTTCATGGCGAACTTCTTCGCGCAGACGAAGGCGCTCGCCTTCGGCAAGACTGCCGACGAGGTCCGTGCCGAGGGCACCAAGGAGTCCGTCGTTCCCGCCCGCGAGTTCGCCGGAAACCGCCCCACCACCTCGATCCTCGCACCGGCCCTCACGCCGAGTGTCGTGGGCCAGCTGATCGCGCTCTACGAGCACATCGTCTTCACCGAAGGCACCATCTGGGGCATCGACTCCTTCGACCAGTGGGGTGTTGAGCTCGGAAAGCAGCTCGCGCTGCAGATCACTCCGGCCGTCGCCGGTGACGCGGCCGCACTCGAGGCGCAGGACTCCTCGAGCAAGGCGCTCATCGCCAAGTACCTCGAGCTGCGCAAGTAACTCACGCCGACAGAAGAGCCCCGCAACCATCACGGTTGTGGGGCTCTTTTGCGTTCCGCCCGTGAACGGGGTATTGACGCGCGCCACGGTTGTTGCCAATGTGGACACTGTTCACATGATGAAGCTCTGAGAGGACTACCGATGCCCGCAATGTTCGTCAACCTGCCGGTGACCGACCTGGAACGCGCGAAGGCGTTCTACACGGCAATCGGATTCACCATCAATCCGGCGTTCTCCGACGAAAAAGCCGCCTGTGTCGTCGTCGAGGAGGACCACAACTACTTCATGATCCTGGTCAGGGAGTACTTCCAGACGTTCTCGGAGCTACCCATCGGTGACCCCGCCCTGAACCCGTCCGTGTCGACCGCCATCTTCTTTGACAGCCGTGAGGACGTCGACACATCCGTCGCGGCCGGCATTGAGGCGGGTGGCAGCGAACCCCGTCCTGCCGCCGATTACGGCTTCATGTACCAGCGCCAGATCACGGACCCCGACGGCAACTTGCTCGAGTTCGGGTACATGGACCCGGTTGCCGCGCAGCAGGGGCCTGAGGCGTTCCAGGACCAGCAGGCGTAAGGGCGGCGATCAGCCTCACGCCCGAGGCGAAGGTTGCCGTGAGGTCATCGGTAACGACACTGTCGTCCATGATCCGTTTCCGTCCGCGACATAGTCGGGGGTGGGGCACTCCTTATAGGGGTCCCGTGGCTTTCGCCACGTGGGTGCGGGCGGAGTCGTAGCGCGAAAATCACGCTGCCCGCGACTCAGGCGGTGGCGCTGGTGAAGAGCGGTTCGGGTTCCGGCGCGGTGTCGACGTCAACGTGCACGCCGGGGACCGGGCGGGCCAGGTACTCGGTGAAATACCCGATGACGAGGCGCTTGCACTCGTTGATGAAGAACTCGTCGCCGTCGGGGTCGACTTCAAAGGCCTTGGTGACGAGTCCGTCGGCCAGCGCCAGCACAACTTCGACGTGCTTGACGAGGTCGGGGCGGGGAAGAACGTCGTATCGAACGGAGAACATTTCCGCGATGATGCGGGAGAGCATCGTCTTGTTGCTCTCCTGGGTGCTGAACAGGTTGCCGTCGATGACGTCGCCGAAGCGCAGCCAGCGGTAGCCCGGCTCGCTGCGGTACAGCTCCGCGAACACGCTCAGCGCGCTCATCATCGCGTCTTGCCAGTCGAGGATCTTCTCGTCGAGAACCCGCTCCGCACTGGCGACGTAACGGGTGAGGTTGCGGGCCGCCAGCGCGCGGGCGATCGATTCGAGGTCATCGAAGTAGCGGTAGACGCCGGGGGCCGAGATTCCTGCACGCTTGGCGATGAGAGTGATGCTCAGGCTGTTGTAGCCGACCTCGTCGATGAGGGCCGCCGCAGTATCCAGGACCAGATCGAGGCGCTGGGCGCTCCGATCCTGTCGAGGAAGCCGCCGAAGGCTTCCGCTAGATGCGTCAGTCATTGCTGGTACTCCCTCATGTCTTGCTCAACAGTAGTCGGCGCATTCCCGCGCACGATCCTGGCGGCTGAGATGGGCGGCAAAGACGTGCTCCCATGAATCCAATTCAGTTTTTATCATACAGGTCGTCACGTTTTGATTGGCTCAACCTACGCCGCGCATACGGGCTGCGCCACGGGTTGGCAAAAGCGATGCATCATCATGTATCGGCCAGATTTTCCGCATCGTTATCGTCGCCGAGGAACGCAACCGCCCTGTGCAAAATGTCACGGCAGGCGAGAATGGCCGGCCGTGCGCGGCTCGCGTCCCGCACCGACGTGAACACGGTGCGGGTGGGGGCGCCCTCCAGCCGCACGAGATCGACCGTCGGCGTGCGGCCGGCCCAGACGAGGTCGGGCAGGAGCGCGACAGCATTACCGGACTCAACGAGGCGGATGTGAGCCTGCAGATCGGCCGTCTCGAACCGCACGTCCGGTTCGAACCCCGCCTGGCGGCACTGCTGCTCCGCCCAGTGACGGGAGGCGGTGCCGCGCGGCTCCATCACCCAGGCGAGCGAGCGCGCGTCGCGCAACGACGAGGGCGAGGCGGACGAGCGGATGCCCCGGGCAGGGGGCACCGCGAGGCGAAGCTCGTCCTCGCACAGTTCCACCCGGTCGAGGTCGGGCTGGTGGGGAGCCGCGTGCCCGGGGTACTGCTCCGCGATCACGAGGTCGAACTCGCGGGCCCACACCTCGAAGAGGGCGTTCTCGGGTTCGCGCTGGGTGATCTCGACGCGCAGGCTCGGGTACTCGCTGGCGAGCATGGTGAGCGCCTGCGGAATTATGCCGAGCGCGGCGGATTGAAAGACGGCCATCCGCACGGTTCCCGTGACCTCCGTCAGCGACGTCACGAGTTCGGACTCCATGAGCTCGAGCCGTTCCAACAGGAGCGCGGTGTGCTCCACGAGCACCTCCGCCTGCGGGGTCAGTTGCACGCGGCGGCCGTTCTTGGTGAGGAGGGGAACGCCAGCCTCCAGTTCGAGTTGCGCCAGTTGTTGTGACACCGAGGAGGGGCTGAACGACATCGCGTCGGCGACGGCGGTGAGCGTCCCACGCAACTTGAGTTCGCGCAGCAATCGCAGGCGTCGTATGTCGAGCATCGGGGCATCCATTCATTCGGCTGTGCTTATCAATATTGTGTATGAAGATTCGCTTTATCTAATGCGACGTGCGGTAGACACTAAGACTGTTCAGACGACCCCCGGTGAGAGGCTTAACCCGTGAGCATGTCAACGCAGCAGTCCGGGGCCGAGTCCCTTCCCTACGATCTCGCGGACGAGACGATCGCCACGGTGCGCCGCTGGCTGGTCGAGTCGGCCGACGCCGCGCCCGACAAGAGTGCCGAGCGCCTCGCCGGTGTGCTCAAGGACCCCAAGGGTCTCGAGTTCACGCTGGGCTTCGTCGACCGGGTCGTGCGTCCCGAGGACCTGAAGGTCGCCGGGCGCAACCTCGAGCGGGTCGCCAAGTCTGTTCCCTCCTTCCTGCCGCTGCACCTGCGTGCCGCGATCGCGCTCGGTGGCACATTCGCCCCGATCCTGCCGTGGCCCGTCGTGCCGATCGCCCGCAAGGTGCTGCGCGACATGGTCAGCCACCTCGTGATCGACGCCACCCCGGCCCAGCTCGACCAGACGCTTGAGAAGCTCCGTGCCGAGGGCACGCGTCTGAACCTCAACCTGCTCGGTGAGGCCGTGCTCGGCGATGACGAAGCCGACAGCCGCCTGCGCGGAACCCGCGACCTCCTCGCCCGCCCCGATGTCGACTACGTATCGATCAAGGCGTCGTCCGTCGCGAGCCAGCTGTCGATGTGGGCCTACGACGAGACAGTGGAGCGGGTGGTTGCGCGTCTGACTCCGTTGTACGAACTCGCCGCGTCATCCGCGTCCCCCAAATTCATCAACCTCGACATGGAAGAGTTCAAGGATCTCGACCTGACGATCGAGGTCTTCCAGCGCATCCTCGACCAGCCGCAGCTCAAGAACCTCGAGGCGGGAATCGTGCTGCAGGCGTACCTGCCCGACGCGCTCGCCGCGTTGCAGCGCTTGACCGAGTGGGCAATGGCACGCCGGGCCGCGGGCGGCGCCGGCATCAAGGTGCGCGTGGTCAAGGGCGCCAACCTCGCCATGGAGAACGTCGACGCGATCATGCACGACTGGCCGCTGGCCACGTGGGGCTCGAAGGTCGAAACCGACACGAACTACAAGCGCGTGCTCAACTGGGCGTTCACGCCGGAGCACATCGACGCCGTGCGGATCGGTGTTGCCGGGCACAACCTGTTCGATGTGGCCTACGCGTGGCTGCTGGCGAAGCAGCGCGGGGTCGAGGACGGCATCGAGTTCGAGATGCTGCTGGGCATGGCGACCGGCCAGGCCGAGGCCGTCAAGCGTGACGTCGGACGCCTGCTGCTCTACACGCCCGTCGTGCACCCGGGCGAGTTCGACTCCGCGATCAGCTACCTCGTGCGCCGCCTCGAAGAGAACGCCAGCACCGAGAACTTCATGAGCGGGCTGTTCGAACTCTCGTCCAACGAGCACATTTTCGCCCGCGAGCAGGACCGGTTCCTCGCGTCGCTGGAGGCACTGGACACCGAGGTGCCCCCGTCGCGTCGGGTGCAGGACCGCAACCACCCGGTGGTGGCCGCTGCCGAGGCATCCACTTTCCACAACGAACCAGACACCGACCCGGCCATTGCGGCCAACCGTGCGTGGGGTCGCCGGGTGATCGAGCGCAGCGCGCACAGCACGCTGGGGCAGGAGACGCTGGCGTCCGCGCAGGTGCGCAACGCCGCGCAGCTCGAACTGCTGATCGAGGCGACTGCCAACGCCGGGGACACCTGGGCCGCCGTGCCCACCGCCGAGCGCTCGCGCATGCTGCACGACGCGGGCGATGTGCTGGCTGCCTTTCGTGGACGGCTCGTGGAGATCATGGCCGCCGAGACCGGAAAGGTCATTGCCGAGGGTGACGTGGAGGTGAGCGAGGCGATCGACTTCGCCCACCACTACGCGGACCGCGCGCTCGAACTGGACCACGTCGCCGGCGCGACGTTCGTGCCCGCGCGTCTGATCGTGGTGACGCCGCCGTGGAACTTCCCGGTCGCGATCCCCGCGGGCTCCGTGCTGTCGGCGCTCGCCACGGGTGCCGCCGTCATCATCAAGCCGGCACCGCAGGCCCGACGCAGTGCCGCCGTCATGGTGGATGCGCTGTGGGAGGCAGGCATCCCGCGCGACGTTCTCGTGCTGCTCGACATCGAAGAGGGCGACCTGGGCAAGCAGCTCGTGTCGCACCCTGCTGTCGGCCGGGTCATCCTCACCGGCGGATGGGAGACGGCCGCGCTGTTCCGCAGCTGGCGACACGACCTTCCCCTGCTCGCGGAGACCAGCGGCAAGAACGCGATCATCGTCACCCCGAGCGCCGACCTCGACCTCGCCGTCGCGGACGTCGTGAGGAGTGCGTTCGGCCACGCCGGCCAGAAGTGCTCGGCGGCGTCGCTGGTGATCCTGGTGGGTTCTGTCGGGTCATCCGACCGATTCCGTCGCCAGCTCGTTGACTCGGTCACCTCGCTGCGCGTGGGCATGGCGCAGGATCTGACCACGCAGATGGGCCCGATCATCGAGCCGGCGAGCGGCAAGCTGCTGAAGGCGCTCACCTCCGTGGATGCGGGTCAGAAGTGGCTCGTCGAGCCGCGCAAGCTCGACGACTCCGGCGCCCTGTGGTCGCCCGGCGTGCGTTCGGGTGTTGCCGCGGGCAGCGAGTTCCACCTCACCGAGTACTTCGGCCCGGTGCTCGGCATCATGACCGCGTCCAGCCTCACCGAGGCCATCGAGATGCAGAACGCGAGCGCCTACGGGCTCACCGCGGGAATCCATTCGCTCGACGTCGACGAGGTCTCGCAGTGGATCGAGACCGTCGAGGCGGGCAACCTGTACGTCAACCGCGGTATCACGGGCGCCGTCGTGCGCCGCCAGCCCTTCGGTGGCTGGAAGCGCTCCTCGGTCGGAACCGGTGCGAAGGCCGGCGGACCGAACTACCTGTTGACGCTCGGCACCTGGGAGCCGGTCGAGGTCGAGACCAGCAGCGACTTGCTTCTCGACGGCATCACCGAGTCGGTGGCCAAGATCATCAAGCGCGCGCAGTCCGGCCTCGGATTCGAGGAGTTCGACCGCGTTCGCGTGGCCGCCCTCAACGACGAAGAGGCGCGGGCGTCCGAGTTCGGCGTCGCCCGTGACGTCAGCGGCCTCGGTGTGGAGCGCAACGTCTTCCGCTACCGCCCGGTCTCGGTGACGCTGCGACTGTCGGATGACGCGGGCATGGGTGACCTCGTTCGCCTCATCGCCGCCGGAACCCTCGCCGGGTCACGCCTGACGATCAGCTCGTCGATCCCGCTTCCCGTGGGGCTGATCGAGCTCTTCGATGGCGGAGTATCGCCAGTGACCGTGGAATCCGTCACCATCGAGAGCGACGTGGCATGGCACGAGCGCCTTCGCGCCGGCGAGCTGACCACGGGTCGCGTGCGTCTGATCGGGGGAGACCCCGTCGCTCTGGCAGGCGTGGTGGAGGGTCATCCCGACATCGCCATCTATTGGGGACCCGTCACGACCGCCGGCCGCGTCGAGTTGCTGCCGTTCCTGCACGAGCAGGCGGTCAGCATCACCGCGCACCGCTTCGGCAACCCCGACCGCGGAATGGCCGAGCTGCTCGTCTAGTCGTCAGGGCCGACCGTTTACACTCGGGGCGTACCCCACGAAAGGCACCACATGACGATCCGCGCAGCGGCTGACGGTTCGGCGCTCGGCAACCCCGGTCCCGCCGGGTGGGCCTGGTATGTCGACGACACCTGCTGGGCGGCCGGCGGGTGGAAGCACGCGACGAACAACCAGGGCGAGCTCATGGCCGTGTTGCAGTTGTTCAAGGCGACGGCGCACCTCGACGATGACCTGCTGATCCTGTGTGACAGCCAGTACGTCATCAACTCCGTCACCAAGTGGATGCCGGGCTGGAAGAAAAAGGGCTGGCGCAAGGCCGACGGCAAGCCCGTCATGAACGTCGAACTGTTGCGCGAGATCGATGAGGCCCTCGTCGGACGCAAGTACCGCTTCGAGTGGGTTAAGGGTCACGCGAATCATCCGCTCAATGAGGCTGCCGACTCGCGGGCGCGCGCGGTCTCCGAGGCGTTCCAGCGCGGCGGCCCGATCCCGACCGGGCCCGGCTGGGTGCGCGGGGGCGACCCGATGCCCTCCGGGGATTTGGTGGGCGGGGCGGATGACACGGTCGAGCTTCCCTCGACGCCCGGCGAACGCGCTGCCGCTGCCCTCGCCGCTCCGATCGTGGCGACGTCGACCGCGCCGGCCGTTGCTACCCCGCGCGAGGTCCCGACGCTGTTCGCGCTGGACGAGCTCGACGAGCAGGATGCGATCGCACCCGAAGAGCCCATCGAGCTCACGGTGTCGCTGACTCCGGCGCAGTTCGCGCGGCTGCGTGCCCGCGCGTCCGCGGCCGGTCTCACCCCCGAGCAGGCGCTGGCAAAGCTGCTGTAACCCGGCGCCCTGGCACCCCGCCGCGCCATGCCGCGCCGCGCCACTCGCCACCCCGGCGCCGCTCAGCTCTCGAGCGCGACCTTCACGAGCCGCAGCGCTTCGGCCGCCGGAATCCCGAGCTCCCTGGCCCGATCGGCGTACGCGCGGGCGGCCAGCTGCACCTGCAGGGTGGCGGCGTCGGCGGTGCCCATCACGAAGGAGCCGAGGCGCCCACGTCCCTCGATGAACCCGTCTGCCTCCAGCTCGCGATACGCACGCAGCACAGTGTTGGGGGCGATGCTCAGCTCGTCGGCGAGCCCGCGCACCGTGGGCAACCGCGTCCCCGAAATCAGCGTCCCTGCCGTGATCTGCTCGATGATCTGCGCGCGCAGTTGTTCGAACGGTGCCGTGGCCGAGTCCGGGTCAATCGCGAGCTTCATGCGCCAACGGTACTGCCCCGGAGACCCGGTCGCGGCGATCCTCAGAGGTGTGGGGCGTACGGCTCTTAGGGGCGGTCGACCGCTCAGTACAGGGGAGACGTGGATGGCTCCGGCGCGGGGGCCAACTGTCCGTCCGCTGGCCAGACCGGCTCTGGCACATTGCCATCCGCGATCATGCCATCCCCGTACATGCGGGCGTTCGGCCAGATTCGGCGGAGGTAGTGCTTGCTGGGGGCCCCGATGGTGATGACGAACACGTACGTGAGGAGTAGCACCAAGTCGGCCAAGAAGATGTAGTTCGAAAGCGTGAACACGGCGTCCCGCGCTGTGGTGTCTCTGGCAATAGTTGTCACGGCCAACGCGAATGAGGGCATTGATGTCAGCGAAATTATCTGAGGTATGAGGTAACCGGAGAATAAAGCCTGGGATGTGAAGGCATCGTTCCATGCGAGTTGCTGATCATTCGTAGTCCACTCGACTCGGCGAATCGCTCGGGGAGTCAAGGCCAGAGCCGCCGCAAACCACAGCAGGCTCACGAGCAGCGGGCTCGCCGCGAGAACTGCGGGCGCCATCTCCGCGGTGGAGATGGCGCGGCTGCCCCACAAGAGGATTGCCGTCACAACCACTACGGTCAGTGCGACGGTCATCGTCGTGAAGGCGAGAATCCTCACCTGGATTGGTATGTAATCGCGGAGCTTCAACCCGCGATCCTTCATGCTGCTACGCGGCGCACCGTATGGCCCAATCAGCATGATCAATGACAGGATCAACGCTGCGATCGCCAGCGGCAGCTGTATGCCGGGCGGAGGGCCGACTTCCTCTGAGTTTGCAATGCTCCACAGGAATGCCGTTACGGCCACCGCTGCAGCGACAAGAAGAAAGGTCACCTTCGTGCGCACGGTCACGCGTTCGCCTACGGTATGCCGTACATCCGGCGTGATCGCGAGCCCCGTCGATCGGGTCCATCGGCGAAGCTGAACTGTCCGGAATCGTGGGATGAAGGCGGTCGCGCCGAGCACAACGATCAACGCCGCAATCAACACCAGCGGCACCAATAGAGCAACGTCCACAGCAGGCCTCTCCCGAGAATTCAGCTCAGGTTAGCGGGTGCATGAATCGCGGGCACACGTTGGCGGAATATCGGGGGCGGATGACCCGAGCCCGCCTGTCCCCGCAGCGCGACCCCTGCCACGCTTGACCCATGACAACAACCCCAGCTCACGCCATTGCCGACAACGCGGCCCTCATCGTGATCGATGTGCAGGAGGGATTCGCGGACTCCGGATACTGGGGCCCGCGGAATAACCCCGCGGCCGACGCCAACGTGGAGGCGCTGATCCGTGAGTGGGAGGCGACCGGACGTCCCATCGTGGTCGTCCAGCACGACTCGTCCAGCCCGGCATCACCGCTCCACCCCGCCGGCGCGGGCAACGACCTCAAGCCGTATGTGCGGCGCGTGGCATCCGCTCTCCACGTGCGCAAGACTGTCAACTCGGCCTTCTACGGCACGCCCGACCTCGGCGAGTGGCTGCGTGCGAGCGGAATCAGTCAGATCGTGATCACGGGCATCCAGACCAACATGTGCTGCGAGACGACGGCGCGGATGGCGGGCAACCTGGGCTATGACGTCCTGTTTGCGGCGGATGCCACGCACACCTTCGATCTCGCGGGCCTGGGTGACGACGTGATGACCGCGGACGAACTCGCCCGTGCCACCGTCACCAACCTGCAGGGCGGTGGCTTCGCGACGGTGGTGAGCACGGCCGACCTGCTGGCGGCGTCGGCGGCCGCGGCGGTGCCCGTCGGCTGACGCGGCGGCCCCGGCTCCCGCGGGGGTCCCGGCCGGCTGACGCGGACCAATCCCGCAGGCCCCGCCGGGAGCCCCAGCAGCACCGGCCGGCCGGCCCGACGCGCCCCAAGACCCGCACGCAGGCCCCGCCCGCCCTCGATACTTCATCGAAGGAGCAAAGTTTGTCGTGATTGGGCGCCCGCAACGACAAAGTTTGCGCTTTCGACGCGCGGCGGCGGCGCCCTGGTCGTGCGCGCGGCGGCAGCACCGCTAGTTGTACAGCTAGTCGTGCGTGCGGTGGATCAACCGCGACAGCACGATCGCGCTGCGGGTGTGATCGACATTGGGGGCCACCCGCACGCGCTCGAGCGCGTTTTCGAGCGAGGGGATGTCCCGTGAGCGCATGTGCACGATGGCGTCGGCCGATCCCGTGACGGTGCCCGCGTCGACGACCTCGGGAATGCCCGACAGGATTCGACGGAGCTCGTCGGGAGCGACGGTACCCCGGCAGAAGAGTTCGACGTAGGCCTCGGTCGCCATGCCGTCGACGGCCGGGTCCACCTGGATAGTGAAGCCACGGATGACGCCGTCGGCGACCAGCCTGTCCACGCGGCGCTTGACGGCGGACGCGGAGAGGCCGATGACCTCACCAATATCGCCGTAGCCCGCCCGGGCGTTTTTGCGCAACAGGTCGATGATTCCGTAGTCAAGACTGTCCATGCGGGTAGCTTACGGTGAAAAGTTGCGCCAACCCCGGGACATCCGAAGATTAAATGCGCAATGTGGCGATTAACTGTCGATAGGTGCGTGAAACACTGGGTGCATGACGCTCACCGACACCGTTCCCGCCGCGCCCACACGCCTACCCAGCAAGCGCACGGTGCTGATGTGCCGCCCCGATTACTTCACGGTGGTGTATCGCATCAACCCGTGGATGGACCCCGCGCTGCCCACCGACACCTCCCTCGCCGTGCAGCAGTGGCAGGTGCTGTACGACACCTACGTCGGCCTCGGCTTCGACGTGAAGCTGGTCGACCCCATCGACGGCCTGCCCGACATGGTCTACGCGGCCAACGGCGGATTCGTGCTCGACGGCATCGCCTACGGCGCGAGCTTCACCCACCCCGAGCGCCAGCCCGAGGGCCCGGCATACATGACCTGGTTCGGTGACAACGGCTTCGACGTTCGCGTCCCCAAGAACATCAACGAGGGCGAGGGCGACTTCCTGCTCGTCGGCGACGTGATTCTCGCGGGCACCGGTTTCCGCAGCGCCTCCGACAGCCACACCGAGATGGCCGAGATTTACGGCCGCGACGTCATCACGCTTGAGCTCGTCAACCCGAGTTTCTACCACCTCGATACCGCCGTCGCCGTGCTCGACCCCGCGCCCGGATACGAGAACCCCAACATCGCCTACCTGCCGTCCGCGTTCAGCGCCGCGAGCCTCGCGATCCTCGAGGAGCGCTACCCCGACGCCATCATCGTGACGGAAACGGATGCCGCTGTGCTCGGCCTCAACTCGTTCAGCGACGGCTACAACGTGGTCATCGCTTCCCGGGCCGTCGACTTCGAGCGCCAGTTGCGTGAGCGCGGCTACAACCCGATCGGCGTCGACCTGTCCGAGCTTCTGCTCGGCGGCGGCGGCGTCAAGTGCTGCACGTTGGAGCTCCGGTCATGAGCGCCGTGACCGAGTCCGTGGCATCCACCTATCTCGACCAGGAAAACCTGCACGCCGCTCACAACTACCACCCTCTCGAGGTGGTGGTCGAGTCCGGACACGGAGCCTGGGTGACGGATGTCACGGGGCGCAAGTACCTCGACTGCCTGGCTGCCTACTCCGCGGTGAACTTTGGGCACGGCCACCCCGCCCTGATCGCCGCGGCGAAGGCGCAGCTTGACCGGATCACGCTGACCAGCCGCGCGTTCCACAACGACCAGCTCGGCCCGTTCGTCACGGCGCTCGCGAAGCTCGCCAACAAGGACATGGTGCTGCCGATGAACACGGGCGCCGAGGCCGTGGAGTCGGGCATCAAGATCGCCCGCGCCTGGGGATACCGGGTCAAGGGTGTTCCGCAGAACAGGGCAACCATCATCGTCGCGGACGGCAACTTCCACGGGCGCACCACCACCATCATCAGCTTCTCGAACGACGAACAGGCCCGCGCGGACTTCGGTCCGTTCACGCCCGGGTTCGTGAGCGTTCCCTACGGGGATGCCGCTGCCCTCGAGGCGGCCATCGACGAGACCACGGTTGCCGTGCTCATCGAGCCGATCCAGGGCGAGGCCGGCATCGTCGTGCCGCCCGCGGACTACCTGCCTGCCGTGCGGGAGATCACCACGCGTCACAACGTGCTGTTCATCGCCGACGAGATCCAGTCGGGTCTCGGTCGCACCGGGGCAACGTTCCAGTGCGACAACGTGGGAGTCGTGCCCGACCTGTACCTGCTGGGTAAGGCGCTCGGCGGTGGCATCGTGCCGGTGAGCGCGGTCGTCGGCAACAAGGACATCCTCGGCGTTCTGCGCCCCGGCGAGCACGGCTCGACGTTCGGCGGTAACCCGCTGGCCGCCGCGGTCGGATCCGCCGTGGTGGCCCTGCTCGCCACCGGCGAGATGCAGGAGCGTGCCCGGGTGCTGGGTGAGTACCTGCAGCGGGGTCTCACCAGCCTGATCGGACGCGGCGTCGTCGGAATCCGCGGTGCCGGCCTCTGGGTCGGCGTGGACATCGATCCGGCGCTCGCCACGGGACGCGAGGTCTGCGAGCGGCTCATGCAGCGCGGCGTTCTGGTCAAGGACACGCATGGCTCCACGATCCGGTTTGCGCCGCCCATCGTGGCATCCGAATCTGATCTCGAATTCGCGGTCGAGCAGCTGTCGGCGGTCCTGGACGACCTGCGGGCGTAACCGCCGCGGGGGTCGTCGTCTGGAAAACCTGCGTGTGCCCTCGCGGCGCGAACGACGGTTTGTCCAGATCAGGGCCGCAGTCGCGCTGTGCAGTAAGACACATAGAACGGTCGTTTGCGCGCCCCGGAAGCGCACCGCATACTCGAAGCCGTGCTTACACCGACCGCGTCCCCCGAGGCGCACCCCCAGACCCCCAGCCTCGACGGACGTCGCTTCATCCTCAAGTCCTCCACCGCCAGCGCGGTCAACGAGGAGTCGCCCTCGCTGTTCCGCTACAGCGAGCAAGATGGCGTCATCTGGGGCGACTACGAGGGTGACACCGTCACCTTCGGGCGCATGGTCGGTACCCGTGTCGGTGACCTTCTCGAGGTGCAGTTCGTGCACGTTATGGTCGATGGGGGAGCGGTCGTCTCCGGGTCGAGTGCGAGCACCATTGAAGTGGATGCCACGAACCACCTGTCCCTCGTCGAAAACTTCCGTATCCACGACACCGACCACGTGAGCGTCTGTGTGGAGATCGCTCCGGCCGGGGCATCCACTATTTCATAGTTGTGACGCTCGTCGCATCCGCGTAACCTGACTCCAACAGGAAACGGGGGTGCTCGTGGGCATCGAGGACAACACGCGGCCGCTCGAAGACGGCATCGTCACCGACTTTTCGAAGCGGATGAACTACGGCTCGTACCTCGCGCTGCCCGAGCTGCTCAGCCTGCAGCGCCCCGTGAGTGACCCCGTGCACCACGATGAGATGCTGTTCATCATTCAGCACCAGACCAGCGAACTCTGGATCAAGCTGCTGCTGCACGAGCTGCGGTCCGCCCGCGATCTGATGCGGGATGACGACATCGGCACCGCGCTAAAGCGCATTGCCCGGGTCAAGCACATCCAGGAGACGATGACTCAGCAGTGGTCGGTCCTGGCGACGCTCACCCCGACCGAGTACTCCGAGTTCCGGGACTTCCTGGCGAACTCCTCGGGCTTTCAGTCGCACCAGTATCGTGCGGTCGAGTTCATCCTCGGCAACAAGAACGCGAAGATGCTCAGGGTGTTCGACAGTGACCCCGAGGCGCGCCAGGTGCTGCAGGACCTCCTCGACGAGCCGAGCGTGTACGACGAGTTTTTGCGGTACCTCGCCCGGCATGGGTACCCGATCCCCGAGCGCATCCTCACCCGCGACGTGACGAAGGCGTGGGTCCTCGACCCCGAGCTGCTGCCGATCTTTAAGGGCATCTACGAGTCGACGGGCGACAACTGGCGTGTCTACGAGGCCTGCGAGGAGCTCGTCGACCTCGAAGACAACTTCCAGTTCTGGCGCTTCCGCCACCTGCGCACGGTGCAGCGCACGATCGGAATGAAGACCGGTACCGGTGGGTCCAGCGGTGTCGACTTCCTGCAGCGCGCCCTGAGCCTCACCTTCTTCCCCGAGCTCTTCGCCGTGCGAACGGAGATTGGTGCGTGAGCGCAGCGGTCTTCGTCTCCGCCGACGAGGTGTGGCTGGGCGGATGGCGCGGCGCAAGTCTCCTGCGGATCGACGGTAACCGGCTCGACTGGGTCGCACCCCTCGCCGCCGCGACCGAACGACCGACGTTCCACGTGCCGGGCACGATCTTCGGTGGCTTCACCGACTCGCACGTGCATCTCGGCCTCATTGACCCCGACCTTCTCGTCGCCGGCGGCATCGCCCGCGTGGTGGATCTCGGCGGGGATCCCGAATCGATCGTTGCGCTGCGCGACAGGGGACGGGTGGATGCCTCGGCCGTCGCCATCGAGTTCGCGGGGGCATTTCTGACAGCGCCCGGCGGATACCCGAGTGATCGCTCGTGGGCACCGCGATCGTCGCTCCGGGAAGTGGCGACCCCGCAGCAGAGTGGCGCCGCGATCGGAGAGCTTCGCGGCCTCGGGGCGACGCGCATCAAGATCACGCTCAACAGCAACGCCGGTCCCGTCTGGGACGACGGCATGCTCGCCGCCGTCGTGACGCAGGCCCACGCCGTCGGGCTACCGGTGGTCGCCCACGCGGAGGGTCCCGGGCAGGCACAGCGCGCGGCCCGCAGCGGTGTGGACACCCTTGCCCACACCCCCTGGACCGAACGACTCTCGGACGACGATGTCGCGCACCTCGCCGCCACCCTGGCCATCACGAGCACGCTCGACATCCACGGCTACGGCGACTACGGCGCCGACTACGCCACCGCGCTGGACAACCTCACCCGTTTCGTTGCCGCCGGTGGACGCGTGCTCTATGGAACCGACCTCGGCAACGGACCGCTCCCTACCGGGCTCAACGAGCGTGAGCTCGTGGGCCTCGCGGCGGCCGGACTCGATGCCGCTGGCATCGCCGCTGCGGTGGTCCCCGACGTAACTTCCCTCGACACCCGCATCTCCTGGATCCCCAACATCAGCACCGACCCCGCCGCCACAGCGAGCTGGTTCGCGTCCTCGACCGTGCTCGCCGTCGCCTCCCTGAAGGAACTCTTCGCATGACAACTCCCACCTCCGCCCACTCCACCCCCGCTCAGCCCGGCGCCGGCAAGCACGCCCCCACTCCCTCCGCAGCCCAGCTCGACGCGGCCGATCCGCTCCGCGAATACCCTGCCCGGTTCATCCCGAGCGACGACGTCCTGTCGTATCTCGACGGCAATTCGCTCGGGCGTCCGGTGGCCGCCACCGCCGCCCGTTTTGCGGACGTCGTGCAGCACGCGTGGGGCGACCGACTGATCCGCTCGTGGGACGAGGGATGGTTCGAGCTGCCGCTCACCCTGGGTGACCGCATCGGATCCCTGACGCTCGGTGCAGCCGGAGGGCAGACCGTCGTTGCCGACTCCACCACCGTCATGTTGTACAAGCTCGTGCGTGCGGCCGTCGATGCCCGTCCGGGTAGGTCCGAGATCGTGATCGATGACGATAACTTCCCGACCGACCGGTTCGTGCTGGAGGGAATCGCCAAGGAGCGCGGCCTCACCATCCGCTGGATCCACGTCGACAAGACCCGGGGTGCAACCGAGGCGCAGGTGCGGGAGGTCGTGACAGAGACCACCGCCGTGCTCGTGCTGAGCCATGTCTCGTATCGCTCGGGCTACATCGCCGACATGCGCGCCATCACCACGGCAGCCCACGACGTCGGTGCGCTCGTGCTGTGGGACCTCTGCCATTCCGTCGGCTCGGTGCCCATGCAGCTCGATGAGTGGGGCGTCGACCTCGCCGTCGGCTGCACCTACAAGTACCTGAACGGCGGCCCGGGATCCCCGGCCTTCGGCTATGTCGCCCGCGCCCTGCAGACGTCCATCGAGCAGCCCATCTGGGGCTGGATGGGTGCAAGCGATGTCTTCGGCATGGTGGAGAAGTTCACGCCGGCCGACTCGATGCGCCGGTTCATCAGTGGCACGCCGTCAGTGTTGGGCATGCTCGCCATGCAGGACATGCTCGACCTCATCGAAACGGCCGGCATGACCGCCATCCGCGAGAAGTCCCTCGCCCTCACCGACTTCGCATTGGCGCTCGTCGATGAGCTGCTGCTGCCGCACGGGGTCACCGTGGGCACGCCGCGGGATCACGCCGAGCGGGGCAGTCACGTCACCATCAGTCATCCGTCGTTCGCTCGTGTGGTCGCGGCGCTGTGGGAGCAGGGCACGATCCCCGACTTCCGCAATCCGTCGAGCATTCGAATTGGGCTGTCACCGCTGAGCACCACCTTCGCCGAGGTCGAGCTGGGGGTGTTCGCCATCCGCGACGCGCTGCTCGCCGACGTCGCGACCACCCCCGATCTCGCGACCACCCCCGCCGTGCCGACCGCCAACCCCACCGCCACCCCGACCCCGTGAGTGCCATCCTCGACGACATGGACTCCCGTCCCGGGAGCACAACGTCGCTGCTGCGCACGATCGTCGGCCTGTACCTGCGGCGGGTCGGCGGCTGGGTGTCGGTCGCGACCCTCATCGCCCTCATGGAGCAGCTCGACACCCCCGCCGCCCGCACCCGCACCGCGGTCACCCGCCTGGTGAAGAAGGACCTGCTGCTGCCGAAAACGGTCGACCGCGTCGCCGGCTACGAGCTCAACCCGCAGGCCGCGGGCATGCTGGAGAAGGGCGACCGCCGCATCTATGCCGCGCGCAGCATGCGATCGGATGACCCGTGGTGCCTCGTCTCGTTCTCGATCCCCGAGGAGTCGCGGGCCGTCCGTCATCAGCTGCGCCGCCGCCTGCACTGGATCGGCTGCGGCACCGTCTCGCCCGCCCTCTGGATCTGCCCCGACTACCTCAGCGCCGAGGTCGACGACATCCTCGACGACCTCCGACTGCGCGAGCATGCCACCGTCTTCCGCACGGATCGGCCCCGCGTCAGTGGCGAGCTGCGGGACGCGATCGCGCAGTGGTGGGACCTGGATTCACTCGAGCGGATGCACCGGGAGTTCCTTATCACGCTCGACCCGCTGGTCACCACAGACCTGGTCGACCCGGCGGCGGCGTTTTCCCGGTACATCCGCGGTGTCGACAGCTGGCGGGTCATCCCGTATCTCGATCCCGGACTGCCGGCGGACCTGTTGCCCGCCGAGTGGCCCGGATCCGACAGCACCCGCGTCTTCGGCGAGCTCACGCAGCGCTATGCCGACGACGCGTGGGCGCATGTAGAAACGTTGACCTCGCCGCGTTGACCTCACCACGCTGACCGCCACTCGGGCCTGGCCGGGACCCACGCTGACGTCCTCGCCGCGCTAACCTCGCGCTGACGCCGACCCGGCGCCAGCCCTCAGTCGAGGAAGCTCGAGGCTTCCGCAAATCCGAACGCCGGGAACGCCTCAGCCGTGCCGGCGTGGGTCAGTGCACCGTCGACCGTGGACACAGCCTTATAGAGCGCGGGATCGCGCTGCACCGCTGCCTTCCAGCCGAGGGTCGCGAGCTGCACCACGTAGGGCAGGGTCGCGTTGGTGAGCGCGGCGGTCGACGTCGCGGACACCCCGCCGGGCATGTTCGCGACGCAGTAGAACGTGGACTGCTCGACCGGGTAGGTCGGGTCGTCGTGGGTGGTGGGACGCGAGTCCTCGAAGCATCCGCCCTGGTCGATGGCGATGTCGACGAGCACCGATCCGGGCTTCATGCGCGACACCAGTTCGTGCGACACGAGCGTGGGCGCCTTCTTGCCGGGAACGAGCACCGCTCCGATCACGAGATCGGCCTCCAGCACGCTCTTCTCGATCTCGTAGGCGTTCGAGATGACGGTCTTCGCGCGGCCGCCGAAAGTGTCATCGATGAACCGCAGGCGCGCAATCGACAGGTCGAGGATCGTCACGTCGGCCCCCGCCGCGAGTGCCTGGCTGAGGGCGTTCTGTCCGGCCATGCCGGCGCCGATGATGGTGACCTTGCCCGGACGCACCCCGGGAACTCCGCCAAGCAGTACTCCGCGTCCGCCCTGTCCGCCCATCAGGTGGTACGCGCCGACCATGACCGAGAGGCGGCCGGCAACCTCGCTCATCGGGGCAAGCAGCGGCAGCGTGCCATCCGCCAGCTGCACTGTCTCGTAGGCGATGGACGTCGTGCCCGCCGCCAGCAGTGCAGCCACGAGTTCCTCGTCGGCGGCGATGTGCAGGTAGGTGAAGAGCAGCAGGTCGCGGCGCAGGCGCGGGTACTCCGAGGCGACCGGCTCCTTGACCTTGACGACCATGTCGGCTGCCCACGCGCCGTCGACGTCGGAAATGGATGCCCCGGCCGCGACGTACTCCGCATCGGTGATGGCAGCACCGAGGCCGGCGCCGGTCTCCACGACAACCGTGTGACCGCGGCGCACGAGTTCGAAGACGCCGGACGGCGTGAGGCCTACCCGGTACTCGTGGTTCTTGATTTCCTTCGGGACACCGATGATCACGGGTTTCTCCTTGTGTGGATGGCTTCGGGGCGCGCGACTCTGCGTGCTTCGTGGTCAAGCCTTCCGGATATTTGTTTCGCTGGCATTAACGTCGAATATAATTTGGCAACTGGCGCAGAAGTTTTATGAAAAGTCGGAGTCAGCGGGCAGCCCCTCGGAAACACCGAATTCCCTTCGGTGCTATTGCGGCCCGCTATCGCCTCGCCGCCGCCCCGCCCGCACTATCTGCCCCACGACCCGGCGCCCCGCCCGCGCTGTCTGCCCCACGACCCGCCGCCACGGCCCGCGCCACGTCCCCACCGCCCCGAATCCCGTCCACACAACCCAGCACGAGGTCATCCCATGAGCAGCATCAGCGACAACGGCACCCCCGACATTGACGAGATCGACGAGCGCATCGTCTGGGAGTTGTGCACCGACGCGCGGCTGTCGAACAAGGAGCTCGCGGAACGGGTCGGGCTCGCGCCATCCACCTGTCTGATGCGCGTGCGCGCGCTGCAGGAGCGCGGCGTGATCAGGTCGTACCACGCGCACCCGGACTGGAAGGCGCTGGGGCTGTCGGTCGAGGCGATCGTTACCGTGCGGCTGCGGGCGCAGGCTCGTGGCGACATCGACACCTACGCCGAGCGGGTCATCACGCTGCCGAATGTGCTGAACGTGTTCTTCCTCGGAGGGGCCGATGACTTTCTTATCCACGTGGCCTGCAGCAGCACGCAGCAGCTGCGGGACTTCGTGGCGCAGCAACTGAGCATGGACAGCTCCGTGGCATCCACCCAGACGAACATCGTGTTCGATCACTTCAGCGGGCTCGAGCACCTCGCGGGCGGATCAAGCTGGGCGCAGGCGCGCGGGCCGATCTCGGCGGCCAAGAAGAGGTAGTGCGGTAGACCCACGCCGGCGGCTAAGACCCAGGGGTAGTGCGACTAGCCGCGTGCCATCTCGCCGCGGCCCTCGGCAACCCGGGTGAAGCGGGTCATTCCGAGGCCATTCGTCTCGCTCTCGCGCACCGGGATGTCGGTAGGCAAGAGGAACGACCTGCGCACGATCTCGTCGAGAACGACGACGCTGACGACCGACTTGACCTCGGGGCGGATGGAGACGACCCCGGTGACGAAGTCGTGGACGCCGGTGATGTCCACCGCGCGGATCAGCAGCATCGCGTCGTGCTCACCCGTGGTGATGGAGCAGTACTCGACATCCGGCATCTGGAGAATGCCTTCCCGGAAGCGATGCCAGCTCTGGGGGTGCACCGTCACGAAGACGAGGGCACTGATGTCGAGACCGACCAGGCGGGGGTCGATGGTGGCCGAGAATCCGGTGATGACCCCGGTCGCTGTCATCTGCTCGACGCGGTTGTAGGCGCTGGCCCGGGAGATGTTGACGCGCTCGGCGAGAGCTGCCATGGAAATTCTGCCGTTATCACGCAGCACGCTGAGGATGCGGAGGTTCGTTTCGTCGAGTGCGGAACCTTTTTGTCCAAGAATGTCGGTGTCTGTCTGTCCCGCGTTCAACATTGTTTTCCCCCATGAGGTTGACTAGTTGGATCTGTCTAAGTCATTGGAACTCTATTCGACAAAATGCAGTGATTGTGACAATGTTTCCACACACCGTCCAGCAGTGCCCCCATCGCGGGCCGGTTCCCTTTCCCTGCTGGTCCTGCCAGCGCATACCTACGGAGGCACCCCGTGGTTTCACACCGCAGTCGCACCGCATTCGCCATTGGCGCAGCGGCAGTGACAGTTGCGCTTCTCGTCACCGGCTGCAGCGCCGGCTCGAGCTCGAGTTCAACGAAATCGTCCACCATCGTGATCGACCGGGTCTTCGACCTGAAGACCGCCGACCCGAGCCGCCAGTACGAGCCCACCGGCGCCATTGTCGACAAAGCTCTCTACGAGACCCTCCTGACGTTCTCCGGTTCCGATGTCTCCAAGACGGTTCCCGGACTGGCGACGGTCGAGGCATCCGCTGACTCGAAGACCTTCACCGTCACTCTCGGCGACGGCCACGTCTTCTCCGATGGCAGCCCGGTCACCGCGGATGACGTCGTGTTCTCGCTCAACCGCGTCATCGGTATGAAGGGCAACCCGTCGTTCCTGCTCAGTGGCGTGACCGTCACGAAGAAGGACGACAAGACCGTCATCCTGACCAGCGCGACGTCGAACCCCGCACTGCCCTTCATCCTTCCGAACCCGTCGCTGTCGATCCTGAACTCCAAGGTCGTCATCGCCAACGGTGGAACGACGGATGAGAAGGACTCCGCAGAGGCGTACCTCAACGCGAACTCCGCGGGCTCCGGCCCGTACGTTCTCGACACGCTGGACCTCACCTCGCAGGTTGTGCTGACCACGAACCCGAAGTACTCGGGCGACGACAAGCCGACCTACAGCCGTGTGGTGCTGCGCAACGTCGAAAGCGCGACGCAGAAGATCAACATCGAGGGCGGTGACTCGCAGGTCGCCCTCGACCTCTCGGGTGACCAGGCTTCTGGTCTCGGATCCGGCATCACCGTCGCCTCGACGCCGTCGGCCAACGTGATCTTCCTGCTGCTGAACCAGAACTCCAAGGTCTCCACGATCACGAGCAACCCGGACTTCGTTTCCGCCGTCAAGAAGTCGATCAACTACGACGACCTCGTCTCCCTCGCGGGCAAGGGCGCAGCCCAGGCCAACGGAATCGTGCCGTCCATGTTCCTCGGAGCCCTCGGCTCTGCTGACAAGACGACGTACGACAAGACCGGCGCTGCCGCTGACCTCGCGGCCAGCGGATACAAGGGCGAGAAGGTCACGCTGAGCTTCCCGAGCGACATCTCGCTCAATGGAGTTGAGTTCACCGTTCTCGCGCAGCGCATTCAGTCGCAGCTCAAGGATGCGGGCATCACGGTTGATCTCGCGCCCGCGCCGGTCGCGACCGAGTTCGCCGCGTACCGCGACGGCAAGGAGGCCCTCGGCCTCTGGTACTGGGGCCCGGACTTCCCGGACCCGAGCAACTACCTCGAGTTCGCTCCCGGTGGCGTTGTCGGTCTTCGTGCCGGCTGGCCCGAGGGATCGGATGCGACCGTGACGGCTGCCGCAACGGCAGCCCGCGCCGGTGGCTCGAACGACGAGCGCGCCACGCAGTTCACGACGTACCAGAAGGCGCTCAATGCGACCGGCCCGTTCATCCCGCTGGTGCAGCCTGCCAACAATATCGCCTCGGCTTCGTCCGTGACCGGTGTTGAGTACAACGCAGTGTGGACGATCGACATCGCGGCTCTTGGCTCCAAATAACACTCTGGTGAGGCCCGCACGCGCAACGCGTGCGGGCCGCACCGGCCACCCCTTTGCCCGCTACCTCATCCAGCGAATCCTGACGTCGCTGCTGTTGGTGGTGGGAGTCACCCTGGTGACGTTTACCCTGACGAACCTCGTTCCCGGTGATCCGGTGGCGGCGGCGCTCGGACAGCACGCGGCGGAGGATCCCGCCATCGTGGCGAGCTTCCGCGCCCACTACGGAGTCGACCAGCCCCTCGTTGTGCAGTACTTCACCTACCTCGGCAACCTGGTGCACGGGGACCTCGGTGAATCGCCAACCACGCATCATCCCGTGCTTGAGGATTTGCAGGTAGCGGTTCCCGCCACTCTCGAGATCGCCATCGGCGCGATCGTTCTCAGCGTCATCATCGGCGTGGTTCTCGGAACTCTCGCGGCGTACCGTCGCGGCAAGGTCACCGACCACGTTCTGCGGGTGGTGTCCCTGCTCGGGCTCAGCGTTCCGACCTTCTGGCTGGCGCTCGTGCTCTACTACGTCTTCTTCTTCAAGCTGCACATCGCGCCCGGATCGGGACGCCTGTCGGCCATCTACGCCGCGCCGCCCACCGTCACCGGCATGACCACGGTTGACGCTCTGCTCGCCGGCCAGTGGGACGTCTTCCTCGACGCCAGCGCACACCTCTTCCTTCCGGTGCTCGTGCTCACGCTCTACACGGTCGGCCTACTGACGCGGTTCGTGCGCACCGCCGTTCTCGAGATTCTCGACATGGACTACGTGCGGGCCGCCCGCGCGAAGGGCCTGCCGGGCCGCACGGTCGTGTGGAGCTATGTGCTCCGCGGCGCGAGCATCCCGGTGCTCACCATCGTCGGACTCGCCTTCGGAAGCCTCCTGTCAGGAACCGTGCTCGTCGAATCGGTCTTCTCGTGGCCGGGGCTCGGAAGCTACGCGTTCAAGGCGGCCTCCAACCTTGACCTGCCGGGAATCATGGGCGTCGGTCTGGTGATCGGCATCATCTACCTCGGCACGAACCTCATCGTCGACCTGCTCTACAGCGTTGTCGACCCGAGAGTGAGACTCGCATGATGAACACCCGCATCAAGCGCCCGAGGATTCATCTCGGTGCATGGGGCGCGCCGCTCGGCATCATCGGCGCCGTGATCGCGCTCGCCTGGATCGTCGTCGCGTTCCTCGCGCCGGTGATCGCCCCGCACGATCCGCTCGCCCAGGACCTCCCGCGCCTGCAGGCGCCCGGCGGCGACACGATCCTCGGGACGGACAGCCTCGGCCGGGACGTCTTCTCGCGCCTGATCTCCGGCGCGGGCGTGACGATCCCGCTCGCCCTGCTGCTCGTGGTGCTCTCGGTTCTCATCGGCACGATTCTCGGTTCCATCGCCGGGTTCTTCGGGCGCTGGGTGGACGAAACGATCATGCGCATCACCGACCTGGTGATGGCGTTCCCCACGGTCATCCTCGCCATGGTGATTGCCGCGGCGCTCGGGGCATCCCTCCTCAACGCTGTGTACGCGGCACTGATCGTGTCATGGCCGTCCTACGCGCGCCTCACCCGTGGCCTCGTGCTCGGGTTGCGGTCGTCGAACTACGTGGTCTCGGGCCGGTTGCTCGGCTTCTCGCCGTGGCGGTCGCTGTGGCGGGACATCGCGCCGAACATCATCGGCCCGATCCTCGTGCTCGCGAGCCTCGACATCGGTACCGCGATCCTGCTGCTCTCGGGCCTGTCGTTCCTCGGACTCGGCGCCAAGCCGCCGACCGCCGAGTGGGGTTCGATGGTCTCCGACGCAATCGGCAACTTCGACCAGTGGTGGCTCGGTGTCTTCCCCGGGCTCGCGATCCTGACCGTGGTCGTGGCCTTCAACTTCGTCGGCGATGCCCTGCGCGATGCCCTCGACCCGAAATCCGCGACGCTCCGCGGCGGAGGGCCGACACTGTGAACAGCCTCACCATCGAGAACCTGACGATCTCCGTCGCGACGAGTTCAGGCCAGCGCGAGATCGTCAGCGGAATCGATATCACCCTCGAGCGCGGACGCATCCACGGCCTCGCCGGCGAGTCCGGCTCGGGCAAGACGATGACGGCCCTCGCCGTACTGAACCTGCTGCCCGAGCGCGCGCAGCTCACCGGAAGCATCCGTCTCGCGCCCCGCGACACCACCCTCGGTGACCCCACCGAGATCGTCGGGGCCTCCAAGCGCGTGATGGGAGCCATCCGTGGCCGCCGCATCGCAATGGTCTTCCAGGACCCGTCGACGAGCCTCCACCCGCAGCTGTCCATCGGGCAGCAGCTCACCGACCACGTGCGCCATCACCTCGGGCTCAACAAGCGCGACGCGACCGCCCGCGCCGTCGAGTTGCTCACCCGCGTGCGCGTTCCGAACCCCGAGGGTGCCCTGAAGCGGTACCCCCACCAGTTCTCCGGCGGACAGCGCCAGCGCATCGCCATCGCGGTCGCCCTCGCCTGCGACCCCGAAGTGCTGCTCGCCGACGAACCCACCACCGCGCTCGACGTGACCGTGCAGGCAGGCGTGCTCCAGCTGCTGCGCGAGCTCGTCGACGAGACCAACCTCACGGTGCTGCTCGTCACCCACGACCTCGGTGTCATGAGCGCCGTCGCTGACGAGGTCACCATCATGAAGGCAGGACGCATCGTCGAGTCGGGGCCGCGCCAGCGCATCTTCACGGCGCCCGAGCACGAGTACACCCGCGCGCTGCTGGCCGCGCTTCCCGGTTCGACGGTCGAAGAGGACGCCGACACGCTGGCGCAGCAACTGGCGGCAGCGGCGGAACTTCCGGATGACGCGGAACGTCTGGATGACACTGACTTTCCGGATCGCTCGGAACTTCCGGATGCCCCGGGCGACGGCACCCCGCCCTCCCTCAGCGACGCCGACCTCCCCATCGGCTCATCCGTGCTGCCGGGTCAGGCGGACCTGCCCGATGTAGCCGGTTTCCCCTCACGGCCGGGATCACACCGCGCCGAGTCATCCGCCACTCTGGACATCTCCGATGGCCCGGACGAGGAGCGCACCCATGTCTGATGTAACACCTGCCGCAGCCGGCACCCTGTCTGGAGTGCGCGACGTGCTCACCGCCGTCGATGTCACCGTCGACTACCGCGGGCACCCGCCGGTGCGCGCCGTCGATGGCGTGTCTGTGTCCATCGCGCCCGGTGAGGTCGTTGCGCTCGTGGGCGAGAGTGGGTGCGGAAAGTCGAGCTTCGCGCGCGCCGTCGTCGGAATCGAGAAGCGTTCGGGCGGAACCGTGCACCTCGATGGGGCCGACGTGCCGTTCCTTGGCCTGCGCCGGCGTGGAGTGCAGTCGACCGGCATCCAGATGGTGTTCCAGGACCCCAACTCGTCGCTGAACCCCCGCCGCCGCGTCGCCGATCAGATCAACGACGGAATCCGCACGGCCGTGGCCCGCGGGGATGCGTCCTCGAGCGCGGCCGACTGGCTTGAGCGCGTGGGTCTCGCGGCCGATGCCGGGCGTCGTTACCCGCACGAATTCTCTGGCGGGCAGAAGCAGCGCATCGCGATCGCGCGAGCGCTCGCGGCCCGTCCGCACATGCTGGTCGCGGATGAGCCGATTTCCGCGCTCGATGCGTCGACCCAGACCGCGGTCGCCGCCCTAATGCGCAGCCTCAGCCTCGAAGCCGGCGCGGGAATGCTCTTCATCTCGCACGACCTCTCCGTGGTGCGCCGCATCGCCGACCGCACCCTGGTGATGTACCAGGGCCGCATCGTCGAGTCCGGTCACACGGAGACCGTCTGGCAGAACCCGATCCACCCGTACACGCAGGCGCTGCTGGCCGCGATCCCGATCCCCGATGGCGCGGGCCGCCTGCCGCTCGCGCCGCTCGAGGAGCACCGCGCCGCGTGGACTCAGGTCATCCCCGAGGCCATCGATCGCGAGCTCGCCGCGTAGTTCGTTGCGCCGCGGGGCTCGCGCCGCGCCGTCCACCCGTGCGAAATTGGCATGGTGCGCGCGCGACCCGGCCGCGGCACACTCGATACATGAGTGATGCACTGATCGTGGACGTCGTACGCGTTTTCACCAACGACGCCGGAGAGTTCGGCAACGAGCTCGGCCTGGTGCGCAGTTCGCCCGCCACCGAGGGACGCGAGCAGCAAATAGCAACGGCCCTCGGGTTCAGCGAGACCGTGTTCATCCAGCAGACCGATGATGCGCGGGATGTCTCGGAGCGCACCGACCCGGCCGGTGGCGAGGCTGAGCGTGCTGCTGTCATCCGTATCTTTACTCCGGCTCGTGAGTTGCCATTCGCCGGGCATCCCAGCGTCGGGTGCGCGTGGTGGCTTGCGAACGGCGGCTCGCCCGTCGACGTTCTCGCGGAGAAGGCCGGGGACGTGCGCGTCCGGTACGACGGCGACCTCACGTGGATCACGGGCAGGGCAGCATGGGCTCCGGAATTCACCTGGCATCCGCTCGCGACACCGGGAGACGTGGATGCGCTCGAATCATCCGACTTCGAAACGGGATCGAACTACGCGTGGGCGTGGGTGAACGAGGCGGAGGGCATCATGCGATCGCGGATGTTTGCGCCGGCCATGGGCATCGGTGAGGACGAAGCGACAGGCGCCGCCGCCGTTGCGCTTACCGCGCAGCTGGGGCGCGACCTCGATATCCGCCAGGGACGCGGCTCGCGCGTGCTGACCCGACTCGGGTCTGACGGCGACGTGCACGTTGCCGGACGAACAGTCGCCGACCCCTCTCGAACGATCTCGCTGTAACGAAGCTTGCCTGAAGAGATCTCGCCTGAACAGAG
>NZ_JAAVUZ010000008.1 GCF_018449675.1 Glaciihabitans sp. dw_435 | reverse complement strand
GGGCTCTTCAGGAAAATTAGGCCTGAGCTTTGGTTCGTCGCGCCCGCACATTTTTGGGAGGCGAAGGAATGTGCTGGTGGGCGGGAGCTACGCCCCCCGCCGCGCGCTTTTTTCTCCCGCCGCTGCCTGCGTTTTCTCCCGCCACGGGACACATGTGCACGGTGACGAGTTTTGCCCCCAGTTGTGGGGATCGGCGGTCCCGGAGACGCGACGGTGTGTCAAACTTTGCTGTTGCTGCCCTGCATACAGCCCCTTTTTCCCGACCCCCGAAGGTCTCCCATGCCGATTCGCACCCGCTTTGCCCTTGCCGCCTCCGCCATCGCCCTCTCGGCCATGGTCGGTCTGACCGGATGCTCGCTCAGCAGCATCCTGGGCCCCCAGCCGCAGTCGGCCGCCCTGACCGCCGTCGACTCGACGCCGGTACCCACCGCCACGAAGACGCCCCTCGTCTTCAACTCGGTGTTCACCGACATGGGGTCCGTGCACAGCAAGGTGATGATCGCCGATCAGCTCGAACTCGAGCTCGACGTGTGGACCGAACAGAAGACGCACGAGTGGTTCCCCGACAGCGACAAGGCGTTCTCGTTCGTCATCAACGTGTTCGATCAGAGCGTCTCACCCGAAGCGGCCTTCGCGAACAAGCGCAAGGTGTACATGTCGCGCATCTCGGTCGCGGCAAAGACGACCACCAGCAGCGGGGCATCCACCTCCCCCTTTGTGCTTGACACCAACCCGCTGGCGGTGACCCTCGACCCCGAGGCGCTGCGCTCCAAGAGCGGACTGCTGGTGACCTCTCCCAAGGGCGGCTTCCAGCTCGAGGACAACCGCATCGGCCAGCTCGCGTCCGACACCTACGGCGTGACGCTCGACTTCGCGATGGTCATCCACGCCGAGACGAGCAAGGGCACCGGCGACTACTCGAGCCAAACCATCCACATCCCGGTTCCGGTCGCGATCCTCCCCCACTAACAGCGACCGCACGGCTCACACGGTGGGGAGCTCGTCCTCCAGATCGGGGAACGGGTCACCCAGCGAATCGTCGATCAGCGTGATGAGCGCCCGGGCGTACGCATCGGCCGCGCCCGGGGCCTCGAACGACTGCAGTTTCCCGTCGAAGACCACCGATACCCGGAAGCCACCGTCGATCGCCTCGAGCGACCTGAACGTTGCGCGCAGCAGATCGCGCAGTTGTCCCTCGCGCGGCAGCCACAGCGCATCGTCGAGCGAGACGGAGTCCAGCGCCCACTCGGTCGTGCCGTTGAAGCCCAGCACAGTTCCGGTGGAAAATTCGTGCGCCTCCACCGTCATGTCGCTGAGAATGAAAATCTCCCCGTCGACCTCGACCCTGTCGATGCAGAACGCATCACCCACGCCCGGATGCCAGGTGAGTCCGGAGTCCCGCAGTGCCCGTGCCAGTTCGGTCGAGATCATCCCGCCATTATGCGCGGGTTGTCCGGGAACGGTCTAGAAAGAATCAGACGGTGTAGCGGATGCCCCAGCTGGCGGTCCACGATTCGCCCGGCTCAAGCCAGCGCAGCGACTGCCCGGTGTTGAACGCGTTGGCCGGCGCCGTCATCGGCTCCATCGCAATGGCAAGGGTGACGTCGTCACCGAGCGGGAAGATGCGTGTGATGAACACCTGGGCGTAGGGGAAGTTCTCGTCCTGCCACAGCGCGATCGTGCGACCGTCGTCCGCGGCAAGTTGCGCCACGACACCGTCGACCGGAGCAAGCTCACCGAACGCGTCATCCAGCGTCAGCTCACCCACCTTGCGACCGGTCCGCAGGTCGTAGTCACCATCGACCGGGATCTCGCTGCTGGGAACGAGACGCTCGTTCACCGGGAACCGGGTGGAGGCGTGCACGGTGAGCGTCAGGTCGGCGGTGTCGACGTCGCCGATCTGGAAGAAGGGGTGGGTGCCGATCGCGACGGGCGCCGCGGCCTCGGAGGCGTTGACGATCTCGTGGGTGACCTTGAGCCCGTCGTCCACCAGCTCGTAGCGCACGGTCGTGTCGAGCAGGAACGGGTACCCATGCTGCGGGAAGACGGTCGCGGCCAGGGTCACCGAGCTCTCCGTGCGCTCGACCAAGGTGTACGGCGCGTTGCGCAGCAGCCCGTGAATGGCGTTGTGCAGCTTCGGCTCGGTGATGTCCAGGCGCTGCGTCACGCCGTTCAGCTCCCACTCGCCGTCCTCGATGCGGTTGGGCCAGGGCACGAGCACGATGCCGTCGCCGAACAGCGGGATGGATGACTCGGGGTACGGCTGCGTCAGGTCGATGCCACCGATCTGGAGGGTGCGCAACGATGCTGCAACCTCCGTGATGATCGCTGTGGCATCGCCGAGCGGAGTCGAGCGAGTGAGGACGAACTGTTCACCGGTGGGAGCACGCATGACGACAGCCTATTCCTGCCCGCCGGCGCTGGAATCACTGCGCCCGTCGTCGGCGATGAGCACGTCAAGCCCCGCGGCACGCAACTGCGTCAGGACGGCGGATGACCCGTCGCCCCCGGTCACGAGTCGGTGAAAGTCCCCGACGGCGCCGATCACGCCGAGGTGGGCGCGGCCCAGCTTGCTCCGGTCGGCGATCAGCACCCGGTGTGCGGCGGCCTGGATCATCCGTCGCTTAATCTCCGCCTCCGGGAAGTTGATATTCGTGACGCCGTTGTCGGGGTCGATGCCGTTGCAGCCGATGAAGGCGATGTCGGCGTGCACAGAGTCGAAGAACCCGGAGGCCGACGGGTTGACGAGCGAGTGCTGCAGCGGGCGGAGGGTGCCGCCGGTCACGACGACCGTGAAGCGGGGCATGCCCTCCTCCAGGGCGAGGGCGATCGAGAGTCCGTTGGTGATGATCGCAACATCGTGGAGGTCGGTGCGGCGCACGAGGGCGTGCGCCACGGCGAGCGCGGTCGACCCGACGTCGAGGATGACGCTCTGTCCGCTGGAGACGAGGGACGCGGCGAGCTCGCCGATGGCCCGCTTCGATTCGGCGTCGACGGTGACCGCTTGCTCGAAGGTCGGCTCGCGGGGCACGGCACTGCGCGGCATCGCGCCGCCGTGAGTGCGGACCACCACGAGATCGCGCTCGAGGGCCGTGAGGTCTCCCCGTACGGTGACCTCACTGACCCCGAGCAGTTCCCCCGCGTCGGTCACACGAAGAAACCCGCGCTCGGACACGAGGGCTGCCAGTTTCTCGCGGCGTGCGGCGGTGCTCGTGTCGCGGGGCATCCACTCGATCCAATCTCTGCAAAGTTTCGTTATCGAAAGCTTAGTATTTCGATATCGTAATACTCATGACTTCCAGCGGAATCGTCAAACGCGCCACTGTGCTGGCCGACGGACGTGAATTGATCTACTTCGACGACGCAGACACGACGTTGCCGCCCGAGCGCACCGCCGACGCGCGACACCTCGACCCGCGGCCTGACACCGCCGTGATGCGACAGGACGTGCTGACCGGCGAGTGGATCTCGATCGCGGCGGCTCGGCAGAATCGCGTGTTCCTGCCGCCGGCGAACCAGGACCCTCTTGCTCCGACGACCCCGGACAACGCGACCGAGGTGCCTGCCAACTACGACGTTGCGGTGTTCGAGAACAAGTCGCCGTCGTTTGGGCCTGCGCTGGGTGACGACGCGAACGCTCCCGGCGGACTCGACGCGTTGCGCGAGGTCGGCCTGAACCGCAGTTTCGCCTCTGTCGGTCGCTGCGAGGTCGTCTGCTTCAGCCCGGAGCACGAGGGGTCGTTCGGCAGCCTCTCGCCGTCGCGCGCCCGCACCGTCATCGAGGCGTGGGCTGACCGCACGGCGGCGCTGTCGGCGATGCCCGGCATCGAGCAGGTGTTCCCGTTCGAGAACCGCGGCGAGGAGATCGGCGTCACACTGCAGCACCCGCACGGGCAGATCTACTCCTACCCGTACGTCACCCCGCGCACCACGCGGCTGCTCGAGTCGATCGAAAAAGTCGGACCCGACCTGTTCCAGCAGATCCTCGACAGCGAGCGCGCCTCCGAGCGGGTCGTGCTCTCCGGCACTCACTGGACGGCCTACGTGCCCTTCGCCGCACGCTGGCCCATCGAGGTGCACATGCTTCCGCACCGCCACATCCCCGACTTCGCGGCGACCAACGACGAGGAACGCGACGAGCTCGCGACCCTGTACCTCACGCTGCTGCGCGGCATCGATAAGTTGTACGACACCCCCACGCCGTACATCGCCGCCTGGCACCAGGCACCGGTCAACGTCGGAAGAAACGACGTGCGGCTGATGTTGCAGATCACGTCCCCGCGTCGCGCCGCCAACAAACTCAAGTACCTCGCCGGCTCGGAGGCAGCCATGGGCGCCTTCATCGGCGACGTGTTGCCCGAAACCACAGCAGCTTTCATCAGAGAAGGAATCAGCCGAGCATGAGCGACATCCGCGACGAGGTCTTTGCGGCCTTCACCAGCCTCTACGGACACGAGCCCAACGGCCTGTGGTCCGCGCCAGGACGCGTGAACCTCATCGGTGAACACACCGACTACAACGAGGGCTTCGTGCTGCCGTTTGCCATCAACCTGCGCACAGTTCTCGCCCTGGGAACGAGGGACGACCGGATGATCCGTGTCAGCAGTGCCTTCGCCGACGAGGTCGTCGAGATCGCCCTCGACGGTCTTTCCCCCAACCAGCTCAGCGGATGGTCGGCGTATCCCCTCGGCGTGGTGTGGGCGCTTGGACAGTTCGGGGCTGACCTTGCCGCCGTTCCCGGCGTGGACATCTACCTCGAGTCGACGGTGCCCGTGGGCGCGGGGCTGTCCTCGTCCGCCGCCATCGAGAGCGCCGTCGCCCTGGCCCTCAACGACGCCTGGCAGCTCGGATTCGACCGGCCCACGCTCGCCAAGGTCGGCCAGCTCGCCGAGAACAAGGTCGTGGGTGCCCCCACCGGCATCATGGACCAGTCCGCATCGCTGCTCGGCAAGCGCGATGCAGCGGTGTTCCTCGACTGCCAGAGCCTCGAATCGCAGATCATCGACCTCGGATTCGCCGAGGCCGGGCTCGAGCTGCTCATCATCGACACCGGCGTCAGCCACGACCACGCCACCGGCGGATACGCGGCCCGCCGCGCCTCCTGCGAGGCGGGTGCCGCCGCTTTCGGCGTCCCGTCACTCCGTCACCTCTCGGTCGACGACCTTCCCCGGGCCCGCGAGATCCTCGACGACGAGACCTTCCGCCGCGTCCGCCACGTGATCACCGAAAACCAGCGCGTGCTCGACACCGTGCGTGTGCTGCGCGAGAGCGGTCCCTCGGCGATCGGTGATCTGCTGGATGCTTCGCACCGGTCCATGCGCGACGACTTCGAGATCTCCGTGCCGGAGCTCGACCTCGCCGTCGAGACCGCGCAGGCCAACGGCGCCATCGGCGCTCGCATGACCGGCGGCGGCTTCGGCGGTGCGGCGATCGCGCTCATCCGGTCGGACGACGTCTCCCGCCTGCAGGTCGCGATCGACGGTGCCTTCGCCGAGCACGGCTTCGGCCAGCCTGTCTCCTTCGTCGTGAACGCGTCGGACGGTGCGATCCGCGAGTAGCCCGTCGCCGGCACTCGGGGATTTCGGGGCCGTACCCTAGGCTCGGGGCGTGACCTCGAAGCACAGCACGGCCTCTCGTCCACGGTTCTCCGGCGCACTCCGCGCCCTGTCCGCGGGAGCTCTGTTGCTCGCCGGACTCGGCTCCGCGGTGCTGCCTGCGGCGTCCGCGACCGCGGCTCCCGTCGTCGCCCCGGCGTCGGCTGGACTCACGTCAGCATCCGGAATCGCGGCGGGCGTGGCATCCCCTCGCATTGGACCTGTGCGGGCGGACACCTCGGACTTTGAGTTCTCGTCCTTCACCGGTGACTACTACCTCTCCCGCCACACCGACGGACGCTCGACCATGCGGACGGTCGAGACCTTCGTCGCCACGTTCCCTGAGACCGACCAGAACAAGGGAATGGTGCGGGCGATCCCGAACGATTACGACGGGGTCCCGCTGAACACCACGCTCGAGTCGGTGTCGGACTCCGAGGGCAACACCAAGCCGTACAGCGTCGACACCGATGGTGACTTCACGACGATCGAACTCGGCACCGACGACTACGTGCATGGCAACGTCACGTACACGATCACCTACACGCAGGACAACGTGGTGCGGGCGTTCACGGACACCAACGACGACGAGCTGTACTGGGACACCAACGGAACCGGCTTCGAGCAGCCATTCGGCCGCGTGACTGCCCGCGTTCACGTCGACCCGACGCTGGTTCCCGCCCTCACCGGCAAGATGGCCTGCTACTACGGCGCACAGGGCTCCAGCGACACCTGCGAGATTCGCCAGGCGGGCGTCTCCAGCTCCGCGCCGAGCGCGCCGGCGACCACCGACCCGGGCGCGACCCCGACCACTCCGGCGACTCCCGGCGACGAGGCACTCATCACCGCAACGGTCGTCAACCTCACCGCCGGCGAAAACCTCACCGTCGCGATCGGCTTCACCCTCGGAACGTTCGAGCAGGTGCCCGCCAACTTCGACGGCGGCACGAGCGGCGACGGGTCGGCGGGCACGGGTTCCGAAGCCCCGGCGTTCGGCGAGGACGTGCCCATCTGGTCGACGGTGCTCGCCCTGATCCTCGCAATCCTCAGCGCCGCCGGCGTGCTCTTCTCCATCGTCTACCGGGTCGCCCTCGGTCCGAAGGACGCCAAGGGTCGAGGCATCATCATTCCGCAGTACAGCGTGCCGAAAGGCATCAACCTGATCGAGGCGGGAGCCCTTCTGGAACGCCGCGCGAACAGCGGCATCTCGGCCCAGCTGGTGAGCTTCGCCGTTCGCGGCAACATCCGGATCCTCGACTACCCGGTGACCGCGAGCGGCGCCGAATTCACGCTGCAGCTCGTCCACGCCAACAACGTCGACGTGATGGAGAAGTGGATGCTCGGCAGCCTCTTCGGCACGCGGCTCGAACCGGGTGCCGTGCGGGAGATTGGCGTGACGGATGACCCGTTGGCCACCGCCTTCTCGTCGCTGCGCATCTCGGCGGGCAAGCAGCTCGAGGCTCGCGGTCTCCGCAAGTCCGGCAGCTCGCGCGGGGGCGTGCTCATCGCCGTGGGCATCGTGGCTCTTCTCGTGGTGAGCATTCTCGTGGCAATCATTACCGGTGTCGCCGGCATCTTCAGCCCCTGGTTGATCGCCGCGCTCGTGGTGAGTTTCTTCGGGCTGTTCGTCTCGTTCTCACTCTCGAGCCGCGGACCCGTGCTGACGGACGCCGGTGCGGAGATGCGTGACTACCTCATCGGTATGCGCGAGTATCTGCAGCTCGCCGAGGCCAACCGGTTCCGCATGCTCCAGAGCCCCGACGGCGCCGAGCGGATCAACGTCGGCGACCAGGCCGAGGTCGTCAAGCTGTACGAGAAGCTGCTGCCGTTCGCGGTGCTCTGGGGCGTGGAGAAGGAGTGGGCAAAGGAGCTCGCTGCCTACTACGACACGACCTCGAACTCCCCGGCCTGGTTCATCGGTACCGACAACACCTTCAGCAGCCTGCTCCTACTCAACGCGATCTCCGGGTTCGGCAACTCCGTGCAGACGAGCGCGACACCGACACCCCCGCCGCCGAGCTCCTCGTGGAGCGGCAGCGGCGGCGGAAGCTTCTCGGGCGGCTCGGGAGGCGGCGGCTTCTCCGGTGGCGGAGGAGGCGGTGGCGGCGGTGGCGGCCGCTAGCTCGTCAGTCGCGCGCCCGCGGGCCTAGTAGGAGCTGCCGGAGCCCTCGGCCGCGCTGGCCGCGGCTCCGGACAGCAGGGCTGCGGTGCCCGAGACTCCCAGGCGCGTGGCGCCGGCCTCGATCATGGCGATCGCGTCTTCGTAGCTGCGGACCCCGCCCGACGCCTTGACGCCCAGCTTTCCGTCGACGGTGTGGGCCATCAGGCGCACCGCGTGCACGGTGGCGCCGCCCGATGATCCGAAGCCGGTGGAGGTCTTGACGAAGTCGGCCCCGGCGGCGACGGCCGCGCGGCACACGCCGACGATCTCATCATCGCTGAGCAGTGCGGACTCGATGATTACCTTGAGCACTCGGGGAGCGGGGATGACGGCGCGCACCGCGGCGATGTCCGCCTCGACGGCGTCAAACAGACCGGCCTTGGCCGCTCCGACGTCGATGACCATGTCAACCTCGTCGGCGCCCTGCTCGACGGAGAGGGCTGCTTCTGCCGCCTTGATGCTGGAGTGGTGCTTGCCACTGGGGAAACCGCAGACCACGGCGACCTTGAGGTCAGAGCCGGTGGGGATCTCCAGCGGGAGCATCGATGGCGACACGCAGACCGAGTAGGTGCCGAGCTCGACGGCTTCCGCGATGAGCGCGGTGACGTCGGCGGCCGTGGCCTCGGGCTTCAGCAGCGTGTGGTCGATGTAACGGGCGAGGGAGGCTGCGTCAGCGGGCAATTCGATGGTGGTCATGCCTCTTATTGTGCGGCCTCTGACCTCGGGGCGTGAAATCTCCGCCGCGCTCGCTGCTGCCACCACGGCGTGCAGCGAGCACGGCGGAAAGGGGTTACTTCGTGACCGAAGCGGGCTCGGAGACCGTCACACCGTGAGCGAACTTGAGCATCGCGCGGGTGTCGGCGAGTTCGGTCGCGCGCTGCTCGGCGGTCCAGCCGAGGGCGTCGGTCATGATTGACGCGATCTCCTCGAGCAGGTCTCCGGTGAGCTGTCCGGTGAAGGCGAGGCTCGTGCGGCGCAGCAGGACATCGGCCATGTTCACGACGTACTCGTGCGTGACCAGGTACTCGATCTCGGCACGCGAGTAGTGCGCGTTCGAGGCGAGCGGCTCGTCGTCGTTCTCACCGAGGAAGGCGATGAACTCCGTCGCGCGGGTTCCGTAGCGCTGCAGCAGCTCGTCGACGCGGGCGGCCGGAAGAGTTCCGGCGTTCGCCGCAACCCACTTCGCGGTGGCGGCCTCGGTCAGCGGGAAGCCCTTGCCTCCACCGATGGCGCGGCCGACGGTGCTGACGGTGCGCTCGAGTCCGAGAAGCCCAAGAACCTCGTTCGACATGTGCTCGGAGAGCGCACGGAACGTGGTCCACTTTCCACCGACGAGGCTGACGAGCGTGCTGCCCGGGCGCTCGGTGATGGGGGTCTTCTCGATGCGGTAGTCACGCGAGACGAAACCGGGGGTCTCGTCGTCGTGCTTGGGCAGCGGGCGGATGCCGGCGAAGCTGTAGACAATCTGCGAGCGGTCGAGCTTCACGGTCGGAAGCACGTGCTTGACGAGATCGAAGAAGTAGTCGATCTCGTCTTCGGTGGCAACGACCGGCTCACGGACATCCGCTTCCAGGTCCGTCGTACCGATCATGACCTTGCCCTTGAGCGGGTAGATCAGCACGATGCGGCCGTCGTTGTTCTCGAAGAACAGCTCGCGACCGGCAAGCTCGGTGAGCATTTCCTCGTTCTCGACGACGATATGCGATCCCTTGGTGCCACCCATGTACTGGGTCGGCATGCCGAGGTTCTCGTTGGTGACGTCGGTCCAGGGGCCGGAGGTGTTGACGACGACCTCGGAGGCAATCGTGAACTCGGTGCCACTGACGGTGTCGCGCACCAGCACACCCTCGGCGGTCAGCGCGATGGCCTCGACGTAGTTGGCGGCGCGGGCCTTGGAACCGGTCTGCAGCCCGTCGTGGAGCACGTCGAGCGCGAGGCGCTCCGGGTCGTGCATGGAGGCGTCGTAGTAGGTGGCCGTGTACTTGATGCCCGGGTTCAGCTTGGGCAGCGCCTTGAGGGACTCGCGGCGGCCCTTGAACTCGTGGCGCGGAACGGTTCCACCGTCGCGGCTGAAGGAGTCATACAGGGTCAGGCCGATCTTGATCAGCGCGGCACCGCGCTCCTTGGTGCTGCGCTGCTTGTGCGTCAGCAGGCGGATCGGCGCGTTCAGGATGCCGGAGACGGTCGAGAAGATCGGGATGGTCGTCTTCAGGGGCTTCACGTAGTGGGGCGCGGTCTTGAGCAGACCGTTGCGCTCCTGCACGGACTCGCGGACGAGACGGAACTCGCCGTTCTCGAGGTAACGGATGCCACCGTGGATCATGTGGGAGGACGCGGATGACGCGCCGGAGACGTAGTCGCCGCGCTCAACCAGCACGACGTCGACGCCCTGGAGCGTGAGGTCGCGGAAGCTCGCGAGGCCGTTGATGCCACCGCCGATGATCAATACTTGAGCGGACGGACGCTCGACAATTCCCGCAACGTTGTCCCGAAGTTCTCCGGTCGTCTTTGACTGCGTAACCATGTATTTCTGACCTTTTCCCAAGTTTCATTGCGTCCACGCAATGTATGTGTATGAATACAGTGTGGCCCTGGTCACACAAATGCTCAACCCACCTGCACATATGTGCACCGAGAGGCAAGCCAATGACGGATCCCACGAGCAGCGCGCCCGAGAAGGTGCGCGACGCACTTCAGGCGGCACACCTGTATTACCTGCAAGACCTCACCATGGACGCGATCGCACGCGAGCTGCATACGTCCCGGTCATCCGTGTCCCGGCTGCTGAGTTTCGCCCGGTCGACGGGCCTCGTGGACATTCAGATCAAGTCGCCCCTCGACCAGATTTCACGCGTGCAGCGGGACATCCACTCCCGCTTCGGCGTCGCCGCCCACGTCGTGCCGGTGCCTGACCACACCAGCGAGGTCGACCGGCTCGAGCGGGTTGCCCTGTCGGCTGCACGAATTCTCGGCACCTTTTTCGACTCGAACATGACGATGGGCATCGCGTGGGGCTCTACGGTGAGCGCCGTCAGCCGCCACCTGGTGCGCAAGCCGACTCACAACGCCCAGATCGTGCAGCTCAACGGCGCCGGGAACACGCAGACCACCGGTATCAACTACGCCAGCGAGATCCTGCGCAGGTTCGGGGATGCCTACGGCGCCTCGGTGCAGCACTTCCCCGTTCCCGCGTTCTTCGATGACCCGAACACCAAGCTCGCCCTCTGGCGCGAGCGCAGCACCCAGCGGGTTCTGGAGATTCAGGGACGAATGGATGTCGCGCTGTTTGGTATCGGGAGCCCGACGGCCGAGGTTCCCAGCCACGTGTACACGAGCGGCTATCTCGACGAGGAGGACTTCGCGGTACTGCGCGAGCAGAACGTGGTTGGGGACGTCGCCACCGTCTTCCTGCGTGCGGACGGGTCATCCACCGACATCTCCCTCAACGCGCGCGCGACCGGGCCCGACTTCGCCGCTCTGCGGCAGGTCGCCCGCCGGGTCTGTGTGAGCTCTGGCATTTCGAAGCTCGAGGCCCTGCGCGGTGCCCTCGCCGCCCGTCTCGTGACGGACCTCATCATCGATGAGGGAACCGCCCGGGCCCTGGTGGAGTAGCGCCCCATGCACCACCTGTTCGACCTGGGCGACGGATTCTGGCTCGGCCTGCGCACCCTCGAGACCGTGCCGGAGATGCTCGCCCTGACCGAGAAGAACATCGCCCGGCTGCGGCGCTGGGAGCCGTGGGCGCAGGAGGACCCGACGCTCGCCGGCACCCGGCTGTACACGCAACTGCAGCTCGACCAGTACGCCCGGGGCACGGCGGTACCGGCGGTGCTGTACGACGGCGAGGTTGCGGTCGGATCGGTCTCGATGCGGCTCGACCGCGCGAACGGTTCGGCGGAGCTCGGCTACTGGATCGACGCCGGCTTCGAGGGGCAGGGGCTCGTCACCCGGGCGTGCACGGCTCTCATCGGTCATGCCGCCGCCGAGGGGATGTCGCGCGTCGAGATCCGTGCGGCGACCGGCAACGTACGCAGCCGCCGCGTTGCCGAACGACTCGGGTTCACGCACGAACGGGTGCTGCCGGCGGCGTTCCCCGTCGGTAACGTCCGGCTCGATGTCGCGGTTTACGCACTCGCGCTGCCACCGTCGGAATGATTGGCTCTCGCGCCTACGCCTCGTCCGCGGTCGTCGTCGCCATGCGGGTCAGCGCATTGGTCGAGTGCGCGTAGCAGGCAGCCATCGTCGCCTCGACATCCCCGGCCGCGTAGGCGGCGAGGATCGTGTCGTGTTCGTCCAGCGCCTGCTCGCGGCGAAAGGTGCTGGCGTGAATGTCATCCCGCACGTGCAGCGCGGACAGGTTGAGCAACTCCCCCATCATCCGCAGCGCACGCGGGCGCGCCGACGGTTGCGCGAGCGCCCAGTGAAAGTCGCGGTTGAGCGTCGCCCACTGCCCCGCGTTGTCTCCTGCCGCGCGCATCTGCGCCTGGATCTCTGCGGCGCGGGCGATGACGTCCCGGCCCGCGAGCGGCACGGCGGTCGCGATGTTGTGCGATTCGATGAGTCGCAGCATGTCGAGCACCTCGATGCGCTCGTCGAGGCTGAGGTCCCGCACGGTGGCGCCCTTGTGGTTGGCGATTGTCAGCAGTCCCTCGGCGGACAGGCGCCGGAAGGCCTCGCGAACGGGCGTCGACGAGACGCCAAGCTCCGCGCTGATGACGTCCTGCCGCAGGCGCTCGCCAATGGCCAGCTGGCCTTCAAGGATGCGGGCGCGCAGCAATTCGACGATCCGGTGTTCGGTGGTTTCGGCGAGACCACTCTGCGTTGAGTTGACCACGAATCCCCTTTCTCGAGCATTTCTCTCAGGTTACGGGCGCGGCGAAGCGACTGTGTCCCCTTTGTAAAAAGCATGTTTCGGAATGCCGATCTGGTGAAAATCACCGGCGCCCATGGATGAGTATAGGAACACAAAATGCATTATGCATAAAAAATAATCGTTCGACTGGAGTTCTCGTGAGGCAAATGACCGACCGTCTGCGGCGCCGGGTGCTGCCCGTAGTCGGCGCGCTCGTGCTGGCAGTCGTGGTGCTCGCGGGACTGATCGCCGTCTTCGGCGCCAACCCGACCGCAACCGCGATCGCCCTCTGGAACGGTGTCGTGGGTTCGCCGTTCACCATCGGCCAGACCATCACCATCGCCAGTGTGCTCGCGCTCACCGCAATCTCGGCCCTCGTGCCGTTCACCGCGCAGCTGTGGAACGTCGGCGCCGAGGGACAGTTATACGCGGGTGCCATCGGAAGCGTCAGCGTCGCCCTCACCATGGGCTCCGGTCCCGGCACCCTCACCCTCATCTGCTCGGTCCTCGCGGGAATCGCCAGCGGCGCTGTCTGGGGTCTCGTCCCCGGAATTCTTCGCACCGTCTGGGGTGCGAGCGAAATGATTGTCTCGTTGCTGATGAACTTCCTGGCCCTCCTCGCTGCCAACTACGTGATCACCCGCATCTTCCCTGACTCGAGCGGACAGTCCACCCGCACGGTGACGCCGAACGCGCAGCTTCCCGTGCTCTGGACCGCCGGCTCGGTGAACCTCGGAGTGATCTTCACGATTCTCGTGGTCATCGCCATCGGCGTAATGCTCGGCTCCACGCGCTTCGGCTTCGCGGTGCGGGCGGCGGGACTGAACGCCAGGGCGGCACGCCTCGCCGGGTTCGGCGACCGCTCCACCTCCATCGCGACGTTTGCAATCGCCGGTGGCGTCGCGGGTCTCGCCGGCGCCGTTCTCGTGCTCGGCACGAGCGGTCACCTCAGCACCGGCTTCTCCGCCAACTACGGCTTCATCGGCGTTGCCGTTGCCCTGGTCGCCGGGTTGCGTCCGATCTTCGTCATTCCGAGCGCGCTGTTCTTTGGCGCACTGAGCGTCGGCAGCAACAGCCTGCAGGTGGCCGTCGGGCTTCCCAAGGATCTCGGTTCCGTACTCGTCGCGGTGCTCGTCATTGTGCTTCTCGCCGTCCACGTCATCCGCATTCGCCAGCGAGGAGCCGCAGCATGACCATCGCAGCCATCACCGTCCTGCTTGTCATCACCGTTCAGATGGCGGCGCCCCTCCTGTGGGTCACCCTCGGCGAGATCATTTCGGAACGCTCTGGTGTTCTGAACATCGGCGCCGAGGGAACGATGCTCCTGGGCGCGTGGGCGACGGCAACGGCCATCAGCTTCGGTGCCAGCCCGCTTGTCGCCTGCCTCGCCGGAATCGGAGTCGGAGCGATTGTTGGACTGGTCATGTCAGTCCTCTACATCTGGCGCCGCGTCGACCAGATCGTCGGCGGGATCATGGTCAACCTCTTTGCCCTCGGCTTCACGACAGCGATGTGGGCAGTGCTGCAGGGAACCGCGGTGGGAGTCAACGCGCCCACCCTCACGGTGCCCCTGCTCAGCGACATCCCCTTTATTGGCACCGCGCTCTTCTCGCAGAACGCCACCGTCTATCTCGCAATCCTCGCCGCGCCCGCCGTATTTGCTCTCATCCGTCGCACCCGCTGGGGACTGCGCCTGCGGGCAGCGGGCGAGCAGCCGAGCGCCCTCGACTCCGCCGGTGTCAGCGTGCGGCGGGTTCGCACATCCGGGCTCATTACGGGCACCTGCCTCGCCGGCCTCGGCGGCGCGTGCCTCGTGGTGACGTCGGCCTCCGGCGGATTCGTGGCCAACATGACGGCGGGCACGGGCTTCATTGCCCTGGGTGTGGTGATTCTCGCCCGCTGGAACCCTCTCGTCGCCCTCCTCACCACGGTCGTCTTCGGCTTGCTCAAGGCCCTGCAGTTCCAGGCGCAATCCTTTGGACCGTTGTCCGACGTTCCCAACGACGTCTGGCTGGCCGTGCCCTACATCGTGGCCATCGTTGCCGTGGCCGCGGCACGCAGTACGCGGTTCGCGCCCACCGTTGGCGTCCCCTGGTCGCGTCACTGACGTCGCTGTAGCCACCCACGTCTTTCTCTTCCGCTCCACTTCCCGTCCGCACCACAGCCCGCGCATCAGCCCACACCATTAGGAGAACCACGACCATGCGAATCACCCACCTTCGTCGGCCTGGCCGACTCGTTGCAATCACCGCAGCGGCCGTCACCGCCGGTCTGCTGCTCGCCGGATGCACGACCACCGCGAGCACGTCCGGCAGCGGCTCCACCGCCGCGTCGGCGGATGCCTTCAAGGCCGTCGTTCTCACCGATGGACCGAAGAACGACCAGTCCTGGTCCAACTCGGTCTTCGACGGCCTGTCGGAGATCGACAAGTCCGTGAACGTCAAGACCGACTTCGTCGGCCCGCTCAGCACCCCGGACGAGTACGTCCAGCAGGGTTCGGCGTACGCGTCGCAGGGCTACAAGATGATCCTGATCACCAACGGTGCCCAGACGGCGTCGGCGATTCAGCTCGCCAAGTCGTTCCCCGACGTGACCGTCTGCCAGGGCCCGATCTCCCCCACCGAGGCCGAGATCGCCGCGTTCCCCTCCAACTTCTGCGCCTGGAACCTCAAGCAGCAGGACGGCACCTTCCTCGCCGGTGTCCTCGCCGGTCTCGTGACCAAGACCAACAAGGTGGCCTCGGTCGCCGGTGGTGAGTTCCCCGCCGTCATCCGCCAGCCCGAGGGATTCATCCTCGGTGCGCGCTGCGTCAACCCGGACGTGACCATCGATACGAAGTACATCAACAGCTTCAGTGACGTGGCCGCCGCCCAGGCCGCCGCACAGACCCAGGTCTCGGCAGGAGCCGACGTCATTCTGTCGGCAGTGGATGGCGCGGTGAAGGGTCTGTACAGCGCGGCCGAGGGAGCCCCGCAGACGACGTACGTCATCCCGTCGTACTTCGACAGCTACGAGCGGGCGCCCAAGGTCGTCCTCACCAGCGTTCTTTACAACCTCAACGGCATCACCGCTGACCTGATCCAGCGCGCGGCGCAGGGCAAGATCACGGCCAAGGAGTACATCCCGTACACCTACGCCAACCTGAAGGTCGGCGAGCTCGCGGACTTCCACGACCGCACCGACGTCGTCACGGCTGACATCCAGTCCAAGCTCGAGGCGATCGAGGCCAAGCTGCGCAGCGGCGACATCGTCGTTCCGGACGAGAAGGGAGCGGACGCCCCGCTCTCCGTCGAAGGCGCCGGATCGACCATCGACCCGGCCAGCATCGGCTGCTAGCTCCACCCGCACATTCACCCTTGCCCACCGAAAAGACAGGAATCATCGTGACGTCGATACCGGTAACCGCAGCTGCGGACACCACGACATCCGCTCCGGCCGGAGCCCCAGCGCTCGAGCTGCGGGGAATCACCAAGCGCTTCGGCGCCGTGGTGGCCAACGATTCCGTCGACTTCGCGGTGGGCAAGGGTGAAGTGCACGTACTCCTCGGGGAGAACGGCGCCGGCAAGTCCACACTGATGAACGTGGTCTACGGGCACCTTCAGCCGGACGCCGGGGCAATCCTCGTCGGTGGAACCGCCCGCCGCTTCCACTCCCCCTCCGACGCCCTCGCGGCCGGGATCGGCATGGTGCACCAGCACTTCAGCCTCGTGCCGTCATTCTCGGTCGCCCAGAACGTCGTACTCGGCGCCGAAGGTCGCCCGGGCGTACTCAACACCCGCGCCATCGAGCGGTCGGTGCAGGACGTTGCCGACCGGCTCGGCTGGTCGTTCGACGTGCGTAAGATGACCGGCGACCTCGCGGTCTCCGGCCAACAGCGCGTCGAGATCCTCAAGCTGCTGTACCGCGGCGCCACCGTCCTGCTGCTGGACGAGCCGACCGCCCTGCTCGCCCCACCCGAAATCGACTCCCTGCTCGAGACCGTCGAGACCCTCCGGGCGCGCGGCGACGCGATCGTGCTCGTCACCCACAAACTTCGGGAAGTGGCATCCGCCGCCGACCGCGTCACCGTCATCCGGCACGGTCGCACCGGCGACGTCTTCGTCCGCGGCGAGTTCGACGAGGCGTCACTCGCCCGCGCCATGACCGGCCGCGACGGAGACCTCACCCCGCGGTCCTCCCCCGGCATTCCGGTACCGGCGGCGACTCCAGCGAAGTTCAGCGTTTCGGGTCTCACGGTCGCCGGCGACACCGGCACGCCCGCGGTCGACGACGTCACCTTCTCCGTGCGTCCCGGCGAGATCGTCGCCATCGCCGGCGTCGAGGGAAACGGCCAGCACGAGCTCGTCGAAGCCCTGAGCGGGCTCACTTCGTCCAGCGGCAGCATCACGCTCGGCGGCGTGGACGTCTCCGGCGGTCACCCCAAGGCCATGCGTGAAGCGGGTCTGGGCATCGTGCCCGCCGACCGTCGCGCGTGGGGCGTCATCGGCGCCATGTCCATCGCCGACAACCTCGCCCTGTCGTCCATCGCGCTCGGTCGCTCCAGCCGGAGCGGATTCCTCGGGCGCAGCGGCATCCGCTCGACCGCCCGCACCCTCGTCGAAAAATACGACATCCGTCCCGCCGACATCGACGCCCTCGCCGGCTCGCTTTCCGGTGGCAATATGCAGAAACTCGTCGTTGCCCGCGAGTTGCACGCCAAGCCCTCCGCTTTGCTGGCCGCGAGTCCCACCTGGGGCCTCGATGTGGGGGCCGTGTCCGACGTGCACAGCCGCATCCGCGAGGCGCGGGACGAGGGATGCGCCGTGCTGCTGCAATCCCTCGACCTCGACGAAGTTCTCGCCCTCGCCGACCGCATCCTCGTGATGTACCGCGGTCGCATTGTGCTGGAGGTCGATCGTGCCGACGTCGATCTCGAAAAGCTTTCCCTGGCGATGATCGGCGGCTGAGCGCCGTGATTGTCAACGCAACTACCGAACGTAAGGATCTCCCATGACTGAATCACGAAGCATCCACCTCGCTGCCGACCTGTCGTTTTATCACACCGACTTTGTCTGGCGGTCGCCGGGCGGCTGGCAGGGTCACCAGTACCTGGGGCCCGAGTTCTACGAAGACATCGCCCGCCTCGCGGCTCGCGGTGTGTTCGACATGCTCTTCTTTGGCGAGGCGGCAGAGACTCCCGAGAACTACGGCGGCAACCACGACGCCTCCGTCAAGTGGGGCATGCGCTGGCCCAAGCACGACATGACGCCGATGATCCCCCTGATGGCACGCGTGGCCGAGAACATCGGCTTCGGCATGACGATGTCGACGACATACCACAACCCGTTCCACGTGGCTCGGCTGTTCTCCTCCATGGACTGGATCACCGGCGGCCGGATGGCCTGGAACTCCGTGACATCCGGCTACAAGAACGAAGCCGCCAACTGGGGCTACGACCCGATCCTGCCCAAGGACGTGCGGTACGACATGGCCGACGAACACATGGAGGTCGTCGCAAAGCTCTGGGGAAGCGTCGAACAGGACGCGCTCATCTACGACCAGGTGTCGGGCGAGTTCGCGGACCCCTCGAAGGTGCACCTCATCAACCACGTGGGCGAGCACTTCAAGGTCAAGGGTCCACTGCCGGTGTTGCCCTCGCCGCAGGGCCGACCGGTCGTCATCCAGGCCGGCCAGTCGGGGCGTGGCCTCGACCTCGCGGGTAAGCACGCCGAGATGCAGTTCGCGATCAACCGCACCATCGAGAGCATGAAGAAGCACCGCACCGACCTCGACGCGGCACTGGCCCGCCACGGACGCAGCCCCCGCGACTGCGGTGTGCTGTGGTCCATCCGCGCGCAGGTCTGCAGCCCCGCCGAGGCCGAAGAGCGCGACCGCAAGTTCGTCGAGTCACTGCCGCCGCAGGCCGGCATGATCATGCTGTCGAACCTGCTCGGTGTCGACTTCTCGACGGTCGACGGTCGCACCCCGCTGTCGGAAATGGTCGAGCGCGTGCGTGAGCAGCAGGGTCACTTTGGCTTCTTCCAGGACGCCGTCGAGACGTCAGGTCCCGACATGACCGTCGAGCAGTTCGGACGCATCTACCTCACCGACCAGGCCATCAAGGTCGTCGGTACCCCGAAGCAGATCGTCGACAAGATCGAAGAGATCCACGAGGCCACCGGGGAGAACGGTGGCATCATCCTCGAGGGCTGCATCGCTGCCCCCGATGAGCTGCGCGAGTTCGTGGAGAACGTGGTTCCCGAGCTCCAGCGCCGCGGTCTCAGCAAGAAGGAGTACGCGGGTTCGACCCTGCGCGCCAACCTCGAGGCGTAGCGCACCGGCCCCGCCCGCACCACGCGGGCGGGGTCAGCGCGTGCGCTGCGGAGTCTCGAAGTAGAGGTGCGCGTGCAGGGCGCAGCCGGGGTTGAAGACGGCCGTGCAACTCGGGCAGTCCTCGGTTGCGAGGTATGCGTTCACACTGAGCTCGGTGCCGCAGACACCACACAGCACCGCGGTGGGTTCGTCCCACCGCGCGACGGGCCAGCGGGATGACTCGTGCGCGCCCTCGCCCCGGTGGGCGTCCTCCTCGTGGCAGTCGAAGCACGGGTAGTAGCGGTCGCAGCAGAGGAACTTCAGGGCCACCACGTCCGTCTCGCCGTGCCAGTGCACGCACCGGGTCTGTGCGTCCACGGCACTGCCGTAGACGGGGTGCCCGTTACTGAAGATGGGCGGGGTCGAGGGGCCGCCGGCGGCGAGAGGACTCTCGCTGCCGGCGCCCGTGACCTCGGCCCGTGGCATCCGCTTAAAGACGCTCGGCGGCGTCGACGACGTTCTTCAGCAGCATGGCGCGCGTCATCGGGCCTACTCCACCGGGAACCGGGGAGAGGAAACCGGCGACGGCCGACGCAGCGGGGTCGACGTCGCCGACCAGTCGTGCCTTGCCGGTCTCGGCGTTCACGACCCGCGTGATGCCGACGTCGAGTACCGCGGCGCCGGGCTTGATCCAGTCGGGCTTGATGAGCCCGGCCACGCCGACGGCGGCGACGAGGATGTCCGCGCTGCGCACTTCCGCCTCGAGGTCGAGGGTGCGGGAGTGGGTCAGCGTGACGGTGGCGTCCAGGCCCTTGCGGGTGAGGAGGAGGCCGAGCGGGCGACCGACGGTGAGGCCGCGACCGACGACCACGACCTTCTTGCCGGGGATCGTCACGTGGTACCGCGTGAGCATCTCGACGATGCCGGCCGGGGTGCACGGCAGCGGCGACTTCAGCGGGCCGCCGACGCCGAGGACGAGGCGCCCGAGGTTCGTCGGGTGCAGGCCGTCGGCGTCCTTCGCGGGATCCATCAGTTCGAGCATGGCGTTCTCGTCGAGTCCGGCGGGAAGCGGCAGCTGGATGATGTAGCCGGTGACGCGGGGGTCGGCGTTGAGCTCGGCGATGGCCTCGCGCACCTCGTCGGCGGTCGCCGTCTCGGGCAGGTCAACCCGGATGGACTCGATGCCCACCTCGGCGCAGTCGCGGTGCTTGCCCGCGACGTAGGAGAGCGAGCCGGGGTCGGAGCCCACGAGCAGCGTGCCGAGGCCCGGGGTGATTCCCCGCGCCTTGAGCGCCTGGATGCGGGTGGTGAGTTCCTTCTTCACGGCGGTCGCGGTGGCGACCCCGTCGAGAACTACTGCTGTCATCTGCGAATCCCCTTACGACCAGGTCCCGGGAGAAACCAGGTTCGGGTACAGCGGGTAGCCATCGGTGAGGCGCAGCACGCGCGAGCGGAGCGCGGCGACATCCGGGGAGGGCATCAGCGCGTTGGCGATGATGTCGGCGACCTCGGTGAACTCGGCATCGCCGAAGCCACGCGTGGCCAGCGCCGGGGTGCCGATGCGCACGCCCGAGGGGGTCATCGGGGGGCGCGGGTCGAACGGAACCGAGTTGCGGTTCACGGTGATGCCGACCTCGTGCAGGATGTCTTCGGCATCCTGGCCGTGGATGGCGGCGGTGCGCAGGTCGACGAGCACCAGGTGCACGTCGGTTCCTCCGGTGAGTACGTCGACGCCCGCGGCACGCGCGTCGGTCGCCATCAGGCGGTCGGCCAGAATCTGCGCGCCACGGATGGTGCGCTCCTGGCGGTCCTTGAACTCGGGCTCGGCGGCGAGCTTGAACGCCGTCGCCTTCGCGGCGATCACGTGCATGAGCGGTCCGCCCTGCTGGCCCGGGAAGACGTTCGAGTTGAGCTTCTTCTGCAGGTCGAGGTCGTTGGTCAGGATAAAGCCCGAACGCGGTCCACCGATGGTCTTGTGCACGGTGGACGACGTGACGTGCGCGTACGGCACCGGGTTCGGGTGCAGGCCGGCCGCGACGAGTCCGGCGAAGTGGGCCATGTCGACCCAGAGAACCGCGCCGACCTCGTCGGCGATCGCACGGAACGCGGCGAAGTCGAGCTGGCGCGAGTATGCCGACCATCCGGCGATGAGCACCTGCGGGCGAACCTCGAGGGCCTTGGCGCGCACGACGTCCATGTCGACGCGGAACGTCTCGGGATCCACTCCGTAGGCGTGCGCCTCGTAGAGCTTGCCCGAGAAGTTGAGTTTCATGCCGTGGGTGAGGTGACCGCCGTGGGCCAGCTCGAGTCCGAGAATCCGGTCGCCCGGCTGCGCGATCGCCGACAGGACGGCGGCGTTGGCGGATGCCCCGGAATGGGGCTGCACGTTGGCGTACGCGGCACCGAACAGGCTCTTCGCGCGGGAGATGGCCAGGGTCTCTGCGACATCCACAAATTCGCAGCCACCGTAGTAGCGGCGTCCCGGGTAGCCCTCGGCGTACTTGTTGGTGAGCACGGAGCCCTGGGCTTCGAGCACGGCGCGCGGAACGAAGTTCTCGCTGGCGATCATCTCAAGGGTGCCGCGCTGGCGGCCGAGTTCGCTGGCGAGTACCGCGGCGATCTCCGGGTCAACCTCAGAGAGAGGGGAGTTGAAGGTAGAGGACATGGGCGCTCCTGACGATCGGTGGATTGATTGCGCCGCTTGCACGGCGTACTGCTATCCGTTTGGCCCAGGCGTACGGCCAAATCGATGTCAGTCGCTCCCCGATGGTTGCCCATCTCAACGCCAGTTGCGACCCGTGAAGCATACCAGCCGGAGGTCGCCGGTCGTGGGTGAATAACGGGTGATTACTTGACGGCCCCGGCCGTCAGCCCGCCGACGAGGTGCTTCTCGATGAGGGCGAACAGGATCACCACGGGCACGATTGCGATGAGCGACGCCGCGAACATCTCCGCCCAGTTCTGCTCGTACGCCGTGACGTAGGAGTTGATACCGACGGTGAGCGGCTTCAGCGCGTCATCCTGAATCAGCGTCAGCGCGACCACGTACTCGTTCCACGCGGCGATGAAGGTGAAGGTGACGGCGGTCACGATGCCGGGAAGGGTCAGCGGCAGCATCACCCGCATGAGCGTGCCGAACCTGCCGCTGCCGTCGAGGGCGGCGGCTTCCTCGATCTCTTTGGGGATCGCGGCGAAGAACCCCTGCAGGATCCACAGGGCAAACGCGATGTTGAACGCGGCATCGGTGAGGATGAGGGCGCCGTAGGTGTTGATCAGGCCGAGGTCGTAGAACTCGCGGTAGATACCGACGACGAGGCTTGTCGGCGCGAACATCTGCGTGACGACCACGAGGCCGAGAAAGATAACCCGCCCGCGGAAGCTGAAGCGCGCCGTGAAGTACGCCGCTGGGATCGCCACGAGGATCACGATGACCGTGGCCGACAGCGCCACGATCAGCGAGGTCTTGAGCCAGTTCTGGAAATCGGTGTCGCCGATCACCGCAACGAACGCGTCGAAGGTCCACGTCTTCGGCAGCACCGCCGGCGGCGTGGCCAGCACCTCGCCGTTGGGTCGCAGCGCGTCCAGCAGCATCACGAGGTACGGCGAGACGAACACGAGGATGACAGCAAGCCCACCGAGCGGCAACACGAAGCGGCGGGCGTTCGCCCAGCCACGAAGACGACGGCGCGGGATGACCCGGGCGGAGGCCAGGACGGAGGGGCGGGTGCTCGAGCTCGTCGTCATGCTTTGTCTCCTTGACGCCAGTTCACGAACCGCAGGTAGATGCCGACCGCGATCAGGATGATGAGCACGTTGAAGATGCCGGCCGCAGCGGACATACCGATGTCGTGGTCGCCGCTCTTGAACGCGAGCTTGTACATGTAGGTGATCATCGTGTCGTTGCCCACACCCGGGTTGGATCCGTTGAGGATCCAGATGACGGGGAACGAGTTGAAGACGTAGATCATGTTGAGCACGACGCCGATGAGGATGGCGGGCCGCAGCAGCGGCAGCGTGATCGTGCGATAGGTCTGCCACGGGGTGGCGCCGTCGATACGCGCGGCCTCGTAGACGTCGGCGGGGATCGCGTTCAGGCCCGCAACAAAGAGGTACGCGGTGAACGGCAGCGATACGAAGACACCGACCAGGATCATCGACGGCATCACGAACCGGCTGTCCCCGAGCCAGTCGATGGGGGTGTGGATGATCCCCAATGCGAGCAGCACGTGGTTGATGATGCCGTGGTAGTAGTCGTACATCAGGCGGAAGAGCTGGCTGCTGATGACGAGGGCCGCGGCCCACGGCACGATGACCGCCCAGCGCACGAAGCGGCGGCCGAAGAAGCTCTTGGAGAGGAACTGCGCGAGCCCAAGACCGATGACGATCGTGAGGACCACGACGACAACGACCCACACGAGCGTGTTCCACATCACCTGCCCGAGGTCGGGACTCGTGAGGAAGTTCACGTAGTTGTCGAAGCCGGCACTGCCCTTGCGCAGTCCGGTGATCGAGTAGGTACCGAACGACGTGGCGAACAGGGTGATCGCGGGGTAGACCACGACACCGAGGATGAGAACGAGGGCGGGGCCCAGCCAGAGCAGGGCCTCCCCCATGCTGGCCGAGCCGAAGTCGCGGCGCCGGCGCCGGAGTACGGGCCGGGCCGCGACATCAACTGGGGTCATGGTGCTACTTACCCGCCTCTGCCTGCGCCTGCAGGTCGTCAAGGAACTTCTTCGGGTCTCCGTTGGGCGCTACCGCCAGGCCGATGTTCTGCTGGATGGTGAGCTTGATCTTGTCCCACTCCGGGTCGTCGGTCGGCGTCAGGTGGATGTTCGGAAGCGTGTCGAGGTAGACCTTCAGCTTCGGGTCGGAGGAGAACTCCGCAAGACCCGAGGTCGTGACCGGCAGGAAGCCCTCGGCCTTGATCCAGGTGTTGATCTCGTCGGGCGCGTAGTACATCTTGTAGAACTCCTTGACGGCGTCCTGGTTGCCCGGCTTCTTGAACGACATGAGGTAGTCGGTCACACCGTAGGTCTGCGCCGCCGCGCCGTCACCCGAGGGCATCGGGGCGATCGCGTACTTGACCGAGGTGAAGTCGGTGTCGAGCGCGCTCTGCAGTGGGCTGAAGCCCACGACCATGCCGGCCTTGCCCTGCTCGAAGAGCGAGAAGGCGCCGTCGGTGCGATTGGTGTGACCCGGGTTGTTCTGGGTGACCTTCTCGGTGACCGAGAGTGACTTCATGTACTCGAGTGTCTTGATGTTCTCCGGCGAGTTCAGGGTCCACTTGCCGTCTGCCTTGAAGTCACCGCCGTTGTTGAACAGCCAGATGGCGAACTCCGCCTGTGCTTCTTCGGGGCCGAGGGGCTGCGCGTAGCCGACGGCGCCATTGCCGAGAGCCTGTACCTTTTTCGCGTCCGCGGTGAATTCGTCCCACGTGGCGGGAGCGGCGGTGATGCCGGCCTTCGTGAAGAGGTCGGTGTTGTAGAACAGGGCACGGGCCGACGAGAGGTCGGGCATACCGTAGAACTTGCCGTCGTAGGTGCCGCTCTTTACGAAGGCGGGGATGATGTCGGCCTTCGTCGCCGCGTCGAGAACCTCGTCCGAGTTATAGAGGAGGTCGTCGGCTGCGTAGCTCGCGTACGCGTTCTGGTTGAGGATGTCCGGCAGGTTGCCGCTCTGCACCATCGTGCTGCTCTGCTGGTCGAGGTCGTTCCAGCTGATGATCTGCAGGTTGAGCTTGACGCCCGTCTTCTTCTCGTACTTGGTGGCGAATGCCTTCCAGAACTCGCTGGTGTGGTCGGGGCTGTACTCCGCGATAACCACCTTGATCGACTTGACGTCTGCTCCGCTGGAGGCGTCATTCGTGCTGGCGCCGCAGGACGCGAGCGTCATCGAGGCGATCGCCGCAATGGCGGCAAGCCCCACAAACCTCAAAGATTTCTTCATCGATTTCCCTCACTCTTGGTTGGTGCGCTGTTTCACCAGCGTTCGGCGATTGGTTGAATCCTGTACCGATTCCGGAGTTACGTCAAGACTCCTTACAAACTTGTAATGTGACGTTTACACACAAACATTGCGGCGAGCGCGCGTTTCGGGAGCTGCCCGCGCCGCGAGGCATCCGCCCCTCCCCGATCCACCCGGAGGGAGAAAAAAGCGCCCGGCGGGAGCTATAGCTCCCGCCAATTGCCAGGATCTCCCGCCAAAAGCTGCGTTAACTCCCGCCAAAGGCGAAATCGTGGGACCGCGCCCGCAGCTACAGGGTTTCCCACGGCAGACGGTTGGCCCAGGCGTGCCGGTAGTAGTCGACGTTGGCGAGTCTGGATGCCGCCGCCTCGTCGACAAGAACACTCACGTGAGCGTGCAGCTGAATGGCGGATCCGGGCGACGACGCGGTGATCGGGCCCTCCACGGCGGCGGCGATCGCGGCGGCCTTTCCCTCACCGAAGGCGAGCAGCACGAGGTGCCGCGCCCGCTGGATGGTGCCGAGCCCCTGCGTGATGCAGTGCACCGGGACATCCGCCGGCGAATCGAAAAATCGGGCGTTGTCTTCTCGCGTCTGCGCCGTCAGCGTCTTGACGCGCGTGAGGGACGCGAAGGATGACCCGGGCTCGTTGAACCCGATATGTCCGTCGGTTCCGATGCCGAGTATCTGCAGGTCGATGCCGCCGGCCTCGATGATGGCACGCTCGTAATCCGCTCCGGCCGTCTCGAGAGGACCGCGGTCGCCCGGCACGCGCACCAGCGCGGGGTCGAGTCCGAGCGGCTCGACGACGTCACGCGTGATGACGGCGCGGTAGCTCTCCGGATGCCCGGGCGGCAGCCCCACGTATTCGTCGAGGGCGAAGCCACGCACCCGCGACAGGTCCGCGCCCTTCGCGGCGAGCGCGCGGTACACCGCCAGCGGCGTGGATCCCGTGGCGAGTCCCAGCACCGCATCGGGTTTCTGCGCGACCAGCGCGAGGATGGCGTCGGCCGCCAGCTCCCCCGCCGCCGCCATGTCGGACACAATCACGATTTCGGCCATGACGAACACTCTCCTGGGGTTGCTCCGCTCGCGGCGGGTGGTCGGTGCGCGGCCGCGGCACGGTCGCGTTTGGTCAGTGCGCCCGCTCACCCACGAGCGCGGCGCCCACGGCGGCGGCGGGGAATCCCGGCGGCACCAGTTGCACTCGCTCGGCCAGGCCCAGCGAGGCGATGAATGGGGATTGCAGCGCCCACGCGTCGAGGGCCGTGCGCACGCGCGAGATTAGGGGCTCGCCGAGGGCGCTGATGCCCCCGCCAATCATCACGGTGTCGACATCGGCCGTCAGCACCAGCAGACGTACGGCGGCGGCAACGTTGACGATCAGCCTGTCCCGCACCTCGATCGCGGCGGGCTCGCCCCGGTCGGCGGCCTCGAAGAGGGCGAGGACGGGAAGCGGATGATCCGTGGGCCACTGCCGCGCGACCGCGGATCCCGACGCCACGGTCTCGAGGCATCCGCGTTGCCCACACGGGCACAACAGCCCATTCGGATCGACGGGGATGTGGCCGATCTCGCCGGCATTACCCCGGGCACCGCGCCACAGCTCTCCGCGCAACACAAACCCGGCCGCAAGTCCCGTGCCGAGGTTGAGATAGGCGAGCGAGGTCACGCCGTCGCCGAGCAGCCTGTGTGCCCCGAGCGCCGCCGCGTTGACGTCGTTCTCCAGCCGCACGGGCACGCCGAGGCGTGCGCTCAGCTGGTCGCCGAGGTCGAGGTCTTCGAGACCGAGATTCACGGCGTGCGCGACCCGCCCCGTGGTGGCATCGACGGAGCCGGGGATGCCGATTCCTATCGACGCAAAGTCGCCGGTCGCGATGCCCAGGCGCCCGGCGAGCTGGATCACGGCCGATGCGGCGCTCGCCACGACCTCGGCCGGACCGAAGCCCGTGGGCAGCCGCAGCTGCTCGAGGATGTGCCCCGAGTCATTCACCACCACAGCGTGGGTCTTGGTGCCGCCGATGTCGACGCCGACCGTCAGAGACGTCATCTACGAGAACCCGAGCTGGCTGGACAGCACTGCCACCGCGGCACCGCGCAGCACGATGTCGTCGCCGAGTTCGGTCATGCGCAGCACCACGTGGCCGTGGAATTCCTCCATCGTGCGCGACCGCAGCGTGTCGAGCGTTGCCTGGCTCAGCGGGCCATCGAGCAGCTCGACGGGTCCACTCAGCACGATCTCGGCGAGGTCGAGGGCACCCACGACGGGAGCGAGCGCGATGCCCAGGCGATGCCCGGCCTGGCGCAGAATATCTTCGCGATCAGCGGATGTCCGTGCCCGCTCCAGTCGCGCATCCAGCCGCGGTGTCGCGAGCCATGTTTCGAGGCAGCCGTATTTTCCACAGGAGCACTCAGCCCCGCCATCGGTGCCGACGACGACGTGGCCGATCTCCCCCGCGGCGTAACGGCTTCCGTACAGGGGGCTGCCGCCCACCAGCAGCCCGGCGCCCACACCGTGCCCGATCTTGACGAGCATGATGTCACCGTTGGCGTCGCCGAAGCTGTGCTCTGCCAGCACCGCGGCGTTGGCATCGTTGATGACAAAGGTGGGCAGCGAGAAGCGTTCCGCGAGCATGTCCTGCAGGGGAAGACCCGTCCACCCGAGGTTGGGCGCGCTGAGGATGACACCCTCGCGGTCCACGACACCCGGGGACCCGACGCCGATGCCGAGCAGCGGTGCCGTTGCGCCCGCCACGAGCTCGTCGACGAGGGCGAGCACCTTATCCGAGGCATCCGCCCCCACACTGTTCGCCAGGGGGATCTCGGCGCTCGTGATGATGCGCCCGTCGAGATCGAGGATTGCGCCGCGGAAGACGGCGAAGGCACTGAGGTCGACGCCGACGATGTGGAAGGCGCTCCTGTTGATGTCGAGCAGGGTGCCCGGTTTGCCGGGGCGGGGGCTCTCCCGCTCGCCGGTCTCGATGACGAGGCCCTCGGACATCAGCTCGGCGATGAGGTCGGAGACCGTGACCCGGGTTAGTCCCGTGCCGCGGGCGACGTCGGCCCGGGACTGCGTTCCCGCGCGGTAGAGCAGCTGCAGAACGAGGGACCTGTTGTGGCCGCGGGCGTGCTCGGGGAGCACCTTGGCGCTCGGCCGGAGGGCACGGCCCGTAGGGAAGCCGGGCGACCGCCGCGAGGGGAACGCGGAAACCTGTTCGCGAGGTTCCTCAACTTCAGCCATGTTTGTTAGTAAAGCTTACGAACTCGCTGTGTGCAAGCTTTTCGCGTCACTGACAGCAGTCCACCGCAGCACTCCCGGTGGCGCGACCCCCGGTGCGGGGCTGGCCCGTCGGTCACGCATGGTCCAGACCAAAATCCGCGCCATCGAGTGCGGCGAGGGCGGCGGATGTGGCGGCGATGCTCGGCACCCGTCGCCCTCCGTCGTTCGTCAGCAGGTGGATGCTGCGGATGCTTTCCGGGGTGTGCTCGCGAATGACGACACCGGCCGGAATGGTCGCCGTGGCGAGCGCGAGCCGCGGCAGCATTGCCACGCCGAGACCGCTCGCCACCATGCTGAGCACGGCAGCGGCGTTGTCGGTCTCGAGAGAAATAGCCGGCTCGAACCCGGCGGTCGCACACACCGTGAGTAGGTGGCCGCGGCAGCGGGGACATCCCGCAATCCATCGCTCTGCGGCGAGATCAGCGAGGTCGACGGGCGCCGTAGAGGCACCCGCGAGGGCGTGCGTCGCGGGGAGAACCACGACGGTGCGCTCGGTGAAGAGGGTGGTGGACGTGAGCCCCGTGCCGACGGATGACCCATCGCCGGCGTAGCTGAAGGTGATGGCGAGATCGACGGCGCCGTCACGCAACAGCGTCTCCGCCTCGGGAGGCTCCGCTTCGACGTAGCCGACCGTGATGCCCGGATGACGCTCGCGCATCGCGGCGAACAGCCGGGGAACGAGGGTGGACGACGCGGTGGGAAACGCGGCGACGCGCACCGATCCGGACTGGAGGCCGGCCAGCTCGGCGAGCTCCCCGCTCGCGGCATCCAGTGCCGTGGTGACGGTGACCGCGTGGCGCGCGAGGACGGCGCCCGCCTCCGTAAGCCGCACGCCGCGACCAACCCGGGTGATCAGCGGTACACCGAGCCGGATCTCGACCCGCTGGAGGTGCTGGCTCACGGCGGGTTGGCTGAAGCCGAGGGCACGGGCGGCGGCCGTGATCGATCCCGTGTCGGCGATCGCGCGCACGATGCGGAGGGAATGCAGGTCCAGGTCACTCATAACGCCCGATTATAGGTCGCATACGAAGCATGGCCTTGTTGCATAGGTTTGACGGCGGGAGGCTGGAGACATGAGCCTCGCTGCCGCCATTGCCTCGTTCGATAACCCGCGGGGGTATCTCGCCGCGGCGACCATGGGCCTGCCTCCGCGGCAGACGATCGCCGCTCTTCGGCGTGACCTCGACGGCTGGCAGTCGGGCACGTGCAACCCGAAGGACTACGACGGTGTCGTGGCCCGCACCCGGGGTCACTACGCCAGCCTTGTGGGAATCGGCGTCGACCGGGTGGCGATCGGCTCGCAGACCTCGGTGCTCGCGAGCGTCCTGGCGAGCGCCGTTCCGCCCGGCGCAGAAGTGCTCTGCGTGCTCGGCGACTTCAGTTCCATGGTCTTCCCCTTTCTCCAACGTCCCGACATCTCTGTGCGCTCGGTCGCGCTGGAGGACCTCGCCGCATCCATCGGCCCCACCACCTGGCTGGTCGCCTTCTCGCACGTGCAGTCCTCGAACGGACGCGTCGCCGATGTGGACGCGGTGACCGCCGCGGCCCTGCGGTTCGGGGCTCGCACGTTCTGCGACACCACCCAGTCGGTGGGCGTATGCCCCGTGGATGCCACGCTGTTCGACGCGACCGTCTGCCACGCCTACAAGTGGCTCTGCTCGCCGCGCGGCGTCGCATTCCTCACGGTGTCGACGGCGCTGCAGGAACAACTGCGACCGGTGCACGCCGGCTGGTACGCGGGTGAGCAGGTGTGGTCGTCCTGTTACGGGCCGACGATGCAGCTCGCGCAGGACGCCCGTCGTTTCGACGTGTCACCCGCGTGGCAGGCGTGGGTGGGGGCCGAGGCATCCATCGACATGTTCGCGACTCTCGATATCGCGGAGATCTGGCGCCGCAGCGTGACGCTCGGGGACCTGCTGTGCGACGGGCTGGGGATTGACCGGCAGGGTCAGGCTATCGTGACGTGGGCCGACGCCGACGGACGCGACCTGGCGCGGCTGTCCGCGGCGGGCGTGACGGCATCCGGGCGGGCAGGGCGGCTTCGCGCGGCCTTCCACCTGTGGAACGACGAGTCGGACGTCGCCGCGGTGCTGGGCGCCCTGCGCTGAGCCGTGTCTCCTAGATCGCGTAGTCGGCGACGCGCGGCGGGCGCGGCTTGCGTGCCCGCCGTGCCAGCCAGACGTTGGTGAGGATCATCAGCACGATGCCGACGCAGAGGATCGCGACGTCCACGAAGGGCAGCACCGACAGGTCGATCTGGTCGAGCAGGATGCCACCAAGCAGCGCGCCCAGGCCGATAGCGAGGTTGAACGAGGTGGTGAATAACGCGGCGGCGAGGTCGCGCAGGCGAGCGGATGCCGCGTGCAGCATGCGCGTCTGCAGCATGGCCGGGAGGCCGCCGAACGCGACGCCCCACACCACGAGGGCGACGATGACCACAACGCTCGAGGACGAGAACAGCGCGAGCACGAACACCGAGAGCATCACGAGCGTTGTCGCCAGGATCAGGCCTGCACGGGGATAGCGGTCGCTCACGAGGCCGGCGAGCACGAGCCCGAGTGCGCCGGCGCCCCCGAACAGGAACAGGAGGATTGCGATCGAGTCCTCGGGGAATCCGCCGACGTGGATCAGCCAGGGTGCGACGTACGTATAGAAGAGGTTGTGGCCGAGCATGATCGTCACGATGATCAGGCACAGGATGATGACCGCCGGGATGCTGCGGTCCTTGTGCAGGGGCAACGGTATTTCGCCGGTCTTGAGTGTGACGCGGTGGTCGACGGCGGGCAGGAACCGCAGCACGAGCGCGGCGAGCACCAGCACGATCACGCCGATAACGGTGAAGGCGAGACGCCATCCGAGGGCGTGGCCGAGGGCAGTGCCGAGCGGAACGCCCAGGACGAAGGCAGCGGTGCCGCCCCCGCTGGTGATGGCGACGGCCCGGCCGATCTGGTGCTTGGGCACCAGGTGGGCGGAGTAGGCGCCGACGACGGCCCAGAACAGGCCGTGGGCCAGACCACCGATGACGCGGGCACCCACGAGTACCTCGTAGCTCGGGGCAAGGGCGGCGATGATGTTTCCCGTCGCGACAACGAGGAGCACCGCGACAACGAGGTACTTCCGTGAGTAGCGGCGGGTGAGGGCCGCGAGCGGGGTGGTCGACAGCACGACGGTGCCGGCAAAAATCGTGACGAGCAGCCCGATGCGGGATTCGGAGACGTTCAGTTCCCGCGCCATATCGGGCAGCAGCCCCGTGGGCAGGAACTCACTTGTGACGGACACGAAGATCGCGCCGGCGAGAACGAGGAGCCCGACCCAGGGGAACGCGGAGGTGGGTGTCGTGGAGGGCAGTGCGGAGGAGGGCGGTGCAGACGCAGACAACGGCGGTATTCCTGATTCGTGAAGAGGTGGTGCGTTCGCCGCCCGCGGGATGCCGCGGTGGGTGCGGGATCCCCTCCAGATTAGCGGGCACCTCCGCTGCCCGTACTCTTGGTTTCGTGACTGACGCCTCGACACACTGGATCCTGACCCTCGTCTGCGAAGACCGTCCCGGAATCGTCCACGCGATCAGCGGCGCCGTCGTGCAGGCGAACGGAAACATCACGGAGTCCCAACAGTTCTCCAGCGCCGAGACCGGCACCTTCTTCATGCGCCTGCAGGTAGTCTCCGCATCCACCCGCGAGGCATTCGAAGACGCCCTCGCCCCGGTGTCGGAGCAGTACGGCATGACCTGGCGGCTGGACGTGGTGGGCCGCCCGCTGCGCACCCTCGTTCTCGTGTCCAAGGCGGGGCACTGCCTCAACGACATGCTGTACCGCCAGCGCGCGGGTCAGTTGAGCGTCGACATCCCCCTCGTCATGGCCAACCACCCCGACCTTGCACCGCTCGCCGAGTTCTACGACGTGCCGTTCGAGGCGCACGCCGTCGCGGGCGCCGAGCAGAAGGCCGCGTTCGAACGCCGGGTTCTCGAGGTCGTCGAGGAGCACGACATCGAGCTCGTCGTGCTCGCCCGGTACATGCAGATCATCTCCCCCGAGCTGTGCGCGAAGCTCGAGGGACGCCTCATCAACATCCACCACTCGTTCCTGCCGGGATTCAAGGGCGCCAACCCGTACAAGCAGGCACACGCCCGCGGCGTCAAGCTCATCGGTGCCACCGCGCACTTCGTGACAAGCGATCTCGACGAGGGCCCGATCATCGAGCAGAACGTCGTGCGTGTGGATCACTCCCGCACCCCGGCCGAGCTCGTGGCCATCGGCCAGGACGAGGAATCCCGCACCCTCACCCAGGCCGTGAAGTGGTTCGCGGAAGATCGTGTGCTCCTGGATCAGACGCGCACAATCATCTTCAAGTAATCCCGCAGCACTGCTCTACCCTGAACGTACAGGTCAGCATCAGAGGATGGACACGACCATGAGCACTGTCACCAAGGGCACCGTTTTGTTCGGCGCCCGCAAGCTCGATGCCCGCGGACAGGTGGACGATTTCTGGATGGTGATCGAGGGCACGACCATCACCGCGACGGGCTCCGGCCCGGGTCATCCCGACGCAGAACAGGCAATTGACCTGCACGGCTCGTGGCTCACCCCCGGGTTCATCGACCTGCACAGCCACGGCGGCGGCGGGCACTCCTTCGACAACGGCCCGGCCGAGATCATCGAGGGGCTGGCGACCCATCGTGCCCACGGCACCACGCGCTCGGTAATCAGTCTTGTCGCCAACCCCATGGCCGAGCTGCGCACCAGCCTCGGGCAGATTGCCGACCTCGTCGAGGTCGACCCCCTGATTCTCGGGTCGCACCTCGAGGGACCGTTCCTCTCGCCCCACTACCGCGGCGCGCACAACGTCGAGTACCTGCGTGATCCCGAAGCCGTGCACGTCGACGAGCTGATCGCCGCCGGGCGCGACACCCTGCGCCAGATCACCCTGGCGCCGGAGCTTCCGGGAGCGATGGAGGCCATCGACATCCTGGTGGCCGCCGGTGTCGCCGTAGCCATCGGACACAGCGACCTCAGCTTCGAGATGGCGCAGGGCGCCTTCGACCGCGGAGCGCGCATCCTCACGCACGCGTTCAACGCGATGCCGGGAATTCACCACCGCGCCCCCGGCCCCGTTGTCGCCGCGTTCGAGGACGACCGTGTCACCATCGAGCTGATCCTCGACGGACAGCACGTGCACCCGGATGTTGCGGCGCTCGCCTTCCGTTCGGCGCCCGGACGCGTGGCGCTCATCACCGACGCCATGGCCGCCGCCGGGTACCAGGACGGCGACTACAACCTCGGCACACTTACCGTGGCAGTACGTGACGGACTCGCCCTGCTGCGCGGAACCACGACCATCGCCGGTTCCACGTTGACGCAGGATGTCGCCCTGCAGATCGCGATCACCCGCACCGGCGTCGCCCCGCGCGATGCGGTCGGCGCCCTCACCCTGACACCGGCAAAGGCCCTCGGACTCGACCACCGCTTCGGCCTGCTCGAGACCGGGTACGCGGCCGACGTCGTCGCGCTCGATGCCAACTGGACCGTGCAGCGCGTCTGGGCCAACGGCAGCGCGATCGACACCGAGGTCAACAGAACCATCGGCGGAGCGACATCCATTTCCACCACCCGTTTGTACTAGGAGAACACCCCGCATGACGCAGTCACCCGACGACTCCCGCACCTCAGGCCTTGCCACCGGCTTCTCTGCGCAGCTGCCCGCTTGGCTGCAGGGCGAACTCACCGCCGTCTCGACCCCGCGCGTGACGCCGGAAGAGCGCATGGAGCTCGTCAACTACCTCGCGGACCGCAACTGGCGCGAGGGCAACGGCGGCCCGTTCGCCGCGATCGTCGTCGATCACGTGACGGGCGAGGTCATCTCCGTCGGCGTGAACGTTGTGCTGAGCACTGGTCTGTCGTCCATGCACGCCGAGGTCACCGCGATCTCGCTCGCGCAGGTCGCCCTCGGGTCCTGGGACCTCGGCGCCGACCCCGAGCGCGAACTCGAGCTCGTCGTCAACTGGCGACCCTGCGTGATGTGTTACGGATCGACCATGTGGTCAGGCGTGCGCCACCTCGTCGTTGCCGGCTCCGGACCCGAGCTCGAGCGCCTCAGCGGGTTCGACGAGGGTCCCATGCGCGAAGACTGGGCGGCGCAGTTCGAGGCACGCGGTATCAGCGTGACCGAGGGTGTGGGTCGGGATGACGCGTTGCGGGTGTTCCGCGAATATGGCGAGGCCGACGTGCTGGTCTACAACGCACGCGGCGCGGGAGCCATCGCGCTCGACTAGGGCGCGGGCGCGGCTGCTGGCGCTCGCTCGGCTCCGGACTGCCCTCCTCCGGGCAAACACTGGGGAGAGTGCCGCGCACTTTCCTGCGGACACTCATGCTTTTCCAAGAAACCGCGGCCACAGTTACTTGTAACAACAAATAATCGTTCGCCACGACATTAGACACCGAGGTATCTCATGACACCCCTTCTCCGCTCCAAGTACGTCGTCGGCACCTTCGCCGGCCTCTCGCTCGTCACCGTCCTCGCCGGCTGCAGCTCGACCACCGAGGCCGCGTCCTCCGGCTCCACCACGCCCAGCGACAGCAGTTCGTCGTCGTCCGACACGACCACGAGCACCGGCTCGGCCACCTCCTTCAAGGACGGCAGCTACACCGAGGAAGGCTCCTACGTCTCCCCGGGTGGCAACCAGACCGTCAAGGTCGAACTGACCATCGCGAGCGGTGCCGTCACCGCGGTCACCGTCACCCCCGAGGCGACCGACCCGACCGCCACCCGCTACCAGACCGAATTCGCCGGCGGCATCTCCGCGGAAGTCGTGGGCAAGCAGCTCAGCGACCTCACCGTTTCCCGTGTTGCGGGTTCGTCGCTCACCAGCGGCGGCTTCAACGACGCCGTCGACAAGATCAAGGCGGATGCCACGAGCTAGTCGCTCCCCGACACCTAGCGTCACTTCGCGACCGGCGGCCCACCGCCACCCCCGCGGCGGCACCACCCGTACCTCGCGATTGGCGGCCCACCGCCACCCCACGCGGCGGCACGAAACACAGCGGCCCCGGCAGTCACCTGCCGGGGCCGTTGTCGTCCCACGCAGTTACCCGCAAGGACCGCTGGCCTGCGCCCGGGTCATCCGCCCCTCGTCTCCCGCTGCCGCGACCCCAACTCGCCCCGATTGGCCGACGTTTCTGGCGCGACGGCCCTCTTTGCCGGCCCGACGGCCCCGCCTTTCATCGAAGGAGCAGAGATGGTCGTCGCCGGATTGCTTTGGCGACCATCTCTGCTCCTTCGATTCCGTTATGTCAAGAAAGCGCGCCGAAACAGCATCGAAAGGGTAAAAATTGCGGCAAAAGGCGCGGAATGCGTCCGTTTTTACCCTTTCGATGAGCAAACGGCGCGGCGCGGACGCGCGAGCAGCGAGACGCGGGCGAGTTGCGCTGCCGCGCACCGATGGGGAGCTCTGGAACACAAGGCGCGGCACGAGACCCGAGAGCAGCGAGGGGTGCGGCGCGCAGCACGAGACGCGCGAGCAGCGAGGGGTGCGGCGCGCAGCACGGGACGCGAGAGCAGGATGCGAGCAGCGCAGAACGCAGCGGCTGCCTAGTTCTGCGGGAAGCCCAGGTTGATGCCGCCGTGGCTCGGGTCGAGCCAGCGCGAGGTGACGGCCTTCTCCGTGGTGAAGAAGTGGAAGCCCTGCAGCCCGTACGCCTTCGAGTCGCCGAAGATGGAGTTCTTGAAGCCGCCGAAGGAGTAGTAGGCCACCGGCACCGGGATGGGCACGTTGATGCCGATCATCCCCACCTCGATCTCATTCTGGAACCGGCGGGCCGCACCCCCATCGTTGGTGAAGATCGCGGTCCCGTTGCCGAAGGCGCCGGCGTTGATCAGTTCGACGCCGTCTTCGTACGAAGCGACGCGCACGACCGACAGCACGGGGCCGAAGATCTCCTCCGTGTACACCCGGGAGTCGAGGGGCACCCGGTCGATGAGGGTCGGGCCGAGCCAAAACCCGTCGGCCGCGCCATCCACGTCCACACCGCGTCCGTCGACGACGACGTCAGCCCCGTCCTCCAGCGCAATATCGATGTAGGACGCGACCTTGTCGCGGTGCTGCCGCGTGACAAGGGGTCCCATGTCGCAGGACCGGCGCCCATCGCCGACGGTGAGCGCCGTCATGCGCGAGCGGATCTTGCCGATCAGCTCATCGGCGACCGGCTCGACCGCGACGACAACACTGATCGCCATGCAGCGCTCCCCCGCCGAACCGAAGCCCGCATTGACCGCGGAGTCAGCGACCAGGTCGAGGTCCGCGTCGGGCAGCACGAGCATGTGGTTCTTCGCGCCTCCCAGGGCCTGCACCCGCTTGCCGGCACGCGATGCCGTCTCGTAGATGTACCGGGCGATCGGCGTCGAGCCCACAAACGAGATGGACTTAATATCGGGATGATTCAACAGCCCGTCCACCGCGACCTTGTCACCGTGCAGAACGGTGAAGACGCCGTCCGGAAGGCCGGCCTCGGCGAACAGCGCCGCGAGCCAGTTCGCGGCGGACGGATCCTTCTCGCTGGGCTTGAGGACGACCGTGTTGCCGACGGCGATCGCGATCGGGAAGAACCACATCGGCACCATCGCCGGAAAGTTGAACGGGCTGATGACTCCGACGACGCCGAGCGGCTGCTTCGTCGAGTACACGTCGACGCCGGTGGACACCTGCTGCGAGTACTCGCCCTTGATGAGGTGCGGGAAGCCGGTGGCGAGTTCCACGACCTCGAGGCCCCGGGTGATCTCGCCCAGCGCATCGCTGAGCACCTTCCCGTGCTCGGAGGTCAGGATGTCGGCCAGCTCGCCCTTGCGCTCGTTGAGCAGCTCGCGAAACCTGAACATGATCTGCTGGCGCCGCGTGATCGAGGTGTCCCGCCAGCCCGGAAATGCCGCCTTCGCGGAGGCGACGGCCGCGTCCACCTCGGCCTGGTCGGCGAGCGCGACGTTCTTCGTCACGACGCCCAACGCCGGGTCATAGACGGGTGCCGTGCGTCCACTGGTTCCGGCGCGCAGGGCGCCATCAATCCAGTGGCTGACGGTCGGCAGCCCAGTGTCCGATTCCGGTGTGGCGGAAGTAGCGGTAAACGTCATTGGTATCACTTTCCCGATTCGTGTTTGGCAGTGACAGCAGGCTACGACCGTCGACCCACCCGCGCCTAGTACCCGGGCCACGGCAGCGATCACCGCAGTCTGCTGTCCCCGCCGCAGTGCACTCCAAGCCAATTCATAGTTAAGTGGTGTTTCGTGGTTCTTGTACCGACAACTAATTCGGCCAACGAAGGGACGGGGACCCCACGTGACCCAGCCCGATTCCGCCGTCTATCGCTTCGATGCGATCGGCGCCCCGTGGCGCATCGACACCGCGGAGCCCCTCAGCGCGAACATCGTCCAGGCCATCAACGCCCGCATCGACGAGTTCGACCGCACCTACTCCCGGTTCCGCCCCGACTCTCTCGTCACGCGCATCAACACCACTCCCGGCGTCTGGACGTTGCCAGCGGATGCCCCTGCGCTGCTCAATCTCTATCGCTGGCTGTATGAGCGCACCGATGGCGCCGTCAGTCCCCTCGTCGGCGAGCGCATGGAGAACCTCGGCTACGACAGCGCCTACTCGCTGACCCCGCGGACTACCTCGGTCCGGGTTCCGAGCTGGGATGACGCCATCTCCTGGGACGGCGAGACGCTCACGACCGTGCGGCCGGTGTTGCTCGATGTGGGCGCGGCCGGCAAGGGATACCTCGTCGACATCGTGGCGGGCATCCTGCTGGATCACGGCATCGGGAGCTTCGTGGTCGACGCGAGCGGTGACCTGCTGCACCGGGGAGACGCGCCGCTGAGTGTTGCACTCGAGGACCCACGCGATGCCACCCGCGCCATCGGCGTCTACGAACTGCAGAACGCTGCGCTGTGCGCATCGGCGTCCAACCGCCGGGCCTGGGGCAACGGGCTGCATCACATCATCGACGGCATCACCGGGGTTCCCACCGCCTCGGTGATCGCCGCCTGGGCCATCGCGCCCACAACCCTCGTCGCCGATGGGCTCGCGACCGGGCTCTTCTTCCGGGGCGCCGCGGTGTTCGCCGCCGACGCGCCAGCCGAGGCCGTGGCCGATCCCAGCACGAGCAGCATCAGCACCAGTACGGCGACCACCGACTTCCAGTACGTCCGCATGTTTGCCACCGGTTCCGTCGAATACTCGCGGAACCTCAACGGGGAGATGTTCACATGAGCGCCATCAGCGCACCAACCACCAGCGCCGCGGGCTTCAGCGCGCGGCAATGGCTCGACCGGGTGACCGGCAGGGTCACCATGTACCGTCTCGTCGTGATCTGCCTCCTGGCGCTGCTCGTGGAGGCCCTGATCCTCGGCGCGACGGGCCAGCTGTTCTACACGGCGCCCGCCATCCTGGCGAGCGCGGTCGTCGCCGTCGGGGTGACGTGGTTGACCGGCATCGGGTTTGCCCTGCTGTTCCGCACGCGGGCACACCCCGAGTCATCCATCATCACCGGGCTCTTAATCCTGTTCCTGTTCCAGCCGTCGCTCGAGACCGCCGACCTCTGGACACTCGCCCTTGCCGCCCTCATCGCCAGCGCCTCGAAGTACCTGCTCGCGATCCGTCGCCGCCACATCTTCAACCCTGCCGCGCTGGCCGCGCTCGTGATGACGCTGCTGCAGCTGAACTTCGTGACCTGGTGGGTTGCGACAGGATGGATGCTCCCGCTGACAGCGCTGACTGCCTTCCTCGTGCTGTATCGCACCCGCCGCATCACCGTGGCGCTGGTCTACATCGTGGTTGCCGCCGCGATCGTGATCTCGTACGGCGTGAGCAACGGGGTGGAGTTCGGCACCGCCGTCTCCACCGCGTTCCTGTCGTACCCAATCGTGTTCTTCGCGGGCTTCATGCTGAGCGAACCGCTCACCCTTCCCCCGCGCCGGTGGCAGCAGCTGGCTCTAGCGGCGATCGTCGCGGTCATCGCGTCGGTGCCGTTCAACTTCCCGCCCTTCTACAACACCCCGCAGTTGGCGCTCGTCGTCGGTAACCTGCTCGCCTTCGCGGTGGGTCAGCGCCGGGGCATCCGCCTCGATTTCCTGGGCCGCCGGGCGCTCACGCCGACCAGCTGGGAGTTCGAGTTCCGGCCGCAGCGGCCGCTGGCCTTCTCCGCCGGGCAGTTCATGGAGATCACGCTCGCCCATAAGGGCGCCGACCAGCGGGGCTACCGCCGGGTGTTCAGCATCGCGTCCGCACCGTCGGAGACGGATGTCGTGCGCTTCGGGCTGCGCGTCGCCGACCGCTCCAGCAGCTTCAAGACGCACATGCTGGCGCTCGAGCCCGGCGAGATCGTGACAGCGACATCGATCGGTGGCGACTTCCTGCTGCCAAAGGACCCGTCACGCCCGCTGCTCATGGTCGCCGGCGGCATCGGCATCACGCCCTACATCAGCCACCTCGGCGAGGTCGAGGCGACGGGAACCAAACGCGACATCGTGGTGGTCTACTCCAGCTCGCGCCCCGACGAGATCGCGTACGCCGAGCGGCTCGGCATGGGCGGCCACCGCGTGCTGCTCGTCTCGCCCTCGGTGCCCGACGAACTCCCGAGCAACTGGACCTACCTCGGCGCCGGGCCGCTCACCGGCGAGATGCTGCTGCGCGCGGTTCCCGACGCCGTCTCGCGGGATGCCTACGTCTCGGGCGCCCCGCAGCTGGTTACCTCGCTGAAGTCAGCCCTGCGTCGCGCCGGCGTCAAGCGCGTGAAATCGGACTACTTCTCGGGCTACTAAACCCGCGCAAACAGTTCGGCGGGAGAAGAAAGCACGCGGCGGGAGCTACAACTCCCGCCCCGCGCGATCTTCTCCCGCCGAGGCCTGCGTTAACTCCCGCCACCGGTGTGGGCGGCGGGAGTGCCTGCTACTTCTTCACGGTGAGCGTCTTCGCCGCGGAGATCGACGGCCCCGCGACATCCGACCCCTCAAAGAAGGCCGTGATGGCGTACTTCTTCGGGCTCAGCTTCGGCAGTGCAACCTTGACGGTTCCCTTCGAGGTGGCGGTCAGGCGCAGCGTCACTGTCTTCGATCCGTATTTCACGGTGACCTTGCCAATCGCATTGCCGACCGGCAGCGTGGTGACCTTCACGGTCACGACCGCGCGATCCCGCGAGGTGATCGTGCTGCGGTCGAGGGTGAAGGACGTGGTGCTGGATGCCACGACCGTCACCGCTGCGGACGACACGAGTGTCGCCGGGCCGGTGCCGACCTTCGCCGTCACCAGCACGCTCAGGGCGTGTCCGACCGCGAGGGCGGGGATGCGGTAGCTCGTGCCCGTCGCGCCGGCGATGGCCTCACCATCGAGCAGCCACTGGTAGCTGATCGTCAGAGCCTTCGTGTCGGCGTCCCACGTGCCGGGCTTCGCCGTGACGACCTTGCCCACCTCCGCGGCACCGTTCACCGTGGGCTTCGTCAGCGCCACCGGCGGCAGCGCTTCGGCCGTGTCGACGTACACGTCGGTCACCACGTCCGAGCCGCTGTAGTGCACGAAACCGAGGAACGAGCTGTACGGGTCGAGACCGCCCCAGCGCAGCACGTAGCTGGTCGCTACGCCGGTCTTGCCCTTGATTACCGAGGGCACGGCGGTGAGGTTACCCACGTCGGTCGCCGGGTTCAGCAGGTACGCCTTGTCGGTGAATGCGGCGCCACCGACCGGAGCGGAGAAGACGTCCACGAAGGTGATGTAGATGCCGGGCTCCGGATCGACGAGGTCGACGGTTTCGCCGGCGTCACCGGTCGCGGATTGCGCGATCACCTTCGGGGTGTCGTTCTCGGTTGCCGCGTAGAACACGTACAGGTCGAGGTCGGTCGCGGGGTTGTCCTCGATCGGTTGCACATCGAAGCGGGCGAACGACGTTCCCGGCAGCACCTGGTGCACGTACTGTCCGTTCTCGCCGGTCGCGAGCTTGTCGGTGTACGGCAGGCTCGCATCCGTCGCGTTCGGCGTGACGTTGCCCTGGGCGAGACCGGCCGGGGTGACCTTGATCTTGCCGTCGACACCGGGCAGCACGGGAACCGTCACGCTTCCGCTCGTTCCCTCACCGTTGACGACCGCGGGAACCTTGACCCGGGTCGGATGGATCGCGATGGGGCTGCGCACCGTTGCGGCGGTGGTGCTCTTGCCGCTGGTCTTCTTCCAGGTCAGGAATCCGGTGGCGTACTCATCGAGCGGCGCCGTGGTGCGGGTGAAGGTGACGGTGAACTTCTTCGTCTGCCCGGCGGCCGTGAACTTCAGGGTCGACGGCGAGAGCTTCACCTTGAGGCCCGCGACGCTGACCGATCCCTTATAGGTACCGGCCCCCTGCGAGGTGACGGTGCGGGTGATCTTCTGTGTGCCAGACAGGTCGCCAATCGCGATCGACGCCAGGTTGAGGTCGCTCGGATCGATGGCCGTGACGCCCGGAAAGGTCGCCTCGCCGGTTCCCACCAGGTACCGCTTCCAGTCCGCCGGGGTGGCGAGGTACAGCAGCCCCGGGTTGAGGTAGGCGGTCGGCTTGACCTCGCCGGCACCCTGCCCGAACGGGTCAAGGGTGGGCACGTTGTCGTTGTCGACCGTGTCGGAGGCGGTGGTCATGAGCGCCGACTGGATCTCGGCCGGGGTGGCGAGGGGATGCACGCCGAGGTACAGCGCGCCCAGACCTGTCACGTGCGGCGCCGCCATCGAGGTTCCCGAGAGGAACTCGTAGGTCGGGGCCTCACCCGGCGCGTTGGCACCGGCGGCGAGGATCGAGACACCGGGAGCCGAAATGTCCGGCTTCAGCACGTCGCTGCCGGCAGCTTGCACCGGTCCGCGGCTGGAGAATCCCGCGAGCTGGGGAACCGGGGTGACCTTGCCGGTGGTGTTGCCGGGCACCAGGGTCGCGGTCGCGCCCGGGGTCGCCGCGTACGCGCGAATCGCTTCGCGGTAGGGCGCATCGATGTGGATCGACGGGATCGTGTGGTCGTCGGTGATGGTGTCACCGGCGTCGACGTTGAGCAGGATCATTCCCACGCCGCCCGCGGCCTTGACCGCCGCCGACTTCTCGAGGCGACCGTTGTTGCCGCGCTCACAGACCACGATCTTGCCCGCCGCCTGCGCCGGATCTATCGTTCCGGCCAGACAGAGGTTCGCGTCGTCGGCCGTCGCCCCCGTTGCCGGGATGCTGCTGGCGAGCACGAGCGGAGCGGTCAGCTCACTGTGCACGGTGATCGATGCGCCGGCGTACTTCGCGCCATTGCCGAGAACCGCGGTGGCCTCGTAGCTGGGGATCGTGGTGGCTGCGACGGTCGTGATCCACGGGGATGCGTTGTCGAGAGTGGATGACGCGGGGCCCGAGTTACCCGCGGACGCCGAGACGAAAATTCCGGCCGACGCCGCGTTGAGGAACGCCTGGTCACTCGGCGAGTACACGGACGAGGCCGCGCCGCCACCGATGGAGAAGTTGATGACGTCCACGCCGTCCTTCACGGACTGGTCGATGGCCGCGACGATGTCGGTCGTGGCACAGCCGTCGTCGGTGGTGACGTTCGGGTCGAGATCCTTGCCCGACCAGCACACCTTGTAGGCCGCGATCTTCGCCGCGGGAGCGACACCGGCGATGGTTCCGAAGTCGTTGCCCGACACGGTTGCCTTCACACCGGCGTTGCCGGCCGCGGTGCTCGCGGTGTGCGATCCGTGCGAGTCGCCGTCCCGGGGCGACAGGTACTCACCCTGCGCGGCTCCACCGATCTGGCTCGCGCCGAAACCGTCGACGTAGTAGTGCGCGCCGATGATCTTCGTGCTGTAGTCGTCGTTGTCGAAGCCAACACCCGTCTGCCGGGTGCTGCTGAACGTGGTGCCGTCGTTCTTCGCGAAGTGGATCACGTTGCCATCGAGCCACGGCTTAGTCGTCGAGGCAGCGGTGCCGAGCGGGTCGCCCGCGAACGACGGGTTCTCCGGTGCGATGCCGGTGTCGAGGTCACCGACGACCACGCCCTTGCCCGCGTTCTGCACCCCGCCGATCGAGTCCCACACCCCGCCGGGGGTGCTGATCTTCAGGTAGTCGATGGAGCTCTGCGCCTCCTGAATCTTCAGGAGCTTGTTGGGGACGACGGATGCCACGGCGTCGCTCTTCGCGAGCCGTGCCGCCTCGACCGAGGTGAGGTTGGCGGCAAACCCGTTGTAGGCGAGCGTGTAGTTGTACAGCGCCTTCACCCCGACCTGGGTCTCCAGGGACTTCTGCTTGTCGCCGAGCAGCTTCGTGTAGCGCGAGACCTCCGTGGCCTTCGCGTTGAGCTGGCGCCCCGCGGCCGGCTTCGTGGCGGCGTACCCGCTGATCCCTCCGCCGTAGGTGGCGGCCGGGTCATCCTTCAGCGTGACAATGTACTTGCCCGCCGGGTACTTGGACTTCAGCGCCCGGTCGACGGCCGATGACCCGATCTTGGGAACGGAGACGGTCGTGTCCGGCGACGTTGTCGGAGAAGCGGATGGCGCGGCCATCGCCGCGGGAGCCGAAATGAGACCCGCCAGCAGCGCGATGCCAGCGCCGAGGGAGACCGCAGCGAGGGGCCTGCGTCCCTCTCGATGGGCTGACGATGAAGCACGAGAGAAAGAACGCAAAAAACACCCCTAGGAAAGTCGAAGTCCGATAATTCCTCGCGAGACACGCGAATTCACTCAGGGTACACACATGTTCTACCCCCGAATAGGGGTGGTCGAGGAAAACACGAATTTTGCGCGCGGCGACGAATTCGTGCGCGCGTTAACGAACGCGGCGGGAGAAACCGGCGAGTGGAGGGAGATAGATCTCCCGCCACCCGCCAGCTTCTCCCGCCGAAACCTGCGCGATCTCCCGCCGCAGGGAAGGAACTACGCCAGACGCGCCGCGAGGTTCTTGTCGAGCGTGTCGAGGAACTCCTCGGTGGTTTCCCACTTCTGCTCGGGGCCAACGAGGGCAGCGAGGTCCTTCGTCATGTGGCCAGCCTCGACCGACTTGATGACGACGTCCTCGAGCGTTGCGGCGAACTCGGCGAGCGCCGGGTTGTCATCCAGCTTCGCGCGGTGCGACAGCCCACGGGTCCACGCGTAGATCGACGCGATCGGGTTCGTGCTGGTGGGCTTGCCCGCCTGGTGCTGGCGATAGTGACGCGTGACGGTGCCGTGCGCGGCCTCCGCCTCGACGACACTGCCGTCCGGAACGGAGAGCACGCTCGTCATGAGGCCGAGCGAGCCGAAGCCTTGGGCCACGGTGTCGGACTGCACGTCACCGTCGTAGTTCTTGGTGGCCCAGACGTAGCCGCCCTCCCACTTCATGGCGGAGGCCACCATGTCGTCGATCAGACGGTGCTCGTAGGTGAGGCCGGCCGCGTCGAACTTCTCCTTGAACTCGGCCTGGAAGATCTCCTCAAAGATGTCCTTGAAGCGACCGTCGTAGGCCTTGAGGATGGTGTTCTTCGTCGACAGGTACACCGGGTAGTTGCGCGACAGGCCGTAGTTGAGCGAGGCACGGGCGAAGTCGATGATCGACGCATCCAGGTTGTACTGCACCTGCGCGATGCCATCGCCGGGGGCGTCGAAGACCTCGAACTTCAGCGGCTCGGAGCCGTCTTCCGGCGTGAACTCGACAGTGAGCTTGCCCTTGCCCTTGAACAGGAAGTCGGTGGCGCGGTACTGGTCGCCGAACGCGTGACGACCGATGATGATCGGCTTGTTCCAGCCCGGCACCAGGCGCGGGATGTTCGAGATGATGATCGGCTCGCGGAAGATGACGCCGCCGAGGATGTTGCGGATGGTGCCGTTCGGGCTCCTCCACATCTTCTTCAGGCCGAACTCTTCGACGCGCGCCTCGTCGGGCGTGATGGTCGCGCACTTGACGCCAACGCCGTGCTTCTGGATTGCATGCGCGGCATCGATCGTGACCTGGTCGTCCGTCGCGTCGCGGTTCTCGATTCCGAGGTCGTAGTACTCGAGGTTGATGTCGAGGTACGGGTGGATCAAGGTGTCCTTGATCTTCTGCCAAATAATGCGGGTCATCTCGTCGCCATCAAGCTCGACAACCGTGCCTTCAACTGTGATCTTCGCCAAGTGAATCTCCTATCAACACTGCCCGGACGGGCCCGAAGTCAGCTTACTCGGTGGGCGAAGTATCTCGATGTCGAGATATCTCTACCTTCTGTCAGGCTTCGGGCGTTAACCTGTGTGGCATGGCTGAGCTAAGACTCGAAGAACTGTCGGCAAAGACAATCGTTGCCGCGAACAGTCTCACGCTCCGTCCGGGGCAGGAGCAATTTGTGACCCCCGTCTCGTACTCGATCGCGGATGCGGTCATCGACCCCGGCACGACCTGGTCGCGCGTGGTGCTCGATGACGACGAGGTCGTCGGATTCATCCGTGGCAACTTCGATCCGGATGCCGAGCACGAGGAATTCCGCAGCTGCATCTGGCGCATCAACGTGTCCGCAGATGCGCAGGGCCGCGGCGTTGGCAAGTTCGCCGTGATGGGCCTGGCCGACGAGGCCCGCAATCGCGGCTTCGAACAGCTCACCGTCATCTGGGAACCGGGCGAGGACGGCCCCGAGTCGTTCTTCCTGCACCTCGGGTTCACCATCATCGGTCAGACGCAGTACGGCGAAAACCTCGGCGCACTGAAGCTCTAGCCCCGTGGCATCCACCCCTCACGATCCCGGCGCAGCGCTCGCGCCCGGCGCGCCCAGTCTCGGCGACGACTTCGTGTCGCGCGTGCTCGACGTTGTCGGCACGATCCCGCCCGGTCGGGTCATGACCTACGGCGACGTCGCGGCGGCGTTCGGCTCGCGGGCCGCGCGCGCTGTCGGGCAGACCATGGCGTATTACGGGGCGGATGTCCCGTGGTGGCGGGTCGTGCGCTCCAGCGGGCACCCCGCGGTGAACCACGAGCCACGCGCGCTGGAGTACTACCGGGCGGAATCGACCCCGCTCAAGTGGTCCGCGTCCGGAGTGTTTCGGGTGGACCTCGCGGCAGCCCGCTTCGACCCGAATGGCACCGACGAACCGCAGGCGTGAGCCCCAGGTCATCCCGACGGCGCGGGCACGAGAGTCATCCGCGGAGGTGACACGGTTTCATCCGTTTGGGTGACGACGCACCGTACGCCGGACGGTTGGCTGGATGCATGCCCCATCCGCGTGCGCTCGTCGCCGTCCCCGTCCTCCTGCTCGTCGTGTCGTTGCTCTCGGGATGCGCCTTCACGAACCTGCTCTCGTCGCGCGAGAAGGAGCAGGTCTTCGACACCCGGGCGCAGGCGGCGGCAAGCCCGACCGCGCTGCTGGTGATGCCCGCGTTTGTGCCAGCCGACGCCGTGCACCTGCGGATCCGGGTATCGCTCGACGGCAAGGGCGAGCTGCTGCGGTACGCGAGCCCGACGCCGCTGGACGCGGCGAGCTGCGCCCGGGGTCCGTTGCAGGGAACCCCGGGGATCGTCGCGTCGTGGTGGCCGGAGATCACCCCGAAGAACGGTGCCCAGTGCGGTGCGGGGTGGCAGGCATTCCAGACGTCCGGAACCACCTTTGCGTGGCACGACGACACCCCGGGAGCGTAGGGCGCAGTTCCTTCGGCCAACCCGTTACTGCGGGAGGGTGCCCGCGACGACGCGACCGCGGGAAACGACCGCCACGATGTTTTCCACGGCGAGGTCGGCGATGTCGTCCCACGGGCGGCCGCGCACGACGAGGAAGTCGGCAAGGTAGCCCGGCGCGAGGGAACCGAGGTTCTTCTCCCGGCCGATCGCCGCCGAGGCGCGCGAGGTGGCGGACTGAAGGGTGCGCTCCGCGGTCCAGCCGAAGACGGCGGCCATGCGCCGGATCTCGGTCATCTGGTCGCCGAAGGCAACGTGGTGACCGTTGGCGTCGGTGCCCAGCACGAAGTCGGCTCCGACGTCGGCCGCGGCACGCATGAGTGCGTCCCGCTTCACCACGAGCTCCTTCGCCTTCTCGGACTGCTCGGCGGACACCCCGGCGAGACCGGCCGCGATCGCATCGTTAATGAGGATGGTGGGGGCGAGGGTGATGCCGGCCTTCGCGGCCGCCGTCGCCTGCGCGGTGGTGATGAGCGTCGCGTGCTCGATGGAGTCGACGCCTGCCTCCAGGGCAACGTCGATACCCGCGGCGGTGTGCGCGTGGGCGGCGACCCGCATGCCGAGGGCGTGAGCCTCATCGACGATGGCGGCGATCTCCTCGGGCGTGTGATTGCGCCATGACGCCTTGTCGCCCTCGGAGAGAACTCCGCCGCTGGTGGCGATCTTGACACCGTCGGCGCCGGCCCGTGCCCAGTGGCGCACGAGCTTGCGGCACTCGTCCACTCCGTCGGCCGTGGGCTTGCGGTGCTCGAACGCGGCGGGAATGAACATGTCGCCGTGGCCGGCGGTCATGCTGACCATGCCGTGCGCCTGCAGCCGGGGGCCGTCGACAATGCCGGCGTCGATGGCGCGGCGCAGCGAGAACTGGATCTCGTCCGCGGACAGGTCGCGCATGGTCGTCACTCCGCCGAGCAGACCCTTGCGCGCGTTCGACAGCCCGTGCAGCGCCTGTTCCTCGGGACGGGTGACGAGGGGCCAGGTGAGAAAGTCGGGCTTCTGCCCGGAACCGGCGTACCCGACGAGGTGCACGTGGGTGTCGATCAGCCCCGGGATGACCGAGTAGGTGGGGGCGGCAGCGTCGCCCGAGGCATCCGCTGATCCGCTTGTCGCCGGCTCGACCGACTCGACGACCGCGTCGGTGCCGGTGAATGACCACCGGAGGGTGGAGAGGCCGCGGGCGGACGACCCGTCCCAGAGGTCGACGTTGCGGAGGGAAGTGGCGGGTTCGGAGTGCACGGGGACCTCGGTACGTTCGGGGCCGCGGGACGCGGCAAATGTAATCGATTACATTCTGGCGGTAATTCGTGGGAGTCTGGTGACATTGCCGGTAATCGCAGCATTCAGGAGTACACACCGTGAGTATTGACGCCTTCCACACCCCCTGGACAGATGTGGCCGAGCACCTGCGCGAGTCGACCGGGCTCGCCATCCTGCCGTTCGGTGCCCTCGAACAGCACGGGCCCCAGCTGCCCCTCGGCACGGACACCGCGACCGCGGCCCACGTCGCCCGCGCGCTGGCCGACCGGCTCGACGCGCTGCTGCTTCCTCCTATCCACTACGGCGACACCTGGAACAACGCCGGCTACCCCGGCACGATCTCGATCTCCCCGGCCACGGTCACCGCCCTCACCGTCGACATCGGCCGCTCCGTCGCGGCCTCGGGAGCCCGCGGCTTCGTCGTCGTCAACGGCGACTGGGGTAACCGCATGCCCCTGTATGCCGCAATGCGCATACTCAACGATGAGGGCATCATCCCGGCAATCGCCCTCGACTATCCCGGGATGGACGAGGCGATCACCGCGGTGCGCGAGAGTGCGCCGGCCGCTCCGGGCCTCAACCACGCCGAGGAGATCGAGACCTCGATCATGCTCGCCATCTCCCCCGACGACGTGCGGCGCGAGCGGTACGCTGCGAGCTACCCCAGCTTCCCCAGCGACTACGGAACGCGCCCCATGCAACTGCACACCTTCTCGAAGAGCGGTGTGTTCGGCGACCCGACCACCGCGACGGCCGAGAAGGGCCAGGCAATCCTGGACGCGACGGTCGAGGCATCCGCCGCCGTCCTCGTCGACTTCATCGCCGCGCTCGGACGAGCGTAGTGAGCGACGCGCCAGCCCCGACCCTCGCGGACGTCGCCCGGCACGCCGGGGTATCGGTCGCGACGGCCTCCCGCGTGTTGTCGGGAAGCCGGCAGGTGTCGAGCGAGCGCGAAAAACGCGTGCAGGAGGCGAGCCGCGCGCTGCGATACCGCCACAACGCGGTCGCGAGCGCGCTGCGCAGCCAGCGCACCGAGACCGTCGGGTTCGTGCTGCCGCGCTACTCGACCGCGTTCCTCTCCGCGCTGATCGAGTCAGCGAGCGCGGGACTCGAGCGCGAGGGCGTCTCACTCGTGCTGCGCTACTCGGCGCCGGACGCGCGCCACGACCGCGACAACATCGAGTCACTGCTGGCGCGCCGGGTCGACGGCATCATCCTGTGCCCTCCGTCGGAGGAGGCGAGCCGCGAGTCCATCGCGTTGGCCGGCAGCACGCCGGTCGTGCAGGTGGGTCGCTTTGTGGATCCGGATGCCACGGACTCGGTCGGTCTCGACGAGAGCCGCGCCACCGCCCTGCTGGTCGCGCACCTCGCCACCACACGGGCAACGTCGATCGTGGCGGTGGGACTCGACCCGATCATCCCGGCCGACGCCCGGCGACTGGATGCGCTGCGTCTCGCCGGCGAGCACTCGGGCATCCGCGTGCGCATCGCCGACCCGGTGCGGGCAACCCTGCAAGGCGGAATCGACGCCGCCGAACTACTGCTGGCCGTCTGGACCGACGGCGCGGGATCCGCTCCGTCGACCCGCGACTGGGACACCCTCGTCTGCGCCAACGATGACGTGGCAGCCGGAGCCATTGCCGTGCTGCGCATGCGCGGCGTGCGGGTGCCGGAGGACGTGCAGGTGGCGAGCCTGCTCGACGTCTCCCTCGCCGAGGACGACGTCGCCATCACGACGCTGCGCCACCCGTGGTCGGCCATGGGCCGCGAAGCAGTGCGGCTGCTGATGGACGCGCGCGCGTCCGACCGCGACGGGGTCACCCGGCGCGTCAGCCTTGCCCCACAGCTGATCGTGGGCGCCTCGACCCGGGCGTGACGCACGCCCGGGTCATCCGCGAACCTAGACCAGCGACTCGCGCCAGGCTGCGTGCAGTTGCGCGAAGCGGCCGGTACCGGCGATGAGGTCACCGGGGGTTCCGTCCTCGACGATCTTTCCGTGCTCCATCACCAGCACGCGGTCGGCGATCGCGACCGTCGACAGGCGGTGCGCGATGATGATCGCGGTGCGGTCGGACAGCAGGGTTTGCAGTCCCTCCTGCACCAGACGCTCGCTCGGGATGTCCAGAGACGCCGTCGCCTCGTCGAGAATCAGCACAACGGGGTCGGCCAGGAACGCCCGCGCGAACGAGAGCAACTGGCGCTGGCCGGCAGACACCCGGCCGCCGCGCTTGTTCACGTCCGTGTCGTAGCCACCGGGCAACGTCTGGATGAAGTCGTGCGCACCCACCGCCTTGGCCGCCCGCACGATCTCCTCACGGGTGGCGTCGGGCTTGCCGAGGGCGATGTTGTCGGCAACCGTGCCCGAGAACAGGTAGGCCTCCTGCGTCACCATCACGATCGCGCGCCGCAGGTCCTTCGGATGAAGGCGGCGCAGGTCGACGTCGTCGAGCGAGACGGTTCCGATCGTCGGGTCGTAGAACCGCGACATCAGCTTGGCCAGCGTGGACTTTCCCGCACCGGTCGATCCGACAAGCGCGATCGTCTGACCGGCGGGCATGTCGAGACTGAAGCTCGGCAGCACCACGCGGTCCTCGTTGTAGGCGAATGTCACGTCGTCGAACACGACGTGGCCCTTCGCCTGCCACAGGTCGATCGGACGCGTCGGGTCGGCGACCGTCGGCTTCTCCTCGAGCACGCCCGAGATTTTCTCCAGCGCGGCCGCGGCCGACTGGTACGAGTTGTAGAACATCGCCATCTCCTGCGCGGGCGCGAAGAACTGGCGCGTGTACAACAGCACCGCGAGCAGCGCACCGATCGCCACCTGTCCCTCGGCGACCCGCAGGCCGCCGACCAGCAGCACGACCGCGAGGGTCACGTTGCCGATGAGAACGAGTCCCGGGTCGAAGATTCCGAAGAGTTGGATGACCCGGCCGTTGACATCCCGGTAGTCCTCGACGAGCTCGCCGAACTCCTCCTCGTTGCGCTTCTCCTTACGGAACGCCTTGACCGCGCGGATGCCCGTCATGGTCTCGACGAACTGCACGATCAGGCGCGCGGAGGCAACCCGCGACTGGCGGAACAGTTTCTGCGACCGACGCTGGAACCAGCGGGTCAGGAACCACAGCGGCACGAGCGCGATGAACAGCACCACGCCGCTGACCCAGTCGAGCGAGAACATCGCCGCAGCGATGAACACCATGTAGAGAGCGCCCTGCACCAGCTGGTTCAGCCCGGAGTCGAGCAGCTCGCGAATGGCGTCGAGGTCGCTCGTCTGGCGGGAGATGATCCGACCCGAGGTGTAGCTCTCGTGAAAGTCGAGGCTGAGGTTCTGCGTCTGCAGGAACACGCGCTTGCGCAGGTCGATGAGGATCGCCTGGCTGATGCGCGCGGTGAGGATCGTGTACCAGGCGATGAGCGAGGCACCAACGACCGCGGTGACGAGATAGGCGACCACCGTCAGCGACAGCGGCATCCAGTCCAGCTTGAGCAGGGCGGGCAGCCCGCGGTCGATACCGATCGCGATCAGCGCCGGTCCCGCGACCTGCGCGAGGGTGCTGATCACGACGACCACGAGGGTCAGTGCGATCTTGCCCTTCAGGGGACGGACGAGGGATGATAGGAGCTTCAGCGATCGCGCACGAATCTGCTTGCTCTCCCCCGTGGTGAAGTCGTCGCGCTCTTCACCCTCAACACCGGACACACTGACGTTGCTCATCGTGCGGCCTCCGTTCTTTCGCGCTTCAGTTCGTCTTCGAGGCTCGAAATCACGAACCGGTAGTGATCGTTGGACTCGAGGAGTCCGGAGTGGGTGCCGACCGCAGTGATGCGGCCGTTTTCCATGAGGGCTACCCGATCCGCCAGCATGACCGTGGACGGGCGGTGCGCCACGATGAGAGCCGTGGTGGTGGAGAGCGATCGGCGCAGCGCCTCGGTCACCAGTGACTCGGTGTCGACGTCGAGCGCCGACAGCGGGTCATCCAGAACCAACACCGACGGCTTGGCCGCGACCGCCCGCGCCAGCGCCAGACGCTGACGCTGACCACCGGAGAGGCTCAGCCCCTCTTCACCTATCTTGGTATCCAGTCCCATGGGCAGGTCGTACACGAACGCGGCCTGGGCGATCTCGAGCGCCTCGGCCAGGTCGGCCTCGGTGGCCTCGGGGCGTCCGAGCAGCACGTTCTCGCGCACGGTGGCCGAGAAGAGGATCGCGTCTTCGAAGGCCATCGCGATGTGTGCGCGCAGTTCGACGCGGGTGAGATCGCGGATGTCGATGCCATCGAGGGTGATGGCCCCGCCGGTCACGTCGTACATGCGGGTCGTCAGCGCGGTGAGCGTCGACTTACCCGAGCCGGTGAGCCCGACCAGCGCCATGGTCTCGCCCGGCTCCAGGGTCAGTTCGACACCATCGACGAGGTCGGGGTTGGTGAGCGCTGCGTCCTGGTAGCGGAAGTGCACGTCGTCAAAGACGAGCTTGCCCTTCGGATCGGTGATGGTCTTCGGGCGCTCGGGGTCCTTGATCGTGTTTTCGGTGTCGAGAACTTCGAAGAAACGGTCGACCGCCGTGCGGGCGTCGTAGGTCATCGACAGCAGGAAGCCGATCGATTCCACAGGGAAGCGCAGCACGGTAGCCGTGGCGAAAAACGCGACGAGCTCGCCCGCGGTGATCTGCCCCTGTGCTGCGAGCCACACGCCACCGAGAAGGGACAGCGCGAACGTGACATCCGGAACCAATACGAGCCAGAGCCAGATGCCGGCGATTGCCTTGGCCTTCTCGATCTCGGTGCCGCGCAGGTCTTCCGCCTGCACTGCGAAGTTCTCCAGCGCGTACTTGCCGCGGCCGAACGCCTTGAGCACCCGGATTCCGTGTACCGACTCCTCGACCGTGGTCGCGAGGTCGCCGGCCTGGTCCTGGCTGCGGCGGGCGACGACCGAGTACTTGCTCTCGAAGAGGTAGCCGTAGATCCACAGCGGGATCGAGCAGACCATGAACAGCACGCCGAGCTCCCACGAGATGTTCACGAGGAAGACGAACCCGACGAAGATCGTGACGATGTTGACGACGAGCAGTACGAGACCGAACGAGATCCAGCGGCGGATCAGGTTGAGGTCGCTGACGGCGCGCGACAGCAGCTGACCGGAGGGCCAGCGGTCGTGGAAGCTCACCGGCAGGTCTTGCAGCTGGGCGTACAAACCGTTGCGCATGCGCGCTTCGATGTGGGTACCGGGCGCGAGCACGAACCAGCGGCGCAGGGCGATCATGATCGCCTCGAGCACGCCGAGCCCCAGCACCACGAAGAATGCCGGCCAGATCTGCGCGGAGTCACCCGTCTGCAGCGGGCCATCCACCAGCTGGCGCAGCACCTGTGGGATCAGCAGCGCGACGACACCGGCGATGAGCGCCGAGACCATGCCCAGGTAGATGCGGGGCAGCGCTGGTTTGGCGTACGGGTACAGACGCGCGAGGGCGCGGAAGGTGCCCTGGCGTTTCGGCTCCGCCTCGGGAGAAGCGGATGGCTCGGTGGGTGGAATTCCCGGAGTGGGAGGTGACGACGACATAAGTAAAGCCCCTGAATTGTGGTGCGCGCCCGGTGCGAGGTGGGCGAAGAGTGTGGTGAGAGTGTGACCGCGAGAAAATCGCGATCGGAGATGGGCGCGTAAGTTCCCACGCCCGAGACCCGGGTTGTATCAGCCGTTATCCGGCGAAGTCGGTGATGGTGCTACCGCAGCGGAAGGAGGGCAGTAAACGCGGCGGCGCGGGCGGCGCCAAACCCACGGAATGGGCGGATCGCGTTAGCTGTCTTCGTCGTTGTCATGACGTCCTCCTGGTCTGCGACGGATGTGTCTCGCCGTCCGGACCACGTCGACATCGGATAGATCTCGACCGCCCGGGCAGCCTTCCAGAATAGGGCAGCGAAAGACCCGAAGGCAAACGTTTTCTCAAACTGCGCCGGAGTACGGGGCCGGCGGTGACCGGTTAGCCGCGGACGCGGACCGACAGGCAGGTGACGCAGCCCTCGAGCTTTTCGAATTCGCTGATGTCCACCGTGACGACGCGGTACCCGAGGTCCTCGAACAGCACGGCAGTGAGCGGGGCGGACGCAGACATCAACACCGCGTCATCCGACAGCACTACGACGGCGGCACCGGACTCCTCGGGCACCGCGAGGAAGCGCTCGAACAGCGCGGGGTGTTCGACCAACGGCGCGTGACCGATGACCGTGCCGTCGGGCAGCGCGGTGACGGCGCTCTTGAGGTGCAGCACGCGGCTCACCGGTACCGCGACGACGGTGAAGCCAAGGGGCCCGGCGATGGCGCGGAACTGGCGGATACCCTCCGCGTTGGTGCGGCCGCCCCGACCGACGTAGACGGTGGTGCCGACCTTGAGCACGTCGCCTCCGTCGAGGGTTCCGGGAAGCGAGATCCGGGCAACGGCGAGGCCGTGACGCGCCACGTCGGTCTCGACCGCGGCCGGCTCCCCGCGACGCGACTCGGCGCCGGGGCTCGTGATGACGGCGGTGCGTCCAAGGATCACGACGGTGTCCTCAATAAAGACGGAGTCGGGATGGCTGTCCGCCGCTTCGACCTCGATGATGCGGAAGCCTTCGCCCTCCAGCACCGATACGTACTTCTCCCACTGCGCATCGGCGAGTTCCACGTCCACCGGCACCCGGTCCAGGTGCGTCAGTTCGCCGTCGGCGAGGGTGGATGCGGGCGAGCGTACGAAGGCGACGGGCTGGATTTTGGGCGTGCGACCCGTGACGACCGGAGCGCCAGGAACGGCGATGACGCGGCGGTACACGTAACGACCGAGGGTGATGGTGGCGACAACGCCCAGTATCCCGAAGACGAAGTTCTCGGCGATGAGCGTGCCGAATACGGCCTTCACCACTTCGCCGCTGAACGCGTTGCCGGCGGTGACGAAGGTGTAGGTACTGCCGACCAGGATGGCAAGCACCGTGACGATGATCGCGCCCACCAGCGCCGTCCACCAGCGCCAGTAGACCGAGACCGCCGCGGCGATCGCGCTCAGGATGAAGAACACGAGCGCCGTCGGCAGGAAGTAATCGCTGAACGCGGACAGCGTCGACTGCGTCGCGATGCTCAGCGGCACGAAGATGATGATCGTCGTCAGGTACGTCGCCGCGGCGACCGCGAACGCGGATACCAGGGCGGCAGTCAGACGGCGCAGCATGGGAACTCGTGTAGTCATGTCTCGAACCCTACTGGGGGGTTTCTATGAACCACCTGCGACCTAGTGGAAGAAGTGGCGCTCCCCGGTGAAGTACATCGTGACGCCGGCGGCGTTGGCCGCGGCGATCACTTCGTCGTCACGGATGGATCCACCCGGCTGCACGACGGCGCGAACGCCGGCTTCGAGCAGCACTTCGAGTCCGTCGGCGAAGGGGAAGAAGGCATCCGATGCGGCGACGCTGCTCCTTGCGCGGTCACCGGCACGATCGACGGCGAGGTGGCAGGAGTCCACGCGGTTGACCTGGCCCATGCCGACCCCCACGGACGCACCCTCGTGGGCCAGCAGGATGGCGTTGGACTTGACCGCGCGCACGGCGGTCCAGGCGAACTCGAGGTCGGCCTGCGTGCCGGCGTCGACCGCGTCTCCGGCAACGAGTGTCCACTGGTCGAACGGGGCGAACTGCGCGTCGGCGGTCTGCACCAGCTCGCCTCCCGAGATCTGCTTGATCTCGGTGTTCTCGCGCAGGAAGTTCTGCGGAAGCTGCAACAGGCGGATGTTCTTCTTGGCCTGCAGAACCTCGAGGGCCTCGGGCTCGAATCCGGGAGCGACGACGACCTCGGTGAAGATGTCCTTGATCGACTGCGCTGCCTCGAGGGTGATCGGGCGGTTGGCGGCGATGACGCCACCGAACGCCGACACCGGGTCGCACTCGTGGGCGCGGCGGTGGGCGCTGGCGATCGGGTCCCCGTCACCGCTGGCGACGGCGATACCGCAGGGGTTTGCGTGCTTGATGATCGCGACAGCGGGCTGGGCGAAGTCGTAGGCGGCGCGCACTGCTGCATCGGCGTCGACGAAGTTGTTGTACGACATCTCCTTGCCGTGCAGCTGCACGGCCTGGGCGATCCCCCGGCCATCGGCACGCACATACAGGGCGGCCGACTGGTGGCTGTTCTCGCCGTAACGGAGCACCTGCTTGAGAGTCGCCTCGATTGCGATGGACTCGGCCGGCGCGTCATCCGCTTTCACGACCTGCGCGAACGCGGGCGAGTGCTCGGCGACCTCCGTGGCAAACCAGGCGGCGACGGCGGTGTCGTACGCGGCGGTGTGCGCGAAGGCCTCGGCGGCGAGGCGACGGCGCTGCGACAGGGTGGTTCCCCCGATGGACAGCGACTTGAGCACCTGCGGGTAGCTGGCCGGCGAGGTGACAATCGCGACGTTTGCGTGGTTCTTGGCGGAGGCACGCACCATGGCGGGGCCCCCGATGTCGATCTGCTCGACGGCGGCATCGCCCGTAACGCCGGCGGCGATGGTCTCCACGAACGGGTACAGGTTGGAGACGACGAGCTCGAATGGCTCGATGCCCTGCTCGGCGAGCTCGCGCTCGTGCGACTCGAGGCGAAGATCGGCGAGAAGACCTGAGTGGATGGCGGGATGCAGGGTGCGCACGCGTCCGTCGAGCGACTCGGGGTAGCCGGTGACGGAGGCAACCTCGGTGACCGGGATCCCGGCCGCCGCGATCGTCTTCGCCGTGGAACCGGTGGACACGATCTCGACACCGGCAGCGTTCAGAGCCGTCGCGAGCTCGACGAGCCCCGACTTGTCACTCACCGAAACGAGCGCACGGCGGATCTGGATGACGTCGCGGGGACGGTACAGGGACGGGTCGTGTGTTGGTCCGCTCATGTGGTGGCCAGCTCCTTGAGGTTGATGTGTCCGTTGGCGATGTCGAGCACTGCCTGAATCAGCAACTCCCGCTCGACCGGCTTGATGCGTTCGTGAAGGCTCGACTCCGTGTCATCCGGCAACACGGGAATTCGGCGCTGGGAAAGAATGGGTCCGCTGTCCACGCCGTTGTCGACGAGGATGACACTCGCCCCGGTTTCGCTGACACCCGCGGCGAGCGCGTCGCGAACGCCGTGCGCCCCCGGAAACTCGGGCAGGTATGCCGGGTGGGTGTTGATCAGGTTGGGACCGAGGGCGTCCACGACCCGCGGCGGCAGGAGCTTCATGAACCCGCTGAGGACGACGAGGTCGGGCTGCCACACCTGGATCTGCTCGACGAGCGCGTCGCCCCATGCCTCACGGTCCGGGTAGTTCGACAGCGCGACCGCGAAGGTCGGGATGCCGAACGCCTCGGCGTGTTCGAAGCCGTCCGCATCGCGATCGGCGCCGACGGCAATGACGCGGGCAGGGAATTCGGCGTCCTGCGACGCTTCGAGGAGCGCGCGGAGGTTAGAGCCGCCCCCTGATATGAGCACAACCAGCGAAAGCACTGGCCAAGCATATCGGGCGGCGCTTTGGTATCGGGCGGCGTCGGCGAACTCTGAAAGACTCGTGCCATGGACGCTGACCAGGAACTGTTCGATCACGCTGTTGACCAGATGCGCCGTCGGTGGCCGGATGCACAGGAGGCAGTCGCCGCCGCCGTTCGTCTGGACGATGGGTCGATTCTCACCGGGATCGCTCTCGATAACTTCAACGCCGCCATGAGCCTGTGCGCGGAGACCGGGCCGATCTGCGAGGCCTACACCGCGGGACGACGCATCATCGCGTCCATCTGCGTGAGCCGCGAAGACGGGCGGGAAGGCGTCACAGTTCTCGCCCCGTGTGGCGCATGCCAGGAAAGGCTCGCGCTGTGGGGACCGGATGTTCGCGTGGGGGTCAGCGACCCTGACCAGCCTGAGGGATGGTCAAGCCGGTCACTGGTCGAGCTGAATCCGTTCTACTGGGCGACAGTATTCGCCGAGGGCGGCATCTGGCCGTCGATCCAGCAGCATGCCGGCTAAGCAGCCCTGACGCGGCACAGCCGGAGGGTGGTTACGACCGGGGAGCGCGTTCGCGGGAGGGCAGGTGGCCGGCAGCGAGCAGACCAAGCACCGCGGCGACGCCGATTTCGAGCGCTGCCCACAGGCCGACCACGAGGGGGTCGGGTCCCACCTGGTGCAGGCGGCCGGGGCCGGCAGCGCCGGAGGATGCCCAGGCGAGAAGCCCGAGCAGCGCGCCACCCACGACGCCCATGCCGAGGCCCGTAGCCAGCAGGCGGGGAATGATGCCCGCGTTTGGAGTGGGCCGTTCGTCGAAGTTCAGCGGCTGCGTCAGATCGTTGTCGCCCAGGTCGAGTGGCTGCGTCAGGTCGTTGTCGCTACCCGCAGGAACACGCCGCCGGGCCGGGGCCGTGCGCGACATGCCACGAGCGCCCGTGGGGCCGCCGGTCACGGCGAGCAGTCGCCCCCGCAGGAGGGCTGCGCAGACGAATGCGGCGACGATCGGAACGAGAAGGCCGATGTACCCGAAGCTCGAGTCCCCCAGGGGCAATGCGCCGAGCACCGGTACCGCCGGGATCGGACCGAGGCTCGTGCCGAGCGGACTGACGGATGACCCGACGCCGATCGCGAACCCGGGACCCACGAGCCACGAGACACCCCAGATCACGAGGTTGGGCAGGAACGCCAGCTGCGCCAACGTCAGCGCGAAACCCCCGAGACCCTCGGTGTGCAGGCCTTCGTAGAGGGTGATGATTTCGGCATAACTGCTGAAGATGAGAACGGCGACGATGACCGATCCCGCGGCGACAACGGCCGCGGCCGCGGCGGTTCCGCCCCGGAGCGCCGTGGCGACGGCGGCGCGGGTCGTCGGTTGCCAATCGGCGATCCAGTCGCGAATGGAACTGCCCGTGGCATCCGTCGCGGCCCGCTGCGTCCGCAGGGAACCGATGGTGACGCCGAGCGCAAAGATGAGGGAGGGAAGGATGATCCCCTGGGGCAGCGACGGCGACGCCCCCGCAGCCCTGGCGGACAGGGTGACCCCCGCGGCGCAGAGCGCGAAGACGCCGATCGCGACCGCGTTGCCGATCAGGCGGTAGTCGGTCTGGGCGATGCGGCGGCCGGCACGAGCTCCCAGAACGATGGTGAGAAGGGCGATCCCGAGGGCGGCGGCGGTAACGATGAAGGGAGTACCGGCTCCGTCGAGTCCAAGCGACTTCACGGTGGCGGCATCGAGGGTGAACGTGACGTCGACGCCGTGGCCAATCAGCCAGATGTCGACGGAGGAACGCCAGAAGTCGGTCCAGTCGGGAGCGAACCCGAACTGCAGTGCCCAGAGCACGGTGAGGGGCGCGAGCGGGATCCCGATGCCGATCGCAACGACCAGCAGAGCCTCGAACGCGGCGAACAGGGAGGTGAGCGAGCGATTCATACCGCTCGAACCCTACCCGCGCCATGACTGATGCTCGCTGTGCCTCGCCGCCGTGATGACAGGATGGGGCCATGCGCGCACACCCGATCTACGTCGAGACGCTCATTCGCGCGGACCTCGACACGGTGTGGCGCCTCACCCAGGAGCCGACGCTGCATCCGCGGTGGGATCTGCGATTCAGCAGCATTACCCCGCAGGAGTCGCTGCCGAGCGGCGGATACCGATTTTTGTACAAGCTGCGGCTACCCCTCCACACGATTGCCGGCACGGGAACCTCCCTCGGCGAGCGCGACCGTCCCGACGGCACGCGCACGTCCGCGTTGCGGTTCACCACCGCGGACCGGCTGTCACCGTTGGGCGATGGCCGCGGATACTGGCGATACGTCCCGACGCCCGACGGGGTGCGGTTCATCACCGGCTACGACTATGCGCCGGGCTGGGGCTCGACCATCGACCGGCTGGTGATGCGCCGCTTCATCGGATGGATGACGGCGTGGAGTTTCGAGCGGCTGCGGATCTGGGCTGAGACCGGCGTCGAGCCGGAACGGTGGCCCGTGGCATCCGTCCTCGCATTCTGGAAGCCCGATCGACCGCGCGCCGCGCGCTGCCAACGCACCCCGCGCTCGGGCCGCGCCATGGATGACGCGCCGACCACCCTGAGCGCTCTGGAGACCCCGTGACCTCAATCTTCGAACGGGCACTCGGCGAGGACTTCGCCCGACTCCACCCGCAGTTGCAGAAGCGCTTCGGCGTGGGGCTCGACGCTGGCTACGCGTGTGTGGGCACCGGCGTGATGTCCCGGGTGCGGCGCGGCCCCTGGTGGACCCTGCCGTTCCTGTACCTCGGCAAGGTGCGCAACATTCTCATCCCGGACACCGGGGAGAACGTGCCCTTCACGATCGAGAACTTTCCGTACCGCGATCCCTTCGGCCGCGAGACGGTGACGTTCGTGCGCGAGTACAGCGTGCGCGCGACCCCGAGCCGGTTCGACGCCACCATGGTGCTGCATGACGGCGTCGTTCTCGACTACCTGGGCACGCACCAGCACCTGGCCGTTGACCTCGATCTCACGGTCGAGCCCGACGGCTCGCTGCTGCTGCGATCGGGCGAGCAGCGTTTCTACGAGGGGCCCCTTGCGTTCCGTTTCCCGATGCTGTTCAGCGGGCGCGCGACACTGCGGGAGGCGTACAACGACGAGCTCGGAAAGTATTCGATCAACCTCGAGGTGCATAACCGGGTGTTCGGGTTTCTGTTCGGCTACGAGGGCACCTTCGATTGCACCTTCACCGCGGCCCAGGACGCACCCGCCCGGCTGAAGCCCGTGCGACACGAGATCCGCACGTGACCGACTCGGTGTACCAGCGCGTTCTCGGAGACGACTTCGCGGCCCTCGCTCCCGAGCTGCGCTCCTACTTCGAACGCCCGCCGGCCGGCTCCGTCGGCGTGGGCACCGGCGTGTACGAGGTCGCCGGATCGCGCCACCGATGGCTGCGCCCCGTCTTCACCTACCTCGCCTGGCGCCACATCCTATTTCCCGAGTACGGCACGGCAATCCCCTTCGAGGTCCTCAACGTGCCCGGCCCCGGCGACGGGTTGAGCGCCCGCCGGCTGTTCCAGTTCGCCGGGCGAACGCGAATCATGGAAGACACCATGCACGTCATCGATGGCCGGCTCCACGACTTCCTGGGGCGGCGGCGCGGCCTCGAGGTGCGCCTGAGGGTGCGGATAGTGGATGGCGCGCTTGCGATGCAGTCCGATGGCGTCTGGCTCCACCTCCGGCGTCTGCGCCTGCCCGTCCCCGCCGTGCTGTCGGCACGCGTCACCCTCACCGAATGCTGGGACGGCGACGCGCAGCACGTGAGCGTGCGGATGCGCAATCCGCTGCTGGGCGAGATCTTCGAGTACCGCGGGAGCTTCACCTTCCGGCACGCGTTAACCGACGAGGACGCGACCAACCGGAGTTGATCGCGCCCTCGTGTGGTGCGGAGAGTTACAGCGCCGCGTAGACCTCACGCAGGATCGCTGCGGTCTCGGACGGGGTCTTGCCGACGCGCACACCGGCGGCCTCCAGGGCCTCCTTCTTGCCCTGGGCGGTGCCGGCTCCGTCGGAGACGATCGCGCCCGCGTGGCCCATGGTCTTTCCCTCGGGAGCGGTGAAACCCGCGACGTAGGCCACGACCGGCTTAGTCACGTGCTCCTGGATGAATGCGGCCGCACGCTCTTCGGCGTCGCCACCGATCTCGCCGATCATGACGATCGCCCGGGTCTCGGGGTCCGCCTCGAACGCCTTGAGGGCGTCGATGTGGGTGGTGCCGATGATGGGGTCGCCGCCGATGCCGATGGCGGTGGAGAATCCGAGATCACGCAGCTCGAACATCATCTGGTAGGTCAGCGTGCCCGACTTGGAGACGAGTCCGATGGGTCCCGCCTCGGTGATCGTCGACGGGATGATGCCCGCGTTCGACTTGCCGGGGCTGATGATGCCGGGGCAGTTCGGGCCGATGATCTGGGTGGTGTTGCCCTTGGAGATGGCGTAGGCCCAGAACTCCGCGGAGTCGTGCACGGGAATGCCCTCGGTGATCACGATGGCAAGCGGGATTGCCGCGTCGATCGCCTCGAGGACCGCGCCCTTGGCGAGGGCCGGGGGAACGAAGATGACGGACACGTTGGCGCCGGTGGAGCTCATCGCCTCGGCAACGGTGCCGAAGATCGGCAGCTCGGTGCCCTCGATCTCGACGGTCGTTCCCGCCTTGCGCGGGTTCACCCCGCCGACGATCTTCGAGCCCGACGCGAGCATGCGGCCCGCGTGCTTGGTGCCCTCGGACCCGGTGAGTCCCTGGACGATGATTACGGAGTTCTCGTCGAGAAAGATCGACATTGTGCTGTTCCTTTTCCCTAGCGAGCTGCGTACGCGAGTTCGGCTGCCTTGTCGGCGGCCTCGTCCATGGTGTCGACAACGGTCACCAGCGGGTGAGCGGCGTCGGCAAGAATCTGGCGGCCCTCGACGACGTTGTTGCCGTCCAGGCGCACCACGAGGGGCTTCGTTGCCGTGTCGCCAAGCTTCTCGAGGGCGCCGACGATGCCGTTGGCGACCGCGTCGCAGGCGGTGATGCCACCGAAGACGTTGACGAAGACGCTCTTGACCTGCTCGTCACCGAGGATGACGTCGAGCCCCGCGGCCATGACCTCGGCCGACGCTCCACCTCCGATGTCGAGGAAGTTCGCCGGACGCACGTTGCCGTGCTTCTCTCCCGCGTAGGAGACAACGTCGAGGGTGGACATCACGAGTCCCGCGCCATTGCCGATGATTCCGACCTCACCGTCGAGCTTCACGTAGTTGAGGTTCGAGGCCTTGGCCTTCGCCTCCAGCGGGTCGATGTCACCGGCCTCTTCGAGTGCGTGGTGGTTGGGGTGACGGAACGCCGCGTTCTCGTCGATGGTGATCTTGCCATCGAGGGCGATGATCTCGCCGGTCTCGGTGAGCACCAGCGGGTTGACCTCGACGAGCGTGGCATCCTCTCCCTTGAAGACGTTCCACAGGCGGGCGATGACGGGCGAGATCTTGCCGAGCAGCTCCTCGGGGAAGCCGGCGGCGCGGGCGATCTCGAGTGCCTTGGCCTCGTCGATGCCTTCGAGCGGGTCGATCTGGAGGCGGGCGAGGGCCTCGGGCTTCTCGACGGCGAGAATCTCGATCTCCATGCCGCCCTCGACGCTGGCCATCGACAGGAAGGTGCGGTTGGAGCGGTCGAGCAGCACCGAGAAGTAGAACTCCTGGGCGATGCGGGCACCGGCGGCGACCATCACGCGCTTGACGACGTGGCCCTTGATGTCGAGTCCGAGGATGGACTCCGCCGCGGCGAACGCCTCATCCGGAGTCTTGGCGACCTTGACGCCGCCCGCCTTTCCGCGACCGCCGACCTTCACCTGGGCCTTGACGACGACAACGCCGCCCAACTTCTCGGCGGCTGCCCTCACCTCGTCCGGGGTGTCGGCCGTGATTCCGGCTAGTACAGGTACGCCATAGGACTCGAAGAGGTCCCTGGCCTGGTACTCGAAAAGATCCACGCTGCAATTCCAATCCGTGGCGGGCTTACTCGGACGCGGCACACCATCCCGACAGCGACTTAACTCGTCATCGAGACACCTGAACCACGTGAAACTCTACCCGTTTCCCGCTGGACCCCGCCCCGACACTGGGACGCGGCGGCGAGTGGATGCCCCGGGCCGGGGCATCCGTCCATGGCAGGCACAGCGGCACGCGAGAGAATCGGTGCATGCGACTACGCGACATGGGATCCGAGGCCGTGCTGTTGGGCGCCGGCGGCCGCGCGATCCTGCTGCAGCTGGGCAACCCCGCTGTTGGCCATGCCGTCGCCGAGCACTCGAGTTTTGCAACCGACCCGACCCGGCGGCTGCGCCACACCCTCACCTATGTGTACGCGCTGCTCTGGGGAACCGAGGGGCAGGCGCGCTTCGTCACCGCCATGGTCAACCGCGCGCACGCGCCCGTCGTCTCCGAGGGTGGTGGCGCGACCGGCGGTCCCGCCTACACCGCCGTCGATCCGCAGCTGCAGCTCTGGGTCACCGCCACCCTGTACGACTCGGCCATCGTGATGCACGAGCGCATCTTCGGTGCCCTCGGCCCGGCGGACGCCGAAGCGATTTACCAGGACTACGCCGAGATCGGGGTCGGCCTGCAGATGCCGCGCGAGCTGTGGCCGCGCGATATCGCGGCGTTCCGTCAGTACTGGGATGCGGCCATCGACGGCCTCGTCGTGGACGACGTGACGCGGGGCGTCGCCCGCCAGCTGCTCTGGCCGCGGGTTGGCCCTGTGTGGTTGAGGGCAGCGATGCCCCTCGCCCGCTGGCTCACGATCGGCCTGCTGCCATCCGCCGTCCGCCACGATTTCGGCTTAGCGTGGGACGACGCGAAAGAGCGCCGGTTCGAGCGGATGATGCGTGCCGCGGCCCACATCTACCCGCTATTGCCCAACGCGCTGCGGCAGTGGCCGAAGAACCACCTGCTGAAGAAGCTGCCCGCTACTGCTCCTGCGAGCGACCCAGCTCGGTGAACAGGTCGAAGTTGAGGCCATAGGCGACCTCGACCTCGGCGATGAGTGCCGCACGCTCCTCTGCGGTCCACGGTGCGTTCTCGAGGGCAGCCCGATAGTCGTCCTTGAACGGCTTCGGCTTCGGGATCAGCGGGAAGTTGAGGAAGTTGAGGCCCTCGTCCGGGATGCCGTAGTGACGCTGCACCATGACGCGGATGATCTGCCCACCAGAGAGGTCACCGAGGTACCGGATGTAGTGGTGCGCGACGAACTCGGCGGAGCTGCGGGCAGCGATCGTCTCGAGGCGTTCGACGTAGGCCTGGGTCGGGGCCGACGCGACGATGGTCTCGCGCCAGTCGGCACCGAGGAAGTATTCGAGGTCGGCTTCGAGCGCGGTGCGGCGCAGCAGGGCGTCGTCCACGAACATGCTGCCGATGGCGTCGTCGCGCCAGGTCTCTCCCACGCGCTCGAGGGCGTCGTAGATGAAGTAGTACTGCGAGGTCAGCGCGGTGTAGCCGGCGATCGTTCCCTCGCCACCCATGAGACGACTCATGAAGCCGGCGTTCTCGGCGCGCGTGTGCGCACCCTGCGAACGTTCGCGAACCTGGGCGGCGAAGCTCGTCACGGCGGCGGTCTCGGCGGGGGCAGCTGGTACGGACATCGGGTGCTCCTTGAGTAGGTCACCGATCGGACTGGCACGATCGACGCGGTTGCGGCTAAGTTAGGTAAGCCTTAATAAGGTAAGCCTTATTGAGGTCATCCTAACCCGGTGGCTCACAGTCTAGAGCCGCGTTCCACAGCAGGGAGAACTTCGTTGTCAATTTCCACACGCCCGTCCCCGGACCGGCGACGTTTCGGCACGAAGATTCTCGGTGTGGCCACAACGGCCTTGTTGGCAGCGGCCATGGTGGTCGGCGGCGGGGCAATCGCGCAGGCGGCACCAGCCCCCTCAATCACCGTCAGCGAAGCACCCGACGGCGGCGGACCCGTCACCATCACGGGCAGTGGCTTTGACACGACCGACCCCGGCATCTACGTCGGACTCGGCAACCAGTCCGCCACGGGCTTCTACTCGGCGACCCTCGTCGGCAGCGAAACAGTGTGGGTGGACACTGCCAACACCTCGGGCGGATCCAGCGGTGCGCGCACCGAACCCATGTCGGCGCAGGGCACCTTCAGCTTCACCATCACGGCGCCCGCCGGAACCGATTCTTCGTACGCAGTCTTCTCTTCCAAGGCCCACGGCCTTGGCGCGTACGCCGACTTCACCCAGAACGTCACGACGAACCTGAGCTACGCCGAGGCACCGGTAGAGACGCCCACCGCCACACCGACCCCGTCGGAAACGCCCACCACGCCACCCACGGTCTCTCCCACCGATACCCCGACGAGCGCGCCCACCGGCACCCCGACGCCGCCCACCCCGGCCCTGACCGTCTCGCAGATCCCAGCGGGCGGCGGCATTGTGACCGTCTCCGGCACGGGCTTCTCCACCACCGACCCCGGTATCTACATCGCCGCCGGCCACTCGGGTGCCGCGAACCTCTACGTCGCACCGGGACTGGACGCCAGCAAGGCCGTGCAGATCAAGGTCGGCAACACCGTCGGCGCCAACACCGCACCGATGAATAGCGACGGCAGCTTCACCGCAACGCTGACCCTTCCCGCCGATGACGGCGTCACCACCTGGTCGGTCTACGCCTCCAAGGGTGAGGGACAGGGAGCCGGTCGCGACACCACCCAGAACACGAGCGCACCGCTCACCTACGCAACACCCGTCACCCCGCCGACCACCACGCCGACGGGCACCCCCACCACTCCCCCGACGTCGACCCCGACGGCACCGCCCACCACCACTCCGACGTCGCCCACGGGCCCGTCGATCACCGCGACGCAGATCCCCACCGCGGGCGGCAAGGTCACGCTGACCGGCACGGGCTTCAGCGCTACCTCCCCCGGCATCTACCTCGGAGTCGGACCCGTCGGTCTTTCCGGCATCTACGGCTCGACGGACAAGCTCATCGATTCGGAGACCATCTGGATCGACATCGACAACACGGACAGCACGACCGCACTCGGCCGCACGGCACCGATGACCGCAAAGGGAACCTTCTCGGTCACCGTCACCCTTCCCGCCAAGTCGGGTATCACCTACGCGGTCTACACCTCGAAGGCCCACGGCCTTGGCACCACCAACACGTCGCAGAACACCGTGACTCAGCTCAGCTACGTCGGCCAGCCCGTCGTGGTGCCGCCGACCGTGGATCCCACCGCACCGGTGACCCCCGCGGTCCCGGACGCACCCGCCCCCTCGCTCTCGGTGAGCAAGATCCCCGCCCGCGGCGGAACCGTCACGGTGACAGGTAAGAACTTCTCCGCGCAGTCCCCCGGCATCTACCTCGGAGTCGGCGTCGCCGGCTACGACGGTTACTACTCCGCGAGCCGCGCCGGCGCGCTCATCACGAGCCAGACGATCTGGATCGCGATCAACAAGACAGCGTCCGGAACCGTCACCGCCGGGGCATCCGTCACCGCCGCCGGCCCGACAGTGCCCCGCACCGCACGCCTGAACGCCGACGGATCCTTCTCGGTCACGGTCGCGCTGCCCGCGCCGAACGGCAAGTCATACGCGATCTACACGTCGCTGGCCTCTGGTGTCGGCAGCCTCGATTCCTCGCAGAACGCTCTCGCTCCCCTGACGTATGTCGCCGCGGCGGCGACGACGACGCCCGCGGCCGCCGCGGAGGAGGCACCGAAGTGCGTCGCCCGCGCCGTCTCCGGTGCGAGCCTCGACTGGGCAATCAAGACGTCGTTCCGTTCCTACATCAGCGGCAGCATTGCCAACGGCTCGTGGAGCCTGTCAGGCATCGGCGACGAAGATGGACGCTTCGTCTGGTCGAACGGCACCGGCAGCTACAACACGACCGCGGACAAGGGAATCGTGCGCTTCCCGGGCACCCTGCACTTCACCGGTCACGACGGCGCCCTGGATATCACTATCAGTGACATGTCCGTTCGCCTCTCCTCGGCCGGCTCCGCCTCGGTCATCGCCTCCTTCAACACGCTCGGGCTCGACGGCACGCGCACCTCGATGAGCAACGTTCCGTTCGCCACGATCGCCGCGGGCGGCACGTCCGTCGGATCCTCGACACTGCGATTGACGGATGCCTCGACCACCCTGACCGCGAACGGTGCGACCGCGTTCGGCGGCTTCTACCCGACCGGCCAGGCGCTCGCGCCACTGACCCTGTCGGCTCCGCTCGGCGCATCGGTCGAGTGTGACTCCGCGACGTTCTCGTCGCTCGCGCTCACCGGAACCGGCAGCCCGGACGTGAGCCTGCTCGGCGCCAGCGCGCTGATGCTCGCCGGCATCGGCATGCTGTCGATCGTGCGTCGCCGTCGCGTTCGCGCGGCAGCGTCCGGCTCGACCGAGTCATGAGCCGCGGCCTTCCCCGCTCGCGAGCCCCGCGCGGTAGTTCCGCGGGGGCCCGCGGCCCGCTGATTCTCGCCGTCGCCGTCCTCACCGTCGGTCTGCTCGCGGGATGCCAGGCGGCAACGCCGTCCGATGCAGCCGGTTCGACCGCGGCGCCGGCGTCAACCTCCACCCCGACGACGACCGGCACGCCCCTTCCGGACCCGCATTCGCTGACGGGTGCCTCGACCGCGGCATCCATCAGCGATGTCGTTCCGATTGCGACGGACGTCACGTCCGTGCTGCCGGTCACCGTCACCGACGAGGAGGGCACGAAGGTCACCATCACGGACACGTCGCGCATCCTGGCGCTCGACCTGTACGGCACCCTCGCCGAAACCGTCGTCGGCCTGGGGCTCGCCGACAAGCTCGTCGGGCGCACCGTCTCGAACACCATGGCGAGCATGGCCGACCTTCCGCTCGTCACCCAGGACGGCCACGAGCTCAACGGCGAGGCGATCCTGAAGCTGAAGCCGACGGTCATCCTCACCGACAAGAGCATCGGACCACGCGAAGTGCAGGACCAGTTGCGGGATGCCGGTGTCGCCGTCGTCTTCTTCGATGGCAGCCGCAGCCTCGCGACCGTGGGCGAGCAGATCCTCGCCGTCGGCCACGCGCTCGGTGTTGACACCGCGGCCCAGCAGCTCGCCGACCGCTCGGAGCAGGAAATCACCGACGCGAAAGCGGACATCGCCGCCATGGCGCCGTCGGACCCGGCCAAGAAGCTGCGGATCGCGTTCCTCTACGTGCGGGGCGCCGGCTCTATCTTCTTCATCCTCGGCAAGGGCGAGGGGGCGGATGACCTCATCGATTCGCTCGGCGCGATCGACGTCGCCACGGAGGCGGGCATAACGGGCGCCCGTCCGGCCAACAGCGAGGCACTGCTCGCGATCAATCCCGACCTGATCCTCACGATGACCGGTGGCGTCGAGTCGACCGGTGGGCTGAAGGGCCTGCTCGCGCGGCCCGGTGTCAGCGACACCACGGCAGGCAACAACCACCGCGTCGTCGACATGAGCGACGGACAGATCCTGTCATTCGGACCGACCACCGGTGCCGTTCTGCGATCGCTCGCCCAGGCGATCTACGCCCCGACCGAGCTGCGCCCGTGACGGTAGCGGCACCGGCGCCCACGCGGGCGCCGGTCGTGAGATCGCAGGGGCGGCGACTCGCCATCACCGTGGTGGTGCTGGCGATCCTGTTCATCGCCACGATCACGGTGTCGGCCACCGTCGGGCAGTTCCCGCTCGCACCGTCGGAAATCCTCGCGTCGATCGGACGCCGCATCGGGCTCGTTCCCGTCACCGATGCCGACCGGTTTGCCGACGGCGCCCTGTGGAACGTGCGCTTCCCGCGCATCCTGCTCGGGGCCATCGTGGGTGCTGCGCTCGGCGTCGCCGGCACGATCATGCAGGGCACCTTCGGCAATCCGCTTGCCGAGCCCGGCGTTATCGGCGTCTCCGCCGGGTGTGCCGTCGGCGCCTGCTCGGCGATCGTGTTCCACCTCGAGTTCCTCGGCGGCGCCACCGTTCCGGTCATGGCCTTCGTATTCGGCCTACTGACCACGTTTCTCGTCTACTACCTGTCCCGCTCCACCGGACGCACCCAGATCCTCACGCTCGTGCTCACCGGCATCGCGGTCAACGCCGTCGCGAACGCACTCATCGCGCTGTGCGTCTTCCTCGCCGACACCGCCAGCCGTGAACAGATCGTGTTCTGGCAACTCGGCTCGCTCAACGGCGCCTCCTGGCTGGCGGTCGGCACGACCCTCCCGTTCCTCGTGGTGGGCCTCGGCGGCGCGCTGTTCGCTGCCCGCAAGCTCGACCTGCTCGCCCTCGGCGAGCGCCAGGCACGTCACCTCGGCGTCAACGTCGAACGCCTGCGCATCCTGTCGATCGTGTGTGTGGCGATCCTCACGTCGGCGGCAGTCGCCTACGCGGGCATCATCGCGTTCGTGGGGCTCATCATCCCCCACCTGCTCCGCCTGATCGTCGGCCCCTCGCACCGTGCGCTGATCCCGGCGAGCGCGCTCGGCGGTGCAGTACTCATCAGCCTCTCGGACGTGCTTGCCCGCACGCTCGTTCCCTTCGCCGACCTGCCCATCGGCATGTTCACGGCCCTCGTCGGCGGCCCCGTCTTCTTCATCCTCATGCGCAAGTCCCTCCGGTCCGGATCGGGCCTGTCGTGACCCGGCCGGCTCTGCACGCCACGGGAATCTCTTACGCCGTGCGCGGGATGCGCCTGCTCGACGATGTCGATATCTCCGTGGCATCCGGTTCCGTTACCGCCATCATCGGTCCGAACGGCGCCGGCAAGTCCACGCTGCTCGGCATCCTCGCCGGGGACATCCAGCCGACCACGGGCAGCGTGGGGCTTGGGGCCGACGCGCTCGGCTCCATCTCCGTGGCCGACCTTGCCCGCAGGCGCAGCGTGCTGCTGCAGCAGTCGGCGGTCGCGTTTTCCTACACGGTGCGGGAGGTCGTGACCATGGGACGTTCCGCCTGGCGGTCGACGGATGACGCGGCCGACGATGAGGCGATCGTGGAGTCGGCCCTCGAGCAGACCGACATCGTGCAGCTGGCCGGGCGGGATGTGACGACGCTCTCCGGCGGGGAGCAGGCCCGTGCGGCCCTCGCCCGGGTTATCGCCCAGCGCTCCCCGATCGTGCTGCTCGACGAGCCCACCGCGGCACTCGACATCGCCCACCAGGAACGCGTGCTTGAGCTGGCGGGCGAACTCGCCGCCGCCGGTGGCGCGGTCGCCATCGTCATGCACGATCTGGACGCCGCCGCGACCCACGCCGACCACGTGGTGATCCTCGAGCGCGGGCGCGTGGTTGCCGCCGGCCCACCCGCCGACGTCATGACGAGCGAGATCCTGAGTCGGGTCTACGCACACGCGATCGACGTCGTGGAGCACCCGACCACGGGGCATCCACTCGTCATCCCGGCGCGCACGCGCTTCGCCCGCTAGATCTTTTCGATCGGCGCGATCTTGATGAGCAGGCGCTTGCGTCCCGCCGTGTCGAACTGCACCTCGGCAACGCGCTTGGCACCCTCGCCAGTGACGGCGGTGACGCGGCCATCGCCGAAGTCGATGTGCCGCACGCGGTCGCCGGTCGTGAGAGTGAGGTCGCCGTTGTCGCGCACGGTTCCGGTGACCTTGTTCGCCCACTCGACCTTGGATGCGGCCTCCTTGCGGGCGGCGCGGGCGAGAGCCGTGGCGCTGGGGCCGCTGGAGCCGAACTCGTAACCCGAGCCGGTACCGGTGATGCCGGTGGCCTCGGCCCCGAACGCACCGCGGCGGGCGTTGAGCGCACGGGGCTGGGTGCCACCGCGACTCGTGGCCTCGCCCGGCGACTGGCGCCAGTCGATGAGCTCCGGCGGAATCTCCTGCAGGTAGCGGCTGGGCATCGCGACGTTGACCTCACCGAACTGCGCGCGCGTCATGGCGAGCGACAGGTACAGGCGCTTGCGGGCCCGCGTGATGCCCACGTAGAACAGGCGCCGCTCCTCTGCGGGACCGCCCGGCTCACCCGCGGACATGCGGTGGGGCAGAAGGTCTTCCTCGATGCCCGTGAGGAACACCGCCTCGTACTCGAGGCCCTTGGCGGTGTGCAGGGTCATGAGCGAGACGGTTCCGCTCGTGTCATCCAGATCGTCCGCTGCGGCAACGAGCGAGACCTCGGTCAGGAAGTCGAGCAGCGTGCCGGTCGGGTTGTTCTTCTGGAACTCCTTCGTCACCGACAGGAGCTCCTCGACGTTCTCGGCGCGGGCCTCGTCTTGCGGGTCGCGGGATGCCCGCAGCGACTCGATGAAGCCCGTGCGGTCGAGCAGTGTCTTCAGCACGTCGGCCGCCGAGGCCGACACGGTGCCTTCGGGCACATCGACTGTCGCACTGACCTCGTCGAGCATGGCCGCGAGCGACATGATCGCGCCGGTGACCTTGGGGCCGAGGCCGAGGGCGTCGGCGTTGCGCATCGCGTCGCGCAGGGTGGTGTCGTGGTTGTCCGCGAAGTTCTGCAGCGCGGCCTCGGTGGCGGGGCCGATGCCGCGCTTGGGCGTGTTCATCACGCGGCGCAGTGCCATCGGGTCCTGCGGGTTGGCGATCGTGATCAGGTACGCCATGGCGTCCTTGATCTCGGCGCGCTCGTAGAACTTGGTGCCGCCGAGCACCCGGTAGGGAAGCGCCGAGCGGATGAAGATGTCTTCGAGCGCACGCGTCTGCGCGTTCGTGCGGTAGAAGACGGCGATGTCTTTGTACGCAACACCCTGCTCGTGCAACGCGGTGATCTCGTCCGCGACGAACTGCGCCTCATCGTGACCGGAGTACCCGGTGAAGCCGACGATCTTCTCGCCGGAGCCGACGGTCGTGAACAGCTTCTTGTCTTTGCGGTCGAAGTTGTTCGAGATCACCGAGTTGGCGGCGTCGAGAATGTTCTGCGTCGAGCGGTAGTTCTGCTCGAGCAGGATGACGCTGGAGTTCGGGAAGTCGCGCTCGAATTCCACGATGTTGCGGATGTCGGCACCGCGGAACGCGTAGATCGACTGGTCGCTGTCACCGACGACGGTGAGGGATGCCGCGTCGAGGTGGCCCTTGCCCTGCAGGTCGAGCGGAAGGTCGCCCTGGTTGACCGGACGGGTCAGTTCGCGGATGAGCGCGTACTGCGCGTGGTTCGTGTCCTGGTACTCGTCGACGAGGATGTGACGGAATCGGCGCTGGTAGAGCGCGGCCACCTGCGGGAACGCACGGAACAGGTAGACGGTCTGACCGATGAGGTCATCGAAGTCGAAGGCATTGGCGCTGGCCAGTGACCGCGTGTACTGGCGGAAGATCTCAAGGAACATCGCCTCGTTCGGGTCGTTGAAATTCGCCCCGCGGGCGTACGACTCGACGTCTTGCAGCTCGTTCTTGAGCTTGGAGATTTTGCCGGATGCCTGGCTGACGGTGAACCCCAGCGTGTCGGCGTTCAGCTCCTTGATGATCCTCTTGAGAAGTGCCCTGCTGTCGGCGGAATCATAAATCGTGAAGCTCTTGGTGAACCCGAAGTTCTCGGCCTCGCGACGGAGGATTCGCACGCACGCGGAGTGGAAGGTGGAGATCCACATTCCCTCGGCCTGCTGGCGGCCGACCAGCTGCTGCACACGTTCGCGCATCTCGGCGGCGGCCTTGTTGGTGAACGTGATCGCGAGAATCTGGCTCGGCCACGCCTCGCGGCTCTCGAGGAGCCCGGCGATGCGGCGGGTGAGCACGCTGGTCTTACCGGAACCGGCCCCGGCCACGATCAGCAGCGAGGGACCCCGGTACAGCACTGCTTCGCGCTGCTGCGGGTTCAACCCGTCGAGCAGCGCATCGGTGAACGTGTGCCCACCCTGCTGACCGGAACCGCGACCCCCGGCAGATGTCTGCCCCTGAATTTGCGGCGGGCCGAACTTGGACGGTTCGGACTCAAAGGGGTCTAAGACAAAGGTCATGGCCTGAGTAATTCTAGGCGGGACCTACGACAGTCGGTTCCGTGTCACGGGCCTGCAGGGCGAGGTCGGGCTGGTCCGCGAAGACCCCGTCGATTCCGGTATCCATGATCAGCCGGAACTCCCGGCGCCAGTCGCCGTACATGTTGTCCGCCTTGCCCTTGCGCAGGTTCGGAGCCAGGAAGTGGTTCTCAGCGCGCAGGGTGAACGTCCAGGCGGTGAGACCGAGTGCGTGAGCACGGGCAACGAGGTCGGTCGTACCGATGACGTGGCCCTCGTCATCCGTCTTCAAAATCAGGGACTTGGCGACGCTCACGCCGTCGACGCTGAGCGCGAGGCGGGCGAGGCCCTCGTTCGTGAGGTGTTCGGCATAGCTGGGTGCCTTCGCTCCCATGGCCGCGACGAGGTCCGCGGGCGATCCCTCATCATCCGCGAGGAAGACGTAGTGACCCGGGATGCCGCGCGCACGAATCTTGCCGAGCACCGACTGCTCGAACGACTCGACCACGAGGTTGGTGGGAGTCGCCCAGTCGGCCATCACGGCCGCGAACATCTCGTCGAGATGCAGTCCGATCGAGGCAAAGTAGGTGGGGTGCTTGATCTCGGCAACCAGCATGATGGGGCGGTCTGCCGCGTCAATCAGCTCGAGGAGGTCGGTGAGACGCAGGATGCCTCCGCCGCCGATGAATGTCGTGCTGCCCCGGCGCAGCTTGGGCAGACGCTCCATGGTGCGTACCTTGGCGAGCTCATCCCAGGTGAAGTCCTCGATGAACCATCCGGTGAGCTCGACGCCGTCGACAACCTTCGTTGTCTTGCGGTCGGCAAACTTGGGGTTCGTGGCGATGTCGGTGGTGCCCGAGATCTCGTTGTCGTGACGCAGCACGAGGACGCCGTCACGCGTGGAGACGATGTCGGGCTCGAGCGCATCGGCGCCCAGCTCGATCGCCAGCTCGTAGGCTGCCCTCGAGTGTTCGGGTCGGTAGCCACTGGCCCCACGGTGCGCGATCACGAGCGGTCGTTTAGTCACCCCACCAAGGTACGGCAAACGCCCTGAGTGTTTCTTTGTGCTTTGTCGTGTCCCGACTGTTTATAGGCTGTCGATCATGACGACAACCCGAAGCGTTCGCGTGGAGCCCGCCTCCCTGCTTCCGCTGCACTGGGGCTACTACCCCAGCAGGTATGTCGCGGGCCTGGCACTGCTGATCTCCAGCACGGTGGGACTGCAGGGCGCGAACACGTACACGCTGTTCCTTCTCGGCCTGTCGACCCTCGCGCACGCGGCCGGCTGGATTGTGTTGCCCGCCCGGGGACCCCGACGGGCCTGGGTGGTGGCGCCCAACGTCGCGGTCGTCTGGATCCTGCTCACCGGACCCGGAACCACCTGGGCTCTCGTCGTTCCCTTCCTCTGCTGGCTGCTCATACGCCAGCGTCCGGCCCTGAGTTACCTTGCCGTTCTGCCTGTACTGGCGATGGGCTGGGTCGTCTCGCACGTCTTCCAGGAGTACCGCGGGATGCCCTACGCGCTCGGCCTCATGGCGGTGGCAGTGATCGGCAGTGCGTGGCTGGCGCGGTGGATCGCCGGCATCGGCCGCGCGCCCCGAATTCCCCGTCCGCTTAGGGCGAATGCCCAGTAATTGAGCGGGCTCCGCCGAATACACTTGCTCTCAGAAACGTTTCACATTTCTCATAGAAAACGTTCCTCACAGAGATAAGGACCCCATGGCACTCTCCTCCAATCCCGCGTTCACGAACGGTGCGTTCAAGAACAGTGGCGAGAAGGCAGTTGCCACGCCCGGTATGACTGCACAGCAGCTCGACGAGCTGTACAGCCGCCCGGCCGCTGGCCCCGCCGAGACCGACCGCATGAGCTACGACGACGTCATCATGAAGACCGTGATCACGTTGGTCTTCGTGCTCGCCGGTGCGGCCGTCGGATTCTTCCTTCCCGGCCTCTACCTCCCGTTCGCCTTTGTGGGCTTCGGCCTGGCACTGGTCAACATCTTCAAGAAGAAGCCCTCCGCTCCCCTGGTGCTGGCGTACGGAGTCGCCCAGGGAATCTTCATTGGTGGGCTCTCGACGATCCTGGAGATGCGCTTCCCCGGCATCGCCTTCCAGGCCATCATCGCGACGGCCGTCGTGTTCGTTGTGACGCTCGCGCTCTTCGCCAACGGCAAGGTGCGCGCCTCCAAGCGGGCGACCAAGATCTTCATGATCGCTGGCATCTCGTATGCGCTGTTCTCGCTCGTGAACCTCGGTCTGCAGCTCACCGGAGTCAACAATGACGCGTGGGGCCTGTTCAGCTCGCCCACCCTCTTCGGCATCCCGCTCGGCCTGCTCATCGGCCCGATCGTGATCCTGATGGCCGCGTACTCCCTGGTGCTCGACTTCACCGCGATCCAGGAGGGCGTCCGCACCGGAGCCCCGCGCATCCTCGGATGGCGCGCGGCGTTCGGCCTCGTCGTCACCATCGTGTGGCTGTACACCGAGTTCCTGCGCATGATCTCGCTGTTCCGCCAGTAAGCATCGCCCGAGGCATCCGCTTCACAAAAAATCGCCCCCGTCCACCGCTACAGCGGCAGGACGGGGGCGATTTTGTGGTGAGAGAGGTTACTCGTCTCCGGGGATCTCCGAGTCGGTGTATTCACCGGACTCTTCTTCGCCCTTGGGCTGAGTCTCCAGATCCTTGTCGGTGTATTCGCCGTCCCGCTCGTCGCCGTCGCGCTTGTCGCTCGTCATCGAGATTCCCTTCGTCAAAAGCTGGAGTGCCAACTGTCCGTTCGCCCTGCCACGGTACCCCGCAACCGGGATTTCTGTCGATCTTGCCGGAGGCTTGACTAAGCCCGGCCGCGCCGGAACAGATCGCGCGGCACCGACGCCGACCCATCCGGTACGCTCGCCGCATACCGTCGGGGGATGCACGTGGACAACAATCAGGCGCGAACCGCCGCTGAAGCACTCGCAGAGATCACGCGCAGCGCTGATGCCCTCCTGAGGTTCCGGGCCGCCTACACCGGCGAGCGCGATGGCGTCGATGTGCTGCGCCGCATCGCCGAGCAGCAGGTTCCACCCACCCGCGATAGCGCCGCGCGCGTGGACGAGCTGCTGCGCGCCGCCTTCAGCCGCACGCTGTCTCCCGAGGAAGAAGAGCTGGCGGCGACAGCCCGCGACGAGCTGGAGACCATTGAGCGGAGGGAAGCGGATGACGCTGCCGCCCTCGTCGCCGCACGGGCGCTGTTGTCCCCGGCAGAGCCGGCACAGGCCGCCGCGCCGTCGTCCGGCACGGCCTCATTGACGGAAGGCGGCAGACCACGGCAATCGGGAGCGCCCGTCGTCACCCTGACGACGGTCCCGCCAGTGCAGGATGAGGACGCGTCCCGACCGTGGTGGCCCCTGCGTCGCCGCCGTAACCTCGCCGTCGTCGTTGTAGGCGCCTTCGTGTTGGGTGCGATCGCCAGCGCGGGAATCGCGAGCCTGCGGCCAGACGCCGGCGCCGTGACATCCGCCCCCTCGGCCTCTCCCACCCGCAGCACTCCCGGCTTCGACGCCGACCAGAACGGCCAGGAGGCTGTCGGCCCCGGCGGCGAGCCCGACGCGCAGCCGACGGAAGGCGCCGTCACCCGCGCCGGGGATGCGCGCGCCGCGCTGAAATGGTTCGACGGCAAGCAGACGGAGGCCGACAAGACCACCGGCATTGGTCCGCTGGTGTCGAGTAAGGGCGTTCCCGTGGATCCCGCGTCGACGCGACTGGTGCAGACGACGTCCGTCGCGAGCGTGTGGGTCGCCATGGGCACGCCGAGCCTCGTCAACACATTCTGTCTGATCATCGGCAACGCCGAGGAACGCTCCTGGGGAACCAGCTGCGCCAACGCGGTGGACTTCACCTCCGTTGGTCTGCAGCTCGTGTACCCGAGCCCTGTGCCCGCCGAAGCCCCATTGACCGCCGTCTGGACGGGCACCGACATCACCGTGTCCTTCGGTCCTGGGTAGGGCCGCCGCCCTCGCAGCAGATCAATCCGATTGCCCCGTGCCTACGAATAACAAAGATGTACGATCTGGCACATGATGGATGACCCGGGCGCAAGCGCTCCGGGAGGCCGCGACCTGAACGACCTCCGTCGCATCGCCTTTGGCAGAACCGAATCCCCCGCGGACGAGCGGGCCGCTGCCGACGCCCGTCGTCAGCTGGACGAGCTTGAGCGTGCGGGGCAACCGCCGGCACCCTCCGACGAGCAACCGCGCGCCGACGTGGCATCCGCATCCCCCGGCCCCAACCTGCCGGGCGCGTCCGACGCGACGCTCACCGGGGACGGCGAACCCGAGGGTGTGGTGTCCGACGTGCTCGTCGTCGCTGGAGACCGTCCCACGGCGCATCGCGCGCCCTGGGGCCGCGGTCGCTGGCTCGTGGTTGTTGCGGCAGCGTTCCTCATCGGAGCCGTGGCCAGCGCCACGTTCGCCGCGACCCGGCCGACGACCGTGCGCTTCGTGCCGACCAACAGCGACGGATCCGGGGTGGACAACCGCGTGCAACCCAGTGCGACGGGCGCGCCGTTCACCGTGTCGACGCCCGAACCGCTCGATGCCAATGGGGACGGCTTTGTCGACGGCAGGGTGGGCAGTTACACCGACGACTACACGGGCACGATCGCTGCCAGCAGCCTCCGCGCATCCGAGAAATGGTTCAGCGCGCCGCAGACCGCCAACGACCGCACGACAATCCGGTACACCGGGCTCGTGCCCAACTCGACCCGGCTGATGCACAGCGACACCGCCGGACTGCGCTACTGGATCGCGAGAAACAACGCCAACGACTTCTGCCTGCTGACAGCGATGCCCGGGCCGGGCAACACGTCGATGGCGTGCACCACCGTCGCGGACTTCATCGTCTCCGGCCTCACGACCGACACCGTCGATGCCGCCACCGGCGAATCCCTCGGCTCGGTGTCGTGGACCGCCCGCGCGTTCACGCTCAGCAGCACGAGCGCCGAGAAAAGCCTGTCGACCGGCGGCGGCAAGACCACCGCCACCGGCTGACCCGCAGACCGGGTCTTAGGCGACTACTCCCACTCGATCGTTCCCGGCGGCTTCGATGTGACGTCGAGCACGACGCGGTTGACGCCGGCGACCTCGTTGGTGATGCGGTTGGAGATCCGCGCGAGCACGTCGTACGGCAGGCGGGTCCAGTCGGCCGTCATTGCATCTTCGGATGACACGGGGCGAAGCACGATCGGATGACCGTACGTGCGACCGTCCCCCTGCACACCGACCGAGCGCACATCGGCGAGAAGAACCACCGGGCACTGCCAGATCTCGTTGTCCAGACCCGCGGCGGTCAGCTCTTCGCGGGCGATCGCGTCCGCCTTACGGAGCAGCTCGAGACGCTCACGGGTAACCTCGCCCACGATGCGGATCCCGAGGCCAGGCCCCGGAAACGGCTGGCGGCTCACGATGACCTCGGGAAGCCCGAGCTCGCGGCCGATGGCGCGCACCTCGTCCTTGAAGAGGGCACGCAGCGGCTCGACGAGCTTGAACTGCAGGTCCTCGGGGAGTCCGCCCACGTTGTGGTGGCTCTTGATGTTGGCGGTGCCGGTTCCGCCACCGCTCTCCACGACGTCCGGGTACAGGGTTCCCTGCACGAGGAAGTCGATGGTCGCGCCATCCCCCTGCGCCTCGAGCACGAGCGCCTCGGCGGCCGCCTCGAAGCTGCGGATGAACTCGCGGCCGATGATCTTGCGCTTCTGCTCGGGGTCGGTGACTCCGGCCAGTGCGTCGAGGAACTGGTCGACGGCGTCGACGGTGATGAGACGCACACCGGTGGAGGCGACGTAGTCCTCTTCCACCTGGCGACGCTCATCCTGGCGCAGCAGTCCGTGGTCGACGAAGATCGCGGTGAGCTGGTCACCGACGGCCTTGTGCACGATGGCAGCGGCAACCGCGGAGTCCACGCCACCCGACAGGCCAACGATGACCTTCGAGGTGCCGACCTGCTCCTGGATGCGCGCGACCTGCTCGGCGATGACGCTTCCGCTGTTCCAGTCCGCGGCAATGCCCGCGGCACCGTGCAGGAAGTTCTCGATGACGGCCTGGCCGTACTCCGAGTGCTTCACCTCGGGGTGCCACTGCACGCCGTACATCTTTTTCTCGTCGCTGGCGAAGGCCGCGACCGGCGTCGACGTGCTCGAGGCGAGAACCGTGAAGCCCTCGGGAGCCTTCGAGACCGAGTCACCGTGGCTCATCCAGGTGGTCTGGTCGGTCGGCTGTTCGCCGAGGAGAGTGGATGCCCCGGGGGCAAGCACCACGGCGGTGGAGCCGTACTCGCGCAGGCCCGTATTCGCGACCTCGCCGCCGAGCTGCTGCGCCATGACCTGGAACCCGTAGCAAATGCCGAGGGTCGGGATGCCGAGCTGGAGGATTCCCGGGTCGAGAGTGGGTGAGCCCTCCTCGTACACGCTGGATGGGCCACCGCTCAGAACGATGCCGCGGGGGTTCATCGCTGCCACTTCGGCTGCGGTGATCGTGTGCGGCACGATCTCGCTGTAGACGCTGGCCTCGCGCACGCGGCGCGCAATCAGCTGGGCGTACTGGGCGCCGAAGTCGACGACGAGTACTGGCCTCTGTTCGGTCTCGCTAATGGGTTGCCTCCACTGGCTGGGTGTTTTCGAGCTGTTCTACCACCGCGTAGGTGTCGCGGTGGATGTTGCGCTCGAGGAAGAAGGAAAGGAACGGAACAATGCCGCCGAGGGCGATGAGCAGGAAGCGCGGGAACTCCCAGCGCATCAGGCTCCACAGGCGGAAGTCGCTGTACAGGTAGAGCACGTAGAACCAGCCGTGAACGATGAGGATGATCTGCGACAGGTTGGTGCCGGTGATCTCGGCCTTGGGCGTGAGGTACAGGAACCCGAACGGCCCACCCATCTCGATGTCCACGCCGAAGATGTACCGGAACACCATCATCAGACACAGCAGAAGCAGGAACGTGCCGGTGATGATCGAGGTGACGCGGTAGAGCTTCAGGGCGCTCCGAATGCGCGGCGCATCGGACGGTTTGGGCTTGAGGGGCATGGGCCTAGTTTAGTTCGGCGAAGCTGATGGAACCCGCACGGTGTGCGGGCTCCCGGCCTCAACCGGCGAAGTACCGCATCTCGTTATTCGGGTTCATGTACGCCACCGCTGTCGCCACATTGCTCACGGCGTGGATGACCACGTCCGAGGCTGCGAGGGCTTCCGCATCCCGCCACACCTCCCAGGCGAGCCGGTGCGACCAGTTCTTGGTGTTCGCGGCCATCTGGTGCTGCAGCTGGTGGCCGTCCTGCAGTTTCTCGTCGTCCGAGAGCAGGTCGAACTCGTCATCGGTCTCGCTCGACGACCGCACCACGTCGTTGAACGCGACGACGTGGTTGCCGAACTCCTCGTGGAAGAGCTGCGTCACGCGCTCCTGGTCGGTGGCGACGAAGACTGCCCACCCCTCGTCGGACGGGTTGATGCCGCGCCGGGCGAGCTCATCGCGCACACGCGTCACGTAGGCGAAGCGGTCGGCCATCGCGCCGCCGACCTGCTCGACCGCGTGGCTGGGGTGTTTGACGTGCACGCCGATGGTGAACCGACCGCTGATCTGGTCGTTCACGAAGGTGTCGATCTCCGAGCGGTACTCGGGCACGAGCCGAACGTGGCGGTCGAGCACGGTGTTGTACTGCTTGCGGAACCGGTAGAAATCGTGCGCCGTGTAGAGGTTGTGCGCGTTCACGTAGGTGAGGTTCGGCTCGCGCACGTGGTTGAAGGGCGGCTCCGGCAACTCGGCGCCGGCGTAGAGCCGTTCCGGGTCGTTGAGCTCGTCGGCCGACAGGTCGAACACGGGCTCGAACATCTTCAGCCAGACGTTGCCGTCGTACGGCTTGCCGTAGCAATAGCTGACGACGGGCTCGCCCTTCGCGCGCTCGATGACACCCTCGGCACGCCAGTCGGGCAGCACGAGGGCTGCCTCGTTGTCGATCGTTCCCCACACCAGGTGGGTGAAGTAGGTGTTGAACACCGAGAAGAACCCGCCGTCGTGCGCGGGAACCACGATCTTGCGGGCGCCGAGCTTGGTGCCGTGGCGGCCGGCGAAGGCACGCGCGCGGGGAACCGCGGCGGTGGCTGCGATCGGGTCGACAAGATCGTCGGTGAGAGTGGATGTCGCGACATCCACTTCCTCAGTGTGCGACGCAGCCGCGAGCTTGGCTGCCCAGGCACTGTCGGGATCCACAAAGGCGGCGTACTCGGACTCGAGGGTGGTGAAGCTGAAGGCTCCCGCGCGGCGGCGGCGCACCGCGGAGGTCGTCGCGATCTCCGGGGAGGACGCGAAGCCCTTGGCCAGGCGCAGCGACTTTTGGATGCTGGCAACATCGAGCAGCGACTGCCGCCCCATGATGCGGTTCTCGATCTCGGGATAGACCGCCGGCTGGTAGCCGATGGGCTCGATCGCGAAGACACCAGGAAGGCCCTGCATGTCTTCGTGGGCGGCGATGTTGCTGAGCACGAGTGACTTGCCGAGCGCGAGTGCCTCGCGTGGCCCGATGGAGTACCCCTCGCCCACGGAGACGTTGACGTACACGTCGAAGCTGTCGATGAGATCGTTCTTCGCCTCGACGCTCAGGTCGCTGTTCTGCACGTGCACGTTGGTGGCGCCGGCGCTCACCATGAGCGACTTCACCCGCGCGTAGACGTCACCGAACGCGAGGTTCGAGTGGATGACGAGTTCCGCCGACGGGTCGCCGCCGAACTCACGCAGGAAGGCCTCGACGAGCAGGTCCAGTCCCTTGCGTGTGTGGAAGGCCGAGATCGTGCCGAAACGCGTCACGTTCGGCATGGGCGCCCGGTAGCGACGTGCGAGCATCGGTTCCAGGTCGAGACCGATGGGAAGGAAGGCAGTCGGGATCGTGACGCCGGACGCGGCGGCGACACCCAGCAGGTATTCGCTGGAGAACAGTGCGAGGTCGAACCGCTCGTTGAGGATCCGCACCCATTCCTCGGGGAGTATGTCCGAGTCGTACGCCATATGCGCGATACGGAATCCACCCTCCGGCACCGACTGGTAGTTGGTGTCGGAAAAGCCGTTCCAGAGCACGTCGGTAAAGAAGTATACGGCGAAGTCATCCGGGCGGGAGACAAGCGGCACCACACGGCCGGAGGGCAGCTCGACTGCGGATCCCCCATCGGCGGCGGGAGCGCGCGGCTCGTAAATCGAGACGTCGTATCGACGCGACAACAATTCGGCCGCGGCAGCGGTGACGGTGCCGATGCCGGACTGGAAGCCGGTGCGACCGATCACGCAGATGCCGCGACGCTCGACGGGAGCACTGGCCACGGTGTCCTTGGGTGCTGTGCCGCTCATCGTCCGAGCAGCTTTCGCAGGTAAGGGCCGGGTCGACGCATGAATCGCAGCGGCATGCTCAGCTTCCACGAGGTGCTGCCGAGCAGCTCGCTGACCTGACCGCGTGCCTGTGCGGCCATGAGGTTGGCGTTGCTCACCTGGCGGCGGGCGACGTCACTCTCGACGCGGGCGGTCTTCAGTTCGGTGCGGGCACTCGTGACCTCGCGACGGACCTTCTCGGTCTCCGCCTTCGCCACGCCGACACCCCGACGCAGGGCGACGGCTTCCCGGGCGCGGGCGGCGAGCAGACGCTCCCGTTCCCACATCCGCTGTTCGAGCGCTTCGATCTGCCAGTTGAGCGCCTGGTTCTCGGCCTGCAGGGACGCGAGTTCCGGCGCGACGAGCACGCCGCCCTCGGCTACCTCGATGCTCGTCTGCAGCGACGCGACCTCGGCCTCGAGGGCCGTTGCCGTTTCGGCCAGAACAGCTACCTCGTCGGTTGCCTCACCCAGTGATGCGGTCAACTCGACGTTGGCCTCGAGCACGAGGGACGTCCATCCGCTGAGGTCGGTGATCTCCTCCGCGAGGACGGGGCTCACGGCGAGCGTCGCGGAGGCGCTGCGCGGGGCGAGCGCGGGAGCCGTTCCGGTGGTCAGGGTTGAGGCGACGGCATCCCACCAAAGGGCGGATTCGGTCTTGCGCACGGCGGCCACCTCGATCAGGTGGGCGGTGATGTCCGCACGGCGATCCCAGGTTTCCTCGACAAGCCGGTCGGCGAGGTCGGTGTGCAGCAGGCTGGACGGCACCGCCCAGGCCTCGACGCCGAAGTTGGTGAGCGATCCGACGATCTTCCTGCGGGTGTGCAGCCCAAACCAGACGCCGACCGTGGGCACGCCCGCGGCGAGCGCGAACACCGTCGAGTGGTATCGGCTGGAGACCGACAGTGCGGCCGACGCGGTGAGGGTCACCACGTCCCGCACCGGCAACACCGGTGCGACAACGACGCCGGGCGTGCGCGCGAGGCGCGCAATCATGGCGTCATCGTGGGTTGATCCCCCGCCGCCCAGCGACCCCTGGTGGGGAACGAGCACGACCGGCAGCCCGGTGATGCTGCGCACGTGGGCGATCAGCGCGTCGAGTTCGCGGCCGAGGGTCTCGACAGTATCGACCCCGGCGTAGTCGGGGAAGCTGACCACGCTGTACTGCCCGGCCGTCAGCTCCAGCGATGGGAGCACCGCGACGGTGTCGCTGCCCTCAAGGAAGCTCGCGTCGTCGACGGTGTGCGCGAGAGTGGATGCCGATGCCCCGAGGTCACGCGCTGTCTGCGCCGAGAACTCTTCACGCACGCCGACGAGGGTCGCACCCCCGAGTATCTGCGCGACAAGCTCGGCGTCGCGTGTGACGAGGGACGGCCCGAACGACTGCCCCGTGAGCACGAGCGGCTTGTCGTAGATGCGGGCGATGCCAGCGAGGGCAGCGCGCTCGTAGATGTGCTGGCTGTGCTTGGTCGCCAGGGTTCCGCCGCCGGCGATGATCACGGCGTCGCTGTCGGCGACGGTGTCGATGACGGCCCAGGCCCGGTCATCCGCGGCAAGACGCGCGGTCTCGCCCTGTGCGGCGGCAAGGACGTTGGCGAGGCGGATGTCGCGTGCCGCTCGACTGCCCGCGATCGAGGGGTCAAATCCGATCCGCAGCACGGCGTCGACGCCGTATCGCGCGGCGGTGGCGCCGGGGCTCGCGGAAACGACGGTGTAGCTCGCCTCGACACGCGCCCGCAGTTCCACCAGCGCGCTCTCGAGCATGGCTTCGTCACCAATGTGAAAGTCGACGTCTGCGCCAACGTCTCCGATGAGTACTAGTCGCACGGAGGCTCCTCCTGGGTAGATACGGGGGTAAAGATGTGTGTCAGCGCAGCGGCCGCTGCCTGCAGAGAATGGGAGTGCGCGAGGGACCGCGACGCCGTGGCCGCGAGCCTCGCGCCGCGGGACGGATACGCGACCATTGCCCGCATCGCACGGACGGCGTAGGCGGGGTCGGCCGCACCCGATCCTGCGACGGCCGGAATGAGGTCGCTGCCCGTGGGAACGACGTACTCGGCGCTCTGGGAACCCTCGGCCACGATGACCGGGGTCGAGAGCGCGATGACATCGGCGACGGCGAGGGTGAAGCGGCCCGGGGCGTCCAGCGACACCCAGCAGTCGGCGAAGTCGCGGAGCGCATCGACGGTGTCGTCGTCAAAGCTGGGGATCAGGATCACGTCGGGGCGGGTCCGCGCTCGCGTGCGCAGCCACTCGATTTCCGCCGTGCGCAGGGGCGCCGTGACGACGACGAGGCTCGTGCCCGAGCCGGGTTCGACGGCCTCACAGTACGCATCGACGACCGTGGTGATGGCGCCGCCCGGGTCGTGCGGCGTCGGCTGCGGTTCGGTCAGGAAGAGGAAGCCCGCAGCGGGTAGCCCGAGCGACTCACGCGTGATGAACCCGTGGCCCGGGTTGGCGGGCGCCGCCGGCAGCAGGATTCGCCTGACGTTCTGGTAGCCGAGCTCGATGAGCGAGTCGGCGATTGCCGCCGTCGGGGCCCAGATCTCGGCGCTCGCGCTGAGAGCGACGCCGATGGGGTAGGAGAGAAGGCGAGGGTCGCAGACCACGAGGGCGACCGTGCGGATGCCGTCCGGCAGCGGAAAGCGCAGCCCGTTGTCGCTGACCTGCGACGGCGACACCACGAAGACGGCGGTGGAGGCCACGATGGGCGCGGAGGTAACGAGCTCGTCGCCCGGTCCGATCTGTGCGGCATCGACCAGACGGGTCGTCACGCCGGCGGCGGCAAGCGTGTCCACGAGGGCATCGGCGAGGCGCCGGTCGTCACTTCCGGCAGGGTCGCCGCTCATGACCACCCAGCCAAGGCCGTCCGACTGGGCGTTGGGCACGGGAGGCGAAACGATGGTGGTGGCGAGCCCGAGGGATGCCATCCAGTCGGCGGCGGAGCCGTCGGCCGCGAACCATGCCAGGTACGCGCGCGCATCGTGCCCGGTCGGGTCGGGGAAGACCTTTCGCAGGTCGCCACGGACCGCCCAGAAGGCGTACTCGAACCCGCTGAGCGGGTCTACCTTCGTGCCGAACTGGCGCAGGTGTAACCACCGTTCGAACTGCCGCGGGTGGGCAAACGGGTCGGGCGGCATGGTTGCACCCGTGATGTCACCGATGAGAACGTCGCGGTAGAAGCGGCGGATGGCGGCGTGCAGGCGCACCCCGGTCGGCAGCTGGTTCCAGCTGTACGGCGCGCGACGACTGACGGGATGTCCCGCTTCGCGCAGCAGCTCGCCGTACGCGTCCGAGAGTTCCCGCAGTTCGGGGCTCTCACTGAGGATCACGCGGGGGTCACCGGAGGTGTGCTTCGAGAAGAGCCACGGCAGCTCGGGGTCGTAGCCGCTGAAATGCAGGAACCTGAGGGTTTCGCCGCGGGCGAGCCATCCCGTCGCCGTCTTCGTCAGGGGACGCTCATGGATGTTCCAGTGGGCGACGTTGTAGCCGGGATTGCGCTCGAGGTGCACCGTCGACAGCGAGGGCACCCAGTCCATCCAGCGCTGGTCGGCGAACAGGGCGTTGCGCGGGTCGGAGATGCCGTAGCGCATGAGCTTCGACGCCCACCAGTCGGCGATCGGTTTGCCCGCCTGCGAGACAGCGATGAATCCGAGGTTATACATACCGGCCCACATGAGCATCTGTTCGGTGATGATCTTGCCGTCGTTCGGGAACGGGGCGGTCGTGTGGGGAGTCATGCACACGCCGTACTCGATGGCGGAGTCGAACAGGTCGTCGAGGCGCTCATAGACAAAGATGTCGGGATCGAGATACATGGCAGCGTCGACGCCCTCGGCGAGCAGGCGCTGCAGCAGGAACGGCTTGAGCGCTGTCGCGAACTCGAGCACGTCGTACATCGCCATCATCGCGTGGAGGTCGGCGGGAGCAATGTCCAGTTCGCCGAGCGTCATGACGCGGCCGACGTTGGGAATGTCGCGCACGGCATCGTCGCCGTCGACGATGAGGGTGACGAATTCGATCTCGGGGTGCACGGCGACAAAGGATCCATGGAGGACGCTGGCCTGGGCAGCGTAGTTGGACGCGATGATGGTGCCGACCTTCACCACGCGATCAGGATCTGTCACTACAACCTCTCGTGGCCCCAGCGGGCGCGGGACGATTCAGTCTACCCAGCGGCTATTGCTATACCCGCGCATCGCTATCGGCCGGTTCGGCGGGTGTTTTCTGCGGTGTTTCGATGTCGGGGGCGCCCTGTTCGGCGCCGGTCAGCGCGGTCGCGGCCTCGGCCTCGGCGGCCTCTTCCTGCTCGCGCTCCCAGGCGTCGCGCACGAGGCGGTACCAGAGGAAGACGGCGAAGCCGGCGAACACGACCCACTCCACGGCGTAGAAGATGTTGAGCCAGTTGACCGTCACCTCGTCGGACGGCTTCGGGGAATCGATGGTGGTGAGACCCGTGGGCGCCTTCGAGAGCACGACGTAGCCGCCGTACACGCTGGTGGGCGGAGTCTTCCACTCGTTGATGAGAGCGGAGACCGAGACGGTGTCGCGCTCCCCCTGCTCGAAGTGGGACTCCTGGGGTGATTCGGTCGGCTGGTAGCGACCCTCGTACGTGCTGAGGGCGGTGATTCCGATGTCGCCGGCGGCCGCGGCATCCGCGTCCTTCTTCGACTGCGTCCAGCCGGTGGCGATCGCGATGCTTGCGCCGTTCTCCACCACGACGTGGTTCAGCACCCAGTACCCGGACACGCCACCGTTGAGGCGGCCGCTCACGACACTCGCGTCGCCGGGAACGTTGGTGCCCTGGAAGGTGACGATGCGGTAGGCGGCGGTGGATGTCACGGGGGACTGTGGGTCCGCGATGGTGTCGAGCGCGACCGCGACCTCAGAAGCGGGCTGGTCGGTGCTCTGGTGAACGCTTCGGGCGAGCTGCCACTGGCTGAGCGCGGCGAAGCCTGCCGCAACCGCGAGGGCAAGCAACAGGGCGCCTATCCAGCGCGGACGTCGGGCAACACTCCACACGTTTAGTACTCCGGATCCAGCTTGCGTTCGCTTTGCTCGTCCGATTGTTCCATGGCTTGCTGAATGAGACGTTCGACGGTGTCGTCGCCGTGCACGAGGACGTCGTCGTCGGGTCCGTGGACGGTGCCGAACTCCGAGCCATCCGCTTCATCGAACTCGGGGAACTCGTCGTTCTCGGCCGCCTCGACAAGGGCGATGGCCTCGGCCTGCATGCGGTCGCGTTCCTTCTGCTTGACGCGCTTGCGCTTGGTGCCGAGCACCACCGATCCGATCTTCTCGGAGTTCACCGCGAGGATCGGGCCGATGATCGACATGACGAGCACATAGAGACCGGCGAACGGCGTGATGCGCTCGTCAAGGGCAGGCGTTGCCGCAAGCGACAGGGTCGCGAGGATCAGCGCGAACTCCCCGCGGTTCTGCAGGATGAACGCCGTGTTGATACCCGCCTGCGGCCCCAGCTTGTTGAGCCACGATACGAACTGCCCGGCGATGATGTTGAGCACGAGCGTCATGAGGATTGCGCCGCCGACGGGCAGCAGCACCGTGCCGAATGTGGAGGTGTCGAGCCCGAGGCCGAAGTTCAGGAAGAAGAAGGCGCCGAAGACATCCCGCATGGGCAGAGACAGGTGTTCGATGCGCGCCCGGTACTTGGTGGCGCCGAGCACGAGCCCGATCAGGAACGCGCCGATCGCGTCGGTGACCCCGAGGAGCTCACCGATGCCACCGAAGGCGACCGCGAGGCCGAAGAACAGGATGGTGAAGAGTTCGTCGTCCTTGGTGCGGAACAGCTTGGAGACGTATTTGCCTCCCCAGCGCGCGATGGTGAACATCACGATGAGGAAGAGGAACGCAATACCGAGCTTGCCGACCACCGGCCAGACGGCGGTCTCGCCGCTGAGCACGACGGAGACGATCGCCAGGTAGATCGCGATGAAGATGTCCTCGACCACCGTGACACCCAGGATCATCGGGGTTTCGCGGTTGGCGAGGCGATTGAGCTCGATGAGGAGTTTCGTCACGATGGCGCTCGAGGATGTCGCGGTGATACCCGCGATCACGAGAGCCTCGCGGCTGCCCCAGCCGACCATGAAACCGAACGCGAGTCCGGCCGCCATGTTGAAGAGGATGTATGTGCCACCCGAGATCAGCAGTTTTCCAACGTTGCCGAAGAACTCGTCCTGGTCGAACTCCAACCCGAGGTTGAAGAGAAGCAGGATGAGCCCAAAGACCGCGATCAGTTCGACGTAGTGTTGCTCGAAATTCAGCAGTCCAAACCAGTTGGAATGCGGGCTGGCCACGAGGCCGACCAACATGTAGATCGGGATGGCGGGCAATCCGATGAGCTTGCCAAGACGGCCGAGGCCGTAGGCGAGCACGAACAGGATGCCCAGCGTGAGGAGTTCACCACCCAGATGCACGGTTAGCCTCCGGGTGGCGCGTCAACGGACGACTTCGGCTTCGTCTCGCCCGTGCGATAGAAGTTGAAAGCCTTCGCTACCTTTTCGGGAGACCCGGCCACGACGAGCGTGTCACCGGGGTAGACCTTGAAGTCGTCGGCGGGTGCGGGGTTCGCGGAGTCCCCGCGGACGACTGCAACGACCGTGAGGCCGACGACGCCACGGGTGGCGAGGTCACCGAGCGGCTGTCCTGCAATGTGGTCTTCGTAATCGACGGTGAACCAGTCGATTGAGAGTCCTGGTATCTGGTCGAGGCTCGAGAGCGACTCGGTGATACGGGTTCCGCCCAGGAGTTCGGCGAGGGTGTGCGCTTCGTCTTCGTCGAGTCGCAGCGACACCTTGGCGTTGTCCGAGTGGTCTTCGGCGTCGGCGAACGCGATCAGGTCGCTGTGACCCGAGCGGTGGGTGATTACACCGAGCTTGCCGCCATCGTCGGTGACGAAGGTGTGCAGCACCCCGACACCGGGTAGCTTTACCCGTCGGACATCAACCATGAGCGAACTCCTTCAGTGGTGTGCCGCGCGAGACTTGCCCGTCGCTACGCGGCGTACGGCTTGTTCACCGCAGACTCAAGTCTACCGGAGAGCTCTCGGCGGGCTCCCGGTGTTCGCTCGGGGCCAACTGCTACGGGCGGAACTCAGCTCGCGGCAACGATGTCGGGCGCTTCGAGCCGAACCCGGTCGGCGGATGCGTCGTCGGGCTCTTCCTGGCTGGCCCGTTCGGCCGCAACGCGCTTGAGGTAATTGTTGACCTCGTTCTGAATCCGTTCCTCGTCCCAGCCGAGGGCCTCCCCCATGAGGGCCGCAGCGACGGGAGCCGCAGAGACGCCGCGGTCCCACGCCTCGATACTCACGCGCGTGCGACGTGCGAGCACGTCCTCCAGGTGCAGCGCGCCTTCGTGGGTGGCGGCATACACGACCTCGGCACCCACGTAGTCGTCGGCTCCCGGAAGCGGCTCGGCCAGCTCGGGACGGGACTTGATGAGGTCAAGCAGTTCGTCGGTGAGCACGCCGTACCTGTTGAGGAAGTGCTCGACCCGCACGCGGTGCAGCCCGAACGCCCGGGCGATCTTGCCGCGCTTGTTCCACGCGGCCTGGTAGCCCTCGGCGCCGAGCAGCGAGATGTCTTGGGTGACGCTGTCGGGAACCTTGCCATCCAGCGCCGCGGCCGCCTCGTCGACGGCGTCCTTTGCCATGATGCGGTAGGTCGTCCACTTGCCGCCGGCGACGACCACGAGGCCGGGAACGCTGTGCGCGACGATGTGCTCGCGGCTCAGCTTCGACGTCTGGTCGGATTCCCCGGCGAGAAGGGGCCGCAGTCCCGCGTAGACGCCCTCGACGTCGTCCCGCGTGAGCGGCACCGCGAGCACCTGGTTCACGTGCTCGAGGATGTAGTCGATGTCGGCGGCGGTCGCGGCCGGGTGTGCCTTGTCGAGGTGCCAGTCGGTGTCGGTCGTGCCGATCAGCCAGTGCCGTCCCCAGGGAATGACGAACAGCACGCTCTTCTCGGTGCGCAGCAGCAGGCCGATCTTCGACTGGAACCGGTCGCGCGGCACCACGAGGTGTACGCCCTTGGACGCCCGCACCTTGAACTGTCCGCGTTCGCCGACCATTGCCTGCGTGTCATCCGTCCACACACCCGTGGCATTGACCACCTGGCGCGCGCGAATGTCGAACCGTTCGCCGGTCTCCACGTCGAGGGCGTGGACGCCCACCACGCGCTGGCCGACCTTGAGGAAGCCCTCCACGCGCACCCGGCTCGCGACGTGCGCTCCGTAGAACGAGGCAGTTCGCGCGAGGCTCGCCACGTAGCGGGCGTCGTCAACCTGGGCGTCGTAGTAGGCGATTCCCCCGGTGAAGGCATCGTTGGCGAGGCTCGGGATCGCGCGCTGGATCTGGCCCTTGGTCATGTGACGGTGGTGCGGCACCCCCGGAGGGCGGCCGCCCGTGTAGCTGAAGATGTCGTAGAGCATCATGCCGGCGCCGATGTAGCAGCGCTCGATGAAGCCCTTGGTCAGCGGGTAGAGAAACTTGACCGGCTTGACCAGATGGGGCGCGATGCGCTGCAGCAGCAGGCCGCGCTCGATGAGTGCCTCGCGAACGAGACGGAAGTCCAATTGCTCCAGGTAGCGGATGCCTCCGTGCACGAGCTTCGACGAGCGACTCGAAGTACCACTTGCCCAGTCCCGGGCCTCGACCATGCCGACGCTGAGCCCCCGGGTGACGGCATCCAACGCGGCGCCTGTTCCGACGATGCCGCCGCCGACCACGAGGATGTCCAACTCCTTGTCGCGAAGCGCCGTAATGGCCGCCGCACGCTCCTCGGGGCCGAGCTTAGAGGAACGGGTTACCGAGTTGGTCTGCGTCATTGGAAGAGCCTCCTTGGCTCTCCAAGCTACCCCTGGTGATACGGCGCGACAACTACTTCGACGCGCTGGAACTCCTTGAGGTCCGAGTAGCCGGTCGTCGCCATCGAGCGGCGCAAAGCGCCGATGATGTTGACCCGGCCGTCGGGTGACGTGGACGGTCCGTTGAGGATCTGCTCGAGCGGTGCGAGCGTGCCGACCTCGACACGGTGTCCGCGGGGCAGCTCGCCGTGGTGGGCCTCTGTGCCCCAGTGCCATCCGCCACCGGGCGCATCCGTGGCGCGGGCGAGGGTGCTTCCCAGCATCACGGCGTCCGCTCCCATGGAGATCGCCTTGACGATGTCACCGCTGGTTCCGAGGCCGCCGTCGGCGATGACGTGTACGTACCGCCCGCCGGACTCGTCCATGTAGTCGCGACGTGCGGCCGCGACATCCGACACCGCTGTCGCCATCGGCGCATGGATGCCGAGCGTTGCACGGGTGGTGGAGGCAGCGCCGCCGCCGAAGCCCACGAGCACGCCGGCCGCGCCTGTACGCATGAGGTGGAGGGCGGCCGTGTAGGTGGCGGCGCCTCCGACGATGACGGGAACGTCGAGTTCGTAGATGAACTTCTTGAGGTTGAGGGGCTCGGTGCTTTTGGAGACGTGCTCGGCGCTCACGGTGGTGCCGCGGATCACGAACATGTCCACGCCGGCGTCGACGACGGTCTGGTAGAACTCCTGCGTACGCTGCGGGCTGAGGGCGCCGGCAACGGGCACGCCGGCCGCGCGAATCTCGGCGAGGCGGGCGGTGATGAGCTCGGGCTTGATCGGCTCGGAGTAGATCTCCTGCATGCGGCGGGTGGCCTCGGCGGGCGTGAGGCCCTGGATTTCGAGCAGCAGGGGCTCGGGGTTCTCGTAGCGCGTCCACACGCCCTCGAGGTCGAGCACTCCGAGGCCGCCGAACTTGCCCATTGCGATGGCGGTTGCCGGGCTCACCACGGAGTCCATGGGGGCGGCGATCACGGGGATCTCGAAGGTGTACGCGTCGATGGTCCAGCTGACGGATACGTCCCGTGGGTCACGCGTGCGCCTGCTCGGCACGATAGCTATGTCGTCAAAGGCGTATGCGCGGCGGGCGCGCTTGGCACGGCCGATCTCGATGTCACTCACCGCACCAGCCTACCGTTGGGCACGGGTTGAGTCCCCCGGGGGTTGTGGTCGCACGTGGAAGTCGCGCTGACCCGGGCTGCTCGGGCATTCTGGTTTCATGCCTGAAGTGCACGCTGATCCCCTGGCCCTGTTGCGCGCACGAACGAGCGAGAAATGGGTTGCTTACCCGCCCGATGTGCTGCCGCTGTTCGTCGCCGAGATGGACTATCCCCTCGCGCCGCCGGTCGCCGCGGCCATGATCGGGCGCATCAGCGTCAGCGACACGGGGTACGTGCTCAACCCGGGACCGCTCGCCCCCGCGTTTGCCAGCTACGCCTCCCGCGTGTGGGGCTGGACGGTCGACCCCGGGATGGTTCGCACCACCACCGATGTGAGTGTCGCGATCGTGGAGACGCTGCGACGGGTCATCCGCCCCGGCGACGGCGTCGTCATCACGCCACCGGTTTACCCTCCCTTCTTCGAGATGGTCGGTGAGGCGGGCGGGACGCTCGTCGAGGTGCCCCTGACCGACGACGGCCAGTCGTATTCTCTCGATCTCGATGGCCTGGAGCGGGCGTTCGCTGCTGGCGCCCGGGCGCTGCTGCTGTGCAGCCCGCACAACCCCCTGGGTCTGGTGCACCATTTCTCCACGCTCGAACGCGTCGCAGAACTGGCGGCCCGGTACGACGTCACCGTGGTGAGCGACGAAATCCACGCGCCGCTGCTGCACGGAGGCGTGACGTTTACGCCGTTCCTCGCCGTGTCGGACGCCGCGCGGGAGCAGGGAATCACCGTCACTTCGGCGAGCAAGGCGTGGAACCTCGCCGGCGTGAAGTGCGCGATCATGGTCGCCGGCAGCGACAGGGGCCGTGACGTGCTCGACGGGATGTCGGAGGAGGTCGGGTTCCGCACCAGCATTCTCGGTCTGCACGGCAGCGTCGCGGCGTACGACGAGGGCGGCCCGTGGCTCGATGGTGTTCTCGCGGCGCTCGAGTCCAATCGCGACCTGTTGCGCGCGCTGCTCGCCGATCGCCTACCCGGCGTGGTCTACCGCGAACCGCAGGCCGGCTATCTCGCCTGGCTCGACTTTTCCGCCCTCGGCTGGGGCGATGACCCCAGCGTCGTAGCGCTCGAGTCGGCACGGGTTGCCCTGATGCCGGGACCGGCGTTCGGCACCCAGGGTCGCGGCTTCGTGCGGCTGAATTTCGCCTGCGCGCCCGAGGTGCTCACCGAGGCCATCGACCGCCTGGCGGGTGTCGCCGCGACGCACGCGCGGAACCCCACGACCGTGCGGGTGTAGATCGCTCCCGAATTGCCGCATTTCCGCACGGCGGGGGAAAACGCAGGTTTCGGCGGGGGAACGTAGCAAGCGGCGGGAGTTACGTCTCCCGCCGCTTGCCAGTTTCTCCATCCGGGTCGGCTGCGACGACCGTCTACCTGCCGTCAACCCGCGGGATGCCCGCTTCCCGCAACAGCGCCTCAAGCCGATGGGGATTGCGCACATCGTGGTCGAGGATCCTCACCACCCCTGCCACTTGGCGTCGCACCCGGTCCTCCCGCTTTTTCTCCCGCCACGCGACCTCTCCCGGATCGCCCCCGGTGAACTCATTCCGCGTGAACTTGACCTTGCCGTCGAACTCGCCCCCGACGTTCACACCCCGCCAGTAGTAGTCGAGGATGATCTTGCCCTCCGCATCGCGAAAGACGACCTGTAGTTCCGGAATCTGGAATCCCAGCCCGTGCATCGCCGCCCGACTGGCAGACTCCCCAAACGAATCGGAAAGGTGAGTCGCGAAGGCCACCACTGATTCGAGCGCGCGACGTCCGGCGTGCACGCTCACGCGGGCGCACTCTTCCAGAAGGTCGGCCCGATCGACGGCGTGAGGATTGTTACGCCAGAGCGCCCAGTCAACCGAACCGATTGCGTCCACCAGTGATTTGCGGCGCGCGACGTCCAGGGCAGTCCGCGGAAGGGATGTCGCAGCCACGCCGCCGATAGTCACACTCGCGGCGGTGGCGTGGCCGGAGGTGACCCGGCGAACGCCCGGTTCGGATCGGCCGCCTCCTCGCCATTGGTCCAGCACCGTGACATCCCGAGGCCACGCTCCAGCTATCGGCATCCCCCACAGCGCCGCCGCAGACGGCCCGGCGACCAGCACCGGCCGCTCGGCCGACGCGATGACGGCGTGAATACGCATGATGTGCTGCTCCCGCGATGTGGAAGCCGCCCACCGCTCGCGCGGCACGTAGACCCCACGCCTCAGGCGTACCAGGCGCCCGCGTTCGACATCCCGCCGGAGGGAGCGTGGGTCGTCGATAAGTCGCGTGAGGTTCCTCGCGTAGATAAGTCCGTGATCGACTGCATCGTCCATAGGACCAGAGTGGGCGAACGGATGCCTCGCGAGCTGGCACATTCGACGGCTGTGGAGAGATCCCACCTGTGAACGGCGGGACGACCCGGCTACCGGAGACAATGCGCCCGCGACTTGCGGATGCGCGGGCAGCGAGGAAGCGGGCCACGAGCCGCCGGCACGCCGCTACAGCGCCTGGACTACGCCTGCAGGCGCCGCCCAGCAGGGCGGCGGGAGAAAAAAGCAAGCGGCGGGAGCTATAGCTCCCGCCGCTTGTCAGCTTTTCCCGCCAAAACCTGCGCGTTCTCCCGCCAAACGGAAAAGACGAGCAGCGCTGCTGGTTAGCGGCGGTAGTTCGGTGCCTCGACGACCATCTGAATGTCGTGCGGGTGGGATTCCTTCAGTCCGGCAGCCGTGATGCGCACGAACTTGCCCTTCTGCTTGAGCTCCGCGATGGTGCGCGCGCCGGTGTAGAACATCGACTGGCGCAGTCCTCCGAGCAGCTGGTAGGCGACCGACGCGAGCGGGCCGCGGTAGGGAACCTGTCCCTCGATGCCCTCGGCGATCAGTGCCTCATCGCTGGGGACGTCGGCCTGGAAGTAGCGGTCACGCGAGTACGAGGTCTTCTGTCCACGGGTCTGGAGTGCGCCGAGCGAACCCATTCCGCGGTAGGCCTTGAACTGCTTGCCGTTGAGGAACACGAGGTCCCCGGGGCTCTCGTCGCAGCCAGCGAGCAGGGAGCCCAGCATCACGGTGTCCGCGCCGGCAACGAGTGCCTTCGCGATGTCACCGGAGTACTGCAGGCCACCATCGGCGATCACGGGGATGCCGTGCTCGCGCGCGGCGAGGGATGCCTCGTAGACCGCGGTCACCTGCGGAACGCCGACTCCGGCAACAACGCGGGTGGTGCAGATCGATCCGGGTCCGACGCCGACCTTGACGGCGTCGACTCCTGCGTCGATGAGCGCCTGCGCGCCGGAGCGCGTCGCGACGTTGCCACCGATGATGTCGATGTGGTCGAAGCTGGGGTCGGCCTTCAGACGCTTGATGATGTCGATCACGCCGGCGGAGTCACCGTTGGCGGTGTCGACAACGAGTACGTCGACGCCGGCCTCGTTGAGGGCAACGGCGCGGTCCCACGCGTCTCCGAAGAATCCGAGCGCGGCGCCCACACGCAGGCGACCCTCGCTGTCCTTGGTTGCGTTGGGGTACTTCTCGCTCTTGTCGAAGTCCTTGACGGTGATGAGGCCGCGGAGAATCCCGTTCTCGTCCACCAGGGGGAGCTTCTCGATCTTGTGCTGCGCGAAGATCGCGATCGCCGCGTCGGGGCTGACGCCGACGGGGGCAGTGATCAGCCCGTCCGTCGTCATGACGTCGCGCACGAGCAGCGTGTTCTTCTCAAAGTCGGAGACGAAGCGCATGTCACGGTTCGTGATGATGCCGACCAGCGTGCCATCCGCTTCAATGACGGGCAGGCCGGAAACGCGGAACTGTCCGCACAGGGCGTCCACCTCTGCAACGGTCGCGTCGGGGGTGGTGGTCACGGGGTTGGTGATCATGCCCGACTCCGAGCGCTTGACCTTGTCGACCTGTGCGGCCTGATCTTCGATCGAAAGATTGCGGTGAAGGATGCCAATACCGCCGTTACGGGCCATGGCGATTGCCATTCGTGCCTCGGTAACCGTGTCCATCGCGGCGGACAGCAACGGGGAGGCGACGGTAATCCGTCGGGTCAACCGTGACGAGGTATCAGCCTCGCTGGGAATGACATCGGTGTGTCCCGGAAGCAGCATGACGTCGTCATACGTGAGTCCGATGAAGCCAAACGGGTCAGGCTGTTCCATAACTTCCCTTAGATAAATACGTCGAGATCGAGCCCGGATGCAGCGTCGAATCCCGGTAGTACATATTAACCAATTCGACGCCCACCTATTCCGCCCCGCATAATAGCGAGACCATTTGGTGTCTTTCCTGAAACAAAAGGGCAACAAACGGTTAGTAGCGTGATCACCGACGACCAGGCAACTCACCCGCCGTGACTCGTCCAGGCATGGAGGTTTGCCATAGTGAAGGCACTCAGGTACAAACCACGACGGGCGACAGCGCTTCTCGCGCTGTTCGGATTCGTTTTAGGCGCTCTCGTAATCGGGGGCGCGTCAGCAGCGTCCGCGACCCCGGGAACTCTCTCGGCAGCGGCGGTGAGCCCCGCCGACGCACCACAGAGCATCGACATCTGGATCCGCCAACAGGCAGATCGCAGCAACGTTGCTGGAATTGGTGCGACAGTCACCGGCCCCGGCGGCTTCTCCCAGACCGTGACGACCGGGGACGACGGGCACGCGCTCGTCGGGATCGCCAACCCCGGCAGCTACACCGTCGAGGTGGACGTCGCAACGATCCCCGCAGCACAGGGTGCCCTCAAGGGCGTCAACCCACGTGTTGTAGCGGTGAGCGCCGACAACAAGGCAGTGCCTGCCTACTTCATCCTCAGCAACGTCGCCGCGACGCCGACCCCGGGTGATACCAACTCCCCCGGCCAGTCGAGCAACAGCGACGGCGGGCCCACCCTCGCGGAGATCATCCTTCCCCGCGTCGCCACCGGCCTCATCTTCGGTCTGCTGCTGGCGCTCGCCGCCATCGGCGTCTCGCTGATCTACGGCACCACCGGCCTCAACAACTTCGCCCACGGCGAGCTTGTGACCTTCGGTGGACTCGTTGGCTACATGGTCTCCGGCGTCGCACACCTCCCGGGCTGGGTCGGCATCATCGCCGCACTGCTTGCCGGTGGCGCCTTCGGCTACGTGCAGGATCTCGGCCTCTGGAAACCGCTGCGCAAGCGCGGCGTCGCCCTGATCCCGCTCATGATCGTGAGCATCGGCCTCTCGCTGGCCCTGCGCTACCTGTACCAGTTCATCTTCGGACCGGGCCTGCTGGTCACCCCGAACGACAGCAGCGCGTTCCTGAAGCTGGGTCCGGTGAGTTTGCGATCGACGGATGTCTCGAGCCCGATCATCTGCATCCTCGTACTGCTCCTCGTGGCCTTCCTTCTCGTCCGCACGCGCATCGGAAAGGCAACGCGCGCCGTTGCCGACAACCGCTCGCTCGCCGCGGCATCGGGAATCAACGTCGAACAGGTCATCCGCATCGTCTGGGTCGCCGGTGGTGCACTCGCCGGGCTTGCCGGTGCGCTGATCGGGTACTACCAGCCGGTCAACTGGGAGACGGGCGCCAGCATCCTGCTGCTCATCTTCGCCGCGGTGACACTCGGTGGTCTCGGCACGACGTTCGGTGCCCTCATCGGATCGCTCGTCATTGGTCTGCTCGTTGACCTGTCGACGATTTTCATCCCGTCGAACATGAAGTTCGTCGCGGCCCTCCTTGTCATGATCATCATCCTGATCTTCAGACCACAGGGCATCCTCGGTCGCAAGAGCAGAATCGGTTAGGGCGGTTTAGATTATGGACTTCAACTTCATCACCCTGGCCCTCAGCCAGATTCTCGAGCCGCAGACCATCGGATACGCGCTCGCAGCGCTCGGCCTCGCCGTGCACTTCGGGTTCACCGGTCTTCTGAACTTCGGCCAGGCCGGCTTCATGGCCGTCGGTGGCTACTCGTTCGCCATCACCACCACGCAGTTTGGGTGGCCCCTCTGGGCGGCCCTTGCCGCCTGTGTGGTCGGGTCGATCATCTTCGCGCTGATCCTCGGTATCCCGACGCTGCGACTGCGTGCTGACTACCTCAGCATCGTGACCATCGCGGCCGCAGAAATCGTGAGATACACGGTCAAGACCCCGGACATCAGCCCCATCACCGGTGGTTCTGACGGCATCAACGGGTCATCCGACACCTTCAACGCGCTCAACCCGCTGCCCGACATCCAGTACCACCTCGGCATCGGTACCTATAACAAGGAACAGCTGTGGATCCGGATCGTCGGATGGGTCGTGGTTATCGTTGCCGCGCTGGTCATCCGCCAGCTGATGCGCAGCCCCTGGGGTCGCATCGTCAAGGGCATCCGTGAAGACGAGGACGCCGTGCGCTCGCTCGGCAAGAACGTCACCTGGTACAAGATGCAGTCGCTCATCCTTGGTGGTGTGCTCGGTGGTCTTGCCACCGTCATCGTCATCATCCCGACGTCGCTGCAGCCGGATAACTACGGCACCCAGACCACGTTCTTCCTCTATACGATCATCCTGCTCGGTGGCGCCACAACGGTGCTCGGTCCAATCGTCGGTTCGATCATCTTCTGGGTGGTGCTGTCACTCTCCGATGGCATTCTGTCGCTCCTCGTCAGCAACCACCTGATACCGATCACCTCGATCCAGCAGGGTCCGATCCGATTCATCATCGTCGGCATCGCCCTGATGCTCCTGGTGATCTTCCGTCCGCAGGGCATATTCGGCAACAAGAGGGAGGCGCATTTCAGTGCCTGAGTCATCCACACAGGTCGAGCAGCTGCAGGTCGGCGAGCCCGGCCCCGGTGTTCCCAAGAAAGACCCGATCCTTATCGTCGACAGCGTCACCCGCACCTTCGGTGGCATGACGGCGGTGGATGTCGCGCACGTCGAGATTCCCCGTGGAAAGATCACGGCTCTCATCGGCCCCAACGGTGCCGGCAAGACCACGTTCTTCAACCTCCTCACCGGATTCGACAAGCCGGACACGGGCACGTGGTCCCTTGACGGCGACAGCCTCTCCGGAGTCCCCGCCTACAAGGTCGCGCGCCGCGGCATGGTGCGCACGTTCCAGCTGACGAAGGCCCTCAGCCTTCTCACCGTCATGGAGAACATGCGGCTGGGAGCCACCCGCCAGGGCGGAGAGCGCTTCCTTCCGGCGCTGATCACCGGTCTCTGGCGCAAGCGCGAGACCGAGATCACCGACCAGGCGCTCGAGCTCCTCGCGCGGTTCAAACTCGACACCAAGAAGGATGACTACGCGGCAAGCCTCTCCGGCGGCCAGCGCAAGCTTCTGGAAATGGCGCGGGCCCTCATGAGCAAGCCGCGCCTGGTGATGCTGGATGAACCGATGGCCGGCGTCAACCCGGCCCTCACGCAGTCGCTCCTCGGGCACGTGCTGAACCTCAAGAACGACGGAACCACGGTTCTGTTCGTCGAGCACGACATGCACATGGTGCAGACCATCGCCGACTGGGTCATCGTGATGGCCGAAGGCAAGATCGTTGCCGAGGGCTACCCCGCCACGGTGATGGCTGACCCCGCCGTGATCGACGCGTACCTCGGCGCCCACCACGACACCGACCTCGGCTCGCTCACCGGCCAGCTCGAGGTTGCCGAAGACATCGGCTCGCCCCTCACGGGCGACATCATCGAAGAAATCGCGGAGGAGACCCCCGATGCCAAGTAGCGAAATCGTCCTCGAGACCAAGGACCTGGTCGCGGGATACCTGCCCGGCGTCAACATCCTCAACGGGTGCAACGTCTACGTCGCCAAGGGCGAACTTGTCGGCATCATTGGTCCGAACGGCGCGGGAAAGTCCACGCTGCTCAAGGCGATCTTCGGCCAGGTGAACATTCGCGAAGGCTCCGTCATCCTCGGTGGGGAAGAGATCACCGGCCTCAAGGCCGACAAGCTCGTCTCCAAGGGTGTCGGCATGGTGCCGCAAAACAACAACGTGTTCCCCAGCCTCACCATCGAGGAAAACCTGCAGATGGGCGCGTACCAGAAGCCGAAGAAGTTCAAGGAGCGCGTCGATTTCGTGACGTCCCTCTTCCCGGAGCTCGGCAAGCGCCTCAAGCAGCGTGCGGGTTCGCTCTCCGGTGGCGAGCGCCAGATGGTCGCCATGTCGCGCGCGCTCATGATGGACCCGTCCGTGCTGCTGCTGGATGAGCCGAGCGCCGGCCTGTCCCCCGTGCGTCAGGACGAGACCTTCATCAACGTGGCGCAGATCAACCGCGCCGGAGTCTCGGTGATGATCGTCGAGCAGAACGCCCGCCGCGCATTGCAGATTTGTGACCGCGGGTACGTGCTCGACCAGGGCCGTGACGCCTACAGCGGCACCGGCCGCACGCTGATGAACGACCCGAAGGTTATCGAGCTGTACCTCGGTACGCTCGCGACCGACCACACGGCGACGCACAGCACGCCCACCCAGGGCGGCTAAGCGCCGCGGCGCCCTGCGGGGCACCACGACACCAGGGGGTTCGGCTTCGGCCGGACCCCCTTTTCGTTGTGCCACCGCGGCAGGGGCGCGTATACGGCCGCGCGCGCATCGGGCAGTATCGAAGTCATGACTGCGCCCATCACCTTCCGCGATGCCACCGCGGGCGACCTGCCCGTTCTCGAGAGCCAGCTGCTCGCCACGATGAACTGGCGCGGCACCGACACGTACACGCTCGACCAGATCCGCGGCATGCCCGAGATCTGGCACTATCTCGATGGCTGGATGCGCCCCGGCGACTTCGGCACCATCGCCGTCGAGGGCGAGCGCGCAATCGGAGCGGTGTGGGCTCGTCAGCTCCCCGCGTCAGACCCGGGCTTCGGCTACATCAGCGACGATGTGCCAGAGCTCGGCCTGGCAGTCGACGACGGACACCAGGGAGCAGGTGTCGGCCGCACGCTGCTGCAGCGGTCGATAGCGGATGCCGCGAGCCGGGGACTCCGGGCGGTCAGCCTCAGCGTGGAGGACGGCAACACCCGCGCCCGCCGGCTCTACGAGTCGGTCGGGTTCATCGTGGTCGGGAGGGTTGGCGGCTCAGACGCGATGATGCTGCGGCTCGAGGCATCCTGATTCCTCACTACGCCGACGAACAAAAAAGACCCCGGTTCTCACGAGGAGAACCGGGGTCTTTCTAGTAACGGGGATTAGCCGTTGGAGAGGTCACCGAACTCGGCGGACTCGTACTCGGTCTTGTTACCAGCGAGGTACTTGTAGATCGAGATGTAGGCCTGCGACGGGTCGCCATTGTCATCGAACGTGATCGGACCGGAGAGTCCGTCGTAGTTGATGTCAGCCTTGGGGTCGTCCGTGAGGAGCTTGGCGCAGTCAGCGAAGCTCTCGCACTTCGTGCCGCCCTCGGAAACAGCCTTCAGGTTTGCCTTGATGGTCGCGCCGTCCGTCGCGCCGCCGGCGAGGGCAGCGAGAGCAACAAGCGTGGTGGCGTCGTACGACTCAGGTGCGTAGCTGAAGACAGAGAGCGCGGGGTTACCCTGCTCCTTGACGAGAGCCTGCAGCTTGGTCTGGAAGTCGGCCGAAGCGTTGACACCGGGGTTGGTGAACTGAGCGCCGGCGATGTCGACGTCCGTGTACGCGTCGGTGATGACGCCGTAGTTTCCGTCAGTTCCGTAGAACTTCTTGAAGTCGAAGCCGTTCTTCTTGAGCTCAGGCGCGATGGCCTTCAGCTGGTCGAAGGAGATGACTACGAGGGCGTCGGGCTTCGAGGAGAGAACCGAGGTGACCTCCGAGGCGAAGCTGGTGGCAGCCGGGTCGAACGCGACGTTCTCGCCGACGGTAGCGCCGCCGTCTTCCAGTGCCTTCTTGACGTTGTCGTCGAGGCCCTGTCCGTAGGAGTCGTTCTGGTACAAGATCGACACGTTGAGCGCGCCATCCTTGAGAACCTTCTGGCCGAGAACGCGTCCCTGGAGAACGTCCGAGGGGGCGGTGCGCCAGTAGAAGCCGTTGTCCTTGTAGGACGTGAAGTCGGGCGAGGTGTTGGCCGGGGAGATCTGCACAACGCCGGCCTTGGTGACCTGGTCGATGAAGGTCAGCGAAACGCTGGACGATGCAGCACCGATGATGGCGCTGACGCCCTCGCTCAGGAGCTTGGTCGCCGACTGCGTCGCGATGTTGGTCTTCGTGTCACCGGAGTCCGTGTGAGTTACGCCAACGGTGATGCCGGCCTTGGCAGCGTTGATGTCCTGGATGGCGAGGTCTACACCCGCGAACTCGGGCGGGCCGAGGACTGCGAGGGAACCGGTCTGCGGCAGGATCGTGCCGAGCTTCAGCGTGAGGTCCTTCGAGGCGTCGCCGCTCGACGAGTCGCTCGGGGTGGATGCGCAGCCGCTGAGGATCAGTGCGCCGGCGCCGACGAGGGCGAGGGCACTGATTGCCGATTTGACTGACCGTGCGCCAATGGCGGACTTGGTCCGGGAGAATGCACCCATGTTGCTCCTTGGAATGTGAAAGGGAAGGCACGCAGATTTGCTGTGTGCGTGCTGCCAACTTAGGCGGCCCAGACAACCGGCACAATACATCGGTGTTACGGGCGTGTAACGCGACGCAATCGTTACATTCTGTGATCTAGCTGCAAAAGTCCTGCGGATATCGTTGCGGATCCGATCTCAGGCAACGGGATTGAGCGTCAACCGGCGCGATGCACGAGATGACACGAACATGTCGACCGTGAGCACGATAAGGGCCACCCAGATGAGCGCGAAGCCCGCCCAGCGCGCAGGCGGCATGTCTTCTTTCAGCAGGAATACGCCGATGAGGAACTGCAGGATCGGTGCGAGGTACTGCGTGAGCCCGAGGTAGGTCAGCGGAAGTCGGCCGGCGGCCGCGGCAAAAAACAGTAGTGGCACAGCAGTCACGACACCGGTGCTCAGCAGCGCAAGGGTGTGGCCGGCGCTGATGGTGCCGATCGTCAGGCCGGTGGTCACCGACACGGCGATGAGAGCGGCGGCGGCGATGGGAGCAAGCCACATAGTTTCGATGGTCAGGCCGCTGATCGCGTCGACACGGCCGCCCACGGTCTTCTTGATCAGCCCGTAGGTACCGAAGGAGAACGCGAGGATCAGCGCCACCCACGGGAATGCGCCGTAGTTCAGCGCCAGCACCAGGACCGCGACGGCACTGATGACGATCGAGGTCCACTGCAGCACCCGCAGGCGCTCCCGCAGCACGAAGACGCCCAGCAGCACCGTCACGATCGGATTGGTGAAGTACCCGAGCGCCGCCTCGACCACCTGCCCGTTCAGTGTCGCGAAGATATAGGTCGACCAGTTGATGAGGATCAGGATGCCCGCGAGCCCGAGCGTCAGCAGGGTGCGGCGGTCGCGGAGGATGGCGATGAATCGCCCCCATCCCCGGGTGACGGTGAGCAGCAGCGCACAGAACACGAGGGAGAACAGGATGCGCCAGGCCACGATCTCGGCCGCTCCGGCGGGCGCGAGCAGGAGGAAGAATGCGGGCAGGAGGCCCCAGAGTCCGTAGGCGCCGACCGCGTACGCGATCCCCGCGCCGGTGCGGCTTTCGCGGGAGCGGGCGGGCACGGTGGGGGTCTCGGGAGCTGACACGAACGCCAGCCTAGCGGCGGTGTTTAACGGAGAAAGGCCCCGTGGCAGAACCACGAGGCCTTTCGGCAGAAAGTCGTCGATGAGGACGACTTTGGCTGCGGGGGTGTTAGCGAACGACTACCGCGAGGACGTCGCGAGCCGAGAGAACGAGAAGGTCCTCTCCGCCGTACTTGACCTCGGTTCCGCCGTACTTGGAGTAAATGACCTTGTCGCCCACGACGATGTCGAGGGGGATGCGGTTACCGTTGTCGTCGATGCGGCCGGGGCCTACAGCTACAACCTCGCCCTCCTGGGGCTTTTCCTTCGCGGTGTCAGGAATGACAAGTCCGGAAGCAGTGGTCGTTTCTGCCTCGACCTGCTTGATGACGATGCGATCCTCGAGCGGCTTGATGGAGACCGACACGGTTGACCTCTACTTTCTTAAAGAACTGGTTGGCACACTCCCTATGAGAGTGCCAGAGCAACTATACGCCGGACGTTGGCACTCATTCAATCCGAGTGCCAATTGTCGAGGCATCCGTGCCTCCTGAACCGCCCATAGTGCGGGAGGATTGGCGGATGCACACGGCAGAACTTCTCCAGCTTCTTTCCCCGGAGGGACTGCGGCTACTCGATTCGCTCCCTACCTATGAGGCGGGCGATGACCCCGTGCGCGCGGTCGCCGACCTGCGCAAGGCCGGACACTCGCCCGAACTCGTCGCCGCGGTTCTCAGCCAGTCACGGCTGCGGGCGAAGGCGGTCGGCAAGTTCGGGCCGTTCGCCTCGCGCATGCTCTTCACCGAGGCTGGCCTCGAGCAGGCGACACGGCTCCCCGTCGCCGCGCAGCACGCAGGCCGTTTTCAGCGGGCGGGACTGACGCACATCGCCGACCTCGGGTGCGGCATCGGTGCCGACGCCCTGGCCATCGCCGCGCTGGACATCGCCGTGACCGCCGTCGAGCGCGACGAAGTCACGGCAGCAATCGCCTCCTACAACCTTGCCCCCTGGGAGAGCGCACGCGTCGAGCACGCCGACGTCACCGAGTTTGACCTCGCCGGCATCGACGGTGTCTACCTCGATCCGGCCCGCCGCAACGCGTCACGCCGGCTGAGCAACCCCGCCGACTGGTCGCCGTCGCTCGACTTCGCGTTTGGCATCGGGGCGACGCTTCCGACGGGCGTCAAGCTGGGCCCTGGCATCGATCGCGACCTGATTCCCGCCGGCGCGGAGGCGCAGTGGGTGTCCGTCGATCACGACGTCGTCGAACTTGGGCTGTGGTTCGGTGAGCTCGCCCGGCCGGGCATCACCCGCGCGGCTCTCGTCATCGGCGATCACGGCTCGGCGGAGCTCACCTCCGACGGCGACAGCGAGGATGCCGAGGTCGACGAACTCGGCGAGTTCCTGTACGAGCCGGACGGATCCGTGATCCGCGCACGGTTGATCGGCGATCTCGCCCGCAGCCTCGGCGCCCGGATGCTGAGCGACTCGATTGCGTACCTGACGGCGGATGACGCGGTGTTGACGCCATTCGCGAGCTGCTTCCGCGTCGTGGAGACCTTTGCCTTCGATGAGAAGAAGCTCAGGAAAGAACTGAGCGCGCGGTCCATCGGCACGCTCGAAATCAAAAAACGGGGTGTGGACGTGGATCCCGCCCTGCTGCGCAAGAAGCTCGCGCTCAAGGGCGCTAACGCCGCGACCCTCGTTCTCACGAGGGTCGCGGGTCGTCACGTCGCACTGCTGTGCGAGCGCGTGCGGTTCTAGGCGCCGGGGTTAGTTGTAGGTGCTGTCCGTGCCGCTGATTACAAAGAGCAGGATCCAGCCGATGATCGACAGGATGGCGGCGGCGACTCCGACGTATCCCATGATGATGCCCGCAAGCCAAAACCCCCGGGCCGTCTGCGGTTCGCGCTTCTTGCCCAGGTAGCCGAGCACCAGCGCCGCCACCGGGAACAGGAGTCCCGGGATTCCGCCGAGGGGGAAGAAGACGACCCAGAGGCCGATGGTGGAGATGATGCCGGCGACCATCGACAGGATGCTGAGGATCGGCGCCCGAGCGGCAGTGGGGTAGCCGTATGGCGGTGGCGCGATGGGTGCACCGGGGGGCCCGTATGCCGACGGTGCCGTGTAGGCGGGCGGCGGCGCGAGCGGCGGCGTCACGGGAGGACCGTCGACCGGTGGTTCAACCGGTGGGACCGCGGGAGGAACAACGGGCGGAACGGGAATCTCTGGCGTGCCCTCGGCGGGCCCTCCCCCATTTTCGGTGCCGTCGGTGTTGCCCGGGTTTTCTTGGCTCATCAGATACCCCTCCTACGATTTGCTCTCTCACCCTGTGAGCGAGCGTTGAGGCCACGGTACCAAGCCGGAGTGGTGCCTGTCAGTAACCGGTGAGGCTACGCCTGGATGGTCGTGACCGGCAGCGTGGAGTCTGCCCCGAAATCGAGGCCCGACGGCGCATGGCCCGCCTGCATGAGCTGGGCGCCGAGGGCAGCGATCATCGCACCGTTGTCCGTGCACAGATCGAGGGGCGGGATGCGCAGTTCGATGCCCGCGGCGGCACACCGCTCCGTGGCGAGCTGTCGGATGCGGGCGTTGGCGACCACGCCGCCGCCGAGCAGCAGCCGCTTCACCCCGGTGTCGGCGCACGCGGCAAGGGCCTTGGTCAACAGAATGTCGGCAACGGCTTCACGGAAGCTCGCCGCGACATCCGCCACCGGCACTTCCTCTCCGGAGTCGCGCTTCTGCTCGACCCACCGCGCCACGGCCGTCTTCAGCCCGGAGAACGAGAAGTCGTAGCGGTGCTTCTCCATGTCTTTCCGCAGGCTGAGACCGCGCGGGAAGCGGATGGCTTTCGGATCCCCGCCGACGGCGGCGCGGTCGATCTCGGGGCCACCGGGATAGGGAAGCCCGAGCAGGCGGGCGACCTTGTCAAACGCTTCGCCCGCGGCGTCGTCGATGGTCTCACCGAGCAACTCGACGTCCGACACGAGGTCGCGCACGAGGAGCAGGGAGGTGTGACCGCCGGACACGAGGAGGGCGACGGTGGGAAGTTCGATCTCGGTGCCGTCGGCACGCAGCACGTCCGCGCCGACGTGGCCGACGAGGTGGTTCACGGCGTACAGCGGCTTGCCGGTGGCCACGGCGAGCGCCTTGGCAGCCCCGACGCCGACCATGAGCGCGCCGGACAGCCCCGGCCCGCTCGTGACGGCGATCGCGTCGAGCTCCTCGAGGGTGACGCCCGCTTCCGTCAGCGCGGCGCGGAGCGCGGGTTCGAGCGCTTCGAGGTGGGCGCGGGCGGCAACCTCGGGCACGACACCGCCGTATCGCGCGTGCTCCTCCATGGACGACGAAATCACGTTGGCGAGCAGCGTCGACCCGCGCACGATGCCGATGCCAGTCTCGTCGCAACTGGTCTCGATGCCGAGCACCAGCCGCTCGGCGGCGGTACCGGCGGTCACGCGCCGACCGCCGGGCTGAGGCTCGCGGGGGTGACTGTCAACTTCATGATGTGGGCGTCCACTCCGTCGGGCTGGTAGTACTGGGGCCGCACGGCGATCTGCTCAAACCCGAGCTCGTCGTACAGCTTCTGGGCACCGGGGTTGTCCGCGCGCACCTCGAGAAACACCGAGCGCGCTCCGCGGTCCCGCGCCTCGGCAATGAGCGCCTGCATGAGCACCCGGCCGAGACCCTGACGGCGGGCGGATGCAGCGACGGCAATGGTCTGGATGTCCGCGTCAGCACTGCGCCGCGGCGCCAACAGCCCCGCATATCCCTCGACGAGGGTCGGCGTCTCGGGGTGAAAGGCGACGAGGTAATAGGTGTGCGCGCTCTGCAGGTCCGACGCCATCGCCGAGGCGGACCAGGCATCCGTTCCAAACGTGGGCGTCTCGATCGCCATGATGTCATCGAGGTCGGCGACGCCCGCCACACGCAACTGCCAGGCCATCAGCTGACCCGCTTCGGGCCGGCGGACACATAGATATCCGGCGAGCGCAGGTACAGAGCATCGTTGCCGGCGAACGCACGCTTGTGCAGGTACAGCCCTTCGGCGAGCAGCCCAATGGATGCCCCGGACACGCTTTCCGCGTCGACCCGGCGGTACCCCTCATACCCGGCCACCGCGCCGGGCAGGTCATCGGGACGAACGAGCCCCGGTCCCGCCGTGCGCACGGGTAGCCCCTGCTCATCCGACCCAGAATAAGCGGACCAGTACACCTCGCGCCGACGGGCGTCCGTCACCACGAGGATCGGCTCGGTTGCCCCGAACGCGATGGCGTCGTGGCTGACCACGGGAACCACGGGCTTGTGCGCACCGAAGGCGAAGGCGCGGGCGGCGGCGATCCCGACGCGCAGGCCCGTGAACGGGCCGGGTCCCATGCCCACGGCGACACCGCTCAAGTCGGTTACAGCCACACCCGACAGCCGCAGCGCCTCGGCGATCATGCTGCCGATCACCTCGGCGTGCCGGCGGGTGTCCAATTCGGTCAGCTCGGCGAGAACCCCGAGATCACGGTCAACGACCGCGACACTGGTTCCCGCGGAGGTATCAATCGCTAGAAGCACCGACCCACCCTAAGTCTTTCCACCGGTCACCGTTGCCGGTGACGGTCACCTCGCGGGGTTCGACGCCCTCGTCCGTCTCCACTCCCCCGACCGGGCGCACGATATCGATCGAGAGCCAGGTGTCGGTGATGCCGTCGAGCAGACCGGCACCCCACTCGACCACAACGATGGAGCGTTCGAAATCGATATCCAGGTCATCCAGCTCGACCGCGCTCGACAGGCGGTAGGCATCGACGTGCACGAGGGGGGCCGCCCCCTCCTCCAGCCGCGGGTGCGTCCGGGCGAGCACAAACGTGGGGCTGGTGACCGCGCCACGCACACCGAGCGCTTCGCCGAGCCCCCGGGTGAGGGTGGTCTTTCCCGCCCCGAGCTCGCCGTTCAGCGTGACGAGGTCTCCGGCGCGCAGCTGCCCCGCGAGCCGGGCACCGAACAGCGCCATGTCATCCGGTGTCGCGATCGTCAGGTGGATCATGACGTGTAGGTCCGGGTCACGCGCGGCCCGATGCGGGTCACAATCTCGTAGTTGATGGTGTCGGCCGCCGTCGCCCAGTCGTCGGCCGCGGGAACACCGGTCGCCGGGTCGCCGAACAGCACAGCCCGATCACCGACGACAGCGGTGTCCTGCCCGATGTCGACGACGAACTGGTCCATGGCGATCCGACCGCTCACCCGGTAGGTCTTGCCGTTGATGAAGACGGGACCGCGGGATGACGCGTGGCGGGGTATCCCGTCGGCGTATCCAAGCGGCACAAGCACGAGCGTGGTTTCCGCGTCGGTGCGGTAGGTGAAGCCATAGGACACGCCACTGCCGGCGGGGACTCGCTTCACCGAGACGATTTCGGCGCTCAGCTCCATCACCGGGCGGAGGCCGAGCGCGGCGGAGGTGGTGTCGTCGAACGGTGACAGCCCATACACACCGATGCCAAGGCGCACGAGGTCATAGCGGCTCGACGGCACCCGCAGGGCACCGGCCGTCGCGGCGAGGTGGCGCAGCTCCGGGGTGAGACCGGCTGCTGTGGCCTGGTCGACGAGGGCCTCGAACCGACGCACCTGCTCGAGATCCTCGTCCTCGCCGGCGTTGGCGAGGTGGCTGAAGATTCCACGGATGCGCACACGCCCCTCGCGCTCGAGCTCGTAAGCGCGGGCGAAGACGGCGGCGCACTGGGATTCCTCGATGCCGTTGCGTCCGAGCCCGGTGTCGAGCTTGAGGTGCACGCTGGCGAACGGGGCGTTCCCCGAGGTGTCGGTGACCGCGGCCGCGACGCTCTCCAGCTGCCCGAGCGAGCTCACACCGATGTCGATGCCCGCCGCGATTGCCGGGGCGAAGTCGGTCTCGGTCCCGTGCAGCCACGCCAGCACCGGAGCCGTGATGCCGGCGTCCCGCAGCGCGAGGGCCTCCGACACGTCCACGACGCCGAGCCAGTCGGTTCCGGCGTCGACGGCGGCCCGGGCGACCTCGATCGCGCCGTGTCCGTAGGCGCCCGCCTTCACCACCACCATGACCCGCGCGGGGGCCGTGGCCGAGCGAAGTGACGCGATGTTGTGCCGGATGGCCGAGAGATCTATGCGGGCCTCGCGCGTCGGGCGGGTCATCCGCTCTCCTCATCGTGCTCTGCAACCACGTAGGCGATCGCGATACCGCCGTCGTGGGACATCGAGAGGTGAACGGTCGTGATGCCGCGCTCGGCGACGATGCGCTTCACGGCGTTATGTAGAAGGAACGACGGGTTGCGGTGGCCATCGGAGACGATCTCCATGTCCTGCCAGGTGACACCGGTGGAGTCGCCGATCGCCTTGATGAGAGCTTCCTTGGCGGCGAACCTGCCCGCGAGCGAGCGCAGCGGAAGGCCACGCTCGGCCGGGGCGAACAGGCGTTCACGCAGCGCGGGGGTGCGATCGACCGCGCGCTCGAACCTCGCGAGGTCGACCACGTCAACGCCGATGCCGACGATCACGATCCGCTGCTACTCGACGGTGACGGACTTGGCGAGGTTCCGCGGCTGGTCGACGTCGAGTCCCTTGGCCATGGCGAGTTCCATGCTGAAGATGTGGAGCGGGACGACCGCGAGGAAGGGCTCGAAGAACGACCCGGCGAGCGGGATCGGGATGACCTCGTCGGCGAAGGGCAGCACGGCGGCGTCCCCCTGCTCGGCGATCGCGATCACCCGGGCACCGCGGGCGCGGATCTCCTGGATGTTCGAGACGACCTTGGGGTGCAGCGACGAGGGGTCGCGCGGCGACGGCACAACCACGAAGACGATCTGGCCGGGCTCGATGAGCGCGATCGGGCCGTGCTTGAGCTCGCCGGCGGCGAAACCCTCGGCGTGGATGTACGCGAGCTCCTTGAGCTTCAGCGCACCCTCCATCGCGATGGGGTACCCGACGTGGCGACCGAGGAACAGCACCGACTGGGTGTCCGTCATCCAGTGGGCCAGCTGGCCGATGGACTTGGAGACCTCGAGCACCTCGGTGATCTTCTCCGGAACGGCGCGCAGTTCTTCGACGTTCTCGGCAATTGCTTCGGCGCTGAGGGTTCCGCGCACCTGGGCGAGGTGCAATCCCAGCAGGTACAGGGCGGTGATCTGGGCGACGAATGCCTTGGTGGATGCCACGGCGACCTCAGGTCCCGCGTGCGTGTAGATGACCGCCTCCGACTCGCGGGGGATCGTGGAGCCCTGGGTGTTGCAGATCGAGAGCACCCGGGCGCCGGACGCCTTTGCGTACTTGACGGCCATCAGGGTGTCCATGGTCTCGCCCGACTGGCTGATCGAGACAACGAGCGTGCGCTCGTCGAGGATCGGGTCGCGGTAGCGGAACTCGTGGCTGAGCTCCACCTCGACCGGAACGCGCGCCCACTTCTCGATCGCGTACTTGCCCACGGCACCCGCATAGGCGGCGGTTCCACAGGCGATGACGATGACACGGTTGATCCCGGCGAGCACAACGTCATCGAGAACGGCGAGTTCCGGCAGCGTGACCGCGCCGTCGTGGATGCGACCACGAAGCGTGTTGGCGACGGCCTCCGGCTCCTCGCTGATCTCCTTGGCCATGAAGCTCGCCCAGCCACCCTTTTCGGCGGCCGAGGCATCCCACGCGACCTCATACTCGGTGTTCTGCACGGCGGCGCCGTCGAAGTCGGTGACGAGCACCGAGTCGGGCCGGATGGTGACGATCTGGTCCTGGCCGATTTCCATGGCGCGACGGGTGAATCCCACGAAGGCGGCGACGTCGGAGCCGAGGAAGTTCTCGCCGTCACCAAGCCCGATGACGAGCGGGGAATTGCGGCGGGCACCGACGACGACGCCGGGGCTGTCCTCGTGCACGATGAGCAGGGTGAATGCGCCCTCGAGACGGGCGACGACGCGGCGCATGCTCTCGGTGAGGTCACCGGTCGCGCGATACTCGCGGCCCACCATGATGGCGGCGACCTCGGTGTCGGTCTCGCTGGTGAAGCTCTCGCCCGCGTCGAGCATCTCCTGCTTGAGTTCGGAGAAGTTTTCGATGATGCCGTTGTGGATCAGCGCCAGTTTGCCGTTGTCCCCGAGGTGCGGGTGGGCGTTGCTGTCGTTCGGGCCGCCGTGGGTGGCCCAGCGGGTGTGCCCGATGCCGGTCTTGCCGTCATTGAGAGGGGTCTCCTCGAGTTCGCCCAGCAGCTCCTTGAGCTTGCCGGCGCGCTTGCGGGTGCCGATATGTCCCGCGTCGTCGATGACCGCAACGCCGGCGGAGTCGTAGCCGCGGTATTCGAGCCGACTCAACCCCGCAAGCAAAACATCGAGGCTGCTATTTGGACCGACGTAGCCAACGATTCCACACATGCAGCCGATCTTACTTTGACGAGCTGGTCTCCCGCCGCGAGGGCGCGCTCCGCCGGGGCATCCGCTCGCAAAGCGCTAGCGTTGTCTGCAATGCCTGATCTCAACCACCTCTCCCCCTATGTCGAGATCGATAGGGACGACTGGGCCGCCCTTGCGCCCACAACGCACCTGCCGCTCACGGAGCTGGAGCTGGTGCAACTGCGCGGACTCGGCGATCTGCTCGACATGCGCGAGGTCACCGACGTGTACCTGCCGCTGAGCCGGTTGCTCAACCTCTACGTGGCCGGCGCCCGCGACCTGCACAGGTCGACGAGCACGTTTCTCGGGGATCGCACCCCGAGCACCCCGTTCGTGATCGGCATCGCCGGATCCGTCGCCGTGGGCAAATCCACCGTCGCCCGGCTGCTGCGCGAACTGCTTGCCCGCTGGGAAGACACTCCCCGGGTCGAGCTGGTGCCCACCGACGGGTTTCTGTATCCGAACGCCGAGCTCGAGCGCCGCGGCATCATGGACCGCAAGGGCTTCCCCGAGAGCTACGACCGCCGAGCGCTGCTGCGCTTCGTGAGCAAGATCAAGAGCGGTGCCACGGAGGTGCGCGCTCCCTTTTACTCGCACCTGAACTACGACATCGTTCCGAACGCCGAGGTGGTGGTGCGTCGCCCCGACGTGCTCATCGTCGAGGGCCTCAACGTTCTGCAGCCTCCGACGCCGGGACGCCTGGCCGTCAGCGACCTCTTCGACTTCACGATCTATGTGGATGCCAGGACCGGCGACATCGCCAAGTGGTACGTCGACCGCTTCCTGTCGCTGCAGCGCGGGGCATTCACCAACCCGCAGTCGTACTTTCACCGTTTCGCCTCGCTCACCGAGGAGCAGGCGACCACGCGCGCCGAGGGAATCTGGGCGGCGATCAATGAGCCGAACCTCGTGCAGAACATCCTGCCCACGCGGGCACGTGCCTCACTCGTGCTGCGCAAGGACTCGAATCACCAGGTCAGCAGCGTGCTCCTCCGCAAGATCTAGCGGCGGCACGGGTCATCCGCCCCTTTAATACAGGGACGAGTGGATGCCTCTAGAGCGCGAGTTGCTCACGAACGACCGCGGCCAGCTCTTCGGCGATGGTGTCCGCGGCGAGCTGATCTTCGGCCTCGACCATCACGCGCACCATCGGCTCGGTGCCCGATGGACGCAGCAGCACCCGTCCGGAATCGCCGAGGCCTGCGGTTGCGGCGGCGACGGCGTCCGCGATGACGGTGTTGGCCGACAGCGCGTGGTGATCGACGCCGCGCACGTTGACGAGGGTCTGCGGGTAGACCGTCATGACGGAGGCGAGCTCGGCGAGGGTCTTGCCGGTGCGGGCCATCTCGGCGACGAGGTGCAGGCCGGTGAGGATGCCGTCACCGGTGGTGGCGAAGCGCGTCATGATCACGTGACCGGACTGCTCACCGCCAAGGGAGAGCGCGTGCTCGTTGAGTGCCTCGAGAACGTAGCGGTCGCCGACGCGGGTTTCGAGCATCGCGATGTCATTCTCGGCCATGGCGCGACGCAGTCCGAGGTTGCTCATCACCGTGGCGACGAGCGTGCGGTTCACGAGGGCTCCGCGATCGGCCATGGCGATCGCGAGGATTGCCATGATCTGGTCGCCGTCGACGATGGTGCCATTGGCATCCACGGCGAGGGCGCGGTCGGCGTCACCGTCGTGGGCGATGCCGAGGTCGGCCCCGTGCTCGATAACCGCGCGGGCGAGGTTGTCCAGGTGGGTGGAACCCACGCCATCGTTGATGTTCATGCCGTCGGGATCGGCGCCGATCACCGTGACACGGGCACCGGCGTCGGTGAAGACCTGCGGGGATACGCCCGCGGCAGCGCCGTGCGCGCAGTCGAGCACGACGTGGATGCCGTCGAGACGGTTGGGAAGCGTCGACAACAGGTGCACGACGTAGCGGTCTTCCGCATCGGCGAATCGACGGATCCGTCCAACGTCGCCGCCGGTCGGGGAAAGTTTGGGGGCGAGCAGAGCCGCTTCAATGCGGTCTTCGACCTCGTCCGGGAGCTTGGTGCCACCAGTGGCAAAGAACTTGATGCCGTTGTCGGGCGCCGGGTTGTGCGAGGCGGAAATCATCACGCCAAAGTCGGCACCGAGGTCGGCAACGAGAAACGCCGCGGCCGGGGTGGGGATGACTCCCGCGTCGTAAACGTCGACGCCGGAGCTTGCGAGCCCCGCGGCAACGGATGCCGCGATGAACTCGCCCGACACCCGGGGGTCGCGCGCGACCACTGCAACGGGACGACGGCCAGAGGCGCGTCGACCGTCGGCCACACGGCCCTTACCCAGGACGACTGCTGCCGCCTGGGCAAGGCCGAGGGATAGTTCAACCGTGAGCTCGCTGTTGGCGAGCCCACGGACACCATCCGTACCAAATAACCGTGGCATATCTGCTGCCGGTTACGGGGTGCGGTCTAGCGCTTCGAGAACTGAGGAGCCTTACGTGCCTTCTTGAGTCCGGCCTTCTTGCGCTCCTTGACGCGAGCGTCACGGCTCAGGAAGCCGGCCTTCTTCAGGGCCGCACGGTTGTTCTCTTCGTCGATCTGGTTCAGCGAACGCGAGATGCCGAGGCGCAGTGCGCCGGCCTGGCCGGAGGGGCCACCGCCGGAGATCTTCGCGATGACGTCGTAGCTGCCGAGAAGATCGAGGATCTTGAACGGGTCGTTGATGAGCTGCTGGTGCAGCTTGTTCGGGAAGTAGTCCTCGAGCGTACGGCCGTTGACCGTGATGGTGCCAGCGCCGGGGATGAGACGCACGCGGGCAATAGCCTGCTTGCGACGTCCGACGGCTGCGCCGGGAACGGTGAGAACCGGACGGGGAGCCTTAGGCGCCTCGGTGGTCGGGGTCTCGGTAGTGAAGCTCTCGGGAGCCTCTTCGATGATGTCTGCGATCTTCGCCACTGTCGTGAATCCTTAAGTCTTAGGTCTGGCGGGGGGGCGCTACTGCGCGACCTGGCCGAGGGTGTACGGCTTGGGCTGCTGCGCAGCGTGAGGGTGCTCGGGGCCCGCGTAGACCTTGAGCTTGGTGAGCTGAGCGCGACCGATCGAGTTCTTCGGGAGCATTCCGCGAACTGCCTTCTCCACGGCACGCGTGGGGAAACGCTCGAGCATCTCGGAGTACGTCGTGGCGCTGATGCCTCCCGGGTAACCGGAGTGACGGTAGAGGTTCTTCTCGGTGAGCTTCGATCCCGTCAGGGCGATCTTCTCTGCGTTGATGATGATGACGAAGTCACCCATGTCCATGTGGGGCGCAAACGTCGGCTTGTGCTTTCCACGAAGGAGGGTAGCCGCGTGGCTAGCGAGACGGCCGAGCACGATGTCGGTTGCGTCGATGATGACCCAGTCGCGCTGAACATCAGCGGGGGTGGGCGAGAACGTACGAGTCACAGCTGTACTGCTTTCTATTCGAAATGAGGCGTTCGTGAATCCCGCTCCGTGGAAGATTCCGTGCAAGATATGCGCGGAAGGATGCCGGTGGAGGGCTCAACTTCGGATGCTCTGCATAAAGGCGCAGGCACCAAGGGTCTACATTAGCCGGTCAGGCGCGCTTTGGTCAAACGAGCCGGTGGGCGGGAGAGCGGATGTCGCGCCGACGACGCTACAGCGCCGGTGCATCCATTCCCGGCCCGCTGGCGACAAGAGCCGTGCGGCGGCGGCGCGTCAGCTCCGCCTGGGCACCCAACTCCGCGTCATCCGGATATCCCACTTCAACGAGCACGAGCCCCTTGGCGGGCATGACCTTGTACTCGGCAGTGCGTGCCGCCTCGTCACGAATCTCTGCGGGACGGCCCGGCGCGAGATTGCCCTGGCCCGCCGCCACGCACGCACCCACGAGCGAGCGCACCATGCTGTGGCAGAAGGCGTCGGCCTTCACGCGTGCGACGAGCACGCCGTCGTCTTCGCGGTGCCAGGTGAACTCCTGCAGGCTGCGCACGGTTGTCGCACCCTCGCGGGGCTTGCAGTAGGCCACCCAGTCGTAGAGACCGATGAGGGATGCCGCCGTCTCATTCATCACGTCAACGTCGAGAAGCGCGGGGTACCAGAGCGTGCGGTGGCGTTCGAGTGGATTGCGCGGTGCCGCCGTGTCCGCGATCCGGTACTCGTACCGCCGCCAGGTCGCTGAGAAGCGCGCGTCGAATCCGTCCGGAGCGATGTAGGAACGCGAGACGTACACGTCGCTGTCCAGGCCCGCGATGCCGTTGATGCGCCTGCCGAGGGAGGCGGGTCCGTCGTACACGCGCCCGGCGAGCTTGCCACGGCGGGGCCGGTCAAGGCTGTGCAGCTGGGCGTCGGTGAGGTCGAGGTGCGCCACCTGGCCAAGGGCATGCACGCCGGCGTCCGTGCGCCCGGCGACGGTGAGGGTAGGGATGGGCTGGTGACGGCGGAAGACGATCGCGAGCGCGTCTTCGATGGCACCCTGCACCGTCCGCAGATCCGGCTGCTTGCTCCAGCCGTTGAACGAGCCGCCGTCGTAGGCGATGTCCAGGCGCAGGCGCGTCAGGGCGTCGTCTTTCTCCGGTGCTGCTGCATTTTCCACGCCCACGATTCTAACTTCTCCCTCCGACCCCGCCTTAAACACATCAGGCCCCGCCGAACCGGCGGGGCCTGATGAAGAAAAGCTGATGTTACTTGGCGTCCTCGGCGGGAGCATCCTCGGCCGGAGCCTCGGTCTCCTCGACGGGAGCGTCAACCGTCTCGTCCTCGGCGACTACGGTCTCCTCGACCGGGGTCTCCTCGGGAGCGTCGGTCGCTGCAGCGGCAGCGGCCTTCTTGGCGCTCTTCGGCTTCGGGTTGACGGGCTCGAGAACGAGCTCCATCTGGACCATCGACGCGTTGTCTCCCTTGCGGAAGCCCAGCTTCGTGATGCGGGTGTAGCCACCCTCGCGCAGCTCGACCAGGGGCGCGATCTCCGTGAAGAGCTCGTGCACAACGGTCTTGTCGCCGATCGTCGCGAGAACGCGACGACGAGCGTGCAGGTCGCCACGCTTTGCGAACGTGATCAGACGCTCGGCGACGGGACGCAGGCGCTTGGCGCGCGTCTCGGTCGTCTTGATGGACTTGTGGGTGAACAGGGCAGCCGCGAGGTTCGCGAGCATGAGGCGCTCATGCGCCGGCCCTCCGCCGAGGCGGGGTCCCTTGGTAGGTGCAGCCATTAGTTAATCTCCAGGTGTGAAAGAAGTCGTGGGAACGTCGAGAGGGACGAACCTAGTTGGTGGTCGTCTCTTCGTCGTCGTATCCGCCGTAGAAGTGAGCGCCGTCGAAGCCGGGCACGGTGTCCTTGAGGGACAGTCCCATCTCGACGAGCTTGTCCTTGACCTCGTCAACCGACTTCTGGCCAAAGTTACGAATGTTCATGAGCTGCGTCTCCGACAGTGCGACGAGTTCGCTCACGGTGTTGATTCCCTCGCGCTTGAGGCAGTTGTAGCTGCGCACAGACAGGTCGAGGTCCTCGATCGGCATGCTGAGCTCGCTGGACAGAACGGCGTCGACCGGAGCCGGGCCAATCTCGATGCCCTCTGCGGCGGTGTTCAGCTCGCGGGCGAGTCCGAACAGCTCGGTCAGCGTGCGACCGGCAGAAGCGATGGCGTCACGCGGGGTGATTGCCGACTTCGTCTCCACGTCGACCACGAGGCGGTCGAAGTCGGTGCGCTCACCGGCACGAGTTGCCTCGACGCGGTAGGTGACCTTGAGAACGGGCGAGTAGATCGAGTCGACCGGGATCTGGCCGGCTTCGCTGAACTCGCTGCGGTTCTGAGTCGCCGACACGTAGCCGCGGCCACGCTCGATGGTCAGTTCCAGCTCGAACTTCGCCTTGTCGTTCAGCGTCGCGATGAGCAGTTCCGGGTTGTGGATCTCGACACCGGCGGGAGCCGAGATGTCAGCAGCCGTGACCTGGCCAGCGCCCTGCTTGCGCAGGTACGCGGTGATGGGCTCGTCGTGCTCGCTCGAGACAACCAGGCCCTTGATGTTCAGGATGACCTCGGTGACGTCTTCCTTAACACCGGGGACCGTGCTGAACTCGTGCAGTACGCCGTCGATACGGATGCTGGTTACAGCGGCTCCGGGGATCGAGGAGAGCAGGGTGCGACGAAGCGAGTTGCCGAGCGTGTAGCCGAAGCCGGGCTCGAGGGGCTCAATGACGAACCGCGAGCGAAACTCGGAGATGTTCTCTTCTGCAAGAGTGGGGCGCTGTGCAATGAGCACTGGTTATTCCTTTCGGCAAAGTGTCCGCTATATGACACTTGGGCTCGGCGGGTGGCGAACCCGTCGTTTGTGTTTTGAGTTGTAAAAGTGCGGGAGTCAAACGACAAACGCGCCGGTGGCCCGGCAGCGCACGCGAGGCGTGCACCGCCGGACCAACGACGAAGAATGTAGTTAGACGCGGCGACGCTTCGGCGGGCGGCAACCGTTGTGCGCCTGCGGGGTAACGTCACTGATCACGCCGACCTCGAGGCCAGCGGCCTGGAGCGAACGGATCGCGGTCTCGCGGCCTGAGCCGGGTCCCTTGACGAAAACGTCAACCTTCTTGACGCCATGCTCCTGAGCCTGGCGAGCAGCGGACTCGGCGGAAAGCTGAGCCGCGAACGGCGTCGACTTACGCGAGCCCTTGAAGCCGACCGTTCCGGACGAAGCCCAGCTCAGTACGGCACCACTCGGGTCGGTGATGGTAACGATGGTGTTGTTGAACGTGGACTTGATGTGGGCCTGGCCCACTGCAACGTTCTTCTTCTCTTTACGACGCGGCTTACGAGCGGCCGATTTTGGTGCTGCCATGGTGTTCTCCTAAAACGTGTATGGCGATACGAGCAGTGCTCGCTATCGGGCCTTCTTCTTGCCGGCGACGGTGCGCTTCGGGCCCTTGCGGGTGCGAGCGTTGGTCTTGGTGCGCTGTCCGTGAACGGGCAGACCGCGGCGGTGACGGATTCCCTGGTAGCTACCGATCTCAACCTTGCGGCGAATGTCGGCGGCGACCTCACGGCGGAGGTCACCCTCTACCTTGAAGTTCGTTTCGATGTAATCGCGAAGGGCGACGAGCTGGTCGTCGGTCAGATCCTTCACACGGATTTCTCCGCTGATGTCAGTGTCGGCGAGCGTTTTGAGGGCGCTCGTACGGCCAACACCGTAGATGTAAGTCAGTGCGACCTCAACGCGCTTATCGCGCGGGATGTCGACGCCTGCTAGACGTGCCATGGTGGCTTCTCCTATGGAGTAAGTGGAGGTCTGTAACAGCTCCTGTACACCGGCCTCCGACCGATGGTGTCCCCCGCAACCAGGACGTACGTCCTGGCGTCGGGATCTGGTGCTGCTATGTGGTGATGAGGGGTAAAACTACTGCTTAGCCCTGGCGCTGCTTGTGGCGCGGGTTCGACTTGCAGATGACCATGACGTTTCCGTGACGACGGATGACGCGGCAGTGCTCGCAGATGGGCTTAACGCTGGGGTTGACCTTCATTGTGTTTCCTTGTGTTCGCTGTCTTCGTACCCTCGGAGTGCCGTGGGCCGTTACTTGTCCAGCAACCGTTACTTGTAGCGGTAAACGATCCGACCGCGGGTCAGGTCGTAAGGGCTCAGCTCCACGATGACGCGGTCCTCGGGGAGGATGCGGATGTAGTGCTGGCGCATCTTGCCCGAAATGTGGGCAAGAACACGGTGGCCGTTGGTCAGCTCAACGCGGAACATTGCGTTGGGCAGAGCTTCGACTACTGCGCCTTCGATCTCGATGACACCGTCTTTTTTGGCCATAGCCTCTTCGTCGCTAAAAGTAGTAATTGATGGTCGTGCGTTGGATTGTGGTGCCGATGGGCATGCAGAAAGCAGGCCTGAAACACCAAAGATCAAGCTTAGGTGATAACCACCCGTTTTGCCAAGTTGGACTTATACTCCGTCTCGGCGCCCGGAGAATCCGGCGCGCCGCGATTCACGGAAGTCGTGCTCATACAGCGGTAATCGGCGGGCGTCACGGAACCGGAACGGGCACGACGCCGTAGCGCGCAAGCCGCGAAGCTCCGCCGTCCGGCGCGGTGAGGACCCAGATCCCGCCGGAATGTACAGCGGTCGAGTGCTCCCAGTGCGCGGCGTCGGATCCATCGTCGGTGACGATGGTCCAGTCATCCGCCAGCACATGCGTTTCTATCGTCCCGCTTGTCACCATGGGCTCGATCGCGAGAACGAGTCCCGGCTTGACGCGCGCACCGTGGCCGCGAACCCGGTAGTTGAACACCGGAGGCTCCTCGTGCATCGAACGGCCGATGCCGTGGCCGGTGAAATCTTCGATGATTCCGTAGGGACTGCCCGCGGCAGCTCCGGAATCGATGGTGTCTTCGACCGCAGCGCCGATGTCGTTGACGAACTTCACGGTGGCGAGACTTGCAATGCCCGCCCAGAGGGATTCCTCCGTGACATCCGACAATCTCTGACGCTGTTCGACGAGTTCGGAGCGCGACGGGTCGGGAACCACGACGGTGAAGGCTGCGTCGCCGTTCCAGCCCTGGAACTCCGCACCGCAATCGACCGAGACGATGTCGCCGGGCTCGATCACGCGATCGTTCGGAACGCCATGCACGACGGCGTCATTGATCGATACGCAGAGCGTGTGGTGATACCCGGGCTCGAGCGTGAAGTTAGGGATGCCTCCGGCCCCGCGAATCACGGATTCGGCGATCGAGTCCAGCTCCAACGTCGTGATGCCCGGGCGAATCGCATCGCGGACGGCCAGAAGCGCATCGGAGGTGATCCGGCCGGGAACTACGAGTGCGCGCAGTTCATCAGGAGACTTGTAAATCCCTGACGCCACTAGCCCGCTGCCGAGTCGGGCTCGGGAACGCTGATGCCACGGGCGGCGAGTGCATCCGCAATGCGGGCCGTCACTTCTTCGACCGTGCCGATCGCGTCGACCTTCACCAGCACCCCACGGGAGCTGTAAATGTCGATGAGCGGTTCCGTCTGCTCGGCATAGACCTCGAGGCGGTGACGCACCACGGCTTCGGTGTCGTCAGAGCGGCCCTGCTCGGTCGCGCGCTTGCTGAGGCGAGCAATCACGACCTCGGGGTCGGCAACCAGTTCGATGACGAGATCGAGAGCTTCGTCACGGCTTGCAAGGAATTCGTCGAGCTCACGAACCTGGTCTACGGTGCGCGGGTACCCGTCGAGCAGGAATCCCGCGACCGAGTCATCCTCGACCAGACGCGCTCGAACTAGCTCGTTGGTCAGGCTGTCGGGAACGTTGTCGCCGGCGTCCATGAACGCCTTCGCCAGCCTGCCGAGTTCGGTTTCGTTCTTGACGTTGCTGCGAAAGATATCGCCCGTGGAAATCGCGGGGATCGAGAGCATCTGCGACAGAAGCACGGCTTGCGTGCCCTTGCCGGCGCCGGGGGGACCGATCAGGAGGAACCGGCTCAACGCAGAAGTCCCTCGTAGTGCCGTTGCTGCAGCTGCGAGTCGATCTGCTTGACCGTCTCCAGTCCGACACCGACGATGATCAGGATGCTCGCGCCACCGAACGGGAAGTTCGAGTTGGCGCCAACGAGACCGAGAGCGATCAGCGGGATAAGCGCGATCAGGCCGAGGTACAGCGATCCGGGAAGCGTCACGCGCGTCAGCACGTAGTCGAGGTACTCCGCCGTCGGGCGACCCGCACGGATGCCGGGGATGAACCCTCCGTACTTCTTCATGTTGTCGGCGACTTCCTCCGGATTGAAGGTGATCGCGACGTAGAAGTAGGTGAATCCGACGATGAGAACGAAGTAGAACAGCATGTACAGCGGGTTGTCACCGGACACGAGGTTGTTCGTGATCCAGGTGACCCACGCGGCGGGCGCCTGCGTACCGGTCGGCTGGTTGAACTGCGCGATGAGGGCGGGCAGGTACAGAAGGGATGACGCGAAGATGACGGGCACAACGCCGGCCATGTTCACCTTGATCGGGATGTAGGTGTTGTTGCCACCATACGTTCGCCGGCCGACCATACGTTTGGCGTACTGCACGGGAATGCGTCTCTGCGATTGCTCGACAAAGACGACGGCACCCATGATGACGATGCCCACCGCCAGGACCAGGATGAGGGTCTCGATGCCCTTGGACTGCTCGATGGCAAAGAGCGAACCGGGGAACTGCGCGGCGATCGACGTGAAGATCAGCAGCGACATTCCGTTGCCGATGCCGCGCTCGGTGACGAGCTCGCCCATCCACATGATCAGGCCGGTACCGGCGGTCATGGTGATGACCATCAGCATGATCGCGTACCAGGAGTCATCGGTGATGAGAGCGGTACATGCCGGAACGCCGGTGTTTGTACCGAACAGTGCGCCGCTGCGGGCCACCGTGATGAGAGTTGTTGACTGCAGCACGCCCAGCGCGATGGTGAGATAACGCGTGTACTGCGTCAGCTTTGCCTGGCCGGACTGTCCCTCCTTGTAGAGGGTGTCGAAGTGTGGGATGACCACGCGCAGCAGCTGCACGATGATCGAGGCCGTGATGTACGGCATGATGCCCAACGCGAAGATGGACAGCTTCAGCAGTGCTCCACCGCTGAAGAGGTTGACCAGCTCGTAGAGGCCCGAGGCGCTCTGGTTATTCGCGAGGCAATCCTGGACGTTACCAAAATCGACGAACGGCGCCGGGACGAACGACCCGAGGCGGAACAACGCGATTATGCCGAGCGTGAACCCGATCTTTCGACGAAGATCAGGCGTGCGAAAAATTCGCGCGACAGCTCTAAACACAAGGCCTCCTGCTTTCTAGATTAACTTCGCTCGAGTGGGGCCCGCTAGGACCCCACCCGACCGTAAGTTTGTGCCGCCGTGGCGGCAACGCGGGGCAATCACCCCGCGTCCGCGGCAAGCTTATGCTTTCCGCGTCATAACGCTATCGCGCCTTGTTACTTTACCGAGCCACCAGCGGCGACGATCTTCTGCTCAGCGGAGCCGGAGACCTTATCAACCGTGACGTTCAGCTTTACCGCGATGTCACCGGAGCCAAGAACCTTGACCTTCTCGTTGTCACGCACGGCACCCTTGGCGACGAGGTCACTGATCGTGACATCTCCACCGTTGGGGTACAGCTCAGCGAGCTTCTCGAGGTTGACGACCTGGTACTCGACGCGGAACGGGTTCTTGAACCCACGCAGCTTCGGAGCTCGCATGACGAAACCGATGTTTCCGGCCTCGAAGCCGGGACGCACGGAGTAACGAGCCTTCGTACCCTTGGTTCCACGGCCAGCCGTCTTACCCTTGGAGCCTTCACCGCGTCCGACGCGGGTGCGGGCCTTCTTGGCACCAGGTGCCGGGCGAAGGTGGTGGACCTTGAGAACCTGGGCGCGTGCGACGTCGGCCGACGGAGCGGCCTTCTTCGCAGCGGCGGCCGAAGTCGTCGTGCTTGCCTTGGCAGCGGCCGGAGCCTTGTCTGCCTTGGGGGCAGCTGCCGCCTTGGCTGCAGGAGCCTTGGTAGCAGCGGCCTTTGCGGGCGCCTTGGCAGCAGCAGCCTTGGCCGGAGCCTTAGCGGCCGGAGCCTTGGCAGCAGCAGCCTTTGCGGGCGCTGCCTTCTTGGGAGCTTCCTTTTCGTCAGCCATTAGTCAATCTCCTCGACCTTTACCAGGTGAGCGACAGTCTTCACGTAGCCGCGGTTCTGCGCGTTGTCCTCGCGGACAACGACATCGCTGATGCGGTGAAGTCCGAGGCTGCGCAGCGTGTCGCGCTGGTTCTGCTTCTCACTAATTTTTGACTTGATCTGTGTAATTTTCAGGCGCGCGGCCATCAGACACCTGCCTTTGCGGTCGCGGCAGCGCCGCGAGCCTCTGCATCGGCACGGACCAGGCGGAGCGGCGCGACATCTTCGAGCTCGAGGCCGCGACGTGCGGCAACCGCGCGAGGCTCCTCAAGCTGCTTGAGCGCAGCGACCGTGGCGTGCACGATGTTGATCGTGTTCGACGAACCGAGCGACTTGCTCAGAACGTCGTGGATGCCAGCACACTCGAGTACGGCGCGGACAGGACCACCGGCGATAACACCGGTACCTGCAGCGGCCGGACGAAGCAGCACGACGCCAGCAGCGGCCTCACCCTGGACGGGGTGAGGGATCGTTGCAGCTACGCGAGGAACGCGGAAGAAGTTCTTCTTCGCTTCCTCGACACCCTTCGAGATGGCCGTGGGAACTTCGCGGGCCTTGCCGTAACCGACACCGACGAGTCCGTTTCCATCGCCGACGACGACGAGAGCGGTGAAGCTAAAGCGACGACCACCCTTGACGACCTTCGACACGCGGTTGATGGTGACAACGCGCTCCAGGAACTGGCTCTTCTCGGTGTCGCGGGATCCGCGCTCACGGTTGGGGTTGCGCTCACGTCCGCCACGGCGAGCCTCACGAGGCTCGTTGGTGACGTCGGTAGCAGGCGCGTCGACGACTGCGGCCGTAGCAACGGCCTCAGCGGTGACGGCCACGGGTGCCTCAGCAGCCACGTTCTGCTCCTTGTTAGTTGCGTCGCTCACAGGTTCAATCCACCCTCTCGAGCTCCCTCGGCGATTGCAGCTACGCGACCCGCGTACTTGCTACCACCACGGTCAAATACAACGGCTTCGACGCCGGCAGCCAGTGCGCGCTCGGCGACGAGTTCGCCAACCTTGCGTGACTTGGCGGTCTTGTCGCCATCGAAGGTGCGCATGTCAGCCTCAAGCGTTGATGCGGATGCGAGGGTGAAACCCTTGCTGTCATCAACGACCTGAACGAAGACGTGGCGGGCCGAGCGGGTGACGACGAGACGCGGACGCGCCTCGGTGCCAACAACCTTCTTGCGAAGGCGAGTGTGCCTGCGACCCTTTGCGGCCGACTTGCTCTTGCCTCTAGTTCCGAGACCCATGATTACTTACCACTCTTTCCGGCCTTGCGGCGGACTACCTCGCCTGCGTAACGCACGCCCTTGCCCTTATAGGGCTCCGGCTTGCGCAACTTACGAATGTTGGCCGCGACCTCGCCGACGGCTTGCTTGTCGATACCGCTGACGGTCAACTTGTTGTTGCCCTCGACGGTAAAGCTGATGCCAGCCGGCGGCGTGACCGTGATCGAGTGGGAGAAGCCGAGTGCGAACTCGACCGACTCACCCTTTGCGGCGACGCGGTAACCGGTACCGACGACCTCAAGGCCCTTTTTGTAGCCCTCGGTGACGCCGACGATCTGGTTTGCGATCAGCGTGCGGGTCAAGCCGTGCAGCGAACGCGATTCGCGCTCGTCGTCGGGACGAGTGACCAGCAGCTGGCCGTCCTCGTTCTTGACCTCGATGGGGCTGGCGACGACGAGCGAAAGCTCGCCCTTCGGGCCCTTGACGGTGATGAGCGAGCCATCAACCGTGACATCGACTCCAGCGGGAATCGAGATGGGAAGGCGTCCGATACGTGACATGACGGATTACCACACGTAGGCGAGGACTTCCCCACCTACGCCCTTCTTGCTCGCCTGGCGGTCCGTGAGCAGACCGGAGGAAGTGGACAGGATGGCGACACCGAGGCCACCGAAGACCTTGGGGATCTCCGTGGACTTTGCGTATACGCGGAGACCAGGCTTCGAAACGCGCTTGATGCCCACGATGGAGCGCTCACGGTTCGGGCCGTACTTGAGGTCGATCGTCAGCGTCTGTCCGACGCGGGCGTCCTCGATCTTCCAGGCCGAGATGAAACCCTCGGACTTGAGGATCTCGGCGATGTGGGTCTTGAGCTTGCTGCTCGGAAGCGACACAGTTTCGTGGTACGCCGAGTTAGCGTTGCGCAGTCTGGTCAGCAGGTCTGCGACCGGATCTGTCATTGTCATTGCGGATGTTTCCTTTTCTCGTCTGGTTTCGACATCCGGTACACGGAGGCCGACCTAGCCGATAGGTGGAGCAGGGTTAGGAAGGTGTGTTCGTGGCGTTACGGAACGGGAAGCCGAGCGCCTTGAGCAGCGCGCGTCCCTCGTCGTCGTTCTTCGCCGTGGTGACGACAGTGATGTCGAAACCGCGAACACGGTCAATGCGGTCCTGGTCGATCTCGTGGAACATGGACTGCTCCGTGAGACCGAAGGTGTAGTTGCCGCGGCCATCGAACTGCTTGTCCGACAGGCCACGGAAGTCGCGGATACGGGGAAGCGCGAGCGAGAGCAGACGGTCGAGGAACTCCCACGCGCGGTCGCCACGAAGCGTGACGTGTGCACCAATGGGCTGGCCCTCGCGCAGCTTGAACTGAGCGATCGACTTGCGAGCGTTCGTGACAAGCGGCTTCTGGCCGGTGATGGCCGTGAGGTCCTTGACGGCGCCGTCGATGATCTTGCCATCGCGGGCTGCCTCACCGACACCCGTGTTGACAACGATCTTCACGAGTCCGGGCACCTGGTGCACGTTCGTGAAACCGAAGTCAGCCTTGAGCTGAGCTGAGATCTCGTCCTGGTACTTCTGCTTGAGGCGCGGCAGGGTCTTGCCTGCCGGCGCAGCAGTCGTCGTGTCAGTCATTACAGGTCCTTACCTGACTTCTTGGCGTAACGGATACGAACGGTCTTCTTGACGCCGTCCTTCTCCACTACCTCCTCGCGGAAACCGACGCGGGTCGGCTTCTTGGTTTCGGGGTCGAGCAGCGCGACGTTGGACACGTGGATCGGTGCCTCGTGCTGCTCAATGCCGCCGGTCTTGGTACCGCGGTCGCTCTGGCCGACGCGAACGTGCTTGGTGACAAAGTTGACACCCTCCACGATCACGCGGTTGCGCTCACTGAGTACCTCGATGACGCGACCCTGCTTGCCGCGGTCTCCGCCGCGAGCCTGGGTTGCGCCGGTGATGACCTGAACCAGGTCACCCTTCTTGATGTTCGCCATGATTAAATGACCTCCGGTGCCAGCGAGATGATCTTCATGAACTTCTTATCGCGAAGCTCACGACCAACCGGCCCAAAGATGCGGGTACCGCGAGGGTCTCCGTCAGCCTTGAGGATCACTGCGGCGTTTTCGTCGAACTTGATGTACGAGCCATCCGCGCGACGGGTCTCCTTCTTGGTGCGAACGATGACTGCCTTGACGACGTCACCCTTCTTGACGTTTCCGCCAGGGATCGCATCTTTCACGGTGGCGACGATGACGTCACCAAGACCCGCGTAACGACGGCCTGAGCCACCGAGAACGCGAATGGTAAGAATCTCCTTGGCGCCGGTGTTATCGGCGATCTTGAGTCGGGATTCCTGCTGAATCATTTTTTATCTCCTGCGTCAAGCAAGCGCGAGGCTTACTTGGCCTTCTCGAGGACCTCGACGAGGCGCCAGCGCTTCGTAGCGGACAGGGGGCGGGTCTCGCTGATAACAACGAGGTCGCCGATGCCGGCCGAGTTGGCCTCATCGTGGACCTTGACCTTGGAGGTACGGCGGATGACCTTGCCGTACAACGGGTGCTTTACGCGGTCTTCGACCTCAACGACGATGGTCTTCTCCATCTTGTCGCTGGTGACGTAGCCGCGACGCGTCTTGCGGTAACCGCGAGCTGTAGCGTCCTTGACGTCGTGTGACACTGACGTGTCCTTGACCTCAGCCATTACTTGGCCTCCTCGGCAGTTTCAGTGGGCTCGGTCTCAGCAACAGCTGCGGCGTCCGCCTTCTTGGTCTTCTTTGCCTTGACGGGAGCCGCTACCTCTACAGCTGCGGGCGTGGCACGAATGCCCAGCTCGCGCTCACGGATAACCGTGTAGATACGGGCGATGTCGCGCTTGACAGCGCGCAGTCGTCCGTGGCTCTCGAGCTGGCCGGTTGCCGACTGGAAGCGCAGGTTGAACAGCTCTTCCTTGGCCTTCTTCAGCTCGTCGACGAGTCGCTCGTCTTCGAAAGTGTCGAGCTCAGTTGGTGCGAGCTCCTTGGATCCGATCGCCATTATGCGTCGCCCTCCTCGCGCTTGATGATGCGTGCCTTCAAGGGCAGCTTGTGAATGGCACGAGTCATGGCCTCGCGTGCAACGGTCTCGCTGACGCCGGCGAGCTCGAAGAGCACGCGACCTGGCTTGACGTTGGCGATCCACCACTCGGGCGAACCCTTACCGGAACCCATGCGGGTTTCGGCAGGCTTCTTGGTGAGCGGGCGGTCGGGGTAGATGTTGATCCACACCTTTCCACCACGCTTGATGTGACGTGTCATGGCAATACGAGCAGCCTCAATCTGGCGGTTCGTAACGTAGGCGGGCGTCATGGCCTGGATACCGTACTCGCCGAACGAGACCTTGGTACCACCGGTTGCATGGCCGCTACGGCCGGGGTGGTGCTGCTTGCGGTGCTTAACTCTGCGGGGAATCAACATGGTTACGCCTCAACTCCTGCTGCGACGGGCGCAGCGTCAGCACGCGGGGCGCGACGGGCACGGTCGCCGTCGCGGTTATCGCGGCCACCACCGTCACGACGCTCGGGGCGCGTTGACTTCTGGTTGGCCTGCTCGCGAGCAAGTTCCTTGTTCGTGATGTCGCCCTTGTAGATCCAGACCTTCACGCCGATACGGCCGAAGGTGGTCTTGGCCTCGTAGAAGCCATAGTCGATGTTCGCGCGCAGGGTGTGCAGCGGAACGCGACCCTCACGGTAGAACTCGGAGCGGCTCATTTCTGCGCCACCCAGACGACCGGAGACCTGGATACGTACACCCTTGACGGTGGGGGTGCGCTGTGCACCCTGCATGCCCTTGCGCATTGCACGACGGAACGCGACGCGAGCGCTGAGCTGCTCCGCAATTCCCTGTGCAACGAGCTGTGCCTCGGCCTCGGGGTTCTTGACCTCGAGGATGTTCAGCTGGATCTGCTTGCCCGACAGCTTCTCGAGGTCGGAGCGAATACGCTCGGCCTCGGCGCCACGGCGACCGATCACAATGCCCGGACGGGCGGTATGAATGTCGACGCGAACGCGGTCGCGGGTGCGCTCGATCTCGATGCGTGCCACACCGGCACGGTCGAGGCTCGTCTTGAGCAGGTTGCGGATCTTGATGTCCTCGGCGACGTAGTCGCTGTAACGCTGTCCGACCTTCGTGCTGTCAGAGAACCAACGCGACACGTGGTCGGTGGTGATTCCCAGACGGAAACCGTAGGGGTTTACTTTCTGGCCCATTACTTCTTTCCTGCCTTCTTGGTCGCCTTGACCACGTCGGCGTCATCTGGCGTGGCCAGAACGATCGTGATGTGGCTGGTGCGCTTCAGGATCTGGAATGCGCGGCCCTGTGCACGCGGCTGGAACCGCTTCAGGGTCGTGCCCTCGTCAACGAAAGCCGACGAAACGAACAGGTCCTGCTCGTCCAGGTAAGTGTTTGCAGCGTCTGCCTTGACTCGCGCATTGGCGATAGCGGACGCAACCAGCTTGTACACCGGCTCGCTCGCACCCTGGGGGGCGAACTTCAAGATTGCCAGTGCTTCCATTGCCTGCTTGCCGCGGATCAGGTTAACGACGCGACGAGCCTTGGTGGCGGTGACGCGGATGTGCTTCACGCGAGCGATCGACTCAACCATTTCTCTCCTCCTTACGCCACCGCGTTAGCGGCGGCGACCCTTCTTGTCGTCCTTCTCATGGCCGCGGAAGGTGCGGGTGGGCGAGAACTCGCCGAGCTTGTGGCCCACCATGGATTCGGTGATGAACACCGGGATGTGCTTGCGGCCGTCGTGCACCGCAATGGTGTGACCGAGCATGATCGGGATGATCATGGAGCGGCGTGACCAGGTCTTGATTACGTTCTTGCTTGAGGCCTCATTGGCGACAACTACCTTGCGAAGCAGGTGCTCATCGACGAAGGGGCCCTTCTTAAGACTGCGTGGCATCTTCTACAACTCCTACTTGCGCTTCTTGCCGACGTTGCGTCGGCGAACAATGAGCTTGTCGCTTTCAAGCTTGCGCTTGCGCGTGCGGCCTTCCTTCTGGCCCCAGGGGCTGACCGGGTGACGTCCACCGGAGGTCTTGCCCTCACCACCACCGTGGGGGTGGTCAACCGGGTTCATCGCGACACCACGGACGGTCGGGCGAACGCCCTTCCAGCGCATGCGGCCGGCCTTTCCCCAGTTGATGTTCGACTGCTCGGCGTTGCCGACCTCGCCGATCGTCGCGCGGCAGCGAGCGTCAACGTTGCGGATTTCACCCGACGGCAGACGAAGCTGCGCGTAGGGGCCGTCCTTGGCAACGAGACGAACGGATGCACCGGCTGAACGAGCCATCTTGGCTCCCCCGCCCGGCTTCAGCTCGATCGCGTGGATAACGGTTCCGACCGGGATGTTCTTCAGCGGAAGGTTGTTACCCGGCTTGATGTCAGCGGAAGGACCCGACTCGATGATGTCGCCCTGGCTGAGCTTGTTCGGAGCGATGATGTAGCGCTTCGTGCCATCCAGGAAGTGCAGCAGCGCGATGCGCGCCGTGCGGTTCGGGTCGTACTCAATCTCAGCGACGCGGGCGTTGATGCCGTCCTTGTCGTTGCGCTTGAAGTCGATCACGCGGTACTGGCGCTTGTGGCCACCACCGATGTGACGCGTCGTGATGCGACCGGCGTTGTTACGACCACCGGTCTTGGGCAGTGGACGAAGCAGCGACTTCTCGGGGGTCGAACGGGTGATCTCGGCAAAATCTGCAACCGAGGATCCGCGACGACCGGGGGTCGTGGGCTTGTACTTACGAATAGCCATGATTTATCCCTTATGTTCCTTAGCCGACAGCTGTGAAGATGTCGATGGAACCGGACTTGAGGGTGACGATCGCACGCTTGGTGTTCTTGCGCTTTCCGATACCGAACTTGGTACGGGTCGCCTTGCCGGTGCGGTTGAGGGTGTTGACCGAGTCGACCTTCACATTGAAGATCTTCTCGACGGCCAGCTTGATCTCCGTCTTGTTGGCACGGGGGTCAACAACGAAGGTGTACTTTCCGTCATCGATCAGGCTGTAGCTCTTCTCGGAGACGACGGGCGCGATGATGATGTCGCGCGGGTCCTTCTGCGTGGCGGTCATGCGCTGACCTCTTCCTTCTTGGACTTCGAAGCGACGAACGCCTCGAATGCGGCCTTGGTGAAGATGATGTCGTCGCTGACCAGAACGTCATAGGCGTTGAGCTGGTCCGGCGGCAGTACGTGCACGGTCGAGATGTTGCGGACGCTGCGACGCGAAAGCTCGTCGTCACGCTCCAGAACGATCAGGACGTGCTTGCTGGTCGCGATCTTCGAGAGCAGCTCGATAACCGACTTCGTCGACGGGTTCTCGCCGAGGGCGAGGGACTCGATGACGTGAAGGCGGTCACCGCGGGCGCGGTCAGAGAGCGATCCGAGCAGAGCTGCGGCGATCATCTTCTTGGGGGTGCGCTGCGAGTAGTTACGCGGCGTCGGTCCGTGGACAATTCCACCACCGGTCATCTGGGGGGCGCGGATCGAGCCCTGACGAGCGCGACCGGTTCCCTTCTGCTTGAACGGCTTGCGGCCGGCACCGGAAACTTCGGCGCGGGTCTTGGTCTTGTGCGTTCCCTGGCGTGCGGCAGCGAGCTGCGCGACAACGACCTGGTGAATCAGCGGAACGTTGGTCTGAACGTCGAAGAGCTCGGCGGGAAGCTCAACGCTTCCAGCCTTCTTGCCCTGGACGTCGAGGACATCAAGTGAGGTAGCCATTGAACTACGCTCCCTTCACTGCGTTGCGAACGAAAACGATACGGCCGCGAGCACCGGGGACGGCGCCCTTGACGAGCAGCAGACCCTTCTCGAGGTCGACCGAGTGAACCTTGAGGTTCAGGACGGTAACGCGGTCGCCACCCATACGACCGGCCATGCGCATGCCCTTGAAGACACGGCTGGGGGTCGAGGAAGCACCGATCGAGCCGGGCTTGCGGTGGTTACGGTGCGAACCGTGAGAGGAAGAAACACCCTTGAAGTTGTGACGCTTCATAACACCGGCGAATCCCTTGCCCTTGCTGGTGCCGACGACGTCGACGAACTGGCCGGCGGCGAAGGTGTCAACCGTCAGCTCCTGGCCAAGTGCGTAGTCAGCGGCATCCGCGGTGCGGACCTCGGTGATGTGACGGCGAGGAGTGACGCCAGCCTTGTCGAAGTGACCGGCAGCAGGCTTGTTCACCTTGCGGGGGTCAATCTGGCCGTAAGCGATCTGAACGGCCGTGTAGCCGTCAACCTCGGGCGTGCGGAGCTGGGTCACGACGTTGGGCGTGATCTCAACAACGGTGACGGGAACGAGCTTGTTGTTCTCGTCCCACACCTGGGTCATACCGAGCTTCTTGCCCAGCAGGCCCTTGACTGTCTTTGTGTTAGTCATGGTTTCCTCCTTGGCCTAGAGCTTGATCTCGATGTTGACGTCAGCCGGGAGGTCGAGACGCATGAGCGAGTCGACGGCCTTGGGCGTCGGGTCAATGATGTCGATGAGACGCTTGTGCGTGCGCTTTTCAAAGTGCTCGCGGCTGTCCTTGTACTTGTGGGGAGAACGGATCACTGCGATCACGTTCTTCTCGGTCGGCAGCGGCACGGGGCCAACTACGGTTGCACCCGCACGGGTGACGGTGTCGACGATCTTGCGCGCCGAGCTGTCGATGACCTCGTGGTCGTACGACTTAAGTCGAATGCGGATCTTTTGTCCCGCCATGTCTGACTCTCTCTCTTTAGAACATCGTGGCCTGCGCGATACCTGGTGGCACCGGCAACTATTGGATGTTTTGGTTTGCTCAGCACTACTGCTGTCGCACCACTGTTTTTCTGTCAAGTACTGGTACTGCTCCCACCCCGCGCGCAGGAGCGTCATCTGCCTTTACGGCACAGAACTCACCTGAACGTTGCTCGGGAGGTAATTCGTGTTCTTCCACCCGCGGCCTAGATCAACGGTGTCGCCGTTTCTGAAGAAACGAACCCGGTCTATGCACTGCCTGGTGGTGATTCGCGCGCAATGCGGCGAAATGTTGAACTAGACGAGTTTGCCACACTCCCGGCATTGCTGCAACCCGGGCGTGTCGGATTTGCTAGACCCGCGCGGCACGCCCGCTGGCCACGAGCGTAACGGTGCCCACGGCGTAGATTCCGATGGCCACAAACAGCGCCGCGGCGCCACTCCAGAGGTGGATGGCGCCCGCCCCAATCGCGGCTCCGACACCCATCGCGACGACCGCCAGAACCCGCTGAATCCAGGCCTGTCCCTTGCCGCCGCCCAGCCTGCTGTCACGGGACAGATTGGCGAGAGTGTTCGTGACGACCACCGTGGACAGATCGCTGTTGCCGATGGGTTTCACTGCCCCCACCTGGGCACCCATCACCGCGGCAAGCAGGAAGGTGATGGTGAGCAGAACGGGGTGAGGGAGGTCGCCGACGACGGTCCACACCACGGCGAGCACGATCGCGAGCGCTCCGCCGGCGACGAGCAGCCAGGCGGACGCCCGCGGGAAGCCCTTCGCGCCGCCACGCGGCACGATGCGGCCGCTGAGAATGGACCCGATCACGAAGCCGAGCAGCGCGATCGCGTTGTTGAGGAAGGGAATACCGGCCACTCCCATGAGCGCGAATCCCAGGAAGAGCACGTTGCCGGTCATGTTGCCGGTGAACACCTTGTCGAGCGACAGGTAACTGACGGCGTCGATGGCTCCGGTGGATGCGGTCAGCAGCAGCAGTCCGGTGGTAAATCCACGGTGCACGGGTACGTCCTTCTCATCGAGCCAGCTGGGAATGCCCGACGGCACCAGCTGAAATCGTATCGCGCGGCCCGCCTGCGCTCGCAATGAGCTCTGCGCCCGCGGCTACTCGAACAGCATCGCGCGCAGCTCGCTCTCGGCCGACGCAAGCCGGGCCGGGTCGATCGTGCGCCCGTGGGTGTAGTGGTCCACCACCCGTGGGTCGACATAACTGGAGCGCGCGATCGCCGGCGTGTTACCCAGCACCTCCGCGGCATCCCGCATCGCCTGCGCAACGGCCTTCTGCCGCGCCGTTGTGCTCTTCTCGGGCCCACGCACGGCCAGGCTCCGCGCGGCGGCGAGCGTTCCGTGGAGGGTGCGGAAGTCCTTCGCCGTGAACTCCCCTCCCGTACGTTCCCGCACGTACTCGTTGATGCCGACGGCGTCGAGTGGATGCCACGTGCCGCCGTCTTTGTACGAGAGAAGTCGTGCCGTGGGTCCGCGCCGCTTCAACCCGCGGATCACGCTGGCGAGGTCGGGATCGGTGATGTCGCTGTCCCAGGCGTGGCCGCTCTTGGCCGGGAACCGCAGCTGCACGGTGTCTCCCGACACGGTGGCGTGCGCGCACAGGAGCGTCGTGAGGCCGAAGCTGCCGTTGGCCTCCGCGTAACGCTCGGAGCCCACACGGAGGCTGCCCGTGTCCAGCATGCGGAAACCTGCCGCGAGGGCACGTTGCCGTGTCGGTTCGGGAGACCGGAGGTCCATGGTGACCTGGCGGCGCGCGGTCGGCAGGGATTCGGCGAGGGACAGCGCCCTGTCGAATTTAATGCGGTCCTTCTGCTCGCGCCAGGTCGGGTGGTAGATGTATTGACGCCGCCCCGCGGCATCCATCCCTGTCGCCTGGATGTGGCCGTTCGCGTACGGGGAGATCCATACGTCGGTCCACGCCGGCGGGATGCCGATCGCCGCGATGCGGTCGCGCAGCTCGGGATCGGAGATCGCGTGGCCCGTCACGTCCTTGTAGGAGAAACCGCGTCCTGCGCGGACGCGGCGCAGGCCCGCGGCGGATGAATCACTTCGGCGGAGGCGTGGCATAGGGACTATGAAAACACCTGCGCCCGGGTCATCCCACATCCGTCGACAAGGGTTGCCAAGAGGCGTCTCGGTGCGTATGGGGCCGCTCCGGGACCGATGCGGGCTCGGTTGATGCGGTGCGCTGGTTAACGCAGAACAGGGCCGGTCCCGAAGGACCGACCCTGTTGTGGTGTTACAGAATTACGAGAGTTACTTCAGAACCTTGGTCACCGTGCCGGCGCCGACGGTGCGGCCACCCTCACGGATCGCGTAGCCGAGGCCCTCTTCCATGGCGATGGGCTGAATCAGCTCAACGGTCATGCCGGTGGTGTCGCCGGGCATTACCATCTCGGTGCCCTCGGGCAGCGTGATGACGCCGGTGACGTCCGTGGTGCGGAAGTAGAACTGCGGGCGGTAGTTCGCGTAGAACGGGTTGTGACGGCCGCCCTCTTCCTTGGAAAGGATGTACGCGGTTCCCTCGAAGTTCGTGTGAGGCGTAACGGAGCCCGGCTTGACAACAACCTGGCCACGCTCAACGTCTTCACGCTTCGTGCCACGAAGCAGCAGACCACAGTTCTCGCCGGCCCATGCCTCGTCGAGCTGCTTGTGGAACATCTCGATACCCGTGACGATGGTCTTCTGCGTCGGGCGGATGCCGACGATCTCGACCTCGGAGTTGATCGCGAGGGTTCCACGCTCGGCGCGGCCCGTGACGACGGTTCCACGACCGGTGATCGTGAAGACGTCCTCGATCGGCATCAGGAACGGCTTGTCCTTGTCGCGCACCGGGTCCGGCACGGACGAGTCAACGGCGTCCATGAGCTCAAGAATGCTCTTGGTCCACTCGGGGTCACCCTCGAGGGCCTTGAGGCCGGAGACGCGAACGACGGGAGCGTTGTCGCCGTCGAAGCCCTGGCTGGAGAGCAGCTCGCGAACCTCGAGCTCAACGAGCTCAAGGATCTCTTCGTCGTCAACCATGTCGGACTTGTTCAGCGCGACGAGCAGGTACGGCACGCCGACCTGCTTGGCGAGCAGAACGTGCTCACGGGTCTGAGCCATCGGGCCGTCAGTTGCGGCGACAACGAGAATCGCGCCGTCCATCTGAGCAGCACCGGTGATCATGTTCTTGATGTAGTCAGCGTGGCCGGGGGCGTCTACGTGTGCGTAGTGGCGCTTCTCGGTCTCGTACTCAACATGCGAGATGTTGATCGTGATGCCGCGCTGGCGCTCTTCGGGAGCGGAGTCGATCGACGCGAAGTCGCGCTGAACGTTGGTAGCGGACGGGAACGTGTCGGCAAGAACCTTGGAGATCGCTGCGGTGAGCGTGGTCTTTCCGTGGTCAACGTGACCGATCGTTCCGATGTTTACGTGCGGCTTAGTCCGCTCGAACTTGGCCTTGGCCACTGTGGGTCCTCCTCAGGACTCTGGTGTGTTGCGTCCGGCCGCAGGTGTGCCGGCCGGACGCTTCACGAAATTGGTGTGTTGTTATGTTACTCGGGCTCGGTGAGCCTTCGTGGTCAGGGCGCTATTCGCCCTTGTTCTTCTGGATGATCTCGTCGGCAACAGCCTTCGGGACCTCAGCGTACGACTCGAAGGTCATCGAGTACACGGCGCGACCGGAGGTCTTGGACCTCAGGTCACCCACGTAACCGAACATCTCCGACAGGGGCACGTTGGCGCGAATGACCTTGACGCCGGTCGCATCCTCCATGCTCTGGATCTGACCGCGACGCGAGTTCAGGTCACCGATGACGTCGCCCATGTATTCCTCAGGGGTACGTACCTCGACGGCCATCAGCGGCTCGAGCAGAACGGGGTTCGCCTTGCGCGCGGCTTCCTTGAAAGCCATCGAGCCGGCAATCTTGAACGCCATCTCCGAGGAGTCGACGTCGTGAGCGGCACCATCAAGCAGTGCTGCCTTGATGCCGACCATCGGGTAACCGGCGAGGACACCAACGTGCAGGGCGTCCTGGATTCCAGCGTCAACCGAAGGAATGTACTCGCGGGGAACGCGACCACCGGTGACCTTGTTTTCGAACTCGTAGGTCTTCTCCGCGGTCACCTCCATGGGCTCGAGCGAGATCTGCACCTTTGCGAACTGGCCGGAACCACCGGTCTGCTTCTTGTGGGTGAAATCGTGCTTCTCGACGGTGCGACGAATCGTCTCGCGGTACGCAACCTGCGGCTTACCGACGTTCGCCTCAACGCCGAACTCGCGCTTCATGCGGTCCACCAGGATGTCGAGGTGAAGCTCGCCCATTCCCTTGATGGTGGTCTGGCCGGTGTCCTGGTTGTGCTCGGTGCGGAAGGTCGGGTCTTCTTCAGCAAGCTTCTGAATAGCGAGGCCCAGCTTTTCCTGGTCCTGCTTGGTCTTCGGCTCGATGGCGACCTCGATCACGGGCTCCGGGAACGTCATCGACTCGAGAACAACCTGGTTCTGCGGGTCGGACAGCGTGTCGCCGGTGGTCGTGTCCTTGAGGCCGATGACCGCGTAGATGTGACCGGCGCTCATTGCAGCGACCGGGTTCTCCTTGTTCGCGTGCATCTGGAAGATCTTTCCGATGCGCTCCTTCTTGCCCTTGGTCGCGTTGATGACCTGAGCACCGGAGTCGACCTGGCCCGAGTAAACGCGGACGTAGGTCAGACGACCGAAGAAGGGGTGAACGGCGACCTTGAATGCGAGAGCCGCGAACGGCTCGGTTGCATCCGGGTGACGCTCGATGACCTTTTCCTCGTCGCGCACGTCGCGGCCCTCGGTTGCGGGGACGTCGAGCGGACTCGGCAGGTAGTCGATGACGGCGTCAAGCATCGGCTGAACGCCGCGGTTCTTGAACGCGGAGCCACAGAGCACCGGGTAGATCTGGCTGGAAACCGTGAGCTTACGGATGGCGGCCTTGATCTCGGCAACCGAGAAGTCGACATCGCCTTCCATGAAGCGCTCGAGCAGCGTGTCATCGGTCTCAGCGATTACCTCGATGAGGACTGCACGGTACTCGTTTGCCTTCTCGACGAGGTCCGCGGGGATCTCTTCGATCTCGTACTTGGCTCCGAGCTCAACGTCACCCTTGGAGTCACCACGCCAGGTCAGCGCGCGCATCTCGACCAGGTCGACAACACCCTCGAAGGAGTTCTCGTAACCGATCGGGAGCTGGATGACCAGCGGCTTGGCGCCGAGGCGCTTCACGATGGTGTCTACGGTGAAGTAGAAGTCCGCGCCGAGCTTGTCCATCTTGTTGACGAAGCAGATGCGGGGAACGTCGTACTTGTCGGCCTGGCGCCAGACGGTCTCGGACTGGGGCTCAACGCCCTCCTTGCCGTCGAACACTGCGACTGCACCGTCGAGGACGCGGAGCGAACGCTCCACCTCGACCGTGAAGTCAACGTGACCGGGGGTGTCGATGATGTTGATCTGGTGGTTGTTCCAGAAACAGGTCGTTGCAGCAGACGTGATCGTGATGCCGCGCTCCTGCTCCTGCGCCATCCAGTCCATGGTGGCTGCGCCATCGTGAACTTCACCGATCTTGTGAGTGATACCCGTGTAGAACAGGATGCGCTCAGTCGTCGTGGTCTTGCCAGCATCGATGTGAGCCATGATGCCGATGTTGCGGACCTTGTTCAGGTCGGTGAGCACGTCTTGTGCCACGGAAATCCTCCGAAAGTGTTGAAGAAAATGGTGATGATGGGGTGACGCACGGCAGTGGCTATGCGCCACCCCAACAACGAAGGACGCTAGTTACCAGCGGTAGTGCGCGAAGGCCTTGTTCGACTCGGCCATCTTGTGAGTGTCCTCGCGACGCTTGACTGCAGCGCCAAGACCGTTCGATGCGTCGAGGATCTCGTTGGTGAGACGCTCGGTCATCGTCTTTTCGCGGCGACCCTTGGCGTAGCTGGTCAACCAACGCAGGGCGAGGGTGTTTGCCCGGTGAGGCTTGACCTCGACCGGGACCTGGTACGTGGAGCCACCAACGCGGCGGGACTTGACCTCAAGCGTCGGGCGCACGTTGTCGAGCGCCTTCTTCAGGGTGACAACAGCGTCCGCGCCGTTCTTGGCGGAGACACCCGCGAGGGCGCCGTAGACGATGCGCTCGGCAAGGCCCTTCTTGCCATCAAGAAGGATCTTGTTTACGAGCTGGCTGACAATGGGTGCTCCGTAGACCGGGTCCGCGATAACGGGACGCTTCGGTGCTGGGCCTTTACGTGGCATTACTTCTTGTCCATTTTCGCTCCGTAGCGGCTGCGAGCCTGCTTACGATTTTTGACTGCCTGGGTGTCGAGCGCGCCGCGCACGATCTTGTAACGGACACCGGGGAGGTCCTTTACACGTCCACCACGGACGAGCACCATCGAGTGCTCCTGAAGGTTGTGACCTTCGCCGGGGATGTACGCGGTGACCTCGGTGCCGTTGGAAAGCTTGACGCGAGCAACCTTGCGAAGAGCCGAGTTCGGCTTCTTCGGGGTGGTCGTGTAAACACGGGTGCACACACCGCGCTGCTGCGGGTTGCCCTTGAGGGCAGGCGCCTTGGTCTTGACGACCTTCGGCGAGCGGCCCTTACGGACCAACTGCTGGATGGTAGGCACTACATAACTCCTTGAATTTACTGCACGGTGACAGCTGCTACTTGTTGCTTAGCATTCGCGGGGACCCATTAATCTGGGAACCGCGAGTTCACTTGGACCAGCCGCGAAGCAGTGACGATCGATGCGTTCTCGTGAGAGTTACACCGGCGCTATTGCACCTGGTTGGTATGCCGTGGGGGCTGCTCGGAAAGAACAAACCCAGCTCGTGTTTGGCAGGCGTGGAGCTTGGCGTGATTCATACGGCACGACACAAGCGCACGACAAAGCGCACACCCGGAAAATACTACTCTCTGTCGGGACCCCGGTCAACACTGTGACCGCCCGCTACGCCGCCCGGTGGCACCTGCGGAGTCATCGCCCAGAAGCCGACCACGGCCGCAGTGGCTAGCACCGCCGCGCCGATCAGGAACGGGCTTCCGGCATACCGGGCCGCAAACAGCAGAACCCAGACTCCTTCGCCGCGGGAGGTCGCATACCCGAGCGATCCGACGAGCAACAGAACGATGTAAGCGGATGCCCCGGCCGCGAGTGCCGCACGAAAGGGTGACGCCCTGCGGTGCATCCGCACCAGCACTACAAACGTCGACATGCACGCCGCCGCGACCATCGTCGGCCCGAGAAGGGGACCGGCGTCGCGCTCGCGAATGACGTCTTCGTCGAGGATGAGGCTGACGAACCCGAACAGGGCGACGACCAGCGCGAGGTAGGTGACCGTCGTGAGGACGGCCAGGAAGACCCTGCCGTTAGGCGACGGGGGCTGCGGTGTCCGCGCGTCCATCGGCTCTCGCCACCGAGCTCTCGCGGTCGAAGGTAGCGCGCGCCTCGGCGTTCTGGTCCTTGATGCGGCGGCCACGTGCGCTGATGATGAGTCCCGCCCACAGCGTGACCTCACGGGCGAGCAGGGCGGAAGCGATCACGACAGGGTTGATGAGCGCCTGGGCGAACTCGGCCTGCGCGTGCGCGGGAGTGGCGGCCACGATGTTGGCGAGCAACAGGAGCACGCCAATGGTGACGAAGTACACGAACAGTCCCACGACGAGGCTTCCGACGAGGTACGCCCACCGGTTTGCCCGGTTCAGCAGCAACACGAGTAGAACGAACGCGACCACGAAGGCGATGATCGGAACAATGAACGCACGTACGGTGAGGAAGCTGAAGGCCACCGTGCCGTAGGTGAGGTAGAAGATCCCCACGATGAGGAGAGCGAACAGCACCGTGTAGATGAGGGTCGACAGCAACGCGACTCCGACGCCGAATCCGCGGTTGCTCTTCTTGGCCGGAGCGGTCGGCGCCTCGACGTACACCACGCGCGAGGCCGGCGACGGGGTGGGGTGCTCTGCAGGCTGCCACGTGGCCGTGGGCGCCGGTGCCGGGGATCCGGGCTCGTCCAGCTCGGCGGCGGGAGTGGTCACGATGTACTGCGACCGGGTATCGACGGCCGACGGGTTGTCGGTCGCGGCGATGGGCTCGGCCGGGGTCGCGCGCGCCGACGTGACAATCGGGGTCTCGGCGGTGGCGGTGGACACCGGCGGTTCGTCCGTTGGTTCCACGATCGTGGGTTCGCTGCTGTGCGCCGCGGTCGCCCGGGCGGTGTCCAGAACGTTGTCGCTGCCCGAGTCGCTGTGATCCGCGTCGACGTGCGGAGCGCTGTTGCGGCCCGCACCCGTGATCGGGTCGACCACGACCGGCTGCTGCACCGTCGGCTCCACGAGGGGCTCGACGGCAACCGGCTCGACGAAGATGGGTGCATCGCGATCGGTGACGCCCTCGTCATCGGTGCGGCGGTTAATGGACTCGTCGCTGGTCGATCCCGTACGGATCGGCTCTGCGGGATTGTTGTCGCTCACTGTGCAACTCCTCACGGCCCCTGCGGGTCCGGCTCAGTATGGGGAAACTCTAGCAATCGGGCGCGAAGAGATTGCCCGGTTGCGGTGGACGGCCGCGTGGTGTTGGGCTAGCGCTGCCGGTACAGGCGGGTGGGCAGTTCGCCCAGCAGGAACCGCTCGCCGACGGCCGCGGTGGCACCGGCCGCGAGGTCGGTCTGCTCTCCGTCGTCCGAGACCAGCAGCACGCCATTGGTCGAATTGAGGTCGGTCAGTCGCCACGTCCCGTCGATCAGTTCGAGGCGCGCGTGGGTCTTCGATACCGTCTTTCCCGAGTCATCCAGCGCCACAAGCTGTGCTTCGGGATGACCCGGATCGGCGGTCGGGTTGCGCCCGAGCAGCACGACCTCACGATCGAGGGTGACGAGTTGCCCATCATTGGTCTCGAGCAGCCAGGTGGTAACCACAGGGGTCGCCGCGGTCACCACTGTCGCGGCGGGCGCCTCTGCGGGTGCCGGGACATCCACGGACGGAACCGGGACGACCGGGGCGGGAGTGGCCGGGGCGGCAGGGACGGGCACAGCCGGGGCTGCGGCAGCCGGAGCGGGCGCGGCGGGGGTCGCGGCAGGGATGGCAGGCGCACTCGGAGGGAATCCAGGGGGAGCCCCGATCAGCGGCGGCGGACCGATGCGCGTGGGCGCGGGGGTGCCGGACGGCGAACCCGCGGCGGGGATGCTAGTGGACGGCGGGGGCGTCGTTGCGGCGCTGTCCGGCGCCGAACCGAACACGGGTGGCGGCGGGGGCGGGGTCAGGGATGACGGAGCACTCACGACAAACGGCGCCGGCGGAATCGGCGGCGTGCCCGCCGCGAAGTTCGCGGACACGGGTGCGGAGACAAACCCGCCCGTGGGGGCGACCTCGGGCGCTTCGGTCGCCTCCGGGGCCGGCTCGGACTGCAGAGCCGGCGTTGTGGCGACGGCGGCGCGATCAAAGCCCAGCAGGCAGGCCCACACCGGCAGCAGGAAGATGGCCAGCACCGTGAACCCGATGCCCTTGCCGAACCGGCGGTTGATCGCGTGCACGGCGACGTAGAAGAAAACTGCACCGGCGATGCTGACGACGGGAATGAACAGCGCGATCACCCAGAGCGGAGAAACGCCGCCGAGGCGCATAACGGTGACGAGGTTGTAGATCGGCACCCAGCCCTTCCAGGCGGGCTCACCGAGCTTCTCGAAGACCTTCGACAGCCCAAGGCCGGTAGCCGCGTACACGACCAGCCCGCTCAGCGACGAGACGAGCATCATTGGGAGCAGGATCGCAGCAGCATTGTCCATGTCGTCAGGCAGCCGGATGACCCGGCCGCTCCCCCGTTCTGTGACCGATCACCGATCGGAATTCGTGGATTCTTCCGCGAGCAGGCTACTGCACCCCCAGATACGACCATTCCGCCGCGGCGAGCCGTGGCGGAATGGGGTGATGCTGGTGAAGAAGTGGAGCGGGTTACTAGCCGCGGATGGCGTTGCCCAGCTCGGTGTCGACGTTCGCGAGGGCGTCAGACGCGCTCGTGAGGAATCCGCTCATGCCGTCGAGGCCGGTAACTGCCTGGGTGACGCCCTGCGTGAAGGAGTCGTACGACGTCTGGAAGGCACCCGACGCGGAATCGGTGACGAAGCCCGACTCGACGAGGCCGTTGATCAGCGTCTGAAGCTCGGTCAGCTTCGAAATCAGGTCTTCCTTGCCCGTGATCAGGCGGCCTGCTGCATCGGTCATTTCGGTGTATGTGACGTTCAGATTAGCCATGAGATAACCCCCAAATAGGACGCCAGAAAGGCGAAGATTTCCCATCACCGTATCGTGTGACCACCTCAGGGGTCAAACACAAATTGTTACTTTGGAGGAAACAGCTACGTTTTGCCCCCGAAAGACGGCTACATCTCCAGCAGCGGTAGCTGCACACGGACGACCTTGCCGCGGGCAACGAACATGCCACGACCGGGCGGGAACTCGGATCGGCTCGCGCGCGGAAGCGGTGTCTTGAGAAGGATGTCCCCCTCAATCGGGTCCGGCTGCAGAAGCAGACCGCGGCGGGCGTTCTTGATCTCGGCGAACAACGGCCATGACGCACTCCAGGAGGCGGTCTCGCCCTCACCGATCAGCAGGTGGACGCTGCGCTTGACCTGCTTGACGAGATCGACGATCGCGGCGTCGGCGGGCGTCTGGAGGAAGTCAACAAGATTCTCGATCACGATGACGATGCGACCCTGCGTGGTGGGATCCGCGACCGCAGCAGACAGCTGCTTCGCGAGCTCGACGGCCTGCTCGACGGTGGTCGCCGCCGACGTCCACAACGCCTCTCCGGCCAGCCCCGATCGGGCATTGCCGATGTAGTACAGGCGCGCCTGGGGGTCGAACCGATGGACAGACTGCGACAGCGTCCGCAGGGCTGTGCTGCGACCGCTGGCCGGCGGCCCGGAGAGCATGAGAGTGCCCACCGGATCGAAGCCGATTGGCTGGAGCGTCTCGTCGCCGAGACCAAGCGTCGGCCATCCGTCGGCGCTCTCGGCCACGTGCACCCGGTCAGGCAGGTCGGACGCGAGGTACTCCTTGGGCAGCGCCCCGATGGCAGGCACGGGAACGACCGCGTGCAGCGAATGCGCCGAAGTTAGTCGCTTGGCGAGGGCCTGCACGGCCAGCGCCTGGTCGGACACCGATGCCGTAGCTCCCAGTACCCCGATCTGGGTCTCGAGGTCGTCAACAATGGCGCGGCCGGGGGCGGACTTGGAGCTGAGGATGTCGCTGGGGACATCGAGCATGCTGTACGCGCTGTCGTCCGCGAGACGCAGGACGATCCGGCGCTGCACGCTCGAGCTGATGGACGACGGCACCGCGCCTGAACGGTCCGCGGTAAAGGCCACGTGCATGCCGAGCTGACGCCCGTCGGACAGGATGTCCTTGAAGACGTCGTACCAGATTGCCCTGCCGCTGGCGACTTCCCAGTCGTCACGGAACGAGGGGAAACCGTCGATGAGGAGCAGGATTCGCTGCGTGTCGGCCCGCCCCGTGAGCGCGCGGTACTCGGTCACTGACGCGGCGCTCGCCTCGGCGAAACGTCGTCCGCGGTCTTCGAGTTCCGCCTTCAGCTGGCGGAACAGCCGCACGATGCGCTCGCTGTCATCGCTGCTGATGATCGACCCGACGTGCGGAAGGGCTTCGAGCATGCGCAGGCTGCCCGCGCCGAAGTCGAGTCCGTAGACGGCAACCGGTCCACCCAGGTGGGTGTCCGCAGCCGAGATGGCGAGGGTGCGCAGGGCGAGGGACTTGCCCGATCCGCCGGTGCCGTAGATGGCGATGTGACCGTCAACGTCTGGCTGAAAACTGACCGGCTGCTGGCGCTGCTGGGTCGGGACATCCGCAAGTCCCAGCACCAGCTCGGCATCGTTGTGCGACACGATCGAGCCAAGGTCCTGCAGGGTCGCGAGCTCATCGAGCCACGGCCGGCGCGGCGCGGGAATGTCGGCGGCCGTTGCGGCGCGCACAATGGATGACACGAGCAGCTGCTGATCCGTCGGGCCGAGGTCGCGCTCCTCATCTGCGTGATCGCCACGGGGCTTCTCCCACGTACTCTCACCACCGAAACGGAGTTCGGCGATGTCGATCTCCGCGCGCTCGGGAACACGGGAGGTCCACCCACCGGCATAGCCGGACTGGAACTGCTGCAGGCGGCCGGGGCCGGTCTTGGCGATGCCGCGACCGGGGATGCTCGGATCGAAGTGCGCCGCGTCCTTGGTGCCGATGACGTCGTTGCTGTCGGACTCGTCCGCCATGCGCAGGGCAACCCGCAGGTTGGTGTTGGCGCGCAGGTTGTCCTTGATGACACCCGCGGGGCGCTGCGTGGCCATGATCAGGTGAATCCCGAGCGAACGTCCACGCTGGGCGATGTCGACCACGCCGTCGACGAAGGTCGGTACGTCGCTGACGAGGGCGGCGAACTCGTCGATCACGAGCACGAGCGCGGGCGGGCTTTCCGGGTCGCCGCGCTTCTCCAGCTCGATGAGGTCCTTGGCCTTTTTGCGGTTGAGCAGGTGCTCGCGGTAGTGCAGTTCGGCGCGCAGGCTCGTGAGGGCCCGGCGCACGAGGTGCGAGCTCAGGTCGGTGACGAGGCCGACGCAGTGCGGAAGGGAGACGCAATCGGCGAAGGCCGAGCCGCCCTTGTAGTCGACGAACAGGAAGGTGACGCGGTCGGGGCTGTACTCCGCCGCCATACCGAGCACCCACGCCTGCAGGAACTCACTCTTACCGGCACCGGTGGTTCCACCGACGAGGGCGTGTGGGCCCTGGGTGCGCAGGTCGAGGTGCATCGCGTCGACACCGCCGGAACCCACGATCGCGCGCAGGCGCCCGGCACGGCGGGTGCGCAGGGGTGCCCCCGGCGTGCGGTCGTGGATGGAGGCGTTCTGTCGCCACCGGTCGATGACCGCGTCGCTCGTTTCGATCAGGTCGTGGCCGAGAAGCGTCACCATGGAGACGCTGCGCGGCAGGTCACTCGAGTCGGCGACCAGCGCGCCGGCGTCGACGACCGGCGCCATGCGCTTGGCGTACTGCAGCGCGGTGGCAGAGTCGACGAGTTCGGTCGCCACGTCCGTGATCGTCTCGCCGAGGCGCACGAACGAGACGCTGGCGACGCCCGGGGTGTCCCCCAGCTCGATGTAGGTGCGGCAGGCGGCGGGCAGGGTCGTCACGTCGGCCGCGATCCAGATCGGGTAGATCCCGGCGTCGGCACCGATCTCGGCGAGCTGCACGAGTCGGGCGCGGTCGACAGACACATCGCCCGAGATGACTACAACGATCGCGGGGATCGGCGACTCCGTGCCATCCGTCGTCGAACGTCGTCCTACTTCGCCGCCTCGCTCTTGCGCCGCGCGCTCCTGCTCCATCGCACCACGGCGACCTGCTGCCTTCTTCGCCTTGAGGCGGCCCGCGACGACCTCCTCGAGGGCGGCGAGCACGACGCTCGCGCTCGAGGCGCTGTCGGCGAGGTGTCCCCCGGCGATCGGACTCTGCGGGGACGAGGTGTGCGGCAGCCACTTGAGCCACTCGAGCTTGCTCGACCACTGCGGCGTGACCAGCGAGGCGACAGCCAGCTCGGCGGGCGAGTGCAGCGCCGTGAGTTGCACGAGGAGGGAGTTGACAGCGCCAATGGATGCCTCGGGGCTGCCTGCCACCCCCAGCGCGCCGGAGTCGAACAGGTTGTCAATGAGGGGCACGCCGGGCACCGTGGAGTGTGTCTTGACGACGACGTCGAGACGTTCCTGGAATTCCGGGAGGATCTCGCCGCGCTTCGCCGCGTCGATCGTGCTGCGGGAGCGCATGGTTCCGACACCGAGACGCACGTTGAGGAACGACCAGTGCTCGGGGCGGCGGGTCCACATCAGTGGCCCGCGGCGCATCGCGGCGTCGAGCGCCTCGGCGGTCGACGGCGATTCACTGATGCGGGTCTGCTGCTCGATCTCGCGCTCGGCCTGCATCTGCTCGTCGAGGGCCTTGAGTCGCACGTCGAAGCGTCCGACCGCCTTGGTGAGCTGACGCTTGTCCTTTGACTTGTTCATCATGAAGGTGCCGGCGAGCATCATCGGGGACATGGCAACGAAGAGGAGGGACAGTGGTCGGTGGGTGAAGATATACATCGCGAGGCCGAGCATTACCGGTGCGACAAGGGCGAGCCAGGGGAACGGGTTGTTTTCCGTCTCTGTCGGCACCTCCGGGGCTGCGAACGTCTCGCCGGCGTAGCGGCTCTCGACCCGCGGTGACCGGTTGAAGGAAACCGGGCCCGTCGTCTCGGCGCTGCCGGTTCCGGCCGCCGCCTCGGCCACCGAGATGCGCAGCTGGGTGTCTCCGATGGTCACGGTCTCGGCGCGTTCGATGCGCATGCGGCCCACGAGGCCACCGTCGACGAGCACGCCGTTCGCGGAGCCCAGGTCGATGACGTCGACACCGTCGGACACCTCGAGCCGCACGTGACGCTTGGAGACGAGGCGGTCGGTGAGGGCGATGTCGCAGTCGGGACTGCGTCCGATGACCGTCGTGCCGCGCCGCAGGGGGAATTGCTTTCCCTCGTCGGGGCCGGACAGCACGTTCACCACGGCAACCGTGGGATTCTGTCCGTTCTCGTCAGGCTGGTAGTACATGCTGGCGTCCGCCAGGGCGACGCTCGCGCCGGAGCCCACCCAGTCCTCGCCGATGGGGGCGTCCGGCGGCAGAAGCATCCACTTGTCGTCACCGGGAGCAACGGCGCGCAGCGTCAGCGCGCGGTCGTCGACGCCGGAGGAGAGCTGGGAGCGGGGATCGACCCGGGCGATGGTGGCGGCGACGTCCGAGATGCTGGCCGCAGCGTCGGTCGTGACGACGATGTCGTCGTTCTGGCCGGTGGATCGGGCGAGAGTGACCTTCAAGCGCATTGCGGGCTCCTTCGTACAATCCGACGTGCGGGTTGTGAGCCCGAATCAGGTCAACCATACCCATCGATGTGGCACCAACGACGAACGGCCCGCCACCGATAGGTGACGGGCCGTTCGTTTGGTTACTAGTTGCCTAGTTGCGGTGCCTGCTTAGTTGTAGGTACCGGGCGTGAAGTCATCCGAACTGAAGCTGTCGAAATCGACGAAGCTCAGATCGGCCTCGTTGAAGACCGACTCATCCGTGAAGATGCGGTTCGGGTAACGCTCGGCCTTGGCCTCTTCGGTTGCCTCGACAGAAACGTCGCGGTAACGCGGGAGTCCGGTACCAGCCGGGATGAGCTTTCCGATGATGACGTTTTCCTTCAGGCCCATCAGCGGGTCGGACTTGCCCTCCATGGCCGCCTGCGTCAGAACGCGGGTGGTCTCCTGGAAGGACGCGGCCGACAGCCACGACTCGGTCGCGAGGGATGCCTTGGTGATACCCATGACCTCCTGGCGAGCCGATGCCGTCTTCTTGCCCTCGGTCAGCGTTGCACGGTTGACCTCGTTGTAGCGAAGACGGTCGACAACCTCACCAGGCAGCAGGTCGGTGTCACCGTGGTCAACCACGGTTACCTTCCGCAGCATCTGGCGAACAATGACCTCGATGTGCTTGTCGTGAATCGGAACACCCTGCGAGCGGTAAACGCCCTGGACGCCATCGACGAGGTGCAGCTGAACGGCACGGACACCCTTGACGCGAAGAACTTCCTTCGGGTCGAGGTTACCGATGTGCAGCTGCGTGCCGAGCTCGACGTGCTGGCCATCCTCGATGAGGAGGGTTGCACGCTTGAGCACCGGGTACGCGATGGGCTCGTCACCATTGTCGGGGGTCAGGATCAGCTTGCGGCTGCGGTCCGTGTCCTCGATGGTGATGCGTCCTGCGGCCTCGGCGATCGGGGACGCACCCTTGGGGGTACGAGCCTCGAACAGCTCGGTGACGCGGGGCAGACCCTGCGTGATGTCGTCAGCGGAAGCGATACCACCCGTGTGGAAGGTACGCATCGTCAGCTGGGTACCGGGCTCACCGATCGACTGTGCGGCGATGATGCCGACGGCCTCTCCGATGTCCACGAGCAGACCAGTGGCGAGCGAGCGACCGTAGCAGACGGCACACACACCGACAGCGGACTCACACGTGAGAACCGAACGCACCTTGATGTTGTGCACACCCGCTGCGAGCAGCGTGTCGAGCAGAACGTCTCCGACGTCGGAACCGGCAACGGCGATGACCTCACCCTTGTCGTTGACCGCGTCAGCCGCGAGGCTGCGGGCGTAGACCGAGTTCTCGACGTTGCTGTCGCGAACCCAGACGCCAGCGGCATCCTGGTTGGCGATCGGCATGTCGAGGCCCTTGCTCGTACCGCAGTCGTCTTCGCGGATGATGACATCCTGCGAGACGTCAACGAGACGACGCGTGAGGTAACCGGAGTCAGCCGTACGAAGAGCCGTGTCAGCAAGTCCCTTACGAGCACCGTGAGTGGAGATGAAGTACTCCGCCACAGACAGGCCCTCGCGGTAGCTGTTGACGATCGGGCGAGGAATGATCTCACCCTTCGGGTTCGACACCAGACCACGCATACCGGCGATCTGACGGATCTGCATCCAGTTACCACGGGCACCGGAGGACACCATGCGGAAGATGTTGTTATCTACCGGCAGGTTGTCTTCCATTGCCTTGGCAACTTCGGCTGTCGCCTTGTTCCAGATCTCGATGAGCTCCTGGCGACGCTCGGCCTCGGTGGTCAGACCCTTGTCGAACTGGTCCTGAACCTTGGTGGCCTGCTTCTCGTAACCCATGATGATCTCGCGCTTGTTCGGCGGGGTCAGGATGTCGGAGAGAGCAACGGTGACACCGGAACGCGATGCCCAGTGGAAACCGGCGTCCTTGATCCGGTCGAGAGTTGCAGCAACCTCAACCTTCGGGTACCGCTCAGCGAGGTCGTTGACGATCGCGGAGAGCTGGCCCTTGTCGGCAAGCTCCTCGACGTACGGGTAGTCAACGGGAAGCGCCTCGTTGAAAAGCGCGCGACCAAGGGTGGTTTCGAGCAGGACCTTGTTGCCCTGTTCGAAGCCCTCGGGTGCGTCGCCCTCGGCGAAGTGCAGGTTCTCGAGACGGATACGCGTCTTGGCGTTGAGGTCGAGCGACTTCTGGTCGAACGCGAGAATTGCTTCCGCGATCGAGGAGAACGCACGGCCCTCGCCGGTGGCGCCAGGCTTCAGCGTCGTCAGGTGGTGCAGACCGATGATCATGTCCTGCGTAGGCAGGGTGACCGGACGGCCGTCCGACGGCTTCAGGATGTTGTTCGACGCGAGCATCAGGATGCGGGCCTCGGCCTGCGCCTCGACGGACAGCGGCAGGTGGACTGCCATCTGGTCACCGTCGAAGTCGGCGTTGAACGCAGCACACACGAGCGGGTGCAGCTGAATGGCCTTACCTTCAACGAGCTGAGGCTCGAACGCCTGGATACCCAGACGGTGAAGGGTAGGTGCACGGTTCAGCAGAACGGGGCGCTCGCGGATGATCTCCTCGAGCACGTCCCACACCTGCGGACGCGAACGCTCGACCATACGCTTGGCGCTCTTGATGTTCTGAGCGTGGCTGAGGTCGATGAGGCGCTTGATCACGAACGGCTTGAAGAGCTCCAGAGCCATCTGCTTGGGCAGACCACACTGGTGCAGCTTCAGCTGCGGACCAACAATGATGACCGAACGACCGGAGTAGTCGACGCGCTTTCCGAGCAGGTTCTGGCGGAAACGACCCTGCTTTCCCTTGAGCATGTCGCTCAGGGACTTCAGGGCGCGGTTGCCAGTACCCGTGACGGGGCGACCACGACGACCGTTGTCGAACAGTGCGTCAACGGCCTCCTGCAGCATGCGCTTCTCGTTGTTCACGATGATCTCGGGAGCACCGAGGTCAAGCAGACGACGCAGGCGGTTGTTGCGGTTGATCACACGACGGTAGAGGTCGTTGAGGTCGGAGGTCGCGAAGCGGCCACCGTCGAGCTGAACCATCGGGCGCAGCTCGGGCGGGATAACCGGAACAACCTCGAGCACCATGGCGGCCGGCGAGTTGCCGGTCTGGAGGAACGAGTTCACAACACGCAGACGCTTGATGGCGCGGATCTTCTTCTGACCCTTGCCGTTCGCGATCTGGTCGTGCAGCAGTTCGCTCTCCGCTGCCAGGTCGAATGCCTGCAGGCGCTTCTGGATCGACTCCGCGCCCATGTAGGCCTCGAAGTAGGTGCCGAAGCGGTCCTGGAGGTCGTGGAAGACAGCATCCTCAGGCTTGAGGTCGCCGACCTTGAGGCTGCGGAAGTCATCCCACACACGCTCAAGCTGGGCGATCTGCTCGTCGAAGGACTTACGGGCCTGGCCCATTTCCTTCTCCGCGCCATCCTTCGCACGACGCTTCTGGTCGCTCTTGGCGCCCTCTGCCTCAAGGGCAGCAAGGTCTTCCTCGAGCTTCTGGAGGCGGTCGGCGATCTTGGAATCGCGCTGTCCCTCAAGGGTCTTGATTTCGAGACGGAGCTCGTTCTCAAGGCCGGGCATGTCTTCGTGACGAGCATCAACGTCTACCGAGATGATCATGTACGCAGCGAAGTAGATGACCTTTTCGAGGTCCTTCGGTGCCATGTCCAGCAGGTAGCCGAGACGGCTCGGTACGCCCTTGAAGTACCAGATGTGGGTTACGGGAGCCGCGAGCTCGATGTGCCCCATGCGCTCACGACGGACGGAGGACTTGGTGACCTCCACGCCGCAGCGCTCGCACACGATGCCCTTGAAGCGGACTCGCTTGTACTTTCCACACGAGCACTCCCAGTCACGGGAAGGTCCGAAGATCTGTTCGCCGAACAGACCGTCCTTCTCGGGCTTCAGGGTTCGGTAGTTGATCGTTTCGGGCTTCTTGACCTCACCATGCGACCAGCGACGGATGTCGTCGGCGGTTGCGAGACCAATCTTAATTTCGTCAAACGCGTGAACGTCGAGCAATGATTTCTTCTCTCTTTGGAAACGAAAGTTTGTCGAAGGTGGGGTTAGATCTCGTCAATTGACGAGGACTCGAACCGAGTGGAGATGTTGATGCCCAGCTCCTCCGCAGCGCGGAAGACCTCGTCATCCGTGTCGCGCAGGTTGACCGTTGAACCGTCGGCCGAGAGGACCTCGACGTTCAGGCACAGCGACTGCATCTCCTTGATGAGAACCTTGAAGCTTTCCGGAATACCGGGCTCCTGGATGTTCTCGCCCTTGACGATCGCCTCATAAACCTTGACTCGACCGAGGATGTCGTCGGACTTGATCGTGAGCAGCTCCTGCAGTGCGTAAGCGGCGCCGTAGGCCTCGAGAGCCCAGACCTCCATCTCACCAAAGCGCTGGCCACCGAACTGTGCCTTACCACCCAGCGGCTGCTGCGTGATCATGGAGTACGGACCAGTGGAACGTGCGTGGATCTTGTCGTCGACAAGGTGGTGGAGCTTCAGGATGTACATGTAACCAACCGAAACCGGCTCGGGGAACGGCTCGCCGGAGCGGCCGTCGAAGAGCTGCGCCTTACCGGAAGCACCGATCAGGCGGTCACCATCGCGGGTGACTGTCGTAGAGTCCAGAAGACCGGCGATTTCCTCCTCGAGGGCACCGTCGAACACCGGGGTGGCGACCTTCGTGCCGGGAGCGGCGCTGTGCGCTGCCTCCGGAAGACGACCGGCCCACTTCGGCTTGCCTTCAACCTGCCAGCCCTGCTTGGCGACCCAACCGAGGTGGGTCTCCAGCACCTGACCGAAGTTCATTCGACCGGGGATACCGAGCGGGTTGAGGATGACGTCGACGGGGGTACCGTCCGCGAGGAACGGCATGTCCTCGACCGGAAGGATCCTGGAGATAACACCCTTGTTGCCGTGACGGCCAGCAAGCTTGTCACCCTCAGAGATCTTGCGCTTCTGGGCGATGTAGACAACAACACGCTGGTTGACGCCCGAGCCAAGCTCGTCGTCGTTCTCGGTGTTGAACTCCTTGACGGCAATGATCGTGCCGGCCTCACCGTGAGGAACCTTGAGTGAGGTGTCGCGCACCTCGCGGCTCTTCTCGTTGAAGATGGCGCGCAGCAGGCGCTCTTCGGCGGAAAGCTCGGTCTCGCCCTTCGGCGTGACCTTTCCGACGAGGATGTCGCCGGGGCGAACCTCTGCACCGATGCGGATGATTCCACGCTCGTCGAGGTCAGCCAGAAGTTCCGGGCTGACGTTCGGGAGGTCGCGGGTGATCTCTTCCTTGCCGAGCTTGGTGTCGCGCGCGTCGACCTCGTACTCCTCGATGTGAATCGACGAGAGAGTGTCGTCCTTGACCAGGTTCTGGCTCAGGATCATGGCGTCCTCGAAGTTGTAACCCTCCCACGGCATGAACGCAATAAGCAGGTTCTTGCCGAGCGCGAGCTCGCCGTTCTCGGTTGCCGGACCGTCCGCGAGGACCTGTCCAACCTCGATGCGCTCGCCTGCGGAGACGATGACGCGGTGGTTGTAGCTCGTGCCCTGGTTGGAGCGGTCGAACTTGCGCAGGTAGTAGTCCTGCGTGCCGCCCTCATCCAGCTGAATGGTGATGACGTCGGCGGAAACCTCCGCGACAACACCAGCCTTCGCTGCGGTGAGCACGTCGCCGGCGTCGATAGCCGCGTAGCCCTCCATACCGGTACCCACGAGAGGCGACTCGCTGCGCAGCAGCGGGACAGCCTGGCGCTGCATGTTTGCACCCATGAGGGCGCGGTTTGCATCGTCGTGCTCGAGGAACGGGATGAGCGACGTCGCAACGGACACCATCTGGCGCGGCGAGACATCCATGTATCCGATGGTCTCGACGGGGATGAGGTCAACCTCGCCACCCTTCTTACGTGCAAGCACGCGAGGGTCAGCGAAGCGCTGGTCGGCCGTGAGCGGTGCGTTTGCCTGGGCGACGATGAAGTCGTCCTCTTCGCTTGCCGTCAGGTAGTCGATCGTCTTGGTGACAACACCGTTGACGACGCGACGGTACGGGGTCTCGATGAAACCGAACGCGTTGATGCGAGCGAACGATGCGAGCGAACCGATCAGACCAATGTTCGGGCCTTCCGGGGTCTCGATCGGGCACATGCGGCCGTAGTGCGAGGGGTGAACGTCTCGAACCTCGACGCCTGCACGCTCACGGGACAGACCACCGGGGCCAAGCGCCGACAGGCGGCGCTTGTGGGTGAGACCCGCGAGCGGGTTGTTCTGGTCCATGAACTGCGAGAGCTGCGACGTACCGAAGAACTCCTTGATCGCGGCAACGACGGGGCGCACGTTGATCAGGGTCTGCGGGGTGATCGCTTCGATGTCCTGCGTGGTCATGCGCTCGCGAACGACGCGCTCCATGCGGGACAGGCCGGTGCGCACCTGGTTCTGGATGAGCTCACCAACGGCGCGGATACGACGGTTGCCGAAGTGGTCGATGTCGTCGACATCGAGACGAACGTCAACCTTCTTGCCATCGCGAACACCCTTGATGGTCGTGGTTCCGCTTTCCAGCGTGGTCACGTAGTCAGACGAGGTGTCGTGAAGGGCAACCATGTACTTGATCGTCGCGAGGATGTCCTCGAGGGTCAGTACGGAGTTCGACAACGGGGCGTCGATACCGAGCTTGCGGTTGATCTTGTAACGACCAACCTTCGCGAGGTCGTAACGCTTGGAGTTGAAGTAGAAGTTGTCCAGCAGGGCGCGGGCAGCCTCGGCGGCAACCTGCTCTCCCGGACGGAGCTTGCGGTAGATGTCCTTGAGGGCCTCTTCCTTGGTCAGGATGGAATCCTTCTCAAGGGTGAGGGCGATCGACGGGAACCCGGCGAACTCCTCGAGAATCTGCTCGCTGGTCAGTCCGAGTGCCTTGAGGAACACGGTGACGCTCTGCTTGCGCTTGCGGTCGATGCGAACGCCGACCTGGTCGCGCTTGTCGATCTCGAACTCGAGCCATGCACCACGGCTCGGGATGATGCGAGCGGAGTAGATGTCCTTGTCGGACAGCTTCTCGGGCGTGCGGTCGAAGTAGACACCGGGCGAACGAACGAGCTGAGACACAACGACACGCTCGGTGCCGTTGATGATGAACGTTCCCTTGATGGTCATCAGCGGGAAGTCGCCCATGAAGACCGTCTGAGTCTTGATCTCACCCGTGAGGTGGTTCATGAACTCGGCGTTCACATACAGGGGAGCGGCGTAGGTCTTGCCACGCTCCTTGCACTCGTCGATCGTGTACTTCGGCTCTTCGAGCTCCGGACCCGTGAACGACAGCTGCATCGTTTCGCCGAGGTCTTCGATCGGGGAGATCTCTTCAAAGATCTCGTCGAGTCCGCTCCGCGTGGGCAGATCGGTGCGGCCCTGGGCCGTACCTTCTTCAACGCGCTGTTTCCAGATGTCGTTACCGACGAGCCAGTCAAAGCTCTCGGTCTGCAAGGCGAGCAGATCGGGAACCGTCAGGGTGTCGGTAATCTTTGCGAAAGAAAGCCGCGATGCGTTGCGGCCATTCTTGGGGGACGTGTTGGTGGTTGCGTTGCGCGCAGCAGCCAAGGAAATAACCTCCGTGGGCCCCGTCGGGCCATAACTGTCGGTGTTGTGAGATTTGCCCACCAGAGTCTCGAATGAGATCTACCCCGCCGCTATACTCGGGGCGCGCCTGCTGTCCACAATATGACGGCAAAGGTTGTCTGGGAGCGCAAAGAACAACTATATGTCAACGCGGCACGCCGTGTCCACTTATTTCTTGACCGAAATCAGAAATTCGGCTATAAGACCGGTATTGGCTCATGATCGGCTCCCACTTCGGCGGAATTCCGCGGATTTCGGATGACCCGGAGTTGCGCAAAACCCGCCGCCCGGGTCATCCGCCCATCACCATTCATTGCCCTCGATATGGCATGGTCAGTGCATGACCCAGCGCACGATCACTCTCAAAATCAGCGGATATCAGGCAACAATCGAGCCGGATCGCTGGGTTCCGGGCGCGTACACGCTCGTGGTCGACGGCACGCCGCAGTCGCACGTGAATCTCGATGACCCGTCCGAGTTGTTTTTCGAGTACATCCAGCGCATCGGGCACGTGATCGACCAGCTCGGCATGCCCGGCGAGCCGCTGACGGCCGTGCACCTCGGTGCCGGCGCGCTCACGCTCCCCCGCTACATCGAGGCGACCCGCCCCGGCTCCCGCCAGCAGGTCATCGAGCTCGAGACCGACCTCGTGGACCTGGTGCGCGCCGAGCTGCCGTGGCCGAAGTCGGCGTCCATCCGGGTGCGGCACGGCGACGCCCGCGAGGTTCTCGGCAAGCTACCATCCGGCCTGCACGGAACCGTCGACCTTCTTGTCGTCGATGTCTTCAGCGGGGCCCGCACGCCCGCGCACGTGACGAGCATCGAGTTTTACCGCGAGGCGATCGCGCTGCTGAAGCCGAACGGCATCATCGCCGTCAATGTGGCGGATGGCCCGGGGCTGACGTTCGCGCGCAGCCAGGCAGCCACGCTGCTGTCGGTGCTCGGCGATGTCGCTGCGCTCGCGGAGACCCAGATTCTCAAGGGGCGCCGCTTCGGCAATGTCGTGATGATCGGGTCGCAGCAGACGCTGCCTCTCGAGTGGATGCCGCGACTGCTCGCCGGCGGCCCGCACCCCTCCAAGGTCGTGGCCGGCCAGGAGCTGCGCGACTGGATCGCGGGAGCACCCATCGTGACCGACCAGACGGCCATCCAGTCGCCGCCTCCGGCCAAGAACATCTTTCAGGTGCGCCCGGGCCGCGATTAGGTCCCGGGAGGCGCCCTCGCCTTCACGACGCCCGATGCCGTGGCGGGGGAAATGGCTCCACAGCTTGCCGGGCCCTGGCTTCGGGCCGCACCATGGAGCATGAAGTCTGTGCGCGCCGCGATGGCCGGGGCGGCCGTGATCGGCCTGGTTCTCGCGGGGTGCACCGCCACGGATGACCGGATGCCCCGGCCGACGACACCCGCCGCCTCGGGGTCACCGGCGCCCGCGCCATCCACCGTCCCGCCCCCCGACGACGGCGACGGCCGGCCCCGCTCCGACGGATGCCGCCGGTCCCGTACGTGCCGTCGGCACACCCACGGTGGTCGCCACGGGGCTCGACCTGCCGTGGTCGCTCGTGCGGGTGGCCGCGAGATCCACGCTCGTGAGCGAGCGTGACACAGCGAGGGTGAAGGAGATCTCCGACTCCGGCGTGGTGCGCACGGTCGGCACGATCCCCGGCGTCGTGCCCGGTGGCGAGGGCGGGCTGCTCGGCCTCGCCGTGCTCGCTCTCGGCGACCCGGGCGCACAGGGCGGCCTGCCCGGCGGCACCTCCACTCCCTTCCTCTACGCGTACACGACCACGGCGACCGACAACCGCGTGATCCGGATGCCGCTCACCGGCGCACCCGGCTCGTACGGCATCGACACCGCGGCGCGGCAGGTGATCATCCGGGGCATCCCCAAGGCCGGCAACCACAACGGCGGGCGCATCAAGTTCGGTCCCGACGGCGCCCTCTACATCACCGCCGGCGACGCGGGCCAGCGCGAGCGGGCGCAGGAGATGGGCTACCTCGGCGGCAAGATCCTGCGGGTAAACCCCGACGGCACGATCCCGGCGGACAACCCCGTCGCCGACAGCCCCGTGTATACGCTCGGCCACCGCAACCCGCAGGGAATCGCCTGGGACGACACCGGCCAGCTGTGGGCGGCCGAATTCGGCCAGGACACCTGGGACGAGTTCAACCGCATCGACAAGGGCGTCAACTACGGCTGGCCGATCGTCGAGGGCCATAGCGACGACGGCAGGTTCCGCAACCCCGTGCACCAGTGGTCGACCGATGAGGCGAGCCCGAGCGGACTCCTCTACACGCGCGGCACATTCTTTCTCGCTGCCCTCCGCGGCGAGCGCCTCTGGCGAATCGTGCCGTCCGCGGGAGCAACAACGGCCACCACCTCGGCGACCCTCACGGGAGAGTTCGGGCGACTCCGGGACGTGATTGAGGGGCCGGATGACACGATCTGGGTCATCACCAACAACACGGGCCGCTCACCCCGCCCCGGCGACGACAGGGTGCTGCAGCTGCACCTGGCCCGCTAACGCACCACGACCGCCGTGGCAGCAGACACGCTCACGACCGGCGTGTACGAGGCCCGGGACGCGGTGACCGCGACGTGGATCCGCGAACCCCGGTCGGCCGCCGTCACCGTGTAGTTCGCCCGGGTGGCACCGGGGATCGCCGTGGTGCCGCGGTACCACCGGTAGGTGAACGACGCGGCCGACGGCGAGAACGCCGGGTTCACCGCGGCGAGCGCCCGCCCCGCGGTGATGGGGCTCCGTGCGGCGCCGGCGAGCGAGGCCACCCGCGTGACCTGCAGCGCCATCGCGTCGAACAGCGACACCGTATAGCTGTGCGACAGGGTCTTGCCGGCCTTCACGATCCCGGTCACCGACACCGAGTAGGCGCGCACCTGACCGCCGGCGGCGGGAGCGATGCCGTCCACCTTCCATACGAGCGTGTCGTTGCCGTAGCCGTCGGCCGCGGCGTACCGGGTGACGGGCATCACGGCGCCCGAGGAGTCACGCACACTGATCTTCGCCGACCGGAAGTCATAGGTGCGGGCAGCGTCTCCGCTGAGCGACCAGCGGCCGTCCGGTTCCAGCTGCGACGGGAAGTATCCGTCCGTCGGCCAGCTGACCCACGCCGGATTGGCGAAGGTGCCAACCCTGGCCCGCTGTCCGATTACCCACAGCGCGTTGGACGCGGACGTCGACCCGCTGCCCATGGTGACCGCGGACGGGTTGAGGATCCACCGCCTGTGCCCCACGACCGTATTGCTGGTGCCCGGGTCATCCATGTACATATCGATTGCTTTCGCACCGCCGGCCCCGAACGCAACGTTGGAATTGGCCCCCGCCTCCCGGGCGGTCGCGGTCGAGCACAGCCATCCGTCCGGGATCTCGTGGCTGAGGTTGCGGTTGGCGTAGTACACGAGCGCCGCCTGTTGCGCCTTCGCCGACAGTGCGGCGTCGAAGCTGACCGACCGCAGCCCGGCCAGCGCGCGCACGAAGTTGATGGCGTCGAGGGTTGCCTGCTGGGCCGTAGGAGCGATCGATCCCGCCGTGCAGGTGCTCGTCGCCCCGGTCCATCCGATATCCACCCGCAGGGCGGGCTCGTAGCGGCTTCGATACGCGGATGCCACGGCCGCGCGGTCATCCGCAGGCGTCGACGCCACCACGACCGATGTCGCGTGGGCGACCTCCCGGTTCCCCGCGGGCACCAGCGCCATCGCGCCGACCACGGCCGCGGCGATCGCGGCAGCGGCAACGGCAACGCGCCGAGTCTTCTCCCCCAAGAACCTCTCCCCCGTCGAACAGGACCACTCCCCCACAGTGCGATCCCGTGCGTGACTTTCCACGCGTCGTACGCCGCAGACGTTACCGGAGGCACGCGCCGGATAGCCTCATCTGGTGGCAGATTTAACACGGGTGAGACTTTGGGCGCAGGCCCTCATCGTGTTGCACCTTCCCGAGGGCTGGACTTTCGGGTTCGACAACGCGAAGACGCGAGCCGGACTGTGCAACTACACGGCCAAACGCATCACGGTGTCGCGGTATCTCGCGGCCTTGTTTGACGACGACGACATCCATCAGGTGCTGTTGCACGAGGTGGCGCACGCGATGGCGGGCAATCAGGCCGGTCACGGTCCGAAGTGGAAGGCCGTCGCGACCGAGCTGGGGTACGAGGGCAAGCGCCTCCATTCCGGCCCGATTGCCGACGACCTGGCGCCGTGGGTCGGGCGCTGCCCGGCGGGCCACGTGCACTACCGCTACAAACGCCCGGCTCGCATGCTCGCCTGTGGGCGCTGTTCGCGCCGGTTCGATATCGCCAACGCCATCTCGTGGCAGCAGCGTGAGGTCACGGCGGCGGCCCGGCGCAGGGCACTGAACGCCGGATAGGTACTACCGGACCCTCGGGCGCGAGTGCCGGAGCCGGCGATCGCTCACGGATAATGGGGACGGTGACTTCATCCGCACCCGCAGCATCCCCCGTCCGCGCGCCGATTCTCGGGCTGTTGCTCGACGTCGACGGCCCGATCGCGAGCCCGGTCAGCCGGTCCATCGCGATCCCCAGCATCGCGACCGATCTCGCGCGACTCGCAAACGCGGGCATCCCGATCGTGTTCAACACCGGCAGGTCCGACGACTTCATCCAGCGTGAGGTTGTTCCGCCGCTGCTGGCCGCGGGCATCGACGAGGGCGTGACCCTCTACGCGGTCTGCGAGAAGGGCGCGTCGTGGTTCACCATCACCCGTGATGGCGCCAGTGAGGTGTCGGTGGACGCGTCGCTGGCTGTTCCCGAGGACTACGCCCGCGAGATCGAACAGCTGGTCGCGACGAAGTATGAGCGGTTCGTGTTCTTCGACCACACCAAGAGGGCGATGGTCTCCGTCGAGCAGCGCACGGACGTGGCATCCGCCGACTACCTGGCGATCCAGCCGGACTTTGATGCCGACGCCATCCGCGCCTTTGTTGCGCGGGGGCTGGGCGTGAGTCGCGAGGGCGCACGCTTCCCGGACGCAAACGACGGCGTGCAGTGGCGGATCGATCCCACGATCATCTCCACCGACATCGAGTCGGTGAAGCTCGGCAAGGACCTCGGAGCCGAGCGCGCCTTCGCCCTGCTGGAGGGAACCCGACCGCTGCCGCTCGAGTGGCGCACGGTGGGTGATTCGCGCAGCGACTACGCCATGGCCGACTGGCTGCACGAGCACGGGCACACGGTGTCGCACGTCGACGTGCGCCCGCGCGACGGAATTCCCGAGAAGCCGTATGCGGTGCTGACCGCGGGGGATCTCATCCACGATGACGCCGGGGCCGCGTTCCTCGAGCGCTGGACGCGCATGGTCAGCGGCGACTCGACCGACGACGACGAGGTCGGGGTCGACGAGGCCGCGTAGCCAGACTCTCGTCCGACCGCGCGGCGGCGTGGGCCGGTGCTACTTCCCCGACTGCGCCAGCAGGCCCGCGTCGAGCTGCTCGAGAATGTCTTTCCAGTGGCCGAGCATGATCTTGCGCTCCTCGCGGCCTTTGAGACGCTCCTGCTGGAAACCGATGACGGTGCCCTCCGGAGTCGCCTTCGTGTAGACGTGCAGTACAGAGTCGTGCTCCCACTCGCCGGGCTGCCAGGTCATGCGCAGACGGGCGTTGGGGCTGTAGCTGATGACGTGGCCGGCGATGTCGTCGTCGGTCTCGTAGCGGGCACCCTTGTCCAGGCGGAGTTTCGTGTTGCCCAGCCAGATCGGCAGCCCGTCACCGAGGAGAAATGCCCAGATCACGTTGGGCGAAACGCCTACGGTGCGACGAACTCCGACTTCCCAGCCGGCGTCCTTCGTGGGTCCTGTCGTGTTGTTCATGTAACCGACTATATTGGTTACGTGCGCCCTTCGATACCAACCGGCCAGTGGTTTGCCTCCCGGGACGGAGGACGCTGGTGGTTTGACTCCGGCTCCGTCGCCCTCGACTTCGCCTACACCGGCGGATTCGATGCGCGATGGGAATCTCTCAACACCCCGGGTGATCTGGGTGCCTGGTTGACGGGACGCTTTTCCGAAGTTGCCGGCGAGCCGAGCGACCGCGATCTCACGGATGCCAAGTCGCTGCGACTCACGTTTGCGCGCATGGCGCTGGCGGCAAGCCGCGGTGAGGATCCCGCGCCGGGCGACGTCGACGTGATCAACCTGTTCGCGGCGACGCCGGACATTCCGCCGGCCCTGCCCGGAGGATCCCGACAGGCCGGCCGCTCGACGGCACGCACGGGCCAGGCCATGTCGGCGATGACGCGCGACTGGGTCGAGATTTTCAGTGCGGATGCCTCGGAGCGCATCCGTCTCTGCGCCGATCCGACCTGTGGGCTTGTCTTCTACGACGAGTCCCGGTCGAACAACCGGCGGTGGTGCTCCATGCAGCGCTGCGGTAACCGCGCAAAAGTGCGCGCCCACCGCAGCCGCGCCGCTGGTTAGTCGGTGACCTTTACTTCTTTCCAGAAGGCCACGTAGTTCGAGAAGTCCTTGCCGACGCGGTCAAAGGCCGTCGGATACGGGGTGGGGTAGCTCCAGGCGCGGTCCTGCAGCACGTCGTCGCCATCCTTGACGCTGAAGTACTGGCACTCGCCCTTCCACGGGCAGGTGTAGGGGGTCGCGCTGTCGACGAGGAACTCCGACTTCACGCTGGCCGGCGGGAAGTACCAGTTGCCCTCGATGGAGATGAGATCTTCCTTGGGTGCTTCTGCGATGACAACATCGCCGAGTACTGCCTTCATGTGTTCCTCCTACGGATACGTACGCGGTCGTGCTTCGGGTGGTGCGGTGGTCGGCACGAGCCGACCATTCTCTTCAGTCAAACGTTAGGCGCGAGGGGTGAATTCCCGCAGCACGTGCAACGACGGCTGGGAGTTTGCCTCGCGAGCCTCGTCCACGAACTCCCGGCCGTGCAACGCGATGATCTTCTGTCCGGTGACCGATGCCGACAACACGTGGCTCGTCGCGTTGCGCAGCCCGACGAAGGCACCAACCGCGGCCGCGGCTTCCGGCGAGATGTAGTCGATGCCGACCTCGGCGAGCGCGTCGATGACGGCCCCGGCCGCCAGCAGGTCTTCCACCGCGAACCCACCGCCGTCGGCGCCGGCCGCAACCACGGCGACCGTCACCCGATCACCCAGCTCGGCCTGGCGATCGAGCACCCACGCGGCGATCTCGTGACAATTGCCGACGGTCCCGGCGAGCACAGCCCCGTCGTGCCGCACCTGCAACGGATCGGGGGCGAGCGCTGTGGTGAGGGCGTCGACCCAGACGAGCACGTGTGCGCCGGGCACAATCGCCGCCGCACCCGCCGGGCCCCAGTCGAATCGGATCTGATACTGGGGCTGGTTGCTGGGAGAACTCACCCAACCACCGTATCCGAGCTTCCGCCGGTGCCACACTGGGCACATGCGAGTGCTGCTGAAGATGGTGCTGGACTGCGATCCGGATGACGCCTGGCGAGCCATCCGCAGTCCCGCTGTTCTCACGGCCGTGTCTGCACCGCTCACGGTCTTCACCTCCCTCGAGCCAGGCGGGTTCCCCGAGCTGTGGCCCGCGGGCGTGCACCCTGTGCGTGTGCAGGCGGCCGGCCTCGTCACCATCGGCGTGCAGACCATCGACATCGCCTACCCCGAGCGCTCCGACGACGTGCGCATGATGCGCGACTCCGGGCGCGGACTCACCGGACCGCTCGCGCTCATCACCCGCTGGCAGCACACGATGGCCATCGCTCCCGCACCCGGCGGACGCACGCTGTACCGCGATCAGCTCGTTTTTGAGGCGGGGCGGATGACCCTGCTGCTGTTCCCCCTCTATTGGAGCTTCTGGCAGTGGCGCGCCTTCGGTATCCGTCGCCTCGCGCCGGGCTGGCGCGCGAAGTAACGGCTTCCTGAACGCCCTCGCAGGCACGCACCCCAGCGGCCGGTCTAGCCTGACGGACATGACTTCCCCCGTAACCCTCATCACCGGCACCTCCTCCGGAATCGGACTCGAGATCGCCGTGCAGGCCGCCGCCGCCGGCCACACCGTCGTCGCGACAATGCGCAACCTCACGAAGGCCGATGCCCTGCGCGCCGCCGCCACCGCCGCGGGCGTCACGCTCGATATCCAGCAGTTGGACGTGACGGATGGCACGTCCATCGCCACCCGCATCGACGCAACCATCCGCGACCACGGCCGCATCGACGCCCTGGTCAATAACGCGGGCGCCGGCCACGTCGGCACCATCGAGATCGAGGGCACGGCGGCCGTGCGCGAGGTGATGGAGGTCAACTTCTTCGGAGTCGTCGCGCTGACCGAGGCCGCCCTGCCGCACCTGCGTGCCTCGGGCGGACGTCTCGTCACCGTCACGAGCGTCGGTGGCGCCGTCGGCCAACCCTTCAGCGAGGCCTACTGCGCGGCAAAGTTTGCCGTCGAGGGGTTCATGGAGTCGCTCGCCCCGGTGGCCGCGACCGTCGGCGTGCGGGTGAGCGTCGTCGAGCCCGGTGCCGTTGGCAGCGACTTTGTCGCCAACATCGGAATGGATGCCCCGGCCATGGTCGCCGCGTCGGGACCCTACGGCCCCGCCCTCAGCGCCTACCTCGCGCGCTCCCGCCAGTCCTTCTCGGCAGCGCAGTCATCCGCGGATGCCGCGGCCACCATCGTGACGCTGCTCGGAGCCGAATCCCCCGCACCCCGCATCCAGACGTCCGCGGGCGCCACCGCCTTCGTCGGAACCAAGTACTCGGATCTCGACGGCAGCGCCGTGGTGGGAATGACCTCGTCCTGGGTTGCGGCCGCCCAGTAGAGCCGGCACACGCCCCACCCGGCGCCACCACGGTCAATCGGACTACCGTTAGCGCATGACTGCTTTTGAGGTCGCCGACTGGCGCCGCCGCGTTTTTGCCATGTACGAAGCCGTCCGCGCGGAGAAGGACCTGTACGCGGCCCACGATCTCTGGCGACGCACGCGGGATGAGCTGTTTGCGAGTCATCCATCGACCCCATTGCTGCCCGAGGACATCGCCGACTTCACCGGGCTTCCCACGCGGCCGTATGACCCGGCCTGGCGCTTCGAGGTCGAGCTGACGCCCGCAGAGCCCGCGCACTTCGACTTCGAGACCGGCACCGACGGGATCGTTCCGTTCGAGCGCATCGGTATTGCCGAGGTGCCCGGGGTCGGCTCGCTCGACGTGTGGCGGCTGACCACCTACGGCGGAGGCATCTTCATTCCCGTAAAGGACGCGCTGTCGCGGGTTCCCGGAGGCACGTACGGCGGAGGTCGCTACCTCGTCGACAGCATCAAGGGAGCAAACCTCAACGAGGACGGCACCCCGAACACCCTCGTTCTCGACTTCAACTTCGCGTACAACCCGTCGTGCGCCTACGACCCTGAGTGGGCGTGCCCGCTGGCGCAGCCCGGCAACACCGTTGCCGTGGAAATCCCGGTCGGCGAACGCTATGGAACCGCTGCCTGAGGGTGAGTCCGCGTCCGTTCTGAGCGGAATTCGCAATCAGCGGCTATGCTGGAGGTACTTGCGAGTCCATGACGGACTCCCTGCGTCGTTGAACGCATGTCCCCAGTCGAGTAAAGCCAGGACTAACCTCCGGGCCAAACCTCGAAACGAAGGACTCTTCTCTTCTCGCTGAGTCTTGTTGTGACATCCACTGTTGCTCAAGAAAATCGGCTCGAGATCTTTCTCCGGCGAACGGATGTGGCCTACGCCACCTTCGCCATTGTGACTGGTCTCGACGCACTTCTGCGCCCGGGCCATCCATGCCCGAAAGGCAACACCTTTGTCTGAAACAGAAACCTCCTTTAGCGCGCTCGGTGTTCCGGCTCCCATGGTTGCGGCTCTCGCCGCCCAGGGAATCGACAGCCCGTTCCCCATCCAGATCGACACGCTGCCCGACACCCTCGGCGGCCGTGACGTTCTCGGACGCGGAAAGACCGGCTCCGGCAAGACCCTCGCGTTCTCCATCCCGATGGTCGCCCGCCTCGGTGGCAAGCTCGCTGGCGGCGCCCGTCGCCCGGGTCGCCCCCTCGCGCTGATCCTCGCACCGACCCGCGAGCTCGCCACGCAGATCACTGTCGCGCTTACCCCGCTCGCCGACGTCTACGGCCTCAAGTCGACCACCATTTTCGGTGGCGTCAGCCAGCAGCGCCAGGTCGCGGCCCTCAAGGCCGGTGTCGACATCGTCGTCGCCTGCCCCGGTCGCCTCGAGGACCTCATGAAGCAGGGCTTCGTGAACCTCGACTCCGTTGAGATCTCGATCCTCGACGAGGCCGACCACATGGCCGACCTCGGATTCCTTCCGGTCGTCACCCGCATCATGGACAAGACCCCGCAGGACGGACAGCGCATGCTGTTCAGCGCGACCCTCGACAACGGCGTGGACAAGCTCGTTCGCCGGTACCTCCACAACGAGGTGCTGCACTCGGTCGACGAGGCCAACTCGCCCGTCGCCGCCATGACCCACCACGTGTTCGAGGTCGATGGCGCCGAGACGAAGCGCGTTCTCATCGAGAAGCTCGCGTCCGGCAGTGGACGTCGCATCCTCTTCATGCGCACGAAGCACCACGCCAAGAAGCTGGCCCGCCAGCTGACCGACAGCGGAATCCCCGCCGTCGACCTGCACGGAAACCTCTCGCAGGTGCAGCGTGACCGCAACCTCGCGGCGTTCTCCGCCGGCGACGTCAAGGTGCTTGTGGCAACGGATGTCGCGGCGCGCGGCGTTCACGTCGATGACATCGAGCTCGTGATCCACGTTGACCCGCCGGCCGAGCACAAGGCATACCTGCACCGCTCGGGTCGTACCGCGCGTGCCGGTGCCGCCGGTGACGTCGTCACCCTCGTGCTCCCCGAGCAGCGCAAGGACACCGCGCAGCTCCTGCGCAAGGCCGCGATCACCGTGACCCCGCAGCAGGTCAACGCCAACTCGCCCGCCGTCGCCGCACTCGTCGGTGACGTCGCTGCCTACGTCAAGCCGCTTCCCCGCGTCGAGACGCCGGTGCGCGGACAGTCGCAGGGTGGACGCTCGCAGGGCGCCAACGCTCAGCGCAAGCGTGCCAACCGCGACGGTTCCGGCCAGGGTGGCCGCGATGGCCAGCCGCGCCAGGAGCGTTCGGCTCGCCCCGCAACCGAGGGTGGACGTCCCGCCCGCCAGGGTGGCTCCGGCCGCGCTGCACAGGGTGGATCGGGTCGTCCCGCACAGGGCGGCCAGGGCAACTCCGGTGGCGGCAAGATCCAGGTCGGCGGCCTCGTCCGCATGAGCCAGGCCGGCGGCGCCGGTCGTCGCGGTGGCGGACGCTGAGCCTCACCCCTCACTCCGCTTCCTAACGGGTAATCCGTTCGGCGGCAACAGAAACACATTTCGCAGAAGCTCCACAGCAGGCGCTCCATCAGGGCCGGTTCACCGCACACCGCGGGGAACCGGCCCTGTGCCGTTAACGACGGGCTACGCTGGCGCCGTGAACACCGCCGTTGATGCCTCCGCCGTAACTCCCGCCACCCCGCCGACTCCGGTCGATCTGGCGCCAGACCTCACCTTCTACCCGGCGGCAGCCGGAGCATCGGGACCCCTCGTGCTCGTGCTCCCCGGCGGTGGCTACATGATGCACGCCGATCACGAGGGCGAACCCATCGCGCGCTGGCTGAACGGGATCGGCATCAACGCACTCGTCGTGCGCTACCCGATCGCCCCGGCGCGCTACCCGTCCGCCATCGACAGGGTGCGTGAGGTGATGGATGCCACGCGCTCCGGCGAGCTCGACCTCGCTGTCGACCGCACCCGCGTCGGCGTCCTGGGTTTCTCCGCCGGTGGACACCTGGCCGCCCTCGTGTCGTCCGGCCTCACGACCGGCGGTCCCGACGCCCGACCCGATACCCGGCCGGACCTCGCGATCCTCGCCTACCCGGTCATCTCGTTTATCGAGAACCCGCACCTGGGCTCGATCGAGAACCTCCTCGGGCCGCGCACGACACCCGAGCAGCGCACGAGCCTCAGCGCCGAGCTGCTCGTGGACGCATCAACGCCGCCGACGTTCGTCTGGCACACGGCAGAGGACGCGGCCGTGCCGGTGAGCAATTCGCTCGCCTATGCGAGCGCACTCGCGGCCCGGGGCATCCCGTTCGACCTTCATGTCTTCGAGCGCGGAGAGCACGGCATCGGGCTCGGCGATCCCGACACCCCGGCTTCGGCGTGGCCGTCGCTGTGTGCCGCGTGGCTCAGCGAGCACGGCTGGACGGGCACCGCCGGCCGGTAACGCGAAAACGGGCGTATCCGCTGAAA
>NZ_JAAVUZ010000007.1 GCF_018449675.1 Glaciihabitans sp. dw_435 | reverse complement strand
CGGGGTTCCGGCTACTCCCAGGTCGTCGGCAGCGGCAGTGCCGCGGAATTGACCCGCGCCACGATCTCGGTCAGCACCCGGTACGTCTGGGTTTCGCCCACCCACAGGTGCTTGCCCGCCTCGACGTTGACGAGCTCGATGTTGGGCGCTACCGCAAACCGCTGTGCTGCCTCGACGGGACGCAGATAGTCGTCCAGTTCCGGAATGATCGCGACCACGGGCACCGTCGCGTCGGCCCACGCGGCGACATCGGAGTCCTTCGCGCGGTGCAGCGGCGGTGACAACAGGATCACGCCGGCGATGGGGTGCCGCTGTCCATACTTCAATGCCACTTCCGTGCCGAATGACCAGCCGAGGAGCCACGGATCCGGCAGCCCCCGCTCTGCAACAAACACCATCGCGGCGGCGAGGTCTTCCGCTTCGTCGATTCCGTCACCGAAGGATCCGTCGGAACGGCCCCGGGGAGATTCCACCCCGCGGAAGTTGAATCGCAGCACTGCGATGTCTGCCAGAGCGGGCAACCGGGCCGCCGCCTTGCGAATGATGTGCGAGTCCATGAACCCGCCGTGCGTCGGAAGAGGGTGCAGAGTCACCAGTGTCGCGATCGGCGTGCCCGACAGCGGCATCGCCAGCTCCCCCACGAGCGTGAGCCCGTCGGAGGTGTGCAACTCGATGTCTTCGCGAATGGCGGGGAGTTCTACCCCGCCGCGAATGTCAATGCTCACGGTCGTGTCCTCATTACCCGTTGGGCCGGTTACGGCTTGATCTTCCAGCAATGGGAGTGCCAGTGGCGGCGTGCCGCGAGGTCATCCGCTTCCCCCATGAGTCCGTCCGCCCGCCACGCAACGATGTGCGCGACGCCAGGGGCGATGTCCAGGCCGCAACTCGGGCAGGTGTAGTGCTTATTGGCGGATGTCGCGGCGAGGGGCTGCACGTTCCACAGGGCGTCGCGCTTCCGTTCCGTCGTGCGCTGGCCGAAGAGTGCCCGGTTGAGGTTGACTTCCTCGTCGTCTCCGCCTCCCGGGCGTCTTCCGCGGGGACGATTGGAACGGGGCATGCTCCCAGCTTATGTGCCGCTTGGGTTGTCGATCTGCTCGAGCCGGGTTTCCTCGAGATCCAGCATGGTCTGTGCCCGCTCGAGAATGCGCGAGGGGTATGCCCCCGTCGACCGCGCCTCGAGGAGCGCTTCCCGCTCGGCATCGAGAACCTCACGCCGCAATGCCCTGTACTGGCGCTGTGGCGAGTGCACGAGCCCGTCGACGCCCGCACCGTGCTCTGCGCGCTCCCAGGCCGACTCGGAGCTGAGCAGCGTGTCGTGGCGCACCCGCTCGATCACGGCGGGGTCGATCGTTTCGCCATCCGGCAGTTGGAACTCGGGACTCTCGAGAACCTCGATGCCCGCCTCGCCGATCTCATCCAGCAGGCTGGCAAGCTCGCGACGGTCTGCCGCGCGGTCGGTGCCACGAATCCCCGTCCAACGGATCAGTGCCGGCAGCGTTCCGCCCTGCACCAGCAGCGTCACGACCGCGACCGTGAACGCGATGAGAACCAGCTGCGGGCGGTACGGGATGCTCTGCGGAAGTGACTGGGCGGCTGCAAGAGTTACCACCCCGCGCATTCCCGACCAGCTGAGGACGACTCCACCGCGCCAGCCAAAGCCCTCGGCGCGAAGCTGCTCGATATCCACCTGCCTGCGGTTGTAGACACGCTGGGCGCGGTCGGTGCGGGCTAGGAGATTCCCCGAAAGATCGACCCGCGCCCGGAGACGCGCTAGCATTTCCCCGAACCGGTTCTGTCGACGCTCGGCGCGCGCCGCGCGTCGGCGAAGAATGATGAGAAGCGGTCCGACGAAAAAGAACCGGATCAGTATGACGAGCAGGGTCATGAGCAGACCCAGCACGATAGCGTTCTCCGCGCTGAGGGAATCTTCCTGCACATCGCCAATGAGTGTGCTGACCTGCAACCCCATCAGGAGGAAAACGCCGTTCTCGAGCACGAACTGCGCGGTTCGCCAGTTCAGCCGCTCGGAGATCCGCGCCTGGGCAGAGAATCGTTTGCCGCTGCTGTGGCCCGAGTAGAGGCCGGCAACGACGACCGCGATGACGCCGCTCGCGTGGAAGTGCTCCGCGGGGATGAACGCGATGAATGGCACCGCAAAGGAGATTGCGGTGTCGAGGATGGGATCGTGCAGCTTGGTACGCACAAACACCGTGACGATTCCCACCACGAGACCGATCACTGCAGCCAGGGCCACGGCGTAGGCGAAGTCGCCCACCGCGCCCCAAAAGCTGACGGTCGCGGCGATGGCTGCCGTCGCGGAGCGCAGGAGCACGAGAGCCGTCGCGTCGTTGACGAGCCCTTCGCCCTCGAGGATCGTGACGAGCCGCGGCGGCAACCCCAGTCGCTTACCCAGCGCAGTGGCGGCCACCGCATCTGTTGGGCTGATGACCGCACCAATGGCGATGCCGGCAGCCAGCGAGAGGTCGGGGAAGATCAGGTAGAGGACGTAGCCGGTGATGAACGCTGTCACCAGCACGAGAATCACGCTGAGTGCCGAGATGCTGCTGAAGTTCCGGCGGAAGTCGACCACCGGGACGTTCAGCGCGGCGGAGTACAGAATGGGCGGGAGCAGGCCCAGCAGAATGATGTCGGGCTCGATCTCGACGGGGGCGCCCGGGATGTAGCTGAACCCGAACCCGATGAGGATCAGTAGCAGGGGTGCCGCGACCCCCAGCTTCTTGCTGAACACGCCCGCGGCGACGATCGTAATTGCACCGATCACGCCGAACAGGGCCAGTTCCATGGCCTCAGTTTAACCGGTGATTAGTAGGAGCCGACCGCCTGCGAGTGTGCCCACGCTCCGCAGGGAGTGCCGTACCGTCCCTGGATGTACCCGATCCCCCAGGTGATCTGTGTGACGGCGCTTGTCTGCCAGTTGCTGCCAGCGGACGCCATCTTGCTTCCCGGGTATGCCTGAGGGATGCCATAGGCACCGTTCGGGTTGGCGGCATACACATTCCAACCGGACTCGCGGTTCCACAGCGACACGAGGCAGTTGTACTGGGTGCTCCCCCATCCGCGGGACTTCAGCATCACTTTGGCTATCGCCTTGGCCGAGCCCGGATCGGGAGTGCCCGAGACAGCGGTGGAAGGCTCGGGCGGCAGGACGACCTTGTAGTCATCGCGGGCAACCTCTGTGTCGTAGTCGCCCGATACCCGCAGAGCCTGAGACTCCACCGTTACGGGTGCGTCGGGCACCTCCGCTGCGTTGGCGTACACGCCCGAGTACGGGTCGACGACCAGCACCAGCACGAGTCCCATCGTCGCGGCCGAGGCGACAACTATCGCAGGCAGACGACGCGGAGATCGCTGAGGGCGCCGGACCGGTGGCCGGGATGCCGCGACAATCAGGTGCCTGCCCATAGAAACTGAGCTTAGCTAACGACCGCCGTGCGAGGAACTAGTACCAGCCGACAGACTGCGAGTGTCCCCAGGCTCCACACGGAGTGCCGTAGCGACCCTCGATGTAGCCGAGGCCCCACGTGATCTGGGTGCGGGCGCTCGTCTGCCAGTTGGAACCGGCGGAGGCCATCTTGCTTCCGGGAAGAGCCTGCGGGATGCCGTAAGCGCCGCTCGGGTTGGCAGCGTAGACATTCCAGCCCGACTCGCGGTTCCAGAGCGAGACGAGGCAGTTGTACTGCGTGCTTCCCCAGCCCTTGGACTTGAGGATCGACTTCGCAATTGCCTTGGCGGAGCCGGGATCCGGGGTGCCGGCAACGGGAGCGACGGCGTCTCCGCCAGAATCGGCCACGGCGACCGGCGTGGGCTTCGGCGGCATGACCACCTTGTAGCTGTCACGCTTCACGTCGGTGTCGTAGTCACCGGCAACAACGACCGTCTGGGAATCGACGGTGGCCGGCTGCTCGGGAACCTCCGCGGCGTTGGCATACGTGCCCGAGTACGGGTCAACGACCAGTACCAGCACGAGGCCAACAGTAGCGGCGGCTGCCAGCAGTGGCATGTGCCACGCGTTGCGAATCCGCGTTCTCGAAATGCTTCCCCCGGCGCCTGACGGCTGTGCCTGGGGGGTAGCGATGTCTAAGTGCCTACCCATTGAGAAACGAGCCTAGCCGAAAACACCCAAAAATTCGAAGCGCGGTCAGCGCACTGCCAGCATTACATCGATGACCGAGTCCAGCAGAAGGTCTACCTGAGCCTCGGAATATCCGCCTCGACGGGTGCGGAAAACGGCTCCGCGCACCTCATCAACGCTCATCGGCTTACCGTCTTGGAAGTACTTCGTCAGGCGATTCGCGAAGGCATCGACATCCTTGGTGCTGTAGCCAGCAACGAGGAAGTTAACCCGGTTGAACCGGTGGCCTTCGGGGCGGTCCAGGCGATCGAGCACGGCCTGTGCGGTCGCGCGAGCCTTGCTGAACCATTCGTCATCGCCAGCCTCGGCGATGACTCGTTCACGCTCGCGGGCCGCAAAGGCATCCTCGAGGCGCTCAAGGGCCGCATCGACGTGCGTCGTCGAGTAGCCGCCCTTCTCGATATCGAAGGCGGTACGGCGAATGCTCTCGGCGCTGACGATGGTGGGCTCGCCGGGCGCTGCGGAATACGCAGTCCGGGCCTCCTCGAGGAAGTCTTCGACCTGGTCGACGTTGTAACCGGGGCGAGACCGACGGGAACGGGGGAAAGTTGTGCTCACCCGACTATCTTGCCCTACCCGAATATGAGGTAGAGCGCATAGGCCACTGCGGCCGAGGGAAGAACCGAGTCAAGACGGTCGAGGAAACCCCCGTGACCAGGCAGCCAGGTGCTGATGTCCTTGATACCGAGGTCGCGTTTAATGAGCGACTCCGTCAGGTCTCCCATGGTCGCCGCAAGAGCGATCACGATGCCGAAGATGATGCCGAACCAAATCGGCTCCCCCAGCATGAGCGTGGAGACGAGGATGCCGGCAATCGCCGCAACCGTCATGGATCCGGCGAAGCCTTCCCAGGTCTTCTTGGGACTGATACGCGGCGCCATCGGGTGCTTACCGAAGAGCAGACCACTCGCGTACGCGCCCGTGTCGGTGGAGATCACGACGATCAGGAACCCGAGGGTCCACCACTGGCCGCCCATCTTGCCGCCGCCCGCGTCCTGTCCCGCGAGCAACAGTGCAAAACTCCCGAGGAACACGACATACGACTGTACGAAGATGCCAGCGACCAGGTCTTTCACCAGGTCAGCGCCGGTCGACCTGTGTCGCTTCACCAGCGACTCAGCGAGCCGCCACAGCGTTACAAGACCAATTCCCGCGAGGAGGGACAACCATTGGCCGTTGGCGTGCCAGAAGAAGGATGCCGGCGCCACGACGAGACCGGCGATTACCGTGGGAATCCGCGGGACGTCGCGCCCGGCGAAGCGCAGGGCGCTTGCCAGCTCGAACGCCGTGAATACCAGTAGTGCGCCCGCGAAGATGACAAAGATGAACTTGAGGAAGATCAGGCTGAACAACAGCCCGAACCCCAGCACTAGACCCACACCGATCGCCAGCGGCAGGTTGCGGCCCGTTCGCTTCTCTATCCGAGCGTTTGTCGCTCGCACCTGCGCTTCGAAATCGGCGACAGATGCCTCAAATTCGGCGCGCGAACGCCCCCGCTTGGACAAGCGGGGTGACGGGCCGTCCGGCGCATCCGTCATCAGACCTCGAGCAGCTCGATTTCCTTGCGCTTGAGGGCTTCATCAATCGCGTCCACGTGGACCTTGGTGATGGCTTCAAGTTCCTTCTCGGCGCGGCTCAGCTCGTCCTCGCCGGTGTCGCTCTTGAGGGCGTCGAGCCCGTCCTTGGCGCTGCGGCGGATGTTACGCAGGGCAACCTTGGCCTCTTCGCCCTTGCCGCGCACGATCTTGACGAACTCCTTGCGGCGGTCCTGCGTGAGCTCGGGAAGCGTGACACGCACCATTTCACCGTCGTTGCCCACGTTGGCACTGAGGTTCGGAACGTTGACGAGTGCCTTCTCGATCTCCTTGAGCGCCGTCTTGTCGTACGGCGTCACGATCAGGGTGCGCGCTTCGGGGTTCTGCAGCGACGCGAGCTGGCCGAGAGGCGTGGGGCTACCGTAGTAGTCGACGAGAACCTTCTGGAACAGCGCGGGGTTTGCACGTCCCGTGCGAACGGAACCGAAGTCATCCTTCGCGACCTCAACGGCCTTGCTCATCTTGTCTTTGGCCTCGGCCAATACGTCGGTAATCACGGCAGCTCCTTTGTGTCGATATGAGTTTAGTTGTTAGCCGAGAACCAATAATGCGATCCAGCCGAGAGCGCGAAGGGGATCGAGTGGATGACCCGGGGCCCGGGTCATCCACTCGTCCCGTCGCGCTCGTAGTTTTCAGTTAGTGGGCGCTATGCGCTGACCAGCGTGCCGATGCGATCGCCGCGAATGGCGGCCGCGACGTTGCCCTCGGGGTGCATACCGAAGACGACCATGGGCATCTTGTTGTCCATGCACAGGCTGAACGCGGTGGAATCGACGACCTTGAGGCCCGCGACGAGCGCTTCCTGGTAGGTGATCTCTTCGATTTTGGTAGCGGATGCATCGATGCGCGGGTCGCTCGTGTACACACCGTCTACACCGTTCTTGGCGACGAGCACCACGTCCGCACCGATCTCGAGCGCACGCTGGGCGGCGACCGTGTCGGTGGAGAAGTAGGGAAGGCCGGCGCCAGCGCCGAAGATGACGACGCGCCCCTTCTCGAGGTGGCGCTCCGCGCGACGGGGAATGTAGGGCTCGGCGACCTGCGTCATCGAGATGGCGGACTGCACGCGCGTGGCGGCTCCGGCCTGCTCGAGGAAGTCCTGCAGGGCGAGGGCGTTCATCACGGTTCCGAGCATGCCCATGTAGTCGGCACGACCACGGTCCATGCCGCGCTGGCTGAGTTCCGCACCGCGGAAGAAGTTGCCGCCGCCGACGACGATGGCGACCTCGACGGTCTGCGCGGAGAGGGCGATCTCCTTGGCGATGGTGCTGACCACGTCGGGATTGACCCCGAGGGATCCCCCGCCGAAGGATTCACCCGAAAGCTTGAGGAGTACGCGTCGTTTGGGCTGGTCTGTCATGGGGTGCTCCTCGTGCTGGCTCGTTACAGGGTATTGCTGTTGGGCGTAAAAAAGGGAGGTCCGAGACAATGTCCCGGACCTCCCGTTATTTCACGTGTTACGCGCCGACCTTGAACCGGGCGAAGCCGGTGATCGTCAGTCCGGCCGTTTCAGCGACCTTCTTGACCGTCAGCTTGTTGTCGCGAGCGTAGTCCTGCTCAAGCAGTGCGACCTGCTTGTAGAACGCTCCGAGGCGACCCTCGATGATCTTCGGCAGTGCGGCTTCGGGCTTGCCCTCGCCACGGCTGATCTCCTCGACGATACGACGCTCATTCTCGACGTCGGCCGCGGGGACCTCTTCGCGAGAAACAAATGCCGGGTTCGCGAACGAGATGTGCTGCGCGATGCTGCGAGCAACCTCAGCGTCGTCACCCGAGTAGGCAACAACAACGCCGACCTGCGGGGGCAGGTCCTGGCTCGTGCGGTGCAGGTAAACGGCGAAGTGATCGCCCTTCAGCAGCTCGATGCGGCGAAGCTCGATCTTCTCTCCGAGGATCGCGGCTTCGTCACCGATGAGGTCGCTGACACTCTGGGTGCCGGCGGAGGCCGCGAGGCCCTCCTCAACCGTGGTGGCGCCCGCGGCTGCAACAGCCTCGAGAACCTTGTTGCCGAGTGCGATGAACTTGTCGCTCTTGGCGACGAAGTCGGTCTCGCACGCGAGCTCGATCAGCGTCGTGCTCGTGCCGTTGTCCTGCGCGGCGATGAGGCCCTCGCTGGTCGAACGGTCCGAACGCTTCGCGTTGTTCTTTGCACCACGCAGTCGCAGCAGCTCGGTGGCCTTCTCGAGGTCACCGCCCGCTTCGACGAGCGCGTTCTTGGTCTCAACCATGCCGGTACCGAGCTGCTCGCGCAGCGTCTTGAGGTCTTCCAGCTTGAAATCTGCCATCGTGACTTCCTTACTTGGTTTCGGCGGCGGCGTCAGCCTTGGCCGGGGTCTTCTTGGCGGGCTTTGCAGCAGCCGGCTTCTTCTCGGCGGGAGTTGCCTCTGCCTCGATCTTGGCCTCGGCTGCGGCATCCGACTCGACAGCGTGGACGGGGACGAGGGTCTCGTCAGCGTCGGCCTCGTGAGCGGCGGCGACTGCGTCAGCGTCGTTCTCCTCGACGGGAGCCTCAGCGGTGACGACCTCTGCAACAGCAGCGGTGTCGGCCTCGGTCGATGCGACGAGTCCGTCAACGGCCTCGATCTTCTCGGCCTCGGTGGACGGGGTCTCGGACGCCTGGAGAAGCTCGGCTTCCCATGCGGCGAGAGGCTCGACCTCTGCACCCTCTTCGGGCTTCTGGTGACGCTGGATGAGTCCCTCGGCAGCCGCGTCCGCGATGATGCGGGTCAGCAGGCCAACAGAGCGGATCGCGTCGTCGTTACCCGGGATCGGGTACTGAACGTCGTCGGGGTCGCAGTTGGTGTCGAGGATCGCGATGACCGGGATACCAAGCTTGTGAGCCTCGTCAATGGCGAGGTGCTCCTTCTTGGTGTCGACGATCCACACGGCAGACGGGGTCTTCGTGAGGTTACGGATACCACCGAGGCTCTTCTGAAGCTTGATGAGCTCGCGCTTCTGGATCAGAAGTTCCTTCTTGGTGTAACCGCGGGTCGTGTCGTCGAAGTCGACCTCTTCGAGTTCCTTCATGCGTGCAAGACGCTTGGAAACCGTCTGGAAGTTGGTGAGGAGTCCACCGAGCCAACGCTGGTTGACGTAGGGCTGGCCGACGCGGGTGGCCTGCTCGGCGATGGAGCCCTGAGCCTGCTTCTTCGTTCCGACGAAGAGGATGGTGCCACCGTGGGCAACCGTCTCCTTGACGTAGTCGTACGTCTTGTCGATGTGGGTCAGCGACTGCTGAAGGTCGATGATGTGGCTTCCCGAACGCTCGGTCAGGATGAAGCGCTTCATCTTCGGGTTCCAACGACGGGTCTGGTGTCCGAAGTGGACGCCGCTGTCAAGCAGCTGGCGGATGGTTACGACGGCCATGGCCGTTCTCCTTTACTGGCGGGCGCCGCTTTCAGGGCAGGCTCAAACACGCCGAATCAGTTGTTATCGCACCGGTTGGTGCGAATCCTGGTGCCCGGCGCGCATCCGCTCCGATTCATCATGCTGGGCATGACTGTCAGAGACTGATTGGATGGGGTAGCGCATTCTCACGAACTGGGTCCGATTGATTGCAGCGGGCACGCGTAGTCATCCCGAGTCATCGGGACGCTGAGGAAATCATAGCATCGCGCCGCGCATTTACGCACGACACTATGGCGGGTGGGAATCCTGTTCCCCCCCGCGGTGCTACAGCATCAATTATCCACGGATGAGTCACCTCCCGTTTCCTTGTCGAGCGGCTCGATGAGGATAAGTGGATGCTTCGCACCGCCGCCATTCTCGCCCTGACCTTGCTGCTGCCGGGGGCCACCGCCGGCTCCTCGCCCCAGGTCACTGCCGCACCCCACGTCACCACCGCGCGCTCTTCATCCCACGTCACCACCGCACCCCACGTCACCATCGCGCCCCTCGTCGCTCCGGCCTCCGCCACGACGGAGCACTGGGTGTGGCCGACGGACGCGCCCCGGGGCATCCTTCGTCCCTTCATTGCGCCCGCTTCCCGCTATGGTGCCGGCCACCGTGGCATCGACATGGCGGCGGGGACCTCCGCGATAGCACCCGCGGCGGGAATCGTGCATTTCGCTGGAGTCGTGGTGGACCGACCCCTTATGTCCATCGAGCACCCCGGTGGCGTGCTCACCAGCTACGAGCCGGTGGTGTCCGCGCTGCACGCTGGCGACAGTGTGACCGCGGGACAGATGCTGGGCGCCGTGCAACCGGGCCACTGCACGCAGACATGCCTGCACTTCGGCGTACGTATCAATGGTGAGTACGTCTCCCCCATGAATTACTTCGGCGGCATTCCTCCAGCCGTACTACTACCCCTGAGATGACGTGGCGGAGCATGCACAGTCGAACAGCCGCTCGGATGCCCGGGAAAGGAGCCGCTATGCCCGGGGGTGAGCCGTGCGGTAGCTCTCCTTGAGCCGTTCGGCCGACACGTGCGTGTAGAGCTGGGTGGTGCCGAGGCTCGCATGGCCGAGCATCTCCTGCACCGATCGCAGGTCGGCTCCCCCGTCGAGAAGGTGGGTGGCCGCGGTGTGACGCAGGGTGTGTGGCCCCGCCGGTCCGGATCCGGGGATGGTTGCCAACAGACCCGCGATGAGTTCGTAGATGGCGCGGGATCCGATGCGTCCACCGCGCACTCCGAGGAAGAGCGCCGGTGTCGGCCCCTTCGCGAGGGAGTGTCGGAGCGCCTGGTAGCCGGCGATGGCGCGGTGTGCGGGAATGCCGAAGGGCACTATGCGTTCCTTCGAACCCTTTCCGGTGACCCGAGCCGTCATTCGATCCATGTCGACGTCGACCATGTCGAGACCCACCACTTCACTGACACGCAGGGCGGAGGCGTACAGCAACTCGACGATCGCGAGATCGCGGGCGGCGTTGACATCTTCCTCAGCAGCTCGGGCGATGAGACTGTCGAGCAAACCATCGATCTGTGGACGCGTGAGGACCCGGGGAAGATGCTTGTCGGCCTTCGGCGCGCGCAACCGTGCTGCGGCGTCGGCGGGGGCCACCCCGGTGCGCGCCAGCCAGACCGAGAGAGCACGCGCAGACGCCGACCGCCGGGCGAGGGTCGTCTTGGCCAGACCGGCGTTGGAGCCGCGCCATAGCCAGTCGCGCAGTAGTTCGAGATCCACCTGTTCGGCGGAAGTGACCCCCCGCTCGGCGGCGAATCCGGCGAGATCACCGAGGTCGGACCGGTACGAACGGACGGTGTGCTGGCTGAAACCGCGTTCGGCGGCGAGATAGATCGAAAAGTCCTCGATCGCCCGGTGCAGTTCCATTCCCTTATCGTCACTCACCGGTGGCCGCCGTGCCGGGAGGCGCGTCGCGGCGGGGTCGAGTGGGTCAGGCCCGCGCCTGACTACTGCCGGTCGCCGGTCGGGCACGGGCGTCGCCACTGCCGGTCACCGGTCAGGCCCGCGCGTGGCCGGTGCCCGTCGCGGGCACGTGCTCCGTTCCCGCTCCCCCAGTCGGCACGGCATGCCGGTCGGCGCCCTCGTCGTAGTTCGGAACAAGCGGAACCGCGATGAGGGCGCACAGTGCCGATGCCACGAACGTCAACGGGTACCCAACGAGACCGATGAGCGCGCCCGCAACCGGACCCACCGCAGAAGCGGCAATGTATTGCCCGGTGTTTTGGGTTCCCAGGGCCCGACCCGACCAGTGCGGACCGGCGATCTCCGCTACCGCGGTGAAGGCGAGACCGTTGTCCGCGACAGAAATTGTCGTGGCCAGCACCATCGCGACGATGGCGAATGGCCACTCAAGCCAATCGAGACCCGCCAGGACGATCATGGCAACGGCCGCAGCGATAGCGACCCACCGCAAGGGTCGCATCCGGCTGCCTACCCGATCGCTGAGTACACCGGCACCGATACGGCCGACAGCGCCGACGAACTGCGAGAGCCCAATGACGACCCCGGCGAGTGCGGCGGTGACGTGCTGGTCGGCGATCAGCCACACAAGCCCGAAGGTGGACAGGGTGAACTGCGGAACGACCAGCAGCAGGGAAACCGAATGGATCCGCCACAGCAGCGAGCTCCCCCGGTACGGGTTCGACTCAACCGCCTTCGTCGCGGCGGCGCGGGGGTGCCTCAGGGGATCACGCAAGAAGATGGCGCAGGCAATAGCGAGCACACCACAAAAAACCACCGACGCAAGGATCGCCGGGGCAATGCCGTCGCGTTCGGCAAGCACCGGGATGGTGACGGCCGCGATGGCTACTCCGAGCGGCTGCGACATCTGTCGGATGCCCATGGCGAGCCCCCGACGTTCCCGCGGGAACCACCCCACCACAAGCCGGCCGCTCGCCGCATTTGAGCTGGCAGCTGCCGCACCGCCCAGCAGGAAGAAGATGCCAAGGACCACATAATTTGCGGATGTCGCGGCTGCCGCACCCGCGGCGAGCGCAGCCAGTGCGGTGCCGCCGGCAATCACCCAGCGCTCCCCGACGCGGTCGGCGAGCGCGCCCCACAGGATCAGCGTCAACACCATCCCGATCGTGGGCGTCGCGGCAAGCAAGCCGGCGAGTGGCAGGGGCAGACCTCGCTCGGTGTGTAACAGGGGGATGAGGAAGGCGGGAGTGCTGAGCAGTACCGTGCCTGCCGCCTGAGCGAGAACGCCGAGCGCAAGCATGATCCAGGGATTTCCCGTGGGCGTGGGCACACCTGCTCGGACATCGGGCAACGACTTCATTGGGATACCATACTGGTATACCAATCAGGAGGACAACGATGGTCGATAGCGAGGACCGCGCCACCGCGGCCGCAACAGCGACCCGGGCCGCAGCAACACCGGCCGCAGCAGCAACACCGGCCACAGCGCTGGCGGCCGAGCGCCCGGCGCCCGACCTCTATGCCCGCATGCGTGAGGCGGTGCTGTCACTGGAGTTGGCTCCGGGGCAGAGACTGAGCGAACGCGGGCTGGAACCCCAGTTCGGGGCATCCCGCACTCCCATTCGTGCCGCGCTCATGCGGCTGGAATCCGAGGGTCTCGTCAGCCGCGACCCCCGTGGATGGACGGTTGCGCCGATCGACCTCGATGAGCTGGCGACGCTGGCCGAGTTCCGCGAGGTGCTCGAGACCGCCATCGTGCGCCTGGCAACGGAGCGGGCGAGCGACGACGATCTGGCGGGGGTCGCGGAGCTGGTGATGACCCTGTCGTCCGCGTCATCCGCTGACGACGGCCTCGGGACAGGCACTGGATTCCACCGGGAGCTCGCATCCCTCTCGGGAAACACGTTCCTCGCCACCGCCCTGGAGGGTGTGCTGACGAGGTTGTATCGCACCCGCTGGCTCGAGGTGCGGTCCGCCGAGTCACGGGAGCGCGCCCTGCACGAGCACGAAGCCATCGCCAATGCGCTCCGATCGCGGGACCCGGCCGGTGCGGAACTCGCCGTCGTGCAGCATCTGCGTGCGACCCAGCAGCGGCTTCTCGAGTCGCTGAACGCCAACCGTGTTGGCTTGCGCGCCAGCGGCATGACCATCGCGGGTGACGCGCGGTGACACAGCGCCGCTGGCGAGGCACCAATCTTTCGGGTGCGGCGCCCGCAATTGACGGATGACATCGACCCGCTGTAAAGGTAATCTTTACAGATGACCGACACATTCGATTCAGCCGGAGCTCGCATTCGGGACGAGATCGACCGGTTATTCGTGTCCCCCGCATACACCGGGGACGAACCCGCCCTCGATCGGTTACGGGCGGCGCTGGCGATTCAGGCGCACTCGGCCACGTTGGTCGCAGCCGCCGTCGAACACGCCCGCGCGACCGGTCGCACCTGGCAGGACGTTGCCGACGTGCTTGGCGTCACCCGACAGGCCGCCTTTCAACGATTTGGTAAGCCCATCGATCCACGAACAGGAGCAACCATGAGCACCACACCCCTTGCTGAAGCCACTTCCCTCGCCGAGAGCATCATCGACGCTTTGGCAATGAGCCGCTGGACGGAGGTCACGTCCCGATTCGACGCACAGATGAACAGCGGGCTCACCTCAGACGGACTCGCCGCCGCCTGGGCGCAGGTCATCGGAATGGCCGGCGCCTACGAAGGGCACGGGGTCCCCGAGGCGACGCGGGCGGCAGACATCACGATCACCAACACTCCCCTGGCCTTCGAGGCCGGAGACTTCATCGCGCGTATCTCCTTTCACGATGATCATTCGATCGCAGGGCTGTACATCCTTCCGTCTGAGCCGACGGCATGACCCCCGGGAGCAAGAGCCCTGTCGGGTTCGTGGCGCCTCCAGGCAGGAGCTCCGCAGCCGTGTGGATCCGGGACGACAGCCTTATCGTCGTGCCTCGCAGCATATGGAAATTCCTCAGTCTGAGAGGGCACTTCGTTGTGTCCCTCGACCACGTCCTCGGGTGCACCGTCACCACGCGGCCCGACCGCCGCGTGCCGGTGCGGTTTCGGATCGGTGGAACGGCGGCAGCGGGACTCCTGGCCGGAAACATGATCAGCCAGGGCAGGCGGTCGTGGTGGGCGCATCGGTACGGCTATCCCGCGCTCGTAATTGACCTCCGGTCCAATCGCTACGCGCAGCTGGTCGTGGACGTCGAGGACCCTGGGGCCACCGCTGCCGCGATTGGCGCGGCCATCGAGGATCGTTCCGCCGTGGGGACGGGCCGCGGTTAGGCGTCTTCGTCCGGACCGGCGCCGGCGGCAGGGACATCCGCTTCCCCACCCGTATTGAACGGGGAGAGCTTCTTGGAGAACATCTCGAGCTGCTCCTCGAGGGTCATTCTCTCGATCTCGTCAAGGCGATCATCGGGGAAGCCGGTGATTTCGGTTGTTTCGCCGATGGGGACGATCGAGTGGACGATCTGTTCGTCGTACACCGAGACGATGGTCATCGACTGTCCGGAGTTGGCACCGGAGTAGAGCCGCTTCGGCTCCGTGAGGTTCATCGTGTAACAGGTGGCCGCGGCGACGGCGACGGGAATGCCCGCGAAGGTGCTGTGGGTGGAGTAGTGGAGGTGACCGCCGAGGATGCCACGGACGTCGGTTCCCCGCACGACAGCCGCAAGGCGGTCCTGACCCTGCAGCTCGAGCATCTGCATCGCGCGCACCAGCGGCGTCGGGATCGGTGGATGGTGCACCGCAATGAGGGTTCCGTGGGGAGCCGGTGTTGCGAGAACCTCGCCGAGCCACTCGAGTTGCTCGTCGGTGAGGCTGCCGTGGTGGTAGCCGGGCACGGTCGTGTCGAGCGAGATGATGCGGAGCCCACCGATGTCGTAGACCCGATCCTGCGGTGCCTCGGACCCCTCGGTGCCGAACAGCAGCTGCGAATACTGCAGGCGCTCATCGTGGTTACCCATGACCCAGATGACCTCCGCACCCAGACGCGCAGCGACCGGGTCGACCAACTCGCGCAGGCGGGTGTACGCGGCCGGTTCGCCGAGATCTGCCAGGTCTCCGGTGAAGACGAGCGCCTCCGGGCGGATGCCTGAGCGCTCGAGTTGTTCGAGGGCGCGAACGAGGTTCGCCTCCGTATCCACCGTCCCGTAGAGCAGAGCATCGTTCGCGAGAAAATGCGTGTCACTGATGTGCGCGATCACGTGCTGGGGGTCGGGATACTGTCCAAGTTGAGCCACGGGTTCAGGCTATCCCCGATGAACCCGCAGACACGACGGTAGTTCACGAATGCGGTCCCCCCGGGTTACCTGCTCGGGCTCCTGATCCACCCCCTCTCCCGTTCGCTCGTCACTCCCTCCAGTTCGAGCCGTCCGAGCACCGACTGCACCGTCGTGATGGCCAGACCCGCCCGGGCCGCGATGTCGCCAGCATTGCGGGGCGCCCGGGCGCTGAGCGCGTCAAGCACGCGGGTCTCGTCGGAGGTGCGACCCGTTGCGGGAAAGGTGAGTTCGTCCACCGGGGTACGGGGAACGAGCTCCGCCATTTCGTCGGCGTTCGTGACACAGACAGCATCAAACTCCCGGATCAACCGGTGGCAGCCCGCCGACGCCGCCGAGGTCACCGGACCCGGGACCGCGCCGAGCGGCCGGCCGAGGGTTGACGCGTGCCCGGCCGTGTTCAGAGATCCGGAGCGCCAGCCCGCCTCCAGCACGACGGTGGCGGCGCTCGAGGCCGCGATGAGCCTGTTGCGCTGGAGGAACCTCCACTTCGTGGGCGGCTCCCCGCAGGGCAGCTCGGACACCACCGCACCCGATTCGACGATTCTCGCGAGGAGGGAATCGTGACCGGCGGGGTAGAACCTGTCGACTCCCCCGGCTAGGAAGGCAATGGTGATGCCGTTGCTGGCGAGCGCCGCGCGGTGGGCCATCCCATCGATGCCGTAGGCGGCACCGGAGACAATCGCGAAGCCCCGATCGACCAGCCCGGCGGATGCCTCCATCGTGACGTGCTCGCCGTATCCGGTGGCGGCGCGGGCTCCCACGAGCGCGATCGACGCCGGCAAGGCATCAAGCGCCTCGGCGACGCCCCGCGTCCACAGGGCTACGGGGGCATGGAGTTCGAGGTCGTCAAGGGATGACGGCCAGCCCGGGTCATCCGGAGTCAGCAGTCGTGCGCCGAATCGCACCGCCTGACGCATCGCGAACAGAGCGCCACTGGGATCCGCGCGGGGTTGCCAGCGCGCGAGTGCCTTGCCGAGGTCCTCTGGTGCGAGCGACTCGACGCCCGCCGCGCGGAGTCGGTCGTGAAGCACCACGGTTCCCGCATCCGTGAGTACGAGGGCGAGAGCCTCTGCGGCACCCAGGGTCCCCACGACGAGACCGGCCATGCGATCACCCGGTTCGGCGATCCCCGTCCAGGCTGCGCGGGCGAAACGTTCGGAGATGCCGTCACGGTCAAGATCGGCGCCGGCGACCGCGCGCACCGCGGTGGCGACATCGGCTTCCTTCAGCCCGAACATGCTCACGATGCCATCGCCTTCCTCAGGTAGAGCGCCCGCCCGATGTGATCGGCGGTTGGTGTGGGTGTCCCGTCGAGGTCGCTCAATGTCCAGCCGACCCGGAGTACCCGGTCGTATCCGCGCATGGTGAGGCCTCCCCGTTCGAGCGCACGGTCGATGGACACGGTCACGACAGAGGGAAGTCGCGCCTCTCCGCGGAGCCAGGTGCCCGTGGTCTGACTGTTCAGCGTCCACGGAGTCGAAGACAGGCGCTCCCGTGCGCGGGACCTCGCCACCCGAACGCGTTCGCGTGCTTCGGCAGTCGTGATGTGGGGTCGCTCGCTGGACATGCGCAGCTGCGCCGACGTGATTCGCTGTACGCGGAGCTGGATGTCGATGCGGTCGAGCAGCGGCCCGGAGATACGTCCGAGATACCGCCGGCGAACGCTGGGCCCGCAGGTGCAGTCGGAATCGCGGGCCCCGTATTGCCCGCAGGGACACGGGTTTGCCGCCATCACCAACTGGAAACTGCCCGGGTACTGCGCGACCGCGTTCGCCCGGTGAATGCTGATGACACCCGATTCGAGCGGTTGCCGCAGGGCGTCCAGCACCGCGCCGGAGAACTCCGGAGCCTCGTCGAGAAACAACACGCCGTTGGCGGCGCGTGCAGCGGCACCCGGACGGATGACAGCGCTCCCGCCGCCCAGGAGCGCCGCCGCCGTCGCCGTGTGATGCGGGCTCTCGAAGGGCGGTCGCGCCACAAGCGTCTGGCCGACCGGCATCCCACTCAGCGACCGTATGGAACTGACCTCCAGCGCCGCCTCGGGACCCAGGTCGGGAAGTAGCCCGGGCAGCCGCGCCGCCAACATGGTCTTGCCCGCACCCGGCGGCCCGAGGAGAAAGACATGGTGCCCTCCCGCGGCAGCAACCAGCATCGCCTCAACCGCATCTTCGTTGCCGATGACGTCTGCGAGGTCGCCGTCGTCCCGGGAGGTCTCGACCGGCGGGGGAAAAAGGATCGGTTCCACCGGGCGCGGATCGAAGCGCGCGCCGTGCCAGATTGCCGCCTCCCGCAATGAGGACACACCGATGACCCGCACGCCCGGGACGAGGGATGCCTCGTCAACATTGCCTGTCGGAACCATCACCGTGCGGAATCCCGCCCGTGAGACGGCCAGCACCGCCGGGAGTATCCCGTGCAGCGGCCGGAGGCGTCCGTCCAACCCCAGTTCGCCGAGATGGACAACGCGGTCAATGGACTCGGGTCTCACGATGCCGGCCGCGGCAAGCGAGGCCAACGCGATGGCGAGATCGAATCCCGAACCGTGTTTCGGGAGGGCAGCCGGGGACAGGTTGACGGTGATCTTGCGGTGCGGCAACGCGCAACCGGAATTCGTCGCCGCCGCACGCACCCGGTCTTTCGCCTCGTTGAGAGCCGTGTCCGGAAGACCGATCAATACGAACGCGGGAAGGTTGCTCGAGATGTCCGCCTCGATCTCGACGATCGCACCGCGCATGCCGAGAAGTGAGACCGCCTGCGTGCGTCCGAGCGCCATCAGAAGATCCGCTCGACGTGGTCGATCTCGACACGTCCGACGCGCGGGAGCAGGACGGCGATCGCGTCGATCCTCACCCCGGCCGCGGCGCCGGGATGCGCAGCACACCACGCCGCCGCCAGACGTCGCAGCCGGGCGAGCTTGCGTGTGGTGATCGCCTCGAGCGGATGGCCGAATGACGTGCCCGACCGCGTCTTAACCTCAACAAAGACGAGCTCGCTTCCCGCTCGCGCCACAATATCGATCTCGCCCTGCGAGCACCGCCAGTTGCGTTCGATGAGTTGCATCCCGCTCTTCGTCAGGTGCTCTGCCGCGATCGCTTCGCCCCGTCTGCCGAGGTCATCCTTTGCCGCCATGTCTACGAGGGTGCCGGGAAGCGGGAGTGGGATGTCCGGGGCTGCGGGATCCGTGGACAACGGGATACTGCGGGCAGGTGGGGAGGACGGGAGCGTCTCGGAACAGGGGCGGAGGTGGAGAGGAGAGGACGGTGGAAGGTTCGCGAGTGGAAGCAGGGAGGACGGGGGCGGGGCGACCGGCGCAGGGGTGGGTAACGAGGGTATCTCGGGATGACTGTGCAGCGAGGCATCCCGAACCGTTTTGGTAACGAAAGGGTAACGGAGGCGCCCGCGGGCACCCATCAGCCGACACCGATGGGGCGACCGGCGTTGGATGGAACCGCCCCACCATCCGCACCTTCGGAGGACATCCGTGACCGTCAACACCCCCACCAGCACCCCCGCCGACCGGGCTCCCACCCGGTCGCAGCGCCTCGACGTCCTGCCGTGGACACGCAAACACACCCGGTTGCTCTCCGGATCCGGAATCGGGTGGGCGCTCGACGCCATGGACGTCGGACTCATCTCGTTCGTCCTCGCGCAACTGGTGGTGGTGTGGAAGACCGATGCTGCACAGCTGTCGTGGGTCGCGTCGGCGGGGTTCCTGGGCATGGCCATCGGTGCGAGTCTCGGCGGTCTGCTCGCCGACAGGCTCGGCCGCCGGCAGGTGTTCGCTCTCACCCTGCTGGTCTACGGGGCCGCCACCGGCGTTTCGGCGCTGTCGTGGTCGGTGGGTGCACTCATCGCACTGCGCTTCGTCGTCGGGCTCGGCCTCGGCGCGGAGCTACCCATCGCATCGACCCTGGTCAGCGAATTCGCGCCCGCACGCATCCGCGGCCGCATCATCGTGATTCTCGAATCGTTCTGGGCCATCGGCTGGACGGTGACTGCCCTCATCGGATTCCTCGTCGTTCCGCGCGGAGACGACGGCTGGCGCTGGGCCCTGGCGATCGGCGCCGTGCCCGCGGTGTGGGCCATCTTCGTCCGGCTGAAGCTGCCCGAGTCCGTGCGATTCCTCGAGTTGCGGGGTCGGCACCACGAGGCCGAGGCCATAGTGAGGGACTTCGAGGATGCCGCGGCCGCGCGCACCCCGGCGGCTGGCGTGACGCCCGCCGGGGCATCCGCTCATCCCGCTGCCGCACCGCTCACCGAACCGGACGCGGCCGATACCGCGCCCACCGCGGCGCCACGCATCTCGGCGCTGTTCAGCACGGCGCTGCGCCGGAGGACCATTCCCCTGTGGATCGTGTGGTTCTGCGTGAACTTCGCCTACTACGGCGCATTCATCTGGTTGCCGACCCTGCTCGTGGCGGCGGGTTTCCCCCTGGTGCGTTCGTTCGAGTACACGCTCATCATCACGATCGCCCAGCTGCCCGGATATGCGGCGTCTGCCTGGCTCGTCGAAAAGTGGGGCCGGCGCACGACGCTGGCGGTCTTCCTCGCCGGGTCCGCGGTGTCGGCCGGACTGTTTGCGAGCGCGGGCGAGGTGTGGCAAATCCTGCTGTTCGGCTCGCTGCTGTCGTTCTTCAACCTGGGCGCCTGGGGCGCGCTCTACGCCGTGACCCCCGAGCTGTACCCGACGCGGGTGCGCGGGACGGGTGCCGGCTGGGCGGCGGGATTCGGCCGTCTTGCGTCGATTCTCGCGCCGCTGTGCGTTCCGCTGCTCAGCGCGGCGGGTGGTACGGCGCTGCCGTTCGCGGTGTTTGCGGGCGTGTTTGTGATCGCGGCGATCGCCGCCCTCGCGCTGCCCGACCTTCGTGGGCGCGCGTTGGAGGACTAGCCATTCGGTGGAGCGAACAGCCGGGTGTCGCTACTCGTCGAGCGCGAGTTCCTTGGGAAGCTCGAGTTCCTTCGCCGACAGCTCCTCGACGTTGACGTCCTTGAACGTCAGCACGCGGACCGACTTCACGAAGCGGTCGGAACGGTAGACGTCCCACACCCACACGTCGTTCATCGTGAGCTCGAAGTAGAAGTCGTGCTCGGTGTCCTGGCGGACGAGGGTGACCTCGTTGGCCAGGTAGAACCGACGCTCGGTCTCGACGACGAACCGGAATTGCGAAACAACGTCGCGGTACTCCCGGTATAGGGCAAGCTCGACCTCGCGGTCGTAGTCTTCGAATTCGTCTTCTTCCATGCTGCGATCAGTCTAGGCCGCTTTCGGCCGACTGGTGCGGCGTGGGATTACGCGACGTCCTCGGCTTCGTCGGGAGCAGAGTGCAGCCAGGTGAGACGGTGCAGGGGCGATGGCCCGAGGGTCGCGAGGCCCTCGTAGTGTCCGGCGGACCCGTACCCCTTGTTGCCCGTCCAGCCGTATCCCGGATGCACGGCATCGGCGTCGATCATCAGACGGTCGCGGTGCACCTTGGCCACGACGGAGGCGGCGGCCACGGACGCGCAATCGCGGTCGGCCTTGACCCGCGTGCGCACGTGCAGCGGCGTTGACAGTGACGGGGTCAGCCAGTCGTGCGATCCGTCGAGCAGAATCACGCTCTCGCGAATGCTTGCCCCGGCGGCGTGGAGCTGGCCGAGCGCACGCTTGCCGGCGAGGCCGAGGGCGCGGATGATTCCGACGCTGTCGACCTCCTCGGCAGTGGCCAGACCGACGGCGCTGTAGAGCGCCCAGCTCGCCGCGAGCGGGGCAAGAGCCTCGCGTCGCTTCTCGCTGAGCATCTTGGAGTCGCGAAGCCCCTCCGGATGGGTCCCGATCTCGACATCGACCACGCAGAGTCCGACGCCGACGGGTCCGGCGATCGCGCCACGACCAACCTCGTCGCACCCAATCACGTAGCGGGCGCCGCCCGCGTGCAGTTCAGCCTCGAATTCGAGGGTGGGATCCGCAACCGCCATCGTTACTTGCTCACGACTTTCGCGTCCTTCACATCACCGAAAACACTCGGGTAGTTGTCGAGCCACGTCCACCTGTTCACGGGGAACGTGATGACAAATGCGCGCCCGACGACATCAGAATAAGGCACGTATGGCCCGCCGGAAGAGTCAGTGTTGTACCGCGAGTCACGCGAGTTGTCGCGGTTATCCCCCATGACCCAGAGGGACTTGGCGGGCACGGTGATGTCGAACGGAACGACGGTCGGAACCTTGGCGCCGCTGGCAACCTTCACGTACGGTTCCGCGAGCGTCACGCCATTGACGGTCAGCTGGCCGTTGGCATTGCAGCAGACGACGTGATCTCCCGGCAGTCCGATGACTCGCTTGATGAGGTGGTCGTTGCTGTCGCCGGCGCCGAGGCCGATGAAGGTGAGGGCGGCGTCGAGGGGACTCTGTTCGACGACGGGCGTGCCCTCGAGCCATCCACCCGGATCCTTGAACACCACAACGTCACCGCGCTCGAGCGGGACGACGTTGGGCACGAGCTCATTGACGATGATGCGGTCGTTGATCTGCAGGGTGTTTTCCATCGAGCCTGACGGAATGTAGAACGACCGGAACAGGAACGACTTGATCAGGAACGAGATCAGCAGGGCGGCGATGACGATGATCACGAGATCACGGACGAACCGCAACGGCCCGCCCTTCTTCGGCCGCGGCTTATCGCGCTTCCTGCTGCCCAGCAGGTTCACAGTCATCACGCCTATTTGCTCTCATCCTCGACATCGCGGAACACCACGGGGTAGTTGTCCAGCATGCTCCACCTGCTGATGGGCCAACTGATCAACACAGCGCGCCCCACAACATCGGAATACGGAACATACTCGTGACCGGGTTCGTTCTGGTGATGGTATGCCGAGTCGGCTGAGAAATAGCGGTTGTCGCCGAGCACCCACAACGATTTCGCCGGCACCGTGATGTCGAAGGTCTCCGGCGTCGCGTTCGACGTTGTCGTCGGCAGCACCGTGTACGGCTCGTCGATCGGAATGTCGTTGACGGTCAGCTGACCGAATTCGTTGCAGCACACGACGTGATCCCCCGGCAAGCCGATGACCCGCTTGATCAGGTGGTCGTTACTGTCGGTCGCGCTGAGACCCACGAAGCCGAGAGCGCTGTCGACGGCGGCCGCGATCGGGTTCTTGGCCACGACCGGCTGGGTGTCGAGCCATCCACCCGGATCGGTGAAGACGATGACATCGCCGTGATGGATCGGCATGAGGCCGGGCTCCAGCTGATTGACGATGATGCGGTCGTTGACCAGGAGGGTGTCTTCCATCGACTCAGACGGGATGAAAAACGACCTGATCAGAAAGGTTTTGATCAGAAAAGAAATGAGAAGCGCGACCAGAACGATGATCAGGATGTCCCGGAGAAAGAGCTTCACTCCCCGTGGCTGCCGCGGCTTTTTTGATTCGAGAGTGGGTTGCCCCACCTCGTGCACTTCGCTTGTCATTAAACCCCTGAACTCCCTGCCAAGTGTAAAGGCAGGGAGCTCAGGTGTAATTCAAAAAGCGTCGGGAACGCGCTGGTGTTAGCGCTTTTCCTTGATCTTGGCCTTCTTGCCACGCAGGTCGCGCAGGTAGTACAGCTTGGCGCGACGAACGTCACCGCGGGTGACGACCTCGATGTGATCGATGACCGGGGAGTGCACCGGGAAGGTACGCTCGACGCCGACCTGGAAGCTGACCTTACGGACCGTGAAGGTCTCGCGGACGCTGTCACCCTGGCGGCCGATAACGACTCCCTGGAAGACCTGGATGCGGGCGCGGGTGCCTTCAATAATGTTTACGTGCACCTTGACGGTGTCGCCGGCGCGGAATTCCGGGATGTCGGAACGCAGCGATGCCGCGTCGACACCGGACAGGAGATGACTCATGAGTATTTCGCTCTCTGTAACCGCCACGGGTCGATCACGGATTAGTAGATCAGAAGTTGGATTGCACCGAAGTAATGATTGGTTCCCCTGTGGCAGAACCTAAACATGGCGCAACGGGTAATTCTGTCATAAACGAGCCGGTTACACCAATGAGCCCGGCAGTGCCGACGGCGCGCGGGTTACTACCCTGCGGTTAGTGCGGAGAGTGGATGCCCCGGGGCGGCCGTCAGCGCGTCGGGCCCGGGTCATCCGGATTGATGATGACTACGCGGGGAGCCTCGCCGTCGCGGGTCTCGCCCCCACCCACGGGACCGCCGTAGCCCGGCTGCCCGGGAAGGCGCGCTGCCTGCTCGAAGCCGTCCATCAGGCCGCGGAATCGTGACCGCGTCTCTGTGAAGAGCTGCCATGCGGCGAGCCAGAAGCCCACGACCGAGAGCACGACGACGAGCACTGCCAGTGCGGTGTAGGCCCAGAGGCCGTAGCTGATGATCGCGAGGTACCAGACCGTGAGAAGCCCCGCGTCGTACCGGGAGACCGTGCGCGTCCTGCGTACTGACGTGCGCGCGGAGATCAGTCCGCCGACGGCGAGCATCGCGATGGAGAGGAACGGACAGGCCACCACGTAGACGAGAAACTCCCACCCAACACCGTTGGCGATGACGCCGCGACCGATGAGCACCCAGGTGGGGAGCAGCACGGCAGCGACAAACTGGCCACGGTAGAGAATCCGGCGATACAACATGCGTTAAGGGTATCTTCAGCAGTAGTGACGCACCCAAACGAAAGACATTCTGCAATGAACGACCAGCCGGAAATCCCGTCAGTGAGCAATCTGGTCCGCACGGAGCCGGTTCAGCAACGCAGCGCGCAGCGCATCTCACTGCTGCTCGACGCTGCCGCCGAGCTGATCGACGCCGACGGTATCGACAGCCTCACGACCAGCGATGTTGCCACCAGGTCCGGGTCATCCGTCGGCGTTGTCTATCGGTACTTCCCGAACATCCAGTCGCTCCTTCGTGCCCTTGCCGCGCGGAACATGGAACGGTTCAACGACATGGTCTACGCCTCGCTCGACGGCGAGGCCAGCGAGTGGCGCACAGCGCTCGATCCGGTGCTGGATGCCTACGTGGCGCTCAACCGCAGCGAGCCGGGCTTTAGGTCCCTGCGCTTCGGTGACATCATCGCCGACAGGTTCCTCGATCCGTCGATGAGTAACAACGGCGTGCTCGCTCGCGCCTTCGCCGGAATCCTCGGCGAGAAGTACAACTTTGCCCCCGATGGGCAGCTCATCTTCGACCTCGAAGTGCTCATCGAAATCGAAGACGCGCTGCTCAAGCGCGCATTCCTCCTCGATCGCCACGGCGACGAGCGGTTCATCCGAAAGGCCCACGAATTGGCACGCGACTACCTCAACACGATCTCTGCTTTCCCGGGTGCCCTGTGATCGAGATCCGCACCCCCGCCGAGGTCAACCAGATGCGCGCGGCAGGGAAGTTCGTCGCAAGCGTGCTGGACGCCACCTCGGCTGCAGCGGCCGTCGGAGTGAATCTGCTCGCCCTCGACAAGATCGCCGGCGACATGATCAAGAAGCGTGGGGCGATCAGCTCCTACGTCGACTATCACCCGTCGTTCGGGGCATCCCCCTTCGGTAAGTACATCTGTACGTCGGTCAATGACGCGGCGCTGCACGGTCTCCCCCACGACTACCGGCTGCAGGATGGCGACGTGCTGAGCCTGGACTTCGCGGCATCCGTCGATGGCTGGGTCGCCGATTCCGCGATCACCATCGTCGTGGGCACCCCACGCGACGAAGACCTGCGGCTGATCGAGGTCACCGAGCGCGCACTGCAGGCGGGCATCGCCGCGGTGAAGCCCGGCGGACGCATGGGTGACGTCTCCGCCGCCATCGGCGCTGTTGCGCATGCGGCGGGCTTCAGCGTGAACACCGACTTCGGCGGACACGGCGTCGGCCGCACCATGCACAGCGACCCGCACGTTCCGAACGATGGACGGCCCGCACGCGGTGTGCCGCTGCGCGCCGGACTCGTCTTCGCCATCGAGCCGTGGTTCATGCTCGGCACCGACAAGATCTACACCGACAGCGACGGCTGGACCCTGCGGAGCGCCGACGGATCACGCGCGGCGCACTTCGAGCACACGGTGGCGGTCACTGACTCCGGAACCGTCGTCCTGACGGCCCGCGGCCAGTAACCGGCGGCTGGTGGCCGGTGGCTAATGGCTGACGGCTGACGGCCGGCATCTGACAGCCCGCGGCTACTCGGACAGCAGGTCCGGGCGAACGCGACGCGTGCGCTCGAGCTGCTGCTCGTGCCGCCACGTGGCGATGGCACCGTGGTTACCGCTGAGCAGCACCGGCGGCACGTCGAGGTCGCGCCAGACCGAGGGCTTGGTGTAGCTCGGGTACTCAAGGAGCCCCGCTTCGTGGCTCTCCTCGGTGAGCGACTCGGGGTTGCCGACCATTCCGGGAACGAGACGACCGATGGCCTCGATCATCGCCATCGCGGCGACCTCTCCCCCATTGAGCACGTAGTCACCCAGGCTGATCTCGCGCACCGTGGCGCGGGTCTTGGTGTGCTCGACGACGCGCTGGTCGATTCCCTCGTAGCGTCCGCACCCGAACACCAGGTGCGGTGCAAGCGCCAGTTCGCGGGCGATCGCCTGCGTGAACGGTTCGCCGGCGGGTGAGGGAAAGATCACGACGCTGGATGACCCTGCGCCCGGGTCATCCGCCTGCAGAATGCCATCGAGCGCTTCGCCCCACGGCTCGGGCTTCATGACCATGCCTGCACCCCCGCCGTACGGGGTGTCGTCCACCGTGCGGTGACGATCGTGGGTGGAATCCCGCAGATCGTGGACGGCGAGCTCGATGAGTCCCGACTGGCGGGCCTTGCCGATGAGGGACACGTCGAGCACGGAGAAGAACTCCGGGAAGATCGTGACGATGTCGATGCGCACGTTTTGACCCTAGCTGGTGGTGGATACGGAAAGAGGCGCCGATGTGGTTTCGGTGCGAACACCGGGACCACAGGGGCGCCTCTGAGCGACGGGAGTGTTACTTCTCGTCGAGTTCGATGTCGGCAGGAATGCCGGCTTCGGGAGCGTTTTCCGGAGCGTCGTCCGGCAGCGGCTCGAACAGCCCGGGCGGCGGCGTCACGGTGAGGGTACCCGCCTTGATGTCGACCGCGGAGACGAACGCCTTCACGAACGGCACCAGCACATCGCCGTTGTCGGTCTTCACCGTCAACAGGTCCTGCGCCGGGAAGTGGTCGACCTGGGTGAGCGTGCCCACCTTGGCGCCATCGCGGATTACCGTCAGTCCGACCAGCTGGTGGTCGTACCAGGCGTCTTCCTCTTCGGGAAGCTCTGCCGCGTCCTGCTCGACCCAGAGGATCGCCTTCACCAGGGTCTCGGCCGCACTGCGGTCGGGAACATCCTTGAAGAAACCGACCGCGTGGCTGTTGTACCAGCGCATCTCGATCAGCTCGAGGGTCTTGCCGTGCCAGGCGTGGCCTGTCGGCACCTGAAGCGAGAACACGGCGCCCGGAACGAAACGTCGTTCCGGGTCATCCGTGTATAGCTCGATCTTCAGCGCGCCCTTGAGGCCGTGCGCCTTCGTGAGACGACCGATGCGAAGCTGCGTGCGGCCAGCGCCCGCAGCTTTTTCGGTAGCCACCGTTAGAAGTCGGTGTCGACCACGTCGACGCGCACGCGCTTGCCATCGGCCAGGGCCGTGATAAGGGTACGGAGAGCCTTCGCGGTGCGACCAGCGCGACCGATAACGCGACCGAGGTCCTCGGGGTGCACGCGCACCTCAAGGACCTCGCCACGAGGGGAGTTCTTTGCTACTACCTGCACTTCGGCGGGGTTATCTACGATCCCCTTGACGAGGTGCTCGAGAGCGGCTGCGAGCACGTGCTACGCCTCGGTGGTCTCGGCTGCGTCGGCCTCTTCGACCTCGGCGGGTGCCTCAACTACGGGAGCCGGCTTCTCAGCCTTCGGCTTCAGAACAGGCTTCTTCTTCTCGTCAGCAACGAAAGCGACCTTGGCCTCTTTGGTCTTGACGGTGGACTTGGCGTCCTTGTCACCCTTGAAGATGCCCCAGTCGCCCGTGAGCTTCAGGATGGCTTCGACCTGCGGGGACGGCTGAGCGCCAACGGAGAGCCAGTACAGCGCGCGAGCTGAGTCGACCTCGATGAACGAGGGCTCCTCGGTCGGGTGGTACTTGCCGATCTCCTCGATCGAGCGGCCATCGCGCTTGTTGCGCGCGTCGGCAACGACGATGCGGTAGTACGGTGCACGGATCTTGCCCATGCGCTTCAAACGAATCTTTACAGCCACAATTCTCCTGAATTAATGTTTGGGTGGCGAACTGCTAGCCGTGAGCGTGGGGGCACACTCGGCACAAAAGCTCTAGGGGAATCGTTCCGGACCTGATTAGAGGGTCGGGTACCGGAGGACTCAACTTGCTATTCTGCCAGACAAAGTCACGGTTTGGGTACCACAGGGCCCCAAACAGGGACCGGATCTGGCAAGCGGATGCCACGGAGCGCGGTTACGAAGCGACCACCCCGCTTTTCACCCGCGTGGTGCGGCGACTGAGGGCCACGCCGACGAGGCAGACCACCCCGCCGACGATGGCAAGCGCCGCCGGCACCTCGGCAAAGATGATGAGCCCGAGGATCGTGGCCAGCGGCGGTACGACGTAGGTCGTCACCCCGAGCCGCCCGGCAGGCATGCGCGCGAGGGCGTACGCCCACGTGCTGAACGCCAGCGCGGTGGGAACGGCGCCGAGGTACACGGCCCCCAGAATCGCGGGCAGCGGGGCATGCTGCACATCGCGCACCAGGTCACCCGCGAACGGCAGGCACACCACCATGCCGATGACGCAGCCAAGGAAGGTCACCTGGGATGCAGGCAGGCGGCGAAGCACGGGCTTCTGAAACAGCACGCCCACCGCGTAGGTGACGGCGGCGACGAGGCACCACAGCACTCCCGTGCCATCCCCGAAGCCCGCAGATCCCGTGTTGGCGCTTGTGCCGATACCGATGAGCACGACACCAACGAAGGCCACCCCCGCGCCGATTGCCGGCCACTTGGGGATGCCCTCACCCAGGAACAGCCCAGCGCCGAGCGCGATGAGGATGGGCCCGATGTTGACGATCATGGCGGTCGTTCCGGCGTCGAGGGTTTGCTCGGCCGTGTTGAGGGCAACGTTGTAGGCACCGAACCACGCGGCTCCGAAGATGATGATCTGCAGCCACTCGCGCGCCGTGGGGCGCACCCAGGTGCGGCCGATCAGCACGAGGCTGAGCAGAACCGACCCCACGAGGAGCCGGGCGAGAGCTAATCCCCCACCGGTGAAATACGGGGCGGTGCCACGGATGACGATGAACGCCGTTGCCCAGGCGAGCACAGTGACGATGATCGCGATCAGTACCCAGGGGGTGGGCCGGGCGGAGGAGGTTGTGGGCGACGACGTGAGCGTCACCGGGGCATCCGGAGTCATATTTTACGGTAGCGCGCACCACCCACATCCCCGGCTCCCGTGGCGGGTGAATGGCAGGGGTCCTACGGATTGTGACCGAATGTCACCCGCGGCGATCGAATACTTGCCACAATCGCTGGATGGAGATCGAATTTGTGTCATCCGCTCGGTCCAGCGTCGGTCTCGAGTGGGAGCTGGCCTGCGTCGATCACGACTCGGGAGAGCTGACCCCCGCGGCCCCCGAGGTGCTGGCAAAGCTCGGCGAGGGTGAGGACGGCGTATTCCCGCAGGTCACCGCAGAATTGCTCACCAACACCGTCGAGGTCGTCAGCGGTCCGCACGACCGGATCCGCGATTCGGTGGGTGACCTGTCGCACATGATCGATCGCGTGCGCACCGTCACCGACGGTATGGGCGTCGACCTGATGAGCGCGGGCACGCATCCGTTCAGCCAGTGGTTTGAACAGGATGTCACGCCCAATCACGAGCGGTACGCGACGCTCATCGACCGCACGCAGTGGTGGGGTCGGCAGATGCTGATCTGGGGTGTGCACATGCACATCGGCATCGAGGACAAGAAAAAGGTGTTGCCGATCCTCAACGGCCTTCTCACCTATTACCCGCACTTTCAGGCGCTCTCGGCGTCGAGTCCGTTCTGGGCGGGCGAGGCGACCGGGTACGCCTCCAGCCGTGCCCTGATCTTCCAGCAGCTGCCCACGGCGGGGCTACCCCCGCAGCTGACCGGCTGGGACAAGTACGAAGAACTCGTGGGCGACCTCACCCACGTCGGCGTCATCGACGACCACTCGGAGCTGCGCTGGGACCTGCGCCCCTCCCCCAAGTGGGGAACGCTTGAGGTGCGGTACTGCGATGGCGTGTCAACGACCGCCGAGATCGCGTCCCTTGCCGCCCTCGCCCAGTGTCTCGTAGAGGAGTTCTCCACCGCCCTCGACAACGGCGAAGAGATCCCCGTCATGCAGCCCTGGTTTGTGCGGGAGAACAAGTGGCGTGCCGCCCGGTATGGAATGGACGCCATCATCATCCAGAACGCGGCCGGCGACGAGCAGCTGGTTGCGGATGACCTTCTCGCCCTGCTGACCCGCCTCGAGCCCATCGCCAGTCGGCTTGGCTGCCTCGACGAGCTCATGGGACTCAGCACGATCCTCGACCGCGGCGCCAGCTACCAGCGGCAGCTCGCGGTCGCGGCGGCCAACGACGGAAACCTGCGGTCGGTGGTGTCCTCGCTCGTCGCAGAACTCCGCGACGGGCTGCGGTAACGGGCCACCCCGCCTCAGGCTCCAGTAGGCGGAGCTACCTGCCCGCGGACGCCTGACGTCGCACGACCATGACGATCAGCCCTGCCAGGATCACGGCGAGCACGATCCCCCCGGCGAGAATGATCCACGAGAGACCCCCGGTTGCCGACGCGACGACCGGAGCCGCCGTCTCCGGCCCGGCCGCCGACAGACTCGGAGAGGGAACGGGAGCGCCGGTGGCTGCGTCGGTGGGTGTCGGCGTGCTGCCCGCTCCCGGCGATGGCGTCATCACCACGGTGCCCGCCCCGGTCGCTCCCACATCGGTGAGCAGCGAACTGTCGACCGGACCACCGTCGCCAGTGGCCCCGACTCCAGACGCAGACCCAGTGCCGGAACCGGATGACCCTGCGCCGACGGTCGACGCGGGAGTCGACTCATCCGTGCACGTCGCCGTCGTGTCGCGGTAGAAGTCGACCGCGACGGTCATGACCTTCGGGGTTCCCGCTTTCAGCGTCACCGGGACGGAGCACATGGGTCCATCGACCGTCGTGTAGTCGTCGTCGGAGCGGTATCCGGTGATGGGCAGCCAGCGGGACCCGATGGAGAAGCGCAGGTGGTAGTCGCCCGCAGCAAGGGTGGACCCGGCAAGGGGGAACCCTATCCGGTACCCCTCGGCTGGCACCAACGCTGACGGGGACGAACCGATCTTCTTCCAGGAGGCGCCGGACTTCCGGTACAGGGTCGCGGTCATTCCTTTGAGCGGATCCGGATCGCCTCCCGCCACCAGGGTGTTGAGCGGGTACGGGCTCACGGTGCCGATCAGTGAGGTCACCGTCGGTCGCAGGGAGAAGTTGAATGCGCGCTTATCGAAACCCGGAATAAGGAAGTCGACGGGTGTTGCCTTTGCCTCGTTCTCCGTGTTGGGGAAGAACCGCGTATAGAAGCCCGACTTTGCGGCACCAAGGGTGAGCTTCGCCCCGGGGTGGATCTTGACCGCGTAGTGACCGGACTTATCGGTGTAGGCCGACTCCCGGGCGGACTGATCGACCTTGCCGTGATACGCCGAAACCTCGGCGTCCGCCAAGGGCTTGGTGCCGGCAGTTACGGTTCCGCGCGCGATGACCGCTCCGATAAGCGTCACGTCATTGCCGGGCGACGCCACGCTGTCCGCGAGCAGTGGGGCATGAGCGACGGCCTGTTCGAGGTCACTGGGTTCACCAAAGGAGCCGTACGCCCATTCGTACTGGTCGTAGGGATACCCACCCTGCGCCGTATCGAAGTACGGAGCGGTCTCGCCGGCCGTTACGGCCACGAAATACCGGCCAGCTCGCGTTACCGATGGGAACGAGTAAGTTCCCGTGGAACTGAGCGCCGACCTGTCGACCTCGACAGCCGTATCGGCCGCCGTCGCGTAGTAGAGTCCAACCTCGGTGGCGTTGCCCTTGGCCCATCCGGTCACCGATCCGGAGAACGAGGCGCCGGTTCCCCAGGGCGCAGTGCAGACGGATTTCGCGGTGTCACCCAGGCGGAAGAAGCCCAGGTCGATGTCGTGTCCACGGGTGAGGGTGAGCGGCACGAGGCATCCGTCGCCCGCAACTGATCCGCCCGGAAACATGCTGCCGACCTGTGGACTCAGGTTGTTGTAGAGCGCTGGCACCCATGCGTGCGTGTCGCCATCACGGAAGGCGATCGCATAGTCGCCCGGTGCGAGCTCGTCGAACTCGAAGGAGTCGCCGGATGGGAACGCCTGCACCGGGACAGACGAGACGACGCCGTCCGTCAGGGCGTAGATGCTGACCTGGACGTTCGTAGGTCCGGTGAAGGGCCCGGCGATAAGGTCGCTCTCCTCTTCGTCGTCAACGGCGTCGAAGTACCCCGATACCGTCGACGTCGGTTGGACTGACGCGCGAGCCACTCCGGTCGTCGGGAACGACGTCGTCGCAGCTGCACCGAGCACCCCCGTCGTGCTGGCGAGGGCCACCACTGCGAGCAGAGCGAACGACCGCGTGATCAGGCGAGCGCCCCCGGGCCGACGGGAGGTGTTGATGCGAAGGCTCATTGGCTCGACTTTCACGACTCACAACTGACACATAACAAAACGCAAGGTAACGCGTTGGTGAGAATGTATCAGCTGAGAGTCGTGACTCCGCGCCAGCTGCTCCTACTTGCCCGCGGCGGCCTGCCGACGCGCGACCATGATGATCAGTGCGGCAATGATCGCGGCGAGGATGAGGCCGCCGACCACGTAGATCCACGCCAGGTTGCCGGACACCGAAGTGTTCTGCGGCGAGGCGACGGGCGCTTCCGATGCGGTCTCGGACGGCTCGGCAGTGTCAGTCGGCTCGGCAGTGACCGTCGGGGTGACCGAGGGCGTCGGCGTCGCGGTGGGCGTCGGAGTCGACGTCACGGACGGCGCCATGATCACGGCGGGGTCCGCGGGCCACGAAATGACTGCTGGATTGGATGCGGATGACCCTGTGCTGACGATCGGCTTCTTGACCGGCTCATCCGCACACTTGGTCTTCGTGTCCTTCAGGTCGAGCGAGGCGTAAACCAACTCCTGGGTCGCCGCTCCCAACTTCACTGGAATGAAGCACGCGGGACCGTTTGTGGGCTCATCGATAGTGGCGGGGGTGGCGTACTGGGACATGGGAATCCACCGTGTGCCCACGGAGAAACGCACGTGGTAGTCACCCGCGACCAGAGCGGGGGCTCCCGCCACCGGGAACTGGATCGAGTTGCCAAGCTCTTCAATCGCGGGTGCAAGCTCGGTAGCGACCTTCTTGTAGTAGCCGCCGATCTTGCGATACAAGGTTGCGCTGAGGTTCTTGACGGGGGCCACGCTGTCGGGCAGCTCGTTCGCAGTCAGCGGGAAGGTGACGACGATGCCGCTCACCGTCGGCGAAAGCGGCTTCATGGCGAAGTTGAAACTCCGCGGATCCTTCCCGGGCTTTGCGAAGCTGACCAGGGTCGCATCGTCGAGAGTGGCCTTGCCATCGAAGTACTGGGTGCTGTAGTCATCAGCCTCGGCCGCGATCGCGTAGTTGCTGCCCGTCCGCACCTTCAACAGGTATCGTCCGGCCGCGTCTGTAGCCGTGGAATCGTACGTCAGCGAGTCGCCGTCATCGGCGGAGTCAATTTGGCTAATCAACGCGTAGGCGCCCTCGAGCGGCTTGCCTCCTCCGGTGATCTTGCCGGTCACGATCGCGGCGGGGATCAGCGTCACGTCATTGCCGGATGACGCCGTGTTGGCGGCAACCTTCGGTGCGTGGGAAACGACCTGCGCGGCGACGTCGTTCGACGTGCTGTACCCACCCTGGAGTGTGTCGAAGTAGGGCGCATCCCGGCCGGCCGTCACGAGCACGAAGTACCTGCCCGCGGTCGTGATTGCGGAGAAGGAGTAGGTTCCCGTCGCGCTGACGGTGGCGATGTCCACATCGACGATGTCATTGACGGAGGTCGCGTAGAACAATTCGGCGGTAGTGGCGGCACCCTTCGTCATGTTGGTGACCTTGCCCGAGAAGACGGCGCCGGTTCCCCAGGGCGCGGTGCACGGGGTCGTTGCGGTCGCACCAAGGCTGATGACACCCAGGTCGACATCGTGTCCGCGGACGAGGGTCAGCGGCACGAGGCATCCATTGCCCGACACGGCGCTGCCGATCTTGGGGGCTCCGGTGTTCGACGTCGCGGGAATCCAGGCGTTCGTCGTGGTATCGCGGAACGCCATCATGTAATCGCCGTCGTTCAACCCGTCGAATTCGAACTCGACATCATCTCCGGACGTCTGCGCGGGAATCGACGACACCGTGCCGTTCACCACCGGGTAGATGTACACGTGTGCGGTCGGGAGTGCGTCGTACTGTTCCTGGGTGAGGCTTTCGTCCGAGAGGTCACCGAACGCTCCGACTACCGACGGACGCGAACCCTTGACGGTCAGGTCAACGCCGGTGAGGTGGAACGAATTGGCCGACGTAGTCGACAGCGTCGTCGCGGCATTGCCGTCCTCGGTCCCCGGGTAGTAGGTGTCCTCGTACTTCTCAGCGGAGAGCGAGACGTACATGGGGACGTTGCGCTTGACCGGGAGGTAGTAGCTGCCGTTGGCAGCCGTGGTGGTGGTTGCCGGATAGTCGAGATCGTCGTCGACCGGCGTTCCGGAAACGATTCCGCCGACGATGGGCGCACCCGCGACGTCGGTGATCACGCCTTCGATGACACCGGCTGGGACGAGCTTGACCTCGGCGATCGTCTTGGTGGTGCCCTTTGCTCCGGAGAAGACTGACTTCCCCAGGGTGTCGTCCTCGGGTGCCGAGGTGCCGCCGCCGAGGTACGTGTTGAGGAACGGGATGCGCTTCGTTTCAAACAAGATCGTGTAGCGGGATGACCCGGCCGGCAGCTTCAACGCAAAGGCACCCGTCGTCGCGTTCACCGCGACGGACGTCGCTGCCGCGGTCCACTCTTCCGAGTCGGGATCCCACACGGCAGGGGTCACGGTAACCCCCGTGCGGGCCTCGGCCTGAACGGTGCCGACGACGGTGAAGGTACCCGGGGACGCGGCAGCGGGAGTCGCGGCGACGGCGGCAGAAGTGCCGACTACACCGGTAGCTCCCGCGAGAACTGCGGCCACAACGAGGGCCACGGCGCGCGTCGTCAGACGGCCCCAACCAGAACGACGGGCAGGGCGGGTGTAACGACTCATCGACACGACTTTCACGACACAAACACGATTCATAACAAACGGCAAGGTCGGCCGATTGAGTGAATGTATCAGGCCGCGGAGGACAATTCGGTCTACACCGCTACCGAGAGCAATCGCGCCCCACTACTGGGGTATCGCCCGGGACTATTTTCCGTTGGCGCGGTCGCGCCACGCCAGCCACTTCTTGGTGCTCTCGAGGGAGTAGTCCGGGCCACCGGTGCTGACCGTGAACAGCGTTGCACCGAGCTTCAGGTACTCCTCCGCTTCGGCATCCGTGCGGCTGTCGATCTGTGTGGAGATCTCGATCTCGCTCACGTCGCGCCCCACAGTCTCGCCGTGCTGGGCAAGAATCTGCAGCTTGTGCTTCGTGGTCTCCACGTCGGCGAAGCTGTGCCAGATGTCGGCGTGCTGGGCCACGATCTTCAGGGTCTTCTTTTCTCCACCGCCGCCGATGAGGATGGGGATGTCACGGAGCGGCGGCGGGTTGAGCTTCGTCCAGCGCTCTTCGATGCGGGGCAGGTTTGCGGCGAGGGCGTCAAGACGCTGTCCGGCAGTGCCGAACTCGTAGCCGTAGGCGTCGTAGTCCTTCTCGAACCAGCCGGAACCCGTGCCAAAGATGAAGCGGCCACCACTGATGTGATCGATGGTGCGGGCCATATCGGCCTGCAGGTCCGCGTTGCGGTAGCTGTTGCAGTTCACGAGCGTGCCGAACTCGACGCGACTGGTCTGCTCCGCCCACGCGGCGAGCATCGTCCAGGCCTCGTAGTGCAGACCCTCCGGCTCTCCGGACAGCGGGAAGAAGTGGTCCCAGTTGAAGAGGATGTCGACGCCGAGATCCTCCAACTGCGAGACGGTGTCCCGGATGCTCGGGTACAGGGCGTGCTGGGGCTGAATCTGCACGCCAATGCGTACGGGACGAGAGGTTGTCATGTCCTGCAGCTTATTCCGGGCAGCGAATATAACCCAGCACGACGTCAGACCTGGCGGGGCTCGGTCGGCTCTTCCACCACGTCGCGCGCGGGAGCCGTCAGCCGGGATGCCACGTCGAGGAATTGCGCCAGTACGACTTCCGCGGCGAACTGCGGGCTCCGGCTGTGCGTCATCGCGCGCTCCGAGACATCCGCATATTTTTTCCTGTCGTACAGCAATCGCGCGATCCCCCGCGCCCAGTGCTCAGGCTGCTCGGTCGACTCCAGCAGAACGCCACCGTCACTCATCGCCTCCGGGAGGCCGCCGATGCGGCTAGCCACGGCGGGAATACCGTTCGCCGCGGCTTCGATCACGACCCGCCCGAACGCTTCCTCCCACTGAGACGGCACGAAAAGAACGGCAGTTTCCGCGTACACCGCGGCCATGTCGTCCGTCTGCGGGCGCATCTCGACGTTGGGCAGCAGGTCGACCCGCCGCACCAGTTCGGCGCGCTCAACCGCGGGAAGATGCCACGCTTCGAGAAAGAGGAAACGGCACTCGGGAAGCAGCGCGGCGACGGCCAGCGCCACGTCAACGCCCTTGAGGGACGTGGGATTCACGAGAGTCACGAACCCGCTCACGGGCGTGCCCCGCGCAGCACGCCCGGTGACGACCTGTCGCCGGGGCGCGATGCATCGCTCGATATCGATGTAGGGGTAGATGACCGGAGATGTCACGCCCAGCTGATCGGCCACCCGGGCGGCAACGAACGCGGAATTGCTGACGATCGAGACGAGCGGATGTCGCAGCTGACCGTCCAGTATCGGCGAGGTGAGAGCCCGCTGGCCCAGCTCGTCCGCGCTCTCGGCGGTGACGATCCGGATGATGACGGCGACACCCCGGGAGAGAGCGGGCGTCACCAGGTGGACGAAATCGGTGCCCTGAAGGATGAGCACGTCCGGGGCATCCCGCAGCATTCGATCGGCGACGAGAAAACCCATCTTGTCGCGCAGCACACGCGTGGTGGGGTATCCGTTGGCGTCGTCGACGCGGCGCACGACACTCGACCGCGACATTAACTGCCGCGCCCGGTACGGCAGGAGGCGACCGTGACCTGCCAGCGCCGCAAATACATCCACCCGGTGTCCGGCCGCGACCAGAGCCCTCGACAGCTGATGAATGTCGAGCACTCCCCCGCCCATGGCATCGGGAATGTGCGGCTCGGTGATGGCGAAAACAAGGCGCACGGGTATGCCTTCCGTCAGCGTGCGAGGAGTCCCTGCGAGCCTAGGGCGCGCTCGAATCCGGGACAACGTCTGTGGTCGCCCATCCTATTGAGATGCACTCACCTCGGATAGGGATCGACACACACTGTTTCCGACCACCGCGAATTGCCAACGCGCCTTCCGCGTCGAGCGTGCCGCCTAACGGCCGAGGAACTTCTGCAACGACGCGAGCTCGTCCTCGGTCGGTCCACCAGACTTCTTGCCTGCGAGTCCGAAGCCCGAACCGGCGGGAGCTTCGGATGTCCCGGGCTTGGTGCCGGCCGCCAGCGCCGCGTTTTCCGCGGCACGCTTGGCGGGGTTTCCCGACTTCGAGCCCTTCTTGGCCTGGGGCTTCGCCTTGCCGCCGCCGAACTTCGCGCCGGGAATCGGCCCCATTCCGGGAACCTGGGGCATTCCGCCCTTGGCTACGGTCTTCATCATCTTGGCCGCCTGCTCGAAGCGGTTCACGAGGCCGTTGACCTCGGTCACTGTCGTACCGGCACCGCGGGCGATGCGAACACGACGGGAACCGTTGAGCACCTTGGGCTGACGACGCTCCATGGGAGTCATCGACTGGATGATCGCCTCGGTGCGCGTGATTTCGCTCTCGTCGAAGTTCTCGAGCTGTTCGCGCATACCGCGGGCGCCAGGGATCATCCCGAGCATGTTCTTGATGGAGCCCATTTTCTTGAGCTGCTGCATCTGGCTGAGGAAGTCCTCCAGCGTGAAGCTGTCGGTCATGAACTTCTCGGCGACCTTGCGCGACTCCTCCTCGTCGAAGGCCTCCTGGGCCTGCTCGATGAGGGACAGGATGTCACCGAGGTCGAGGATTCGGCTCGCCATGCGGTCGGGGTAGAAGGGCTCGAAGTCGTCGAGGCCCTCACCCGTGGAGGCAAAGATGATGGGACGGCCGGTGACGGATGCCACGGACAGCGCGGCACCACCGCGTGCGTCGCCATCGAGCTTGGACAGCACGACGCCGGTGAAGTCGACGCCGGTCTGGAACGCCTTTGCCGTCGCGACAGCGTCCTGACCGATCATCGCGTCAATCACGAAGAGAACTTCATCGGGGTTGATGGCCTTGCGGATATCCGCGGCCTGCTTCATCAGTTCGGCGTCGACACCGAGCCGTCCGGCGGTGTCAACGATGACAACGTCGTACTGCTTGTCCTTCGCGAACTTGATCGCGTCCTTGGCAACCTTGACCGGGTTTCCCTTGCCATTGCCGGGCTCGGGAGCAAAGACCGGCACTCCGGCCTGCTCGCCGACAACCTGCAGCTGGGTGACGGCGTTGGGGCGCTGGAGGTCGGCCGCGACCAGCAGCGGAGTGTGGTTGTCCTTGGCGAGCCACTTGGCGAGCTTGCCGGCGAGCGTCGTCTTACCGGCACCCTGCAGACCGGCGAGCATGATGATCGTCGGGGGCTGCTTGGAGAATTCGAGGCGGCGCTGCTGGCCACCGAGGATCGTGACGAGTTCCTCGTTGACGATCTGGACGACCTGCTGCGCGGGGTTGAGTGCCTTGGAGACCTCGTCGCCGAGGGCACGCTCGCGGACCTTGCCCGTGAACTCCTTGACGACCTCGAGCGCGACGTCAGCGTCGAGCAGGGCGCGACGAATCTCGCGAACGGTGCCGTCGACGTCGGCGGGGCTGAGCTTGCCCTTGCCGCGAAGGTTCTTGAAGGTTGCCGAGAGGCGATCTGAGAGGTTTCCGAAACTGGCCATGGTGCAGTTAGTTTAACCGCTCGGTGACGAGGCTGGCTGACGACCAGGTCTGGATATGGCGCCGGGTGCGCTCCGGGCGCACGCCGTGAGCGAAATCCGCGCCCGTAGCGGCAGCGACGAAGGGCGAGTGGGCACACGGGTACTGCGGACCGGATTACGTCCGCCGCTTGCTGTTGAGGCGGGATCTCACGCTGGAAGTCAGCTGGATCCGGGATTTACCCAGTGGCTGCAGTTCCTGCTGGGGATCCAGCCAAGGTGGGGCGATGAGGGCGGGTCGCCCGTCGACCATCTTCACGGTGAAGGCCGATCGGTGAAGCATGTGGTGGTGTGCTTCGCAGAACAACATCGCGTTGTTGATGTCGGTTGGCCCGCCGTATTGGTATTCGATCACGTGGTGGGGTTCGCACCGTCGGGGTGGTTCGGGGCACCCTGGCCAGCAGCACCCTCCGTCTCTCACCGCGAGGGCCCTGGCCTGAGCCGGGGAGAACAGCCGGGGCTTCTTGCCGAGATAGAGAACCTCGCCAAACCGACCGAGGAGGATCGTCTGGTAGCCATCGCTGCAGGCGAGCTCCTTGATGGTCTCGATGGAGACAGGCTCTTCTGCCGTGTCGATCCACCCCGTTCCGATACCGGCTTCGAGGTCGGCGACGGTCGCAACTGCCAGGACTGTCGTGGTGCTGCGCACACCGCCGGTCTCGTCGGCGCTTGCCCGCATTCCAGCGCCGAGCATGCCGAACAACACATCGCTGTGGCGTTGAGCCCGGGTTCGGGGATCCGCCACGAATTCCACCCGCTCGTCGCCGGAACCGTCATCGACGGGAACGGTGGTCGACCCTTGTGCCCTGTCTTCCTCGGAGAGAAAACGCGGGATGGATGCCTTGTCGGCTTCGATGAGGATTTCGTTGATGCGGGCGGTCTCGACCGGTCCGGTCATCCACACATTCTTTGTCATTCCATCTTTGCCGCGCGACTGCCAGAAACCTCGGCGGGATCGGATGTCTTCGTCCCGCGGCTCTGCGCCATCGGGGTCGAGTGCCGCTACCCACACCGACGCCTGCACCTTGATGCTGTCGGCGCCGGCATATTGCCCCTCCATCACCAGTTGAGTCTCGGCTTCGGCGAGGTCGGCGCTATCGGCGTGAGGGGCGGAAACATCGAGTGCCTTGAGGATGTGACCGGCGGATTCCACGCCGAGCCGCCCGGATTGCACCGCGGCCGAAACGACCGGGTAGGTCGGGGGAAGGAAGACTCCCGGGCTCACCTGACGCGGTGCGATCGCCTTCCCCAAACGCATGCGGCGGAAAGCCTCTGCCTCGGACACCCGGGCGAGGGATTCGATTGCATGCTGAGGCTTGCGGTGGCCGAGTCGGAACGACAGACCCTCGTCTCCCAGCTCGTAGCGCGAGCGCTCGGCCATCTCTGCCGCGCCGGAGGCACGCATCGCGTCGATCAGTCGACCGGCTTCTTCCGTTCGGGAAATCAGCGATGTGAGGTCGTCATCGGTAAACGTGCCCACGGCATACGCGGCTGCCTCGACCAGCAAGTTGCTGGCCGTTTCGAGGAGCCCGAAGACCGGGTGGGTGGCGTTTTCCATGGCTTAAGGCTTTCAATAGCCGCCGACAATCCGAGGCCAAATCACGCCAAAATCCGCCGTTTCTGGGGGTTCTGGGGATAACTCGTGGCAAAAAAGTTTGGGAAGGACTGGGAACGTGGGCGATCATTCGAGCCCGAAGTGCGTCCTGATGATCGCCTGACCTTCGCTCCGGCCTTCCGCCAGTCGTGCCACGAATGGGACAACAGCGAGGCCTGCCTGACGGTCGATCCAGACTTCTGGATCCCTCTCACCGAAAGCCACCCAGTGAGCCTCGGGCAGACACTCAATGAGCGCGTTGCCGTAGAACACCGCCGCCGATCTCAACAGCGCCACGTCGCGGAGGAGCAGCGAACCGTTATCGCCAATGATCCGGGCCACGCGATCGAGGCGTGCGATGCGGCCTGTCAGCATTGCGGATGTGTCGGCAGCCTCGAGAAAATCTGTGGCCGCTGACGCGATGCCGGGCCGGTGCGCCTCCGTCGCATCCGATTCGGCCCAGAGGTGAAGTGCGAACCACTCGTATCCTTCGGCGTGACGCACGGGTGCGACATCCGCCCCTTGCCTGGGCACGACGTACTGAGCGCTGCCCTGCGGGATGGACGACGGCAACGGTGCCGGCTCACCCTCGAAGGGACTCGGTCTGCGCGCGGACGGATTCGGCATGGTGGCACCCTATTGGGCAGCCGGTGGCAGGCATATCCCGTTGCGGTGGCGGCGTCATCCGCTGTCCTGCGCCTAGCCTGAGTGCATGGCTACCGTTCATCCCTTCGGCGGGGTGTCCCCCGTGATTCATCCCACAGCGTTCGTGGCTGCGAGCGCGACGATCATTGGCGCGGTGACGCTGGGCGAGGAGTCCAGCGTGTTCTACGGCGCCGTTCTGCGCGGCGACCGGGACGCGATCACGCTCGGGGCTCGCTCGAACCTGCAGGACAACGTCGTGGTGCACTGCGACGCCGGTGCTCCGGTCGTTATCGGGCACGGGGTCAGCGTCGGGCACGGCGCGGTGATCCATGGCTGCACGATCGAGGATGGATGCCTCATTGGCATGAGTGCGACCGTGCTGAATCGTGCGGTGGTGGGGCGCGAGTCGCTGGTGGCGGCCGGGTCCGTGGTGCTGGAGGACACGGTCATCCCGCCGCGGTCGCTGGTCGCGGGCATTCCTGCCAGGGTCAAGCGGCAGCTGACCGACGACGAGGTGGAGGGGCTTCGTCAGAACGCGCACGGCTACGTGCAGCTGTCCCGGGCGCATCTCACGCTGTAGGCGGTGAGGAGGCGCCGCCGGGCGCCTAGAACAGCAACACGTTTCCCGTGTACATCGCCGCGAGCGGCACGATGGAGAGGATCGCGGCGACCCACGCGGGCCACCACCGCCGGTGGAGGCACACCGTCAGGATCCCCACCACGAGCACGAGCGCGCCCGCGGGAAACGCTGTGAACATGACCACCATCACACCCAGGCGACCCAGCGGCATGTCGTCGTTGTCGTGATACGGGTGGATCGTCGGATCGGTCGCGTATCGCAGGGCCAGTTCGATGGCCAGCGCGATCGCGGTTATCACCAGGCTGGTGATGGTCAACGGCAGGCGAGATCTCATGATCCGCGTGCGAATCACCATCGCCGTCGATGGCGCGTACGCCGTGGGCCTGTCGTGCGGCAACGGGTCGGATATCTGAGAGTCGATCGGCATGCATTCACCCAACCACCGCGGACATGGCAGCCGCGTCAGCCGAGCGAACTACCCGGGCTGTCGCGGGAGGTACTACCTAACGTCGCGAGGGCTTCGCAGGGATGACGCGTCAGTTGATTGCGAAGAAGAGCAGCACCAGGCCAATGACGGCGACGGTCATCGCCGCGGCGTAGAGGGCGCGCGCTCCCGGCACCGGGTCGTTCAGGTTGGTGCGGCGAAAGGCGGCCGTGCGAAACGTCGAGACAACCAGCAGCGTTATCGCCGCCACGATGAGGACGACTCCGATCACAAGTTCGATCCAGCCAGGAATGGATGTCACGGGCTACCCCCTGCCGTCGATGACGAGTAAAACGATGACAGCCAGTGGCACCAGTCCGATACCGAGCGCGATGCCCCACAGCACGCGGCGACCCGAACGCAGGAGTCCGAACAGCCCCGCAACGATCGTGCCGAGCACCAGCAGTCCGCCGGCGATGAACATGATCACGTAGCCGTCGGCCCCGCTGCCGTTCCCACTCAGCGCGACGCCGACGCCCACCGCGAGGGCGATGTAGAGGAGCCCGGCTCCGACGATCCCGGCGAGGATCGTGAGGATCGGGGCAAGAACGCCGGGCCGCGTTCGGGTCTCGGCCACGTCAGGCCACCGATGCCATGGCAACGAGTCGAAGTAGAGACAGCACCACGCAGGGCACCAAGACGAGCAACGTAATGATGCCGAGGGTGCGGGTGCGTGCACCGAACAGTGCCCAAATGGCGGTGATGAGTCCGAGCACCGTCGCTCCTATCGCGACGGGGCCGAACACCTCCGCAACGCTTCGCGATCCGCCGCTGCCCAACACGATGATCACGATGAAGAGCGTGCCCGCAAAGATCGCGAACGTGATGGCGGCCAGCGAGACGACGCGCGAAACACCGCGGAGAGGTGGTCGCTCGCTCTCACTCATGACTAACCGATCAGGTTCTGAACAAACACGTGGGGCGTGAAACCGGTGAGGTCGCCGATTCCCTCGCCCTGACCAACGAGCTTGATCGGGATGCCCGTGCGCTCCTGCACCGCGAGCACGAAGCCACCCTTCGCCGAACCATCCAGCTTGGTGATCACGAGCCCGGTGACTCCCGCGTGCTCGATGAAGGCCTCGGCCTGCGACAGGCCGTTCTGGCCCGTGGTGGCATCCAGCACGAGGAGGACCTCGGCGATCGTCGTCTGCTTCTCGATCACGCGGCGGATCTTGCTGAGCTCGTCCATCAGGCCGCTCTTGGTCTGCAGGCGCCCAGCGGTGTCGATCAGCACGATCTCGATGCCCTCACGCTGGGCGCGCTCGACGGTCTGGAATGCCACGGACGCCGGGTCCTGGCCCTGCTGCTGCGGGCGCTGAATGGATGCCCCGCCGCGTTCGGCCCACGTCGCGAGCTGGTCAACCGCTGCCGCACGGAACGTGTCCGCGGCACCGACGATAACCGAACGACCGTAGTTCGTGAGGAACTTGGAGAACTTGCCGATGGTCGTCGTCTTGCCGACGCCGTTGACGCCGACGACGAGCACGACTGCCGGCCGGTCGGTGAGCTTCAGCGTGGAGTCGAGACGCGTGAGGCGTTCCTCGAGCGTCTCGCGGAGCATGCGGCGCAGGTCGGCGGGATCCGTCGTCTTGTACTTGGCGACGTTTGCGCGCAGTTCGTCGACGACGGCGTCGGTGATGTCCGGACCGAAGTCAGCGGACAGCAGCGCGTCTTCGAGGTCCGTCCACGTTTCGTCGTCGATAGTTTTTTTCGCGAACATTCCGCGCAGGGCATTGGACAGAGACCACGGTGAAGCCATGCAGACAGCTTAGGAGGCTTAGCGCACCCGTGCAGTCGCCGGGCTGGTGCGACTGGCCGGGTAGTACCCCTTCTTGGTTCCGGTCACGGTCACCGAGATGACCTTGCCGCGGGCAGCGGCCGGGATCGTATAGGTGCGGCCGGACGCCTTCGCGAGCAGTACGCCATTGACGCGCCAGCGGTAGCTCAGCGCAACGCCCTTCGGAGCCCACACTCCGGCGGACGCGGTCAGCACCGATCCGACCGCGGGTGTGCCGACGACGTGGGGCACCGGCGACTTCGTGAGCAGCGGATTGGCCGTCAGGATTCGGGTGACGGAGGTCTTCGTGGCCGGGGCATAACCACCCTGCGTCGCCGAGACGCGCACGTCGACGTGCTTGCCCTTGTCCGCGGCGACCAGGCGGTACGTCGAGTGGGTCGCCCTCGGGATCGTCTTACCGTTGCGCAGCCACTGGTAACGGAAGGTTGCCGTGGTGGGACGCCAGGCCGAGACATCCGCTCGCAAAATCTGACCGACGTTCGGCGGCCCGACCACCTTCGGCAATGACGTGACCATGGGTGCGACGGCGAGGGGCTTGGTCTGCACGGCGTTACGGATGAGGGCGACGTATCCGCTGTGGCGGACTGTCACGATCACGTCGATGCGCTTGCCTGCTTGTCCGGGGCTCGGGATGTACGTGCTTCGGTTAGCACCGACCGTCACACCGTTGGAGCGCCAGCGGTACGAGTACGACTCCGCGGCGGGCGACACGGACTTCACGACGGCGGTGAGGGTTGCACCCACGCGGGGCGTTCCGACGACCTGCGCGATGCCGGCGCTCATCTTCTGCAGCACGACGGAGTTGGAGAAGGTTCCGACGACGGGGTTTGACACTGACGAGGTGGACCAGCGCGCGACGACCCGGTAGGAGTGGGTGCCGGCGGCGACGCCGGGCAGCGACAGCGTCCAGGAACCGGATGCCGCGGACGCGCTCGCCATCGGGGTGGCTGATCCGTCGAGGTAGAGCTCGACGGTGTGGTTCGCGTTGGCGCTCGAGAGCGTGCCCTGGATGATTCCGTCCGCGCCAATCGTTGCGGCGCTGGATGTCACGACGGGCGTCGGGACGCCGACGGACAGCTCCCAGCCGGCTCCGTAGCGGGCCTGAACGCTCTTCTTGGTGGCGGAGACCATCGGGAAGAACCCTGCGTCGTAGTCGCGGGCGGTGCAGTCCGTCGCGCTCGTGGTCGTGGAGTTGATGCCGACGGCGAGCTGGCCGATGACGGCAGCGCCGCCGCTGTCACCGGGGAGGATGCAGGTGGTGGCGATGATCGAGTTAACGGTCTTGGGCTCGCCATCGTCCACGTGAACGGTTTGGTCGACGGCGAGGACCTTGCCGCAGGTCCAGCCCGTACGGCTACCCGACTTGCAGAGGGTCGCACCGACGATTGCCTTGGTCTGGCCGAGCACCGCCAGCGGTGCGGAGGAGAGCAGGCTGCCCTTGCCGCCGCCCCAGGTTGCCACGGCCGCCTTCGCTACGGCAGCCGTCGAGGTCAACGCGACGATGCTGCTGTCGAACCCGCCGCCGAACGCCACGGAACCCGGGTACAGGGCACCCATTTCACTGCCGATCTGGCTGGGTACCGACACCAGCTTGGGGGTCGCAGGGTTCACCGGGTACACGGTGGCCGACGACGAGGTGCCCGCGAGGCAGTGGCCGGCGGTGGCGAAGGTGTGCTGCTGGGAGGCCGGGATGACGCCGGTGAACCCGACGGAGCACTGGGTGACGTCGTAGTCGCGCACGAGATATCCACTGCCGTCGTAGATGTCGGAGGCGGTGTAGTAGGTCTTGCCGGCCGACGAGAAGACCTCGGGGGCTGAGCGGTCCGCGATGGCGCCCGCGGCGGTGACGGCGGCCGCGTCATCCGCTGTCCGGACATTGACGACAAGCTTGGTGCCCTCGACGCGCGAGCCCTCGATGTCGACGCCCGCGCTCGCGAGGGAGTCGACGACGCCCACGGCATCGGTCGCGGCCTTTGCCTGCGCGAGGTAGGTGGCTCCGGACTGGTCCAGGTCGCGGCTGAGGGCCTGCAGCAACGGCGCGGGGAGCTTCTTCGCTGCCGCGGCGAACTTCGAGTCCGCGTAACTGCCCATCTGCGTGGTCTCGGACGATCCGTCGGTCGCCGAGGCGACGGGCTTCGGAGCGACGGCAGTCACGGCGGCGGACGTCACACCCGCGGCGGCAGCCGGCAGGGTTGCGGTCACCGAGGACAGGACCAGGCACAGGCCGAGGCCTGCTGCGAGGGCGCCGAAGCGTGCGTGCGATGTGGCCATTACTGTGTGGTCCCCTCGAGAAAGACGCTGCGCGAGGCTGACAGGTCAGCCGTAACGGCAGCGGTAGAACTAAGAGAACCCCGGGACCGCGGAAATAGCAAACGCGAAAGCGGGCGCGTCCGGGAAAATCGGTGGCGCGGGTCAGCTCGCGCGTGCCTCGACGTCAGCGTCGGAGACGACGGCGTCGGTGCGGCGGGATGCCCCTGCGTCGGCACTGGCCACACGCTGACCGACGACCGCGCTGATGCCGTCGGCGCGCATCGAGACGCCATAGAGGGCATCGGCGATCTCCATCGTGCGCTTCTGGTGGGTGATCACGATCAGCTGCGAGGTCTGGCGGAGGTCCTCGAAAATCGCGAGCAGGCGGCCGAGGTTGGCGTCGTCGAGGGCGGCCTCGACCTCGTCCATGATGTAGAACGGGCTGGGGCGCGCCTTGAAAATGGCGACGAGCAACGCAACGGCGGCGAGCGAGCGCTCTCCACCCGACAGCAGCGAGAGACGCTCGATCTTCTTGCCCGCGGGACGCACGGTGACCTCGATGCCCGTGGTGAGCATGTTGTCCGGGTCCGTGAGGAAGATGCTGCCAACACCTCCGGGGAACAGGATCGGGAAGACCTGCCCGAACGCGGCCTTCGTGTCTTCGAACGCCGCCTGGAAGATGTCCTGCATCTTCTCGTCGATCTCGTCGATGATGGTCAGCAGGTCGCGGCGGGTGTTCGTCAGGTCGGTCAGCTGCTCGCTGAGGAACTTGTGCCGCTGCTCCAGCGCCGCGAATTCCTCGAGGGCGAGGGGGTTCACCCGGCCGAGCTGGGCCATCTTGCGTTCGGCCTTGGCCAGGCGTGCTTCCTGCTCCGCGCGCACGTACGGCGAGCCGGTCGCCGGAGTGACCGATGCGCGGAACGCGGCCCGCTCGGCGGCGCGGCTGCTGGCTGCGTCGTCTGCAATGTCCGCGTCGTCCTCGGCAGAGTCGACGCCATCGGTCTCGTCGTCATTGGAGGGGGTGGATGCCTCTGCGCCGCCGTCATCGCCCGGGTTCCCGCTCCCTGGCGCCGCCGGTTCCGGCTGCAGGTCAACCCGCAGTGCTTCGTCCGGCACCAGCTGGTCGGGACCGTACTCGGCGACGAGGACGTCTTCGACCAGTCCCAACTCCGCGCCCGCCCGCTCCAGCAGCGACGACAGCTGCAGTTTCTTCTCGTAGATCTGCATCTCGAGCCCGTGCACCGTCTCGCTCACGGAGTGAAGCCTGTCGCGCAGGGCGGCCTCTCCACGGCGCAGCTCCGCGAGCTCCTCGTTCTGGTGGGCGCGTTCCGCCTCGCGGGCCGCGAGCTGCACGCGGGCTTCCGACACCGACCTGTCCACGGAATCCAGCACCGCCGGCAGGGTCTCCACGACGCTCTGCGCCGAATCGACCTGGCGGCGACGGATCACCGCCCGACGGGCAGCCTCTTCGGCCGCGGCACGCTCGGCGTCCAGCTGGCGCGCGAGCTGCGTCGCCCGCTCCTGCTGGGCGCGCACGCGCTCGCGCGCCGTCTCCACGCGCAGACGTTCCTCGACCTCACGCTCGCGGGCAGCGTCCACCTCGGCGGCAACGTCATCGCGGGCGGACGCGTCCAGAATCGGTCGGGGACGTGACCTCGCCATCTCAAGCTCGCTCTGGGCGCGCTCGACCGAACTCACGGCGTCGGCAACCGCCTCATCGGCCAGGGCGACACCGCGCTCGAGACGCTCGGCCTCGGCCTCGAGGGCCTCGGCCTGGATGCGTGCGCGGTTCAGACGTTCCGTCTGCGCCGCCAGCTGCGAGTCGTACTCGCGCAGCGACGCGAGCGCCCGCACCGACTGCTCCTTTGCCGCCTGCACCGATCCCCGCTGTTCGGCCAGCGCGAAGCGTGCGTCATCGATGAGCGCGACGACCTCGGCAAGACGGTCACGGGCGGCGTCGCGGTCCGCGACGAGTTCGAGCCGCGAGCGCTTGGCTCCGGACCCACCCCTCAACACGAACTGGCTGAGCACGTCTCCCGAGCGCGAGATGATCGTTGTCCCGGTCGCGCTCCCGTCGGTGGGCAGCGACGCCCAGACCCCCCGGGCGACGTCGAGGTCGTCCGCGATGACGACACGGGACAGGATGCCGAGGATGCCCCGGGGTGCCTCCACGACCGAGAGTGCGCTGACCGCGCCATCCGCCAGCGCGAGAGTCGGTTCGGTGAACTCGCCGGCGTCCGCCAGCAGTAGTTCGATGCGCCCCATCTCGTCTCCGCGCGCATGGGCGAGGGCGTCGAGCCCCGCCTCACGATCGTCGGCGAGCACGGCGTCGGCGAGGGACCCGAGAGCCGCGGCGACGGCGGCCTCGAACCCGGGCTGCACCTGGATGTGCTCCGCGACGAGACCGCGGATTCCGGGGCGGCGGGCAGCGACGAGCGCGCTCGAGCCGTCCTTTTGATCGAGAGCGGATGACAGTGCGCCCTGGCGAGCCGACAGCGCGTCGCGTTCCCGCTCCAGGGTGTGCAGCTTCTCGCGCAGGGAGTCGATCTGCGCCTCCGCGGCGGTCACCTGGCCCTGCGCCTGCTGGTAGGTGGCGTCAAGATCGGTGTCGCTGGCGTCGGCGAGGGTCGCCTCGGCCTCGGCGGCGACCCGGCGCTCCTGCGCGGCGGCGCGGCGTTCGAGGGCGGCGTCGAGCGCGTTCTGCTGGCGCAGCACCTCCCCGCGCACCGCGGCGAGGCGGGATGCCGCGGTGTCGGCCTGCCCCGTGAGCTTGGAGATTTCGAGGTCGTGGCGCGAGACGAGCGAGCTCTGGTGCGCGATCTCCTCGTCGAGGCCGTCCAGATTCGCGCGGGCTTCCGCTGTGGCGAGCTGGGCCTCGTGCCAGGCGGCTTCCGCCTCCGTGATGGCCTCGGTCAGGTGTTCGGCTTCGTCACGGGCATCCTGCACCATCTGCGGGGTGACGCCGGGAGTGGCATCCGCCGTGTCCGCCTGACTGCCGAGCAGGGACAACCGCTGGTTTGCGAGGCTGTAGAGGCCGCGCAGGCGTTCCTGCACCGACTCGAGTCCGAAGGCGACGCGGCGGGCGATGTCGACGGCGTCGCCGACCTGCAGCTGCTCGATGCGGTGCTCGCGCAGTTTTGCCTGGTCGAGCTGCTCCTGCAGCACGATGCGCTCGGTCTTGCGCTCGGATTCGCTGCGACCGTGGGCGTTCAGCGCCTCGCGCAGGGTGACGACCTCGTCCGCGAGGAGCCGGGCGCGGGCATCGCGCACGATGGCGGCAATGGTCTGGGCCTCGCGGGCGATCTCCGCCTGGTGTCCGAGGGGCTTGAGCTGGCGTCGCACCTCGCCCGCCAGGTCGGACAGGCGCGTGAGGTTTGCCTGCATCGCGTCGAGCTTGCGGAGGGTCTTTTCCTTGCGGCGGCGGTGCTTGAGGATGCCGGCCGCCTCCTCGATGAAACCGCGGCGGTCCTCGGGGCTCGCGTGCAACACGGCGTCGAGCTGGCCCTGACCGACGATGACGTGCATCTCGCGTCCGAGGCCGGAATCGCTCAGGAGCTCCTGCACGTCGAGCAGACGGCAGCTCGAGCCGTTGATCGCGTACTCGCTGCCGCCGTTGCGGAACAGCGTGCGGCTGATGGTGACCTCGGTGTAGTCGATCGGGAGGGCGCCGTCAGAGTTGTCGATGGTCAGCACCACCTCGGCACGACCGAGCGGGCCGCGGGTCGAAGTGCCGGCGAAGATGACGTCTTCCATCTTGCCGCCGCGCAGGGTCTTCGCGCCCTGCTCACCCATTACCCAGGCAAGCGCGTCGACGACGTTCGACTTGCCCGATCCGTTCGGACCGACGACGCAGGTGACACCCTGCTCGAAGGCGAACGTTGTCGGCTGGGCGAAGGATTTGAAGCCCTTGAGGGTGAGGCTCTTGAGGTACACGTCGCCGCCCTTCCTGTCTTCCGTCACTTCGCCGCGACCCGGCGGGGGTTGCATTCCCCGCGCACACGCCGGAATGTCTGGACCCAAGGTACCGGAATGGCGCCCCTCTCCCGCGGAAGCACGCGGCAGTGACACGCGTACGGCCCGGGGTTAGGCTGCCGCCACGACACAATCGCAAAGGAGCCCGCCGCCATGGCCATGGCATTCACCATCGATGAGCTCGAGATCCCCGCCACCATCCAGGCGCCGGACGCAACCGATTTTCTGCGGATGACCGCCCTGCGCAACGAGATCGAAGCCGAGATCATCGGCAGCCGCATTCTCGCGGTCGAGGGAGCGGAGCTGCTCCCCACCTGGCTCGACCCCTTCCAGCCCAAGCGCCTGCTCGTCGCCCGGGTCGATGACCGCATGGTCGCCCGCGGGGTGTACGAAACCGGCGCGGACGCCTCGGCGCCCGAGGCGTGGGTGGCCATCGAGGTGCTTCCCGAGTTCCGCCGACAGGGCATCGGTGCTGCGCTCTACAACGATGTCGAGCGGATGGCCCGGGCCGAGGGTCGCACCGTCCTGCAGGGGTATGGCATCGTTAACGCCGACCCGCGTGGCCGCCGCCTGCACTCCCCCACCGGTTTTGGCTCCGTGCCCGAGGATGCCCCCGTTGTGCGGTTTGCCCGCGCCCGCGGGTTCTCCCTCGAGCAGGTGGAACGCGCGAGCCAGCTGCTTCTGCCGCCGGACCGTGGCACCATCGCGGCGCTCTTCGCCGAGGCATCCGCCAGCGCAGGCAACGACTACAGGATCGCGCGCTGGGTGGGACGCACCCCCGACGAGTGGATCGACGACATCGCGTTGCTCGGCACCCGGATGAGCACGGACGCTCCCAATGCAGGTCTCGAGGTCACCGAGGACATCTGGGATGCCGCCCGCATTCGCGCGAAGGAGGAGCGGGAGGAGTCGAGCCCGATCACGAACCTCGTCGCGGCAGCCGAGCACGTGCCGAGCGGACGACTCGTGGCGTACACCGAGCTATCCGTGCCTCGTGAACTCGAGCGGGCCGTGAGCCAGGAGGACACGCTCGTGCTGCGCGAGCACCGCGGGCACCGTCTGGGGATGCTGGTGAAGCTGGCCAACATCCGACAACTGGATGACACGCACCCGGGTCATCCGGCCATCACGACCTTCAACGCCGAGGAGAACCGTCACATGCTCTCGGTGAACGAGGCCGTCGGCTTCGTGGCGATGGCCTACGAGGCAGCCTGGCGCAAAGAGTTGTAGTTCGTCAGCGCAGACGCTGGCAGCGGGGGCAGAAGTGCGATCCGCGGTTCATGAAGCTCTCGCGCACGATCGGGAGGCCGCAGCGGGGGCACTCCTTGCCGTGCTGGCCGTAGGCGTTGAGCGAGTGGGAGAAGTAGCCGGACGCTCCGTTGACGTTCACGTACTGGGCGTCGAAACTCGTGCCGCCCTCGGCGAGGGCCTTGGCGAGCACCGACCGCACCTCGGCGAGCAGCACCTTGGCGCGGGGGCGACTGAGCGTCTGCGTCGGCTGGTCGTAGTGGATGCGTGAGGCCCAGAGCGATTCGTCGGCGTATATGTTGCCGATGCCGCTGATGAGCGTCTGGTCGAGCATTGCGCGCTTGATGCCCGTCTTGCGCCGGGCTAGAGAGGCGAAGAAGAGGGAATCACTGAAGGCGGGGTCGAGCGGGTCCCGCGCGATGTGGGCGACCTGGCTGGGCACGAGACCGCCGGCGAGATCGGGAGTCGCGACCATCCGGTCGATCGCCATGGAGCCGAAGATGCGCTGGTCGACGAAGTTGAGGCGCAACGGGCCGTGGCCCGGGTGGTCGATGTCGAGGCGGATGCGGGTGAGCCGGTCGTCGGTCGCGCGGTCGCGCAGCAGCACCTGGCCGCTCATGCCGAGGTGCACCACGAGCGCCTCGGTCGGTGCGGTGGCGTCGCCCCCGGGGGCGATGGGAAGCCACAGGAACTTGCCCCGACGTTCGGCGCCGAGAAAACGCGCGCCAGTCAGCCGGTCGGTGAAGTCCTCGCTTGGGCCGACGTGACGGCGCAGGGATCGCTCGTCGAAGACGGTGACGGATGCCACGGAGGCGCCGCTGACCGCGGGCTCGAGCCCCGCTCGCACAACTTCGACCTCGGGAAGTTCGGGCACGGCGTCAGTGCTGCGCGGGCGCCTCGGAGGGCGTCGACGCCGCGTGCAGGATGGTCCAGGCCTCGAGGGCCGCGACCATTTCTGCCTGCTTCTTGCTCGTGCCGGAGCCGGAGGAGACGACCTCGTCGCCCACGGTGATCGTGGCGTGGAAGCGCTTGGAGTGATCGGGGCCGGTGTCGGTGACCGCGTACGCCGGGGCGCCGCGTCCGAGTCGGGCCACGAGCTCCTGCAGGCTCGTCTTGGGATCCATCGCAGCGCCGAAGCGTTCTGGGTTGGTGAGAAGTGGCCTGATCAAACGGAGAACGAAGGCGGTCGCTTCATCCGCTCCCGCATCCAGGTACACGGCACCAATGACTGCCTCGACCGTGTCCGCGAGGATGGACGACTTGTCGTTGCCGCCGGTGAGGATCTCACCGCGTCCGAGACGGATGTGCTCGCCGAGGCCGATGGAGCGGGCAACTTCCGCGAGGGCGACGCTCGAGACGAGGCTGGCGCGGCGCTTGGCCAGCTCGCCCTCGTCGAGGTCGGGGTTCTCGCGGTACAGCATGACCGTGACGGCCTGCCCGAGGATCGAGTCTCCGAGAAACTCGAGTCGCTCGTTGTGCCCGATGCCGCCGTTTTCGTACGCGAACGACCGGTGGGTCAGCGCCTGCTCCAGCAGAGCGGGGCTGACTTCGACGCCGAGCGCGCGCGCCAAATCGGCCCGGCTGGCTTCAGTTCCAGACACGGGCCGACTCGGAGAAGAATGTGCGGGGACTATACGTCCGCGACCTTACGACCCTTGTACTCCATGTACAGGGGCGTTCCGGTGGAGTCCTCGACGACCTTCGCGCGGTGCGGGAGGCTGTACGTCGTCTTGCCGTTCTCAACGGTCTTCACCAGGGTCGGCGCGGTGGCCTTCCACTGCGCGCGGCGCATGCGGGTGCTTGCACGGGACATCTTGCGCTTCGGTACGGCCATGGTTATCTCTTTTCTTCCGTGGCACTGCTCGCAGTGCCATCAATGTCTTCGGTGGTGGCCTCGGTCAGGGCTCCGAGTCCGGCAAGTCCGGCCCATCGAGGATCGATGGGCGCTTCGTGCTCGTGACCCGGGTTGTCGAGAAGGCGTGCCCCACACTGCGGGCACAAGCCAAGGCAATCTTCCTGACAGACCGGTTGAAACGGAAGTGACAACACAACCGCATCCCTGACCAACGGTTCGAGATCCACGTGATCATCAGAAACCGTGTAATCAAAAGCTTCGTCGACAGAATACGCGAAAAGCTCCGCAAATTCGACCTCGACAGGCACACTCACGTCAATGAGGCAACGAACGCACTCACCTTCGGCGTCCGCGTCGACCCTTCCGGTGACGAGAATTCCGTCGTGGAGCGACTCGAGACGCACGTCTACGCGCATCTCCGCACCCTTTTTGATCCCGATGACGGCATTGCCGAATCCCTCGGGCACGGTGATATCGAGGGTACGCTCGCGCATCTCACCCGGACGGTGGATCAGATCGAACACCGGGGTGGTATATGGGGTGGGGGTGAAGTGTGACACAACCGTCTATCTTATGCGGTGATGGGGGTTCCCCGCAGGACACGGCCCGAATTGCCCCTCGCCGGCCCTTCTCCGGTTCGCCAGATAAGGAACTCCCGCCGTTGCGGGCCCAGATCCTCCTCATCTGGGACGAAAACAGCGAAACGTCCGAATGTAGCGAAATACGGTACGGGCGGATGCCCCGGCGGACGCACACGGCGGATGGCCCGGGCGGACGCACACGGCGGATCACCCGGGGCAGGACCGGTCGGGACGGGCGGCCCGGGCAGGCGGATGCCGCCCCGGGCGGGACGCGCCGCGCGGCGGGAGGCCCGGCCCGGGACGGCGGTCCGGTGGCTAGAGGGTGGCCTCCAGGGCCGTGAAGGCCTCGTCGTAGATGGCGAGGGCCGAGGTGGTCTCGTCCGGCGTCACGACACACGGCGGCACGACGTGCAGTCGGTTATCCGCGGTGAACGGGAGGAGTCCGCGGGCCATCAGCTGCTTCTTCAGCTCGAGGATGACACCGCCGGAAACGGGCTGACGGGTCTGCGGGTCATCCACCAGGTCCAACGCCCAGAAGACGCCGACGCCGCGCACCTCGCCGATGATCGGGTGCTTGGCCTTCAGCGCCGCGAGACCCGGGGCGAGGTAGTCGCGGCCGATCATGCGGGCGTTGTCGACGATTCCCTCGGACTCCATGGCGTCGAGCGCCCCAACGATCGAGGCCATCGCGAGCGGGTGGCCGGAGTAGGTGAGCCCGCCGGGGAAGACCTCGGTCTCGAACGCATTGGCGATCGACTCGGAGATGACGACACCACCGGTGGGAACGTAGCCGGAGTTGACTCCCTTGGCGAAGGTGATGAGGTCGGGCACGACCGGGCCGTCCTCGTCCGCGAAGCCCTGCCAGGCGAACCACTCCCCCGTGCGGCCGAAGCCACACATGACCTCGTCGAAGATGAGGACGATGCCGTACTTGTCCGCCAGCTCGCGCACTCCGCGCAGGTAGCCGGGCGGCGGCACGAGAACGCCGGCGGTGCCGGGAATGGTCTCGATGAGGATGGCGGCGATCGACGAGGACCCTTCTGACTGGATGACCCGCTCCAGGTGGTGCAGTGCGCGAGCGCTCTCCTCCTCCGGCGTCGTCGACCAGAACTCGGAGCGATAGGCGAACGGACCGAAGAAGTGCACATGGCCCCGCGCGTACTGATTGGGCACGCGGCGCCAGTCGCCGGTCGCGACCACCGCGGCGCCGGTGTTGCCGTGGTAGCTGCGGTAGGTGGAGAGCACCGTGTCGCGGCCGGTAGTGAGGCGGGCCATGCGGATCGCGTTCTCGTTGGCATCCGCACCACCGTTGGTGAAGAAGACCTTGCCGAAGTGACCACCGGCGCGCGCCAGGATGCGGCTGGCCGCCTCACCGCGGGCGAGGTTCGCGTGTGCGGGGGCCACGGTCGTCAGCAGGTCGGCCTGCGCCTTGATGGCGTTGACGACCGCGGGGTGCTGGTGGCCGATGTTCGTGTTGACCAGCTGGCTCGAGAAGTCGAGGTAGTGCTTGCCATCAAAGTCCCAGACCGTGCTTCCGGACCCGCCTGCGATGGCGAACGGGGTGAGGTTTCCCTGTGCACTCCAGGAGTGAAAGACGTGAGCACGGTCCATCGCGAGCGCGTGGGCCCCGTCGGCGGGAGTCGTACCGCCGAGGAAGGCGGGATTCACAGTGGTCATCGGGGATCCTTTGGTGCGATAGCTGAGGTGCAGTTGGGGGTGGAGCGGAGGCCGCACGAGGCAGCCTCCGCTCACATTACGCGCGGCAGTTGTTACTTGCCGCCCTCTTTCAGTTCGACGGTTGTGGGAGTCCAGCTGGCGCCCATGACGTCGACGTTCTCGTCCTTCAGTTCCTTCAGCGCCTTGTCGACGTACTCGTTCGAGTACGCGGTGTCCGGCGGGGTGGCGGTGACGATGGTCTGGCCGGTGTCATTCTTCGTCGCCTTCGCGATGTCGACCGTCTGGTCCCACGCGCTGGGGATGATCTCGCCGATGCCCGCGGTGGATGGCCAGATCAGCTTGTTGACCTCGTTGGTCATCCACAGCTGGTGGCTCGTGCCGAGCGTTGACCCGGCGGCCGTGACGATGCTCGCGGCCTCCGTGGGGTTATCCCGCACGTAGACCCAGCCCTTGATGGACGCCTTGATGAACTTGACGGTCTGCGCGTCATAGGCGTCGTCCTTGAGCTTCTCGGTGTCGGCCCAGATGGCGTCCTGGAGCATGGCCGTGCCCTCGTCGTTCCAGTTGATGACGTTGAGGTCGTCCGGCGTGTAGAGCTTGCCGGTGTCGGGGTTCACCGTCTCGAGAACCTGCGCGTACTCGTTGTACGTCATCGCCTGGGCGGCGTCGATGTCCCCGGCGAGAAAGCCCTTCATGTCAAAGGCCTGCTGCACGAGCTTGATGCCGCTCGTGGTGTCGATTCCCGCCTTCTGCATGCCGGCGAAGAGTTCCCACTCATTGCCGAAGCCCCAGCTGCCGACCTTCTTGCCCTTGAGGTCGGCGGCAGTGGTGATGTTCTTGTCCTTGAACGAGATCTGGGTCGTGCCGCTGCGCTCGAAGATCTGCGCGACGTCGGTGACATTGACGCCCTGCTCGATCGATCCGAGCACCTTCGGCACCCAGGAGATGGCGTAGTCAGCATCGCCGCTGGCGACCGACTTAATCGGAACGGTGTCGGCTCCCGCCTCTTTAATGGTGACGTCGAGGCCCTCGTCCTTGTAGTACCCCTGCGACACGGCGGCGTAGTAGCCGGCGAACTGCGCTTGGGCCAGCCACTGCAGCTGCAGGGTCACCGGCGTCAGTCCGCCGTCAGAGCTCGTGGTGGTGGGGCTGGAACTGCTGCAACCACTCAGAACCAGTCCGGTGGCTACTGCCATCGCACTGATGCCGAGAACGAAACGTGTGCTGTGCTTCATTGTGCTTCCTCCTTGGTGCTCTCTTCGGGGGGGTGATTCGCCGAACCGCCTCACGGCCGTCGGACGTCAGGACAGAGAAGGCCTGTGCCTCGTTGCCAGCTTCTCCAGGGCGAGGGTGACCATGTAGAAGACGAGCCCGAGCAGAATCGCTCCGAGCACGAATGCGTAGGCCAGCGTGTAGTTGCTGTAGGAGGCTGCCGACGTGATCGACTTCGCGAGGCCGTCGATCGGACCTCCGAAGTATTCGGCGATCAGGGCGGAGATAACGGCGAGGGATGACGCGATCCGCAGTCCCGTGAAGATGAAGGGCACGGCTCCCGGCAGTGTGACGGTGCGGGTGACCTGCCACGACGACACCGCGTACGCGCGCATGAGATCCCGGTGCACGGGTTTTACCTGACGCAGCCCCCGCAGCGAGTTGACGTAGACGGGGATAAAGACGGCGAGCGCCGCGATCAACTGACGCGCGGTCTCCGCCCCGGCACCAAACATTGTGTAGAGCACCGGCGCGAGGGCGACGATGGGGACGACGGATGCCGCGGTGATGACCGGAAGGCCGATCTCGTCGAAGACGCGGGCGAGCGCGGAGATGATGGCCGCGATGATTCCCGTCACGGCGCCGAGGATGAGTCCGATCAGCGCGTTGAATCCGGTGACGCGGGTTCCCGCCCACACCGTGTCGAACGCTTTCGTGAACTGGCCTCCGATGTTGATCGGGCTGGGCAGAACGTAGGGCTTGATCCCCAGGACCACGACAGCGACCTGCCAGATCACGAGCACGGCGAGACCGAAAATCACCGGCGCGAGAATGGCGCGCGTGCGCGAGGTCGATGTCCTCATCGGGTCTCCACACCGCGAGCAGCAGACGCACCCGCTGCCCCTCCGGCAGGTGTGCCGTGCAGTGCTTCGCGCACTGCGCTGACGGCCGCGAAGAATCCCACGGCCTCGCGCAGGTCGTCGTCACGATCTTCCGCGGCGCCGAGGGCAACGGGGATGACATCTACGATGCGTCCCGGCCGCGGCGACATCACGACGACGCGGTCGGAGAGGAAGACCGCTTCCGGAATCGAGTGGGTGACGAAGACCACGGCCGCTCCGGTCTCCGCGCAGATGCGAACGAGCTCGTTCTGCATGCGCTCACGCGTCATCTCGTCGAGGGCTCCGAACGGTTCATCCATCAGCAGCAGCTTGGGGCTCTCGGCGAGCGACCGGGCGATCGCCACCCGCTGCTGCATTCCGCCGGAGAGTTGCTCGGGGTAGCGGTCCGCGAAGTCGGTGAGCCCCACCAGTTCGAGAAGCTCGGCAGCGCGGGCCTTGCGGGCCGTCTTGCCGGTGCCGTGAAGCTCGAGAGGCAGCTCGATGTTGCCGGCGACAGTGCGCCAGGGAAGCAGGCCCGCCTGCTGGAAGGCGATGCCGTAGTCCTGATCGACGCGGGCTTGCCGTGCCGACTTGCCGAAGACGGTGACGCTGCCGGTGGTGGGCTGGTCAAGGTCGGCGATCAGCCGAAGCAGGGTGCTCTTGCCGCAGCCGCTGGGGCCGATGAGGGAGACGAACTCCCCGGGTGCCACGCTCAGGTCGATGGTGTCCAGCGCTATGACCTGGGCGCCCTTGGCGACGGTGAAGATCTTCGTGGCGCCAACCACGTCCACGGCGGTCGCGGTCGAACCGGCGGCCATTACCGCAACATCAGAACTTCTCACGCGGTCACTTCTCCTCTGCGGTAACGCTTCAATACGAGCCCGAGAAGGGCGACAACGCCGGCGGCGATCAGCCCGATGGCGACAGCCCCGAAGATCGGAGCCCACGGTTTTCCCGGGTCACCGCTTGCGGTGCTCGCGTACTCCACCATCATTCGGCCAACACCACCGCTGAGCCCGATGGATACTTCGGCGACCACTGTTCCGATCACCGCGTTGGCCGCCGCGAGTCGAAGGGCGGGAATCAGGTAGGGAACGCTCGCCGGCAGTCGCAGGCGCAGCAGCGTCTTCCACCAGCCGACCGCGTACGTGCGCATCAGTTCCATGTGCGCCTTCTCGGGTGACTCGAGTCCCCGCAGCGCGCCGATCGAGACGGGGAAGAACGCAAGGTACGAGGCGATGACGGCGACAGACATCCAGTCCTGCCAGCGGGATTCGCCGAATCTGATCTGCGATCCCCACCCGCTCACGAGCGGCGCGATGGCGATCAGTGGCACGGTCTGGCTGAGCACGATCCACGGCAGCAGCGCCGACTCCGCCGTGCGGAACCGTTGCATGAGGATAGCGAGCAGCATGCCGACGACGACACCAATGATCCATCCGACGGCGGCGATTCCGAGGGTGAATCCCGCCGCCTTCACGACCGCTTCCCATAGCGCCGGGGAGCCGGCGGCCGAGGTGACCGGCTCGCCGAGGCGCGTCCACATCGTGACGAGATGCGGCATCGCGAGGTCGCTCGTACGGGGAAGGACGGTGAGGCCGTTGACCACGACTCCGTCCGCGGGTCCGAGCGCCTTGTAGCCTTCCCAGGCCACGCCGAGGAGTACGACGCCAGCGACGCCGAGCAGGATCGGACGGGCTCGGGTCATGCTTTCGCCGTAATGTGCTCGCGCATCGCGGGGATGACCGTCTCGCCATACACGCGCAGTGTCTCTTCTTTGTTGTCGTGCTGGAGATACCCGGCGAACTGGTCGACGCCGAGCTCCTTGAGAGCCTTGAGCTTCTCGATGTGCTGGTCTGCGGTACCGAGGATGCAGAAACGGTCGACGATTTCGTCGGGAACGAAGTTCGTGTGCGTATTACCCGCCCGGCCATGCTCGTTGTAGTCGTAGCCCTCGCGTCCCTTGATGTAGTCGGTCAACGCGGTGGGTACGGCCGAACCCTCGCCGTACTTGGCGACGATATCGGCGACGTGGTTGCCGACCATTCCGCCGAACCAGCGGTTCTGGTCGCGCATGTGCTCCCAGTCCGAACCGATGTACATCGGCGCCGCCACGCAGAACTTGATGGCCATCGGATCACGGCCCACCTTTTCCGCCGCATCCCGCACCGTCTTGATCATCCACTCTGCGACATCGAGGTCCGCCATCTGCAGGATGAACCCGTCGCCGACCTCACCCGTGAGTTTGAGCGCCAGTGGGCCGTACGCTGCCACCCACACGTCGAGCGTGGACCCGGTGCTCCAGGGAAACTGCAGTGTCGCGCCGTTGTACTCGACTGCCCGGCTGTTGGCGAGCTCGCGGATGACGTGGATCGACTCGCGCAGCGTCTTCAGCGTTGTCGGGGCACCGTTGGTCACCCGCACGGCGGAGTCTCCCCGCCCGATGCCCATGATGGTGCGATTGCCGAACATTTCGTTGAGCGTCGCGTAGGTGGATGCGGTGACGGTCCAATCGCGCGTGGCGGGGTTGGTGACCATGGGTCCAACGATCACGCGTTGGGTCTGGCTGAGGATCTGGCTGTAGATGACGTACGGCTCCTGCCAGAGGAGGTGGGAGTCGAATGTCCACACGTGGCTGAAGCCGTGCTGCTCGGCGAGCTTCGCCAACGCGATGGTGCGGGAGGCGGGCGGGTTGGTCTGGAGTACTGCTCCGAAGTCCATGTGTCTCTCTCTAGATCAGGTACTGGCTGAGGCCGCGCCGGAAGTACTTGCCGTCGCCCTTGGTGCCGACGTACTCGTTGTTATCGACGACGACCTTGCCGCGGGAGATCACCGTGTCGACGTGGCCGTCGATCTCGAAGCCCTCGTAGGCGGAGTAGTCCATGTTCATGTGGTGGGTCTTGCCGACACCGATCGACGTGTGACCGTTGGGGTCGTAGACCACCACATCGCCATCGGCACCGGGCTGGATGACGCCCTTCTTGCCGTACATGCCAAACATGCGGGCGGGAGTGGTCGATGTCAGTTCGACCCAGCGGGGAAGGCTGATCTGGCCGTCCACGACACCCTGGTACATGAGGTCCATTCGGTGCTCGACGGAGCCGATTCCGTTGGGGATCTTGGAGAAGTCCGTGAGCCCCATGTCCTTCTGGCCCTTCATGCAGAACGGGCAGTGGTCGGTGGAGACCATCTGGATATCGTTGGTGCGCAGCGCCTGCCACATGTGGTGCTGGTGACCCTCCGCCCGGGACCGCAGCGGCGTCGAACAGACCCACTTGGCTCCCTCGAAGTCACCCCACTCCTCTCCCTTCGCCCCGAGCTGTTCCTCGAGCGACAGGTAGAGGTACTGCGGGCAGGTCTCGCCAAACACGTTCTTGCCGTTGTCGCGGGCGGTCATGATCTGGTCGACGGCCTGCTTGGCGGAGACGTGCACCACATACAGCGGCGCCCCGGTGAGGTCGGCCAGCATGATCGCGCGGTGGGTCGCTTCCTCTTCCGCCTGCCATGGCCGGGTGAGACCGTGGTTGTAGGGAGAGGTGTTGCCGGCCTCGATGGCCTGCTGCACGAGGAGGTCAATGACGCTGCCGTTCTCTGCGTGCATCATCATCAGTGCGCCGTTGCTTGCCCCCTTCTGCATCGCCTTCACGATCTGGCCATCATCGGACAGGAAGACACCCTTGTAGGCCATGAAAAGCTTGAAGCTCGTCACTCCCTCGTCGATCAGTTCGTCCATTGCGGTGAGCGAGGAGTCCTGCACGTCCGACAGGATCTGGTGGAATCCGTAGTCGATGGCACAATTGCCGGCGGCCTTCGCCTGCCACGCGTTGTAGCGCTCGACGGGATTCTCGCCCGGGTACTGCACGACGAAGTCAACGATGCTCGTCGTCCCGCCCCACGCGGCCGCCCGGGTGCCCGTCTCGAAGGTGTCGCTGGCGAAGGTGCCACCGAACGGCATCTCCATGTGGGTGTGCGCGTCGATCCCGCCCGGGATGACGTACTTTCCCTGGGCATCGATCACCGTGTCGACGCTCGATTCGAGGTCGAACCCGAGCAGGGTCGACCCGGGAGCAAGCACCGCGGCGATTGTCTCGCCGTCGATCAGCACGTCCGCGTACCCCGTGCCCGTTGAGTTAACAACGAGACCGTTCTTGATCAGAGTCTTCATCGACCTGGGCTCCTTGGTCTCGTGTTACGGCTTCGGGATGGACGTGTAGGACTCCGGACGACGGTCGCGGTAGAACTGCCAGTCGTCACGCACCTGGCGGATCATGTCGAGGTTGAGGTCGCGGATCAGGATTTCTTCCACCTCGCCGCTGCCGTAACCACCGATGACGTTGCCCTGCGGATCGACGAACTGGCTGTTGCCGTAGAAGGTGACGGCGTCATCGCCGTATTCGTTGTCCTCCCGGCCGACGCGGTTCGGCGCCGCCACGAAGTATCCATTGGCGCCGGCGGCAGCGGGCTGCTCGATCTCCCAGAGACGGTTGGACAGGCCTGGCTTCGTGGCGTTGGGGTTGAAAACGATCTGCGCACCGTTAAGGCCAAGCTCGCGCCATCCCTCGGGAAAATGACGGTCGTAACAGATGTACACGCCGATGGGACCGACAGCGGTGTTGAAGACCGGGTAGCCCAGGTTGCCGGGGCGGAAGTAGAACTTCTCCCAGAACTTGTCGAGGTGCGGGATGTGGTGCTTGCGGTACTTGCCGAGGATCGTGCCGTCGGAGTCGACGACGACGGCGGTGTTGTAATACACGCCCGGCATGTCCTCCTCGTAGATGGGAAGCACCATCACAAGGTTCAATTCTTTGGCCAGGGCAGCGAAGCGCTGAACGATGGGACCGTCCGCGGGCTCCGCGTAGGCGTAATACTTCTTGTCCTCGGTGATCCCGAAATAGGGGCCATAGAACAGCTCCTGGAAACAAATGATCTGGGCGCCATCGGCCGCAGCATCACGCGCGAACTGCTCGTGCTTGGCGACCATCGATTCTTTATCGCCCGTCCAGGTTGTCTGGGTTATCGCTGCTCGAACTACGGCCATGGGATTACCTCCGAAGGGACTACGTTTTGTTATTATTCGCCGTAAACATTTCTCTTACGTTTTACGTTTATGACGCGTTCGTAAAACCTAACGGGGGTTCACGTGAAGTCGATAGCCCTCGAAGTCGAGGACGCGTCACCCAGCGGCATCGCCGGGGCCATCGCCCGGCTGATCACTTCGGGCGATCTCGCGCCGGGTGACAGGCTGCCCACGGTGCGGGAACTCGCGGCCGATCTCGGCGTGAGTCCGGCCACCGTCAGCCACGCGTGGCAGGCGCTCGCGAGCGTGGGACTGATCGTGTCCCGTGGCCGCAGCGGGTCGTTCGTTCGCGCGGCACCGTCGACCTGGCTGCCGCCCCGTTCGCGAAATCTCGCGGGCCAGCCGGGCGCACGCCTCGACCTGTCGACCGGAACGCCGGACCCCGCGCTGCTGCCGAACCTGGGGCCGGCCCTGTCACGGGTGTCGAGCCGCGCGGGAACCTCGAGCTACCTCGACTCCCCCGTCCTGCCCGAGCTCGAGGCGATGCTGCGCGAGTCGTGGCCGTATCCGGTTGACGCAATCACCGTGGTGGATGGCGCGCTGGACGCGATATCCCGCGCGCTCGACCTGCTGCTGCGCTACGGCGATCGTGTCGTGGTCGAGAACCCCGGATTCCCGCCGATCTTCGACCTTCTTGAGCACTATGGGATCGAGAAGATCGCGGTGGGAATCGACGAAGAGGGGATGCTCCCGCGGGAGCTGTCCGCGGCGCTCACGCGATCGCCCGCCGTCATCGTGCTGCAACCCCGCAGCCAGAACCCAGCGGGGGTCTCGATGACGGAGGAGCGCGCGAAGGAGCTCGCCCGGGTCATCCGCTCGAGCAGAACCGCACAGAAGACGATCGTGATCGAGGACGATCACTCCGGGGAGATCAGCACCAAACCACAGGTCAGCCTCGGCACGTACCTGCCGGAGAGGGTGCTGCACGTGCGGAGTTTCTCGAAGTCTCACGGCCCCGACCTGCGGATCGGAGCGCTGGGCGGACCCACGGAGTTGGTCGATCGCATCGTGGCCCGGCGACTGCTCGGCCCCGGCTGGACGTCGCGCATGCTGCAGACGATTCTGTACGACTTGATGACGGATGCCTCGACGGTGGCGGCCATCGACGTGGCGCGCGTCACCTACGGCCAGAGGCAGCACGCGTTGTCCGCGGCACTCGCGGCCGCCGGGGTGTGCACGCGGGTGCCGGACGGCGTCAACCTGTGGCTTCCCGTCGACGACGAACGCGCGGCAGTTGTGCAGTTGGCGGCGGCAGGCATCCGGGTGGCCGCCGGCACCGCGTTTCTCGCCGCGCAGGCGCCGGCCGGGGGCAGACGACCGGCCGCGGCCGATGACGGAGGCGCGGCGGTCAGCGAACTGACCCGCGGAGGGCAGTTCATCCGGGTGACGGCGGGGCTCGTCCGGGACGATTTTGCGTCGGTCGGGGCCCTTCTTGCGGCCTCGACCCGCGCATGAGCAATATATTTCTTTATTGATTTTGCCCCGGATTTCCGCGGATTTTCGCCCTGGGGTGGAACGGTCATTCGGCGCTGTAACGCTGGCGTGACGCCCACGTAACGGGGGCGTCAAGAAAATGGCTCTCGAACGAACCTAGGAGCATCCATGTCACGTACCTTCGCCTCGCACGCAGACAGCACAGCAACGTCCGGCACTCCCCCGCTTCGACGTTTTCTCTACTTCTTCGGGGCGATCCTCCTCGGTCTCTTCCTCGTCGTGGGCGGCGGTGGAACAGGAACCGCATTTGCCGTGACAGCTCCTGCCATCAACCAGTGCAACGCTGCGGATGCCGGAGGCGGAACGGGCACTCGCTGTGACGTCACCGTCCTCAACACTCTCGACCTCGCGACGGGCGTCGGCAGCTCCGTCGTCACCGTCGTCGACTGCCACGGCGCGGCCAACTTCGCTCCGGCATGTCCGACCACCACAACCACGTACCCCCAGGTCGTTACCTCCGTCACCCAGTGCAACGGCACGGGCGCGGATGGCTCGACGCTCGTCTGCAACGTGAACATCACGAACACCATCACGGGCGTCACCACCGTGGGTAACGCCACGGTCAACCAGTGCGTAGGTTCCGGCGCCGGCGGACCCGCAACTCCGCTGGACTGCAACCCGTTGCAGAGCACCACCGGCGCGACAGTCACCCAGTGCAACGGCTCGGTCAACGGCGGCGGCGCCGACGGCCAGGTTCACTGCACCGTCGGGGCATCCACCGTCAGCCCCGGCCTCCCCATCACCGTCAACCAGTGCAACGGCTCGGTCAACGGCGGCGGCTCGACCGCCGACTGCGCGACGACGATCACCACGCGCGTTCTCGCCGCTGTCGTGACGCCGGTTCCGTCGAACACGCCCACCGCCACTCCGTCGGCAACGCCCAGTACCACGCCGAGCGCCACGCCCTCGGCGACTGCCGCTCCGACTCCGCCGACCAGCTCCGCCAGCCCCACCGCCCCGACTCCCGGTACCGACACGGGTAACGGCACCGGCGAGGCAACGCCCGGCATCACCACTGACACGCTCGCCGAGACCGGCTGGGACAACCCGGGCCTCCTCATCGGCGGACTGTCGCTCCTGCTCGTCGGTGGAATCCTCGTTCTCACGCGGGCAGTACCTAAGCTTCGGGCCGGCAACAGCCAGAAGTAACCCCATACACGTCCACGGGAATGTGAGGGGTTAGTCCCCGTGGATAGGGTCCGATGGGGTGGGTTCCTCGGATCTTGCGGGATGTTCGGAGGGTCGGGTCCCTTCGAACTTCCCGCATGCACGGCCATCTAGAACAAGGATTGTCAGAAATATCGCAATTGGGCGATAAAGTGGCACCACGGTTCTGGGGGTGGTCGTCATGATGGTGCTCGTCGAGCGGTGGAGTCTCCTCATCGTGCGTGAGGCCCTCGCTGGTGCGAGCCGGTTTCCGGAGTTCCAGTCACGACTGAACGTCGATCCCAATCTGCTGGCCTCGCGACTCGATGACCTCATCAGCTTCGGAGTGATGACCGTCGATACGAATCCGGCCCACCCCGAGGCATCCGAATATCTCCTGACGGCCAAGGGCCGCGACCTCCGCTCCGCGATTGACGAGTTCCAGGCCTGGAGCGCGCGCTGGGCCGAGGCGATCTCTGCGCCCGATACCCCCTCGCTGTTCCCCACTCCCGTGGCCCCGCGCCGCACGCTCGCCCTCGCGCTCGCGCCCGAGCTGCCGGACGCCATCGTCACGACGCTCCCCATCGTCATCGAGATCTCGGTGCTCGGAACCTTTGCGCTGCGCGTCGGCGGCCAGGAGGTCGGACCGCTGTCCGTCGGGTCGCAGCGGCTGCTCGTGTTTCTCGCGCTCAACGACAGGTCGGTCGGACGAGCCGCGATGGCCGGTCGCATGTGGCCGGATGCCACGGACGAGAAGGCCGGCATCAGCTTGCGCTCCGCGCTGTCCCGCCTCGACGCGGCCACCCGTGACGCGATTCTCGTGGCATCGGCAGGACTGCGTCTCGCCGAGACCGTGATCGTCGACCTCCGGGGAGCCCAGGCCCTCGCCCGCCGGCTGCTGCAGGCCGACAGCGAGCTGACCCCCGAGGATCTGGGCCCGCACGCCCTGGCCGCTCTTTCGTCTGAACTTCTTCCCGACTGGTACGACGACTGGGTCGTGGGTGAGGCCGAAGACTGGCGGCAGCTGCGGCTTAACGCCCTCGAGGCGCTGGCCGCGCTGCTGACCGACGCCGGCCGCCTCGCCGATGCTGCCGGCGCAGCGCGCGCCGCGATGAAGGTCGAGCCGCTGCGCGAGAGCGCCAACACCGCCCTCATCCGCGTGCATTTGGCCGAGGGCAATCAGTCGGAGGCGCTGCGCGTGTACGACCGCTACCGCGAACTGCTCTCCCTCGCGCTCGGACTGGAGCCGACCGAGTTGCTCACCGACCTCATCACCCGCATTAACAACCGCCAGGCCTCGATGTAGGCACGCCGTGGCGACCCACGGCTAGAGTTAACGGCAGACCCCCGCGCCGGTTGTGGCGTGGTGCGTCGACCTCTGATCTGAGGCGGCAGGTCTCCCGCTCGATCCCCTGAGCGGAGCCCTTTTCCCTGCTCGCTCCCGGAGGCACCCCCTGTTTTCTCGATCCATCATCCTGCCCGTCGTGACCCTCGCCGTGCTGGGGCTCGCCGCGTGCGCGCCCGTCTCGGCGACGGGACCGGCCGCGTCCGGGACATCCGCCCCCACCGCCTCTCCCGTGAGCGTCGACAACTGTGGCGTCCCCGTCACCGTGACCACGCCGCCACAGCGCATCGTCACGATCAAGTCCACCTCGACGGAAATGCTGCTGGCGCTCGGTCTGGGCGACCGCGTGATCGGGCAGGCGTTCCCCGACGGACCGGTTCCGGCCGAGTGGGCAGCCGCGGCCGCGAAGATTCCCGTGATCTCCGACTTCGCACCCAGTTCCGAGGCCGTGCTGGCCTTGACCCCCGACTTCGTCTACGGCGGATGGGAGTCCAACTTCGCAGCCGATGCCGCCGGCGAGCGGGCAACGCTCACGAAGCTGGGCATCGGCAGCTACGTCTCCCCCGCCGCGTGCAAGGAGCCGGACTACATGCCCGCGATGCTCACCTTTGGCACGGTCTTCGAGGAGATCGGTGAAGCCGGCCGTGTGTTTGGAGCACCGGATGCCGCTGCCGCCCTCGTCTCCTCCCAGAAGACGCAGCTGGCGGCCATCGCCCCCGACTCGCGTGGCCTCAGCGCGCTCTGGTACTCGTCCGGAACGGACACGCCCTACGTCGGCGCGGGCATCGGCGCACCCGAGATGATGCTCGACCAGCTGGGGCTGACGAATATCGCCGCGAACGTCGCGGACACCTGGACATCCCTGAGCTGGGAAGCCATCGTCGACGCCAACCCGGACGTCATCGTGCTGGTCGATGCGAGCTGGAACACGGCGGCCAGCAAGATCGCGGCGCTTAAGGCCAACCCCGCCACCGCAGCTCTGGATGCCGTCAAAAACGCGCGGTACCTCACCATCCCGTTCGCCGCGAGCGAGGCGGGCGTGCGCAACGTCGCCGCCACCGCCGACCTCGCACAGCAACTGACGAAGCTGGCGCTGTAGGCCATGACGACGATCACGCGGCGGGAGAACCGTCGGGTTCCCCCGAGCGCGTGGGCAATCCTCCTGGTGATTGGGGTGGTGCTGTCGGTCACCTTCGCGATTACCTTCGGACCCGCCAGCATCACCGCGGGTGACGTTTGGTCGAGCGTGCTCTCGCACCTCGGCCTCGGTGCCAGCCCCCTCACCCCGTTGCGGGACGGCATCGTCTGGCAGCTGCGCCTGCCGCGCGTGCTGACCGCCGCCGCGGTCGGGGCGGGGCTGGCGATCGCCGGAGCCGTGATGCAGGCACTGACCCGCAACTCTCTCGCCGACCCCTACCTGTTGGGCCTGTCGTCCGGGGCATCCCTCGGCGCCGTGTCCGTCCTACTCCTCGGGGTCAGCATTCTCCTGCCGGTGGCGGCGTTCGCGGGGGCGCTGCTCGCCCTTCTGCTGACGTTGCTCATTGCGAGTTCGGGTGGGGGGATGACTCCCTCCCGCACGGTTCTCGCGGGCGTCGCGGTCTCGAGCCTCGGCGCTGCCCTCACGAGCTTCATCATTTTCTGGACGGCGAAGGGCGACTCGTACCGCGAGATTCTCAACTGGCTCCTCGGGTCGCTCGCGGGGGCGGACTGGTCGGCCGTCGCCATCGGTGCCGTTGCCCTCGTCATCGTCGGGGTGCCGATCATCATGGCCGGCCGCTCCCTCGACGCGTTCAGCTTCGGGGACACGGCGGCCGCAGCCCTCGGGGTGTCCGTCGGCCGCACGCGCTGGCTCCTCCTGGTGAGCACGGCCCTCCTCACCGGAGCCATGGTGTCGGTGAGTGGTTCCATCGGATTCGTCGGTCTCGTACTCCCGCACGCCGTGCGGCTCGTGGTCGGATCGCGCCACCGCGTGCTGCTGCCGCTGTCCGCGCTCGTGGGCGCCATCTTCCTCATCTGGTGCGACACCATCGCGCGCACGATGTTCGATCCGCGGGAGCTGCCCGTCGGCATCATTACCGCGGTGATCGGCGCTCCCCTGTTCGTCATGCTGCTCGTGCGCCGCCCCGCGGGAAGCGGTCGCCCGTGAGCGGCCTCGTCGCGACCGGCGTGACCGTCACCATCGCGGGACGCACCATCGTCGACGACGTCAGTTGCACGATCGCCCCGGGCCGCGTCACGGTGCTGATCGGCCCCAATGGCGCGGGAAAGTCGACCCTCATCCGGGCGCTGGCGGGAATCGTCCCGCCCGACTCCGGCTCCATCACCTGGAACGGCTCCGACTGGTTCGCGATTCCTCGCCGCGAGCGAGCCCGCACGGCCGCGCTCGTAGAACAGGATGCCCGCTCCGAGCTGCCCATGACGGTGCTGGCCGCGGTCGAGCTGGGCCGCCTCCCCTACGCCTCCCGATTCGCCTCCCCCGGACACGACGACACCCGCGTCGTGCTGCAGTCCCTCGCCAGCGTCGGGATGACCGCCTTCGCCTCACGCCCGTTCGACAGCCTGTCCGGGGGTGAGCGCCAACGCGTGCATCTTGCCCGTGCCCTCGCGCAGCAGCCGTCGCTTCTTCTGCTCGACGAGCCCACCAACCACCTCGACGTGCACGCCCAGCTCGACACGCTCGCACTGGTCACCCAGCTCGCCACGACCGGCGTCGCCACGATGGCGGCGCTGCACGACCTGAACCTCGCAGCCACCTACGCGGACGACCTGCTCGTGCTGCACCACGGACGCATCGTCGCGACCGGCAGTCCCGCAGACGTGCTGACTCCCGGGCTGCTTCGCAGCGTCTATGGGGTGGATGCCACGGTGCTCGAGCACCCCGTTACCGGCCGCCCCCTCATCGCCTACTCCCCGTAAACACCCCCGCGACTTGCACAAAAGTGCTGCAAAACCGGCCAAAATACAGCATTTTTGTGCAAGTCGCGAGGCGCTGGGTTAGGCGCGGGGCAGGCGGGCTCCGAGGGTGAGCGCGCGGTCGAAAAGGGTGCGCGGCAACAGCGTCGCGCGGACACGCTCGTTCGTCGTGCCGGCCCTGCGCAGGGCGTGAAGGACCACGCGGGTCTGTCGGGCCGTCTGCGCGGAGACCGCGGCGGAGTCCGCCGAGTAGACCTCGCGCTCGACCGCCATGCGTACGGCGTCGAGGGCTTCCGCCTGCGGGGGCGACATGCCCGAGGCATCCCGCAGCATGATCGACAGCTCCCGCGGGGTCGCACCGAGCGTGTCGGGATACCAGAGGTCCCGCGCGGTGTCGCCGATCTCGAGCCACGCGGCGGCCGCCGAACCGGGTCCGCGGCGCACGACCGCCATGCGGCGGGCTCTCAGCACCACGCGGAAGATCGCGGGGATCAGCAGCACGATGAGGATGCCCACGAGGATCAGCGCCGAACGCAGGGCGGACGCCGGGGTGGCGGCGGGGGTGATTCCGGTGTCGGCGGTGACGTCTTCGGGTGCTTGGGTGGCTCCCGTCGTGGGCGCTGCCGTCGGGGTGGGGGTCGCGGTGGCCTGCGACTCATCAACGTTGGGTGTCGCCGGGTCATCCACCGGCGCCGACTGGAAGACGGGAACGATTCCGAGGCCGGGAGTCGGCTCGAAACGCACCCAGCCAGCGCCCTCGAAGTACAGCTCGGGCCAGGCGTGCAGGTCCTTGGAGGACACCGTGTACTCCTCTTTGTCGCTTCCGGCGACGAGTGCACCGGTGCCGGGAAGGAATCCGACGGCGACACGCGACGGGATGCCCAGCGTGCGGGCCATGATCGCCATGGTCGACGCGAAGTGCACGCAGTAGCCGGTCTTCGCCTCGAGGAACGGAACGATCACGTCGAGCCCCGATCCGTCGAAGCCCTCCCGCACGGGTGCCTCCTCCGAATAGGTGAACGCACCGCCGCGGAACCAGCTCTGCAGCAGTTCGGCCTTGTCGTACTTCGTTGCGCCGTCCCTGGTGATGTCGGCGGCCGTCTGCGCGACGATCGGGTCGAGCCCGGCGGGTACCTGCGCCAGCGGGGAATCGGACGAGTCGGCGGCGCCCTGCAGCTGTGTCGAGGTCGGCGTGACCTCGAGGCTCGTCACCGTGTACGTCTGATCGCGCATGTTGGAGGTGGAGGTGCGCACCGACAGACCGTCCGGCTCCCAGAACCAGCTGCCCTGGAGGCCGTCGATGCTCTTGGCCGGGTACGGAACGGGCAGCCACTGGCTGACGGTGTTGTCGACGTTGACCTGAGTTTGCACCTCGGTGGTCGTGACGGTGGGGCCAAGACCGGGAGGAGCCGCGATCGCGTCCACCGAGTTGCCCGGCTGGCGGCGGGTCGAGACGGGGCTCCACTCCCGCCCGTCAAAGGTCTCGAGCGTCGTCAGCCGCAGGTACTGGCCGTTGTCGGAGCTGGTCGTGTAGCGCAGGGCGGTCGTCGGGTTTGACTGTCGCAGGTCGCGGCCGAGATCGATGATCGGATTGATGCCGGCGGTGACTGACGAAAAACCATTGCCGTCGGTGGGCACGCTGACCGGCGGCAACAGCAGCGGCACCACGAGGGCTCCGGCGATCGCGACGGCGCCGAGCCCGATGGCGGTGCTCGGCTGCACTCGGCGGGTGCGGGGACGCAGCAGCAGCAGGTAGATGACGGCGACAAGGGCAAGCACGAACGGCTCGGTGAAGTCGTCCTGGATGATTCCGGGAACGGATGCCACGAGCAACAGCGGCACCCCGGCCAGCGCGGGTGACTTCCACCACACCACGAGACCGTCGAGCACCACCGCGATACCGGCAACGGCGACGCACAGCAGGAACTGGATGCCGGGCACCGCGTCGGCCGGCACACCCTGCTCGGTGATGGAGGTCTGCCCCGCGAGGGCGAGGTTGCCGAACTGCGCCCAGCTGTCGAAGGTGGGGATTACCCCGAGGATCGCTGTGTCCGCGGCGAACAGCACTGTGACGGTTCCGAACGCGAGCAGGAGGGCCACGACAGTTCCCCACACGCGGGAGTTCGAGAAGTACCGCACGGCGGCGGCTCCCCCGAGCACCACGAGCGCCACGGCCACGATCATCAGCCACCAGCCGATACCGGCAAGCACGCTGTGCAACCCGCCGAGGGCGACCGCGAGAGCGATGAACAACAGGACGCTCGAGCGCAGCTCACCCCCTCGATCCCGGGGCGCGCTGCCCCTGCGGGGACCGCCGAGGCGGAAGCCACCGCGCCCGGCCGTTCCGCGTCCGGCCGTGTTGCTGGGCTCCTGACGGGGAACTCCCGGCCGCGCCGGGGTGGTCGCGGTCAACGGGACCGTCTGGTGCGCGGTCACGAGACTGCCGCCGAGAATCGGGCGATGCTCGACCAGGCGAGAGCCGGGTCATCCGCCGTCCCGACAGGCACGCAGATCCACCCGGCGTTGCCGAGCGTCTCCAGCACGTGGTCGGTGCCTCGTCCGACGATGAAGGCGACGCCGAGTTCGCGCGGGCGGCGCTGCGCCATGATCCAGCGCAGGGTGTCCGGGTCGGAGATCGAGAGCACGGCGAAGATGGGGCCGGGCGCACCATCGGCGCGGTTCATCCCATCGGTACCAACCGAGGGCGGAGGCGCGGGACTGAGCTCCAGAGCGGCGAGGCTCACGAGGAACTCGAGGTCCTGGCCGGAACCCTGGTTGATATCGCCGAGGGCTGCGATTTGCGGATGGCCCGTCTCGAGCAACTGCACGCGGAAACCCGAGCGGTGCAGGTGCACGCCGAGCGACGCGATCATGCGCACCGCCCACTCGAAGGCGGACTTGCCGCCCTCTTCGCCGCCGAGCTCGGCCCACACGTCCGCGTAGCCGTCGGAGCGGGTATCGAGAAGCACGCGCGCCTCGGGGAAGGTGCGCTGCTCTTCCTGACGCACCATGAGTTCGCCGTGCCGCGCCGACGCCCGCCAGTGCACGCGGCGCAGGGCGTCGCCGCTGCGATACTCGCGGGTCATGAGGTCGTCGTCGCTGCCGGTGGTGCGGCGCTGGATGAGCCGGGCGGAGCCGTCCCCGGAGACGATCGACGGTCCTCCCTCGCCGAACGAGACGGTGGCGGGCACCACGACGAGCGACTGCACCCCGGCTAGGGATGCCCGGCCGGTGGACAGCCCGAACGGATCGGCGTACTCGACCTCGAGCGGACCGATCGTGTAGATACCGCGGGTCGGCGGGCGCAGCGTGTACGACAGCCGCGCGGTCGTGGCGGAGGTAACGCGTCCGGGGAGGGCAGCCGCCAGCGCCGGAAGCTGCCCGGGGCCAGCGGTGCCGGGATTCCACGGGATGCGGTCTGCCCAGGTGGCCGGCCCGCTGGCGGCGAGGGAGACGTTGGTCACCGACAGTTCCACGTCCACGGGCGATCCGGCCGGCACCACCACGGGCGAGAACGTTCGCACAACCGACAACCGCAGGCGGCGAAGCCGCACGAGCAGCGCGGCGGCCACGATCAGCACGCCGAGGAAGCTCGCTGCGTAGAGCAAAGTCGTGCTTCCGCTGCTGTAGGCCACGACGAAGAAGACTGCCGCGAGCGCGACGAAGTACCAGCCGCGACGGGTCAGCCGCGTGGTGCTGCGACGGGGTGAGGTACGGGGCACGGCAACTACGCGCGGTCGCCGGTGCCCAGGGGAACGGGAGTCTCGGCCACGATCCGGGTCACGATGTCGGCGACAGTTGCACCCGAGTAGCCTCCGACAGTGACGCCGGCCCGCCCGGCGGGGATCAGCCGGTGGCCGAGCACCGGCACCGCGAGCGCGTTGATGTCGTCCGGTAGAACGAAGGTGCGACCGTCGAGCGCGGCACGGGCCTTGGCCGCGCGCAGCAGCTGCAGGGTCGCGCGGGGGCTGGCACCGAGGCGCAGGTCGGGGTCGCGGCGGGTCGCCTGCGCAATGTTCACGACGTACTGCTCGACCGGTGCGCTGGCGTACACGCCGCGGGCGGTGGCGATCATCGACGCGAGTTGGGCGCTGTTGACGACGGGAGCGATGGCATCGAGAGGACTGGATGTCGCGCGCGTGCGCAACATTGCCAGCTCGGACGCGGCGTCCGGGTACCCCATCGAGATGCGCGCCATGAAGCGGTCTCGCTGGGCCTCGGGGAGGGCGTAGGTTCCCTCCATCTCGATCGGGTTCTGCGTGGCGACGACGGTGAACGGGGTGGCGAGCGTGTAGGTCTTGCCGTCGACGGTGACCTGGCGCTCCTCCATGCTCTCCAGCAGTGCCGACTGCGTCTTGGGGCTCGCGCGGTTGATCTCGTCGCCGATCACGATGTTCGCGAAGACGGGGCCCGGCTTGAACTCGAATTCCCTGTCGGACTGGTTGAACACGGAGACACCGGTGATGTCGGCCGGCAGGAGGTCGGGAGTGAACTGGATGCGCGAGACCGAGCAGTCGACCGTGCGGGCGAGTGCACGCGCCAGCATGGTCTTACCGACGCCCGGGACATCCTCAATCAATAAATGTCCCTCGGCGAGCAGCACCGTGAGGGCAATTTCGACCGCCGCGCGCTTGCCGTCGATGACGGTTTCGATCGTCGAGATGATGTCGCGACTGGCGGCGAAGAACTCTTCGTCGGGCATTGCAACTGCCGTGGGGAGGGACACTTCTGCGTGGCCCGCTTCGAACTTCGCCGGGTAAGAGTTCATCTTTAACACTCTGCCATGCAGGGGCCCGATAGCGACCTGCGAATGTACTGTATGCGTCAGTATGGATACCCCAATCAGGGGCGTTAGCGTGGGGGCATGAGAATCACCGTGCTGTCCGGTGGCGTTGGCGGCGCCCGTTTTCTGCGCGGGCTTCGTGCCTCGTTGCGCGAGTCCCACCCGGACGGGTCCGGAGGCACCACGGCCGAGATCACGGCGATCGTCAACACCGGCGACGACATGTGGCTCACCGGGCTGCGGATTGCGCCCGACCTCGACTCGATCATGTACACGCTCGCGGGCGCCAATGACGAGGTGCGCGGCTGGGGACGGGTCGGCGAATCCGAGCGGGTCAGCGACGAGCTGCGCGCCTACAACGTGGGCTGGCCGTGGTTCACCCTCGGCGACCTGGACATCGGGACTCACCTCGCCCGCACGTCGATGCTGCGGGACGGGCTGACCCTCACCGAGGCGACCGAGCGCATCACCGCTCGCTGGGACCTCGGCGTGACCCTGCTGCCCGTCACCAACGACGAGGTGGAGACCCACGTGGTCGTGGAGGACGCGGGCACGACGATGCACTTTCAGGAATGGTGGACCCGCCACCGTGCCGCCGTCACCGCGCTCGGCTTCGTGCAGCAGAACGTGTCCACGGCGCGGCCGGCTCCCGGCGTGCTCGCGGCGATCGCGGAGGCGGATGTAATCCTCGTCGCGCCATCGAACCCGGTGGTGTCCATCGGCACCGTGCTGGGGATCCCGGGCATCCGGGAAGCGCTGGCCGAGGCATCCGCCCCCATCATTGGCGTCTCGCCGATCATCGCCGGCTCCGTCGTGCGCGGCATGGCCGACGCTTGCCTCGCGGCGATCGGTGTCGAGACGTCGGCGTCCGCGGTTGCGGCGCACTACGGCTCGCGTGCGGGCGGCGGACTGCTCGACGCGTGGCTCATTGATGAAGCGGATGCCTCGGAGGCCGCCACGATCGAGGCGGCGGGTATCCGCGCGGTCGTAGTGCCGCTCTGGATGCGGGACATACCGACGAGCGCGCAGCTCGCCGCCGACGCCCTGGCTGCCGCGTAGCCCCGCAGCGACGTCTGACTTGCGGCAAATGCACCGTCTGAGAGCCCAGAACGGTACGTTTGCCGCAACTGGGCGGCCCGGAGGCACGGAAATCCCTCCCACTTGCGGCAAATGCACCGTCAGAGTGCCCGGAACGGTGCGTTTGCCGCAACTGGCGGGCTAGTCGTCGTCGGACTCGCTGATGTACACGGTCCCGAAGAGATCGCACTTCATCCGGGCGAGATCTGCGATGAGGTCCGCGGGGATGACAAACCCGCCCTGCGAGCTGTCAGAGTCACCCGACCACAACAACCGCACGTCATAGTTTTCGGCGACGAGTTGTGCAAACGCGTGTTTCGCGGGACGCACGAGGTCAAGGAGTCGCCGCACACTTGCGAAGCCCGATTCGTCGTCGTGATCAACGTCCTCTGGCGCATCGAGGATCCACGTCGCTTGCTTGTAAACGAAGCGGCGAGCCACCGTGCCATCCGGCTGGATCCGCGGAGGACGTTTGAACTCGCCCAGCTCTCCACCGTCGTGCGGAATCAGGCCCATCAACTCGGTGACGCGGGCGGCAGTGTGGGAATCATCCTGACCGAAGACGACAAGGGACGCGCGGCTCGTGATCACCATGCCGCACACCATAGTGGCGCTGTGTAAATTGCAAGTGCCCTTGTGTGCCCGGTCAGAGCAGCGCGCGGGTGCGCGGACCGACGCGGTCAGCGACGGCGGCGAGCTGCTCGACGGTGTCGACGTCACGGCGGATCCCGTACCAGTCGGGCGCCTGCATCTCGACGTAACCCCGGGCGAGGTGCGCGGCCCGTGAGGCACCACCAAACGCCGGCTCGTGGGCAACACCGGGCAGCGCAGTGAGCAGGACCGTGCCGACATCCTCGGCGTCTGCGAGCATGGCACGCGGATGCCCCGAGCCGATGACCAGCATCCGGGTGAGTTCCTCCGGGGCGAGCGCCGGCAGATCCCCGAGCAGCAGTGCCACGCCGGTGCCGGCCACGGCGGACCGCGCGCCGAGGACAACGGCGGGGTTCAGTCCGTCCTTGCCGTCGAGGATCACCTCGGCGCCGAGTTCACGGAACCCCGAGGCATCCGCTTCCGTCGTCACCACGATTACCCGCGCGACGTCCTTTGCGGCGACGACGGCTTCGACCGTATCCAGCGCGATCGCGCGCGCGAGGGCACCGCGCAGCACCGAGTCACCGCCCAGACGGGATTTCGCGTCGTCCGTGCCCTTGATGGGAACGACGACTGTCCACTGCAGCGTCATCGGTGCAGGTCGCCGGGGTGCGCGGTGGGCGCCGCCTCGCCGTCGAGCTCGGGCAGTACGGCCTCCGTCGGCTGCGACGAAGCGAGCGCATCGGCGCGACCGGCATCGAACCCCTGGCGCCAGGCCTCGTCCGACCCGAGACGGAACATGTCTTTCTCCCCGGTGCGGTTGAGGGAGCGGGCTCCCGGGGCGTCCTCGAGCAGCAGGTGCGCGAGTCCCCGCACCACCGCGACGGGCAGCCCATCGCTCTTGCGCTTGACAAGGTCGGCGGCCGCGGCAATCTCGTCTCCGACGGCGGGCGCCGTCACATCGAGCGAGCGCCCCTGCGTGTCCAGGGTGCCCCGCAGGTCGTCGATGAGCCGCACCCCGCTGCCGCCGATGGCCGCGTCACTCTGGCCCTCGCGCCACGGGCGGCCGAGCGTGTCCGTGATGACGATGCCGAGCGTGACGCCGTAGCGGGCTTGCAGCCCCGCACGCAGGCGCGCGGCCGAGGCATCCGGATCCACGGGCAGAAGCAGCACCGTTCCCTCGGGAGTATTCGACGCGTCGACCCCGGCGGCGGCGGCCACGATCCCCAGGCGATTCTCGACGATGCGCGTGACGCCTCCCGGGTGGGCGCGCGTAGCGACAACCCGCACGGTCTCGTCGGTGATGGCCTGCTCGCGGTCGGCGGCGCGAATGCTGCGTCCCTCGGCCTTGCTGATGATTTTGGACGTCACCGCCAGGATGTCACCGTCCGCCAGCGGGGTCGCCGGCTCCGTGCCATCCAGGGCATCGCCAATGATGGCGACGAGGTCGTCCCCGCTGACGATCTCGGGGATGGAGGGAATGGCAAAAACGGTGAGCATCAGCGCCTCAGATTCGGCAGTACATCGCGGGAGAAAACGTCGATCCATTCGCGCTGGTTGCGCCCAACGTTGTGGAGGTAAATGCGGTCGAACCCGAGGTCGACGTAGCGCTGGATGAAAGCGCGGTGCGCGTCGGGGTCCGCGTCGATGACCATGCGGCCCTCGAAGTCTTCCGGACGCACGAGCTTCGCCATCTGTTCGAGTTCATAGGGAGAGCGGATGTCGCTTTTGGGGAATCTCATTCCCCCGCTGGGCCACTCGACCAGCGCGTTGCGCATGGCTTCCTCGGTGGTGGGCGCCCAGCTGAGATGCAGCTGGAGCACCTTCGACATGCCCGACGGGTCGCGGCCTGCTTCGCGGGCACCATCATCGAATCGGCTGAATAGCGCGCCGATCTTCTCCAGCGGTGCGCCGACGGTGATGAGTCCGTCGGCGTTCTTCCCCGCACGCTTGGCCGTCACGGGGCCGGCCGTCGCGACGAGGATGGGAGGCGCGACAGCGGGCATGGTCCACAGCCGGGTCGACTCGAGCTTGAAGAACTGACCGGAGTGCTTGGTGTCCTTCCCCGCGAGTGAGGCCGAAAAAAGCTTCTTGATGATCTCGATCGCCTCGAACATGCGGTTGATGCGCTCGGCAGGTTCCGGCCAGTACTGCCCCACGATGTGCTCGTTGAGCGCCTCGCCCGACCCGATGCCGAGCCAGTGGCGTCCCGGGTACATCGCCGCCAGCGTGGCGCTGGCCTGGGCCACCATGGCGGGATGCCACCGGAAGGTGGGAGTCGTCACACCCGGGCCGATGTCGCCGCGCGTGCGTTCGCCGAGTGCCGAGAGAACGTTCCAGACGAACGAGCTCTGCCCCTGCTGGGGAACCCACGGCTGAAAATGGTCGGCGGCCATCACACCCGAGAACCCCTTGCCCTCCGCGTAGGCAGCGAGAGCTATGGCCTCGGTCGGGTGGAACTGCTCGAGCATCGCGGCATAGCCGACGGACAGCTCAGGCAAGGGCGCGCAACCGCGGGGCGAGGTCCCGCTCGAAGCTGGAAAGGAAGCGACGCTGGTCGTGGCCGGGCGCGTGGAAGACCAGGTGGTTGAACCCGGCGTCCATGTAGACCTTGATCTTCTCGACCGTCTCGTCGGGGTCGGAGCCCACGATCCAACGCTCGGCGACCTGCTCGATCGGCAGGGCGTCCGCGGCGGCCTCCATCTCGGACGGGTCCGTGATGTCGTGCTTCTGCTCCTTCGACAGCGACAGCGGAGCCCAGAACCGGGTGTTCTCCAGCGCGGCCGCGGGGTCGGTGTCGTACGACAACTTGATTTCGATCATGTGATCGATGGATGCCACGTCCCGGCCCGCCTTCTCGGCGCCCGCTGCCACCGCGGGCAGCAACTTGTCGGTGTAGAGGTCCATGCCCTTGCCGGAGGTGCAGATGAATCCGTCGCCCGCGCGGCCGGCGTACCCGGCAACGAGCGGACCGCCCGCGGCGATGTACACCGGAATGCCGCCCTCGGGGCGATCGTAAATGCTCGCGTCGTGGGTCGAGTAGTACTCGCCCTGAAAGTTCACCTTGTCTTCCGACCACAGGGCACGCATGAGTGCGATGGCCTCACGCAGCCGCGCGTAGCGCTCCTTGAACTCGGGCCAGTCCTGCTCGCCCGCGCCCCTGAAGCCGGTCGCGATCTCGTTGAGGGCCTCCCCCGTGCCGACGCCCAGCATGATGCGTCCCGGGTACAGGCATCCGAGGGTGGCGAACGCCTGCGCGATGACCGCGGGGTTGTACCGGAACGTCGGCGTCATCACCGAGGTGCCGATCTGCACGGCGGAGGTCCGCTCCCCCACCGCGGCCATCCAGGCAAGGGAGAACGGCGCGTGTCCGCCGGTGTGCCGCCACGGCTGGAAGTGGTCGCTCACGGCCACCGACTCGAACCCGTGCTGCTCCGCGGCGACCGCGATTTCGACGAGTTCACGCGGGTCGAACTGTTCGGCGGACGCCTTGTAGCCAAGTTTGAGGGGAAGCATGTCCCAACTCTAAGCGCTGAAGGTTCCCCACATCACGGCGGGAATACCATAAATAGAACGAACGTTCTCTAAGATATGACCATGAATGATGTCACCCCCACGAAAGTCTCCGAGCCGCGCGAGCGCCTGCTCGCCACCGCCGCCGATCTGTTCTACCGCGACGGCATCCACTCCGTCGGCGTCGACCGCATCGTGGCGGCCGCCAACGTGACGCGCGCGACCTTCTACCGCCATTTCCCCGGCAAGGAAGACCTCGTCAACGCCTACCTCAATCTGGAAGACGCCACCATCCGCGGCTTCTTCGCGAACATCCCCGAGGGAGCCACACCCGAGCAGATCCTCGAGGGGATCATCGAGGGCATCGCGAACGACATCACCTACAACCACACCCGCGGCTGCCCGTTCATCAACGCGGCAGCGGAATATCCGGATGCCACGAGCGAGGTTCGTAAGACAGTGACGCGCCATCGCGAATGGTTCCGCCAGTCGTTGCAGTCAGCCCTTGAGGCGGCCGGACGGGATGACGCGGCTGGCCGCGCCCGCACGCTCGTGCTTCTGCGTGACGCTGCGCTCGTCGGCGGCTACCTGGACGGCGTCGACACCATCCGCGACACCTTCATGACCGCGGCCCGGGCAACGGCCGCTCTTCCTGCCTAGACCGGGCTACTTGGTGGCGAGGTAGGCGGACACCGCCGAGGGAACATACGGCGAGACATCCCCGCCCAGCGCCGACACCTGGCGCACCAGGGAACTGGACACGTACGCGTTCGCGGGGTTCGGCAGTAGGAAGACCGTCTCGACTCCGGCGAGGTTGCGGTTGACGATGGCCATCGGGGTTTCGTAGGCGACATCGACCTGCGAGCGGATGCCCTTCACGAGCACGCTCGCACCGACCTCCGTGCAGTAGTCGACGAGAAGACCAACGCTCCAGCTGGTGACCGTGATGTTGCCCGGCAGACCCGCCTCGGCGATCGACTGCTCGAGCAGCGCGACCCGCTGGGCGATCGGCAGCAGCGCGGTCTTGCCGGGGTTGTGCACCACCAGCACGTGCAGTTCGTCGAAGATCCCGGCCGCACGGCCAATCACATCGAGGTGACCAAGAGTGACGGGATCAAAGGACCCCGGAACGACAGCGATCCGACTCATGGGCTTCACCCTACCGGCTGCACGTTACCGTTTCGTGACGAAGGACTCCCGCCCGACGAATGCTCAGGCTCGGGCGCGGGTGAGGCTAGTTCTTGGCGAGGAACGCCGCCTCCGAGTCATCCAGTCGGCGCAGCAGCGCCTCGCGCAGCGCCTCGTGTTCCACGAGCATCGGGTCGGAGTCGACGACCTCCGAGGCCATCTCCCGCGCATCGGCGATGATCGCGCCGTCCTTGACGACCCGCAGCAGACGCAGGCTCGAGCGGCCGCCCGCCTGCATGCTGCCGAGCACGTCACCCTCGCGACGCAACTCGAGGTCCTTCTGCGCGAGTTCGAAGCCATCAAGGGTGGATGCCACGGCCTCGACGCGCTCCAGGGAGATCGAGCCGTCCTCCGCCCCGGTCACAAACAGGCACAGGCTCGGCACTCCGCCGCGGCCGACCCGCCCGCGCAGTTGGTGCAGCTGGGAGACGCCGAAGCGGTCGGCGTCGAGCACGACCATGGCCGACGCGTTGGGCACGTCGACGCCGACCTCGATGACGGTCGTAGCCACCAGCACGTCGATCTCGCGGCGGACGAACGCCCGCATGACGGCGTCCTTCTGCTCGCTCGTCATGCGTCCGTGCAGCGAGGCGATGCGGGCGTTCGCGAGGAAGGGGTTTGTGCGCAGCGCGGCCGTCACCTCCGTGACGTTGGCGGGCTTCGGTCCCACGGGAACGGGTTCGGGCGGCGCGGCCTTCGGCGGAATCTTGGACTTCTTGACGGGAATCTCGGGCTCGGCCACCGGGTCGCCCGCCATCACGTCGCCCTCGAGCGCGTCCGCGGGTTCGGCGACAGTCGCGTCGATCGCGGGGCACACCACGAAAGCCTGGCGGCCCTGCGCGAGCTCTTCGGAGACCCGCTGCCATACCCGGTTGTAGAGCCGCTGATCTCCCCGGCGCACCACGAAGCTCTTGATCGGCACACGGCCCGCGGGTAACTCGGTGATGACCGAGATGTCGAGGTCGCCGAAGACCGTCATCGCGACGGTGCGCGGAATCGGGGTCGCCGTAAGCACGAGAACGTGGGGTGGCTCCGCTCCCTTGAGCCGCAGAGCCTCGCGCTGCTCGACGCCGAAGCGATGCTGCTCGTCCACCACCACGAGTCCGAGGTCGAAGAACGACACCATGTCGCTGAGGAGTGCGTGCGTTCCGATAACGATGCGCGCGCTGCCCGAGACGATGGCCAGCAGTGCCTTCTTGCGGTCGGCAAGGGGCATCTGGCCGGTGAGGAGGGTGGGGCGCAGGCGCGCGGACAGGTCGGGGCCGAGGGTCGCCGCGATCGATCGCAGGTGCTGGGCAGCGAGCACCTCGGTCGGGGCGAGAAGGGCAGACTGGCCGCCGGTATCAGCGACCGCGAGCATCGCCCGCAGCGCGACGAGCGTCTTGCCGGAGCCCACCTCACCCTGGAGCAGGCGGTTCATCGGGGCGGTACCCGCCATGTCCCGGGCTATCTCTTCACCCACGAGCATCTGGTCACCGGTGAGGGTGAAGGGCATGGCAGCGTCAAAACCCGCCGCGATGGCACCCGGCACGCGCGGGGTGGCGGCGGTCGCCCGCAACACCGCGCGCTGCTGTAGCAGTGCCGTCTGCAGAACGAAGGCCTCCTGAAAACGCAGGGCCGCACGGGCAGCACCGAAGTCGGCGTCCTTCTTCGGGCGGTGGATCAGCTCGATCGCGCGGGAATAGCTCATCAGCCCGCGCTCGGTGCGCACGGACGCCGGCACCGGGTCATCCAGCGGCGGCAGGGTGTCGAGCACCGTTGCCACGGCCTTCTCGATCTGCCAGCTGGCCATGGTCGAGGTGGCCGGATAGATCGGGATGGGGTGCATCGCGAAGTCCTGCGCGATGTCGCCGGGCTTGTCATCCGCCAACTCATCGAAGAGCTTGTAGTCCGGGTGCGCGAGCTGCCGCAGTCCCTTGTAGGCGCCGACCTTGCCGGCGAAGATGCCCGTCACTCCCGGTCGGAGTTCACGGGCGCGGAACGCCTGGTTGAAGAACGTGAGGGTGAGGATGCCGTTGCCATCGGTGATCTTCGCCTCGACGATGCTGCCCCGGCGGGCCTTCATGGTGCGCTCGTTGACCTCGAGCACCTTCGCGACGATCGTCACCGAGGTGTCGAGCTCGAGTTCGGCGAGCGCGGTCAGTTCACCCCGCCGCGCGTACCGGCGGGGATAGTGCGTCAGCAGATCGCCCACCGTGACGAGGCCGAGGCCCTTCTGCAGCACGGTCGCGGTGCGCCCACCCAGTGCGGAGCTGAGCTTGATATCGAGGGGCGAGGTCACCTTATGAGGGTATCCGCAGGGTCCGACCTCGCGCGCGCGGTCGCCGATCTGGGGACAAGTGCGGACTGTGGATGACCCGGGGCGATCAGCCCGCGCTGTAGAAGCGACCCCAGTCCGCACCGTTCAGACACGAGCCCTCGCCGCTGACGACGGTCTCCGCTCCCCCGGTGGACGGCACGATCTTCAGGTCGCACCCGCCCTCGACTCCACGTTGCGAGAAGACGACCCACCGGCCATCGGGCGAGTACGACGGGTACGACGCCTGGTAGTCGGCGGTGTTCTGGGACAGGATCGTGAGGGTTCCCCCGGCCGCCGGCGCCGTTGCGACGTCATAGATTGTGGCGTCCCCCTCCTTCACCGCGAGCGAGAACGCGATGCGGTTGCCCGTCGGTGACCAGACGGCATCGGACGCGTTGGCGCTGATCCCGAGCTCGGCCAGCCCCGTGCCATCCGCCCGCACCGTCATGAAGCGGTGAGTGCCGTTGTCCGCCTCCCGGTCGAAGACGATCGTGGAGCCATCGGGCGAGAAATGAGGGCTCCCGTCGGGCGGCTTGCCTTCGCCCACGTCGGTGAGGCGACGGAGCCCGGAGCCATCGGGACGCGCGAGGAAGATCCCCTGGTGCAGCCCGTCGGACTCGACCTGACCATAGGCAAACGCAAGCCACTGCCCGTCGGGAGAGAAGGACGGGGCACCCGCACCGGTGCAGGGGGTCCCGGTGCAGGTGGTCACCGCGCGCGGATCACTGCCGTCGAATCCCATCATCCAGACGTTGCTCGCCCCGGGCGCATCGCAATCGGCGGCGGTCGTGCAGCGCAGGAAGGCGATGGTGCGCCCGTCGGGCGACAGCTCCGGCTGGCTGTCGAGCGAGCCGGTCGTCAGCACCTGGCGCTGCGTGCCGGGCGGGCGCATCGACACGATCTCCTCGCCCGTGTCCGTCGACGCTCCGACGACGATCAGCCCGCGCAATTCGGGTGCGGTCGGGGTGTTGGAGAAGCTGGGAGCGGGCGCCGGGGCCGGGGACGACGTGGGGGCGGCGGTGTTGGAGGGCGCGCTCAGCGAGAAGGCCAGCCAGGTTCCAAGTCCGCTGATGACGAGCAATGCCACCACAAGCGACGCCCCGATGACCCTGCGACGGTGCATCTTCTCCGTCTCGGTGGCACCTCCGCCGGACTTCCCGGGTGTGCCGCTCTGGCTGTTCATGGGCGCCATCCTCCTCCGCGAGAACGCGCGCCGTCACCCGTCCCCACCGAGCAGAGTGTCGCCGGTGGCGCTGGTTGGCCTCGCCCGGAGGGGATGACCCGTCTCAGAACGAGTACTGGTACCCGCCGGCCGCACGCACGGCAGTACCGATCTGCTTCGTGTGAACGTCGTCGTTGATCTCGAGTCCGCGCAACTGTCGGGCGACCTCGCGTTCAGCACGCTTGCAAAAGTTGATCGCGACGATCTTCTCGTCGCGCGACTCGGCGAGCCCGTCGCGCGCGATTGCCGACGATGCGCGGCTGATCACCGCGACCTGCGCGTAGATGCCCGAGGCCGCCTCCGCGAGTCGCTTCTGAACGAGCTGCTTCTCCTGCACCTTCTTGCCGTACTTGCGCAGCGCCGCCTCGGCGTGGTCGCGCAACTGCACGGTCTGTTCCGCCACCGCAGTGGTCTGTTTGGCGAGCGCGGCGTGGGCGCCCACGAGCTTCTCCGGACGCAGCCGACGGGAAATGCGTCCGGCGATGTACGGACCGATCACCCCGAGCGCCTTGGTCGGGTCCGAGATGCGCAGACTCGCGACATCCGGTAGCGCCTCGCTCAACGCCTTCAACCCGTTCAACGCGACGAACGCGCGCATCACATCGTTTGAGCCCTCGAATATGGGGAAGATGCGGAAGTCGCGCATGGCCTTGGAGAGCGGATGATCCGCCATGTACGCCTCCCCTCCGTGCACCTGAAACGCGCGGTTGAGGGCATACCACCCGGTGTCGCTCGAGGAGACCTTGGTCATGGCGGACTCCAGCGAGAAGTCGGCGTTGCCGCGGTCGACCAGCCCGGTGGTGAGGTAACTGGTGGACTCGAGTCCGTAGATCTGCGTGTTCATCCAGGCGATCTTGTCCTCGACGAGCTCGAAGTCGATGAGCGGGCGGCCGAACTGCTGCCGCTTCGTTGTGTGTTCGATGCTCAGTTCCATGAACCGCTTCATGCCGCCGGAGATCGCCGTACCCATCGACATGCGCCCGTTGTTGAGGGTGTTCATGGCGATGCGGAACCCGTCGCCCGGCTCCCCGAGCAGGTTCTCGGCGGGCACGCGAACGTTATTGAAGTGCACTCGCTGGAGGTGATTGGCCTTGAGTCCGAGGGTCTCGAAGCGCGGGCCGGTGCTCAGTCCCTCGGTTCCCTTCTCGACGATTAGGGCGACGTGGCCCAGGTCGCTGCGCGCGAAGACGGTGAGCACGTCCTTGTCCCCGTTGCCGATCCAGCGCTTCTCGCCGTTGAGAATCCATGAGCCGTCGCTCTGCCGCTCGGCCCAGGTCTCGAGGTTGTACGCGTCGCTGCCGACGTTCGGCTCGGTAAGCACAAACGCGGCAAGTTTGCGGCCCGCGGCGAGGTCGGGCAGCCAGCGCGCCTTCTGGTCATCGGTGCCATAGAGGAACAGCGGCTTCGTGCCGATGGACTGGTGCACGCCCATCACCACGCTGAGAGTTCCGTCGACCCGCCCGAATTCCTCCATCACCCGGCAGTACCCGCTCTGGCTGAGGCCCAGCCCGCCGTACTCCTCGGGGATGAACAGTCCGGTCAGTTTGCGGTCGCCCAGTTCGCGGATGACGTCGTCGCCGACCCATCCCTCCCGCTCCGCCTTCCACGGGTCGTACTCCTCGGTCAGGAATTGGCGGGCGGATGCCACGGCCGCCGCCACCCGATTCTTCTCGTTCTCCGCGAAGGTCGGGTACGGCATCACCAGCTCGCTGGCGACGGATCCCAGGAAGAGGGATTTCGTGAAACTGGGCTTGACGGTGCGGTCGACGGTGGCCATTCCCCGATTGTGAACGTGAGACGGTCTCGTGCCGAATATGTTGTGTGATGCCTACTACCGCGGCGCGGGTGCGGCGTTGCGGGATTGTCCGGTTTCTCCCTCCGGGACGGTAGCGTTGGCACCGTCATGACGCGCATCATCTCCGGTTTCGCCGGCTCCCTCTCCCTCGTAGTGCCGCCGTCCGGCACGCGTCCCACCAGCGACCGCGTGCGCGAAGCGATCTTCTCCGCGCTGCAGGCCCGCGACGTGATCGCCGGAGCCCGGGTGCTCGACCTCTACGCAGGCACCGGCGCCCTCGGCCTCGAGGCCGCGTCCCGGGGCGCATCACACGTCACCCTGGTGGACAAGGGATCCTCGGCCGCTGCTGCCTGCCGCAAGAACGCAGCCGTGGTGAAGAAAGCGGCGCCGCGCGGCACCAAGGTCGAGATCGAGGTCTCCGGGGCATCCGTACAGTCCTACCTCGACTCCCCCAAACAGCCGTTTGATCTGGTATTTCTCGATCCCCCGTACCAGCTGACCGAGGCGGAGCTGCTGGCGAACCTCGAGTCGCTCGTGCATCGCCTTTCGGAGGACGCCGTGGTGCTGCTGGAGCGCAGCTCGCGGGATCCGGAGCCGGAGTGGCCCGCGGACCTCACCCTCGACAAGCGCAAGGACTACGGGGACACGGCGCTGTACTGGCTGAGTCCGACGGAGCACGACGACGCGGTGGTGACCGCCGAATAACGGTGTTCGGTCGGCCGGCTTACTCCCGACTCACTACAACGAAGGCATCGTCGAGGTTGTCGAAGTCCCCGTCCATGGTGAGCTGAATTGAGCTGCCCTTCGGCAGCGCGACCGCTGCGACGTCCTTGTGCAGCTCGGAATCGCACGTTATCGACGCGCTCTCGAAGTCCGCACCGTCGAGCGTGATCGCGTACGAGAAGCTGATCCCGCTGGCGCGAGAGTTGCAGGCGAAGGTCACCGCGTAGGAGCTGACTCCGGGCGAGACGATCGTCACGGAGCTGGTGATGGTGGACGAGCCGGACGAGTACCTCAGGCGGGCGAGTTCGTTTGCATCCGGCGCGGGCGGCGTCACCGCCACAGACGTGACGACGGGGTGGGCCGTGGCGGCGCGGGTCGGCTGCTGAGTGGGAACGGGCGTCGGCGCCGGTGCCGTGCAGCCGGTGAGGGCGGCCAGAAACACGAGGCCGGCAAGGGTTGCGGCGACCCGGGTCATCCGCCCCACCACCAGCTTCTTCACCATGCGCCCCCATCGTGAGCATTATTCGCCGTGCACCGAGGCTACCGTGACGCGCCCACCGATCGAAGGGACCCGGCGGGAGAAAAAAGCAGCCGGCGGGAGTCGTAGCTCCCTCCTCTCGCCAGGTTCTCCCGCCAAACCCTGCGATAACTCCCGCCGAAGGGTAATGGCGGGCAGGAGGGCGCCAGAGGGCCGCACCCGGCGGCGGCGCGGCTACAGGCCGGCGATCCAGCCGATGACTGCGGCCAACGGGTCGCGCTGCAGGCGGTAGATCGAGCTTGTGCCGCGCTTGGTGACGTCGACGACGCCCACGTCGCGCAGCACGGTGAGGTGCTGCGAGGTCGACGCCTGCGTGATCTGCAGGGCCTCCGCGAGTTCACCGACCGAGCGCTCGCCCGCGGAGAGCAGCTCGAGGATGCGGCGCCGGTTCGAATCCCCCACCGCGAAAAAGATGTCTTTCTGCACTGCCGGTCGTGCACTCATCCCGCTGCTCCGTTCCACCCCGCGTACGGGTCCCATCCACCGAGTTCACTGTACGGCTGGCCATCGACGAGCAGGCCCTCTCCGGCAACCACGCGACCGATCGCGCGGAAGGACGGCGGCAGCACCGCGTCGGGCGGGAACGCCGCCAGCAGGGAATGGTCTTCCCCTCCGTCGAGAGCTTCGCGCGAGCCCACCAGGGCGGACGACAGGTCCACTGCCACACCGCTCGCGGCCGCGATGCGCCGCGCGTCGATGGCGAGCCCGTCGCTGAGGTCGAGCATGGCCGTCGCCCCCGCGGTGGCCGCGACGGGGCCCTGCCCGATGGGAGGCGTCGGCGCGAGCTGCGCACCGATCAGGTCGGGATACTGCGCACGAAGGGCTGTGGCGGCCGAGGCATCCGGCACACCGTCCTTCACGGCCTCGGTGAAGAGCAGACGGAGACCGGATGCCGCGGCGCCGAGCACCCCGGCGACGGCCACGACATTCCCGGGCCGAGCTCCGGAGCGCAGCACGGGGTCGCGCCCCTCCAGGTCGCCGAACGCCGTGACGGCGAGGGTGAGCGTGTGGGAAACGGACAGATCGCCACCGACGACACCGCATCCCGGCGCGAGCGCGGCACACGCCTCGCGCAGGCCGTCCGCGATTCCCTCGAGAAGGGAGACGGGCGAGTCCGCGGGGGCGGCGATCGCGACCACGAGTCCGGTCGGAACCGCGCCCATGGCCGCGACGTCGGCGAGGTTGGAGGCGGCGGCCTTCCATCCGAGGTCGAAGGGGCTCGACCACGCGAGGCGGAAATCGGGCCCGTGGATCATCATGTCTGTCGTGACGACGAACCGTCCATCGGGGGCCGCGAGTACCGCCGAGTCATCCCCGGGTCCGAGGAGCTGGGCGCGGGCTGTGGGGAGGCGGGGGAAGATCCGTGAAAGAGATGCGGACTCCCCGATGCCGCCAAGGGTGTCGGCTGCCGTCATGGTTCACACGGTAGCCTGAATGCGATGAAAGCGACGCTTCGGCAGACCGCAGGCGCGGTGCTGGCACTGGGATTACTGGCCACGGTGTTGACCGGATGCACCCAGGCGGTTGCACTGCAGCCGGCAGCGGATGCCATTAATCCGAAGTGCGCGTCGGTGGTCACCCACTTCCCCGAGACCGTCGCCGGTCTCCCCTCCCGCGAGACGAACGCGCAGGCGACCGGTGCCTGGGGCTCCCCCGCGACCGTGCTGCTGCACTGCGGCGTCGCAGTGCCCGACCCGACGTCCACCCTGGTCTGTGTGACGGTGGACGGCATCGACTGGCTGCGCGATCCCGCCAAGGACCCGGTCTTCGCGTTCATCACCTACGGCCGTGACCCCGCGGTGGAGGTCGTCATCGACAGCTCGAAGGGCCTCAGCGGCAACACCGTGCTGACCGATCTCTCCCTCGCGGTCAGCGCCATCCCCGCCGAGCGTCAGTGCGTCACCCCGGACGAATCCATCGAGGGTGGCCTCCCCGTCGATACCCCGACGTCGTCCGCAACTCCGGTACCGACTGCGACGCCCCTACCGACAGCGACGCCCGCGCCATCCGTTATCCCGGTGCCAACCACGACGCCCGAGCGCGCCGTCCCGCCCACGCAGTTCGCGACGGACGCGCCGAGCAACTAGCTGTTCGCTCGCCTGCCCACCGCGAGGGTTAGCGGACGGTCTCGAGGCCCAGCGTGATGAGCTCGTCGATCAGCTCGGGGTAGCTCATGCCGCTCGCGAGCCAGCACTTCGGGAACATCGAGATCGGTGTGAACCCCGGCATCGTGTTGATCTCGTTGATCACCCAGCCCGACTCGGTGAGGAAGAAGTCTGCACGCGCCAGCCCCGATCCGCCGATGGCGTCGAAGGCACGCGCTGCGAGCTGACGGAGAGTGGATGCCTCGGCGTCCGAGATCTCGGCCGGGCACACCAGATCGATGCCGGGCGCATCAAGGTACTTCGCGTCGAAGTCATAGAACGCGCGACCACTCACCACGATCTCTCCGGCGACGGATACCCGCGGGGCGGCGTCTCCCCGCCCGCTGAGCACACCGCACTCGATCTCGCGGCCGACGATCGCGGCCTCGATGAGCACCTTGCTGTCCTCCGCGAGTCCGATCGCCATGGCAGCAGCCAGGTCGAGCGCGGACTCCACGCGTGTCACACCGACGCTGGAGCCTGCGCGGGCAGGCTTCACAAACACGGGCCACCCGAGGGCGGCGGCAGACTCGACGACAGACGAGGGCGAAGTTGCCCACTGGCGGGCGCTGACGGTCACACCGGGAGCGACCGGGATACCCGCGGCCGCGAACGCGATCTTCGCGAAGTGCTTGTCCATGGCGAGGGCTGACGCCAGCACCCCGTCACCGACGTAGGGGAGGCCGAGAAGCTCGAGCATGCCCTGAAGCGTGCCGTCCTCGCCCCATGGCCCATGCAGGATCGGGAAGACGACGTCGACGTCGCCGAGCGAGTGAGCCTCGCCCGAGGCATCCACTACCCGCAGTTCCTTGCTCGCGGTCGATTGCGGCCAGAGGATGCGGGAACCGTTGTCGACGACCTCGGGCATGGCGTCCGGGTTGAGGGTGAACTTGGCGGCGCGGTCCTCTTCGAGGGTGAAGGCACCCTCGCGGGTGATGCCGACGGGGATGACCGTGTACCGATCGCGATCGATGGCGTCGAGAACACCGCCGGCGGTGGCGCAGCTGATCGTGTGCTCGGAGGATCGGCCGCCGAAGAGTAGAACGACGGTCTGTTTCGGCACGGGTTATTCTCCCTGGGGCATCGGGTCGGTGGTGAGGTGGGGCGCGATGTCCCGCGGATTCAGCGTACCGGCGAGCACCTCGGCGACCTGGCTGACGATGGGCATGTCGACGCCCTTGGCCCGGGCCAGCTCGAGGATGGGCGCGACGGACGCGAGACCCTCGGCGGTCTGGTTCATCTGCGCGACGACCTCGGCAAAGTTGTATCCCTGGCCGAGCAGGCGACCGGCGGTGTTGTTGCGCGACAGCGGTGACTGGCAGGTGGCGATGAGGTCGCCGAGTCCCGCGAGTCCCGAGAGGGTCTCTGCACGGGCGCCATACGCGACGGCGAAGTCTGTCATTTCCGAGAGGCCGCGCGTGATGATCGAGGCCTTCGTGTTCTCGCCGTAGCCCACACCGTCGACGATGCCGATGGCCACCGCGATGAGGTTCTTGAGCACGCCGCCGAACTCGGTGCCGATGACGTCGGTGTTGACGAACGACCGGAAGTACGGGTTGGTCGCAGCCATGGCAACGGCCGTGGCCGTCTCCAGGCTCGCGGAAGAGATGACGGCCGCGGTCGGCTGCTGCTTGGCGATTTCCAGAGCCAGGTTGGGTCCGGATGCCACGGCAACGCGATCCTCGCCGAGTGCGAGTTCCTGCTCGATGACCTCGCTCATGCGATATCCGCTGCCCTTCTCGACACCCTTCATGAGGGAGACGACAACGGCGTCGGCGGGAATCATGCCGCGCACGGCGATGAGATTCTCGCGGAGGGTCTGGCTCGGGATGGAGAGGTACACCTGCTCCGCGCCATCCAGAACCTCGGCCAGCTTGGAGCTTGCCTTCATGCTGCGCGGCAGATTGATGCCCGGCAGGTAATCACTGTTGCGCTTGGACTCGGAGATTTCCCGCGCCAGCTCCGGGCGACGTGCCCAGATCGTGACGTCGGAACCGCCGTCGGCGAGGATCTTTGCGAACGTGGTTCCCCACGATCCTGCGCCGAGAACGGCGACCTTACGATTGGTCAAAACGTCCCGTTTCGGCTTGGTTGTTTTTGCTCGGGTCCCAGCGGGTGGGAGGAGCCGTCTCGTCACGAAGGCCCTCGAGCAGCTTCGTGATGGACTGCATCACGACGTCGGTGGCCTCGGACAGGGTCTTGGAGTCAAGACCGCGGCCGCGGAAGGCGGACAGGTCAACGGGGTCTCCGAAGACGATGTGGATGGTCTTGCGGGGAAAAAGGCTGATCTTCTTGCCGTATCGCGGCATGACCTTCTGCGTGCCCCAGTGGGCGGCGGGGATCACCGGGATGTCCTGCTGCAGGGCAGTGCGCACGGCGCCGGTCTTGCCGCGCATGGGCCACAGGTCGGGATCGCGGGTCAGCGAGCCCTCCGGGTAGATGATGACAGCGAGGCCGTCCTGCGAGATCCGGCGGGCGCCGGCAATCGGATCGCTTCCCCGGGTCTGCCCTGCGCGCTCGACGGGCACCTGGCCCGAGCGACGCAGCAGCGCTCCCACCACGGGAATCTTGAAGAGCGATGCCTTCGCGAGGAACCGGGGGGCACGCCCCAGTTTCCACAGCGCCATGCCCATGATGATCGGGTCGATCTCGCTGTAGTGGTTGGGAGCGAGCACGAAGGCACCAGTCTTCGGCACCTTGTCGCCGTTGTGAAGCACCAGCTTCGCGATGGCCTGCATCGGCGGAATGGCGATGAACGCCATCAGCCGAAACGTCGGCGTCTTTTCGGATTTGGTGTGCTTCTTCTGCACTGCGGGTGACGTCGATGGCACCTTCTGGCTATCCCTCGTAGACGAAGTCGGCGCCGAGCAGCTCCAGCTTGTCGATGAAGTGCTCATAGCCGCGGCTGATGATTCCCACGTTGCTGATGGTCGACTGACCTTCGGCCGTGAGCGCAGCGATCAGGTGGCTGAAACCGCCGCGCAGGTCGGGAACGCGGATGTCGGCGCCGTGAAGCTTCGTCGGACCGGTGATGACGGCCGCCTGCTCCAGCGGACGCTGGGGCACACGACGCGTGAGGCCGGCAAGACCGTCCTTGTGCACGACGATGTTGGCGCCCATCTCGATGAGCGCGTCGGTGAAACCGAAGCGGTTCTCGTAGACGGTCTCGTGCACGACCGAGATGCCGTGGGCCTTCGTCAGTGCGACGATGAGCGGCTGCTGCCAGTCGGTCATGAAGCCGGGGTGCACGTCGGTCTCGACGACGACGGGCTTGAGGTCGCCACCCGGGTGCCAGAAACGAATTCCGTCATCCTTGATGTCGAACGCTCCACCGACCTTGCGGAAGATGTTGAGGAAGTTCATGAGTTCCTGCTGGCGTGCACCACCGACGAAGATGTCGCCCTCGGTAGCGAGCGCGGCGGATGCCCAGCTGGCTGCCTCGTTGCGGTCGAAGAGTGCCGTGTGCTCGTATCCCTCGAGCTTGTCGACACCCTCGATGAAGATCACGCGGTTGGGCTCGACGTTGATGATCGCGCCCATCTTCTGCAGGATCGCGATGAGGTCCATGATCTCGGGCTCGATGGCCGCGTTCTTGAGTTCGGTGACGCCCTTCGCCCGCACGGCGGTGAGCAGCACCTGCTCGGTCGCGCCGACGCTCGGGTAGGGCAGCTCGATCTCTGCACCCTTGAGGCCGTTCGGGGCCGTCAGGCGGATGCCCTCGTAGCTCTTGTCAACGACGGCACCGAACGCGCGCAGCGCGTCCATGTGGAAGTCGATCGGGCGGTCGCCGATGCGGCAGCCGCCGAGGTCGGGGATCAGCGCCTCGCCCAGACGGTGCAGGAGCGGGCCACAGAACAGGATCGGGATGCGGCTGGAGCCGGCAAGCGCGTCGATCTCGGCGAAGTGAGCCTTGAGCACGTTGCTCGGGTCGAGCGTCAGCTCGCCCTCGGCGGTGCTGGTGACCGAGACGCCGTACGCGTTGAGCATTCCGGTCACGACATTGATGTCGCTGATGTCCGGAACGTTCTTCAGAACGCTGGGCGAGTCACCGAGCAGTGCCGCCACCATGGCCTTGGTCGCGAGGTTCTTTGCACCCCGAACCTCGATACGCCCGCGAAGTGGTTTTCCGCCGTTGATAACAATTTTGTCTGACTTCAGTCCGACTCGTTCTCCGGCCTTCTGGGCGTCTGTGAGGAGCGACATCTATTTCACCGGCAATGTTTTGGGCCGCCATGAAGCACGGCTGTTTTCGAATTCTGTAATGTGCGCTTCGTCACGCAGGGTCAGGCCAATATCGTCCAGGCCTTCGAGCAAACGCCATCTAGTGTAATCGTCGATCTCGAATGGAACGCTCAGGTCGCCGATCACGGCGGTTCTCTCGAGCAGGTCAACGGAGATCTGGATTCCCGGCGTCGCAGCGGTCAGAGCCCAGATTTTCTCTGCGTCTGCCTCGCTGATCTGCCCGGCCAGAAGGCCCTGCTTTCCCGAGTTTCCCCGGAAAATGTCGCCGAACCGAGGGCTCAGCACGGCGTTGAAGCCGAAGTCTCGAAGTGCCCATACCGCGTGCTCGCGGCTGGACCCCGTTCCGAAGTCCGGGCCGGCGATCAGAACACCGCCGTGTGCATACAGCGGGTTGTTGATCACGAAGTCGGGATCCTGGCGCCAGCCGTAGAACAGCGCATCCTCGAAGCCGGTCTTGGTGACGCGCTTGAGGAAGACGGCCGGGATGATCTGGTCGGTATCGACGTTGCCACGTGGCAGCGGAACCGCGGCGCCGGTGACGACCGTGACTTTCTCCATCAGTTGTTCTCCTGGCTTCCGTCGGGACCCGCGACATAGTCGGGATCGATGTCCAGCGTGCGCGCTCCGCGGTTCGCGGGAGTGCCGGATGCCTCGGCAGACGCGAAGTCGCCGGCGAGAACCGGTTCTCCGGCCGTCGCGAGGTCCCACGGGCTGCTCAGCGTTCCGCGGATGGCGGTCGCCGCGGCAACGAGCGGGGAAACGAGGTGGGTGCGACCACCCTTGCCCTGGCGTCCCTCGAAGTTGCGGTTGGAGGTTGACGCACAGCGCTCCCCCGGTGCGAGCTGGTCGGGGTTCATGCCGAGACACATGGAACAACCGGCAAAACGCCACTCGGCGCCGAACTCCTCGACGATCTTGTCGATGCCTTCGGCCTCGGCTTCGATGCGAACCCGGGCGGAACCGGGGACGACCATGACGCGAACGCCATCGGCCTTCTTCTTGCCCTTGATGATCGAGGCGAAGGCACGCAGGTCTTCGATGCGGCTGTTGGTGCACGACCCCATGAAGACGGCGTCGACGTGGATGTCCTTCATCGGGGTGCCGGCCGTGATGTCCATGTATTCGAGGGCACGCTCGGCGGAGGCCCGCTCGTTCGGATCGGCGATGTCGGCGGGGTTCGGAACGGGCTCGCTCAGCGATACGCCCTGGCCCGGGTTGGTGCCCCAGGTGACGAACGGTTCGAGTTCGTTGGCGTCGAGGAAGACCTCGGCGTCAAACACGGCGTCATCGTCGGTCGCCAGGGTGTCCCAGTACGCGACCGCGTCGTCCCAGTCCGTTCCCACGGGAGCGTGCGGGCGCCCCTTGAGGTAGTCGTAGGTGGTCTGGTCGGGAGCGACCATGCCAGCGCGTGCACCGGCTTCGATCGACATGTTGCAGATGGTCATGCGGCCGTCCATAGACAGCGAGCGGATGGCACTGCCGCGGTATTCCAGGACGTAGCCCTGTCCCCCACCGGTGCCGATCTTCGCGATCACAGCCAGGATGATGTCCTTTGCCGTGACGCCCGGGCGCAGGGTGCCCTCGACGGTGATCGCCATGGTCTTGAAGGGCTTCAGCGGCAACGTCTGTGTGGCGAGCACGTGCTCCACCTCGCTGGTGCCGATGCCGAATGCCATTGCGCCGAAGGCGCCGTGCGTTGACGTGTGGGAGTCTCCGCAGACGACGGTGATTCCCGGCATGGTCAGTCCGAGCTGCGGGCCCACGACGTGAACGATGCCCTGCTCGATGTCTCCGAGCGAGTGCAGGCGGACCCCGAACTCGGCGGCGTTGTTGCGCAGGGTCTGGATCTGCGTGCGGCTGGTGAGGTCGGCGATGGGCTTGTCGATTGCCAGCGTCGGAGTGTTGTGATCCTCGGTGGCGATGGTCAGATCGAGGCGGCGTACGGGGCGCCCGGCCTGGCGAAGGCCGTCGAATGCCTGCGGGCTCGTTACCTCGTGCACCAGGTGAAGGTCGATGTAGATGAGGTCGGGGCTGCCGTTCTCGCCCTTGACCACGACGTGGTCGTCCCACACCTTTTCGGCCAGGGTACGGGCGGGGACGTCGTGCGTTTCCGGTTCTTCGTGCGGAGCGTTCATGATTGCGGTCTTTCTAAGAAGGTGGTCAGCCAACGGCAAACTCCGCGACGAGGAAGGCCTGGGGAATTAGGTCTCGTCGCGGCAACGAAGAAGGAGGAGCCGCTCGAACTGCACATTTTTCAGGGTAGCACCCGACGGCTGCCGGCACCCTGAGCGGCGCGCACGACACGATCAGGCAGCGTGGATTAGCGCCCGCAACCGCTACATTCGCCCCACGACTGGGGCGGCGGACTGACCGCTCAGCCCATAGTTGGAGTGGTGAGCTCTGCAAGCTGGCGAAGAATGACATCCCAGTGGGCGCGTGCCTCCGAGAGTGACTCATTTCGCGCGAGGTGCAGGCGCGAATTCACGCGATCGTACTCGTCCGCCGACAGCCCGGGCCACACCCGTGCCCACACATCGCCCTCGAGCAGCAGCGCAGCGAGCGCACGGGAGTCGGCGCTGAGATCCGAGGTAGCGGGGATGGATTCCCGGCCCCGGGCCGCGGCACTCGCGTCCACGTCGTCGCGCTTCGCCCACGCCACCAATTCCGCTCGCGTCTTCGCGGCAGTGGCCTTGCCGGACTCCGTCAGAAAGTCATCGAAGGGTGCCTCGCGGCGCCGGTCGATCAGGCCAAGTTCCACCGCGCGCCCCGACATCCTTGTTTCCAGCCAGATGAGCTGGCGTCGCAGCGCGTGGGACTTCTGATTGGCGAGGCTCACCCACGCCGTGTGCAGCAGCGGGTGCGCGGGCTCGACCGCGGTCGCCACGGCGGTGATCTCCGTCGAGTCCGACAGCGACTTCGACTGCAGGGCCGCGTGCCCACCCCCGACGAGATCCGCGAGCACCGCCGCCTGAATTACGGCGTCGAACGATCCCTGCTTGCCCTGGCCCCTGGGCCAGGGAGCCGCCAACCGGGTCGCGGGATTCCATTGGGTCAGAAAGACGACGTCGGCGAGAAGGATCTCGCTGCCCGCGTGTGATCCGGTGGTCATCGTGTGCCTCTTTCGGGAAAGGTTGACGTTGATCAGGCTGATGGAGCGTTGAGAAGCCGGAGTTCCTGCAGGATTGCCGGCAATGCAGCGATCCCCTCGTACAGCGCCTCATCCCGCGCGATACTCAGCATCCCCTGAGCCTTCGAGCTTATTTCACGATCGGGCCACATCTGTGCCCAGAGGTCTCCGGCCGTCACAAGAGCCGCAAGCAGACGCGAGCGTGGGCTCAGCGGTGACGACGGCTCGGTTGCCCGCGCGATCATGACCCGGTCGGCGGCCGGTATCGCCACGTCGTTTCGCGCCACCCATGCGTTGAGTTCGGCGCGACTCGCGCGGGCCGCGGTCATGCCGTCCACGGTGAGGAACAGTGCCCCGGGACGCGCCACCTGCCGGTCGAGAACGCCCAAGCCCATCAGCCGCTCCTCCATGTCGATCCGGATGGCGAGCAGCGTCTTCCGCACGGTACGCGGAGCGCCCGCATCGCTGAGCTGCTCCCAGACCGAGATCAGGAGCGGGTCGGTGGGTGTGAGTGCGGTGACCGAGATCTCCGGACGCGAGTCATCCATTCCCATGAGAGCTTTGCGGGGATCTGTTGTGTGCGTGGCGACCGCGGTCGCGTGCCCGGCCGCGATCAGCTCGACGAGTGCCGCCGCCTGCGGTGCCCGCACGGGCGACGGTGCTGTGGCGTCCCACCTCGGGCGATGTGCCGTGAGCCCTGTCGTCAGGTCGAATCGTGCGAGGTATACCTCGTCGGCGAGGGTCAGTTCCACGGGTTTCCTTGTCGGATGCGTCATTCGCCCGCGGTGAGCGCGCGGGTCGACTCGAGCGCTGCTTCGATGACGTAGCGGACGGCGTCCGGGTATCGCTCGCTCGTTCGGGGAGCGGAGACTGCTGGCTGTGGCGGAGCACTAACGGTCTGGCGCCAGATGTCGAGGAGGATCGCCGCCCGGTCATCGGTCGCGAGAAGGTCCGCCGGGCGCGACCGGAGGTGCTCTTCCGCCGCGCGGCGGGCGTCAGCGTCGACCACTTCCAGATAGGCGGTGGGCTGGCCAGAGCGCCCGTGGGCGACAACCAAGCCCCGCCCCGCAAGCGAGACTGCCGTGGCCGAGGAGACCGAGGCCGCGGTCCTGGTAATGCAGGCCACCGCCTTCCACGGCTTGTCGCGGGCGACGAAGGCCTCCAGCAGGACGTCGAGCGGAGCGATGCCCGTGGGAGTCGGGTCGGTCACACGAATCTTGCGATCCCACGCATTGGTCGACGTCGACGGCGGGTCGACGGGACCCAGCCGGCCCGCGAGCGCCAGGTCGATGACCGCTGCCGCGCCGATCTCCCAGAATCCCCAGGCAATGGAGTCCGACGGGCCGCGGCGGGGCGCCGGCAGCGCGAGCTGCAGCTCTTCGGGAAGGCTCAGCGGCGGGACTGCGATGGACGGTGTCGTCACGGTGTGATCTCCGTCTCGTTGGCGGCCGCGGCACGATCGGCACGGTCGCGCGCCCTGAGGTAACGGGCGGTCGCCGCGCGGGAACGACGGATGCTCGAGCGTTCCTTCCGTGCGTCGGCCGACTCGACCCGGGCCGCGACCCGCGCCGCCCAGGACCGTGCGGCGCTGACGCGGTAGCGACTGAGGATGCTGCGCCAGCGGCTGACGCTCCCCCCGGCGATGTCGACGGCGGCGAGAACCTCGGTCCACACGCGGTCCGTCTCCTCCTTGTCGATCTCCCGGCCGGAGAACACGGCGGCGTCGGCGGACTGGGCGATGCCGCGCAGCGGCGCTCCCTCCACCTGCTTCTCGAGATCGGCGGCGACGTGGATGCGCGTGGTGCGCTGGGGTGCCGTGTATCCGAGCTCCGAGTAGCGATCCACGAGCTCGTCCCACGCTCCCGCGACGGACATGTCGCCCGAGGCATCCGCCCGGCGTCGACGCATGCGCCGCACCTTGAGCGCTCCGACGACGATCATCGGGCCAAAGATGAGAATGAGCGGAATCAGGATGCCCCCGGCTACGCCGTAGGCCCAGCCCGGAATGAGCGCGTTCTTCTTCTTTTTCTTGTCATCGCTCTTGTCGATCTGCACCGGAGTGACGAGATCGTCCTGCGTAACCTCGGAGCGCGGCGGCTGGCGCACTTGCGGCTGCGGCTCCGACTGCGGCTTCGGCACCTGTGCCTGCGGGACGTCGGTCTGCTTCGGCGTCGGGTAGAACGGCACCCAGCCGACGCCCTCGAACGCGACCTCCACCCAGGCGGTGACGTCACGGCCGGTGACCGCGACGGGGGCCGTGCCCTCGGCCGGAACGGTGGGCGCGAAGCCCATGACGATGCGCACGGGGTAGTCGAGACTGCGGGCCATCAGCGCGAACAGCGACGTGTACTGTTCCTCGTCACCGACCATCTGCGGGCCGGTCACCATCGAGTACATGCGGTCGGCACCTTCGCCGGCGAGGGACGGTGCCTGGTCGGACGCGGAACCATGGCTGAGGTAGCCGGTGGTCACGAGGTACTGCTCGAGCGCCCGCAGCTTCTCGACCGGGGTGGTCGCCGAGCTCGTCACTTCGATGGCCTTGGCGACAACGGCGTCCGGGGTTCCCGTGACGGAGGACGGAGCGAATGACGCGATGGATGTGCCCTTGAGGCTCTCGTCCGTCGGAACCGACTGCAGCTCTGCCTTCAGCGAGTACTCGCTGCCCTTGGCGAGACCGCTGGTGAGGACCGCGGTGCCGGTGGCATCGTTGTAGCGCAAATCCTCGTCTTCCGACCCGTTGGTGCTCGCGCCCACGGTGATCGACGAGGGATATCCCTCGGATGGAACCCACACGTCGGAGTAGCCGTCAACCTTTACGTCGACGGATGCCTTCGCCACGCTGGTGAGCAGGTCGGGCGCGGGAATGTGCTGGCCTACGAGACGGAAGCTGCCCGAGGCATCCGACGACTCCTCCGACCCGGCGACACCCCAGATCTCTCCGTCGTAGGTGTCCATGGTTGCCAGGCGAATGCGCTCCCCCTCCTGCATGCCATTGACCGTGAACAGGGTCGTGTCGACGAGGTCCTTGGTGTACTTGCGGTAGCCGGCGAGCGGTGCCGGGTACTTGAGCGGCTCGAACGGGGGCTGCACCTGGTCGCGCAGCACAAACCGGTCGGCGGCCGGGGGTGCGACCGTGGATCCGACGATCGCGCCGACGACGACGGCCGCGGCAATGACGATCCCCGCACCGATGATCTTGCGACGCAGGACGGTGCCGGTTCCGCCGACGGCGAGACCGGCGGCGTCGCGTCGGCGCCAGCCCAGCCAGACAAGAGCGATCGCGGCGAAGGCGATGCCACGCAGGGCGGCAAAGTAGGGCTGCTCGGTTCCGAGCAGGATGCCTGCCAGGTAGATGACGACGGGTCCGATGAGCAGGATGCCCGCACGCCAGGCGGTGCGCGGACGCGTGGGAAGCCAGCGCGCGGCCAGGGTGACGGCGACGAGCGAGATGAGCCAGCCGGTGACGTACGGAACCGCGGTCACGTAGTCGGGCAGCGCGACCGGTGCCCGGAGGGTGAGGATGTCGGCCCACCCGTAAGCGGCACCGATTGTGAGGCTGGAGAGGGAGTTCAGGCTCGGCAGGAACCCAAACAGTGCCTGGCTGGACAGCGCGAACGCCGACCCAAACAGGTAGTACGCGATGATGCCGACGCCCACGGTGAGGAGGGCTCCGAACCCGAGGCGGTAGGACAGCAGTGCGGCGAACGCGCCGACGAGCAGACCGCCGATGCCCGCGAGAAGGTAGACCGGGGAGTCGAAGGCCGTGCCGAAACCGAACATCGCGATGATTCCGAGGCCGAGGATGACCGCGGTGTCGATCCAGGTTCGGCGCGCGATGGGGTGCATCTCGGCCGCGATGGCCGCCGCTGACGGGGTGCGGGCGGACGTGGCATCCGTCGTCATGTCGCTCTCCTGACAAGGCGGGGAAGATCGTCGAGCGATCCGATGGTGGCGACGCGGAGTCGGTTGATGGACGACAGGCGCGGCGTGCCGCCCTGTTCGACGCGGAAGCCGACGGTTTGGGTGTCCTGGCCGAAGAGCGCCTCGACCGAGCGGAAGTCGCTGACGGGGAACAGCGATCCGGCAACTACCATGACGACGCTGGGCGCGGGGAGGCGGCGTGTGGCCGAGCGGGCGAAGTCGCGCGTGGAGGCGAATGGCGTGGTGAGCGCCTCGATGCGGCAGCTGTCGTCGAGCAGCGAGCTGACGGTGCGGGCGCGAAGCTCGCGGTCCTCGGTGAGGACGTTGATGGTGGTGCCGTCGCGGATCACCTGCACGCCGAGCGAGGCGAGCACGGATACCGCAAGCTCGAACTCGTCGTCGGACGCGTAGTAGCTGCGCTCGGAAGAAAACAGCAGAACCAGCTGCGAGCGACGGGTCTCCTCGAACTGGCGAACCATCAGCTGACCGGTGCGTGCGGAGGTGCGCCAGTGCACGTACCGGCGGTCGTCGCCGGGCTCGTAGGCACGCAGAGCGTGGAAGGCGATGTCGTTGTTGCTGATGGTCTTCGTGACCTGACCCTCGAGGTCCCGCACGAGGCCCGCGGCCGACGGCGCGAGCGGCGTCGTGATCGGGTGCACGAACAGCTCGACGGACTCGGCGAGCGTCACCGTGCGGCGAAGCAGCCCCAGCTGGTCACCCCGCACGGAGATCGCGGGTCCGGCGACGATGACAGCCCGACGGTTGGTCGGCACCGCGAAGAGTTCCTCGTGCACGACCTTGGAGTCCAGCGGCGGCACGATGAACTCGGCCGAGCCTGCTCCCACCGGGAGTTCGACCCGGGATGCCCCGGAGCGCTGGTCCCTCGTATTGGTAACGAGAAGACGTCCCAGCGCACGATCGCCCGCGACCACCCGCAGCGGGTTCAGCTCGATCTCGACCGAATACGTGGACCGGCCGAAGATGAACGCCAGCGCGACGAGAAGCGCCGCGGCGAGGGTCACCCCCAGATAGACAAACTCCTGCCACCCGAGGCTCCAGCCGATGACACACGTCACGACGGCAGCGCCCAGCACGAGCCATCCAACTCCGCTGATAACGGAGAGAACCGGCCCGACGGTGGTCACCACCCGGCGGGATGCGAGCGAGAGAAGTTTGCGAATCATGCTGCGGCGATCACGCGGCCCGGTAGGCGGGCGGCTCCGCATCGATGAGGATGCGGGTGACGATGTCTTCCGCCTTGACACCGGCGAAGTCCGACTCCGGGTCGATGATGAGGCGGTGGGCAAGTACGGGCACGGCGAGGTCGCGCACGTCGTCGGGGGTGACGTAGGTGCGACCGGAGGCGATGGCCCAGGTCTTCACCGCACGGGAGAGCGCCATGGCACCACGCATGGAGGCACCGAGCACGACGTCCTTGTTGTTGCGGGTGGCGGTGATAAGGGTGCTGATGTACTCCATGATCGAGCGGTCGACGAAGACCTCGGAGGCCAGCTGCGACATCGTAGTCACGGTTTCCGACGTGACGATGGGCGTGATCTTGGCGGCACGAGCGCGGTTGCCGGAGTCCAGCAGCAGGGCGACGGCGGTCGCGTGGTCGGGGTATCCGAGCGATGTCTTGATGAGGAAGCGGTCGAGCTGTGCTTCGGGCAGAGAGTAGGTACCCGCCTGCTCAATCGGGTTCTGCGTGGCAATCACCATGAACGGCGAGCCAACGGCGTGGCCGACGCCATCCACCGTGACGACGCCCTCTTCCATGACCTCGAGCAGCGCGCTCTGGGTCTTGGGGCTCGCGCGGTTGATCTCGTCCGCGAGCACGATCGACGCGAAGATCGGGCCCTTGTGGAACTCGAAGATGCCCTTGCCCTGGTCGTAGATCGTCACACCGGTGACGTCCGACGGGAGGAGGTCGGGGGTGAACTGGATGCGGGAGTTCGTGCCGTCGAGGGTGTTGGCGATCGCCTTTGCGAGAACCGTCTTTCCCGTTCCCGGGAAATCCTCCAGCAGCACGTGTCCGTCAGACAGCAGCGCCGTCACAACGAGACGGATGACCTCGTCCTTGCCGAGGATTGCCTGTCCAACGTTGCCGACAAGCTTGTTGAAGGCGTCCGCGAACCAGGTCGCCTGCTCTTGAGTTACGGGCATTGCGTTTCCTCTTTCTGGGGTTGAAGTCTGAGAGCCATTAACGCTGTGGAAGGTTGAGCCATGTGTCGCGCCCGACCGGGTCGGTGTAGAAGGTCCCGTTCGGTCCCACCAGCTTGACGCGGACAGAGTTTCCGGCACCCGGGTCGGCTACAAAGCCACCGGTGCGGCCGTCGTTACCGGAGACGGACCCGGTGCTCTGCGACGTCCAGGTCACCGCACCGCTGCTGTTGAGCAGCTGCAGGAAGGCCTGGTTGGTGCCCGACGGTGCATCGTGAATGGTGAAGATTGCCTGGCGGCATACCTTCTTTGCAGATGCGTCCTGACAGACGTAGGTTTCCGCTGACACCGCGGTGATAGATCCACCCGGCGGAGTTGGTGGCGGAACATCTTCCGGGGTGACCGAGTTCGACGTGATCGCAGCGCCAGTAGAGCCGTTGTCCACGGCCCGCACTGAGAAGCTCGTCGCGGAACCGAACTTGCCGGTGTACGAGGCGCTGTGTTCGAGGCCCTGCGACTTCCACCCCTCACCGTTCACATTGATCTCGTATCGATCGATGTCGCCGGTGGTCGCTGCGTTCCCCCACTTCAGCGTGACGGTCTTGTCGCCCTTGGCGCCTGCCGTAGCGGTGGCGCTGGCGACCTGGCCTGGGGTCGGCGTCACGGATGACCCGCTTGCCTTTCCTGCGCCAGCGAGCCCAGTAGGTCCGACAGCAACGACCGTGACGGTGTACGACGAGCCGACGGTGCGGGTGGATGACGCGGACAGCGAGGTGGTCTCACCAGTCGTTCCGTCACTCAGCGTCCACTTGTAATGGTCGACATCGCGTCCATTTCCGCTGGCCGCTCCCCAACTCATGGAGACAACTCCGCTGCCGTTCGTCGCAGAAGAAATGGAAACGGACGACGGTGCCGATGGAGCACCAAACGGACGCGCCGCCGCACTGGCTTCGGACACCGTACTCACCCCGAGCATGTTGCTCGCCGTGATGCGGAAGTTGTAGTTCGTTCCGTTGGTCAGGCCGTCGATCGTTGCCGTCGACTCGTTGGGACCGAAAGTCTTCGATCCGCCGTTCCAGGTCAGAACGTACTCGAGGATCGGTTCACCGTTGGTTGTCGGTGGTTGCCAGCTCACGCTGACTGCCGTGTCCTGCTCCGAGACAATCGCGGGAGCCGCGGGCTGATCGGGGATATCCCGAACGGTCAGCGTATAGATCGCCTTCACCCGGCGCGCAGGATCCTTGGTCGCGTCTTCAATCGTGTAGATCACATGGAAGTTACCCACAGCCGTCGGAGAGATAGTGACCTGACCGTCCGGCGTCCACGACATTGTCGCCGACGGCTCCTGCAGTGCCGCGTCGAGAACGACGAGCGGCTTGTCGGGGAACGGATCGAAGTCGTTCGCAAGGACATTGACGGTGGATGTCACGTTCCGCTGTCCCTTCGCAGCATCGTCCACCGCGTTGGGAAGCGGACGGGTCGACGACACCGTGGTGATCGTCACCGTGCCGGGAACCGAGAATGCCTTGTACTTGATGACAAAGCTCACGGTCGTCTTGACGCCGGGCTGCGTGCCGAAGGGGGCGGAAGCGGTGAGGACCGACCCGTTGAGGGTCGCGACGATGCCACCGGTCGCTGCCGTCAGGCCCGAGTAGGTGAAGGTCGGGATGAGCTTCTTGTTGGGGTGGGTCGTCGAGTCGCGCAGGTCGGTAGCCACCGCGGTTTCGCCGGACTGCACCTTGATGTCGAGCTTGGTGAAGGAGGGCGCAACGTCCTCGAAGTTCGGGTCGCCGACGGTGATGGGCAGCTGAAGGATTGCCTTGGCGCCCAGAGGGTCGGTCGCAGACGTGCCATCGGTGGCCTCGAAGGTGATGCTGCCCTGGCCGCGGAAGTCCTTCTTCGGCGTGAAACGGATGGTGTCCTTGTCGACGTACGCGAGGGTGCCGTTGCCGTTGGTGGCGACGACACTGCCCTTGTTCACGATGATCGGAGGCTTGCCCGACGGCACCGTGACGATGTCCTTGAGGTTCCAGTCACGCGTACCGTTCATCGGCACGATCTGCTTGGGCAAGCCGATCTTGATATACGGCGGAGCCGCGGGCTTGGGTGTGTTCGTCGTCGTCGACGTGGTGGGAACGGGCGGTGCCACGAGCGGGGGGACGACGATGAATGCGGTGCCACTCAGCGTCGGGTCATCCGGATCCGTCACCTGATACGCAACCGCGTACCGGGTGGACTTTGGGGTGACCGTGACGGTGCCATCCTGCTGGCTGACCGTCGCGTTTCCCTTGTTGGGGCCGACGCTCGTGATGAGCAGGTCTGAGTCGAGACCGGACGGGTTGTTGATGAGCTTCTGCACGTCGACCACGACCGGGTCCGTGCCCTTGATCTCGGTGTCGAGCACGTAGTAGTCGGTCGCCGTGGGCGGAACGATCCGCGCGTTCTTGGTGACCTTGACCTGAACGAACGCGGTGGCCGAGCCGCCGTGGCCGTTGGAGATCTGGTAGCGCAGCACGTAGCCGCCCTCGGTCTCGGGCGCGGTCACGATGACCTTCTCGCCGTCAACGGACGCGTCGAGCACGGAGTCCACGTCGAGCAGCTTCGGTTCGAGTGAGATGCCGAACCCGTTCGGGTCGGAGTCATTGAGCAGCACCTGCACCGAGGCGGTCTTGCCCGGGCGCATCTCGATCGCGTCGTTGACGGCGTTGGGCTGGGCGTTCAGGTCACCGCGGGGAATGATGCCGACCACGATGCTTCCGGTGGCCTTCGCGCCATAGGTGTCCTGGACCTCGTAGCTGAACGTGTCGGTTCCTGCCACACCCTCGAACGCCTCGTAGACGAACCAGGTCGCGCCCCTGGAAGAGATGCGGCCCTGCTGCGGGTTCACGGTGATGCCATTGAGGGCGACCGAGTCACCATCGGGGTCAATGCCGTCCAACGGGATGTCGATGCGCACCGTCGAGCCCGAGAACGTGCGGGCGGTCTGCGTTGTCGCCGTCGGCGGACGGTTGGTTGCCGCGTCGGGCGCCGTCACGACGAAGGTGACAGTCGCCGTGGCCGACTCACCGAACTGGTCGTCGACGCGGTAGACGACCGAGTACTCCCCCGCCTTTGCGGGTGCCTGGTACCGCACCGTGTCGCCGTTCACGAAGGCGAGCCCTCCGCCGGCGTTCGACACATCAGACAGCGTGTTGTTGAGGATCAGGCGTTCCTGGTCCGGGTGGTAGTCGTTCTTCAGCACGGAGACGCTGGCGATATCTCCCGCGCGCACGGTCTGGCGGTCATCCGTCGCCACCGGGGGCTGCCTCTTGAGCAGCGGCGGAACCGGAACGATGGTGACACCAGCGGTCGCTGTGCTGTGCCCGTCACTGACGGTATACGTGAACTGGGTCTGTTCGGTCAACGCCGAGGATGCGGTGACGCGGATGACCGTGTTGTTGAGAAGCTCGACCGTGACGGCGTCGCTGGTGTTCTCGGTGTCAACGGATTGCACCGAGAGCACCTTGCCGGTCGGTGAAACGTCGTTGTCGAGAACCTTGACAGTGGTGGCCTCGTCGCTGCGGAGGTACCCGACGTCTTTCACCGCGATGGGCGGGAGATCTTCTGTGGGGTCGGGCAGGACGTCCACGCGGATGAGTCCGTTGCCGGTCGGCGTTCCGGCGGCCACGGCGTACTTCAGGTACATCGGACCCACGAGGGTCGAGCTGACCGCAACGGTGCCCGCGTCGAGGTTTGGCGTGACGGTCGCGGTGGGCGGAGCGTCATCCACTGCCAACAGGCGCAGCGGCGCACCCGACGGAGAGAGGTCGTTTGCCAGCGGCTCGACCACGACGGTCTGACCGGCGAAGACCGAGATGAAGTCGGGGGTGGCGACCGGCGTCATCGAGCCGTCGGCCTTGACGTCGACGGTGAACTCGCCGGTGGCGTTGAGCGTTCCGTCGGAGACGATGAAGGACACGGTCTTCTTGCCGAGCACTCCGGCCTTGTCCTGGAAGGTGATGAAGCCGTCCGGGGTGTAGCGCACGTCGTCGGCGCTGGTCGCGGAGGCGGCCTTGAGGAGCAGGTCGTCGCCGTCCGGGTCGATCCAGTCGCTCAGCACGTTGTACGCGATGGAGTGGCCAGCCTCGACGCTGGTTGCGCCGTCGCGGTTGGAGACGGGAGCGTTGTTCTGCTCGAGCGGAACGATGCGGAGGTTGACCGACGCCTCGGTGACACCGCCGGAACGGCCATCGCTGACGGTATAGCGGAAGGATGTTCCGCCGGAGACGGACTGCCCCGGGGTGAACTGCAGAGCCCTGCCTCCGTCGATCGCGTCGATGTGGCCAATGTTCTCGGGGATGGCGGTGAAGTCGGTGATGACAAGCACGTCGCCGTCGGGGTCGGTGTCGTTGTCGAGCACCGGCAGAATCGTGGTGCGTCCCGGGCGCACGCCAAAGTCATCGTTGCGCGCGATCGGCGGACGGTTGACGTCGGTGCGGGTGGCGAGGGTCTCCTCGAAGGACTGCTGCGAGGACTTCTCGGTGCCCTTCTCCGGGGTGTTCTCCTGAGGAGGGGTGATCTCCTGCCAGTTGTTGATCAGGCGGAGGGAGGACTGCAGCACCCAGGTGTTGCCGTTCACCAGGTTGTTCAGGGCGACAACGTGACCGTTGACGCGGAACTCGAGCGCGTAGCCCCGGGTCGGCTCTGTGATGTCGATGGTGCGGGCCTTCGCGCCCGTGCACGCCTCGAGGTAGCGCTGGCCGCCTGCCCAGGCGGCGTGGGCACAGCCATCGAGCCAGACGGGTGCGGAGACATCCGTGGCCGCGGTGACAGGCGCGATGTCCGCCGAAATCTTGGTGACGTCGCCGCCATCCAGCGGTACTTCCAGCAACGAGTCGGCGCCCGCGACCAGGGCGAAGTCGTTCTTCGCGCTCGACTGCTGGAGCCGGATGCCGTCGGAACCGAGGGCGATGTTCGTGCCGTCCTCGGTGATGAGCACGTCCTTCTCGGCGTCGAGAATGACGGGCTTCGATCCGACGACGGCGAGCTGGTGCACGGCCGGGATCTTCAGCGAGACGGAGGTCGACTTGAATCCGGCGCCCTCGATCTCGTACAGCTTGGACTTCTTGGGCGAGGTGGCGTAGACAACGCCATCAAGCCCGACGGTGGCGTGTGCCCCGACGCCGAGGGTGAGGGCCGGTTTGGCCGTGGTGGGGTCAAAGTTCAGCTCGTTCGCGACATCCACTACCCACAACTTGCCGTCGGCGGGGTCGAGGACGGTTAGGGTCGTGGCGCCCAACGCGATCTCTGCACCGGCAGGCACGAGTGCTTTTTGCACGAGGGTGACCCGGGACTGATCGATACGCTCGAGCGTGTTCTGCGACAGGTCGTGCAAAAAGACGTTTTTGCCGTCCTGCACAACGTCGATGGACTGGCTGACGGTCGTGACACCGGCGGTGAGTTCTTCGATCTGGCGGTTCAGACGACCGGCGAGAGACAGTGTGTTGTTCGTTACCCACACGTCGCGGGTGTTCAGCTCGACGTCAGAGGTCGGAAAACCCTCGTGCAGAACCGCAACGGTCACCGGAATTCCGGCCGCGATCGCGATCACTACCGCGGACGCAATCGCGCGCCGCCCACGCCCCCACGAGCTGAAGATGCTCACTTAGCCCCGCCCGCGTCAGCATTGAGTTCTTAACAGTTCTTTCTCGATCACCGTAACACGATGTGTCGTATTCGAGACAGCCGCTTCTGCCCGCGAATGGGTGGCTACACCCGATCGTTACTTTTGCGGGTCGCACATCTCCAGCGGAACGGCGGAGGTCTTGCCCGACCGCAAGATCGAGACGGACACACAGACACGTGCCCCGGCACTGGGCCGCTGCACCGTGACCTGAGCCTCCTGCACGGGAGTCTGCACGCCCGGCTGCTCCGAGTACGACCAGCGGTAGGTATCGCCGTCCACCGGTGACGGGTTCTTCCAGACGAACGTGGCGCTCAGCCCATCGGCGCTTGGCATGACCGACAGGTAGTCGGGAGTCGGTACCGGGCTGTCCACGACGGCGCTCTGGCCGGGTGCATTGGCGGGAGCCGTCGCGGCGGGCGGCTGGCGGGTGGTGGAGGGGCCGGACAGGGCGACGGATGTCCCAACCACGCCACCCACGACCACGAGGGCTGCGACCGCCCCGATGATCCAGCGCCGGCGTGTCTTCGAGGGCGCGGTGGACGCCGCGTCGGCGGCCGGGGTCTCCGTTGCTGTCGGCGACGACCCGTCCAGCGATGATGGCGTTGCGAGACTTCCGGTGTCGGCGGCGCCGGTTGCCGGAGAACCGGAGGTGGTCCGGGGGCGAACCACCGTGGCATCCACCACCCGCGGTCCCCGCACGATGGTTTCTTCGAGGCCCGATTGCGTGCCGCCGGCGGAGGACGGCGCGACCGGCGGCGCGATGATGCGCACCGCGCGCACGAGTGTCTCGTCGTCGCCGACGCTGGGGGTGGAGCGGGGAGCCTGCGCCGCGATGGTGGCGACGGGGCGAACGCGGGTCTCCTCGTCGCTGGCCTGCGTGTCATCGGCGCCGCGCTGCTCGACAACGAGGTTCGGCACCTCGATGGAAGTGGCCGAGTACCCGAGCTCGAGCTCGATGCGCTGCAGCGCGCGGGCGAAGTCGACCGCGGTCGCGTAACGCTCCTCGCGACGGGTCGCCATGCCCTTCTGCAGCACCGCAACGAGCGACCGGGGCACGTCATCGCGGCCGATGGGCGTGATGACGCCGCGTTCGATGCGCCCGATGAGATCCAGGGCGCCGTTCGACCGACCCGGGATTTCGAACGGTGTACGACCGGCGAGAAGCGTATGGATGGTGGCGGCGAGCGAGAAGACATCCGAGCGCACGTCGGGCTGCGGGTGGGTCTCGAACATCTCCGGCGGCGACCACGGCACGCTCATTCCCACCGACTGCCCCATGGTCGAGCTGTCGCTCTCGCGCAGTTCGGCGACCGTCGGCTGATGGCCAGGCAGCTCGTCCTCGAGGGACGAGCTGATGCCGAAGTCGGTGAGCGCCGGCCAGCCGAACTGGTTCGACAGCACGTTGGCGGGCTTGATATCGCGGTGGAGGATGCCGGCGGAGTGCGCGGTCGCGATGGCACTGGACAGCCGAACGCCCGTGCGCAGGGCGTCCGCAACGCTGAAGACCTCGGACTTGTAGCGATCGGCGAGACTCGGGCCCGAGCAGTACTCCATGACGAAATAGGGGCGATCGCCGGATGCCACATCTGCGTGGAAAATCGTGACGATATACGGATGCGCCGACAGCTGCGCCATCAGGTTGGCCTCGTCGACGAACGCCTTGCGCGCCTCGGTGTCGAGGCCGTCGGTCAGCAGGACCTTGACCGCGACCTGGCGTCGGGGCAGCAGCTGGTCATAGAGGAAGACGTCGGAGAACCCACCGGTGCCGAGCGGCTTCACATATTCCAGACCCGGAATCTGGGGAGGAGTGGATGGCGCGCGGCTCATGCGTCGTGCCGAAGGGTGAACGAAATTCCGCCGCCGAGGTCAATGACCGTGCCCACCAGGATCGCCGTGGGCTCGCCCTGCCGCAGCAGCTGCGGGGACTTGCCCGGGAGCACGATCGACGTGCCGTTGCGTGAGTGCAGGTCAGTGACGACGACGGTGTCTCCCTCGAGAGCGATCTGGGCGTGGCTGCGGGAGATGTCCTGGTTGCCCGCGATTGTGAGCAGCCGCGGAACCTGACCGCTGGAAACCTTGCTGACGCTCGGCGCCCGGCCGATCAGGACCGGCTGAGTCAGGGGTTCGCGGGTGCCTGAGGCAGATTCGAGGTACAGGGTCGCCTGTTCGGGCACCCGGGGCGCGTCATCCGCCCCTCCCCCCGTCGCCGTGCCTGACCCGGCGCCTTTGGCGGAACGCAGGGCTGCGAGGTCGGCGCTCATGATGGTGAAACCGTCGTGGTCGCCCTCGGGCTCCGCCGTTTCGGCGTCGACGACGGGCAGCACGTCGGTGGCGGGCTCCGCGACGGGACGGGACGGAACGCTGTCCGTCGACCGCACGATCGTCGCGTCGAGCAGGTGCTCAATGTCGTCGTCGGGCTCCGCGGTTCCCTCGGGATCGGCGGGCTCGCCTGGCTGGTCATCCGGGGCAGCCGCGGCATCGGCGTCTGCACCAGCAGCGTCGTCAGCGTCAGCGGCGTCGGCGCCTGCCGGGTCGGTCGGACGCTCACCCACCGGCGGCAACGTGATGCGCATCGACGTCTCTTCGACGACATCGGACGCATCGGAGAACGTCGCCGCGGGCACGGGGGCCGCCGCGGGCGGAGGCGTGACGGCAGGCGCGGCCGGGGTCTGCGCGGCCGAGGTGGTCGCGGCCGAGGCCGGCGCGACAGGAGCGGCGCGAACCTCGGAGATGGCCGGCGCGGGAAGCGACGCGTCGAAGCTCGCCGTGGCGGACGACGCCCACACTGCACCAGCGCGCAACGGCAGAGCCGTTCCGGCGGCAGAAGCCGTTTCGGAGGTGGTGACCACGAGCCCGGTCGCGGCCTCGATCGTGGTTTCGCGCCAGGTCGACACCCCACGCGCGTCGATGCGGTTGCTGACGCGGGTGGACTCGACGTCGACGAGAAGATCCCCGCGCACGAGAACCTGCACGGACGAGTCGACCGGCGACCAGATGGCGAGGGCGAAGTGGGGCGTCGACTCGAGCCCGGCACTCGTCAGGCGGCCGAGGACCGACTGCACCGGGTCATCCGCCCCCAATGCGTCCCAGACGTCGCTGATCGATCCGGTGGTCGTCGTGGCCGGTGCGCGGAAGAACAGCACGCGGTTCTCCGTCGCGACAAGCAGGAAGTCGCCGCCCGCGGCGGGTACGTAGGAGATCATGCGGTCCGTCCTAGGCGCGTGGGCGCGTGTCTTCGAGGTATTCGACGGTGCGCAGCGCGCGGTCGGACGTTTCTTCTTCGTCGATGAGGGGCTGGTCGATGGATGATTCGACCACAACGACCGTCACGTTGTCGCGTCCCCCGGACCGCAGTGCCGCGGCGACGAGGGCATCGGCGATGGAGGAGCGATCGCCGTCCGCGGCGTGCTGGGTCATGATCTGCGCGATCGCGTCGTCTTCGAGTTCCTTGGTGAGCCCGTCGGAGCAGATGAGGAAGGACTGCGCGCCGATCGCGGGGAGCAGCCAGACGTCGGCGTCGGCGTCCTCCGACGCACCGATGGCGCGGGTGATGATGTTGCGGTCGGGGTGCACGAGCGCTTCCGCTGACGTCAGCACACCGGCATCCACCAGTTCCTGCACCGCAGAGTGGTCAACGCTCAGCTGGATGAGGTGGCGGCCATCCCAGCTGTAGACGCGGGAGTCGCCGATGTTGAAGATCATCCAGTGCGCATAGTCGGCGCCGCGAGCCTCGACGAGGGCGATGCCCACGAGAGTTGTGCCGGACAGAACGCGGGCACCGTCTTCGTCGGAGAAGCCGAGTACCGCGTCGTTGGCGTCACGAATTGCGGCAAGTACCTGCTCGGGCGCGGGGATCGATCCGGCGGCGAAACTGTCGCGCAGTACCGAAACGACGGTCTGGCTCGCGCGGTCGCCGTGCGCGTGGCCGCCCATTCCGTCAGCGACGACAAACAGGGGCGGTTGCGCTATATAGCTGTCTTCGTTGATCGCGCGGACGGATCCGACGTCAGTGGCAGCGCTCACCGACAGGCGCGCTTCACCCGCGGTCAAGGCGACAATGGCGCTGCTGTGCACGGATGCCCCCTCCGGCTAGTCCCGTATGACGCTCTACGGTACCAACACAAGCGCCTCTCAGTTACGACGATTGTGCCGCGAGGCGAAACGTGTCTGTGGTGCAGAGGGCGTGCCGGACGCGATCCACGCCCGGCACGCACTCCTTATTACTCAGCGACGCTACTTGTCGTCGACGGACCCTGCCGGCTCGAGGGCCGCACGATTCTTGTCGATACGGATCTTGATCAGGCTCGCGATTACCGCGACGGCCATGGACAGAATGATCACCGCGAGGGACATGAGGGTCGAAATCTCCGGCGCCCAGTCGACGTGCTCGCCGCCGTTGATGAACGGGAGTTCGTTCTCGTGCAGGGCGTGGAAGAAGAGCTTCACGCCGATAAAACCGAGGATGAACGCGATTCCGTAGTGGAGGTACACGAGCTTGTCGATGAGATCGCCGAGCAGGAAGTACAGCTGGCGCAGCCCCATCAGAGCAAACACGTTGGCGGCGAAGACAATGAACGGACTCTGCGTGATACCGAAGATCGCGGGGATCGAGTCCAGCGCAAAGACGATGTCCGTGGTGCCGATGGCGATGAACACGATCAGGATCGGCGTGAAGATCTTCTTGCCGTCGATCACGGTGCGGATCTTGGCGCCGTCGTAGTCGTCGGTGATGGCGATGCGCTTGCGCAGGAACTTGATGAGCTTGTTTTCGGTTTCGGTCTCGTCATCGTGGTTCGTGAACGCCTGGTTGTAGGCCGTATAGAGCAGGAACAGACCGAATAGGTAGAACACCGCGCTGAAGTTCTCGATGATCGTCGCCCCGAGGAGGATGAAGATTCCGCGGAAGATCAGCGCCAGGATGATGCCCACCATGAGCACCTCTTGCTGGTACTTCCGGGGTACCGAGAACCTGGCCATGATGATCACGAACACGAACAGGTTGTCGATCGAGAGACTGTATTCGGTGAGCCATCCCGCAACAAACTGCCCCGCGTGCTCACTGCCACCAACGAAGAACATGATGACGGCGAAGATCAACGCCAGCACGACGTAGAACGCTACCCAGAGGGCCGACTCTCTGGTCGACGGGATGTGTGGCCTGCGGTATGCCAACACGAGGTCGGCAACGATGATCAGGGTGAGTACGACGAACGAGATGATCTCGAAGGCCAGCGGTAATTCAAGCGCCATGGAGGTCCTTTGGTCAGGAAACGGGTACAGCAGAACCCGAAAGTCTCTCCCTCACCGAAAACGGTGGCCACGTCCGAGGCTTCACCATTGGAACCTGTGCTGACGAACGCGGCTCAGTGGGATACTCCCCTTCACTCTGACGATCGTACAGGACGTTCCCAGATGAGGCCTCCCTAGTATGGGCGCGTGAGCCAATCCCCCGCACCCCACCAGTTCAAAGAGCAATCCCGATGGGTCCAGAGCGTCGGATTCATGATCTTTTTCAGTCGGTGGCTTCAGGCCCCGCTGTACATCGGTCTGATCATCGCGCAGGTCATCTACGTCGTCGTCTTCATGGTCGAGCTGTACCACCTGGGCGGCACCGTCTGGGAGGCGTTCGCGCACCCCGGCGACCACGGAATCGAGATCGATGAGGCCGTCATCATGCTGGCCGTCCTCGGCCTGATTGACGTCGTTATGATCGCAAATCTGCTGATCATGGTCATCATCGGCGGCTACGAGACGTTCGTCTCGAAGATCAAGATCGACGGACATCCCGACCAGCCTGAGTGGTTGTCCCACGTCAACGCGAATGTGCTCAAGGTCAAGCTCGCGATGGCCATCGTCGGCATCTCCTCGATCCACCTTCTCAAGACGTTTATCGAGGTCGGCAGCATCGGCCCCCGCGGCTCCGCGGCCACCGCCGGCGACACCTCCGAAGAGTCGTACACCTGGGACGGCGTGCTCTGGCAGGTCGTCATTCACATCGTCTTCATCCTCTCCGCCATCGCCCTCCAATGGATCGACCGGATGTCCCGTTCCGGCGGTCACGCCGAGCCGGCCCTCGAAGAGGCGCCCCACGCACCCAACGGTCACGCACCCATGGTGTCTGCTCCGGCCGGGTCTGCCGCGATCGGCGGCGCCCCGACCTATGCACTGCCCTACGAGGCCGCGACGCCCGAGGAACTCGCTGCCCGCGAGGTCAAGCGGCTCCAGCTGGCCAACGAGCGCTAATCGCCCACAGTCCGACACAGAGCCGTCCCACCAGCGTGGTGGGGCGGCTCTTCTTAACTCCCGAGGGTCGAATCAACGGAGATCGCTGCAACGGCCTCGACCTCGACGAGTTGGTCCGGGTAACCGAGGACGGTGACTCCCAGGAGCGTGCTCGGTACGGCGTGATCCCCGAACGCAGCGCGGACGATGTCCCACGCCAGCACCAGGTCTTCTCGGTCGCGGGACGCAACAAGGATCCGCGTAGAAACCACATCGCTGATCGTCGCCCCGGCTGCCTGCAGCGCGATCGCCATATTGTCGATGCACGCGCGAGCCTGTCCAGCGACGTCCCCGACTGCGACAGTGGACCCATCGAGGTCAACCGGGCAACTTCCGGCGAGGAACACCAGTCGTGTACCCGATGCCACCACTGCCGCGTGCGAATATCCCGCGTGGCTCGAAAGCAGGCTCGCGGTGATGAGAGAAACGGCAGCTGACATGGTGATGGCTCCTTTGCCGGTGTCGCGTGTGATCTCATCCTCGCAGGGGTGCTGCACTACTCAATGTGCCTTCGGTGGGATACCCACCTGGTCGCCGAAATATTTCGCACAAACTTATCCACATCCCCGGAATTCCGGGCTTTTTGACCCCGAAATGTCAGTGCCAGCCGAGAAAATTTACGTATGGAAATCGATGCAGCGGCTCTCTCCGAGTACCTCGGAATGGGCACCGACGCGGGCGCCGAAGAGGCACTCGTGCCCGACGTCGTGTCGTCGATCGCGTTGCTCGAAAACGTGGCGAGCAGGTCCCTCGATGCGCTCAGCGACGACACCCTGTGCTCGGTGACCGCGCAGATCGAGCAGGCCGGCAGACTCGTCGACGGCATCCGCGCCAAGACCGCCGCAGAGATCGCCCATCGGTCGCGCTACGAACTCGGGACCGAGGGACTTGCTTCCCGACTGGGAGACGCAAAGCCTGCCTTTCTGCTTGAGCGACTGACCCGCATTTCCGAGGCCGAGGCGTACCGCAGAATGAAGCTGGGCACCACGCTTCGCCTTCGGCTGGCCCTCGACGGATCCTTCGAGCCCTACTCCTACCCCCGCATCTCGGGAGCCGTCGAAGCGGGACTCATTGGAGTGGATGCCGCGTCCCGCATCATTAAATGCCTAGACGGCGCGACCGCCGCCCCCACCGACATCGCCACGGCAGAAGAGAGCCTCGTCGACTTCGCACAGGAGAAGTCGACAGACCTCGTTCAGACTCAGGCCCGCATCTGGCGAGAGGCCCTTGACCCCGACGGAGCAGAGCCGCGGGAAGACGAGATTCACGCCCGTCGCGGTCTTCGGGTCGGGCGGGAGAACAATGGCATCTCCCGCATCGTGTGGGACGCGACCCCGGTCGAAACTGCTCACGTCAAGGCGCTGTTCGAAGAGGCACAGAGCGCCAAGGTGCCTCGCTTCCTCTCCGAGGATGACAGCGAGAACGTGACAGTCATTGACGATGATGGACGCGAACGAGTGGTGATCGCCGACAACCGCACGCGGGAGCAACGTCAGTCCGACGTTCTCTTCGGCTATCTCAAGGCCGGAATGCGGGCGAGCGCCAACGAGACCGGCGGCGCCAGGGCGACCGCCACGGTGACCGCGGTGGTAACGCTCGAAGACCTTGAACGGGGCACCGGCGTCGGTTGGATCGACGGCGGTGACGAGCCCGTCTCCATGGCCACGATCCGCCAGATGGCGTGCGACGGCGGTGTTCAAAAGGTAGTCCTCGGCAACTCCGGCGAAATCCTCTACCTTGGCCCCAAACCGCGACTCTTCAGCGACGCACAGCGGCGGGCGATGATCGCCCGGGACGGCGGCACCTGCGCAGTCGATGGTTGTTCAACCTCGGCGCGACAGAGTGAAGGTCACCACGTGATCCCCTACGGCGAGGGTGGTCCCACCGACATCGACAATGCGGTGCTGATCTGCGGCCCCCACCATCGGGATATCCACCGCTCCGACAACCAGATGACAATGATCAACGGCAAGCCCTATCTGCTGGCCCCACCGTGGGTAGATCCGACCCAGACGTGGAAACCGATGGGCCAGAACCGCGCGGTGGCCGTCGCCGAACTCTCCCGGCGCCGGGCGGCCGCTTAGCTGGACCACCGGTTGCGGAGCTGAACTATGCCCACAAGCGCCCACCAGTCTGAGCCGGCTGCCTCGCGAACGGAAACAACCCACACCAAACCGCGCATCGCCCTCGCTACGACAGCAGGTGCTGGTAACTCTCGGGATGCGCGAGCAGGAACTCGTCGAAGGACTGCGGCGCATGACCGGTGACGCGCTGCACATCGTCACTGATCGCCGACAGATCGCCCGCGGCAATCGCCTGGTACGACGTCACCCAGCCCTCGACCTCGAAGTCGGGAGCGTTGAACTTCGCCCGCGAGGCGTACGCCTCCGCCTCGGTTTCACGCTCGTATCTCACTGGCCGACCCGTCGCTTTCTGCAGCGCCGCGGCCACGTCATCGAGCGTCAGCGCCTCCGGCCCGGTGACCCGGTACGTGACTCCATCATGCACGGGGTCACCATCGGCGGCGGCGCGAAGGATCGTCGCCGCGACATCCGCCACATCGTCGGTGCTCACCGCGCTGACGGTGCCATCGCCTGCCGGACCGCGAATGACGCCCTCCGGATCCGTCATGAACGGAAGGTAGTCCTGGTAGAGGCTGTCCTGCAGGAACGTGAACTTCATGCCCGTCTCGCGGATGCGCTGCTCGGTGAAGTAGTGGTGACGCCCGAAGGTGAAGGTGCAGTTTTCAGAGTTGCCCAGGAACGACAGGTACACGATTCGCTCGACACCCGCGGCGAAGGCCGCCGCGACCACCGAGAAGTGCTCCTCCAGACGATTCGGGGCTTCGCGCCCGGAGACGAAGAACAGCGTCTCGACGCCGGCGAGCGCGGTCGTCATGGCATCGGTGTCCCCGTAGGCGGCCTCGCGGTGGGCGCCGCCCGCCGGAAGCTTCGCCAGGTCGCGCCCGATCAGCACATGCTCACCGCCGAGCCGCTCGAGAACCTTGCGTCCGATATTTCCCGATGTGCCCGTCAGCGCGATTGTCATGCTGAGATCGTATGCGGATTGGCGGGCGGATGCCCCCACCCGGCGCCCTCGAACGCGAGCTATCCGGCCGACGTCCCGAACGCGAGACCCAGCGCGTACGTGACGGCCGCGGCACCAAAGCCGATTGCGAGCTGGCGCAAACCGCGCTTGACCGGCGAGGCGCCCGACAGCAGTCCGACGACCGCGCCCGTTCCCAGCAGGGCGATGCCGACCAGAACGGAAGCGACAATCACGGCTGTGATGCCGCTGAGTCCGAACAGGTACGGGATGATCGGGATGATCGCGCCCGACGCGAAGAAGCAGAAGCTCGACAGCGCGGCACCGAAGCCCGACCCGATCGCCTCGTGCTCATCGGGCGCGTCGGCCGCGGGCGCTTCTGCCTTCTCCTGATGCATGCCATCGAGCACCTCAGCGGCATGTGTCTCGGCCTCCTCGATGCTCATGCCGCGAGCGCGGTACAGCAGCGCGAGTTCGTTCGCGTCGACGTCCAGCTGCGGTATCGCCGTCCGAGCTTCAGGATTGAAAGTGGATGCCTCGAGCAGTTCCCTCTGCGACCGCACCGACACATATTCGCCCGCGCCCATCGACAGCGCGCCGGCGAGCAACCCCGCGACACCGGTCAGAAGCACGATTTGGGTGGACACTCCGCTCGCACCGACACCGAGAATCAGCGACAGGTTGCTGACCAGGCCATCGTTGGCGCCAAAGACCGCTGCCCGGAAGGTTCCCGACAGCCGGTTGCGCCCGCGTTCTGCGAGTCCGCGTACGACCTCCTCGTGGATGCGCTCGTCCGCGGCCATCTGGCGCGTGGCATCCTCGTCCTCCTCGTAGGGCGACCGGGACTCTGCACGCTGCGCGAGCGCCAGCACGAAGACCGAACCAAAGCGTCGGGCGAGAAATCCGAGGAACCGGGTGCGGATGTCCCCGCGTCGCGGCTTGCCCACGTTGTCACCTAGCAGCTCGAGCCAGTGCGTCTCGTGGCGGCCCTCGGCCTCGGCGAGACCGAGAAGAATCTCCCGCTCCTCACCCGTGCGCCGGCTCGCGAGATCGCGGTAGACGGAGGCCTCGGCCAGTTCGTCGGCGAGGTACTGACGCCAGCGTTTGATCTGTGCGGGAGTGGGATCCGGTGCAGAGGTGGGGTTGCCCGCGTCGCCCGCGGGGCGAACTTCGGATGTGGGTGTCATGGCGTTCCTTCGGTCGACTTCGGCCGAAGTTCCGCTGGGCGAGAGTTCGGCCAAAGACGCGAAACCCGGGATGAGCGTGTTTCGCTGTGTCTGGCCGAAGGTCTCGTTCGCCGCGTGGATGTCCACGAGGTGGCGCACCGGGCGGATCCTGAGATTCGCCAGCATGTCGACACGCACGTCGCTGCGGCGGTGCCACAGCGAGAACTACTCCCCTTCGATGCCGCCAGTTTAGCCGAATGCCTGCATCGGCGCCCGGAATCGCGGTGCAAGAAACCAGCCGCTGACCCCTGCCGCGAGCGGGCACGGAGTTCTACCCTAAGGACCCATGAACGAGGAAGAAATCCGAACGCTCGCCCGTCGACGCCTGAAAGCCAGGGCTGATTTCACCGCGCTGTTATGGGTGTGGCTCGTCGTTTCCGTGTTCCTCATTGTCATCTGGTGGATGACATCACCGGGCGGCTACTTCTGGCCCATCTGGGCGATTCTGGGCATCGGCGTTGCGGTGGTGTTCCAGGCGATCGAGGCCTACGGAACCCGGCGTTACATCACGGAGTCGGATGTCGACGCCGAGGTCGAACGCCTCAATCGTGGACGCGAAACACCCGGCAGCGGCACAGTCTGATCGGCCCGACTCGTCACCGTCCCCGCCGCCGCCAGCCCGCGCGATCCTTCGTGATCTGAGTTATCGTCGCCACATGACGCGGAACACTCGCTCGTCGGCCCCCGCTCTTCCCTGGCGCCATGTCGCCGTCATGGCGGTCGCGGTGTTGGCCCTCACGGGATGCACCCTCGCGGCGGCGGGCACCGCACCGAGCTCTCCCGCCGCATCTGCCACCCCCGGCCCGATTCGCGTCGTCGGGCAGACCGGCTCCGGCAACGAGACGACCTGCGCACAATCCGAGGTGCAGGTGGTGGTTGACGATGACATACCCATTCCGCTTGCCGGGTGCACCGGCGAACTGGCGAGCGCACCGACCCCACTGATCTTCATCCACGTGGGTGAATCCCTGCTCATCGTCGGTGGCACCGGCCGTCCCCTCGGCGGTGTCATTGCCAGCGGCTCCGCCCTGGCACACGGCGTCGTCGCCTCCGGTTCTGCGCTTCAGCGGGATGCCTCGTTGTTCACGGCCAGTTCGGTGGGGACATCCACCATCCGCCTCACCCGCGGATTCACCTGTGTCGATGCCTCCACGGGCAGGCGGGCCGACCTCGCGACGTGCCCGCTGCTCACCGTGACCATCGAGAACTAGCTTCTACGCGGTATTGCGGCTGCCCTCATCGCGAAGCTCCCGTCCGTGCGCGACGAGCGCGTAGATGATGAGCACGTCCACCGCGATCACGATCAGAGACCACCACGGCTGCACGGGGATCAGGATCATCTGCACAAATGCGCTCAGCGACGCGAGAATCACCGCGACGATCCGGGCCCAACCCGCCCCGCTGAAGAACAGTGCGAGCGCCGCAATCACCTGCAGCGCCCCGATGATGAGATTCCACCAGGCCCAGCCCTCCACATTGAAGATGAAGAGGCTGCCGTTGACGGAGGCGAAGTAGGCATCGGGCCCGACGAGCGCCACGATGCCCTGGATGACGTTGAAGCCTCCGTTGATCACCAGGATCACTCCGGCGAAGACCAGCCAGTCGGCCCACCCCGATGAAGACCGACTGTGTGTGATGTTGCTCATGATGTCGACCACCTTCGTTGTTTGATCTGCCGCCGACCGGGTGATCGACGCAGCCGTTCCCTTGTCGACCACAGTGTGGGAGCTGCGGGATGCCCCGGCCTCACCCTCCACGGATGATGCCGCCCCTCCACACCGCGCCAGAGGATCGAGCCGGGGTTCGACGACGGGCCGGAGCGACATGACACTGGGCGATACTCCGGGGCGGACGTCGGCAGGGGTGCCCGCGGCCTGGCAGGACCGCCTCGCCGCGAGGCATCCGCACTCCCAGTCCGGCTATTGGGTCGTGCTGCTGCTCATTGCGGTCTCGTATGTGTTGTGTGCCACTCAGGCGTCTCCGGATCCGAGCGCACCCGCCCTGCTCGTGCAACTGGCGACCGTCGCGGTCACTCTCTGGGTCGCGCACGTCGGACCGGTGCTTCGTCGCACCGGCTGGATCGTGCTCGCCGTGGCAGCCGTGGCCATCATCGCGGTGCGCCTGGCAGGAACCGAGGGACACGTGCTGGACATCGCGCTGTCCGCCGCCTCGATGCTGGCGTATCTCAGCGCACCGGTCGCGATTCTCTCCCACCAGATACGCCGTGGTCGGGTAGACGGTCAGACCCTGTTGGCGGCCGTCGCGGCCTATGTTCTGGTCGGGATGTTCTTCACATTCGTGTTCAACCTGACTGCGCTGGTGACGGATGTCCCGATCTTCGGCGACGCGCACGCGGACACCCTCACCAGCCAGTTGTTCTTCTCCTTCACCACCCTGACCACCACCGGGTACGGCAATCTCGTGCCCGTCGGCCAGTTTGGCCAGACCGTCGCGATCGTCGAGGCAATCGCGGGGCAACTGTTTCTTGTCATTGCGGTGGCGCGGGTGGTAGCCGGATGGGAGCGACCCCGGCCTTAGTGGCCCGCACGGTCACCCGCCCGGGGTGAGGCTGGCGGCCCGCGCCGACAGGACCATGGGCAGCGATTTCATCGTCGGACCGCGGCTGCCCCGTGCGCCCCTCTGCCCACACTCTCTGCCCGCCCCACGCCCGCCCAGTGAGGAGCAACCGTGACGACGCAAGAGGCGTCGACCTCCAGCACGGAAACGAACAAGCTCAGCGTCCCCCATCGTCGGTGCCGAGCTCGGCCGTGGCCGCGGCGGTGGCCACGGCATGACGTGCCCGATCATTCGCGAGCCGGTCGACTTCTGACCATCGGACACGCGGTCGACCCTAACGAGTGAGTTCGTCCTCAACAAAGGCGGGTTGTGCCAACGTGATCGCGGGGATCGTCGCCACCAGCGCGACGGCGAGCAGGAACACCAGCGGCAGGCTCCACGCGCCGCTCAGGTCGTGTAGCAGTCCGACGAGCAGCGGGCCGAGGGCGCCAAGGGCGTAGGCCACCCCCTGGGCGAAGCCGCTGAGGGCGACCGTGCCACCGTGGGTGCGGGTGCGGGAGTTGATGAGCACGAGGCTGACCGGGAACAGGATCGACCCCAATCCGATGAGCACGACCCATACCAGGGTGAGCGATTCGGGGGCGACCAACAGCCCGAGGAAACCGAGCACGAAGCTCGCGATCCCCGCGACGATCAGCCATCCGACGTTGCGCAGCCGGGCCGCGAGCAAGGGCACCACGAGCGCGCCCGGCACGCTGATGATGCCGGTCACCGCGAGGAGCACGCCGGCCTCAGTTGGGGTCGAACCGGCGACATCACCGAGGATCTCGGGCAGCCAGGCGAAGACCGCGTAGGTGCAGATCGTGCTGGTGGAGAAAAGCAGCGTGATCGACAGGGCCGCGCGCGACCGCCACAGCCGGGTGACGAGCGCGTCAGTCGGGGACTCCACGCTGCCGTCGTCCACAATTCGTGCGCGCCGCTCTCGCACGATGATGACGAGCCACGGCACCAGCGCGACGACCGACGTCACCGACCAGATGCCCAGCGAAAAGCGCCAGCCAGCCTGCGCAGCTAACGGGGCCGCGAGAGCCGCGGGCACGGCCGTGCTCACGCCGACGATGCAGCCGTACACCGCGGTGAGGAGGGCGACCCGGTCCGGGAAGTACCGCCGGACGATGGATGGCAACAGTACGTTTCCGATGCCCGTCCCGGCGAACGCGAGAGCGCTGCCCACAAGAAGAACCACGAATCCCGGCGCGAACGCGCGAACGAGGTGCCCGACCGTCATGAGCACCAGCGCGAGCACGATGCCTCCGTCGAGACCGATGGCGCGGGCGACACGCGGCGCCATGACCCCGGAAGCCGCAAACAGAATGGGCGGCATGGTGCCGAGCAGCCCGACACCGGTGCCCGAGATCGGTATGTCTACGCGAATGTCGCCCAGGATCGGTGATATCGCCGCCACTGCCTGGCGCAGGGTGAACGCAACGAGCACGATCCCCAGCAGCGCCGCGGTGCGTCCGGCCCAGATCGGGAGGCGACGACCATCGGGCATCCCCCGAGTCTAGGTCTCGCCCATGAGCGACTCTCACGATCGACATTGACATCGGAGAGCGGATGTCCCGAGCTCGGGTCAGTCGTCCGAAAACTCTTCCCCGATGAGCCACATGTCGGCGGTGGCCCGGTAGGCCTCCAGGTCATCCGCCGCAAGGATGTCCTGAATAGCCTCCTCGCGTGCAGCCACGTAGACGCTCCTGCCATAAAGATCGTTTCCCACGACCCACGCGCCGTCCCGTGGGATCTACCAGGGCGGACCACTATCTCCGCCTGATCCCGTGACTGGATCAGCACCATCCGTGACGCTGCCATGCAGAATCTGCATCCGACGCCGATAAGGAGTCTCAATGCTCTGGGCGTGCGGGAACCCGGGGCGGCTGGCCCCGTACCCCTCCCAGATCATGAAGTAACAGTCATCGGGTGTCGTCGTGTGAGCAGCAAGAACCCGTGCCAAAGCGCGCGCGGTTGGCTGGAAAATTCCGCCTTCTTGCGGGGCCTCCGCGGCTGACAACGAAGCGACGTCGTTCCACGACGTAGTGGCGTTCATAGCGGTACCCACGATTGACGCCCATGACCGGGGGTGGCCGGTATCCCAGTCGACCGGATTCATCACGCGGGCAAAGGACGCACCGTCCAGACGAAGATGCTCGCCCACGTGCCATCCGCTCCCCTGGCGCCTCAGTAGGTGTTTTGTCTCCGGCGGGATGTTACGGGCGGGGAGGAGTGGCATCTTCGGAGCCTAGAACGCGCAGCCCTCAAGTCCACGGACCCAGCCGTCCGACACGGGATCTGTTGCGTCGCGACCTCACTCCGGGATTCTTCCACCGTTCCGCAGCCAACCCCATTCGATTCCGCCGTGGAGGAAGACGACAGTCCCGTTAGTGTTTCCCCACACGTCGATCCACCCCTCGGGAGTGTTCGGGCGGTCTACCAAGTTCGGCTTACTTCCGGGCTTGATCCTGGAGACGACGTCCGGCGCTACCCAGACGGGCTGGCAGCCCGCGAATCCACCACAGCCACACAGCTCGTACGCCAGTAATGCCCCATCAGCGATGAAATTCGCCGCTCCGTGGGGAGTCGTGGTCTGCCACAGCATCAGAGGCATTCCATCGTGGTCGAAGAGCTCGCCGTCCTCGTTGAACCCGCTGGGGCGTATGGCCGGCTCCTTCGGCACGTCGACTCTGCCCGACGACGGCGCGGCTTCGAGCTCGCGGACAAAATCGGCGAGCGTCGGCTTGTGTTTCTTGGGCACACGCCAATGATCCCGTGGATGCCCGACAAAAGATAGAAATGGTCATCGTCCGACCGAGGGGTATTCGCGCGCTTAGTGGGCGCCGCCGAGCGACGAGCGGAATGTCGCATCATCCAAGGCGGCGACGGGCAGTTCCGGGCGGTCCTTGGCACGGAGCCCATCCAGAAGAAGAACGAGGTAGCGCCGCCACAGGTCGGGGCTCTCGTCGCTCAGCCGGTACACGGCATCGAGCATCGCGAAGATCGGCAGGATGTCTGTGGCGCCGATCCCTTCGCGCGCCACGCCCGCGGCGCGCGCCCTATCAAAAAGCGGTGATACGCCGTCAAGGATTCTGGCGGCGGTCTGATCGAGAGGCGTGCCGGTTGCCGAGCCGAGGAACATCGCCGTCAGGCCGCGATCCCGAGCCTGATTCGACGCGGTCACCTCGAAGAAAGTAACGAGCGCTTGCCACGGGTCAGCGACCTCGAGGGCCTCGTGGACACCGGCCAGTGCTCCCTCGATGGCTTCCTCATACAGCGTCTCGATGATCTGCTGCTTGCTGTCGAAGTTTCTGTAGATGGTTCCCACGCCGACGCCGGCGTGCGCGGCGATGTCCTGCAGTGTCGCCGTGAGCCCCTGCTCTGCGAAGACTTCGCGGGCAGCCTGCACGAGTCGCTGATTGTTGAGAATCGCGTCTGATCGTCGTGCGCGGCTGGGCCTCTCGTCGTCGCTCATCGTTCCAGTCTCGCGGAGTGGGCGAGCACTGAGCTCCGCAGTTGTTCGGCCAAGCACTCGAGCTCTTCTGAAACGGCGGCCGAATCCGTTCGAAGAGGCCCGGCGGCAGAGCTCCGCAGAAAGAGCCTGAAGACAGGGACGAGGATTGCTGCGGGAAGGACGCTGAGGATTCCGAACGGTCTCGGAACCGTCGCGTTGGGCATAGCCGCCAGGCTCCGCTTGAGCTCGTGCACCATCGAGCGGAGCCTGGGCCGATCTTGCGCCAGCGCCTCCGGACCGCCGGCTGCATGGACGGCGAGTCCGAGCGGCACCTCGAATGCGGCGTGGGTGCGGAGCCAGGCATCCATTCTCGGCTCGATGGCGACGGCGAAATTGGCACTGCGGAACATCTCGACGATCCGTTCGAGGCGTTGCGTGGTGCGCCCGTCCGGCTCACCGATCGGCATCGCCAGGCGCGTTAGCCGAGTCTCCGGCCGGTAGCGGACAACGTCGCCGTCCATCACTCCGCCCTGCGTGGGGAAACCGAGAAGTACGCGGTTGTGTCCGACCACGTTTCCCAGCGGTGCGGGGCCAGCGGCCCAGTTCACGAGAAGGAGCACGTCGCCGCGCTGCCCCGCCAAAGAGTGAAGCACCGCGTCCACCTGATGGGTGCGGACGAACACCAGGATGAGGTCCCAATGACCGCTGGGGTTGTCCGTCACGGGAACCGCCACCGACCGTGTGGCACCGTGATCTCCCTCGGCAATCAGCACCCCGTTCTCTCGGATCGAGGCAAGTCGAGAGGCCCGAGCCACGACGGTGACGTCGACTCCGGCTTCGTACAGGCGGACGGCGTGGATGCTCCCGAGGACACCGGCTCCATAGACGAGGATTTTCATGGGGCGACTCCCTGCACTCTGTTGCGGAACAATCTATTCCGCTTCTTGGCAGTGTAACGGAATATTCGGTTCCGGATAATATTCCTCACTCACACGTCGGGACTGTCGCGCCCGCGACCCGCCATCGCCCACTTCAGGATCGGCGCGGCCACTCGCCATTGCGCCGCTTTCCAGATGACTGCCCAGACCCGGATACCGAGTTGCGTCATGGGCACGAACATCCCGACCCGACCGGGCAGGAGCTTCCGCGCCTCCTGGGCAGGACGACGCATCCGGTCCTCGTAGCGAGCGAATGCGTCCCCGATGGGCTCCGTCCCGTCGGCGAGTTCTTGGGCAAGCACTTCCGCGCCGAGCAGCGCGAGCGCCGTTCCCAGCCCTGAGAGCGGGCTTGCGCACCAGGCGCTGTCTCCGAGGAGTACGACGCGTCCGTCGTGCCACTTTGGAACTGCTATCTGGTCGTAGGTGTCCAGAGCGAAGTCTGCGGCATTAGGGGCGCGCGAGACGATCTCAGCGGCCCGCCAACCCACGTCGCGGAATGTTCGTTCCAACAGGTCGAGTTGCGCGGCCCGGTCGCCGCGTGGCGGGAGCGGTTCCGTCGTACGGAACGAAAGGCCAACTTCCTGCGTTCCCGCGTGGCCGGGTCGGGCCTCGACCATCAGCCCGCCGGGTGCATTGTGCATGAGGAACCACCCGTCGAGCGGCGGCGTGTCAGCGCGCTCATCGAGCGTGTACCAGGCGTGCGCGATGCCAAGGGAGTTCCGGAACTGTTCTTCCTCGCCCCATCGGATACCTCGCACCCGCGAGTGGACACCATCAGCTCCCACGACCACGTCAAAGTGATCAACATCGCCAGACCGGAATCGCACACTCACGCCATCCGGTCGGTCGTCCAGTGACTCCACGGTCTCATTGAATCGATAGCGGATCCCGGCGCTTCCGACATTGTGGAGGATGCGGGCCAGGTCAGTGCGCAGGACCTCCTCTTTCGACACGAAACCCTGACCGTCGAAGGCTTCGACCGGCATGGCAGCCAGATGCTTACCCGTTTCGTCGATCCACGCCAGCCCACGCTGTGCCACGAGACTCGCCAGAACGGTGTCAAGAACTCCCATCCGCGCCAATACCTCGCGAGAGCCGGCGCGGAGATCGACGGTCTGCCCACCCTTGCGAAGGCCTGGCGCGATCTCGGCAACGGTTACCCGCCAGCCCTGCCGGTCAAGGAGCACCGCGAGTGCGTCTCCTGCAATTCCTGCTCCGACGATGAGGGCGTGTGCCACAGTTTCTCCATTCGATACAAATGCGACCTTTCTCGCATTAGAGTATGTCGATCGACAAGGTTATGCAAGTAATTTCGCGTTAGCATTGACTCATGGCGCCAGAAACAGGTGAGCTTCGCCCCGGAGGGCGCACCGCAAAGACACGCGAGTCTGTGCATGCCGCAGTACGAGAACTTGTAGCTGAAGGCGGAGCCGCTGCAGTGACAATTGCCGCTGTTGCGACGCGGGCCGGCGTACACCACGCCACGATCTACCGACGGTGGAGAACCCCCGAAGCGCTCGTGCTCGATGTTGCAGCCAGCGATGTCGCAGTGGCATTCGTCATCCCGGCGAGCGGGGACCTCTCAGCCGACCTCACGGCCTATCTCGAACACCTCATCAGCGATCTCTCGCGACCCGGCAGCCTCGGGTTTTTTCGCGCGATGGTGGCCGCCGCTGAGGCTGGTGGCATCGATGCCGCGCAGCAGTTCAGCGGGCCCCGTCTCGAACAGCTTCAGGCGATGCTTGACGCCGACGGGGCAACCGAACTTACCTCGGTCGACCTGTTTGAACTCGTGCTCGCGCCGGTATTCATGTGGGCGCTTCTCTCGGGGATCGGTATCGACTCGGCTGATACAAACGGTCCGAGTGTGGACAGGATCATCAATAACGTGGTCGCTGTGCGGGCCCACCGTAGCGTCGAGTTCGTAGACAACCAAGGCACCTGACGCCTGGCGATGCCACGACGCGGGGCCGTTGCGACCAAGGCAGAATGCAAGAAAGCCCGGCACAATGCCGGGCTTTCTTCGTTGTGACCCCAACCGGATTCGAACCGGTGTTACCGCCGTGAGAGGGCAGCGTACTAGGCCGCTATACGATGGGGCCGTTGCGACAACTTGACGAGTATGCCACATATCGGGGGCTCCTGCCAAAACGTCTCGCCGTTTCGGCGCGCCGCGGGATACCGGGGCGCCCACCCGCCGAGACCGCCCGCCTGCTGCCGATTACCAGGTGCGGATATCCGCGGCCACCGTCGCGGCGAGGTCGGCAGCCATCATCGGATCGAGGCGGGACGTGATCATCATGCCGATCTGGCTCGCGGTCAGCAGGTCGGCCTTCAGCCCCGGGTCATCCACTGCCTGAATGGATGCCACGGAGTTCAGAAACGCCGTCCGCACACGCGTTCGATACGCCCGCACCATGTCGGCAGCTGCTTCGTCGAGATCGTCGAGTTCCATCGCGGTGTTGAGCATGAGGCATCCGCGGGACGCGATCGCGCGGGGCGCGGTGCTAAAGAGCCTGCCGAGCGACGCGAAGTAGGCGAGCAGCTCATCACGGCCGGCGCCAGGCGCCTCGAGCGGACCGAGCAGGGGACCAATGATGCCGTCGAGGTAGCTCTGTGCCGCGCGATCGAACAGTCCCCGCTTGCTGCCGTAGGTCTCGTACATGCTCGACTTGCTGAGTCCGGTGGCGGCCTGGAGCTGCGCGAGGGAGGTGGCGGCGAACCCCCTCGACCAGAAGACATCGCGCGCGGCGGTCACGACCGAAGCGTCGCTGAATTCCTTCGTGCGCGCCATGACGCTCCCCTCGCAGCAGTCGCGCAGTCACATTGACTTTGCGAACCAATCGGTCCAGTATAGCAATCAGGACCGATCGGTTCGAAATGACTGACCAGGAGTTCTCATGCTTATCGCCGCCATCGTCTTCGCCAGCCTCGCCGCCCTGTTCCACATCGCGGTGTTCTTCCTCGAGAGCGTTCTGTGGACCCGTCCGGCAATCTTCGGCCGCTTCAATATCGCCTCGCAGGAAGACGCGAACACGATTCGCCCAATGGCCTACAACCAGGGCTTCTACAACCTCGCCCTGGCGATCGGAGTCGTCGTCGGCATCGTGCTCCTCGCCCAGACCGGCGACGCCTTCATCGTGGGCAAGACGCTCGTGATCTTCGGCACGGCGTGCATGGCGATCGCCGGCGCGGTACTCGCCTCGACCGGACGCAGCTACCTGCGGTCGGCGGCGCTCCAGTTCGTCCCGGCGGCACTCGCTCTGGTCTTCACGATCGCGGCGTAGCCTCCGGCGTCACCGGCGCGAACACCCGCAGCGCGCCGGGCACGACGTCCAGCTGCACGGGCAGCTCCCCCACCCGCTCGCCATCCGCATACGCGACGACACCGGATGCCTCGATCCGCACCGAACTCGCCCGGTGCACGCTCACCCGCGGGTGAGAGAGGTGAGTGCCGGCGAACACCCGCGGAAAGATCCGCAGAAAACTGAGCCGGCTCAGCGGCTTCACCACCATCACGTCCAGCAGCCCATCATCGAGCAGGGCATTCGGGGTGACCCTCATCCCTCCCCCGATGGACACGTTGTTGCCGGCAGACACCAGCAGCGCGGCCGTGTCGAGCTGCACGCCATCGAGGGTCATCCGGTACTCGATCGGCTTTATTCGCACAAGTTCGATGAGCAGGGCCAGGATGTACCGGCTCTTGCCTCGCGGATACCGCAGCGCGTTCGCCCGCTCGTTGACCATCGCGTCGAATCCCGCAGAGAGCACGCTCGCGAACCACTTCGTCTCGCCGATTCCCCAGCGCACACGGACCGCGTCGATGGTGCGGGGCTGCTGTTGGAGCAGCCGCAACAGAACGGCGAGCGCCTCGTCGGGATCGCTGATGGGCAGGCCGAGTCCGCGGGCCATGTCGTTGCCGGTTCCGCTGGGGATAGTGCCGAACGGAATGTCGGTGCCCGCGAGTACGTTCACCGCGAGGCTCACCATGCCGTCCCCGCCGACCACGACGAGGGCGTCAGGCGAACTCGCCAGCGCAAGCTGCGTGGCCTCGAGCAGTGCGGCGAAATCGCTCTTTTCCAGCACTGTGACGTCGTGACCTCCCGCGCGCAGCCCCGTGATGACGCGCGGACCGACCGCGGTTTTCGACCCAAATGATGCGGAGGGATTGATGGCAACAATGAGTCTGCGCGGCACCGGTGTCGTCATCCCCCGATTATGGCGGGTGACGAGCACCGGGCCGCGATGGAGCGGCCACTGGCGCGTGGCGAGCCGCCTGCCTTTGGCGGCCCCTCTGCCCGCTATTTCGCCAGGTCGAGGCGGCGCAGCAACTGCGCGTTCGCCGCCACCACGATCGTCGAGGCGGACATCAGCACGGCGCCCACGGCGGGCGACAACAGGATGCCCCAACCAAAGAGCACCCCCGCGGCCAGCGGGATGCCCAGAATGTTGTAGCCAGCGGCCCACCACAGGTTCTGCACCATCTTGCGATAGGTTGCACGGCTCAGCGTGATTGTGTCGGAGACACCGCGCGGGTCACTGGACGCCAGCACGATTCCGGCAGATTCGATCGCGACATCCGTTCCCGCTCCGATCGCGATGCCGACATCGGCCTGGGTCAGCGCCGGCGCATCGTTCACGCCATCGCCGACCATTGCCACGCGGGTGCCACCCTGTTGCAGACGCTTCACGACGTCGGCCTTCTCGCCCGGCAACACCTCGGCGAAGATCTCGGTGATGCCGAGCTGGGATCCAACCCAGGCGGCGACACCGTGCGAATCGCCGGTGAGCATTGCGACGCGGATGCCCCGGGCGCGCAGCTGCGCGACGGCCTCTGCCGACTCGGCCCGAATCACATCGGCCAGCGTGATCGCACCGAGCACGTCGGTCTCGCTCATCAGGTACACGACGGTCTTTCCCTCGGATGACGCGTCCGCCGCAGCGCTGGCGAGAGTGGAATCCACCTCGAGCCCGCGTTCGGTCACGACGCGGGAGCTCGCAACGGTGAGAACCTGCCCCTCCACCGTCGCCGAGGCGCCCCGTCCCGCGAGCGAACCGAAGGCACCCGACAGCGGAACCGCGAGGGACCGGCCCGACGCCTGCGAGACGATGGCGCGGGCGATCGGATGCTCGGACTGTGCCTCGACCGATGCGGCGAGCGCGAGTACCCGGTCGGCGGTCACGTCGGCGGTCGCGGGCAGCACATCGACGACGCCCTGGCGTCCCTCGGTGAGCGTTCCGGTCTTGTCGAAAAGCACGACCTGCAGGTTGCGGGCGTCCTCGAGGGCTGCCCGACTGCGCACGAGAACTCCGCGCTTCGCCCCGATGGCGGTCGAGAGTTGTGCGACCAGCGGGATTGCGAGGCCGAGGGCGTGGGGGCACGCGATGATGAGAACCGTCACCACCCGCTCGATCACGAACGCCGGGTCATCCGGTGAAATAAACAACCACGCGATCAGGGTGATCACCGCGGCGGCCAGCGCCACGTAGAACAGCAGCGCGGCCGCCCGGTCTGCCAGCACCTGCGCGCCGGACTTGCTCGCCTGCGCATCGGCAACGAGCTTCATGACTCCGGCGAGCGCGGTGTCATCACCGGTCTTGGTGACGCGCACGGTGAGGGATCCGGATCCGTTGATACTTCCCGCGATGACCGTGGAACCGGGCGTCTTGCCCACCAGAGTTGATTCGCCCGTGAGCAGCGACTCGTTGACCTCGGACTGGCCGTCGGTCACCTCGCCATCGACGGGGACGGCGGCTCCCGGTCGTACGAGCACGCTGTCGCCGACGGCGAGCTGCGCGACGGGCACGGCCATGACGTGGTCGCCGTGCATGAGGTCCGCCTGGTCGGGAATGAGTTTCGCGAGCTCACCGAGGGCGTTCTGCGCGCCCATGATGGCCGACATCTCCACCCAATGGCCGAGCAGCATGATCGTGATCAGGGTGGCGAGTTCCCACCAGAAGTCCATGCCGGGGAACCCGAGAGTCACCGCGGCGCTGTAGCCGAAGGCCACCACGATCGCGAGCGAGATGAGCGTCATCATGCCCGGCTGGCGGCCCTTGATTTCCTGCAGCCCGCCCTTGACGAAGACGGTGCCGCCGTACACGAACAGCACCAGCCCGAAGAGCGCGGGGATGTACTGGCTGCCGGGGAAGCGCGGCCCGTCGAGGCCGAGGATGTCCTGCAGGCCGGTACTGAAGACCATGGTCGGGATGGTGAGCACGAGGCTCAGCCAGAACTTGCGACGGAACATCCCGGGATCGTGGTGCGAATGGTCGCCGCCGTGACCCGCGTGCGCGTCATGACCCACATGCGCGTCATGATCCGCGTGCGCGTCGTGACCCGCGTGAGGGTCGTGACCCGCGTGAGGGTCGGACACCGGATGACCCGCGCCGCCGCCCTCGGCACCGCCCGAGGCATCCCGAGCAGAAGGAACGGCCGTGGTGTGATCGTGGCTCATGGTCACTCTCCCCTGTTGTTGTTGAGTTCGTAGACCTTGAGCAGCTCGTCGATCGCCATCTGCTGCTGATCGCCGCCGGCCGCGAACATGTCGGTGACGTGGGTGCGCAAGTGGTTCTCGACGAGCAGCTTGTTGAGGCTGCGCAGCGACTTCTGGATGGCGAGGGACTGCGTGATGATGTCCATGCAGTAGTCCTCGTTGTCGATCATCTTCTCGAGGCCGCGCATCTGCCCCTCGAGGATCTTCGTGCGGTGCAACGCACGCTTCTTGATGTCTGCGATCATGCCTCGATAGTACCCCCCGGGGGTATTAATTGCGAGGGCCGGGCGTACGCTGACAGCCATGCGAATCACAAAATACGAGCACGCGAACTTCGTCGTCGAACTCGACGGCAAGAACCTCGTGGTCGACCCCGGCGGGTACAGCACGTCGCTTCCCGCGCTCAACAATGTCGTCGCGATCGTCGTCACACACGAGCACGCCGATCACTGGACCGCCGACCAGCTGACCCGCATTCTCGATCGCAACCCGGGCGTTCCGATCTTCGGACCGGCCGGATTCGCCGCGGCGGCGGAGGGCTTCGACGTCACGGTCGTGACGGGAGGGGACAAAGCGGATGCCTCGCCCTTCCACCTCGCGTTCTATGGCACTACCCACGCGGTGATCCACTCATCGATCCCGCTCGTCGACAACGTCGGCGTGCTCATCAACGACACGATCTATCACCCGGGTGACTCCTACACAGTGCCTCCGGTGCCGGTGGACGTGCTCGGCGTTCCCTCGAGCGCCCCGTGGCTGAAGATCGGCGAGGTCATGGACTTCATCGCCGAGGTAAAGCCGCGGCGCTCGTTTGCCCTGCACGAGATGGTGAACTCCGACATCGGCAACACGATGGCCCGGGCCCGCATCGCGTCCGCCACCGAGGCCGCCGGCGGCCAGTTCCTCCCGCTCGTCGCGGGCGAGAGCATCGAACTGTAGTCCGCGCGAACGCTCTACCTGAATCGAGGTACCCACGACGATCATGACCGAACTGCGATATCGCGAGCATCAGCCGGGACCGCGGTGGCTCCGAGCGGTGGGAGTCTTCTGTGTCGCGATCCTTCTGCCCGTCTCTGCGGTAATGGCCAATGCCGTTGCCCAACGGTGGGGAACCGGTTCGGCGCTGTGGGTGCTGGCCTGCATGGTGTTCTTCATTGTCGCGATAGGTCTGGCCTCACTCATCTGCCTGGCCAACACGATTGACATCCGCGTAACGCACCGCGACATCACCGGTCTGGTTGTGCCGTTGCGAGTCTTCCGAATACATACTGAAGAAATCACCGCAATCGAGCCAGCCACAGTGACTCCCACGCACGCCGGGGGCATCGGCTACCGGGTCACGCCCTCGGCACGCTACCTGCTCTTCAACGCCGGCCCGGCGGTGCGGATCACGACCCGGACGGGGCGGATCTACGTCGTGCGTTCGCTTCGACCCGACGCGCTGATCGCGGCGATCGAGCCAGCGAAAGCTCCCCGCCAGTAGCGGTGGCCGTCGTCGCGCCCGGACGTCCCGGCGCCATCACCGCCGCGACCGCGAGACCGATGGCCACGGCAAACACTGCCATGGACGCTCCGATGGTGAGGCCGTCCGGACGCACGATGGACTGACCGCGCAGCGCCTGCCAGGTCAGCACCACCAGAACCGCGGAGTAGGTGGCCGCCGCAATCGCCACGAGGCGGCGCTGGGTCACCGCCGATCGAAGGGCTGGCACCCGCCGGGCGACCAGCGCGAGCACTATCGCGATGATCGGAATCACCTGCAGTGCGTGCATACCCACGAAGTGCGGGATCCGCAGGTCACCGGCGACGGTGCTCCAGCCAAGCAGAGGCAGCCCCGGACCGCCGTCCTCCACTCCGACGGCATGCGCGCCCGCAATGCCCTGGAAATCGTCGAGCTGCTGCGCCGTCGGCCCGGTCATCAGGAACGCCAGCGCCATGCCCACCAGCGCGAGGATCGCACCGGCGCGAATTGCCAGCGTGCGGGCGCGGTCGCCCATCGGGTTGCGGAACAGCACGATGCTCACGAGGAACGTCATCATCCACACCACAACGATGGAGGTCGCCATGATCGACCAGAGCGTGGTGTGCAGCGGGGTCGACACGTTGAAGTGACTGGTCTCCCCCACCGCGGCGACACCGACGATGATGACCATCTCCAACAGCAGCCCGACGACGCTGACGGTTCCCGCGATCCACGCGATTCGTCGGAACCGCTGCAGCTGCCCGATCAGCCACGACAGCGTGACCGCGTAGATCCCGATCGACAGCGCGAACTTGAGCGGCTTGAGCCACAGGTCGACGCCGGTGACCTGACGATGGTCCACGAGGGCGGCAATGGATGTGAACACGGCGAGCACGGTCATTAACGCCGCGAGCCAGAGAAGTGGACGGTGCCACCGGACGAGTGTCATGACATTCTTCCTCTCGGAAAACCTAGGGAGTAGCGGATGACCCGCTGTCAGGGGATTCCTCGCCGCGGGAATCCCGTTCCGGCGAGGGGGCACCGTGGTACCGGCGATGAGAGACGTTTTCCTGCGCGATGCGCCGCAGTCCTGCAAAAAACGTGTCGCCGAGAACGGTGCCCACCACGACGACTTCGGCCATATCGGAGCGGTCACCCGACGCCTCGACGGCATCCAGATCCGCTTCGGCAACGATTTCCGCGGCGCGCGCGTAGTCGGCCGCCGTAGCGGTGAGTGATTCCCGCCCCAGTGAGATGTAGGCGTCGATCACGTGACCGGCCATGGCGATGCCCGGGTTGTCTTGCGAGACCGACCATCCCTCGGCGTCGATGAGCCCGACGACGCGGTTGATGCCCGCCGACGCCGAAGTGGCGGTCGCCCGCGAAAACTGTGGTGCACCGTTCTCGTCCGTCTGCGGTTCCCCAACGATGTCCGACTCCGGGATGCTCAGCCCGCCCGCGATGGCGTGCTGCGCGATGCCAAAGGTCCAGTCCAGCGGCATGTTCTTGTCATCGATGGCCGCGATGACGTCGCGGGCGGATGCCACGGACAGCCCGCCCACCTCCAGCAGTGCCCGCACCAGGCGCAACCGCTCGACGTGTTCGTCGCCGTAGCTGGCCTGGTTGGGGCTCGTGCGATCCCCCGCCGCGAGCAATCCCTCCCGCAGGTAGAACTTGATCGATGGCACGGGCAGGCCGCTCTTGGCACTGAGCTCGGAGATCCGCATAACGGATACTGTAACTACTGATAGTGCCGCTGTCTATAGTGACAGGCCCTCGGCGGCATAGTGCGCGGCCAGGCGCCGGAATCCCTCGTCCAGCGAGACCGCGGGAACCCACTGCAGATCGTCCCGCGTGCGGCGCTGGTCGAACCAGTGGGCGGTGGAGAGTTGCTCCGCCAGGAAGCGCGTCATCGGCGGTTCATCCGCTCCCGGCGCCACGCGCCACACCGCCTCGATCGCCGATCCCGCCGCGCGGGCCACGACGGCGGGGACTCGCCAGGCGGGTGCAGCGACTCCTGCCGCGGCGCAGATTCCCGCGAGCAGCTCCGCGACGGGCCGGGGCTCGCCATTGGTCAGCACGTAGGCGTTGCCATGCACGGCGTCGACGCGGTCAAGCGCGGCCGCGATTCCGGATGCCGCGTTGTCGATGTAAATCGTGTCGATGAGGCCGGCACCGTGGCCGAGCAGCGGCAACCGGCCGGATCGCGCGCGGTCGACCACCCGCTCCACGAGCTGGGTGTCACCCGGTCCCCAGACGAGGTGCGGACGCACGACAACGATGCGGAGCTCGGGCGAATCGGCGGCCAGCGCGAGCAGCTCGGCAGCAGCCTTCGTGCGGGCGTAATCACCGCGGGCGTGTGCGGGATCGGCCGGCAGCGCGTCATCCCCCACAATCGACGACCCCGCGTGTGCGACGGACGGCGACGACACGAAGACCATGCGTGGCACGCCGAATCCTCGCGCGGCGGCGATCAGCGCGCGGGTGCCTCCCACGTTGACGGCCTCGAAGTCGGCCGGGTCGCCCGCGAGCGAAACCTTCGCGGCCAGGTGCACGATCGCATCGACACCATCGACGGCGAGGGCGATGTCGGCGGGATTCGTGATCGACCCGAGAAAGTCGGTCGCTCCCCGCACCCCGGACGGGCGTCGCTGGAACGTACGAACCTCGTGACCCGCCTGGAGAATCTCGGCGACCGCCGACCCCAGGAGCCCACTCGCGCCGGTGACGAGCACCCTCACGGGCGGACCATCCGCCCGCCGCCAAGGATCCGCGCGGCCCAGAGCGACAGCTTCGTTCGGTCGATCTTGGAGTTGTGGCGAATGTCGGTCGGCAGGTGCGGAAGCACGATGACGGCCGCGACAGGCTGGGACACGGATGCGCGGACGCTGGCCGCGAGCTCCGGCGAGGCCAGCGACACGCGGCGCGCGGGTGGCTGGGTCTCGATGATCGCGACGATGGCCTGCGTGCCGGCCGGGCCGATTCCGACGGCGGCCGCGCGGGACACCGTGGGGATCTTCTCGAACGACAGCTCAAGGCCCACGGGCGTGACCACGCCGGTGGGAGCGGCGATGACGTGTGGAAGGCGTCCCTCCACCCAGAGGCGTCCGGCGGCGTCGAAGTGCCCCACGTCCCCCGTGCGGTGCCAGCGTTCCCCGGCGATCGCACCGATGCGTGACGCGCGGTCGGTGCGCCAGAGACGGTCGTAGTGGTCCTTGAGGTGCGGTGCGGAGACGACGATCTCGCCCGTGATGCCTGGCTCGGTCGACAGCTCACCGGTGGCCTCGGCACTGGCGTTGAGCGCGCTGATGCGCACGCGCGTGGTGGCGGTCGGGAGCCCGACGCAGACGCCGCCGGGGCCGTCGGCATCGACGGCAAGGGCTGCCTCGCGGATTCCCTCGAGGGTGATGTCCGTCATCAGCAGGCCCTCGGTCATGCCATAGGGCGTGTGGGCGCTCGCGTTCGGCATGAGGGCGGCGATCGCGGTCAGCAGTGGTTCGGATACGGGAGCTCCGGCGGACAGGAAGTCCTGCACACCAGCCAAGGCGCTCCGGTCGAGGTCGGTGAGCGCGGCGGAGGTAGCAACCACGTTCGCGACAGCAGCCGGCGACAGGAACACCACGGTCGCCTCGACAGCCGCGACGGCGGCGGCCACGGCGGACGCGGTGAGTGTCTTGGGCGAGGTCACGTTCATGTCCGGCGTGACCGAGCGGGCGCCGAGTGCAGGACCGAGCAGCGCGAACGGTGCGAATCCGGCGACGAGCCCGGTGCCAACGCCGACCCCGTACTGGCCGGACAGCGCTTCGACGATGGCCGAGAGCTGGTCGTGCGTGTACACGACGCCCTTGGCGGGACCTGTCGATCCCGACGTGAACAGCACCGCCGCGACATCCGTCGCCGCAGGCTCCTCCGGAAGCGCCTGATCGACACCCAGCTCGACGATGTCGGCGAGTGCGTGTGACAGGCCGAGGGCTGCTCCCGTGGATGCCGGGTAGCGCACGGTCGAGATTTTTTGTCCGGGCCAGCCGAGCGCGCGGGCGGCGACCAGCCCGGGCAGCTGCCCGATGACGTGATCGGGCCACGCACCGCGCACGGCGCGGGTGAGTCCCCGCAGGCCGAGGCCCGCATCGGCTATAACCACGATCGCGCCAAGACGCAGGCAGGCGTACAGGACAGCGGTCAGGTCGGCCCCCGGCTGGATGAGGAGGGAGACCCGGTCACCCTTCTTCACGCCGATGCGGTTGAGTCCCGCGGCGATCTGGTTCACGCGCTTCGAGAGCAGCTTCCAGCTGACGACCCGCGGACCTGCTCCCTGTGCGGGAACCATTTCGATGAGCGCTGTCTCGTCGCTGTCACGAAGCTCGTCGAGGTAGTGCCACAGGCGATTGCGCGCGGGCGCGGCGTCGCCGAGCAGCAGTCCGGGAGCGACACCGACCTCCGGGTGCTCCGCGGCGGCATCGAACGACTCGAGGGAGGCGAGTGCTTCGAGCGACTCGAGCCCCGCCTGGTCGGCGAGCCAGGTGAGCACGGATGACGCGTAGTCGACGTCCTCGGCGATGAGGTGTCCCGCACCCTCGAAACGGTGCACGTCGGCGTGGGGCATGCGGTCGACGAGGTCGTCCAGGTACCGGTCGCCGAAGATGGGATCGCGCGGGCCCCACAGCATGAGCGTCGGCACGGTGAGGCGGGTGAGCTCGGACGCGATGCGGTCGAGTTCCGGGGTGCTCTCGTGCGCGGCATCCACGGGGATGTCGGCGACGAATCCACCGATGCCGCCGCGGCGCTCGGCCGTGCGGTACGGCGCGCGGTACGCGTTCTTGACGTCGGACGCGAGGGGCGGATGCGCCAGGGCAAGGGTCGTCTCGAGGAACGCCGGAGTCGCGACCGTGGCACGGCCGAGGATTCCGGGGCCGAGCGCGAGACGCAGGGGCGCGGGAATCGGCGATGACTCGGGCTGGTGAATCGCGGTGTTGAGCATCATGACGCCGGACAGCAGGTCCGGGTGGTTGACGGCCCAGCCCATCGACACGACGCCGCCCCAGTCGTGACCGAGGGTGACCACGGGACCGTCGAGTCCAATGGCGGTGGTGAAGTCGTCGAGGTCACGCACACGGCGGGCCAGTGGACGTGCAACGCCCGTGCGCTCGGAAAAGCCCATGTCGAGCTGGTCGACCGCGATGACGCGCCATGCGGGCTTGCCGTCGAGCGCGGCATCCGTCGCCTGACTGACCAGCGACCGCCACAGGTACGACCACGTCGGGTTGCCGTGAACGCAGAGGATCGTTCCCACGGGCGTGACGCCGAGCTGCGCCAGACGCGGGCCATTGTCGAGAACATGCCAGGTGCGCGGTGCGCCGTCCTGGGCGCCACCGATGACACCATCGGACTCGTGCACGTCGATCAGCCGCGAGAACGCGGGATCGAGCCCGGGCAGGTCACTCGGGGGAAGAGTGGCCGGTGCGGGCACCGTCGCGGCCCGGGGCAAACGCGAGGTCACCAGGCGATTTCCATCATGGCCGTGTTGAGGCCGGAACCGACGCCCATAAGCAGCACGCGGTCGCCCTTCTTCAGGGTGGACGCCTCCTGCGCGAGGGTGATCGGGATCGACGCCGGTCCGACATTGCCGTACAGCGGGTAGGTGACGGGAACGCGGGTCTTGTCGAGACCCGCGGCCTTCACGATGGCGTTGGTGTGCACCGACGAGACCTGGTGCATGATGTAGCGGTCCATGGTAGCCCAGTTCCAGTCGCGCTTGGCTTCCTTCCAGGCGGAGACAACGAGGTCCATTCCGCCCTTCAGCAGCGCCTTGGCGTCGGTGAACATGCCGTCGACGCTGCCAACGCAGAGTTCGTTGAACTCGGTCGCGGCGCGGGTCACGCCACCGAGCATGCGGTGGCCTTCGGGATGCGCGTCTGCCGGGCCGAGCACGGCGGCTGCCGCTCCCGATCCCAGGGTGAGGCTGGCGAACTCGCTCATGAAGTCCTTGCGGTTCATGTCGCCACCGCTGAGCCGGTCGATCGTGTTGTTCTGAATGTCGTCGGCGTCTTCACCGTCGATCACGATGGCGTACTTGATCTGGCCGGCGTCGATGAGCTGCGCCGCGAGGGCCATGCCGTTGACGAATCCGAGGCAGGCGTTGGCGATGTCGAAGTTGGTCGCGGACGAGGGAAGGCCGAGTCCGTGATGAATACGGACGGCGACGGATGGCTCGAGGTGCTTGCGCGTCACGGACGTGTTGATCAGCAGCCCGACCTGCGACGGGTCGATGCCCGCCTCGGCCATGGCCTGCTTGCCAGCGGTGATGGCGGCGTCGTCGAAGAGCTGGCCCTCGGCCCAGTTGCGGCGTTCGTACACACCGGCGACGCGCTGAAGGAGTCCCTTGGGGAGGCGGAGGCGGTCGAGGACCGGTTTCAGCCGTCGATCGATGTCTTCTGAGGTGGTGATCCGCGGGGCGATGAAACTCGCGACCGACAGGAGGGCGACGTTGCGATGCGTCGTCGTTGCGTTTCCGTCCAACGAAAATCCATATCCAGTTGTAGCTGCTGACAAAAAGGTGGCTGAGCGGCGCTCTGATCTAAAACTAGCCGTTTTCCAGACACCGGCTGTACACGCTACAACCTTGGGCTGGACGCCTCCTGCGCGCCGCCTATGGGTTGACAGCCGGGCGTCTGGGGAGCGTTAAGGCACTGGCGCCCGCCGCCGTCCCGCGGAAGTCAGCGCAGGCCCGAGCGGTCCTTGGGAGTGCGGCCCATGTTCCAGCGGGCGACGAAGAGACAGACGAACTGAACGACGACTCCCCCGATCATCACCGGCAGAAGCACCGTGACGTGATCGTTGTGGGTGAGGAGGTTGAGAATCAGCGCGACAACCCACAGGGCCATCCCGGCGAGACTGAATCGAACCCAGCGACTGTTGACCATGATGCGCCCAGCGTATCCGACCCGACTCGGTAATACGCCGGACGCATCACGGTCCTTACCGCCGCCGAAGTGTGGAGTGGCGGCCGCGGCCGCCCGTGGTGGAGGAGAATCCCGCGCGGTACGCGAGCAGGATTGCCCCGATCAAGAGAAGGCTCGCACCCACGATGGACGGCGCGATCGCGTCCGCTCCCGTCTCGGCGAGAGTGTCGGTACCCGTGCCGTTGCCGTTGCCATTCCCGTTGCCGCCGCCACCGCCGTTGCCCGTCCCGCTACCGGGGGTGGCCGACGGGGAAACGCTCGGTGTGGTGCTGGGCACGGCGGACGCGGTGGGCCGCGGTGTTGCGGACGGCGTCGCCACCGGGGTGGGCGTTGCGCTGGGCGTCGCTGACACTGACGGGACGGGTGCGGCAACCGCGGTGCACCCGGTCGGTCGGTTGATGACGTTGGAATCGAGGGTCACGGCACCCGTGCGGGCGAACAGGCGTCCGGTGATCGTCGCGCCGGTCGTCGCGGTGACCGACGCCTGGGCGAGGATGGTGCCGAAGAAGGTAGACGCGGTGCCGAGGGTGGCGGAACTGCCCACCTGCCAGTACACGTTGCAGGCCGAGGCTCCACCGGTGAGTACGACACGGCTGGCGGAGGCGGTGATCAGCGTGCTGGCCGCCTGGAAGATGAAGACCGAGCTCGCGTCGCCGGCGAGGGTGACGGTGCCGGTAAGTCCCAGCTCGTTGCCGGAGTAGACGCCGGGCACGAGGGTGAGTCCGGCGAGGTCGCCGAGCCCCGACGTCAGCGGGGAGCGCCCGGCCGCGTCGTTGTAGGCAGTGGTGACGGCGGCCTGGGCCTGCGCGGCCACGGCGTCGGTGGTGTGGACCGTGCCGTTGGAGACGAGTCCGGGCGGGAATCCGGTGATGGATGACCCGGGGCTGACGCCCAGATCGCCCTGCACCGTGGTCGACAGGGTGTTGGTGACGGCTGTCGCACCGAGCACGGAGAAGCTCTCGGCGGTGCCAAGTCCGACGGACGACTCCGCGGCGTGGGCAGGAGTGCCACCGCTGAGAACCAGCAGGGTGCCAGCCGCTATCGCCAGCGCCAAAGCGAGCGGCACCTCAAGCTTCATCCGGATCGAACGAGCAGTCATTTCTATCCCCCACTGCGCGAAAGAAGGTGCCGCACAGATGCGGCGCTAGCAAACACGATGTTCGCTAAACCTCTTGCCGTGACGCTAACAGGAGAGCCATTGTGGGCCCGAGGGTGGTCAATTCGAGCATCTCGGTCTAGTATCGCGCGGCGCCCCCGAAACTAGGGCGTCTACCTCCGCGAGAGGGCGAGACAAAAGAGCCGGTGACAGGATCAATAGATCCCCGCCACCGGCTCGATTCTCACGTCGGGGGCCTACGCGGCCGCGGTTCCCGCAGCGATTTTGCGCGCGGCCAGTGAGACCGCAAGATCGAACGCGTGCTCGGTTGCACCGGTGTTGACGATGTTTTTTCCCACGATGTCGAACGCGGTTCCGTGGGCGGGGGTGGCGATCGCCACCGGCAGCCCACCCTGAACCGTCACACCGGCGTCGAACCCGATGAGCTTCATCGCGATCTGTCCCTGGTCGTGGTACATCGTGACGATGCCATCGAAGTCCTTCCGCTTGGCGGCGAAGATCGTGTCCGACGGGAACGGACCCGTGGCGTCGATACCCGCTGCGCGCGCGGCCTCGACACCGGGGGCGATCTCGTCGATCTCCTCGCGGCCGAAGTTGCCGTTCTCTCCCCCGTGAGGGTTCAGCGCGGCGACACCGATGCGGGGAGCGTCGAGGCCGGCGGCGCGCAATACCTCGTTGAGGAGCTCGATGGCAGCGGTCACCGCGGGGGCCTTGATCAGGGCGGCAACCTCGGACAGCGGAATGTGCGAGGTCACGCGGGCGGTGGTGATTTCATCGAGCACATTGAGTTCGGAGGTCACCCCGGTGGCGCCGAGCTCCTGGGCAAACCAGCGCAGTTCATCCTCGTGGTGCATTCCCGCAAGCTTCAGGCTCGTCTTGTTCAGCGGCGTGAAGACAATCGCGTCGACCTTGCCGGCGTTGGCCAGATCGAGGGCACGGCTGAGCTGGTGCATCGCGCGCTCCCCCGCTTCCTTGCTGACCTCTCTGATCGGGATGGGGATCTCGGGATACGAGTTGTCGTCCAGCAGCGTGGCGAACCCGGGCTTCGGTTCGTCGCTCAGGGGAATCGTTACCCCGGCGGTGGCGGCGGCGCGATCCAGCTCCGCGGCATCGGCGAGGACATAAACCTCCGCCGACTCGAGCGTTCCGGGACGGGCGAGCAACTTTGCTGCGAGCTCTGGTCCGACTCCGGCGGGGTCACCGAGGGTGAGGGCGATGCGCGGTCGACGCGCGGCGGGCGTTGTTGTCATGATGCGACCTTCTTGTTGTCGGGGGTGGGTGTGGATGAAGTTGTCAGCGCCAGAGCCTCGTCGAGAACAGCAGCGAGGTTACCGATGTCATGTCCGAAGCGGCCGAGAAAAATCCCGTCCAGCTCGGAGAGAAGGGGAAGCAGGCCGGGACCGGCGCTGCCTCCGTAGATAAAACTGACGCCGAGATCGGGATACCGCGCAACGACGAGCGCGCGCAGCTCATGGATGACTGCGTTGACGTAATCGGGGGCGGCCGGGGCATCCGCTCCTATCGCCCACACCGGCTCATACGCGATGAGCACGTCGGCGGTCTGAGCGGATGGCACGACCGCTGTGATCTGGTCGAAGCAGAACCGAGCCGCCTCCTCCGGCGTGCTGACATCAAGCTCACCCACGCACAGCAGCGAGGTCAGGCCCGCGGCGGTGGCGGCGGCGTGCTTGCGCTCGATGACCTCGTCAGTTTCGTGGAACAGGGAGCGGCGCTCGGCATGGCCGATCTCCGCGATGCGGACTCCAATCTCCGCCAGCATCGGCGCGGGCGTCTCGCCGGTGAAGGCTCCCGTGGAGTATCCGAGATCCTGTGCACCAACGAGCACCCCGGTGCCTGCCAGCAGAGCAACACTGCGGGGAAGGAGGGGCGCCGAGGGAATCACGAACGGAATGACTCCATTGGTAGCGAGTTCCGGGCGCGCCACCACCGTGTCCCGCAGTTCGGACAGCCAGTCCAGAGTCTGCGCGAAACCGAAGTAGGCCTTGGTGCTGACCCCGACGAAGATCGTGGATGGCACAGTCAGTCCTGCGGAGCTTCCTCGTAGCTGCTGATCGCAGCGACCTTCTCCGCAGACGCCGAGGACTCGTCGAAGCGGTAGTCGAGCCACTCGCCCACGAGACGCTTGGCCAACTCGATGCCGATGACGCGCTGGCCCATGGTCAGCACCTGCGCGTTGTTGCTCAACACGGAGCGCTCTACCGAATAGCTGTCGTGTGCCGTGACCGCTCGGATGCCGGCAACCTTATTGGCCGAAATTGCGACGCCGAGCCCGGTGCCGCAGAAGAGCAGGGCGCGGTCGGCCGCCCCATCCGCGACAAGCCGCGCGGCGGCAACGGCGACGTGGGGGTAAGCGGTGTGCCCATCGGCATCGACCCCGACATCCACGACCGAGGCGACCCGGGGGTCAGCTTCAAGCATCTTCTTCAGCACGTCCTTGTAGTCAACTCCGGCGTCGTCGTTTCCGATGACAATGCGTAGTGGTTCGCTCATGGTTCTAGTCCTTCTGTGTCGGATCGGTCGCCATGGCATCACTGATCGTCACGGCTATGCGGGAAAGCGAGGTGGCCCCGGCATCGGGGTGGCCGAGGCTGCGCTCGACATGGGGACGCGCGCGTCCCAGGCGCGGTTTGAGCTGGGCCGTGGCGGCGGCGGCCTGCAGTGAGGCCTCGGCCGCGATTGCCCACGCCGCGGGTAGGGGCAGGTCATCGCCGACGGAGGCACTCAGTCGTTCGGCGAACGGAACGAAGGCGTCGACGAGGGTCTTGTCCCCCACCTGCGCCTTGCCGAGTTTCTGGATGGCGGCGAGTGCCGCATCCACCGCGACGCTGACAGCCGCCGGATCAATCGCGGTGTCGGAGGGAAGACTCGCGCCGGCAGCGGTGAGCGCGATCCCCCACAGTGCGCCGGAGGTTCCACCTCCGTGTTCGGACCACGCCTCGCCGGCTTCGGCGAGAAGTTCCTTGAGGCTGCCACCTTCGGCGACAACAACCTCGGCCGCGCTCACCGCGCCGCTGACCCCGCGGCTCATGCCGATGCCGTGATCGCCGTCACCGGCGACGGCGTCGATTCGCCCGAATTCTTCTTCCGACGCGAGGATCATCGCGTGCACCACCCGGGCGTAGCCGAGGGCAGCAGCGGCACCGGCGGCGTCGATCGTGCTGGCTTTCTGGCGGGACGCGGCGACGGTGGCCCCCGCCGCGACCGCGGTATCGAGATCCGCTGCGATGCGCGCGGTGCGGTAGCCGGGAGTATCCGCGGGCGCGTCCCACAGGTTTTCCAGCTCGTCGTCGACCCAGAACAGCGTCAGGGACACACCTGCCATGTCGAGGCTGGTGACGAGCTCGCCGCTCTCGGACGAAGCGATCTGCACACCGGCATCCGATAATAAGGAATGAATCGCACCGAAAACCACGAACATTTCCTCGTACTTGAACGAGCCAAGGCCATTGAGCAGCACAACGGCGCGCTGCCCTTCCGGTGTGGTGATTCCCTCGGGCAGTTCGCCGAGAAGACGGGACACGAGCAGCTCGGCCAGTTCTGGAGCGGTCGTCACGGGCACCTCGCCGAGACCCGGCTCCCCGTGAATGCCGAGGCCGATCGCCATCATCCCTTCGGGCACGGTGAAGAGAGGCTCGGTCGCGCCCGGCAGAGTGCACCCAGTGAAAGCGACGCCGAACGTGCGGGTGCGATCGTTGGCACGGTGAGCGAGGCGCTCCACCTCGTCGAGGGAGGCCCCCGCCTCCGCGGCAGCTCCCGCGACCTTGAAGACGGTGAGGTCGCCGGCGATTCCCCGACGCTTGCCGATTTCGTCGGCGGATGCACTGGCGACGTCGTCGGTGACGGCGATCATGCGGGCGTCAATCCCGTCGCCCTTCAGCCGCTCGACTGCCTGGCCGAACTGCAGCACGTCACCGGCGTAGTTGCCATAGGCCAGCAGAACGCCGGCACCTCGCTCGACGGCATGCGACACACGGTATGCCTGCCCGGACGATGGCGACGCGAAGATGTTGCCGCACACAGCGCCGGAGGCGAGACCCGGGCCAACGAGGCCGGCGAACGCGGGATAGTGTCCGGAACCGCCGCCGATGACGACGCCGACGCGACCGTCGGGAATGACAGTGGAACGGATGACTCCGCCGCTCGCGCGGCGCACGTGCCGCGGATTGGCGAGCACGAACCCGTCAATGGCGGCATCGGCGAAGGTTGTCGAATCGGTGATGAGGTAGGTCATGCGCGGGTCTCCTGCGACGTAGCGGGCAATAGGGTGCGGAGGTAGTCGGCGTTCAGGCCGCTGACGGCAAGTCCGTCACCGCCGTAGTGCTCGCAACAGATCACGCCCTGGAAGCCGAGGGCGAGAGCGTCACGTACGGCCTCGCGGTAGTTGATGAAGCCGAGCATGAGGGGCGCGGGCGCGGTGAAGATGCTTCCCGTCGCGGCATCCTCATCCCGGTAGTAGTTCTTTACCTGCCAGTAGTTCGTGTACGGCAGCGTCTTGGCGAGCATGTCGCGCCAGTCTTCGATCTCACGGTGCATGCGCACGATGTTGCCAATATCCGGATTGAGGCCGACGTTCGGGAGATCGATGTCGTTAATCAGGCGCACCGCCGAGTCGGCGCTGCCGAGGAAGGTGTCTTCGTACATCTCGAGGGAGACCTGCATGCCGTAATCCGCGGCATGGTTGCCGATCTCGCGGAATCGAGTGACGGCAAGCTCCCAGGCATCGAAGTCCTCGATGGGGTCGCCGTCGCTCTTCGCGTTCCAGAACCAGAGTTGCTTCTTCTGCTCAACGGTGAGGGGCCGGTGCAGTCCGAGGGACAGCACCCCGGTACCGAGGGCCGCGGCGGCGTCCACGGTGCGATGCGTGTACGCGAGATTGTCGTCTCCGGTGAGGGGGTCAATGACACTGCGCCTCGTGATGGACAGCGCGGGGGCATCCATCCCGGCACTCGACAGAGTCTGCTGGAAATCTGCGAAGCGCTCAGGCGTCAGGTCTCCAATGCGCACCCAGCTGTCGGTGAGGTCGATCGAGGCGAACCCGACAGAGGCGACCTGGCGGAGGGTATCCAGCCAGACGTCGACGGACGCGTCCTGCACGCTGGGGTGGGAGAACTGGTGGAGGGCGGCCGCGATGGGCCAGCTCTCTCGAGTGAATGACATAGACACCTCGTCGTGTGGTTCGGCTGAGCCAAAATCGTAGGTCGTACTTCCTATACGATCCACCCGACGGTACGGATTGTCAAATGTGGGGAGTGCTGGGTTAGTGCTCTCCGGCGGCGTCGGCGACCGCTCGGGTGCGCACTCCGCAAATGTGTTCGTCCATCCCGGCGCGGGCCGCGTCGGCGTCCCCGGCCTTGAACGCGTCGAGCACCCGGGTGTGCTCCGCGATGGCCGGGCCCGCGTCGCTCACTCCGAGCCCACCGAAGAGCCGGAATCGTTGCACGTGACCACCAAGAGCCGTGTACGCCGCGAGCAGGAACCGGTTGCCCGTGCTTTCGGCGATCAGGCGATGGAAACGCTCGTCAGCCTGCCAATACGGGCGGATCGTCGCGACCGAGTCGGCCTGCTCGGACGACCGGTCAAGGTCGACGATGGTCTGTTCGAGCTGTGCAACGAGAGCGTCCGTCGACCGCGAGCAGGCGAGAAAGGCATTCTCCGGCTCGATCAATTGTCGGGCGTTCATCAGCTCGACGACTTCCTCGAGCGAAAAGAGGGGGGCGACGCGGTAGCCCTTGAGCGCCGTGCGGATAACCAGGCCCGTTGATTCCAAGCGTGCAAGCGCCTCCCGGATGGGCGTTTGTGAAATCTCCAGGTCGCGGGCGAGCGAGTCGATGTTGAGGGCTTCGTCAGCCTCGAGGCGCCCATCCATGAACGCCACCATCAGCTCGTCGTACACGTGGTCCGCGAGAACTTGACGGGATAACGTGCCGCGCGACGAGGGTCCGATTGCCATGCTTCAGGGTAACGCCGCGAGGATCACTCGGAGAAGCTGAACTTGCACAATTCGATTTCGTGGATCATTCTTCCTATAGGAAGTTTTCCGTCGGGCCGCGACGGCATATTGTTTTGTAGCCTCCCTCGGCTATCCGCCCAGAGGTATTTCAAAGGAGAAATCGCACAGTGCATTCAACTCTCTTCACCGTGATCAGCGGGATCCTCGCGATCGTGCTGTTGGTGATCCTGATCACCCGCGTGAAACTGCATCCGTTCTTCGCGTTGCTGATCTCCAGCATTCTGCTGGGCATCGTCAATGGGCTGGATGTCACGACCGCCGTCTCCACCTTTACCGATGGCTTTGGCAAGCAACTTTCGGTGACCGGCGTGGTAATCGCCCTCGGTGCGATGCTGGGTGGCATCCTGATTCGCTCGGGCGGCGGCGACCGCATCGCCGACGTCATCATCGGTAAGCGCAAGATCATCTGGATGCCCATCAGCGTCGGTCTCGTCGCGCTGATCATCGGACTTCCCAACCTCTTCGAAGTCACCTTCGTCCTGCTCGTGCCGCTCGTGTTCTCGATCGCCAAGCGCCTGCACGTCAGCCTCCTGGCCGTGGGAATTCCCATGGCGGCGGGACTCATGACGGCACACGGCTTGCTTCCCCCGGGCCCGGCTCCGATCCTCGCCGCGACCGCATACGGCGCCAACATCGGAACTACCACGCTGTATGGCGTCATCGTCGCTGTCCCGGTACTGCTCGTCGGTGCCTGGCTGTTCCCCCGCGTCATGCGAAAGTACATCGGCAAGGACGTGGGCATGGACCCGTCGTCCCCTGCCGCCAGCGCTCACATCGGTGGAGATCTGACGCTGGCCCGTCTTCGCGAGCCAAGCCTGGCCGCTGCCCTCAGTTCCGTCCTGCTTGCCCCCGCCCTCATGATCATCGGCACCATCGGGCTCGACGTCACCCCCAAGGGTTCGTTCCTCGTTCCGTTCTTTGAGACCATCGGCAACCCGGTGCTGTCACTGACCTTCGCCGTCATCCTCGCCTTCATCGTTCTGGGAAGGGGCTCGGGATTCACCCTCGTCGACATCCAGGCGATTGTGCGTTCAAGCATCGTGCCGATCGTCAGCTTGCTGCTGATCATCGGCGCCGGTGGCGGCCTGAAGACGATCCTCACCGCGATCGGACTGAGCGACATCATCAGCGGAGCCGCACAGACCTGGGCCATCCCGGCCGTGCTTTTCGCCTGGATTGTGGCAGCGATTTTCCGCATCGCGCTCGGTTCGGGAACAGTTGCCGTCTCCGCCAGCACGGGAATCGTCGCTGCGCTTATTGCGGCAGATCCGTCGGTCAACCCTGCCCTGCTGGTGCTCGCAACCTGTACCGGCGCCATGATCTTCTCGCACGTCAGCGATGGAGCCTTCTGGTTGTTCAAGGAGTACTTCGGGCTGACAGTTCCGCAGACTCTGCGCACCTGGAGCCTGTTGGTCACTGTGCAGTCAGTCGTTGGGCTCGGAGGCATCCTCGTTCTCGGCGCCTTCGTCGGCGGGCTTGCCTAGCCGCACGCTGAAGTACCGGCACCGGCCCGCGCTCCCCCACGGGGATCGCGGGCCGAGCTCGTTTAATCCGCATTAACCACAAAAGCCCCGGTATGGCCGGGGCTTTCTTGCTGTGGTGATGAGTTGTGTTGCGGGTAAAAACAGACGGCTGAGGCATCCGTCCAAAGTCGCACAGTTCGGTCACGGGCTAGATATTCAGAGTAACACCGCCACCGGAAATGGGCGGATGGGAGTGCGGCCGTCCCCTGGCGACCGATGGACGTCGCTCTATTTCAACGACGTAAACACTGCGTTGCAAACATGATTCAACATGAGCAACCGTCACAGCAGAGCAGTAGCGTCTCTCGGTAAGCAGAACGTTAACTCCCGCTTAGCGGAATGAGCCTCATGATTTCTGAATCCACGGCAGCCGTCGTCAACTCCCCGGAGCCGACGAAGGACCAGCTGGGCGAGCGCCTGAGGACCGCGCGTGAGCGCGCACGGTTGTCGACCCGGGACGTTGCCGCCCGTGCGGGAGTCAGCGCCGGCTTCATCAGCCAGCTCGAGAACGGCAAGCGCGGCGCTTCGGTGGGCGTGCTCAAGCGGATATCCACGGCCGTCGGAATCTCCGTTGCCGACCTGCTCTCGGACGAGGCGCCCGCGTCCCGTCCGGTGCTGCGGGCCCACCAGCGGCCCGTGCTCTCCAGCGACGGTGGTCTGCAGAAACTGTTGCTGTCACGACCGCCCATCCAGCAACTCGAGGTGTACGAGGGCACGTTCGAGGTCGGTGGGTCCACGGGTGCGGAAGCCTACGCCCACGACAACGCTCAGGAGCTGTTTTACGTGCTGAGCGGGCACGTTCAGATCTCGATCGGCGAGGAGAACCACATCCTCGGACCGCGCGACAGCATCGAATACCTCTCCTCCATCCCCCACCGCGCGGTCAACATCGGCGCGACCGAAGCGCAGGCCATCTGGATCACCTCGCATTTCACGCCCCCACAGGACCTCAACCCGTTCACCGCCCCGGCGCCAGCCCACCAGACCTCAGGGACTTCCTCATGACAACTTCCGAACGCTTACTCATTACCGGCGGCCACGTGTTCACCCCCGCGGGCGTCGTGGAAGAACCCGTCCTCATCGAGAACGGCGTCATCACGGCGATCGGGCCCGATGCGCTCGCTGTGCCGGGCGCCACCGAGATCGATGCGGCGGGCGGCACCGTCTCCCCCGGTTTCCAGGACAGTCACGTGCACCCGTATCACGCGGGCCTCGACATGATCGCGTGCGACCTCACTCCGTACGTCACCGCCGACGGCTACCTCACGCGCATCGCGGAGTACGCCGCCGCCAACCCGGATCTCCAGTGGATCACTGGCGGCGGCTGGTCGATGGATTCGTTCCCCGGTGGGCTTCCCAGCGCCGCGGCCCTCGATGCGATCGTGCCCGACCGCCCCGCGTTTTTCCCCAACCGCGACGGTCACGGCGCCTGGGTCAACTCCAAGGCCCTCGAGATTGCCGGAATCGATGACTCGACGCCGGACCCGTTTGACGGTCGCATCGAACGGGACGCGGACGGTCATGCGATCGGCACGCTTCAGGAAGGCGCGATGGGATTTGTCGCCAGCCACGTGCCTCTCCCGAGCCAGGACGACATGGATGAGGCCCTCGCGATTGCACAGCAACAGCTGTTCTCCTGGGGTATCACCGGCTGGCAGGACGCCATCGTGGGCGCCACCAACGACACCCCCGATCCGCTGGACTCCTACCTGCGCGGTACCGCGTCCGGCGTGCTCAAGGCCCACGTGGTTGGCGCAATCTGGTGGGACCGCAACCGGGGGCTCGAGCAGATCCCCGAAATCGTCGCGAAGCGCGAGCGCGCTCTTGCCGGCGGATTCCGGGCGACGACGGTCAAGATCATGCAGGATGGCGTGGCCGAGAACTTCACCGCCGGAATGCTCGAGCCGTACCTCGATGCGTGCGGCTGCCCGGGCGAGAACACCGGCAAGAGCTTCGTCGATCCGACCACGCTCAAGGAACTCTCGATCGAGCTGGATGCCCTTGGCTTCCAGCTTCACTATCACGCCCTCGGCGACCGGGCCGTGCGCGAGGCGCTCGACGCGATCGAAGCCGCCCGTGACGCGAACGGCGACAGCGACCTGCGCCACACACTCGCCCACATCCAGATCATCCACCCCGACGACATCCCCCGGTTCGCGGAGCTCGGCGCGGTGGCGAACATGCAGCCGTTGTGGGCGCGGCACGAGGCGCAGATGGACACCCTCACGATTCCCTTCCTCGGCACCCGCCGGGCAGGCTGGCAGTATCCCTTCGGTTCGCTGCAGCGGGCGGGGGCGCCGCTCGCCTCGGGAAGCGACTGGCCCGTCAGCACCGCCAACGCCCTGGAGATCATCCATACCTCCGTGAACCGGGCGCCCGCCGGGGCGACCGGCGCTGCCGCCCTCCCCTTCCTCGGGGAGCAGGCGCTGTCCCTCGCCGATGCGCTCATCGCCCACAGCCTCGGCACGGCGTTCCTCAACCATGACGAGGCACGCTCCGGCAGCATCGAGGTGGGCAAGGCGGGCGACATCGTGATCCTCGACCGGGACATCTTCGCTGCCCCCGTTGCCGAGATCGGTTCCGCGAGTGTCGCCTACACGATCATCGGTGGAGAGGTCGTCTACTCGGCGAGCACCACGGAAGCGGTGTCGGCGTGAGTGTCATCGATACCGGCGAGTCCGCGACGGCAGCCCTCGCCGGCGCACCCGGATCTGTCGAGCTGCGGTCGCTGACCAAGCGATACGGAACGGCAACGGCCGTCTCCGATCTCAGCCTCAGTGTGCAGGCAGGCGAGTTCCTCAGCCTTCTTGGGCCCAGCGGATGCGGCAAGACCACGACCCTGCGGATGATTGGAGGCTTCGAGTTCCCGGACGACGGTTCCATCCAGATCTCCGGAAAGCACGTCGAAAACCTGCCGCCGCACAAGCGTCCGGTGAACACCGTCTTTCAGGCCTATGCCCTTTTCCCGCACCTCACGGTCGCCGACAACGTGGCGTACGGACTGCGCCGCAGCGGGGTCGCCCGCTCGGAGATGGCCGACCGGGTACGTCGATCTCTCGACATGGTGCGGATGACGGCATTCGCCGATCGCAAACCCGCACAACTCTCTGGCGGCCAGCAGCAGCGCGTCGCGCTCGCCCGCGCCCTGGTCAACCGCCCCGCGGTGCTCCTGCTCGACGAACCCATGAGCGCCCTCGACCGAAAGCTGCGCGAGGAGATGCAGGTCGAGCTCAAGCTGCTCCAGAGCGAACTCGGCACCACCTTCATCTTCGTCACCCACGACCAGGAGGAAGCGCTCTCCATGAGCGACCGGGTCGCCGTGATGAAGGACGGCGGCATCGAACAGATCGGTACCGCGGCCCAGGTATACGACGCGCCGGAGTCCGCCTTTGTCGCGGGGTTCATCGGACGGCAGAACGCGTTCACCGGCACGATCGAGGGCTTTGATGCCACGGGGACAACTGTGCACACGCCCGATCTGACGCTGCGCTCGTCCCGGCAAGCGAGGGGTGAGATTCCCGCCGCCGTGGGCGGAGCCGTGACCGCCTCGGTGCGTCCCGAGGCGGTAATAGTGGATGCCTCGGCGGCGGCCGCCACCCACGGCATATCGTCGCCGCCCAACACGGTGCACGGGGTGCTGCGCGGGGTGTCCGAACTCGGTCACAGCCTTCAACTCGTCATCCATACCGCCAGTGACGCCCAAATCCTTGCCCGTTTGCCGCGCTCAGCCAACCCGCCCACCGAACTCGGCTCGCCCGTTGTCTGCTCGTGGATAGCGGACGCCGTACGCCTCTTCACCTCCTGAACGACTGTCCTTCCGCACTCCGCATTCCGCATCGCCTCCCCCATCTCCCGATTCGAAAGTGAAGCAATGGACCAGCCACAGAACATCCGCATTCTCCTTCCGGAAGCCCTTAAGAACTCCCTCTCCCGGCGCACGGTGCTTGGCGGAGCGGCCGCCGTCGGCATTGCCGCCTTCCTCGCTGCCTGCGCCAGCCCTGGCGGCGGCGGCTCGGCGGGTGGTGCGCTCAACATCTACACCTGGGGCGAGTACGACGATCCCAAGGTGCTCTCGGCCTACACCAAGTCGAAGGGACCGACTATCACCCTCGACTCCTATGGCTCCAACGCCGAGATGATTTCCAAGCTCAGCGCCGCGAAGGGTACGACCGGCTACGACATCTGTGTTCCCACCCATTCGTCCGTCAAACAAATGGCGACCGCGGGTTTGCTCACGGAGCTCGACCTCACCAAGCTCCCGAATATGAAGAACCTGAACGCCGGCGTTGTCGACACCCCCTTCGACCCGGGCAACAAGTACTCGGTGTGCAAGGACTGGGGATCGACCGGCTACGTCTACGACACCACCGTGATCAAGCGGGAACTGACGTCGTGGGCCGACTTCCTTGATGCCGCACAAAACGAAGCCTCGGGAAGCTTCTCCCTTCTGGAGGACCAGGGCGAGGTGGCCTTCACCTACTTCTACGCCAATGGCATCGATCCCAACACGACGAACAAGGCCGACGTCGAGGCGTACCGCAAGTTTGTTCTTGCCAAGATCGCGCCTCACGTTCAGACGTTCGAGTCATCCACCAACGCCTCAATTTCGACGTCGGCGCGTGCCCTGATCCACTGCTGGAACGGTGACGCCCGACTCGGCCTGCTCACCAACAAGGAACCCGACCGGTACAAGTGGGTGTGGCCCACCGAAGGTGCGAACCTCTGGCAGGACAACTGGGCGATCGTCAAGGGAGCCCCGCACGAGGATGCCGCTTACCAGTTCATCAACTATGTGCTCGATCCCACCGTCTCGCTCAAGGAGCTCACCTACGTGGGATACAACACGGGCATTGAGGGCATCGAGGCCGCAGCGACCGCCGCCGGCGTCGAGCGCACGGACCTGATCTTCATCAGTGACGAGATCATGTCAAAACTGGTCTACAGCCAGATGACCTCCATGGATGGCACGATCATCAGCATTTACGACGAGCTCAAGGCTGCGGCGGGCGCATGACCACGATCGAGGCGCCGGCGGCGGAGGTGCCGATCGCTCCGCCGCCCGCCTCTCGGCGGTGGCTCCGGGTGCCGCGAGGGATCGGCGCCCTCCCGATCGGCCTGTGGATCCTGCTGTTCTTCATCCTGCCGTTCGGCCTGGTCGTCTGGTACAGCTTCGGCTACAAGCCCGATATCTACACCACTCACGACAACGATGTGCTCTCCTTCGACCGCTACGTGGAGGCTGCGTCTCCCGCGTTCTTCGCGATCTTCGGGCGGACGCTGAACATCTCCGTCATCGGCACGATCCTCTGTCTGGTGATCGCGTTCCCGATGGCGTACTGGATGGCCGTGAAGCTCGCGGCCCGCTGGCGTGGGGTGGTCCTCGCGCTCGTGTTGATCCCCTACTGGACGAACTTTCTCGTGCGCACCATCGGGTGGCAGATCTCGCTCAGCCCCGATGGTTTCGTATCGAATGTGCTGCAGAGCGCGCACATCATCGACACCCCGCTGAAGGTCCTGTACACCTCCGGTGCTGTGCAGCTCGGTGTCGTCTACAACTACCTTCCCCTGATGATCCTGCCCCTGTACGTCGCACTGGAGCGCCTGGATCCCAGGCTGCTCGAAGCGAGCCGCGACCTGGGCGGCACGGCATGGAGCACGTTCTGGCGGGTCACCGTTCCCCTGACGTCCCCGGGCGTGACGGCGGGCCTTCTCCTCGTTTTCGTCCCGCTGATGGGTGACTACATCACCCCCACCGTGCTGGGCGGAGCCAAGGGAAGCATGGTCGGCCAGATGGTGGCCGGGCAGTTCCAGAGCGCCCAGAACTGGGCGCTGGGGGCGGCAATGGCCGTGCTGCTGATGTTCGCGATCTTCGGCACAAGCGCGGTCGTGGGCGGCCTCCTGAAGCTCGTCGGCCGGATCACCACGGCCGCAACCTCCCTCACGCTGTCACCGAAGGAACCGTTATGACCACGCCCCGCATCGGTCGCCGACGCCGAAAGTCTCCCATCGACGCTCTGCTGTCCATCTGGGGTGTTCTTGGCCTCGCATTCCTGTTCTTCCCGATCGTCGTCATCGTCATCTTCTCGTTCAACACGGGGCGCACCCTGCAGGCGTTCGAGGGCTTCGGCATCCAGCCCTACCTCGACGCGCTCGCCAACCCCGCCATTACCAACTCGATCTCGGTGTCGCTGATAACAGCCGCCGGGGTCGCGGTGGTGTCCACGGTGCTGGGCACGTTCGCAGGTATCGCCCTCGCCCGCCGTGCTGGCTGGTGGACGCCCGGACTTCTCGTGCTGCTCGGTCTCGTGATGGTCACCCCGGAGATCGTGAGTGCGATCTCGCTGCTGCCCTGGTTCGTCACCCTCGGCGTCGACTGGGGGCTGACGGGATTCAACATCGGACAGGTGCGTCTCATCATCGCCAACTCACTGTTTTCGAGTGCAGTCGTTACCTTCATCGTGCGCGCGAGGATGACGGGAATGAACGAGTCCCTCGAAGAGGCGGCAGCCGATCTGTATGCCTCACCGTTCCGGCGATTCGTCGACATCACGCTTCCGCTGATCCGACCGGCGGTCATCTCCGGTGCCCTGCTCGCATTCACGCTCAGTCTCGACAACACCGTCGTCTCCTCGTTCGTGTCCGTGGCAGGTTCCACGCCCTGGCCCGTCTACATCTTCGCCTCGCTGAAAGCGTCGCTGCGGCCAGAGATCGCCGCCATGTCTACACTCATGCTCGTGCTGACCCTGATCGTGCTCGGAGTCGTGGCCCTCGTGTTGCGCCGGGATCCGGGCGGATCCGGCAGCGGGGCAGCGGGCCTCGCCGGAACGATGGTGGGCCGATGAACGCCCCGTATCCGGAACCGGTGAACGGCGGCGTCTCGTTCTGGTGGAACGACCTCGGACGCTCCCCCGACCGGGCGCCGCTTCCCGGCTCCACGAGTGCCGACGTGTGCATCGTCGGTGCCGGTTACACGGGCCTCTGGACCGCCTACTACCTCAAGAAGGTGGCCCCGCACCTGCGCATCGTGATCCTCGAGCAGCGCTTCGCCGGGTTCGGCGCCTCGGGACGCAATGGTGGATGGCTCACCAACGAGATCACCGGTGGACGCGGGTCCTATCTCGCCTCGCACGGCAGGGATGCGGTGGGCCGCCAGCAGACGGCAATGAACGACACCGTTGACGAGGTCATCAGGGTGGCCGCGCTCGAGGGCATCGACTGCGACATCGTCAAGGGCGGTGAGTTCACCGTCGCGACAAGTCCCGCGCAGCAGTCACGCCTGCTGGGCGCCGTCGCCGAAGCCGCCGAGTGGTCGATGACCGATGTCGAGTTGCTCAGCGCGGCCGAGGCCACCTCCCGTATCAATGTGCACGGCACGACGGGCGCCATGTGGCACCCGCACTGCGCCCGCATCCACCCGGCCAAGCTTGCAGCGGGACTGGCCCGGGTGGTCGAGGCGCTCGGCGTCGAAATCTACGAGGACACCCGGGTCACCGAGATCCGGCCGCACGAAGCAGTCACCGGGTTCGGCACCGTCACGGCCGACACGATTGTGCGCGCCACCGAAGGCTTCACCGCGCAGCTCAAGGGTCTTGGTCGCACCTGGCTGCCCATGAACTCGTCCCTCATCGTCACCGAGCCGCTCCCCTCCGACACCTGGGATCAGATCGGCTGGAACGGGTACGAGACTCTGGGCGATCAGGCGCACGCCTACATGTACGCCCAGCGCACCGCTGATGATCGCATCGCGATTGGCGGTCGCGGCGTTCCCTATCGCTACGGTTCGGGCACCGACAACGATGGCGCGACCGACCCACGCACGGTGGGCCTCCTGCGGGACATCCTGACGCGCTTCTTTCCCGCCACGGAATCCGCGGCGATCGAACACGTCTGGTCCGGTGTGCTCGGCGTGCCCCGCGACTGGTCCGCCACCGTGGGCCTCGACCCAGACACCGGACTGGCCTGGGCCGGCGGCTATGTCGGTACCGGCGTGACGTCAACGAACCTCGCCGGGCGCACCCTTCGCGACCTCATCCTCGGCACCCCCAGCGAGCTCACCGAACTCCCCTGGGTCAATCACCGCGTGCGAAAATGGGAACCCGAACCACTTCGCTACATCGCCGTGAAGGCGCTCTACGCCGCATACTCCGCGGCGGACCGGGCGGAAGCGAGCAAACGGAGCACCACCTCCCCGATCGCCACCATGGCCGACATCGTGTCGGGCCGGGGACACTAGCGGTACAGCGGCCGGAGGTACCTACTCCCCGCGCGAGAGCACGACCGCCGAGCCATCCGCCCGGGGGTCGCTCGCGGCGGTCACGCCGTCGATTCCCACGGCGATGGCATTCGCCTGGCCGACAAGGTCACCGAGGTCTGGCACCGAACGCACGGGCATCCCCTGTTTGCTGATGCTTGTCAGGGACGTCTGAGCGACGGATGCCTCGGCGAAGACCGTGTCCGCACTCTCGCCGTCATCACTGACACCCACAATGGCGCGCGGCGCGTCAACGGCGGCGGAGACGTCTGCTCCGTCCCACAGGCGCAGGAGCAGTTGCGTGTGCACCTGGGGCTGCCCTTGCCCACCCTGGGCAGCGAGCACCAACCGGAGGTCCTCTCCCTCGGTGACGATGAGCGGCATGAGGGTATGCCGGGGCCGTTTGCCCGGCTCGATGACGTTAGGGGATGCCGGATCCAGAGAAAACGACGTGCCACGGTTGTGGAACAACACTCCCGTGTTCGGTTCGAGTACGCCCGATCCGAAGGCCCAGTACACGCTCTGGATAAGCGAGACCGCCATGCCGTCCGCGTCGAGAACCGATATTCCCACCGTGTCACCGGCCGCGCGCGGCACGCCGGGGCGCGCCAGAGACGCGGTCGAACGGGACAGCTCCGACCGTGGATCGAGCAACCGGGCGAGGTCGACGGCAGCGAATTCTGGATCGGCGAGGAGCTCGTCCCGCAGGGCGTTGGCGTCGCGGAAGATGCTCATCAGCTCGCCAAGCCCGGCGCCCAGCGGATCCGCGATCGGAGTCCCCTCGAGTGCGGCGAGCGCCCGCAGCACCATGAAGCCCTGGGTGTTGGGACCACTCGTGTGCACGCCGAATCGTCCGAACGTGCCACTGATGGGCTCCTCGACCTGCGCGTCCTGGCGCGCAAAGTCGGCAAGCGTAGCGACCGACGCGTGCGCCCGGAGGCCGGCAACGAGCTGGGCGGCGATGTCTCCGGTGTAGAAGTCCTCGGCTCCGTGCCGCTGCAACCGACGGAACGTTTCGGCGAGACGAGGTTGCCTAAGGGCGTCGCCGAGACCCAACGGTCGACCGCCGGGGACGAACAGGGCACCGGCACCGGGGTCCGACGCCAGAAGGCCATGGGCTTCCGCGATGTTGCGCGCAAGATCGCGGGCAACCGGCACGCCCTCGTCGGCGTGCACCACCGCCGCATCGAAGCAGTGTGACCACGGCAGTTGCCCGCCGAGTCCGTGAAGGACGTCCCACCCGCGCACGCCGCCGGGAATGGTGACGGTGTCAACACCACGGGCGGGAAGTCGGCTCCCGTGGACGGCCCGCAGGCGTTCACCGGTCTGTGCCTGTGGCGCGCGTCCGGATGCATTGACGCACCGCACCACGCCGTCCGGTGTTCGCACGAGGGCGATGAGGTCTCCGCCGAGCGCGACATTATGTGGGTACACCACTGTCAGCACTGCGGCGGCGGCAATGGCGGCATCGATCGCGGAGCCGCCCTCCGCGAGCACCGCCTCTGCGGCATCCGTTGCCAGCACGTGCGGTGTCGCGACCGCACCGCCAAACGTCCGCGGCAGCTGGCGGCTACTCATCCTTCCGCGCGGGCACGCTCACCCGCTTACGCCCCTCCGGCAATCCGGATCAGCTTCTTGTTGGCGAATTCTTCGAGCGCATACCTGCCCATCTCCCGACCGGAACCCGACCGCTTCACTCCCCCGAACGGCAGTTCGGCCGCGTCGCCGAGAACGAGATTGATCCAGACCATGCCGGCATCCATCTGGTCAGCGACGCGGAGCGCCTGTTCTTCATCGGTCGTGTAGACATACGAGCCGAGTCCGAACGGGGTGTCGTTTGCGATGCGCACCGCCTCGTCCTCCGAGGTCACGCGGTACAGCGCGGCAACGGGACCGAAGAACTCTTCGCGATAGGCATCCATGTCTGCCGTTACATCCGCGATCACGGCGGGTGGGAAGAAGTTTCCTACCCGGTCGCCGCTTGCCAGCACGGTGGCGCCCTGCGAGATGGCCCGTCCCAGTTGCTCGTCGAGACGCTCCGCTGCCGCCGCGGAAGAAAGAGGGCCGAGCAGCGTTCCATCGGCAAACGGATCGGCTGGCTGGGCAGCGGTGAAGACCTCGGTGAACTTCGCCGCGAAATCGTCGTATAGGTCATCGATCACAATGAAACGCTTGGCGGCGTTGCAGGACTGGCCGTTGTTGTCGAGTCGGGCGTTTACCGCGTCCTGCACGGCCGCGTCCAGGTCGTCGGTCGAAAGCAGGACGAACGGGTCGGAACCGCCGAGCTCAAGTACCACCTTCTTGAGGTACTGCCCGGCGAGTTTGGCGACCGCGGCTCCTGCGCGCTCAGACCCCGTCACCGACACGCCCTGTACACGAGGATCGGCGATCACCGTGGCGATCTGGTCGTTGTCGGCGTAAATGTTCACGTAGACGCCGGTGTGTGCACCCGACTCGGAGATTGCCACATCGAAGATGTCGGCGATGGCTGCGGCCGATTCGGGACATTGCGGCGCATGCTTCAGGAGGATCGTGTTGCCCACCACGATGTTGGGACCGGCGAATCGCGCCACCTGGTAGTAGGGGAAGTTCCACGGCATGATGCCGAGCAGCACCCCGAGGCCCGAGCGACGTACGAACGCCGACCCTGTCCCGTCGCTCAGCTCGATCTTCTCGTCGGCGAGAAAAGCGGCACCGTTGTCCGCGTAGTACTGGTAGATCGCCGCAGCGAAGTCGACTTCTCCCAGCGCCTGTTCGAGCGGCTTACCCATCTCGCGCACGATGATCTCTGCAAGTGCATCGCGACGCTCGGTGTGCAGCTCCGCGACGCGTCCAATGAGTGCCGCCCGGGCATCCACCCCGGCCGTGCGAGACCAGGTCGCGTACGCGTCGTGGGCCGATCCAATCGCTGCGGTGAGGTCCTCGTCGGAGATGGTCGCGTACTCGCGGATGGTTGCGCCCGTGGCCGGATTGATGACTGCGTAATGACTCATGCCGTTGCTCCCTGGGTGTGCTGGATGGATGGTTGTTGCTCAAGAATTTCGGCCGCCATTCGACGACCAACGCGGATGCCACCGTCGACGTGCTGGTATCCCTCGGCCGCGACATCGCTCGAACCAAAACGGATCGGCCCGACCGGTTCGAGTTGGAGGGCGCCATACCGGGTGAGGCCGCCCAGGTCGAAGCTTGCGGCGTAGGCGCCCTGGGTCCAGTATTCCGATGCCCAGTCGCTCTCGTAATACACGGCCGGATTCAGCGCTGTCGGCCCGTAGTACGCGGCAAGGGAGGCGAGAATGCGTTCCTTACGCTCCTGGGGGGTCAGCCGCAGCAGCGCGTCGGCCTTCTCGTCAGACACAAATCCGACGAGCGTCCCCCGGGCTTCGCCGAAGTTGGAGTTGTCGTACGCCTCGTGCACCAGCTGATACGGGCTGAAGGCGGTGCCCGACAGTCCATCGGCGCGCCAGAACGGGGTCTCGTAGGTCGCGTGAACCTTGATAACGAGCCCGAGGGACTGGTGCTGTTGCAGTTGCTGGCGCAGGGGCGGCAATGCCGGCACGTACTCGAGGCGCGAGTGCAGGTTCGGCGGCACAGCCACGATCGCGTAGCGCGCCTCCACCGTAATTCCGTCGCCCGCGGACACGGTCACGCCGTCTTCCGTCCAGCGGATGGATGTCGCGGGAGTGTCGAGCAGCACGTCGTCACCCAGTGCTTCCGCGAGCAGCAACGGTACCTGTTGTAAGCCACTCACGACCCGCTTGTCGAGGATGAAGTCGGCGTCGACGAGGTTGCTGTAGCTACCGGCGCTGGCCGCGATGTAGAGCGCTTGCAGCAGGGAGAACGAGTGTGCCGGTTTGGTGAGCATCGCGTCGGCAACGAACAGTGCGATGTTCGCGATCGCCTCGTCGTCGGACGTCTGCTGTCCAAGCCACTGCCGGAAGCTCACATGGTCAAACTCTGCCGCCCGGGGATGTGCCCATGGCTCGGCCGGATCGATCTCGGCAACGAGCGTGTCGAGAAGGGCGATCAGGCGCTCGAGCTCGGCCTGGGTTTCGGCGCTGGCCGGGAAGATGTCGCCGGTATAGCGGTGCGTGGCGCCATCGGCACCAAAGTAGAGGTTCTCGCCATCGCGGTACCGCGAGTAGGTCGCCAGTCCGAGCTCGTCCAGCGTTTCGAGAAGTGCCGTCTGGTCGGGCGACACCCACTGGCCGCCGAGTTCGAACAGCTGCCCCTCAACGTGGTCGGTCCACAGCCGCCCCCCGACGCGGTCCCGCGCTTCGAGCACAACCACGGACAGACCGGCGGCGCGCAACCGTGTCGCCGCGGTGAGGCCCGTGACGCCGGCCCCGATGATGACTACGTCGCGATTGAGGTGCATGGAACGACTCATTTCGAAGCTAATGGGACCAGCAGCGGTGTATTTCCTCACCTAGGATCGCAGAAAACGGAGGTTTTCGCTTCTCTAACTCTCAAACCCCTTGCCTCAGCTCAAGAATCGAATCCAATTCCAAACAGTTCCATTCCGCGGATGAGGGGTCCGTCCTTTCCACCGTTTGCATCCGAGCGTGCCACTGCCGCGCGCATCGTCTGAATGGCCGGGAACGCAACGGGTTCCGGCGGCACGGGAAACGGCTTCGTCGTCGGAAACCGCAGGCGCGTCCGGGGCGTTGACTCTCCGGACAACAGGTCGAGCATGACCGCTGCACCAAACCGGGTAGCGCCGACTCCCAGGCCCGTGTAGCCGGCGCTGTAGGCGACCTTGCCACCACGAGCCAGCCCCTGGAACGACACAAACTTCGTCGACATGTCGATCATTCCGCCCCACGCGTGGCTGAACTTCGTGCCGCGCAGTGTGGGATAGGTCGTGAAGAAGTGATCCGCGAGCCGTTCGAACGTCTCCGGCCGCTGGTCATACTCCGGCAGAATCTTCCGTCCGCGGTGATACACAGCGTCGTAGCCACCCCAGAGGATGCGGTCGTCGGCGGTCTTGCGGTAGTAGTGGAACTGGCGCGACGAGTCGCTGATTCCGTACCGGTCAACCCAGCCGATGTCGTCCAGCTGCGCCGCCGAGAGCGGCTCCGTGACGAGCACGTAATCGTAGATCGGAACTGTGCGCAAAGCGTTGCGTTTGAGCATCGAGGGAAATCCATTGGTCGCCAGCGCGACCTGGCGGGAGCGGATGACTCCGTCCCGGGTCACGACGGACACACCGTCCCCATTATCGGAGATCCGGGAGACCGGCGTCTTCTCTAACACTCGCACTCCCAGCCGGACACATACCTCCAACAGGCCCCGGGCGAGTTTGACGGGGTGCACCAGCGCCATCCCGTCGTGATGCAGTACCGCCGCGCGAACGACCGGTGACTTCGTCACCGTGCGCAGGGATTCGCCCTCAAGCAGGTTCTCCCCCGCCGCCCGAAGATCCTCTACCTGGTGCGGCTCGGTTGCCACCGTGAGTGCGCCCTGTTCTTCCCACTCCGCGTCGATGCCGTAGCGAATCAGCGTTTCCCTGAGCGCCGCGAAATTGTCGGCGGCGAGCGCCTCAATGGCCTCGAGCTCATCGGCGAAATGGCGTTGCCCGTTGTCCTCGCCATGAGTCAGTGACGCCTCCACGAAGCCCCCGTTTCGGCCGGACGCCGCCCAGGCAATCCGTTTTCCTTCGACCAGCACGACATCCCGGTTCGGGTCTCGCTCCTTTGCCATCAGGGCAGTCCACAACCCGCAGAAACCGCCCCCGACCACGACGAGATCGGCGCGAGTGTCACCTGCCAGGCGTGGCAGAACATCAGGGCTGGTGCGGTCCAACCAGAACGGGACCGTGGATGCACCCGCAAGGGACGCGACGAGTTCCGCTCGCGGATGACGGAGCGTATGGCCGTAGGCGGGTTCGATCGTCATGAAACGACCCCGACTGCCTCGCCGGGAAGCGTGATGTACACCTTGCGCAGCGTCTCGGTGACGGTCCACCGAGTGCGCGTCCCCGCGCTGAGCCGTCCGATCGTGCCGGGATCCAGGCGCAGTGCCTTATCGGGTTCGTCGAGAAATTCGACGACCGCCGTTCCACTCAGAACGACAAATACCTCGTCGGTCTCCGTGTCGGTGACGACACCGGGCGTCAGCTCCCAGACTCCGACGCCAACCCCCGCGACGTCGACCACCTCGCCGATCGAGGCGACCGGTGTGCCCCCGGCCACGTCGGACGGATCCAGCAGCAGCGGACCTAGCCGCATGGAGCGGGCGTCGAGCACGGCGTTGGCCTGAAGGTCTTGGGTCATGCCACGAACTTAGCGGTGACCGCACATCGACAGAAAAATACCCCCGACTTCCAGAGGAAATCAGGGGCGCACTTGCTGGGGTACCTGGACTCGAACCAAGAACAAAAGAATCAGAATCTTCCGTGTTGCCAATTACACCATACCCCATAGGCCTCACCGTAGCGGGGCCGACTCGTTACTCTAACGCACCTCGGGCGCTGGTACCAAAATGAGGTGCTCCCCGGGCGCGGCACGCGAGGTCGGGACGCCGTCGACGTCGGCTTCACCCCGCGTGACAGGCGCCGATAGGCTCGCCTCATGGACGAGAACACCACGATCATCGAGATCGATCTGCCCACCGAGAACTGGCTCCTCATCGACGCCGTCATCGACAACGTCGCCTCGATCGCGGCGGAAGATGACGACGAGGAGACCGTCGCGATCTGCGAAGAGATTCGTGTGAAGGGACTCGAGCAGATTCCCGACTGGCCCACCGAAGAGACCGAGCTCGAGAACTGGCCCGCCGAGGGCCAGCGCTCGCTGATCCGTCTCACCGCCGACGAGTGGGCCTTCGTCATCGAGGCCGTCGAAGAAGACGCCGAGGTCAGCGAGCAGATCGCGGCCGAGCCCGTCGAAGACGATCAGCAGGATGAACCGGATGACCCGGACTGGACGATCCTCGCAGCCGAGGCACGCGAGCTCGCGGCATACCTCACGGAGCGCGTCGCCTCCTGACCGCGGGAATCCCGCTGCGCGGCGCCACTCGCGGCACCGCCCGACACGGGGTGCAGGCAAACGCGCAGCGGCACGGGCGCATAATGCTCGGGGACCGCTGATCGGAGAACCCCACGCCCCCTCTCACCACTTTTCTCACGACGTGGAGCTTCGACCCCACGGCCGCCTGCGTCATCGTGCTGGCCGGGGTGCTCTACGCCCTCGGAATACGGTCGGCGGCCCGTGCCGGGGTGCACTGGAAGCGCGGGACATCCACCGCCTTCTACGTCCTTGGACTCGGCTCGTACGCGTTTGTGTCATTCGGGTTCCTCAGCGTGTACACGGTCGAGCTGCGCTGGGCATTCACGACGAAGATCGCGGTGCTGCTGTTCGCCGTCCCGGCGCTGATCTCCCTGGGCAAACCGGTGGCGCTGGCGCGCATCGGTCTGTCCGGATTGCCCGCCCGGGTCACCGAGCGTGTTCTCGCGTCCTGGCCTGTGCGACTGGTCGGCAACACGATCTTCGCGCCGCTGCTGGCGCTTGTGGCCTTCTCGTTCTTCCTGACTCCGCTGTCGGGCGCGCTGCGCGAGAACGGCACGGGCGAGGCAGTCGTGACCGTACTGGTGCCTTTGATCGGGTTGCTGATGGTGCTGCCGATCGCCGAGCAGACCACCCACCGCACGAGCATGTTCATCACGGCGGAGTTCATGCTGCTGTTCCTCGAGCTGCTGCTCGACGCCATTCCCGCGATTCTCCTGCGCCTGAACGACGGTGTCCTCGACCATGTGCCGGCGGTTATGGGATCGCTGCCCACCTGGTTCCCCAGCGCGCTGCACGATCAGCATCTGTCGGGTGACTTTTTGTGGTTCATTGCCGAGGCGGCGGATGTCCCGGTGCTGATCTTCCTGTTCATCCGCTGGTCGCGCGTGGACAAGCACGAGGCAACCGACTTCGATGAGCTCAGCGACGACGAGATGGCGGCCCTGACCGCGGAGCACCTGCGGCGCTAGCGCCCCGTCGGACGCTACAGCAGGTCGAGCGTGATTGCCGCGGCGGTGCGGGCTCCCGCGCCGGCCGCGACGATGAGCTGCTGGGGGCCCGGCGGGGTGGAGTCCCCCGCGGCATAGACGCCGGGAACGCTGGTGCGTCCGTCCGCGTCGACCACGAGAAGGCCCTGGTCGTCCTGGGCGAGACCGAGCTGATCCGCGTAGCCGAGGTTGGGGGTCCAGAGGGGGCGCACGAACACGGCGACACGGGGAACTGTCTCGCCATCGGCCAGGGTGACGCCGGTGACACCGGTGCGGTCCCCCGCGACATCCGCTACCGGTCGACGGTCGACACGGATGCCCCGGCGCGCGAGCATCGCCTCGTCGTCGTCGCTGACGATGCCGACGCCGTTGGTGAAGACGATGAGGTCCCGGCTCCACTGGGAGAGGTGGCGCGCGCGGGCCGCGAGGTCGTTCGTTTCCCCCAGCAGCGCGATGGGCTTGTCGGAGTATTCGTAGGCGTCACAGGCCACGCAGCTGTGGATGCTCGTGCCGTAGAAGGTGCGGATGCTGGGCAGCGCGGGGAACGTCTCCGTCAGCCCCGTGGTGATCAGCACCGTGCGGGCGTGCGTCGAGCCGGACTTGTCGGTCACGACGAAGCTGTCACCGTCGCGCTCGATCGAGGAGACGACCGTGCGGCGGAACTCGGACTCGGGGTAGGCGGCAAGTTCGTCCCGGCCGAGGCTGCGGAGCTCGAGCGGCGAGACGCCGTCCCGCGAGAGGAATCCGTGGGAGGCGAGGGTGGCGGCGTTGCGGGGTCGGTTGCTGTCCAGCACCAGCGTGGTGCGGCGGGCGCGCACGAGGTTGAGCGCCGCGGAGAGCCCGGCGGGGCCGGCCCCGATGACGATGACGTCGCGGGTCGCGGCGGACGGGTCATCCGCTTCCGCACCCGCTACCGACGCACCGACCTCGCTCACAGCTGCGACTTCAGCCGCTCAAGCCTCGCCAGTGTCGAGGCCTGGCCGAGCAGCTCCATCGATTCGAACAGCGGCGGGCTGATGCGACGACCGGAGATGCCGGCGCGCAGCGGTCCGAACGCGATGCGCGGCTTGAGGCCGAGCCCGTCGATCAGGGCGACGCGAAGCGCTGCCTCGATGGACTCGTGCGCCCACTCGGTGAGGTTGGCAAGGGCGGTGATGGATGCCTCGAGCACGGGCACCGCGTCGGGCTTGGGCAGCGCGTCGGCCTCGTAGACGAGGTCCTCGTCCGCCGTGAAGAGGAAGGCAAGAAGTCCGGGCGCTTCGCCGAGGAGTTGCATCCGCTCCTGCACCAGCGGTGTGGCCGCGAGAAGCATCTCCTCGTCGGCCGCTGTCGTCACGATGCCGTCGAGGTACGGAATCAGGCGCGAGGCGAGATCCTCGACCGAGAGCAACCGGATGTGGTCGCCGTTGATCGACTCGGCCTTCTTCACGTCGAAGCGGGCCGGGTTGGGGTTCACGTCGACGACGTCGAACGCGGCCACCATCTCGTCGATGGAGAACACGTCACGGTCGTGGCTAAGTGACCAGCCGAGCAGCGCCAGGTAGTTGATCAGGCCCTCGGGAATGAACCCGCGGTCGCGGTGGTGGAAGAGGTTAGCTTCGGGGTCGCGCTTGCTGAGCTTCTTGTTGCCCTCGCCCATGACGTAGGGCAGGTGGCCGAAACGCGGGATCGCGCTAGCGACACCGATCTCGATCAGCGCGGTGTACAGCGCGATCTGGCGGGGAGTGGACGACAGCAGGTCCTCGCCGCGCAGCACGTGCGTGATGCCCATGAGCGCGTCGTCGACGGGGTTCACGAACGTGTACAGCGGGGCGCCGTTGGGGCGCACGACCACGAAGTCGGTGAAGGACCCGGCCGGGAAGGTGATTTCCCCGCGCACGAGGTCGTCGAAGCTCAGGTCGGTGTCCGGCACGCGCAGGCGCAGCGCGGGCTGGCGTCCCTCCGCCTTAAACGCGGCGATCTGCTCGGCCGTGAGGTCACGCTCGAAGTTGTCGTAGCCCTGCTTGGGGTCGCGGCCGGCGGCGATGTTGCGCGCCTCGATCTCTTCGCCGGTGGCGTAGCTCTCGTAGAGGTGGCCGGAGGTCTTCAGACGCTCGATGATCTCGAGGTAGATGTCCGACCGCTGCGACTGGCGGTAGGGCCCGTGCGGTCCCCCGACGTCGATGCCCTCGTCCCAGTCGATCTTCAGCCAGCGCAGCGCGTCGAGCAGCTGGAGGTAGCTCTCCTCCGAGTCGCGCGCCGCATCGGTGTCCTCGATGCGGAAGATGAGCTTGCCGCCCGTGTGCCTCGCGTACGCCCAGTTGAACAGGGCTGTGCGGATGAGACCCACGTGGGGCGTGCCGGTCGGCGACGGGCAAAACCGCACGCGGACATCGGCACCGGATGCGGTGGTGAAAGTGGCAGACATATCGCCCTAATCCTATTGCCAGAGGAATTTGCCGACGGATGCCCCGGGGTTCACAAACGCGTACCCACAGCCAGATCCCCCGAAGTTGAGGTAGAACGGCGTCTCGGTCTCGTCCAGCTGGAGCAACAGGGTCCAGTCGGTCTCCTCGTCGGGGAACTCGTCGAACTGGAGGAACCCGGGGGTGCCCCCGATCTTGTTGCCGGCGAGCGCCGCGGCGTGCAGCGACCACGCGTCATCCGTCATCTCCTCCGAGGCCTCCTCGTCGATGAACTCGGGATCGATGCCGGGAGCCGTGTGCACCCCGTAGATGACCTCGCGCGGCTGCAGCTTGGACTTTCCCTGCACCTCTTCGAACTTGCGGGCGGTGGGGCCGGTGGTGAGATTGCGCACCTCGACCTCGGGCGTGCCGTTCGGCTGGATGATGAGGGCGTTTTCTCCGGCATCGGGCACCCACGTGTCATCCGCGAAGTTGTCGTCGTCCTCGGTCATGAAGAGGTAGGCCATCTTGCCGCCGGCGCCGGGCACGACCGACTCGTCGATCGCGATCTGGCCAATGAACCGCATGGGAGTGCCGAGGCTTCGGCTGATGGGCCACTGTGCGCCGTCGATCCAGACGGGCTGGCCGCCGAACTTGGTGACGGGCTCCGTGATGTCGGTCGCCGTCTCTTCGAACGAGAAGTTGATTCTGTTCACCATGGAACTGGGAGCCTTTCGAGTTGGAGCTGTGAGGGTTGTGCGGTGGGGCTGGACAAGTGTGGGTGCGGCGCGGCCGCGCGTCAGGTCAGCTCGACGAGGGTGAGCGCCAGGCCGAGGATGACGATCCACGATACGAGACCGGCACCGATGGCGCGTACACCGGAACGGGCGAGCGTCTCGAGCCGCAGCGACGCACCGATGCCGAACAGGGCGGCGGCGAGAAGCAGCGACTGCACCGTATCAGCGATCGAGAGCACGCCGGGCGGAATCGTGAGGAACGTGCGCACCAGCACCATCGCGACGAAGCCCACGATGAACAGGGGAACGATTGCCGGCTGCGTGCCGGTGGCAGTTCCCCGGTGCCGGGTGACGATGGAGGTGACGGCGACCATGGGCGCGAGCATCAGCACCCGGGTGAGCTTGACGACGACCGCGGCGGCGAGGGCGGCTGCTCCCGCCGTCTGCGCCGTGGCAACGACCTGACCGACGTCGTGCACGCTCGCGCCTGTCCACCGACCGAAGTCGAGGCTGTCCAGGCCCAGCAGGCCCGAGAGGAACGGCAGCACGACGATGGCAAGCGTGCCGTAGAGCGTCACCAAGGTGATGGGTGTCGCCGTGTCCTTCGCGTCCGAGCCGCGGGCCGCGCTCATCGCACCGACGGCGGAGACACCGCAAATGGCGAAGCCGGCAGCGAGGAGGAACGGCTGGTCGCCTTCGAGCCGGAACGCGCGCGCCACGAGCCAGGTGATCCCGAAGCTCGCGAGCACCAGCAGCACGATTGCGACGATCGCTACCCAGCCGAGCGCGGCGATCGCGTCGAGGCTGAGCTTCAATCCCAGCACGACAATGCCCAGGCGCAGCAGCCGGCGGGAGGCGATCGCAAGGCCCGGCTTCAGCACCCCATCGAGGGCGGGACGGGCGGATGGCACGCACCCGGCGATCACGCCGAGGATGAGCGCCGCCGTCAACCACGGCAGGCCCGGCAGCAGCGCGTGCAGACCCCAGCCCGCGGCGGCGCCCACGAGCGCGAGCAGGAGCCCCGGCAGCCAGGCCGGCCCCGGCAGCGCCCGCACGGGGACGGGCACCCGCCCGGCGTCACCCACCACGGGTCAGCGGTTGCGTGCGGGGTTGCTGAGGCGCCCGATGCCCTCGATGTCGATGTCGACGGTCTGGCCGTCGACGAATCCCCCGAGACCGGCGGGCGTTCCGGTGAGAATGATGTCGCCGGGCAGCAGCGTCCAGACATCCGAGGCGAAGGCGACGATCTCGGCGACGCTGTGGATCATGTCGCGGGTGTTGCCGTGCCTGCGGGGTTCCCCGTCGACGTAGGTCTGGATCTCGAGCGCCGACGGGTCCAGCTCGGTCTCGATGACCGGTCCGATCGGGCAGAACGTGTCATACCCCTTCGCCCGCGCCCACTGGCCGTCGGAGAGCATGACGTCGCGCGCGGTGACGTCGTTCGCGATCGTGTACCCGAACACGTAGTCCGCGTAGTTCTCGGCCTTGATCTGCTTGGCGACCCGGCCGATGACGATGGCCAGTTCCCCCTCGTGCACGATCCGCCCCTCGACGGGCGGAATCTGGATCGCATCCCCCGGGCCGACGATCGCGGTGTTGGGCTTCAGGAACAGCAGGGGGGTGTCGGGCCCCGCGACATCCATGTCCGCCTTGTGCTCGCCGTAGTTCATGCCGACGCAGACGATTTTGGAGCGTGGGATGACCGGAGCCAGCAGCTTCACCGAGGCGAGCGGCACCCTCTCCTCCGTCGTGTCGTACCCGACGAACATCGGATCGCCCTGCAGGACGACGATCTCGTCGCCGTCGATGATGCCGAACTGGGGGTTACCGTCTGTGGTAAATCGTGCAATCTTCACGCCTGTGAGCCTAGTCGCGGGGTGGAATTCACCGCGCGCGACTAGCGTGGGGCCATGGAACATCGATATCTCGGAAAAAGCGGACTCAAGGTTTCGGCGATCACCTACGGCAACTGGCTGACGCACGGCTCACAGGTCGAAAATGACATCGCCACCCAGTGCGTGCATGCAGCTCTCGACGCCGGAATCACCTCTTTCGACACGGCCGACACGTACGCCAACACGGCGGCGGAGACCGTGCTCGGCACCGCCCTCAAGGGGCAGCGGCGCGAGTCGCTGGAGATCTTCACGAAGGTCTACTGGCCGACCGGCCCGATGGGCCCGAACGACACCGGGCTGTCGCGCAAGCACATCATGGAGTCCGTGAACGCGTCGCTGAAGCGCCTCGGCACCGACTACCTCGACCTGTACCAGGCACACCGGTTCGACACCGAGACGCCGCTCGAAGAGACCATGCAGGCCTTCGCCGACGTGGTGCGTCAGGGCAAGGCTCTCTACATCGGTGTCTCCGAGTGGACGGCCGACCAGCTGCGCGCCGGGCACGCCCTCTCCAAGCAGCTCGGCTTCCAGCTCATCTCGAACCAGCCGCAGTACTCGGCCCTCTGGCGTGTCATCGAGGACGGCGTCGTTCCCGTGTCGCGCGAACTCGGCATCTCGCAGATCGTCTGGTCGCCCGTCGCCCAGGGTGTGCTCACCGGCAAGTACAAGCCGGGCGCCGAGCTTCCCTCGGGCACGCGCGCGACCGATGTCGCCGGCGGTGCCAACTCGATCCAGTCGTGGCTGCGCCCCGCCGTGCTCACCGGTGTGCAGAAGCTCGTCCCGATCGCCGAGGCAAACGGCCTCACCATGGCGCAGCTCGCCGTCGCGTGGGTGCTGCAGAACGACAACGTCGCCTCCGCCATCATCGGCGCGTCGCGTCCGGAGCAGGTGGCCGAAAACGTGAAGGCCGCCGGCGTGCGCCTGTCCGAGCGCACGATGGAAGCAATCGACGAGGCAATCGGCGACGTCGCCGAGCGCGATGCCGCCCAGACGGCGGCGAACGCGCCGAAGACCCGCGTCGTCTAATCCCTCGACAAACCACGAAACGCCCGGTCCCCTCGCGGGGGCCGGGCGTTCTCGTTTGTGTGGCGGGTGCTTACGCGTCGAGGCGCATCATCCAGCCGTGACGGTCTTCGCCGCGACCGTACTGGATGTCGATCAGTTCCTTGCGCAGCGACATCGTGAGCTCGCCGGCCGGGGCATCCGCTGATCCAATCTCGAAGTCTTCGCCCTTGAGCAGGCCGATCGGGGTGATGGACGCGGCGGTACCGCAGGCGAACGCCTCGACGATGTCGCCGGATGCCACGCCCTCACGCCACTCGTCGATGGTGACGCGACGGCGCTCCACCGTGTGGCCGCGGTCCGCGGCAAGCTCCAGCACCGAGTCGCGCGTGATGCCCTCGAGGATGCTGTCGGACTCGGGGGTGACGAGCGTGCCGTCCTTGTAGACGAGCACGATGTTCATTCCGCCGAGCTCCTCGAGGTACTTGCCCTCGAGTGCGTCGAGGAAGAGCACCTGGTCGCAGCCGTGCTCGTAGGCCTCCGCCTGGGCGATGAGCGACGAGGCGTAGTTACCGCCGGTCTTGGCGGCGCCGGTTCCGCCCTTGCCCGCACGGGCGTACTTGGTCGACAGCCAGATGGACACGGGGGCGACGCCGCCGGTGAAGTAGGCGCCGGAGGGGCTGGCGATCACGTAGTAGTTCACCTTCGCGGCGGGACGCACCCCGAGGAACGCCTCCTTCGCGAACATGAACGGACGCAGGTAGAGGCTGGTCTCGCCGCCGTCGGGCACCCATGCGCCGTCCACAGCGATGAGCTGCTTGATCGACTCGATGAAGTACTCGGTGGGAAGCTCCGGCAGGGCGAGGCGCACGGCAGAACGCTGCATCCGCTTGGCGTTGGCCTCCGGGCGGAACGACCAGATGGAGCCGTCGGCGTGGCGGTACGCCTTCAGGCCCTCAAAGATCTCCTGGCCGTAGTGCAGCACGGCGGCCGCGGGGTCGAGAGCGATGGGTCCGTACGGCTGGACGCGGGGACGGTGCCATCCGCCCTTCTCCGACCAGCAAATGTCGACCATGTGGTCGGTGAAGAAATTGCCAAAGCCGGGAGCGGCGAGAATCTCCGCGCGCTCCTCGTCGGACTTGGGGTTTACGGACTTCATCACCATGAAGGTGAGGTCGCGCTGGGCCATCTGCAGCTGAATCGTCATGGGGTCGTGTCTTTCGTCGAGAAGTATGTCTATTGTGCGCTCAGTTGCGCCAGGATGGCGTCGCCGATGGCCGGGGTCGGCCGGCTCTGCGAACCACGGGCCGAGAGATCGGCGGTCACGGCCGCGCTGACGCGGGCCGAGGCATCCGGATATCCCAGGTGGTCCAACAGGAGTGCGACCGAAAGGATCGCCGCCGTCGGGTCTGCTGTGTGTTGACCGGCGATGTCGGGCGCGGATCCGTGGACCGGCTCGAACATGCTGGGAAAGGCGCCGTCCGGATTGATGTTGCCCGAGGCTGCCAAACCGATGCCCCCGCTGATAGCGGCCGCAAGATCGGTGATGATGTCGCCAAAGAGGTTGTCCGTGACGATGGTGTCAAATCTACCGGGATTGGTGACCATGAAGATAGTTGCGGCATCGATGTGGAGGTAATCCACGGTGACATCGGGGTATTCGGTCGCGACCGCATCCACAGTGCGCTGCCAGAGGCTGCCGGCAAAGACCAGCACGTTCGTCTTGTGCACGAGGGTGAGCTTCTTGCCGCGCTTGCTCGCCGTCTCGAAGCCGAACCGCACGAGACGCTCGACGCCGTGGGCGGTGTTGACCGAGACCTCGTTCGCGATTTCGTGCGGGGTTCCCACCCGGATGGCTCCGCCGTTGCCGACGTAGGGTCCCTCGGTTCCCTCGCGGACGACAACGAAGTCGACGGCGCCCGGATTGGCCAGCGGCGAGGCAACACCGGGAAACAGGCTGGTCGGACGCAGGTTGACGTAGTGGTCGAGAGCGAACCGCAGCTTGAGCAGCAGTCCGCGCTCGACGATCCCGCCCTTCAGGCGCGGGTCCCGGGGATCTCCCCCGACGGCACCGAGGAGGATCGCATCGTGCCCGCTGAGGGAGACGATGTCGTCGTCGCTGAGGATGTTGCCGGTGGCGAGAAAGTGCCCGGCACCAAAGGGGTATTCGGTGGTCTCGAAGGTGACGTCGGCGGGGGCAGCTGCGTGCAGAACCCGCACCGCTTCGGTGATGACCTCTGGTCCGATTCCGTCGCCGGGAATGACCGCAAGGCTCAGTGTCTTTGGCATGCATTCACATTAGTGCCCGCCGGTCAACCCTCTATCCGGCCTCAGGGTCCGAATAGGATGAGGCCTCATGAGTATTGGAACCGGAATTTTCTTGTTCGTTGTAGGCGCGGTTCTCGCGTTTGCCATCAATGTGCAGGTCAGCTGGATCGACCTGGACCTCGTGGGTGCACTCCTGATGGGTGCCGGTGTGATCGTCTTCGTGATCGGTCTCATCTTCATGCTCCGCAAGCGTTCGTCGACCACCACGGTTCGTTCGGGCGTCGACGCGGGCAGCGGAGAAGCCGTCACGCAGCGCAGCACCTCCACCACCCCCGACCAGACCCTCTAACAACCAGTCGCCCTCGCGGCGTGAATGACGAAGGGCCCGGACGCATCGCGTCCGGGCCCTTCGTGGTTCGCGGGTGCTCTAGTCGGTGATGTCGATCTCGCGCATGAGGGTCGCGTCGATGGCGACACGAACGGTCTCGAGGAGCCCCTCGGGAACGGGCGAGTCCACCGTCAGCACACTGAGTGCCTGTCCGCCGGCGGCGTGACGGGCGATCTGCATGCCGGCGATGTTGATGGATGCCTCGCCGAACTCCTTGCCGTAGACGGCGACGATCCCGGGGCGGTCCGTGTAGACCATCACGATGAGGTGCTTGGGGATCGGCACCTCGACGTCGTATCCGTTGATGGCGACGATCTTCTCGGTCTGCTTGGTACCCGTCAGGGTTCCGGAGACGGAGATCTGCGAGCCGTCGCTGAGCGCGCCACGGATCGTGAGCAGGTTGCGGTACTCCTCGCTCTCCGACTCGGTGATCAGGCGCACGACGACACCGCGCTGCTCGGCGAGCAGCGGCGCGTTCACGTAGCTGACCGACTCGCTGACGATGTTGGAGAAGATGCCCTTGAGGGCGGCGAGCTTCAGCACGCTGACGTCGAGTTCGGAGATCTCGCCGCTGATGACGACATCCACGCTGGTGAGCGGGCTGCCGGCGAGACCGGAGAAGACCTGGCCGAGCTTCTCCATGAGCGGAATGCCCGGGCGCACCTCGGGAGCGATGACGCCGCCGGCCACGTTGACCGCGTCGGGAACGAGCTCTCCGCCGAGGGCGAGACGCACCGACTTCGCGACGGAGACACCCGCCTTCTCCTGGGCCTCATCGGTGGATGCACCGAGGTGCGGGGTGAGGATGATGTTGTCGAGACCGAGCAGCGGTGACTCCAGGGGCGGCTCCGACACGAACACGTCGAGACCGGCGCCGGCGATGCGGTTGGACTTGAGCGCTGCGTACAGTGCATCCTCGTCGATCAGTCCGCCGCGAGCGACGTTGACGATGAACGCGGTCGGCTTCATGAGGGCGAACTGATCGGTGGAGATCATGCCCGTCGTTTCCGGCGTCTTCGGCATGTGGATGGTGATGAAGTCGGACTGCGCGAGCAGCTCCTCGAGGCTCAGCAGCGTGACGCCGAGCTGTTGCGCGCGGGCGGCGGTCACGTAGGGGTCGAACGCCACGATGTTCATGCCGAACGCCTGCAGGCGGGCGGTGATGAGGGCACCGATACGGCCAAGGCCGATGATGCCGACGGTCTTTTCGTACAGCTCGGTACCGGTGAACTTGGAGCGCTTCCAGGTTCCCGCGGCGAGGCTCGCGTGGGCGGCCGGGATGAACCGGGAGAGGCTGATGATGTGCCCGACGGTCAGCTCGGCGGCCGAGATGATGTTCGACGTCGGTGCGTTGACCACCATGACGCCGGCGGTGGTCGCCGACTTGATGTCGACGTTGTCCAGTCCGACGCCCGCGCGGGCGATGACCTTCAGGGCGGGCGCGGCGGCGATTGCCTCGGCGTCGACCTGGGTCGCGGAGCGGATGAGGATGGCGCTGGCATCGGCTAGTGCCGCCAGCAGCGCGGGACGGTCGGTGCCGTCCACGGAGCGAACATCAAAGTCGGGGCCGAGGGCCTCGACGGTAGCGGGTGAAAGTTCTTCGGCAATCAAGACGACCGGCTTGGCCACGAATCGAGTCCTTACTTGGAGGGGTGTTGCGACTTGGAGGATAGAGCGACTCAGAGGCTTGGGGTCTCAGAGGTTGGTGCGGCAGGCGGGGATGGTGCTCGCCGCAACCCCTGAGAGTTTAGTTGGCGCGCCAGTGGCGCAAGCACAGGCATCGACTTAGGCCGCAATATAGACGGATGGATGACCCGGCGCTGCAGCTAACTCTCTGGTGCCTCCGCGCCGCCCTCGCCGCGGTATTCGTGTTCATGGGGATCGCACACTTCCTGCCGAAACCGGCGCGCGGGATGGCCGCCATGATTCCGCCAACACTGCGGCGCAGGGGCATCCCGAGCCCGCGTTTTCTCGTGAGATTCACGGGACTGTGCGAAATCGCCGGGGGAATCGGGCTGCTCGTTCCGGCCACGCGGTTCGCCGCGGGCATCGCGCTCGTGCTGTTTCGCGTCGCGGTATTTCCCGCCAACACGTATGCCGCGCAGCACCCGGAGAAGTTCGGCGCCGCCGCCATTCCGTTCTGGCCGCGCTATGCCGGGCAGCTGGTGATCATCGCTCTCGTGCTCCTCGCGTCGGTCGTCTGACTACAGGCCGCGTCGCTCGTCTGACACCAAAACGGGCGAGTCCGGCAGAGCTCCCGGCCGCCGCGCACCAAAACGGGTCAATTCGGCGCGATCTGCCCGCCACAACACGACATCCCGGGCGAGTTCGGCGCCTCGGTGCGCTCGACATCCGCAACACGGGCGAGTGCGGCCAAG
>NZ_JAAVUZ010000006.1 GCF_018449675.1 Glaciihabitans sp. dw_435 | reverse complement strand
CGCCCCGAAGAGCCGCATTCGCCCGCGTTCGCGTCGGCGGCCCTGCCAAACCGGCGACCAGGCCACGGGGCACCGGGCGACGGGGGCGCCATGCCGCGAAGGCGTCGGGCGGACTTAGAAGCTGGAGGGGTCCGCGAGGATGCTTTCGAACGCGAGCTCGGCCGCTCCGATGATGAGGAGGTTCTTGCCGAGTTCGGCGCGCGCGATCCGCACGCTGTCGCGCGCCGCGGGCAGCGACTGGTCGGTCGCCCCTCGCTCGAGACGACCCGGGTTCACCGCGTACAGCGATCCGAGGAAACCGCCGAGCACGATCAGCTGCGGGTTCAGGGTGTTGATGGCATTGCGGAGGGTGATGGCGAGGGTGTCCACCTGCCGGTCAATCTCCTCCGTCACTTCCGCGGACGAGGATTCGAGCATGGCGGCCTCGAGATCGTCGGCGTCCTCCACGTCAACGCCGGTCAGCTGCAACAGGGTCGATCGACGAACCTCGGTCTCGAGGCATCCGACCGCCCCACAGTGGCACACCACGCCGGAAGAATTGACGAGCGTGTGACCGAGCTCCCCCGCGTAGCCCGAGACGCCGCGCAGCGGAGAACCGTTGACGATCGCCCCGCCACCGATGCCGCTGGCACCGCCGTTGAGGTAGATCAGGTCGGTCAGTCCGCGACCGGCGCCGAAGGTGCTCTCGGCCAGCGTGCCGAGGCGGGCGTCGTTGGCGGCGACCACCGAGAATCCGGTCGCCTCCTCGAGCATCTCCGACAGCGGCTCGTCCACCCAGCCGAGGTGGGGGGCGAGGCGCACGAGGCCATCGTGCGAGCGCACGAGTCCGGGCACCGCGACGCCAATTCCGACGGCCCTGTGCGCGAGGTCAAACTCCTCGCGCAGGCCGTCGATGATCTGCGCACTGATGGCGACGGCCTCTTCCGCGGTGGGAACGTGGTCGACATTGTGGCGGATGCGCCGGAGCACCGTTCCTCCCAGGCCGACGATCCCCACGGTGATCGCATCGATCTCGGGGTTGATCGCAATTCCCACGGCCCGCGGTCCCGGGCGCACGATGGGACTCGGACGCCCCACCTGATTGCGCGAATCCGGGTCGACCTCGACCACCAGCTCCCGCTCGACCAGCTCGCCCACGAGGGCGGCGATGGTCGAGCGGTTCAGCCCTGTCTGGCGGGTGAGCTGCGACCGGGAGATCCCGTCGTTGCCGTGAACGAGGCGCAACAAAACGGAGAGGTTGTGGCGGCGAACAGAATCGTTACTGTTGCCCTTCCCCTCGTTCCGGCCTTGCGCCATGCTCACGGGTGGCTCCTAGCCGGGGATACGTCGGGTACGAATGAGTTCGGTCAGCCAGTGACCGCTGTCCTTCACGATGCGTTCCTGGCTGTCGTAGTTCACGTGAACGATACCGAACCGTTTGGTGTAGCCGTAGCCCCACTCGAAGTTGTCCATCAGCGACCACACGAGGTAGCCGCGCAGGTCGACACCCTTCGCCATGGCGCGGTGCGCGGCAACGAAGTGACGCTGCAGGTAATCGACGCGCTTGTCGTCCTTGACCCGACCGTCGACGACCTCGTCCGCAAAGGCGGCGCCGTTCTCGGTGATCATGAGCGCGGTGTCGGGGAACTGGGCGCTCAGCGAGAGCAGCAGTTCTTCGAGACCGTCGGGCGCGATGTTCCAGCCCATCTCGGTGTACGGCGGCTTCTGCACGACGAACTCCACATCGCGACTGCCGGGGAAGGGCGAGCCACCCATGTCCTTATGGCCGTCGGCGTTCTGGCGCTCAGACTTGCCGTCCCACATGCGCACGGTGGCGGTGGAGTAGTAGTTCACGCCGAGGATGTCGATCGGCTGCTTGATGAGCTCGAGATCGCCGGGCAGAACGAACTGCCAGTCGGTGATCGACGCGGTGTCCTCGAGGAGATCCTGAGGATATGCCCCGAGGAGCATGGGTCCGGTGAACGCGCGGTTCGCCAGGGCGTCGATGCGGCGCATGGCCTCTTCTTCGCCGTGTCCGCCGGGGCGCAGCACGTGGAAGTTAAGCGTCACCGAGTACTCGGGGTCGTTGGTCACGACGTTGCGCAGCTCGGTGAGAGCAAGACCGTGGGCGAGGTTGAGGTGGTGCACTGCGGTGAGCGCGGCGAGCGGGCTCATCACGCCGGGGGCGTGCGCGCCCGAGCCGTAGCCGAGGTAGGCCGAGCACCACGGCTCGTTCAACGTCGTCCAGGTGGCGACGCGGTCGCCCAGTTCCTTACCCACGATCGCCGCGTACTCGGCAAATCGGTAGGCGGTGTCGCGGTTGGTCCAGCCGCCCTTGTCCTCGAGCTCCTGCGGAAGATCCCAGTGGTAGAGAGTCGCGATGGGCTTGATGTCGCGGGCGAGGAGGCCATCGACGAGGCGCGAGTAGAAGTCCAGCCCGAGCTTGTTGACCTGGCCGGAGCCGGTCGGCTGGATGCGCGGCCACGCGATGGAGAACCTATATGCCTCGAGGTTCATGCTCGCCATCAGGTCGAGGTCTTCCTCAAGCCGGTGATAGTGATCGTCCGCAACATCGCCGGTGTCGCCGTTGGTGATCTTGCCGGGGGTGTGGCTAAAGGTGTCCCAGATCGAGACACCGCGGCCATCCTCGTGAGCAGCACCCTCGATCTGGTACGACGCGGTCGCGGAGCCCAGCAGGAAGTCCTTACCGAACTCGAGCCCCGACTCGCGGTAGTCCGTCTCTTCGGTTGTCACAGTGCGACCTCACTCTTTCCCGCGGATGCCGACGCAGTAGCGCCGCCGACAACCCTAACCTGCCACGTGTCGACGTCCGGCGAGGTGATGGTGACGGCCTCGTCCGTGCGGTCGACAGTGAAGGTAGCGGATGTCCCGTCCGGGGTCGTCACCGAAATCGAGCGAGTTCCCGCCGTCGCCGTCGGGTACACCTCCAGCGTGAGTCCGTCGAGGTAGTCGTAGTCCGGGCGGTCATCGCGGGCGCCGACCGGCAGGACTGCTCCTTCGCGGATGTAGATCGGCATGCTGTCGAACGCGTGCGTCTCGGTGCGCCATCCCCCGCCGGTGACGCTCTCACCGGTGAGGTAGTTGGTCCACGTGCCGGCAGGAAGGTAAAACTGCACCGATCCGTCGGCGGTGAAGACGGGAGCTACGAGTACATCGGGGCCGAACATGTACTGGCGTTCGAGGTAGGCGCAGCTCGGGTCATCCGGAAACTCAAGAATCATCGGGCGCAGCATCGGCACGCCGGTGTTCGTCGCCTCGATGCCCGCCGCGTACAGGTACGGCATGAGCGCGAGCTTGATCTTGGTGAACTTGCGGGTGACCGCGGTGGCGCTCTGCGGGTCTTCCGCCTGGCCCTCGGCGAGCTCCTCGTCGAAGACCCACGGGACACGGTACGAGCTGCTGCCGTGCAGGCGGGAGTGGCTCGACATCATGCCGAACGCGACCCAGCGCTTGAAGACGCCGGCGTCGGGGGTACCCTCGAAGCCGCCGATGTCGTGGCTCCAGAATCCGAAGCCGCTCAGCGCGAGCGAGAGTCCGCCGCGCAGGCTCTCGGCCATCGATTCGTGGGTCGAGGTTGAGTCTCCACCCCAGTGAACGGGAAGCTTCTGTCCACCGACGGTGGCAGACCGGGCGAACAGCACGGCATCGCCCTGTCCACGCTCTTCCTCGAGCACCTCGAAGACTGCCTCGTTGTACAGCTGGGTGTACCAGTTGTGCATGCGCTCGGGGCTGGAGCCGTCGAAGTAATCAACCTCCACGGGGATGCGCTCACCGAAGTCGGTCTTGAACGCGTCGACACCCTGGTGCAGCAGCACGCGGAGCTTGTCTTTGTACCACTGCTTGGCGTCAGGGTTCGTGAAGTCCACGAGTCCCATGCCCGCCTGCCAGAGGTCCCACTGCCACACGTCGCCGTTGGGCTTCTTCACCAGGTATCCGGCGGCCGCGGCCTCGGCAAACAGGGGTGCACGCTGGGCGATGTACGGGTTGATCCACACGCAGAGGTGCAGGTCCTTCTCGTGCAGGCGGGCGAGCATGCCCTCGGGGTCGGGGAAGGTGCGGCTGTCCCACTCGAAGTCGCTCCAGTTGAATTCGCGCATCCAGAAGCAGTCGAAGTGGAACACGCTCAGCGGCAGATCGCGCTCGGCCATCGCGTCGATGAAGCCCGAGACGGTGGCCTCGTCGTAGTTGGTGGTGAAGCTCGTGGTCAGCCACAGTCCGTACGACCAGGCGGGCACGGACGCGGGGCGCCCGGTCAGCTCGGTGTAGCGGCTCAGCACGTTCTTCGGCGTGGGGCCGGCGATCACGTAGTACTCGAGGCTCTCGCCCGCGACCGAGAACTGCGCGCGCTCGACCGACTCGGAGCCGATCTCGTACGACACGTGGCCCGGGTGGTTCACGAGAACGCCGTAGCCGCGGTTGCTCAGGTAGAAGGGGATGCTCTTGTACGCCTGCTCGCTGGAGGTACCGCCGTCGGCGTTCCAGATGTCGACGGTCTGGCCGTTCTTCACCAGCGGTCCGAACCGTTCGCCGAGACCGTAGATCAGTTCCCCGACGCCGAGCGCGAGCTGCTCATGCACATAGCTGGGCTTGAGGGGGGCGGATGTCCCGGCGCGGGCGTTTCCCACCAGACCCGGGTCAACCTGCGCGTCCTTATCGAGCTGCATGTAGCCGATCGACTTCGCGCCGCTGGAGGTGAGAACACGTCCGCCCGACTCGAAGGAGAGGTTCCACGGTGCACCCGCGCTGATGCGGGCGGTGAGGTTGCCGCTGGTCAGCGTGGCGCCCTCATCGGTGGACTCGACAACGCCGTGACCTTCGGCCGAACCGACCAGGTCGAACCCGATCTCGTCTCGCACTCCCTGGAAGTGTTCGATGCGAACACCGATCACTCCCTCCATGGGAGAAGTGAGGGTTACGGTCATGACCGGGCGGTTGAGCGTCATTCCGCGGGAGGCGATGACCGCGGTCGGCGCCGTCACGGTGAGGCTGTGCTCGCCGGCGAAGATGTCATACGCCTCGGAGGCGTACAGGGCGGTGACTCCCGGGCGAAGCTGCCAAAAGCCGTCAGTGAACTTCATAGTGGGGGAACGTCCTTGTTATTACTTGACCGCGCCCGCGGTGATACCGCGCGTGAGGGTCCGCTGGAAAATGAGGAAGAAGATCAGTGTCGGGATGAGACCCAGCAGTGCGGACGCACTCGTGGTCGTGACATCCATCAGCCTGTCGCCCTGGAGGCTGGCAATGGCGATCGGCACCGTCTGGTTGGAGTTGCTCACGAGGAATGTCAGCGGGATGAGGAACTCGTTCCACGTCCAGATGAAGAAGAAGATGAGCAGCACAGACAGGGTCGGACGACTGATCGGCACGATGACGCGCCACAGGATCGTCCAGCGGCTCGCGCCGTCGAGCGATGCGGCCTCGAGGATCTCCTTGGGGAAGGTGCCGTACACCGACGACAGGAGGTAGGTACCGAACGCGCTCTGGATCACCGTGAAGATGATGATGACCGACCACACGTTGTCGTACAGACCGATCGACTTGAACATGAAGTAGAGCGGGTAGAGAAGGGCTTCCTGCGGGAGCACGTTGGCCAGCAGGAAGAGCACGACGATCCAGGTGCGTCCCTTGACCCGGCCGATGCCGATTGCGTAGGCGTTGAGCACCGAGACGATCATGGCGAGGAACGCCACGACGGTCGAGATCAGGATGCTGTTCCACAGCTTCTCGGGGAAGTTGACGCGGTTCCAGAACTTCGTGATGCCATCGAAGCTGATCTGCGCGGGCCACTGGAGGGCGCCGCCGGTGGCGTAGTCCCCCGCGGTCTTGAACGAGTTGATGATGATCAGGTAGAACGGCACCACGATCAGGAGGCCGACAATGATGGCCGCGAGAAGGATGAACCAGTCACCGACGGTGCGGTTCGACTTACGCTTGCGGACCTTGAACGTGTTGTCACGCTTGCCCGTCGGGTCGACGGTGGAACGAACACTCTGGGGGGCGATGGTTGCCATCAGCGATCACTCTCCGCTTCCTCTGCCCGGTTCTGGGCCTTGATGAAGAACACCGACACAACGACGATGACAATGGTCAGGGCGGTCGCGATGGTCGCGCCGTATCCCACTTGCTGGCTCTGGAAGAACTCGCTGTACGAGTAGTAGCTCGGAACGATGGTGCTGTTACCGGGGCCACCACGCGTCAACGTGTAGATCGGGCCGAAGACTTTCAGCGCCGCGATGGTCGACGTCAGCGTGACGACGAAGATCTCGGGACGGATGATGGTGACGGTGATCGAGCGGAACCGCTGGAACCAGTTCGCTCCGTCGAGTTCCGCCGCTTCGTACAGCTCGGGGTCGACGCGCTGCAGTGCCGCCATGAAGATGACGACGGGGTAGCCGATTTGGATCCAGACCATGACGGCCATGATCGACAGCAGTGCGGTGTCGGGGCTTCCGAGCCAGTTGTGCTCGAGTCCGCTGAGGCCGACGGCGCCGAGGATCTCGTTGAGCGCTCCGTTGTCCGGGCGCAGGATCCAGCCGATGACGATCGCACCGACGGCGACGGGCAGAATCTGCGGCAGGTAGTAGGTGGCACGCAGGAAGCTGGCGAGACGTCCGCCGAACTTCTTGCCGATGAGGTCGAACAGCATGGCCGCCAGCACGAGGCCGACGAGCGTGGGGATGATCACCATGGCGATGATCAGCGCGACGCTGTTACCAAACGAGGTCCAGAACTTGCCGTCCGCGAAGAGTTCGATCCAGTTGTCGAATCCAATCCACTTGGGCGGGCGGATGCCTCGGTACGAGGTGAAGCTGAGGTAGATGTTCCACACCAGCGGCACGATCACAATGAGCGTGATCAGAATGAACCCGGGGATCAGGTAGAGCCAGTATCCGGAGAGATTGAGACGGCCGCCCTTCTTGGGGGTGGGTCCGTCACCCGCCGATCCCTGCGTGCGGCCGGGCTTCGCCTGGCTGAGTGGCACCGTGGCCATGACTATCTACCTTTCTTATGCAAAACAAGGGGTGTCCGTGGGGAGGGACGAACGCGTCATCCGCCCCTCCCCACGATCCGGTGGTGCTACTTCGTCAGGTCGTCCACGCCGGCCGCGTACTCGTCGCCGAGTTCGGTCAGAACGCCCTTGGTGTCCTTCGTGCCGTTCACGAGCTCCTGCAGACCGGCGTTGAGCTGGTCGTAGAAGGTCGGGGTGGGCCAGTCGGGGTAGAAGCCAATTCCGTCACGCGCAGTCAGCGTGTTGAAGTTGTCGATCAGTTCCTTGCTCTTCGGGTCGGTGATGTCCGAGGCGGTGGCCGCCACGGGGATTCCACCGTTGTTACCGATAAGGGCCTGGATCTCCGGGCTCATGGTGATGTCGATGAACTTGTACGCGAGGTCCTTGTTCTTCGAGTTCTCCGGGACAACCCAGAGGTTTCCGGACGAACCGGGAGCCATGTCGGACTCGGGGTAGAGGAACGTTCCCCAGTCGAAGCCCTTGATCTCGTCAACGAAACGGCCGTACCACCAGCTACCGGAGTAGAAGATCGGGTTCACGCCCTTTTCGAAGTTGGTTCCGGCGTCTTCGGCCTTGAGGCCGGTGGCGTCCTTCGAGATGTAGCCCTTGTCGACCCAGCTCTTGATGGTGTCGGTCGCGAACGTGAAGTCCTCGTCCTGGAAGTCGACCTTGCCCGTGTAGGTCTGGTAGTCGGTGACCCACTGGCGGGTCGCCTTGCTCAGCGCGAGCTGGTACCAGAGCTGTCCGAGCGGGTACTCGGCGACGGACTCGGCGAGCGGCGTGATGCCGGCGGCCTTGAACGTGGCGAGTGCTGCTTCGAACTCGGCGAACGTCGTGGGAACCGCGACGTTGTACTTCGCGAACATGTCCTTGTTGTAGTACGTCTCAACGAACTCACCGTAGTTGGGGATTCCGTAGAACGCGCCCGAGCCCATGACGCCGGTGTCGCTGTAGCGAGCGGTCGTCTGGATGGACTCGGCAAGCTTCTTGTCCCAGCCGTACGCCTTGACAGCGGGGTCGAGGTCGGTCAGCAGGCCCTGGCTGGCGAGCAGGCCGGCGGTGGCGTTGCCCTTGTTGTACTCGAGAATGTCGGGGGCCGCGTTGGAGTTGAGAACCTGGCTGGCGGTCGAGCGAATCTGCTCGAAGGCCTTGGGCTCGTACTTGACCGTGGCGCCGGTCTCCGCTTCGAACTTCTTAATTGCTGCGTCCCAGGCGATGCCCATGGCGCTGGTTTCACTCTCGTAGTGCCAGAGCGTGAGGGTCTTGCCCTTGCCCTCGGGACTGGTGTTGACAGTCGCGTCGTCCGTTGAGCCAGCGGAACAACCCGCGAGCAGCAGCGCCGCCGTAGTGAGAATTGCACCCACTGCGATATGCCTCTTGCGCATCACTTACCTCCTTGTAGGGAGCGGATGTCGGCGTTGCGGCCGCATGTGCATCCACTCCGATGCTGTTTGTTGTTGACGACAACATAGTCTTCTTGGGAGCGCTCTCGCAAGTACTCTCGCGAATGTGCCCGAGATTGTTATCTGTGGTTCATCACTCGTCCGCCGATCACGGCGACAGAAGCCAGCAATCAGGCGGAAAAGTTGAACTCGCCAACAATCGAGGGTACGTCAGCGCCGGACACCGGCCCGCCGTCGCCGGTCGCCAGCGTCGCGTCGCCGGTCGCCAGCGTCGCGTCGCCGGTCGCCAGCGTCGCGTCGCCGGTCGCCAGCGTCGCGTCGCCGGTCGCGGGCTGTCGCCCATCACCGGCGGACAGCCGCGGTGCCGTGACGCGTTCGAAGGCGGCGGGGTCGTAGAGCAGGGCCTCGAACACAAGCTCCGCTGCACCGATCAGCAGCTGCTCCGAACCGAAGCGGGCAGGCACGAGGCCCACCGACTCCCGCGCCGAGCGAATGGTATGCGCGCTGAGGATCGACTCCATGTATGCACCCGCTCCCTCGCACAGCGCGGACAGGAACCCGGCCAGCACGATCACGCTGGGATTGAACAGATTGACGGCGTTGCCGACGGCGATGCCGAGGTACTCGGTGTCCTGGGCGATCACCTCGCGCGCTGCATCATCCTCGGCCGCGGCGAGCGCGGCCCCGAGCCCGGCGATCTCATCGGCGCGCAGCCCCACCGCGTCGAGCAGCGCCGTCTGGGTGACCTCGGCCTCGAAGCATCCGCTCGATCCACACGAACACCGGGTGCCCGATGACCGCACGAACGTGTGCCCGATCTCGCCGGCATGGCCCGCACTGCCCGTGAGGAAGGTTCCGCCCGAGACCACTCCCCCGCCGATGCCGCTCGCGCCGCCGATGATGTACACGAAGTCGTCGACATCCCGGCCGACGCCAAACACCGCCTCCGCCCGCATCGCGAGGGCCGCGGCGTTGGCGGCAAAGGCCGGCACGCCGATGGCGCGTTCGAACATCTCGGACAGCGGTTCCTCGTACCAACCGAGGTGGGTGGCCTCGCGCACGAGGCCGTCGGCGGTGCGCACCTGCCCCGGCACGGCGATGCCCGCGCCCACGACGGTGACCGAGTCCTCCATCCCGGCGAGCAGACCCGCGACTGCACTCGCAGCACGGTGCACCACGTCTGCGGACAGCGGCGGCACAGGGGTGGCGATCCGCACCGACTTGAGCACGCGACCGCCGAGTCCCACGAGACCGATCGCGATGACGTCGACCTCCGGGTTGATGGCGATGGCGACGATGCGGTCGGCCGCGTGCACCACGGGAGACGGGCGTCCTGGGCTGGCGCCCAGGTGAGGCATCCGCTCGCTCACGAGTCCCAGCTGGGCAAGATCTGCAACCACAGCCCCGACGGTCGAGCGGTTGAGACCTGTCAGGCGAGTTATTTCGGCGCGCGACCGAGGCCCCTCGCGGTGAACGAGTTCGAGAATCGTGGACAGATTCGCACGTCGCAGCTGGTCGGTGGTGGTGCCACCGACGCTACGCCTACCAGCAACATTGCTCGATGACATGCGATGACCCTAGTCCCTGGCCGCCAGCGGCGCCGTGCTGTCGCGGACGACGAGACTTGTCGCCAGATCGATCCGGGTGTGACCCACATCGTCGCCATCGCGGATGCGCAGCACGATACGGCTGGCCTCCTCGGCCATCTCGCGCAACGGCTGGTGGATGGTGGTGAGCCCAGGACTGGACCACTTGGCGACCGGTACGTCGTCGTAGCCGACGATGGACAGCTCCCCCGGCACCGAGATTCCCGCGGTGCGTGCGGCCTCGAGAACACCGAGCGCCTGCAGGTCACTGCCGGCGAAGATGGCCGTCGGCCGGTGGGGCAACGCGAGGAGCCGCTCCGCGATCGCGCGACCACCATCGACATGGAAGTCTCCGAAGTGCACGAGAGCCGGGTCGACGCTGAGGCTCGCCGAGTTCATGGCGGAGCGGAAACCGTCGAGCCGGGCCAGCGAACACATCATGTCTTCCGGGCCGGTGATCGCCGCGATCCGGGTGTGGCCGAGTTCGATGAGGTGTCGGGTGGCCATGAGGCCGCCGGACCAGTTCGCCGATCCGACCGAGGGGACCCCGGGCGAGGGGTCGCCCGCCGGGTCGATGATGACGAACGGGATGGCCCGGGAGCGCAGTTGCTCCCGGTACGCCGGGTCGAGGTCGGAGAAGACGAGGATGACCCCGGCGGGACGCCGCCGCAGTACCCCGGCGATCCACTCGGGCCCCGGCGCATGGCGGCTGCCGCTCTCGGTAAGCACCACGCTCATGCCGTGTTCCCGGGCGATATTTTCGACGCCGCGAATGATCTCCATCGACCACGCGCTGTCGAGTTCGTGGAAGACAAGCTCCAGCAACGTGGCGTCACGCTTGTCACCCCCGCGTCGCTGGTAGCCGTGGTGCTCGAGGATCCGTTCCACGCGGTCGCGCGTTCCCCGCGCCACGTCGCTGCGGCCGTTGAGGACCTTGGAGATCGTGGAGAGCGAGACCCCGGCCTCGACGGCGACCTCATCGAGGGTCACCCGGGCTTTGCCGTTCATCGACATAGTTTCCCTGACTTCATCCGTCCGCGCCGCAAAACTGCGCGAAATCCAGCATCCAACTAATTTGTTGCGCTTGACCGCAAATAGGTTGCGTCGTAGGCTCCACTCATCCTAATAACTTTCGACTACGGTGTCGAAACTTTCGAGAGGCGTTCGACGATGAACACACACAGCAGGTGGCTCACACGGAGTCTGGCGGGTGCCGCGGTAATCGCGGTGGGCCTGGCTATGGCAGGTTGCTCGACAGGAAGCAGCGGAGCGTCATCCCGCCCTGAGAACGTGATTCACGTCGCCGTCTACGGAGACGCGACCAACAAGGTCGAAGAACAGATCGTTGCGACGTTCAACAAGACCTCCGACGTCAAGGTGATCCTCGACAAGATTCCCGGGGCCGACTACCAGCAGAAGCTGCAGACGATCATCAGCACCAAGGCAGCCCCCGACGTCTTCTTCAACTGGGGCGGCGGAAGCATCCAGGACTTCGTGAAGGCCGGGTTGCTTCTTCCCCTCGATGACTTCATCGCCGAGGATCCGGGTCTCAAAGACAACTTCCTCCCCGCCGTCTTCAACACCGCGGTGATCGACGGAAAGCCCTACGGCGTTCCGATGCGTGGCACCCAGCCGGTCATGCTCTTCAACAACAAGACGGTTCTCGCCGCCAACAACATCACGCCTCCCACCACCTGGGAAGAGCTGCTGGCCGACGTCAAGATCCTCAAGGCCAAGGGCATCACGCCGATCGCCCTCGGTGGAGCCGACCAGTGGACCACCCTCATGTGGTACGAGTACATCTACGACCGCGTTGCCGGTCCGGGGCTGTTCGAGAAGGCAATCTCCGGCGACAAGTCCGTCTGGGACAGCGCCGCGAGCAAGAAGGCGCTCGGATACATCAAGGACCTCATCGATGCCGGTGCGTTCGGCACCAACTTCGACTCCGTCAAGTTCACCGACGGCGGATCCCCCACGCTGCTGCGCACCGGTAGGGCTGCCTTCGAACTGATGGGCTCGTGGAACTACTCGACCCAGCAGAGCGCTGACCCGGACTTCGCTGCGAAGGACCTCGGCTACACCGCCTTCCCCGCCATCTCCGGTGGCGAGGGTGACGCGGGAAACGTCGTCGGCAACCCGAACAACTTCTACTCGGTCATCAAGGCGACCCGCTACCCGGACACCGCCCGTGACTTCCTGAAGCTCATGTACTCCGACGAGTTCGTCAAGGCGTCTATGGCCATCGGCAACTTGCCGACGACCACGAACACCGAGCAGTTCCTCGACACGGCGGCCGACCCTGCCTATGCCACCTTCCAGTTCGACCTCGTCAAGGCGGCTCCCTCGTTCCAGCTTTCGTGGGACCAGGCATACCCGCCCGCCGCGGGAACCCCGCTGAAGACCGCTGTCCAGCAGTTCTTCAACGGCCAGCTCGATGAGGCCGGTTTCATCCAGGCCATGCAGGCTCTGTAAGGAAAATCACATGACCACGCTTGCTCCTCGCAAGCGGTCTGCACGTTCGGGCGGTCCCTCCGTGGGCCGCCCGGGCGCTGTGTGGGCCGTTCCCGCGACCATCTTCTTCGCGCTGTTCGCGCTCGTCCCACTCATCTTCGTTGGTGTGCTCTCCTTCACGTCGTGGAGCGGGCTGGCCGATCCGGTCTTCGTCGGCTTCGACAACTGGGTGAAGCTCATCGCCGACCCGATCCTCACCAAGAGCTTCGGTCTCACCGGCCTGTTCGTCATCCTCGGCCTCATCACGCAAACCCCGCTGAGCATCCTGCTCGGCGTCTGGGCAGCAGGCCACCAGAAGAACAGGGCCGTGTTGTCGGCCATCTACTTCGTGCCCCTGCTCCTGTCATCCGCCGCCATCTCCATCCTGTGGCGCGCCCTGCTCGACCCCAACTTCGGCATCCCCGGCCAGCTGCCCTGGTTATTTGGTGACGGAAACCTCTTCGGCAAGCAGGCGTCGGCCATCGCCGTACTCACGTTCGTGAGCATGTGGCAGTTCACCCCGTTCCACACGCTCATCTATCAGGGCGCAGCCCGGGCCATCCCGCCGGTGCTCTACCAGGCCGCGCAGATCGACGGCGCCGGCACGGTGCGCCAGTTCTTCAGCGTCACGCTGCCGCAGCTGCGCAACAGCATCATCACGTCGGGAATCCTCATGGTGGTGGGCGGCCTGACGACCTTCGACACAGTGCTGATCCTCACCAACGGCGGGCCAGGCACGGACACGACAATCACCGCGTTCTACATGTACCAGAAGGCGTTCCGCGCCTTCGACTTCGGTCAGGCCAGCGCCATCGCCGTCGTGCTCGTGGTCATCGCGACCGCGATCTCCCTTCTCGTCGTGCGCCTGTCCGGCTACGACAAGATGCAGAGTGCGCAGGAAGGCATCTGATGAAACCCCGCCGCAATGTGTGGGCCGGATTCGGCTCGACCGCCTGGCTGATCGTCGTCGCGCTTCCGCTCTACGTCATGATCAGCGCCACGATCCAGACCCAGCAGGGCTACAGCTCGCACGGTCCGCTGTCGTTCCCCACGACGTTCACCCTCGACAACTACGTGGGTGCGTTTACCAGCGGGTTCGGGCTGTACTTCATCAACACCCTCATCGTGACGCTCAGCGTGGTGGCGATCGTCGTCGTGCTGGTGCCGCCGCTGTGCTACTCGATCGTGCGCAGTCGCAGCAGGTTCGCCACGGGAGTGTTCCGCCTCTTCCTGCTCGGCCTGGCCGTGCCATCCACTGCGGTTATCGTGCCGATCTTCTACTTGATCAGCGTTGCCGGGCTCTACGACAACCTGCTCGGCGTCATCCTGCCGACGGCGGCGTTCGCGCTACCGGTGTGCACGCTGATCATGAGCGGAACTATGCGCGACATCACGCCGGAGCTCTACGAAGCGATGGCCGTGGATGGCGCGACGCCGGTGCGTACCTTCTTCCAGCTAGTGATGCCGCTGTCCAAGGGCGGCCTCTCGACGATCATCGTCTTCTCGGCCCTGCAGGCGTGGAACGGATTCCTGTTCCCCCTGATCCTGACCCAGTCCGAATCGACGCGTGTGATCACGCTCGGACTCTTCAACTTCCAAACGCAGTACGGCGTCAACGTTCCCGGGCTTCTGGCCGCGGTCGTTCTCTCGATGCTTCCCGTGCTGCTCGTGTATCTCTTTGCCCGTCGCGCCCTCGTTCAGGGACTGATGGGCATGGGGGGAAAGTAACCCGTGACCACTTCACCCACCTCTCTCACCGGCGTCTGGAACGACCCGACGGCGTCGACCCCCGATCGTGTGGAGGCACTCGTCGAGGCGATGACCCTCGACGAGAAAATCGCCCAGCTCTACGGGGTCTGGGTCGGTGCGGCCACCGACGGCGGCGAGGTCGCCCCGCACCAGCACGACATGGAAGAGGTCATCGACCTCGATGAGCTGCTCCCGCGCGGTCTCGGCCAGCTGACCCGCCCGTTCGGCAGCGCGCCGGTCGACCCGGCCCTCGGGGCACTGTCCCTCATGCGCACCCAGCAGCGCATCGTCGGGGCGAATCGCTTCGCGATCCCCGCGATCGCCCACGAGGAATGCCTCGCCGGATTCGCTGCCTGGGGCGCGACCGCCTACCCGGTCCCGCTGTCCTGGGGCGCCACGTTCAACCCGGAGCTCGTGCAGAAGATGGCCGGACGGATCGGCGCGGACATGCGATCGGTCGGCGTGCACCAGGGCCTCGCCCCGGTGCTCGACGTCGTGCGCGACGCCCGCTGGGGACGCGTCGAAGAGACCATCGGCGAAGACCCCTACCTCGTCGGCACCGTCGCAACCGCCTACGTGAAGGGTCTCGAGCAGGCAGGCATCGTCGCCACCCTCAAGCATTTCGTCGGGTACTCGGCATCCAAGGCGGGGCGCAACCTCGCTCCCGTATCGGTCGGCTCCCGCGAGCGCGCCGACGTGCTGCTCGCGCCGTTCGAAATGGCAGTGCGCGAGAGCGGAGTGCGCTCGGTCATGCACGCGTACTCCGACATCGATGGCGTCCCCTCGGCAGCCGACCGCGAGCTACTCACCGGCCTGTTGCGTGACACCTGGGGTTTTGCGGGCACCGTTGTCGCCGACTACTTCGGCGTCGCCTTCCTCCGCACACTGCACGGGATCGCCGGAGACTGGGCTGATGCCGCGGTTGCCGCCCTCACCGCGGGAGTCGACGTGGAGCTTCCCACCGTGAAGACCTTCGGCGCTCCCCTGCTGGAGGCGATCGCGGACGGGCGCCTCGACGAGTCGGTCGTCGACACCGCACTCCGTCGCGTTCTGACCCAGAAGATCGAGCTGGGACTGCTCGACCCAGACTGGTCGGCCGTGCCCGCCGTGCTTCGGGGTTCCGACACCGGCACCGCTGTGGCGTCCGAGGCACTCCGGGGAACCGTCTCCCTCGACGACGAGGCCAACCGGGCCATCGCCCGCGAACTGGCCGAACACGCGATCGTGCTGCTCACTAACACGGGCATTCTTCCGCTGGCCGGAACGCCATCGATCGCCCTGATCGGCCCCAACGCCGACGACCCGATGGCAGTGCTCGGCTGCTACTCCTTCCCCGCCCACGTCGGAGTGCAGCATCCCGAACTGCCCATCGGCCTCAGCCTGCCGACGCTCGCCGACTCCGTGCGCGCCGAGTTCCCCGACAGCGAGATCACCCTCACCCGAGGAACCACCATTGATGGTTTCGAGACCGACGGGATCGCCGATGCGGTGCGCGCCGCCGAAGCCGCGGGTGTTGCCATCGTGGTGCTCGGTGACCGCGCCGGCCTCTTCGGCCGCGGCACCAGCGGCGAGGGCTGCGACGCCGACTCGTTGCGACTCCCGGGCACCCAGCAGGAGCTGCTCGACGCCGTGCTCGCCACGGGGACACCGACCATCGTCGTGCTGCTCTCCGGGCGCCCCTACGCCCTCGGCCGCGCCATCACGGAGGCGGCCGCGATCGTGCAGTCGTTCTTCCCCGGTGAGGAGGGAACTCCCGCCCTCGCGGGCGTGCTCAGCGGACGCGTGAATCCCTCGGGTCGACTGCCCGTTAGTGTGCCCGCGCACGCCGGATCACAGCCGTCGACGTATCTAGCGGGGCCGCTCGGGCACAAGAGCGGCGTCTCCAACGTCGACCCCACCGCGGCCTTCGCGTTTGGTCACGGGATCGGCTTCACCACGTTTGCGTGGTCGGACTCCGAACTCGGTACCACCGAGATCGCCACCGACGGACACGCACAGCTGACGGTGACAGTGACGAACACGGGCGATCGCTCCGGTGTCGAGGTCGTGCAACTTTACCTGCACGACCCTGTCGCTTCCGTGGTCCGCCCGGTGCAGCGACTCGTCGGTTACCACCGCATCGAGCTCGCGCCCGGCGAACAGGCGCGACTGAGTGTCAGCGTGCCGGCCGATCTCTCCGCGTTCAGTTCCCGCACGGGTGACCGTGTGGTGGAGCCCGGTGAACTCGTGCTGGGGCTCGGAACCTCCAGCAGTGACATCCGCTTCCCTCACAGCGTCGCCCTGACCGGCGACACCCGCGTCGTCGACCACACGCGCGAATTGCACGCGACGTGGACGGCGCAGGTCGGCCGCGCGGACCGATGATGTTCAGTAATCCCGTGCTGCGCGGGTGTTATCCCGATCCCAGCGTTACCCGGGTGGGGAGCGACTATTTTCTGGTGACCTCGTCATTCGAATATCTTCCCGGGCTGCCGATTTTCCGGAGCGCGGATCTCGTGAACTGGGTACAAGTCGGCGCGGCCATCGCTGGGGAAGGACAGGTCGACCTGTCGACGGTACCCTCCTCGGGCGGTCTATACGCGGCGACGCTGCGGCACCACGACGGCACCTTCTACATCACCAACACCGTCGTGCACGGCGAGGGACGGAAGGGCAACTTCATCGTCACGGCGACGGACATCGCGGGGCCGTGGTCGGATCCGGTGTGGCTCGACGACGCCGCGGGCATCGACCCGTCGCTGTTCTTCGATGCTGACGGACGCGCCTGGTTCCACGCCACGCGACTGGCCGAGCCTGGCGAGTGGCCCGAGCAAACCGAGGTGTGGCTGCGCGGACTCGACCTGACGACGCTGCAGCTGGTGGGCCCGGAGTACATCCTGTGGACGGGCGCGCTCATCGGCGCCGTCTGGGCAGAGGGGCCGCACCTGTATCGCGTCGGCGAGTACTACTACCTGCTCGCGGCCGAGGGTGGCACCGAACACAATCACGCGGTCTCGATCGCGCGCAGTGAGAGCGTCACCGGACCGTACGTCGGCAACCCCGGCAACCCCGTGCTGACCCACCGCACCCTCGGGCGCGAGTACCCGGTCGTTGGTGTCGGGCACGCCGACCTCGTGCAGACGCCATCCGGCGAGTGGTGGTCGGTGCTCCTGGGCAGCCGGCCGTATGGCGGCTACTTTCCGAACCTCGGGCGCGAGACACACCTGGTTCCGGTGACGTGGGAGGACGGCTGGCCCGTCTTCGCCCCGGGAACCGGCCGGGTCGAGGCGAGTTTCGCCGCCCCGAATCATCCGCTCGCTCCCCCGTTCGACGCCGCCACGGATGCCTCGGGCTTTGCCGCCACGAATCTCCCGGATACCGGGGTGCTGCGCGACGACTTCGACGGTGAGACCCTCGCCCCCACCTGGAACGGCGTGCGCGCACAGCCCACTGCCGTCTCGTCGCTCACCGCGCGTCCCGGGTGGCTGCGGCTGCCGCTGGTGCCGGCGACTCTCGCCGAGGTGGCGGTTCCGGCGTTCGTCGGACGCCGCCAGCAGCACCAGAACGCGCGGTTCAGCGCCCACATCGACTTCGCCCCGGGCTCCGGCAGCGAGGGTGCGGGCCTCGCTGTGCGCCAGTCGGAAGACGCGCACCTCACCCTGCTGATCACCGCCGGCGACTCCGGCGAGCGCCGCGTGGTCGCCACCAGCCGGGTCCGTGGGCTCGACACCGTCATTGGCGACGGGGTCATCCCCGCGGGCCCTCTTACCCTGACCGTCCGGGCCGCGGGCCAGGACTACCACCTCGAATATGAGACCTCATCGGGGATTTTCCCGGTGGCGGTAGCGGATGCCTCGGAGCTGAGCTCCCCGCGGGCCGGCGGTTTTCTCGGGCTGTGGTGGGGACTGTACGCGACCTCGCACGGCGCCGCGACATCCGCTCACGCCGACATCGACTGGACAGAGTACGTCGGGGCCGACGGCTGATCTTTTTCGGACGAATTCCCACAAGGGGGTTCCGCAGTCACGATCTACCCATAATATGTTTCTAGTTACAACAAATCACCAACGAAGCTGAAGGGCTGTTCCCGCAATGACACTCACTCCCACCAAGGCAGACCAGTTCTCCTTTGGACTCTGGACCATTGGCTACAACGGAGCAGACCCCTTCGGCGGACCGACCCGCGCCCACCTCGACACCGTTCACGCGGTCGAGAAGCTCGCAGAGCTCGGCGCCTACGGCCTCACCTTCCACGATGATGACCTCTTCGCGTTCGGTTCGACCGACGCCGAGCGCCAGACCGAGATCGACCGCCTCAAGCAGGTTCTGGCCGACACCGGGCTGATCGTTCCGATGGTGACGACCAACCTCTTCAGCGCTCCGGTGTTCAAGGACGGCGGATTCACCTCCAACGACCGCGCAGTCCGCCGCTTCGCGCTGCGCAAGGTTCTGCGCAACATCGACCTCGCCGCCGAGCTCGGCGCCAAGACGTTCGTTATGTGGGGTGGCCGCGAGGGAGCGGAGTACGACGCCGCGAAGGACATCCGTTCGGCTCTCGAGCGCTACCGCGAGGCCGTCAACCTGCTCGGCGACTACGTCACCGACAAGGGATACGACATCCGCTTCGCGATCGAGCCCAAGCCCAACGAGCCCCGCGGCGACATCCTGCTGCCGACGGTTGGCCACGCCATGGCGTTCATCGAGACGCTCGAGCGTCCCGAGATGGTGGGCGTCAACCCCGAGGTCGGTCACGAGCAGATGGCCGGACTGAACTTCGCCTCGGGCATCGCGCAGGCGCTCTACCAGGGCAAGCTCTTCCACATCGACCTCAACGGCCAGCGCGGCATCAAGTACGACCAGGACCTCGTCTTCGGTCACGGCGACCTGCACAACGCGTTCGCCCTCGTCGACCTCCTCGAGAACGGCGGCCCCAGCGGCGGCCAGGCCTACACCGGTCCCCGTCACTTCGACTACAAGCCCTCGCGCACCGAGGACGAGGTCGGCGTCTGGGACTCCGCCGCGGCCAACATGCAGACCTACCTCCTGCTCAAGGAGCGCACCGCCGCCTTCCGCGCCGACCCCGAGGTACAGGAGGCGCTTGCCGCTTCCCGCGTGCTCGAACTGACGGAGAACACCCTCGGCGCCGGCGAGACCTACGCCGAGCTGCTCGCCGACACGTCCGCGTACGAGGACTTCGACACCGACCAGTACTTCAACGGCAAGGGCTTCGGCTTCGTCCGTCTGCAGCAGCTGGCCACCGAGCACCTCATGGGCGCTCGCGGTTAACACCCGTTTCACCCCGCCGGGCCTCCGGGTTCAGTTCGGGATGCCACACCCGCAGTACCCCGCACCATCCGAGATGCCCACCTGACCCAGCGCCCACCAGCCCGGGGCAGGTGGGCATTTCGCCGCACCGCCCGCCCGGGGCATCCGCTCGCCCGACGCATGCACCGCACCGCCCTCGCCTCACCCACCCCGCCTCACCCCACCGAAAGAGCCACCCCCATGACACTCGTCGCCGGCATCGACTCCTCCACGCAGAGCTGCAAGGTCGTCATCCGCGACCTCGACACCGGAGCCGTTGTGCGCACGGGGCGGGCGGGTCATCCGTCCGGCACGGAGGTCGACCCGGAAGCGTGGTGGGTCGCCCTGCAGACCGCGATCGCCGATGCCGGTGGGTTTGACGATGTCGCCGCGGTGTCTGTCGGCGGGCAGCAGCACGGCATGGTCGTCCTCGATGACGGCGGCCGGGTCATCCGCAATGCACTGCTCTGGAACGACACGCGCTCGGCCCAGGCGGCGCTCGACCTCATCGCCGAGGTGGGGGCCGCGGACTTCGCCGCGCGCACCGGCTGCGTTCCCGTGGCCTCGTTCACCATCACCAAGCTGCGCTGGCTCGCAGACGCCGAGCCGCAGAACGCCGCGCGGGTAGCCGCCGTCGCACTCCCCCACGACTGGCTGACCTGGCGCCTGCGCGGCTTCGGACCCGACAACCCGCAGCTCGGCGAACTCACCACCGACCGCTCCGACGCGAGCGGCACCTCCTACTTCAACCCGTCGACCAACGAGTACGACCTCGCGCTGCTCGGGCTGGCGCTGCGCCGCCCGGTCGGGGACGCGGGGCTCGAGCCATCCGTCATCCTGCCGCGCATCGTCGCGCCGGGCGAGGTCGCCGGACACATCAGCGGCACCCAGGTCGCGCTGGCCGCGGGTGCCGGGGACAACGCCGCCGCCGCCCTCGGTCTCGGAGCCGTGCCCGGCGATGTCGTCATCTCCATCGGCACGAGCGGCACGGTCTTCGCCGTCACCGACACCGCGCCACGCGACGAGTCCGGCACTGTTGCCGGATTTGCGGATGCCTCGGGCGCCTACCTTCCCCTCATCGCCACGCTCAACGCGGCCCGCGTGCTCGACTCCATCGCCGGTCTGCTCGGTGTCGACCACACCGAGCTGGGGTCGCTGGCGCTGACCGCCGAGCCCGGGTCCGACGGAGCCGTGTTGCAGCCGTACTTCGAGGGGGAACGCACGCCGAACCTCCCGGACGCTACCGCGACCCTCTTCGGAATGACCCTGCTGTCGACGACCCGCCCGAACCTCGCCCGGGCCGCGATCGAGGGGCTGCTCTGTGGACTCGCCGATGGACTCGACGCCGTCCGCGCCCAGGGCGTGGAGGCAACCCGCCTGCTGCTCATCGGAGGTGCCGCGCAGAACTCGGCGGTCAGTGCGATCGCGGCGCAGGTCTTCGAGGTGCCGGTCGTGGTGCCCGAGCCCGGCGAGTACGTTGCTGCCGGAGCCGCCGTCCAGGCCGCCTGGGCCGTCACGGGTTCGCGCCCCACGTGGACGATCGCCGAGGTCGCCGCACCCGCGGTCGACTACCGTCCGGTCATCCGCCAGCAGTACGCGGCCCGCGCGGCCTCGTAGCCGCCCCGGCATCCGGCCGCTCGCGTGCATCCGGCTGCTCGCGTGCCCGCGTCGCCACGTCACTCCACCGCGCCTCGTCACCCCACCGCCGCCCCGTCTCCGCACCGCCGCCCCGTCACTCCAGCGACGCCACGTCGCCCTTTCCCTAGATTCGGAATTCTTGTCATTTCGCGCCCAGATAAGGACGCGCAGACCGTGGCCCGCACGAAACTCCTGATCTGGCGAAGCCCGGCGAGAGGCCAACAGCCCGAAACCCTCCGACGGCTCACCCCAGATCGCCGCCCCCACTTCTCCAGATAAGGAGATTCGGTCCGATTGCGCCCAGATTCGGATCCTGGGACAGCGGATGACCCGAACCTCCGCATCTAGCGAACACCCGGGCACCTCTGGCCCCACTCGCCCTTCCGGGATTTCGGTGACGGAGGAAATTCAGTCATTTCCTCCCGGGTGAAACGCTTCAGCTGCCGAATCTCCTCCGTGAGTGAAACGGAAGCGACCTCACTGCCCGACGTGGCCGCGCGGCGCGCGCGCACGAGCGCCCACAGCGCGGAGCAATGGCTCGGCGCCCCACGCAACTGGTCTGAAACTGGCACCCGCCCACCCAACCGGCCAGAAGCCGGCACCCAATACCGCACAACCGTCCAACCGCAGCCCGCCGACGCTAACCGGCAACCGGCTACCGGCTACCGGCTACCGGCTACCGGCTACCGGCTACCGGCTACCGCAGCCCTACCCCCGCGGCGCCGCCGTCGACGCCCGCACCACGAGCTGGGCCGCCGTGTGCGGGGTATCCCCCTGCTCCCGGTCCTGCAGCACCCGGATCACAGTCGCCATGATGTCACGCCCCAACACCGCGAAATCCTGCCGCACGGTGGTCAGTGGCGGAGTGAAATGCTCGGCCTCGGGGATGTCATCGAACCCGACAACGCTCACGTCCTCCGGCACGCGAACACCCCGGGCCGCGAAGGCGTGCAGCAGTCCCAGCGCGAGCTGGTCGTTGCCCGCAAACACGGCCGTGAAGTCACGGCTCTCGAGCAGTTGGAGTCCCACCTCGTACCCGCTGCGGGGTGACCAGTCCGTGTGGAACGGCTGCCGGGCTACCAAACCGTGCCCCGAGAGTGAGGTCTGCCAGCCGCGCATCCGCTCCGTGGCATCCATCGAATCCTCTGGGCCGGCAATGTGAAGGATGCTTCTATGCCCGAGTTCTGCGAGATGATCGGTCGCAGCCCGCGCCCCACCGAACTGGTCGATCGAGACGCTGTGAAATCCGAGGCGACCGCTGCTCTCCACCGCGAGCAGGGGGACGCCGAGGTCGATGTCCTGGATGGCTTCGAGCGCGCCGCTGTGCCCGGCGATGAGCACAATCGCCTCGACGTTCTGGCTCAGCAGCAGTTCGACCGAGGCGCGCAGCGAGCCGGGGTCGGCCTCGGCCATGCTGGCGATGCTCACCGTGTAGCGGGCCTGGCGCGCCGCATCGTTGAAGCCGAGGGCAGTGGCCGACGGGCCATAGTCGGGGCGGCCGGTGGTGATCAGGCCGATCGTGCGCGAGCGCTTCGTGACCAGCGCGCGGGCAGCGGTGCTCGGGCGGTAGCGCAGCTGGCGGATGGCGTCTTCCACCCGCTCCCGCGTCGCGGGCCGCACGTTGGGGATGCCGTTGACCACGCGCGAAACTGTCTGGTGCGAGACCCCGGCGAGACGGGCGACATCGAAAATGTTGGCGGTACGCGCCCGCGGGTCATCGGAGTTCACCACACCTGCCGACTTCCCTTAACCACCATGCGCGCCCGGATATGGCTCTAATTATGCCCGCCGGATCCGTCCCTCCCGACACGGCGCGGTCACCGCCGTCGCAGCGTCAACACGCGCTGCAGAATGATGAACACAAGCAGTAGCGAACCGATCACGATGCGCGTCCACCACGAACTCAGCGTCCCCTCGAAACTGATGATGGTCTGGATCAGCCCGAGCACGAGCACCCCCAGCACCGACCCGAGCACAAACCCCGAACCGCCGGTCAGCAGCGTGCCTCCGATGACCACCGCCGCGATCGCATCAAGCTCCATGCCGACGGCAGTCAAGCTATATCCGGACAGCGTGTAGAACGTGAACAGCACGCCCGCGATCGCCGAGCACAGCCCGCTGATCGCGTAGACGAGCACCTTCGTGCGCCGCACCGGCAGCCCCATGAGCATGGCGGATGGCCCGCCGTTACCAATCGCGTACACCGTTCGTCCCGTGCGCGTGTAGTGCAGCACCACGAAGGCGATCGCCACCACGATCAGCGCGACGATCACGCTCGGGGTGATCTTCAGGCCCGGCCCCACCGGGATCCGCGCGTCCGCCATCGCGGTGAAGAACGGGTCCACGATCGAGATCGAGTTAGTGCTGATCACGTAGCAAAACCCGCGCGCCAGGAACATCGCCGCCAGCGTCGCAATGAACGGCTGAATGTCGAAGTAGTAGATGACGAGGCCGACCAGCAGTCCCAGCGTCGTGCCGACAATCAGGACGATGAGGATGACCCAGGGCGGCGACCACCCGGACTGCAGCAGCGACGCCGCAATCATCGTTGACAACGCCACGACCGACCCCACTGAGAGGTCGATGCCACCCGTGAGAATCACGAACGTCATGCCGACTGCCAACACGATGAGGAACGCGTTATCCACAAACAGGTTCAGCGCGACTTGTCCCGAGAAGAACCCCTCGTACCGAATCGAGCCGACCGCAAACGTCACAATCAGAAGGGCAAGAGTGACGAGAACGGAGGCATAGCGTGACGACACCACCGCTCCGAGCCATTCCGCGATTCCATGCTGTCCCGTCGCGCCACTGCCGCCCGGGGGCGTGCCACCTCCAGCCGCGCGCCGCCCTGCCTCGCGACGGCGCCCGCTCATCAGCAGTCCCGCGCCGGCCGCCCGGTCGGATCCGCCACCGGCGGTACCTCCGCGCCCGGGCTCGGCCCCCGCCGGCCTGTTTGTCGTCGCGGTCATGACACGGTCGCTCTCGTCGGAGCCACCGCCGGGGTGCGGCGACGACGCATTCGCATCTTGGTGATGCGCGTGTTCATCACGGGCGACTGCAGCAGGCACACCGCGATGACCACGAGTGCCTTGAAGACGAGCGTGATCTCGGGCGCGATTCCGATGGAGTAGACGGTCGTCGTCAACGTCTGGATCACGAAGGCGCCGATCAGAGTTCCGGTCAGCGAGTAGCGGCCGCCCGCGAGCGACGTGCCGCCGAGCACCACGGCGAGGATGGCGTCCATCTCGATCCAGAGGCCCGCGCTGTTGGCGTCCGCCGCCGTGACGTTCGAGCTGATCATGAGGCCGGCGATCGCCGCGCACACCGCGCTGAACGTGTACACCGTCCAGACGATGACGCGCGCGCTCACGCCCGCCAGCCTGCTCGCCTCGGGGTTGATGCCGACGGACTCGATGAGCATGCCGAGCGCCGTCTTGCGGGTGAGGATCGCGACGAGGGCGAACATCACGCCCGCGATGATGATCGACGCCGGCAGGGCGAACCAGTAACCGCCGCCGATCACCTTGTACGGAGCGCTCGACACCGTGAGGATCTGCCCCTCGGTGATGAGCATCGCGATGCCGCGGCCTGCCGTCATGAGGATGAGCGTCGCGATGATCGGCTGAATGCCAAACACCGAGACGAGCAGGCCGTTCCACGAGCCGAGAACGATGGCGAACACGATGGATGCCGCGGCCGCCCCGAGAACGACGCCGAGGTCATTCGGGTCGGGTGCGTCACCGACGATCGACAGGGCGAATGCGCCCGAGATGGCGACGACGGCTCCGACGGACAGGTCAATGCCGCGGGTCGCAATCACGAGGGTCATTCCCAGTGCCACCAGCACAATCGGGGCGCCGTTGCGGAGGATGTCGATGAGACTCCCGAACAGGTGACCGTCCTGCACGCGAATGGACAGGAAGCCCGGCGACTTGATGACATTCGTCACGAGCAGGGCGACGAGGGCGATCACCGGCCAGATGAGCCGGCTGCGAAACACGTCACGGAGGCGGGCGGCAATCATGCGTCCGCTCCGCTCGCGATGAGACCCATGATCTCGGTCACCGTGACGTCCTCGTTGGGCAGGTCCGCGATCTTGCGGCGATCCCGCATCACCACGATCCGGTGGCTGAGCCGCAGCACCTCCTCCAGCTCCGCCGAGATGAAGAGCACGCTCATGCCTTCCTCGGCGAGGTTGGCTACGAGGCGCTGGATCTCAGCCTTCGCGCCGACGTCGATGCCGCGGGTCGGTTCATCCAGAATCAGTAATCGCGGCGCAATCGCGAGCCACCGGGCGAGCAGCACCTTCTGCTGGTTACCGCCGCTGAGGTTGCGTAACAGCGCCTCCGGATTGGCCGGGCGGATGCCGAGCGCCTGAATGTAGCTGGCCGCCAGTTCGTCCTGCCGGCGGCGCGGGATGCGTCGGAACCATCCACGATCGGCCTGCAGTGCGAGGACGATGTTGTCGCGCACCGTGAGGTCTTCGATGATGCCCTCGCGTTTGCGGTCCTCCGAGGAGTAGGCGATGCGGTCCTTGAGCGCAGAGCGCGCGGTGCTGAGCCGGCGCGGTTTGCCCTCGATGCGGATCTCGCCGGAATCGGTGCGATCGGCGCCGCCGATGATCCGGGCGAGTTCGGTGCGACCCGAGCCGAGCAACCCGGCGAGGCCCACGACCTCGCCTTCCGAGATGCGCACGTCGAAGGGCTCGATCGAGCCCTTACGTCCGACGCCGCTCGCCTCGAGGAATGGCACCGCCGTGGCGGTCGCCGTCTCGGTCTCCACCGCCTGGGCGCGGGTGCGGGTATCGATGTCGTCGAGCACCGCGATCTCCTTCCCGATCATCTTGCGCACCAACTCGATCCGCAGGATCTCCTCGATGCGGTACTCGCCCACCAGCGCACCGTTACGCAGCACCGTCAACCGGTCGGCAATCTCGTACACCTGATCGAGAAAGTGCGACACGAACAGAATCGCAACGCCGTTGTCTTTAAGGCTGCGGATGACCCGGAACAGCTCGGCCACCTCGTCAGCGTCGAGGCTCGACGTCGGCTCGTCGAGAATCAGCACCCGGGCCCGAACCGCAATGGCGCGGGCGATGGCGACGAGTTGCTGTACCGCCAGCGAGTGAGACCCCAGCAGCGACGCCGGATCGATGTCGAGCCGCATCTGGGTCAGAAGTTCGGCGGCCATCGCGCGGGTCTTCTTCCACGCGATGCCGCCAAACCGCCGGGGCTCGCGTCCCAGCATGATGTTTTCTGCCACCGACAGGTTCGGCAGCAGGTTGATCTCCTGGTAGACGGTGCTGATGCCCGCGTTCTGGGCCTCGGCCGGCGACTTGATCACCAGCGGCTCACCGTCCAGTGTGATGGTGCCGCTGTCGATCCCGTACACCCCGGTCAGCGCCTTGATCAGGGTAGATTTTCCTGCCCCGTTTTCACCCATCAACGAATGGACCTCACCGGGAAACATCCGGAAGTCCACCGCATCAAGCGCCTTGACGCCGGGAAAGGAGATGGAGATGTGGGACATCTCTACGAGGGGCACGGGATCGACAGCGACACTCACGGTCGAGCTCAGTACTTCCGGTCGGGAAGCGCGGCCTTCGCCTGGTCCTGCGTGAAGGTGGTTTCCTCCGTGACGATGCGCTTGTCGACCGTCTCGCCCGCGGCGACCTTCTTCACGATGTCGACCAGCTGACCGCCCAGCAGCGGCGAGCACTCGACGATGAAGTTGATCTTGCCGTCGGCCAGGGCCTGCATTCCATCGTGCACCGCGTCCACCGTCACGATCTTGATGTCCACACCCGGCTTGAGGCCCGCTGCTTCAATCGCCTCGATGGCGCCGAGACCCATGTCGTCGTTGTGCGCGTAAAGCAGGTCAATCTTGGGGTTGCTCTTCAGGAACGCCTCCATGACCTGCTTGCCACCGGCACGGGTGAAGTCACCCGTTTGCGACGCGATGATCTTGAACTTGCTGTCGCCCTCGATCGCCGTGCGGAATCCTTTCGCCCGGTCGTTGGCCGGGGCCGCGCCCGTGGTGCCCTGCAGTTCGACAACGTTCACCGCCGTGGCATCCGCAAATTCCGTCTTCGCCCACTCGCCGGCCTTCTCGCCCTCGGCGACGAAGTCTGAGCCGAGGAACGACTTGTAGAGCGAGTCATCGGAGGAGTCGACCGAGCGGTCGGTGAGCACGACGGGGATGTCGGCGTCCTTCGCTTCGTTGAGCACCGTGTCCCAGCCGGACTCGACCACCGGCGAGAACGCGATCACGTCGACCTTCTGCTGGATGTACGAGCGGATCGCCTTGATCTGGTTCTCCTGCTTGCCCTGCGCATCGGAGAACTTCAGCGGGATGTCCGCGGTCTTGAACGACTCCTGGATGTCCTTCGTGTTGGCGGTGCGCCACGCGCTCTCGGCGCCGACCTGGGCGAAACCGACCGTGAGAGAGTCGGCACCCCCGCCCGATCCGCCACTGCTGGCGCAGCCGCTCATCGTGAAGAGCACCGCTCCGGCAGCCGCCAGCCCGATGACGCTGCGCACCCTGCCCCGGCGCGATCCGGTCGGCGCCGCGGCGCCCAACCCTCTAGTGAGTGCAAACCTGTTCATAGAAACCAAACCTCCTTGTTCAGTGTCTTGCCGTCGTATTGAGTTAGGTAGCGCCGCTCGTCGCGCCGTCGTTTGCGGAAGTCCGCGCATCCGTTGCGCCATTGCAACCGCGAGTTCGAGCCGGGTAGTGCGTGTCCAATCTGGTTGGAATGTTAGCGCTCACAAAATTGCGCCCTCAAGGGGCAATGGTTACGGTTTGGTAACGGGATGACCCGGAGTCCCGCAATCACGGGGGTCCGGCGCCCTCTCACGCGCGCACCCAGAGTCACTTCGGCGCAGGGTCATCCGCAAATGTGAGGGTTATCGTGCGCATCTCGCTGAACCCACGCTTTTCTGTCCGGCGAAAGTTAACGCGGGGTTTGGCGGGAGAAAAAAGCAAGCGGAGGGAGCTGTAGCTCCCTCCGCTTGCCAGTTTCTCCCGCCACGGGGATGTGCCCGCCGCAGAGGCGGGCGAATGGTGACTAGTGACCGCCCGAACGACGCTTGTTGTAGACGTCGAACGCGACGGCTGCCAGCAAGACCAGGCCCTTGATGAGCTGCTGGTACTCACTGCCGACACCGAGGATGGACATACCGTTGTTCAGGATTCCGATGATGAGACCACCGATGATGGCGCCCGTCACAGTACCGATACCGCCGGTGACCGCCGCGCCACCGATGAAGACTGCGGCGATGGCGTCGAGCTCGAAACCGTCACCGGCCTTCGGGTTTGCGAGGTTGAGCTGGGCCGTGAAAACCAGGCCCGCCAGAGATGCGATGACACCCATGTTGACGAACAGCAGGAATGTGACCCGCTGCGTCTTGACGCCCGAGAGCGCCGCAGCGTTGAGGTTGCCACCGATCGCGTAGATGTGACGACCGAAGACGCTGCGGTTCATCACTGCCGAGTAGACGACCACGAGCAGGCCGAGCACGACCAGCACGATCGGGGTTCCCCGGTAGCTGGCCAGCAGGTAGGTCACGAGCAGGATGAGCACGGTCGTGAACGCGAGCTTCGTGATATACCAGGCGAAGGGCTCGTCCTCGACGTTGTACTTCTTGCGGGCGGCGCGACCACGAATGGCCTGCACCACCAGCAGCAGCACGGCGAGCACACCGAGGATCACGGTCAGCGGCTCGAGGAAGCTCTGGCCACCACCGAGGTCCGGCAGGAAGCCGGAGCCGAGCGCGCGGAACTCGTCCGGGAAGGGCGAGATCTGCTCGTTCTGCAGCGCAATCTGGGTCAGTCCACGGAACGTGAGCATGCCCGCCAACGTCACGATGAACGCCGGTATCTTGAAGTACGCGATCCAGAATCCCTGCCACATGCCGACCACCGCACCCAGGATCAGGCACAGCACGATCGCCACGAACCAGGGCAGGTGCCACTGGGTGATCATCACGCCGGCCATGGCACCGGTGAAGGCGACCACCGATCCGACCGACAGGTCGATGTGGCCAGCGATGATTACCATCACCATGCCGATCGCCAGGATCAGGATGTAGCTGTTCTGCACGATCAGGTTCGACACGTTGATCGGCTTGAGCGTGATGCCCGGGGTCGCGATCTCGAAGAAGATGATGATGACGATCAGCGCAATGAACAGGCCGATCTGGCGCAGCTGCCCGGCCAGGTAATTGAATGCTGAGCGGATGCCACCCCCCGTCGACACTTCTTTAACACGGATGTCGCTCATTCCTGGTCCTTCCTCTCCTGGGTCATGTACTGCATAAGGTGTTCAGCGCTCGCGTCCGCACGGGACACGTCCGCCGTGATCCGACCCTCGGCGAGGGTGTAGATCCGGTCGCAGATGCCGAGCAGTTCCGGCAACTCCGACGAGATGACGATGACGCCCTTCCCCTCGTCGGCAAGGCGGTTGATGATGCCGTAGATCTCGTACTTCGCACCGACGTCGATACCGCGGGTCGGTTCATCCAGAATCAGCACGTCCGGGTTGGAGTACATCCACTTGGACAGCACGACCTTTTGCTGGTTACCGCCCGACAGCTTGCCGGTGAGGGCATCGACGCTGGGGGCCTTGATGTTCATGTCTTTGCGGTAGCCCTCGGCAACGACGATCTCCTTGTTGCCGTCGACCCATCCGGCGCGGGCCAGCTTCTCGAGAGCGGCGGCCGACACGTTGCGCTTGATGTCCTCGATGAGGTTCAGCCCGTAGTGCTTGCGGTCTTCCGTCGCGTAGGCGAGTCCGTGGCCGATCGCCGCCGACACGGTGTTCGTCTTGATTTCCACGCCCTGTTTGTAGACCTTGCCCGAGATGTTGTACCCGTAGCTGTGGCCGAACACGCTCATCGCGAGCTCGGTGCGACCGGCACCCATGAGGCCAGCGATACCGACGATCTCGCCGGCGCGCACGTAGATGTTGGCCTGCTTCACGACCTCACGCGCGTGGTCGAGCGGGTGATGTACCGTCCAGTCCTCAACACGCAGCATCTCCTCGCCGATGTGCGGCGTGTGGTCGGGGAAGCGGCTCTCGAGATCGCGACCGACCATTCCCTTGATGATGCGCTCCTCCGAGATGACGTCGGAATGCATATCGAGCGTCTCGATCTTCTTGCCGTCACGGATGATGGTGACCTCGTCGGCTACCGCTTTGATCTCGTTCAGCTTGTGGCTGATGATGATCGACGTGATGCCCTGCTCGCGTAGGTGCTTCATGAGATCCAACAGGTGAGCGGAGTCCTCGTCGTTGAGCGCGGCCGTCGGCTCGTCGAGAATCAGCAGCTTCACTTCCTTGGAGAGTGCCTTCGCGATCTCCACGAGCTGCTGCTTGCCGACGCCGATGTCCATGACCTTGGTGATCGGGTTGTCCTTCAGGCCCACCCGCGCGAGCAGCTTTGCCGCCTCGAGGTTGGTCTTGTTCCAGTCGATCCAGCCGCTGGACTGCTGCTCATTGCCGAGGAAGATGTTCTCGGCAATGGAAAGATATGGGCTCAGTGCGAGCTCCTGGTGAATGATCACCACGCCCGACGCTTCTGAGTCGTTGATGTTGCGGAATTCCACGGGCTTGTCCTCAAAGAGGATCTCCCCGTCGTAGGTCCCGTGCGGGTACACGCCGCTCAGCACCTTCATGAGAGTCGATTTGCCAGCACCGTTCTCGCCGCAGATGGCGTGGATGTGTCCACGCTTGACCTCGATCGAGACATCCTGCAGCGCCTTGACACCGGGGAAGGTCTTCGTGATGTTGCGCATCTCGAGAATGTTGGTTGTCACCATTGCTTCTTTCTTGGCTTCCATGGAGAAAGAGGCAGTGGCGACGGATGACTCGTCCGCCGCCACTGCCGGAATGACGCTGACCCTACTTCAGGTCTGCTTCGGTGTAGTAACCGCTGTCAATGAGGACCTCTTTGTAGTTGTCCTTGGTCACAACCGTCGGCTGGAACAGGAACGTCGGAACGACCTTGACCTTGTTGTTGTAGCTGGACGTGTCGTTCACCTCCGGGGTCTTTCCGGTGAGCAGGTCATCGGCCATCTTGACTGCCTCGTCACCCAGCTGGCGGGTGTCCTTGTAGATGGTGGAGTACTGCTGTCCCGCAATGATCGACTTGACCGAGGCGGCCTCGGCGTCCTGACCGGTGATGATCGGCAGGGCGTCCGTCTTGTAACCCGACGACGTCAGCGCGGAGATGATTCCGATGGAGAGACCGTCATATGGCGAGAGGACACCGTCGACCTTGGCGCCACCGGAGTACGTGCTGGCGATGAGGTTCTGCATGCGCTTCTGGGCGGTAGCAGGGTCCCAACGCAGGGTAGCGACCTGGGTGAAGCCGGTCTGTCCGCTCTTGACGACGAGAATCTTCTTGTCGAGGTACGGCTTCAGAGTGTCCATCGCGCCGTTGAAGAAGAACGTGGCGTTGTTGTCGTCGGAGCTACCGGCGAACAGCTCGATGTTGAACGGGCCGGTCTTGCCGGTGTCCTTGCCATCGGCGTCCAGGATGCCGAGGCCCTGGAGGAGGCTGGTGGCCTGGTCAACGCCGACCTTGTAGTTATCGAACGTCGTGTAGTAGTCGACGTTCTTGTTGCCGTTGATCAGGCGGTCGTAGGCGATGACCTTGACGCCGCTGTCGGCTGCCTGGTCGAGCTGGTCGCTCAGGGCGGTTCCGTCGATGGCGGCGATGATGAGAACCTTGGCGCCCTTGGTCAGCATGTTGCTGACCTGCTGCACCTGCTGCGGGATCTTGTCGTCACCGTATTCGAGGTCGACCTTGTAGCCGAGCTTTTCGAGGGCGGCCTTGACGGCGTCGCCGTCCTTGATCCACCGCTCGGAGGTCTTGGTCGGCATCGCGACGCCGACGAGGGCGCCCTTGTTGTCGGCGGATGCTCCGCTGCCGGAATCGTCTCCCGTGCCGCCGCGACCGCCGGAGCAGGCCGCGAGTGTGAGGGCGAGGGTCGCGGCTGCAATGCCGACGAGTACCTTTCGTGCTTTCACTGTGTGGTTCCTTTCATAGGTGTTCCCATGGACGTCATTGTCAGTTTTTGGTGCTACCTGATCCGGCTTCGTCCACAAGCCAGACCCTTTCCGGGACGGGTCCCGGCAAGTTATTGGGTGCGCGCGAGGCGCGCCGTCGCGGTCGTCCTACAGCCCCTGTGCGAGCCGGTAGTACGCCTGATTCCAGCGAACCTGCTTGCTGAATTCGCGCAACGTGGTGTCCTCGTCAATGACAAGTAGTTCAGTCTTGGCCATCTCCGAGAAATCTTCAAACACGTCGATGGACACCGCGGTGCTCATCACTGTGTGGTGCGCGGCGCCCGCGGTCAGCCAGGCTGCCGCGCTCGTCGCGAAATTGGGGGCGGGCTTCCACACCGCGCGGGCGACCGGCAGGTTCGGGAGCGGCTCGGGCAGGGGAACGACCTCCACGACGTTCGCCACCAGGCGGAACCTGTCGCGCATGTCGCTCATCGCGACAACGACCCCGGGACCGGCGTCCGTGTCGAACACCAGGCGCACCGGGTCATCCTTTCCACCAATTCCCAGCGCGTGGATCTCCAGCGATGGCTTGGACGTCGTCAGGCTCGGGCAGACCTCGAGCATGTGGGCGCCGAGGATCAGTTCGTTGCCGGGCTGTAGGTCGTAGGTGTAGTCCTCCATGAGGGAGGCGCCGCCGGGCAGGCCGGCTCCCATGACCTTGGCGGCGCGGACGAGGACGGCGGTCTTCCAGTCGCCCTCCGCGCCGAAGCCGTAGCCATCGGCCATGAGCCGTTGGACACCAAGACCCGGAAGCTGGCGCAGGGCGCCGAGGTCCTCGAAGTTGGTGGTGAAGGCCGAGAAGCCACCGGCCTCGAGGAAGGAGCGCAGCCCCAGTTCGATCCGGGCGCCGTAGCGCAGTGACTCGTGGCGGTCGCCGCCGCGACGCAACTCGGGCACGACCGAGTAGAGGTCCTCGTACTCGGCGACGAGGGCGTCCACGTCGCTGTCCGCCGCGGCATCCACCGCCTCGACCAGTTCGTTGACTCCCCAGGTGTTGACGCTGAGTCCGAAGCGGATCTCCGCCTCGGTCTTGTCTCCCTCGGTCACCGCGACGTTGCGCATGTTGTCGCCGAAACGTGCCAGCTTGAGGAAGCGCATGGCGTGCCATCCGCTCGCCGCCCGCGACCAGGCCCCGACCTGGGCCGTCACGGCCGGGTTCGACACGTGACCGACGACGGTCTTGCGGGATACGCCCATGCGGGTCTGGATGTAGCCGAACTCGCGGTCGCCGTGGGCAGCCTGGTTCAGGTTCATGAAGTCGAAATCGATCTCGGACCACGGCAGCGCGACGTTGGCCTGCGTGTGCAGGTGCAGGAGCGGCTTGCGCAGTTCGTCGAGGCCGCGGATCCACATCTTGGCGGGGCTGAACGTGTGCATCCAGGCGATGACACCGACGACGTTGTCTGCCGAGTTGGCCTCGAGCGCGAGGCGACGAATCGACTCGCTGTCCTTGAGCACGGGCTTCCAGACGATCGTGACGGGCACATCGGCGGCGTCGCCAAGCTCGCGGGCGATCTGCTGGGACTGCTCGGCGACCTGACGCAGGGTTTCCTCGCCGTAGAGGTCCTGGCTGCCGGTGAGGAACCAGACCTCGTAGCTCGCGAGGTCGGGGATGATGCTGGTGCTCACTGGAGTTCTCCTACCGGGGTCTGGCCGTACACGTTCTGGTAGCGGTTGTAGAGGGAATCGATCGCCTCTTGAGGGATCGGGATGGCGGTGCCGAGCTGCCGCGAGATGTGCACGGTCTTCGCGACATCCTCTGCCATGACCGCGGCCTTCACGGCGTCGCGGGCGTTCTTGCCGATCGTGAAGACTCCGTGGTTCTGCATCAGCACGGCGCGGGACCGGTGACCGGCCAGCGTCGCGACGATGCCGCGGCCGATCGAGTCGTCGCCGATGATCGCGAAGGGACCGATCGGAATCTCGCCCCCGAACTCGTCGGCCATCGCGGTGATCACACACGGGATCGCTTCGCCGCGGGCGGCCCAGGCGGTGGCATAGGTGGAGTGCGTGTGCACCACTCCCCCGACCTCAGGCATGTTGCGGTACACGTAGGCGTGGGCAGCGGTGTCGCTCGATGGGCTGCGCTCCGCGCCGGGAGTGCTCGGGATGACCCGACCGTCGAGATCACAGAGAATCTGGTTCTCGGGCGACAGCTCGTCGTAGCTCACCCCGCTCGGCTTGATGACGAACAGGTCGGCACCGGGGACGCGGCCGGACACGTTGCCGCCGGTCCAGACGACGAGCTCGTTGCGGGTCAGTTCCGCGTGGAGCGCGGCGATGTCATCCCGGGTGCGCGCGATGGCGACCTCGATCTCGGGTGCGAACGCGGTCATCGGAGGGCCTCCCTCTTAATCGTCTTGAGCCTGTGCATCACGTCGTTGGCTCCCCGCCCGAAGTAGTCGTGCAGCAGCGTGTACTCGTCGTACAGTGCGTCGTAGGCGTCGGCTGCAGAGTCATCCGGAACATAAACGGCCCGGTTGACCTTGCCCATCGCGCGGGCCGCATCCCGCACGGAGTCGTACGCGCCGGCGGCCACCGCCGCGTGAATCGCGGACCCGAGCGCGGGACCCTGCTCGCTGGCGATCGTGGAGATGGGCATGCGCAGCACGTTCGCATAGATCTGCATGAGGAACGGGTTGCGGATGAGCCCGCCGGCCGCGATGAACTCGGTGACCGGAACACCGCTGGCCGCGAAGGTCTCGACGATCTTGCGGGTTCCGTAGGCGGTTGCCTCGAAGAGTGCGCGGTAGATCTCCTCGGGGCGGGTGGTCAGTGTCGCGCCGATGACCGTGCCGCTGAGCTCGGCGTCGACGAGCACGGAACGATTGCCGCCGTACCAGTCGAGGGCGACGAGACCGTGTCCGCCGACCGGCTGGTTCTTCGAGAGCTCGGTCAGGTGTTCGTGAATGCTGAGTCCAGCGGATGTCGCGGCGTCGAAGTATCGCGCGGGCACCTGATTCTTCACGTACCAGGCGAAGATGTCGCCCACGCCGGACTGGCCGGCTTCGTAGCCGTAGAGACCCGAGACGATTCCGCCGTCAACGACGCCGCACATGCCGGGCACCTCGACGAGGGTGTCGGAGTTCATGACGTGGCAGGTGGAGGTGCCCATGATGGCGACCATCTGGCCGGGCTCGGTGGCCTGGGCAGCGGGTGCGGCGACGTGCGCGTCAACGTTGCCGACGGCAACGGCGATGCCCTCGGGAAGGCCGGTCCAGGCGGCAGCCTCCGCGGAGAGGGTGCCGGCCGCGGCGCCGAGCTGGCCGATCTCGTGGGCGACCTTGTCGTCGGCGAAGGCCCCGAAGCCGGGGTTCAGGGCACTAAGGAATTCGTGGGTCGGGTATTCGCCGTCCTGCAGGATCCCCTTGTAGCCGGCTGTGCAGGCGTTGCGCACGTAGGTGCCGGAGAGCTGCCAGATGATCCAGTCAGCTGCCTCGACCCAGTGGTCCATGCGGTTGTAGATCTCGGGGTCTTCTTCGAACAGCTGCAGGCCCTTGGCGAACTCCCACTCGCTCGAGATCAGTCCGCCGTAGCGGGGAAGCCACGGCTCGTCGCGGGCGGCGGCCAGCTCGTTGATGCGGTCGGCCTGGGGCTGCGCGGCGTGGTGCTTCCAGAGTTTGACGTAGGCGTGCGGGCGGTCGGCGTACTCGGGGAGCTCGTTGAGCGGGGTTCCATCGGCGAGCACCGGCAGCATCGTGCAGGCGGTGAAGTCGGTTCCCACCCCGATGACCGCGGCGGCATCGACACCGGAGGCAGCGAGGGCTGCGGGTACGGCGTTCTTGAGAACCGACACGTAATCGGACGGCACCTGCAGCGCCCACTCGGGAGGAAGCGTCGCTCCGGTGGAGGCCAGCGTCGTGTCCATCACGCCGTGCTCGTAGTCGTGCACGGCCTCGGCAAGTTCGGCCCCGTCGGATACCCTCACGACGACGGCACGACCGGACAGCGTCCCGAAGTCGATACCGACGACATAGGTCTCATCGCCCGCGGATACGGCATTGCTCATTGTTGATGACCTCTTTGTCTCAAACGGGCGGAACTGTAACGGTACATGTGACCGTTCACAAAAGCTTCGGCCATGTTACATCTGAAACGGTCACATCTGTCAACTCGACGTCAAAGCGCCGCCCGGACTAGCTTTCTGACCCTGCCCGGGCTAGGGGCCCGGCCCCTGCCATCCCGCGTCCAGTTGCGGCAAACGCACGCTCCTCGGGCATTCAAACGTGCACATGCCGCAACTGGGGGCTATATCCACTCGTAGCTATTCTGAGTTGCGGCAAATGCACCCACACAGAGGTCAAAAGGTGCAGTTTGCCGCAACTCGGGCGCCATATCCGCCCGTAACCACTCTCACTTGCGGCAAACGCGCCTACACACAGGCTGGAGCGTGCGATTTGGCGCAACTCGCGAGCCCGACGGCCACGTCAGCGATGCTGAGCGAAGCTGAGCCGCGCTGAGCGACGCGTGAGCGCGAGGAGGGGCAGTCGCCTACGCCGAGAGGCGGGCCGTGGACGCGCGCACGATGAGCTCGGGGGCGATCTGCTCGTGCCCGACCTCCTGCTCGCCGCGAAGCTCATCGAGCAGGATGGAGATGGCTCGGCGGCCGATCTCGACGAAGTTTTGGCGCACCGTGGTCAGCGGCGGGAAGAAGTGCGCGGCCTCGGGGATGTCGTCGAATCCCACGATGCTGATGTCGCCCGGGACATCCAGTCCCATCTCCCGGCACGCGTGCATGAAGCCGAGCGCCATTTGATCGTTGCCGCAGAAGACCGCGCTGAAGTCGCGGAACCGCAGCAGCTCCAGTCCGGCGTAATACCCGAAGCTCGCGGTCCAGTCGCCGAGGATGGGCGCGCGGGTGCGCAGCTCGGCCTCGCCCAGCTCCTGCAGGTAGCCCTTCATGCGGGCGTCGGCCTCGATCCAGTCCTGCGGCCCCGAGATGTGGATGATCTCGGTGTGCCCGAGCTCAATGAGGTGCCGTGTCGCGAGCCGCGCCCCGTACACCTGGTCGACCGACAGGCTGTGCCCGAGGTTTTCGCCCGTCGACTCGAGCGTCACGAACGGCACCGTGATCGACAGGTCGCGCAGCGCATCGAACACCCGCGCCTGCGGGGCGATGACGACGAGCGCCTCGATCGACTGGCTCAGCAGGTAGTCGAGCGCGGACTTGATCGACGCGTAGTCACCCGACGCGGTGCTCGTGATGCTCAGCCGATATCCCGCCTCGCGGGCGGCAACCTCGATGGCATTGATGCTCGTGGTTGGTCCATAGTGCGCGGATTGGGATGACAGTACGCCGATCGTTCTCGAACGGCGATTGACGAGTGCACGCGCCGCCTGATTGGGGCGGTACCCCACCTCCTGGATGACGTCCAGCACGCGCTGCTTGGTGGTCTCGCGAATGCTCGGGCTGTCGTTGAGCACGCGGGACACGGTCTGGTACGAGACTCCGGCGAGACGCGCGACATCACGGATATTCGGTGCGCGAACCTTTTCTGGTTCCATCTGCTGGTATCCGGTCTCGTCAAGGATGTGTACGGTCACACGCTGAACGATTCCCATTATGCCGGAAACGCAAAAAGACCGGCCGGGCCCGTGTGGGCCCGACCGGTCTCTGTGTGAAACAGCTAGTAGCCAGAGGCTACGAGCGGGTTGTTACTTGTTGACCAGCGCGAGGAGGGTCGGGTTGTTCTTGTACGCGTCCGCAGCGTTGTCCTTGGTGACGAGGACCGGTGCGAGGTAGTACGTGGGAACGTCAACCGAACCGTTGTTGGTCGGGTCGGAGTTGACCGTTGCGTCCTTGCCAGCAGCGATCTCCTTGACCATGGCAACTGCCTGGTCGACGAGAGCCGAGGTGTCCTTGTTGATCGTGGAGTACTGCTCACCGGACATGATCAGCGGGATCGAGGCAGCCTCAGAGTCCTGACCGGTCACGACGGGCTGAACAGGGGTGTTCTTTCCGGCGCTCTTGATCGAGGTGAGGATGGCGCGAGCCAGCGTGTCGTTCGGGGAGAGAACGCCGTTGATCTCGGTCTTGGAGTAGTTACCAGCGAGCAGGGTGTCCATACGGGTCTGCGCGTTAGCGGCGAGCCATCCGGTGGTCTGCGTCTGGGCGATCGCGGTCTGGCCGGAAACGACCTTCAGCGTGCCGTCGTCAATCTTCGGCTGCAGGATCTTCATTGCACCGTCGAAGAACACCTTGGCGTTCGGGTCGGTGGATGCACCGGAGAACAGCTCGATGTTGTACGTCTTCGCGTCGGGGAAACGTGACTTCATGCCATCGAGGAGTGCCTGGCCCTGGAGCTCGCCAACCTTCTCGTTGTCGTAAGCGACGTAGTAGTCGACGTTCGGGCTGTCCTGGATGATGCGGTCGTAAGCGATGACCTTGGCGCCGTTGTCGTGCGCGTCCTTGACCTGCGTGCCGAGCTGCTTGCCGTCGAATGCACCGATGATGAGGACCTTTGCGCCCTTGGTGTTCATCGCGGAGATCTGGCTGGCCTGCTCTGCAGCAACGTTAGCCGAGGGTGCGTACTGAATGTCGGGCGTGTAGCCGGCCTTCGTGATTGCCTCTTCGAAGAGCTTTCCGGCGAGGACCCAGTTTTCACTGGTCTTGTCGGGAAGAGCAACGCCGATGATGGAGCCTTCCTTGAAGCCGGCTGCATCGCCGCTCGAGGAGGTGTCGGTGCTACGAGTGGAGCAGCCCGAGAGTGCCATCAGGGTGACCGCAGCGACTGCTACGGATCCGAATACGAGTTTGCGCATGTGTTTGTTCTACTTTCTTCTCTTGGTGTTGTAGCTGCCGGGGACAGTCGTCGTCCCCGGCCGCTACGCGGGTTTAGACGTTCGGAGTAATAGACGAGGGGCGCGAAGAGGACTCCGCGGGAGCGCCGGTCGGCTCGACCGACGGGCGGTCGAGGGGAGCGGAGCCCGAGGTGGGAGCGTCGTCGCTGGAGCCGGGACGCTTGCGCGTGAGGAATCCAATGAGAGACGGCTTGCCCTGACGCTTGCTGTAGACGTCGATGCCAACGGCAACCAGCAGAACCAGACCCTTGATGATCTGCACCTTGTCGTTGGAGACACCGAGCAGCTGAAGTCCGTTGTTGAGAACCGCGATGACCAAACCACCGATGATCGATCCGGTGATCGTTCCGATACCACCGGCGACGGCGGCGCCACCAATGAAGACGGCGGCAATGGCGTCGAGCTCCCAGCCGGTTCCGTCACCAGGGCCCGAAGCACCGGCGCGAGCAACGCCGACCATTCCGGCAACCGAGGCGAGGATCGACATGTTCATCATGACGAGGAAGTTGATGCGCTTGATCTTGACACCGGACAGCTCAGCGGCGTGCCAGTTTCCACCGACCGCGTAGACGTGGCGGCCGAAGGTGGTGTTACGCGTGATGAAGGAGTACAGGAGTACGAGAACGCCCAGGATGATGCCCGAGACGGGGTAGCTGGTGCCCAGGCGACCGGTCGCGAACAGGTAGGTGGCACCACCGGCGACGAGGACGAGGAGCACAACCTTGGTGACGCTGACCCAGACCGGAGCGCTCTCGGCGCCCATGAGGGACTGCGTGCGACGCTGGCGGATTTCCTGCCAGACGAGGGCGATGATGACGAGCAGACCGAGGATCAGGGTGCCGTTGCTGTAACCGAATGCCGGTCCGAAGTCGGGGATGAAGCCGTTGCCAATGAAGGTGAAGCCGTCCGGAACGGTGACCGTGTTGGAGTTACCGAAGAACTGGTTGGCACCACGGAAGATGAGCATGCCGGCGAGCGTCACGATGAAGGCGGGGACCCCCACATACGCGACCCAGAAGCCCTGCCATGCACCGATGATCGCGCCGATGACGAGACCGAGCAGCATCGCAACGATCGGCGGGAAGTTCCAGCTGACCATGGACGTCGCGACGACGATACCGACGAACGCGGCGACCGAACCGACCGACAGGTCGATGTGGCCGGCGATGATGACCATGACCATACCGATGGCGAGGATCAGAACGTAGGCGTTCTGGTTCACCAGGTTGATGAGGTTGGTCGGGTCGAGCGTGAGGCCGTCGGTCAGGATCTGGAAGAGGATGACGATGACAACGAGGGCACCGAGGATTCCGACCTGGCGGCCGCTGGACTGGCCACCACCGAACATCTTGCTGAGGTCACGGAAGCGGAAGGCCGGCTTCGCGGTGTCTGGAGCGCTCATTAGTTGTTAACTTTCTTCTTCGCCGAAGTCATGCTCTTCAGGAGTGTTTCGGGTGTGGCTTCGCTGGCCGGGAGGTTGTTGGTGATCGTGCCTTCGAAGATCGTGTAGATCCGGTCGGAGACGCCGAGAAGTTCGGGGAGCTCAGAGGAGATGAGGATGACGCCCTTGCCCTGTGCCGCAATGTCACGGATGATTCCGTAGATTTCGGTCTTGGCACCGACGTCGATGCCGCGGGTGGGCTCGTCGAGGATGAGCAGGTCGGGGTCCGTGAACAGCCACTTGGCCAGAACAACCTTCTGCTGGTTTCCACCGGAGAGCTTGTTCACGCCCTCGTCGACGGTCGGGGTCTTGATGCGCAGGCTCTTGCGGTAGGCCTCGGCCACGTTGTATTCCTCAACGTGGTTGATGACCTGGCCGGGCGCGATCTTGTGCAGCTTGGCCGCGACGACGGAATCCTTGATGTCATCGAGCAGGTTGAGGCCGAGGGCCTTGCGGTCCTCGCTCACGTAGGCGAGACCGTTGTCGATCGCTTCCGAGACGTTACGGGCGTAGATGCGCTTGCCGTCCTTGTACAGCTCGCCCGAGATGAACGTTCCGTACGAGCGGCCGAAGATGCTCATCGCGAGCTCCGTGCGGCCGGCGCCCATGAGGCCGGCGAATCCGACGACCTCTCCACGGCGAACGGTGAAGGAGGAGTCCTTGACGACCATGCGCTCGTTGGTCAGCGGGTGCTGGACAACCCAGTTCTTGACCTCGAAGAAGACCTCGCCGATTTCGCCGGTGCGCTCGGGGAAGCGGTTCTCGAGAACGCGACCGACCATGCCGCGGATGATGCGGTCTTCGTCGACGCCGTCGGCCTTGACGTTGAGCGTCTCAACGGTGTGGCCGTCTCGGATGATCGTGATCGAGTCGGCGATCTGCTCAATCTCGTTGAGCTTGTGGGAAATCATGATGGACGCGATGCCGCGGCCCTTGAGGCCGAGGATCAGGTCGAGCAGGTGCTGCGAGTCCGCCTCGTTCAGCGCGGCGGTCGGCTCGTCGAGGATGAGCAGCTTGACGTTCTTGTTGAGCGCCTTGGCGATCTCCACGAGCTGCTGCTTGCCAACACCGATGTTCTTGATCTGCGTGTCCGGGTCATCCTCGAGTCCCACGCGGGCGAGCAGGTCGATCGCGCGCTTCTTGGCTTCGACCCAGTTGATGACGCCGAAGCGGCGGGGCTCGTTACCAAGGAAGATGTTCTCGGTGATCGACAGCTCGGGGATCAGCGCGAGTTCCTGGTGGATGATGACGATCCCAGCGGCCTCGCTCGCGACGATGTCACGGAAGCGAACGACCTTGCCCTGGTAAACGATGTCGCCGTCGTAGGTCCCGAACGGGTATACCCCCGACAGAACCTTCATCAGTGTGGATTTTCCAGCACCGTTCTCACCGCAGATGGCGTGGATTTCGCCGGCCTGAACGGTAAGGGACACATTCTCGAGGGCCTTGACACCGGGGAATTCCTTGGTGATGGAACGCATCTCGAGGATGGTGGGTGCAGCAGCCTGTTCGCTCAACGCCACGGCGTAGACCTCCTCGTCAAATGGGCGCACAGTACAGATTTACCGCGCCCGCCTATGCAGTTAACTCTTTTACTGCGTTGTCGTCAAATAGTTAACGCAATTTCAAGATAACGATCAGATTTCAGATTCGAAAATCCGATGGCCGGGGCCCACTGCTCAGAATGCGGCGAGCAGCGCGGGCTGCCGCAGCACGAGGGCAGCGGCCCCCAGTGCCTCGGCCCGTTCGCCGAGTGACGACACCACGAGCTCGGTCGTCTCCCCCACGCGCGGCAAGGTGTAGCGCACCATGCCACGGCGGATCGGATCGAGCAGTACCTCGTCGAGAATCGTCAGCGGTCCCCCGATGACGATCACCTCTGGGTTCACGAGATTGGCGATGTTGGCAAGCGAGCGCCCCACGGCAAGGGCCGCGTCTTCGAGCACGCGGATCGTGGCGGCGTCGCCATCCCGGGCCTGGCGGATGACGTCTTCGATCGTGAGTCGGCCGGTCTCGCGACTGCTGAGGCGGTCAACGAGGATCGCAGTGGATGCCACGGTCTCGAGGCATCCACGATTTCCACACCGACACACCAGCCCGTGATCCACGATGGGGGTGTGACCGATCTCGCCGGTAACCCCGATGTTGCCGGAATACGGCTGGCCGTTGATGATCATGCCGCCGCCGATACCGCTGCCGATCTTTACGAAGACGAGATTGCTCACGCCGTTGTGCGGTCCCCAGGTCACCTCGGCGAGGGCACCGAGGTCGGCATCGTTGTCGATGTAGACCGGGAAGTCGAAGAGGCTCTCCAAGTCACCCAGCGTGACGCCCACCCACTCGGGCAGGATCGCGCCCTCCACGACCGTCGAGGTGCGATGGTCGATCGGGCCGGGGATCCCGACACCGACGCCCAGTACCGCAGACCGGCTGATGCCGGTGCGCAGCAGCATCCCATCGAGCAGGCTCGCGGCCGTGCCCATGCCGAGTTCGGCTCTGTGCCCCTGGGGAAGCGAGATCGCTTCTTCGGCAACGACCCGGTAGTCGAGGGTCGACACGACGATGCGCACGTGGGTACGGCCGAAGTCGACCCCGACGGTAACGGCGCCATTGCCGGAGAGGGACACGGACAGCGCACGCCGCCCCGAGCTGGTGGTCGGCGACGTGGTGACGATGCCGCGTTCCCCGAGCACCTTGACGATGTTGGAAATGGTTGCAGTAGACAGCCCTGTCTCACGGGATAGCTCCGCCTGCGTCGACGGGCCCCCGCTCAGAAGGCTTTGGACGATTCTTTGTTGATTCGACTGCCTCAATGCAGTCTGCGACCCCGGGTTACGGGGCCTGGCTCGAACAGGCATACACGTAGAGTGCCTGTCGAAACCCTTGCAGTCAAGAAGTTAACGCACTGGGTTCGCATCGCAATCCCTTGGTTAACGGATTGCGGACGCTCAGCTTCCCGGGATCGGCAGGCGGGCGAAGGCGCGCACGGGGAACGTACCGAAGCCCTCCACGCGGGGCGGAACCGCGGTGAATGTGCTGCCCGAGGGCGGCAGCTGACCGAGGTTGGTGAGGTGCTCGACCACGTGAATCCCGGCGGCGAGAAGCTGGCTGTGAGCGGGGCGTTCGCCCGCGCCATCCGCTTCCGTATTGTCGATGTTGAGCGAGTCGATTCCCACCAGCGTGACCCCGCGCTCGACCAGGTAGGCGGCCGCGTCCGCGGTCAGGTACGGAGCGCCGGAGGCGTAGGCGGGGGTGGCGAAGTGCGTGTCCCAGCCGGTGTGCAGCAGCACGGCGCATCCGGCAATATCACGGTCGTAAAAGACGGACGCGGGGATGCCACGCTCCGTCGAATCCTGCAGGTGGAAGACTTCCGCCCGCTGGTCGACGAGCGTGTCGAGGGTGAGTCCGGAGAGGTCGGTGCCGCCCTCGTAACGGTGGAATGGGCTGTCGATGTAGGTGCCGGTGTTGCCGATCATGGAGATGATGTCCATGGCGAATTCGGTGCCGGGCGCGTAGTGCGACGCGGAATCTTCGCGCGTCAGGTGCGGCGTGATCACCGGTTCGGGAAGGCCGGGGTAGGTGACGAGGCCCGCACGAATGGTGTGGCTGAGATCGACGAGGGCGCCGCGGGGCGCGTGGCTCGTCGAGCGCTCGGTGGTGACGCCGCGGCTGCCGCGGTGCTGCTCCTCGACGATGGCGAGGTGGGTGAGCGTGACGTCGCCGACCAGGGTGAGCCCGAGGTGCTGCACGAGCAGACGGGACACCGTCGCGCTGGTGATGGCATCGGGGCCCGCGGGCGGAATCTCCTCGCCCGGGATATCGAGCCGGAAGGCGTTGGCGGTGAGGCCGCCCCCGTTGGTGAAGCCAATGGATGCATCGAAGTGGGCTCGGTACTGCGTCTCGATAGTCACCAGATCAACCTAGGGCACGTGCGCGCCGCGCCCGAGGTCTGCCGACCGCCGCGCGGGGCATTTCGGCAGCATGTTTCCGGTCGCTGGCAGCCGAAGGAGCACAGATGGTCGTTTCTCCGCGGGTGCGGCGACCATCTGTGCTCCTTCGATGCGGCGGTTACTGGGTGAGGTCGTAGATCGTCACGTCGTCGACGGTCTGTGCCGTGTAGGTGGCCTCGACCCAGGCGGCGATCTCGCTGGCGGCATCGGATCCGCCGTTCGAGGTGCCGATCGAATCCGTGCCGATGAAGTAGTGGATCTCGCCGAGCGCTACGTACTCCTTGAACTGCTCGAGCGTGGGCGACGGGTCACTCCCGTTGAATCCGCCCACGGGCATCACGGCGTCATCGCTGGCCAGCTGGTAACTGGCCGCGTTGTTGGACCCGACGGTCGCGGCGACCCAGCTGAACTCACTCGCGTTAGCCTGCAGCAGGGCAACGACCTCGGCGCTGGCCGCGCCGGTGCCGAGCAGGCCGGAGGCTCCGCCCATGCCACCACCCATGCGCGTGGTGTTGGCACCCGCGGTCCCGGTGCCCGTAGTGCCCGTGCCCGTGCCCGTGCCGGTGGTACCGGTGCCCGTGGTTCCCGTCCCTCCGGTGGGCGCGGTGCCTCCCGTGGGTGCGGTTCCGCCGCCGAAGCCGCCGGCGGGAGGCGTACCGCCACCTCCGCCGCCCATTCCGCCGCCGCCTCCGCCGAAGCCACCCGAGCCGCCGCTGACGCTGGGGCCGGCGGTGACGATGGAACCGGTGTGGGCGGTGGTGATGGTCTGCAGCGTGTACGACAGGGGTCCGAGGAGCCCGGCCGCCAGCGTCGCGGTCAGGGTGATCGCGCTGAGCGCCTGGTTTCGACGCGGCAGCAGCAGAAGCGCGGCAGCGACGATTCCCAGGGCGACAACCACGAACTTGAGCCACGGCACGAAGTCCGTCGCCTCGTTCAAGAGGGCGTAGGCCCACATGCTCGTGCCGAGCACCGTCGCGGCGGACACGATACGTGCCCACAATTCCGCCCGGTGCGACCAGAGCAACGCGGATCCCATAGCGACGGTCGCCGCGATCGACGGGGCGAGCGCCACCGTGTAATACGCGTGGAAGATGCCGGCCATGAGGCTGAAGGCAAGCGCGGTGACGATCATCGTTCCGGCCGAGAGCAGCAGGACTGCCCGGCGCACGTCAATGCGGGGCGCCTTCCACAACACGATCACTCCGACGATGGCGACCACGAGGGCCGCGGGAAGCAGCCAGGTGATCTGGCCACCGAACTCGCTGGTGAACAGGCGAGTGATGCCGGTCTCTCCCCAGCTCGCGGTTGTGGTGGACCCGCCGGTGACACTGCCGGTCTCCTCGCCGGTCAGGCGTCCGAGGCCGTTGTAGCCGAAGGTGAGCTCGAGGAAGCTGTTGGTCTGCGATCCGCCGATGTACGGGCGCCAGCTGTCCGGAACAAGTTCGACGATCGCCACCCACCAGCCGCCGGCTACCACCACCGCGCCGAGCGCCCCAAAGAGGTGGGCGAAGCGCGTGCTGAGCTTGCGGGGCGAGGCCAGCAGGTAGACGCCGGCCAGCACGGGCAGCACGAGGAACGCCTGCAGCTGCTTGGTGAGGAATCCGAATCCAACTATCGCGCCGGCCCACAGAACCCACTTGAGGCGTCCCGTTTCGATGCCGCGCAGGGTGAAATAGGTGGCGAGCGCGAGCAGCAGAACCAGCAGCGCGTCGGGGTTATTGAAGCGGAACATGAGGGCCGCGACCGGCGTGATCGCCAGCGCGCCACCGGCGAGAAGCGCCGTGCGGGCCGAGAAACCGCGGCGAACAGTCGCGTAGACAACGGCGACGGACGCCACACCCATCAGCGCCTCGGGAAGCAGAATGCTCCACGAGCTCAGCCCGAAGATGCGCGCAGAGATCTCCATGATCCAGAGGCTGGCCGGCGGCTTGTCGACGGTGATCGAGTTGGCGGCGTCGGATGACCCGTAGAAAAATGCCACCCAGTCCTTGGTGCCCGCCTGCACGGCGGCCGAGTAAAACGAGTTGGCCCAGCCGCTCGCCCCGAGATCCCAGATGTACAGGCCCGCGGTCAGCACGAGAAGTCCGAGCAGTGCGGGACGCTCCCACACCACGGCATCCGCTCGTCCGCGAACGATCCACCGCCCGGCCGAGCGGGACAGCTGCCCGATCGACCGCCGGTCGCGTGAAGTCGCGGCGGGAGTGCCGCGGGTCACCGTCGTCTGAGTACCCGCGACGGCGGAGTGTGAGGTGGTCATGATTCGGTCACTTTCGAGGGAGCGGTGAGGACAATGGATGACTCGGTGCCGACGGCGGACGCCGGACTCTCAGACATCGTGGGTGCCGGGCTCGCGGCGAGGTCAGACGCGGCCGGATGACGCTGGCGACGGAAGACCCACACGCGCAGCAGGACGAACCGCAGCACGGTGGCAATGAGGTTGGCCGCCATGAGGACGAGCAGCTGGGCGTGAGCACTGAACTCCGGCCGCACCGCCTCGAGGAGCACAAGCGATCCGCTGGTGATCACCCAGGCCAGGGCAAACACCACGAGGCCTTGGAGTTGGTGCTTGAGCGCGGCATCCCGGCCGCGCACCCCGAAGGTAAATCGCCGGTTCGCCCACGTGTTGGCAATCGCCGTCACCAGCAACGCGAGGAAATTCGACGCCTGCGCCGGCACAACGAGCTGGAACACGAGGTAGAGAAGAGCATATGCCGCTGTCGACATGATTCCGATGGCGCCGAAACGCACGACCTGTCCGAAGAAGCTCGGGGCAGTCGCCTGGGCGAACGGACGACGCCCAAGCTCGTCGTAGAGTGCCCCGACGGGAATGGTCCCGTTCATCAGGTTGCGGGTGACGCGCACCATGCCCTTCAGGTCTTCGCGAGCGGTCTTGGCGACGTCGACGCTCGACCGCGGGTCATCCACCCAGTCCACCGGCACCTCGTGAATGCGCATTCCCGCACGCTCGGCGATGATCAGCATTTCGGTGTCGAAGAACCAGCCGGTGTCTTCGACGGTGGGAAGCAATTGCTGGGCCACCTCGCGGCGGATCGCCTTGAACCCGCACTGCGCGTCGCTGAACTCGACGGACATCGCCCGGCGAAGCAGAAAGTTGTAACTGCGCGAGATGAACTCGCGCTTGGCTCCGCGCACGACGCGCGACGACGAGGCAAGGCGAGTGCCGATTGCGAGGTCGGAGTGGCCCGAGAGCAGCGGCGCGATGAGCGGAGGAAGGGCGCTCAGGTCGGTGGACAGATCGACGTCGACGTACGCGAGAACCTGCGCGGGCGAGTCGAGCCAGACGCGCTTGAGCGCACGACCGCGGCCCTTCTCCGCCATGTGCACGGCGACGACCTCAGCAAATTCTGCGGCGAGGGAGTCGGCGATGTCTGCGGTGTCATCCGTCGATGCGTTGTCGGCAATCGTGATGCGCCAGGCAAAGTCGAACTCGTCGGCCAGGTAGGCGTGCAGAGTACGGATGCTGCGGTCGAGGTCCGCCTGCTCGTTGTAGACGGGGACCGCGACATCCAGGGCGAGGAAGTCGTGTGGAGGAGTCATAGAAAGCACTCAACGCCCGCACCCTATGCGGTTTCTATGACGGGGCCGTTATGGCCTTATGAATGCCGCATTCCACGCCACCGAGGGCACGCCTGTCGCCCCGACGCGGGCCGAAAACAGGCAGCCCGCGCTGGGATAGAGCTCGAGCTCGGCCTCGCTGAGGTCACGCGACGCTGTCGAGATGATGAGAAGGTCAAGGTCGGGTCCGGCAAAGGCGACGCTGGACGGATGCGGCGCTGCGACGCGAACCGTGTCGAGAATCGCTCCCGTGGGCGAGTAGGAGCGCACCTCGCCCGCGCCCCAGATCGCGATCCACAGGTTGCCGTACGCATCGGCGCACATGCCGTCGGGATGCCCGTCGGTGACACGGACGTGCTCGCGACGGTCGCCGACCGCACCCGTGGCCGCGTCGTAGTCCCGCACCCAAACGATGCCCGGCACCGTGTCGATGCTGTAGAGAAGTGTGCCGTCGGGCGACCAGGCGAGGCCGTTGGAGAGGGAGAGATCATCGTCGAGGACCGTCAGGCTCGTGTCATCCTCGATCCGCACCAGCGTTTCGCCTCCGGGCACGTCATCGAGCGAGAGGGTGCCGATGAGAAAGCGGCCGGCGGGGTCGACGGCGCCGTCATTCGTACGGCGGCGCGAGCCGGCAGGAACGATGCGGGGGCCGGCAGTGCGAACGCCGGTGGGGTCGACGATGATCATGGTCTCCCGGGCGGCGACCAGCAGATGCCCATCGTCGGAACGCGCGGCAGCGCCCACTGTTTCGCCGAACTCGTGCTTCGCGATCTGCTCGACGGTGTCGCCGGCGAGGCGTCCCTCAAGCACGTGGCCCTGCTCGATATCGACCCAGAGGAGTGTCTCGGTCGAGGCCAGCCAGACCGGACCCTCGGCCAGAACGTGCCGCTCGGATGATGCGGGGAGTGCCTCGAAGTCCGTCATTGTTCTGCTGTGCTCCGCACTAGTCCTGGGCGCTGAGGTTGCTGCTTTTCAGGGCAACCAAGACGAGGTTACGCCCGTGATCGGCGGGTACCGATTCTGTCGCGCGGGCGGACAGCAACGACATGCGCACGAGGACGTGAGGGCGTCGCTTCCACGCGAGCCCCGGGAACGCCCGCAGCCGGGCGTCGGCGGTGTCGAGCGCCGCGGCAAGGACGCAGTCCTGATCACTGACGGAATCGATGTGCACTGTGTCGTCGAAGACGAATGCATCGATGCGGGCCCGGTTGGCGCGCACGAGGGTGATGCCGTCCTGGGAGAGGTTGCGACCCCGCGGGTCGAGGGCGAGACCGAGCTCGACGCGGCGGCGACCCGGGTCCTGGCGTAGGCCGATCCGCGAGAAGTACCACTCCACGGGTCGCGCGGGGTCTTGCCGGGAAATGTATTCGTGCGCGAAGGCGAGGACGGGGTGCGGCGGCACCACCTCGAGCGCGCGGGTCTGGGGTTCCGGGGGAACATCGTCCGTGGCATCCGCTTCGACCTCAATGAAGCCACCGTCGACGAGTTCGATCAGCGTCAACGCTCCCTCGACCATGACCAGCGGGCGTCCGGCGGTAGCACCAAACCCGCGGTTCATACGTCCGGACTCTGGACGAAAGCCGATGAGCAGGGACAGTCGTTCGGCCAGCGTGAGGTCGGCGAGATCAACGGTCATCGGGGGTCTCCGGGCGAATGGCTACGAGAAGTTCTCCTCAGCTTGGCCTATGCACGCCCCGGATGCATAACCCAATCACATGGAATCGGTCAGTGCCGGTCAGCTCAGCGTGATGGCGATGAGGCCGCCGATGCCCACGACATAGAGGATCAGCACGATGAGCGAATCCACACCCATCCCGACAATGCGGCGGCTCGGGCGGAAGATCAGACCGACGACATAGACGAGGGTGAGCAAACCGGCGAGCGCAGTGAGGTAAATGTCTGACGCGTTGGCCTGCGGCAGAACCGCCTTGCCGGAGATGACTGTCGCGAGCAGGAACAGCACGGGCAGGAAGGAGTTGCCCCCGAAGATGTCACTGATGGCGAGGTTGTCGTCTCCCTGCTTGATCGCCTGCAGGCCGGTCGAGATCTCGGGAAGCGATGTCGCCAGCGCGAGCACGGTAGCCCCGAACAGCACGCCGGAGAATCCGAGCTGGGTGGATGCCGCGTCTCCGGCCTGTTCGAGCACGACACCGGCGACGAGCGTTGCCAGTGCCGCGACGGCGAAGATGATGGCTGCCTTGGCCGTGGGCATGGAGTCGTTGGGCTTGTGACGACGGTGCCGGTGCGGGTGCGCGCTCGAGTCGGGCGCGTGCCCCTCCTCCTGCCACGGCAGGTTCTTTCGGGCGTGCTGCACCAGCAGGAGGCCGATGACCCACAGCAGCAAGATCAACACAACGTCCGGGGTGAGGCGCAGCAGCTCGAGGCCGGACGGCAGCTGGCTTCCGGCGATCACGACCGTGAGCACTGCGACCACCATGATCCCCTCGAGTACGAGGGTCAGCGATGCCGCCCGGTACGTGAGGGGCCGCACACCCTTTCCCCTCTTCCCGAAGACATCGAGGATCACCAGCACGACGGTCTGCAGGGCAATGCCACCGAGGATGTTTCCCACTGCGACATCGAGGTTGCCCGCGAGAGCCGCCGACACAGTGATGGCGATTTCCGGCAGGTTCGTAGCCACCGCGAGCACGATCAGTCCGCCGAAGGCGCTCCCCAGGTGCAGGCGGGCATCGAGCACGTCGGTGGCCTTGGACAGCTGGATACCGGCGATCCACACGACCGCGGCGGCCGCCACGAAGATCAGGGCGAGCACGCCGAGGGGTAAGGATTCCATCCGCACATTTAATCGCTTCGGCGAAGGTGGTCGGGGGCCTTGACGAGGCGTGGCGGGCGACTACGTGCGGGTCGTTCTGCGAAATCGGGCGGATCGGTCTGCGAAACCGGGCGGATCGGTCTGCGAAACCGGGCGGAGCCGGCCTGCAAAACGGGGCGGAGCCGGTGAAACCGGGCCAAAGCGCTGAAAACGGTCAGGCGCGCTGGACCGTTTTCAGCGTTATCGCCCGTTTTTACGCGAGCGGCGACGGAAGGAGACGGATGACCCGATCGCCAGGGCTACCCCGCCGAGCACCGCGGTCAGCCCGCCGTACGCGAGCCAGGTCGCGGTCCAGTCATCGAGCCCCTGGGTCCGGAAGCTGCCGTCCTCCATCGTGTAGGTACACGCGTATCCCACGGGCCATGAGGAGGCGCCCCCGGTGACGACCCTCTGCTCACCAGACATCGCGGCACCCTCCGGGGCAGGGTCATCCAGCTGGCACTTGTCCGCGGTGGGATGATACGGACCACCAAGCACCGCAACCGAACTGGCAAGCACCGATAGCCCACCCGCCGAAAACAGCAGCACCGCCACCGTTAGCCACACGGCGAACAACGGAAAAGCACGGGCATCCGCCGCTGTGTTCGTTGCGACTCCCTGCGTAGTCACCGATCGGGTCCCTTCGCGAGGCGGCTCGACCGGTGTCCCGGACGACGACTACAGCGCGTCGAGTGCGCCCGTCAGATCTGAGATTAGGTCATCAACGTCTTCGATTCCGACGGACAGGCGGATCAGGTTTTCGGGAACCTCAAGCTCCGTGCCCTTCACGGACGCGTGCGTCATCTCCGACGGGTACCCGATGAGCGACTCGACGCCACCCAGCGACTCCGCCAGCTGGAACAGGGTCGTCGTCTCGGCAAACGTGCGCGCGGCAGCGGGGCCACCGGTCAGCGCGACAGACAGCATTCCACCGAACGCGCGCATCTGGCGCCCGGCAAGCTCGTACCCCGGGTGGCTCTCGAGTCCCGGGTAGTAGACGGCGTCAAGCGCGGGGTGCCCCGACAGCGCCTCGGCGATCGCCAGCGCGTTGGACGAATGACGCTCAACCCGCACGGCCAGCGTCTTGATGCCACGCACCGTCAGCCACGCGTCGAACGGGCTGCTCACGGCGCCCACGCCAAACTGCAGGAACCCGACCGACGCCGCCAGCTCCTCACTGTTGACGATGACCGCGCCCCCGAGCACGTCCGAGTGGCCGCCGAGGTACTTGGTCGTCGAGTGCACAACGACGTCGGCGCCCAGCGAGATCGGCTGCTGCAGGTACGGCGAGGCAAACGTGTTGTCGACGACGACGAGCGCACCGACGGCGTGCCCGATTTCGGCGAGCGCCGCGATGTCGCTGATCTTCATGAGCGGGTTGCTCGGCGTCTCAATCCACAAGACCCTGGGCGGGGCGGATGCCACGGCCGCACGCACCGCGTCCAGGTCACTCATGTCGACCGTCGACAGGCCAATCCCCCACGGAACGAACACGCGGTTCACCAGTCGGTGCGTCCCGCCATACACGTCGTTGCCCATGATGATCGAGTCACCCGGCTTCACGATCGCGCGCAGCAGCGTGTCTTCCGCCGCCAGCCCCGACGCAAAACTGAACGCGTGCGAGCCGCCCTCGAGCGAGGCGAGCAGGGTCTGCAGCGAGTCCCGCGTCGGGTTGCCGCCGCGGGCGTACTCATACCCTCCGCGGAAGTTGCCGATGCCGTCCTGCACGAAGGTGCTCGTCATGTAGATGGGGGGAACCACGGCACCCGTGGTCGGGTCAAATTCCTGGCCCGCGTGAATGGCACGGGTGGAAAAGGCGTGGTCGCCGGCTGCGGCGGGTGTTGAGGAGGACACGACGAATCTCTTTTGTTTGGGGTGACGGGATGCGGGAGGCGGAGAGCGGATGTCCCGGTGCGGTCTCAGTGCCGGGCCCGGGTCATCCGCTGTCCCGCTTATTCGGAAATGAAGGCGAGCAGATCGTGCCGGGTGAGCACGGCCGCCGGCTTGCCGTCATCGACAACGAGCAGGGCGTCGGTGCTGCCCAGCGCGGTACGGGCGGCGGTGACCGACTCGTGCACGCCGATGAGTCCCAGCGGCTTGCCGATGAACTTGGAGATGGGGTCGGTCATCTGGGCGGCGCCGCTGAACACGAGTTCGAGCAGGGTGCGCTCGTCGACGGCTCCGGCGACCTCTCCGATGACGACGGGCGGCTCGGCCGTGAGCACGGGCATCTGGGAGACGTCGTACTTGGTGAGGATCTGGATGGCATCGCGGATGGTGTCCGTGGGGTGCACGTGCACGAGTTCGGGCAGCGAGCCGGACTTGGAGCGCACGACGTCGGCGACGGTCTTCTCGTCGGAGATCTGGGTGAAGCCGTAGGACTGCATCCACTTCTCGTTGAAGATCTTGCCGAGGTAGCCGCGGCCGCTGTCGGGCAGAAGGATCACCATGACGTCGTCGGGACCGAGCTTCTCCGCGGCCTTGAGCGCCACCGAGACGGCGAGGCCGCTCGAACCACCAACGAGCAGGCCCTCTTCGCGGGCGAGACGACGGGTCATCTCGAACGACTCGGCATCGGAGGACGCGATGATCTCGTCGACGACGGACGGGTCGTACGCGGTCGGCCAGAAGTCTTCGCCGACACCCTCGACGAGGTACGGGCGCCCGGTGCCGCCGGAGTAGACGGAACCCTCGGGGTCGGCGCCGATGATCTGTACCGCGCCATCCGATACCTCCTTGAGGTAGCGACCGACGCCACTGATCGTGCCGCCGGTGCCGACACCCGCGATGAAGTGGGTGACCTTGCCCTCCGTGTCGGCCCAGATCTCGGGACCGGTGGTCTCGTAGTGGCTGAGCGGACCATTGGGGTTGGAGTACTGGTTCGGCTTGAACGCGCCGGGGATCTCGCGGGTGAGGCGGTCGGAGACGCTGTAGTAGGACTCGGGGCTCTCGGGGGCGACGGCGGTCGGGGTCACGACGACCTCTGCTCCGTAGGCGCGCAGCACCGAACGCTTGTCCTCGCCCACCTTGTCGGGGACCACGAAGACGCAGCGGTATCCACGCTGCTGAGCGACGAGTGCCAGACCGACACCGGTGTTGCCGCTGGTGGGCTCCACGATGGTGCCGCCGGGCTTCAGCAGGCCCTCCGCTTCGGCCGCGTCAATGATGCGCCGGGCGATGCGGTCCTTGGACGATCCGCCGGGGTTCAGGTATTCGACCTTCACGAGGATGGTCGGGGCATAGCCCTCGGCCACACTGCGCAAGCGAACGAGAGGGGTGTTTCCGACGAGATCCAGCACAGAGTTGGCGTATTTCATGGTGCGCCTAATCTATCAGCGGCGGTTTGCCGCGGCACGGATGCGTAACGGTTGCTCAATTCCCAGCTCGGGCCTGAGACAATTTACTTGTACCCTCAACTGACGTCAGGATTTCCCCGCATGCCATCAGAGCTCTCGGTCAAACAACAACGCGATGCGCGCCGCGCCGAAAAGGTGGCAGCGCTCAAGAAGCAGCAGGCGACCTCCAAGCGCAACCGCCTCATCGCCTACATTGCCTCGGGCGTTGGTGTGCTCGCGATCGGCGCGCTCATCGTCACGTTCGTGGTCACCAGCTCGGTGCCGAAGGTGGCTCCGGCCGACATCCAGATCTCCGGGCTGAAGAGCTTCACCCTTCCGACCGCGAACCACGTCGACCAGGACGCCGACGCGTCGAACGACGTTGTCGACTACCAGGCCGAGTACGGCATGTCCCCGCCCGCGGGTGGCGACCACTGGGCCGGATGGCTCAACTGTGGCGTGTATGACCAGCCCGTCGAAGACTCCCGTGCCGTGCACGACCTCGAGCACGGTGCCGTCTGGGTCACGTACGACCCCACCAAGATCGATGCCGACGGCGTGAAGGCCCTGCGCAAGCAGCTGCCCGACACCTACACCGTGCTCTCCCCGTACGAGGGACTGCCGACGCCCGTCGTCGCCTCCGCGTGGGGCAAGCAGGTGCAGCTCACCGGTGTTGACGACAAGCGCCTTCCTGACTTCATCAAGAAGTTCTGGCGTTCCGCCGATGCACCCGAGCCCACGGCCGCCTGCACCGGTGGCATCGATGACCCGGGCCGCGTCGCCTAACTGACCCCCGTACTCGTGTCGACACCCGCTTCTGCCCCGACGACCGCGGCCGCGCCTACCCCGGCGCACCGCGGTCGTCGCATTCTCGCGATCACGCTGGCCGCCCTCCTTCTGCTGGTGGGCGCGTTTGCCGCCGGCCGCATCACCGGTCCGCAGACGGGAACGCCCGGCGACCACAGCGTGGAAGCCGGCTTCGCCCGCGACATGCAGACCCACCACAACCAGGCCGTCGAGATGTCCCTCCTCGTGCGCGACCTCACGACCGACCCCACCGTGCGCTCGGTCGCGTATGACATCGCCACGTCACAGGGATCGCAGTCGGGCCAGCTCTATGGGTTCCTCGCCGAGTGGAAACTTCCGCAGGTGGCATCCGAACCATCAATGACGTGGATGACCCAGCCGACGCTCGCCGGCGACAGCATGAGTCACGACGGCATGGCCACGGCCAGCGCCCACGAGCCCGGCAGTCCGATGCCGGGGCTGGCCACCCCTGCCCAGATGGCGCACCTGCGCACGCTCACGGGTGTCGCTGCCGAGAAGGAATACCTCACGCTGATGATCGCCCACCACAAGGGCGGCATCGAGATGGCGCAGGCCCTGCTCGACCGGAGCACCTATCCCTCGGTCGTGGCCCTGGCCAAGGGCGTCATCACGGCGCAGACCAGCGAGATCGGCCTCATGCAAGACATGCTGGCGGCCCGCTCGTAGCTCGCCGCTCCCCGTTGAGGGCTCCTAGCCCGCCATCGCCCGGGACTGCTCGTGGAAGAGCTTCGCGTACACGCCCTCCTCGAGGGCCACGAGCTCGTCGTGCGTGCCGCGTTCGACGATGCGGCCGCCGTCGACCACGAAGATCACGTCGGCGTTGATGACCGTCGAGAGACGGTGGGCGATCGCGATGGTGGTGCGCCCCCGGGAGGCGGTGTCGAGCGCCGCCTGCACGATGCGTTCGGAGACGGAGTCCAGGGCACTGGTTGCCTCATCGAGGATGAGCACGGCGGGATCCTTGAGCAACACCCGGGCGATGGCGATGCGCTGCTTCTCGCCGCCGCTCAGACGGTAGCCACGCTCCCCCACCAGGGTGTCGTACCCGTCGGGGAATGACGCGATCGTCGCGTGGATGTTGGCCGCGCGCGCGGCGGCCTCGAGTTCGGCGTCCGTGGCATCCGGTTTCGCGTACCGCAGGTTCTCCGCGATCGTCGCGTGAAAAAGGTACGTCTCCTGGCTGACGATGCCGATGTTATGGACGAGGCTGTCCTGTTGGAGGTCGCGCACGTCGGACCCGGCAAACAGCACGCGGCCGCCCGAGACGTCGTGGAAGCGCGGCACGAGGTAGGAGACGGTCGTCTTACCCGCGCCCGACGGGCCGACGAAGGCTGCGTACTGCCCCGGCTCGATGTCGAAGGTCATCGACTTGAGGGTGGCGGGGGTATCGGGGCCCGCGTCGGGGTAGCGGAAGACGACCTGGTCGAATTCCACCCGGCCGAGCTGACCCGGATCGACGGGCGTCGCGGTCGGCTTGTCGGTGATGGCAGGGTGCAGGTCGAGGTATTCGAAGATGCGGGAGAACAGCGCCTGCGAGGTCTGCAGGTCGAGCACCACGCGCAACAGGCCGAGCAGCGGGAAGGTAAGGCGGGCCTGCACGGTCGTGAAGGCAACGATCGTTCCGGCGGTCACGGCGACATCGTGCGTAATCAGCCAGGCGGCGACGAGGTAGATGATCGCGGGGATGACAGACAGGAAGATGCCGACCACCGCGAAGAACCACTGGCCGCTCATCTGCTGGCGCACCTGCAGCCGGATCTGGGTCTGGTTTTCGGCCTCGTAGCGGGCGATTTCCGCCTTCTGCTGGTTGAAACTCTTGGCCAGCAGGATGCCACTGACACTGAGGGCCTCCTGCGTGATCGACGTCATGTCGCTCAGCGACTCCTGCGTCTTGGTCGCGATCCGTGCGCGCACCTGACCGACCCGACGCTGCGCAATCAGCAGCACCGGAAGCAGGATGACCGCAACGATTGTCAGCTGCCAGCTCAGCACCAGCATCGACACGAACGCCGCAATCACCGTGACGGTGTTGCCAATCACGCTCGAGATGGTGTTGCTGAGCACGTCGGCGACACCACCCACATCGTTCTGCAGGCGCGACTGGATAATTCCGGTCTTCGTCTTCGTGAAGAACGCGAGTTCCATCGCCTGGAGGTGACCGAACAGGCGGGTGCGGAGGCGGCCCATGACGGTGTTTCCGACGGTCGCGGTGAGGTAGGTCTGCCAGACACCGAGGCCGGCGGACGCGATCCACAGGGCAACCATGGCGCCGACGAGGAGCATCAGCACCGGGACATCCGGTATCCCCGACTTCGGGAAGAGGCCGATGTCGAACGCCTCCCGGGTCAGCAGCGGGGGCAGCACACTCATCCCCGCACTGATCAGCACCAGCACGATCGTGACGCTCAGGGCACGGCGGTGCGGCTTGAACAGTTCGCCGATCCGGCGCAGCAGATGCTCGACCTTGGGCGCTCCGGCGTTCGCTGCTTTTTGCGCCTCGGTGTCGCGCGCACTCACTCGTCCACGGCCACCGCCGCCTCGCATACTCATCACTTCATTGTCCCCCCGCCGCCGTGGGCGAACTGCCCGGAACGTTACGCCCAGAGCGAGACAGCGCTGCTGCGTTCGCCCAGACAGCGCAAGGGGTTGTTGGGCGGATGCTCCAAACGTACGTTTCGTCAGGAAGCGATGCCTGTACGCACAGTGCACCGGCATCCCGCTTCTCGTCCGTACTGCCCACCCGAAAGGACATGCGCCCATGGCCGCCGACACGGCACTACCCGCCGCCACGGATTCCGGGGCCACCGGCGGCACCCGAGCGACCCGCACCATCCGTCGCGTGAAGTACAACCGGCGAGAGGCGATCGCGGGCTACCTCTTCATTACGCCGTGGCTCATCGGGTTTCTCGTCTTTACGCTCGGCGCGATGATCTACAGCCTCGTCATCTCGTTCAGCAACTACCAACTCGCGACGGACACCGCTCAGCCGGTCGGACTCGCGAACTACCAGGCCCTGATCGAGGACCCGAAGGTGGCGCTGTCGCTCGGCAACACCCTCTTCTACGCGGTGCTCGCGGTGCCCCTCGAGATCATCTTCGCCCTCTTCCTCGCACTGCTCCTCAACCGCGTGGGACGCGGTGCAGGGTTCTTCCGCACCGTCTTCTACCTGCCGAGGATGACGCCGACCGTGGCGACCGCGTCGGTGTTCCTCCTGCTGCTCAACGGAAACCAGGGGGCTATCAACAAGGCGCTGGCCGCGATCGGAATTCAGGGGCCGCAGTGGTTGCAGGACCCCGCCTGGGTGAAACCGTCCATCGTTTTGATGACCCTGTGGGGCGTCAGTGGCACCATGATCATCCTGCTCGCCGCACTGAAGAACGTTCCGACCGACCTCTACGAGGTCGCGTCCATCGATGGCGCCGGCCCGATCCGCCGGTTCTTCTCCATCACACTCCCGATGATCTCCGGCGCGCTCTTCTTCAACGTCATCGTGCTCACCATCGCCGCGCTGCAGGTCTTCGATCAGGCATACCTGCTCTTTTACCGGGACCAGGTACAGGCCGCGCCCGAGGCATCCCTCTTTTATGGCGTCTATCTCTTCCAGCAGGCTTTCCGTCAGTTCAACTTTGGCTTCGCCGCGGCGATGGCCTGGCTGCTGTTCATCATCATCATGCTGATCTCGCTGATCCAGGTGAAGATCAGCAACCGGTTCGTGTATTACGAGGGAGAGCGCAACTGATGTCCACCACCTCGATCTTCGCCCGCCCGGCGACCCTCACCGGACGCGTCGTGCGCTGGATCCTGCTCATCGCGTTCTCGGCGCTGTTTCTCTACCCCTTCGCCTGGTTGCTCGCCGCCAGCCTCAAGCCGCGCGGGCAGGTGTTCGACAACTCGCTGATCCCGCAGACGTTCCAGCCGCAGAACTACGTCGACGTGTGGAACCAGCTGCCGATCCTGTCGTGGATGGGCAACAGCCTCCTCATCGCGATCCTGGCCGCGGGCTTTGTCACCCTGTCCAGCTCCGTCGTGGCGTTCGGGTTCGCCTACTTCTCGTTCCCTGGACGCAACATCCTGTTCGGCCTCGTGCTGGCGACGATGATGCTGCCGGGCGCCGTCACCCTCGTGCCGCAGTACCTCATCTGGAATTCGCTCGGCCTGGTTGGTACCAATGTGCCGCTGTGGGGCATGAACCTCTTCGGCTCCGCCTTTTACATCTTCCTGCAGCGGCAGTTCTTCCTTGGCTTGCCGCGGGAGATCTTCGAGGCGGCCCGCATGGACGGCGTTGGCTACTTTGGTCTTTTCTGGCGGATGGCTCTGCCCCTGTCCATCCCGTCGTTCATCATCGTCTTCGTCTTCGAGTTTCAGGCCAGCTGGAACAACCTGCAGGCCGCACTCGTGTACCTGAACGCGGGGTCAGCGGATCAGTTCACGGTGCCACTCGGAATCGCCTCGACCATGACCAAATTCAGTCCGACGAACGGCGGGCACGGCGACTACCAGTTCGTGATGGTCGCCGCGCTGCTGGTGACGATCCCCATGCTGATCCTGTTCGCGTTCGCCCAGCGATACTTCATCGAGGGCGTCGCGACCCAGGGTCGCAAGGGATAGAGTCGCCCGCTACTTGCCGCCCGCCTGGGTGTAGGCCCGGAGAGCAGCCGCCTGGCCATCCTTCAGCGCGTCCTCCGGTGACTTCTCACCCAGGAGCGCCGCGCTGACGGCGTTCTGCAACTCGGTCTGGATCTGCTGCCCGCCGGGTGAGGAGCCGAAGGACTGGCCCGACCCCACCACGTCGTAGTACGCCGCGATTGCCTCGTCGAACCCGGTGTTTCCCGTGCTCGGCACGTACTTCGTACGCAGTGAGGTGTCGGCCGCGGGCGATCCGGTGAACAGGCCCGTGTTGATAGCTCCGTCAGTCGAAGCGATGGTGGCGGCGCGCGCCTCCCCCGCGGCGTCCCAGGCGGCGGCCGACGTCAGGTCAAGCGCCCACTTGCAGGCCGCGACAGGGTTCTTCGACGCGGTCGGAATGACGAACGCGGTGCCGCTCGCGACGGTGAACGGTTCCCCGGTGCTGTTGAGGAATGGCGTGCCCGAGATCTGCACCTTGGTCGCGTACGGCGAGAGCACGTTGACGTACCACTGGGCAACGATCTCGGCCCCGACCTGGTCGGAAACGAACTGGTTCTTGTCGCCGAAGAAGTCGAACGAGTCGGCCAGGCTCTTCACCGCCGCATATCCACCCTGCGCATCCTCGAGTTTCTTGAGGAAGGTCACGGCCGTGACGTTGTTGGGGTCGTCGAGCGTGGGCTTGCCATCGCTACCAATGATCGAGCCGCCGAAGCCGAGCATCCACAGGCCCGCCTGGCTCGTGGGCTGCGCGTCGAAGCCGAGTCGCGTCGGGTTCTTGCCGTCGAAGGTCGTCATCTTCTTCGCCGCGGCGATCAGCTGATCGGGCTTGGATGTATCGAGGTCTGCCGCCGTCACACCTGCCTCCTTCATCACCCGGGTGTTCAGCATGATGGCCGGTGGCTGGTAGAACTGCGGCACTGCCCAGACGTCACCGTTGTACGTGACATCCGCCATCACCGATGTGTAGTACTGAGTCGCCGGGTCGACATTGTTCGCCGAGAAGCAGGTGCTCAGCGGCATGATCAGCCCCTTCGCGGCGTACGTCGTGACGAACTGCCGGTCCATCTGCACAACATCGGGGGTGCGCTTGCTGGCCGCGAGGGTGGTGAATTTCTGTGCGTCGAACGGAGTCGCGTCGATGGTGATCTTGACCCCGGACGACGACAGCTGATCCTTCGCATAGTCGAGGCGCGATGTGCCCACTTCATCGGTATTGTCGAAGCCCCAGGCGGCGAGCGTGCCGGTGGCCTTACCGCCAAAGTCGACGGTCGACGCGGTGGTGGTGCCGGACGATCCGCACCCCGTCACCGCCAGCAGCAGAGCCGCCACCCCACCAGCGAGCAGCGTGGAACGTACGTTTTTCATGGGTGATTCCCTCCGAAGCCTGTCCCAGAATCGGCACCGACCCGGGAGAAAAAGCCCCGAACGAGGGGTGTCTTCCGTTCGAAAACTAACCCGACGAAAATTCGTCAACAAGGGCTCGAAGAAGAAGCGCTTCTAAGGTAGGCGCCTTCCGGAAGGAACACAGAAGAGGGGCGGATGACACGACGCTGTGTCATCCGCCCCTCTGTCATTAATCGTGGCCGGCCTAGCCCTTCGTCGAACCCGCGAGGAGCCCGCGGACGAAGAAGCGCTGCAGCGAGAAGAACACGATGAGCGGAACCAGAATGGAGATGAACGCACCTGCGGTCAGCAGGTTCCAGTCCTGGCCCCGGCTACCACTGATCTCTGCGAGCAGCTTGGTCATGGGGGCGACATCACCGTCCGCGAACACCAGGGCGACCAGCAGGTCGTTCCACACCCAGAGGAACTGGAAGATCGCGAAGGACGCGATCGCGGGCATGGTCAGCGGCAGCACGATACGGAAGAAGATCTGGCCGTGGCCGGCTCCGTCCACGCGCGCTGCCTCGATCAGTTCACCCGGGATCTCCGAAACAAAGTTGTGCAGCAGGAAGATCGCCAGCGGAAGCGCGAAGATCGTGTGCGCGATCCACACCTGCGAGTACCCGCCGGCGTCCATGCCGTCGAACAGCGTCAGGCTGCCGATCTTGAGCCCACGCGAGAACAGGCTCAGCAGCGGCACGAGTGCCATCTGCAGCGGCACGATCTGCAGCGCGAACACCCCGATGAACAACCAGTTGCGTCCCTTGAAGTCGATCCACGCGAAGGCGTAGGCGGCAAGGCTCGCGATCACGAGGGGGAACAACGTCGCCGGGAGGGTGATGGCGATCGAGTTGAGGAACGCCCCGCCCAGGGTCAGCTGGCTGTTGCCGGACGCCAACACCTCGGTGTAGTTGCTGAATGTGAAGCCGGGATTCGCGAAGATGGTCCACCAGCCGTTGCGGCTGATTTCTTCCGGAAGGCGGAACGACGTGACGAACAGGCCAAGGGTCGGGGTTGTCCACAGGATCGCGATCACCAGGGCGGCAATGGTGGCGCCCCTGCTGGTCAGCCGATTCTTGGTCCCCTTGGTGAGCGAACGCTCGATCGCACGTTCGCCGCGCGCCAGCTGGCGCTCGGTTGTCTTGTCGACGGGCAGCTGTGCGGGGATCGTGGTGCTCATCGGATGGTCCTCTGCTTTGAGATCTGACGTGCGTTGTAGATGACGATCGGCAGCACCAGAAGGAACAGCACGACCGCGAGCGCCGAGGATCTACCAAACTCGAAGCCCTTGAACTGCGTATACATCTCGTTGGCGATGACGCTGGTGTCGTTGGCACCGGCTGTCATCGTGCGCACGATGTCGAACACCTTCAGTGACGCGATCGAGATCGTGGTGAGCACCACCACCAGCGAACTGCGGATGCCGGGCACCGTCACGTTGATGAACCTCTGCCATGCATTGGTGCCGTCGAGCTGCGCGGCTTCCATCTGCTCGGCGGGCACACCCTTGATGGCCGCGGACAGCACGACCATCGCGAATCCGGTCTGCACCCAGATGAGCACGACGATCAGGAAAAGCGTGTTCCACGGTGACACCGCGAGGAAGTCGACGGGCTGCCCACCGAGCCAGACGACGATCTGGTTGAGCAGACCGATCTGGTCCTGGTCGGCCGGCCGCGCCGTGTAAACGAAGCGCCAGATGATGCTCGCACCGACGAAAGAGATCGCCATCGGCATGAACACCAGGATCTTGAAGAACTTCTCACCGCGTGACTTGTCAATGAAGACCGCGTAGGCGAGCCCAAAGATGGTCGACAGGGTGGGAACGATCAGCACCCACACGATGGTGTTGAGGACGGTGCGGATGCCGGTTTCCTGCGTGAACACCCAGGCGAAGTTGTCCAGTCCGACGAACCGGTTGCCGCGGCTGTTCATGAACGCCTGCACCATCGTCTGGATGGTCGGGTAGACAAGTCCGATCGCGAGCAGCACGATCGCGGGAGCGAGGAACCCGAAGAGCTGGAAGAGGTACCCGGCGCCCTGGCGGGAGCGGTAATCGAGGATGAAGAACAGTCCTCCGAGGATCACGGCCGCGATGGCGGCCGGCCAGATGGAACCGAGTGCCAGGAAGATCAGGCCGGGCGCGACGATGCACACCGCGAGGCGGGCGATGGTGAACTTGCGGCCCGAGCGCGGGGCGATCTCGAGAAAGAAGATCAGCAGCGCGACGACGACACCGAAGGCTGCCAATACCAGCGGGATCTGCGCGAGCGGCGGAAGTGTGGCTATCCACGTGAGGAACTGAGACATAACGACCTTTCGAGTACGACGTTGGACTCTGTGGGGGAAGATTGTGCGGCAATTGCGGCGGCGGCGGTAGCACTGTGCCCAGGCGTTACCGGGTTGTATAAGGGGAAGGGGCCAGCGGATTCCGCCGGCCCTTCCCCCTGGTGCCTGACTAGTCAGACGGCCATGACTTGTCGATCGTCGACAGAACGTCGCTCGATGACGAACCGTTGATCCAGTTGACCATTCCCTTGAAGAACGAGTCCGAACCGACAACACCGGGCATGAGGTCCGAGGCGTCGAAGCGGAACGTGGTGTCAGGGTCCGTCAGGATCTTGATCGCGTCCTGAAGGATGGGGCTGGAGGCGCTGGCGGGGTCAAGACCGTTGTTGGCGCTGATCACACCGCCGAGCTTCACACGGCTGTTCGCCCACTCGGGGCTGGAGAGGTACTCCTGCACCTTCACCGTGTCGGCATCGTTGGCAAACGCGCCCACGATTTCGCCACCACCGGTGACTGCCTGTCCGGCACCAGCATCGATCGGCGGGGTGAGGAACGCCCACACATCCTTGTCGGGACCGACGGTCGCATTGCCATTCTTCGGGTCGGTGATGAACCCGTCGAAGAAGGACGCCTGGTGGGTCATCGCACAGCTGCCGTCACCAACGACGCGAGCGACGTCGCCGAACGGGGTGGAGTTGATCGACTTGACGTCGCCGAGACCGGCATTGACGTAATCCGGGTTGAGCAGGATTTCGCCGACGGTGTCGAGCGCCTTCTTGATCTTCGGGTCGCTGAACTTGACCTCGTTGCTGATCCACTTGTCGTATGTGTCAGCACCGGACTGGCGAAGAACCAGGTCCTCCACCCAGTCGGTTCCGGGCCAGCCTGAGGCTGCGTCAGAGCCGAAGCCGGCGCACCAGGGTGCCTTGCCGGTCTTTTCCTGGATGGTCTTGGTGACGGCCATCAGCTCGTCCCAGGTCTTCGGAACTTCCACGCCCCACTTGGCGAAGTTCTTCGGCGAATACCAGATGTAGCCCTTAACACTGGCCATCAGCGGAGCACCGTACAGGGTGTCGTTGCTCGTCGCGTAGCCGGCCCAGTCCTTCGACCAGTACTTCTCGACGTTGGCCTTGACGCCATCGGGCGCCGGCTGGATGTAGTCGCGGGTAGCGAGGTCCGCGAGGAGGCCCGGCTGCGGGAAGATCGCCAGGTCAGGCGCCTTTCCACCCTGGGCGCGAACGCTGATCTGCGCCTCGAACTCCTTGCTCGACTCGTACTTGATGTCGATGTTGTTGGCCTTCTCCCAGTCCGCCCAGGACTTTTCGAGAAGCTCGGCCTCGGTGTCAGCGATCGTGCCGTAGATGGTGACCACGCCATCTGCCTTGCCATAGTCGCCGGGGCCGGAGGACGATCCGCCTTCGGACGAACATCCGGCAAGGAGAATGCCCGTGACTGCCATGAGGGCAACCGGAGCAATCCATCGTCTGTGCAGAGTGGAACTCATACAAATCCTCCTCGTTGAGGGTTGTGCCCGCACAATTTACGGATTGTGCAGAAAGGTGATTGCGGGACGGAACCGACTACCTACCCGAGGCCATTCTCGAAACAACGAGGTCTTTCTCGTTAGGGAACCGGTTCCAGAACTCAAGCTAGGACACAACCTGCGGGTAATGCAAGCGCTTGACCCGAACGTCCCGCTAACGATTTCGTGACCTTTGTGCCCCGCAACTCCGCTATCCCGCGAGATAGCAGGCATGCAGGGGCGTCGGCCATGGTCGCGCTCCCACGGGAAATTTGTGGAAGCGGTTCCACAAACCGGTTCCTGCCTTATATGCTGTGCTCCGGATCACCTCGCCCAATGAAGGGAGCGGACTGTGAGTGCGCTTGCCGACGTTGCCCGCATTGCCGGGGTATCCAAATCCACCGCCTCCCGTGCCCTGAGCGGCAGCGGCTACGTGTCAGAGGTCACCCGGTCCCGCGTGGTTCGCGCCGCGGCCGAGATCGGCTTCGTCGCCTCCTCCAACGCCGCCAGCCTCGTCACCGGGCAAACCAAGAACGTCGGCGTCGTCATCCCGTTTCTCAACCGGTGGTTCTTCGGCGAGGTGCTCGAGGGCATCGAATCCGCGCTGATCGGAGCCGGCTATGACCTCACGCTCTACCGGCTCAGCGCCGATCCCGACCAGCGCAGGAAGGTTTTCGACTACTTTCTCGTGCGCAAACGCGTCGACGCGGTGGTCGCGGTTGGCATCGAGCTGACCGCGGCAGAGATCGAGATGCTGCGATCGCTGGGAAAGCCGATCGTGGGCCTCGGAGGCCACATCGACGGCATGTCGACGCTGAGCATCGACGACCAGGAAACGGCGCGCCTGGCGACCGCACACCTGATCGGACTCGGGCACACACGCATCATGCACCTGGGCGGCGACCAGCACGAGCAGATGGACTTTCGCGTGCACGCGCAGCGCCTGTGGGGCTTCCGCCAGGCGCTCGAGGACGCCGGCGTGCCCGAACCCGATACCTTTCACGCGGTGCCGTTCTCCATCCCTGGCGGGTATGCGGCCGCGTTGCAGGTGCTGGCCGATCCCCGAACGCGGCCGACGGCGATCATGGCCGGCTGTGACGAGATCGCCATCGGGGTGATCATCGCCGCACGGCAGCTTGGCATCCAGGTACCAAGCCAGCTCTCGGTGGTCGGAATCGACGACCACGACCTCGCCGAGATGTTTGGGCTGACGACCTTCAGCCAACGACCTGCGCTCCAGGGCAAGCTCGCCGTCGATCTTCTGATGCGCGAGCTGACCGAGCACGGCGGCGCCGACGGTGTCTCGCGCGTGACGATGCCGGTGGAGTTGCGCGTACGGCACAGTACGACGGCGCCCGCGCCGGGGGCATCCACTCTCCCGCACACGCACAATCGCGCGAACACCCTGTGAAGGATGTCCGCGCGATTCTTGGGTGCTGTCCCATGTGCAAGGAGGGCTCGGGCGTGCGCGTGCTAGACGCAGGGTAAGGCCGTCTAGTTCGAGCGGCACCATAGCCCCCGTAGAGATTCGAACCACCGGGTCGGGGTCGGTGGGACGTCCTCATTATGGTGGACACGATTACGCAAAAACAAGACACTTGTGCCTCGAAGTAATCGTGTTGTTACTTGTGTCACCGCATCGGTGGAATGAACCCATAGATGCGGTGGGTATCGGGCGGTCGCTCTCCAGGCGGGCTGGTCAGCGATGCCGTTCGTATCCGGATGTAGGCAGCGCGCAGCCATCGGGCAGCGCGGAACGACCGGGTTGATGCTCGTTTCATGGGGATTTACCTTTGTGGGTCGGCTGTATCCGCCTCGCCGCACTCACGGCACTGTGACCGGCAATCCCTCTGGGTCCCGACGGTTGTCGGGTTAAACCACAAAGGGCGCCGCCCCGTTTCGGGAGCGACGCCCTCGAAACACGGATCTGATTCGGATGCAGTGCATCCGGTTCAAGGAACCCGCGCTTCAGCGTGTATTACGCCACAAGTAGAACCCCGACTCCGGGGCCCGAATTACTTGAGGGTAACGGTGGCGCCAGCTTCTTCGAGCTGAGCCTTTGCCTTCTCGGCAGCTTCCTTGCTAACGCCCTCGAGGACGACGCCGGGGGCGCCATCAACAACGGCCTTGGCCTCGCCGAGTCCGAGGCTCGTAAGCGCGCGGACCTCCTTGATGACCTGGATCTTCTTCTCGCCAGCCGACTCGAGGACAACGTCGAACGCCGTCTTCTCTTCGACCTCTTCAGCGGCGGCAGCAGCGCCACCGGCAGCGGCAACCGCGACGGGAGCAGCAGCGGTGACCTCGAAGACCTCTTCGAACTTCTTTACGAATTCGCTGAGCTCAATGAGCGTGAGCTCCTTGAACGCTTCGATGAGCTCGTCGTTTGTGAGCTTTGCCATGATTTTCTCCTTCATGTTTCAGATGTTTCTTAGCTCGTGGCCAGCGATCGCGCCGGCTCGAGAGTCTTTCTGGGGACGCTCCTGTTAGGAAGCGGATTCCTGCTTCTCGCGCAGTGCCTCGACCGTGCGAACGGCCTTCGACAGCGGAGCGTTGAACAGGTAAGCCGCACCGAACAGCGAAGCCTTGATGGCGCCAGCCATCTTCGACAGCAGCACCTCGCGGCTTTCCAGGTCGGCAAGCTTCTTGACCTCGTCAGCGGTGAGGGGGTTACCGTCAAAGTAACCGCTCTTCACTACCAGCAGAGGGTTTGCCTTGGCAAAGTCACGCAGGGACTTCGCAACGGTGACAGGGTCTCCGTGTACGAAAGCAATTGCAGACGGGCCAACCAGTTCGTCGTCAAACGAGCTGATTCCGGCCGAGTTGGCTGCAATCTTTGTGAGCGTGTTCTTCACCACGGCGTACGTTGCATCTGCACTGATTGACTTGCGCAGCGTCTTGAGCTGAGCAACAGTGAGACCGCGGTACTCGGTGAGCAGAACGGCATTCGAGGTACGGAACTTGTCCGCAAGCTCGGCGACCGATGCTTCCTTGTTCGCCATGGCACTCCTAATTAGTTTGGTCTTCTCTCGCCACGACCGCCCGCCCGAAAGTGGTTTCGGGCAATAAAAAAGCTCCGGCGCGTTGGCGCACGGAGCTGAAATCCTAAGAAATCTTCTACACACACCTGCGCGGGACGGTACTCAGTTCTTGCGAACCGATACACCTTCGTCTGTCTTGCCTTTTCAGGCACGGCAGAGACCAGCGGTCTTTGGCTTCGTACAGACTAAGCGACGGGATGCCACGGGCGCAACTCTCCGCCCGAAATCGGCACCCCTTCACCGATGGGCGCGGCCCGGGTCATCCACCCGCGCAGCGTATTTCCCAGCTGACCCCGCTGCTCCCGGCTTTCTTGAGCTGCCCTGCGTCCGAGCTACCCGCTCAGACTTCCGATGGAGAAAACGACCGCCATCACGAGTAAAGGCGACAGAAGCAGGAGGCCGCCTATGACGCCGACGAGGCGGTTAATTCCCCCGTTGGTACCCACCGCGATGTTCATCACGATTCCCGCGATGGTAAGCACCGGAGTCACCCAGACCGCTATCTGGTACGCCACCGCCTCGGTGCCCGTGCCCCCAGTGAACATAACCCCTGACAACCAGGTCAGCAGGCTCCAGGATCCGGCGGCGGCCACCACGCTCACGACCAGCGCCGCCCACGTCGACGGGAAGATTCGCTGTCGCGTGCGTGCGGGGGCATCGGTGGTCATGTGGCTCCAAGATTCGGGGCGGAGGGAGAAGCTGGCAATTGGAGGGAGTTGTAATTCCCGCCATCCGCCAGCTTCTCCCGCCGAACCCTGCGTTTTCTCCCGCCACGCGGAAAAGCGGGTAGCGGCTACTGCGAGTCGCGCCAGGAGTGCTCCGGGGCGTAACCGAGAACCCGGCGGGCCTTCTCTACGGAGAGGAGCGTTTCCGAGCCGGTGAGTTCGCGGGTGACCTCCACGTTCGGGAAGACCTCGGCGGCCAGCTCCGCGCTCGGCCGGAGCATCAGGGTATCCGCGGCCGCGATGATGAACGTGTCGAACCCGGGCAGGTTGGCTTCGAGTGCCTTCAGCACTGCCTGCGCGCCATCGCGGGTGTCGATGTAGCCCCAGAGGTTCCAGCGACGCAGGCTCGGGTCATCCTGATATCCGGGCGCAAGCGCGTAGTCGTTCTCGTCCAGGACGTTCGAGAAGCGCAGGGCGGTGATGCTGAGCTCGGGGTTCCAGCGCACGAGCTTGGAGGCGAGCTCCTCTTCGAGGTGCTTGACGACCGCGTAGGTCGACTCCGGGCGCGAGGGGTACTCCTCATCGACCGGGATGTAGGGCGGATCGATGTCGAAGGGAATGCCGAGCAGCGTCTCGCTCGAGGCGTAGACGATGCGGGTGATGCCGGCGCGACGGGCCGCGTGGAAGACATTGAACGTCGACAGCATGTTGTTGTGGAACGTGGCGGCATCTGGCTCGAGTCCGCCGGCCGGGATCGCGGCCAGGTGCACCACGGCATCGAGTCCATCGTGGCGGCTGTCGATTGACGACAGTGCGTCGGAGACCTGGCCGTAGTCCGTCATCTCGATCCGGGTGAACGTATCACCGCGGGTTCCGATCGCGTCCAGGGTGAGCACCCAGTGGCCAGCTTCTTCGAGCTTCGCCACCACCGCCCGGCCGAGTTTTCCGTTGCCACCGGTTACCGCGATCTTCATGGACGCTCCTTTACGTTGATGCCCAGTCTGGCATGCGCGTGCGCGGAGAGTGGATGGCTCGGAACCGCGGTTACAGCACCCCGGGAAGGATGACCCGGAACGCGGTACGGCCGGGCTCGCTCGCGACGGAGACGGTTCCTCCGTGTGCGGCGACAACTGCCTGCACGATGGACAGTCCGAGCCCGGTGCTGCCTGCCGCGCGCGAGCGCGAGGTGTCGGCGCGGGCAAACCTCTCGAAGAGAGTCGCCTGCACCTCCGGCGCGATGCCGGGGCCGTTGTCCTCGACGGTAATGACGGCGGTCGTGGCATCCATCACCGACAACGACACAGTGACCTGCGTGTCGACGGGGGTGTGCACGCGGGCATTGGTCAGCAGGTTCGCGACCACCTGGTGGATGCGGTGGTTGTCGCCGAGGATGCGCACTTCCTCCTCGGGGGCATCGAGCACCCACTCGTGATCGGGGCCGGCGGCGTAGGCGTCGCTCACGCAATCGATGAGCAGGCGTCCGAGGTCGACGGGCTTCTTCTCGAGGTCGCGACCCTCGTCGAGACGGGCGAGCAGCAGCAGGTCCTCGACGAGCGAGGTCATGCGCAGCGCCTCGGACTCCACGCGGCCGATCGAGTGCACCACATCGGTGGGCAGGTCGTGGTTGCCGCGGCGGGTGAGTTCGGCATATCCGCGGATGGATGCCAGGGGCGTGCGCAGCTCGTGACTGGCATCGGCAACGAACTGACGCACCTTGTTCTCACTGGCCTCGCGGGCAGTGAGGGCGGCGGCAACGTGACCAAGCATGCCGTTGAACGCGGCACCGACCTGCCCCACCTCGGTGCGGGGATCGGTGTCGGCCTCGGGCACCCGGATGGCGAGGTCGACCTCACCCTTGTCCAGGGGCATCGAGGCGACCTGGGTGGCCGTCGCGGCGACCCGGCGCAGCGGACGCAGCGCCAGGGAGACGATGAACGCGCTCGCCAGGGCGGCGATGAGAACTCCACCGACGGAAATGAGAATGACGACACCGCGGAACTGCCCGACCGTGGCCTGCACCTCGGTCAGCGGAATCGCGATGATGACCTGAGCGCCCGACGCCGTGTCGAAGGACACCGCTCGGTAGTCGCCGAGCGAGCCGCCGAGCGCCAGTGTGGTGGCTTTACCGTTGCTGTCGATTCCCAACAGCAGGTCGCTTTGCTTCTGGCTGAACTCGGGGGCCGTCCCGTTGGTCCTGGCCTGGATGCCCGAATTGAAGGTTCCGCTGTTGATGACCACGGCGATGGTGCCGAGCGGCAGCCCGGGCGTGAGGATGTCGTCCGGGCGGGGCGTTCCCATCGCGGAAGGCCCACCGCGGTCGATCACGCTGTGCGCCTGCGTATCTATGAGCTGCCGGTCGACGCGCTGCACCAGATAGTTCTCGAGCCCGATGATGCTGGCCACGCTGATCGCGAGGCTGACCAAGGCGACGAGGGCAACGATGCTGACGACGAGCCGGGTCCGCAGCGTCCACTTGCGCCGGGGCATCCGGAGCTTCATCGGGCGGGCTTGAGGACGTAACCGACACCGCGAACGGTGTGGATCATTGCGGGATGACCCGCGTCGATCTTCTTGCGCAGGTAGGAGATGTAAATCTCCACCACGCTGGACTTACCGCCGAAGTCGTAGCTCCAGACCCTGTCCAAAATCTGCATCTTGCTGAGCACGCGGCGCGGGTTGCGCATGAGGTAGCGCAGCAACTCGAACTCGGTGGCGGTCAGCTCGATGAGTTCGCCGGCGCGGCGCACCTCATAGCTGTCCTCATCGAGTTCGAGGTCCCCGACGACCAGGTAGGAGTCCGCGGCTTCCTGCACGGTGGCGCCGGACCGGCGGATGAGACCGCGCAGCCGGGCGACGAGCTCCTCGAGGCTGAATGGCTTGGTGACGTAATCGTCGCCGCCGACGGTGAGACCGGCGATACGGTCATCCAACGCGTCCTTGGCTGTGAGGAAGAGGATGGGAGTCTGGTTGCCGTCGGCGCGCAGGCGGGTGAGCACCTGGAGGCCGTCGATGTCCGGAAGCATCACGTCGAGCACGATGACATCGGGGCGGAACTCGCGGATGACGCTGAGGGCCTTTTGACCGTCGCCGGCGAGCTTCACGTCCCACCCCTCGTAGCGCAGGGCCATCGACAGGAGATCGGTGAGGGACTCCTCGTCATCAACGACGACGGCCCGAATGGGGCTGCCGTCCGCGCGGCTGAGCTGGGGCTGCGCTGCAGCAGAGGAGTGCATTGATGCGCCGGGAATAGTGGTCATGGTTCAATTATTGGGAAGTTCCTATGAACAAGCTGTGACCGGTGAAACCGGGGCCTACGACAATGCCTAGCGTGCCCGGTGAGTGCTTCCCGCGCGCACGACAATGACGATTGCTCCAAGGAGGAGTACGAGGCTGACCAGAAGCATCAGCACCGTGGACGGCTCCATCGACTGCAGGTTGAACATGGAATTCTTCACTCCACCCTCCTGCTCACTCACGGGCTTGGAGGTCGGCGCGGGCGTCACGAGGAGCGGGGCCGAGGCAAGCTGGGCGACCGCGGAAGGCGTCGCGAATAAGGACGCCGATGCAGCCGTTACCGCGGTTGGCGTCGCGGCGGAGGCGGGTGCGATTGACAGCAGCCCGAGGCCGGCGGACAGCACAACGACCGCGGTGGCCGCAAATGCGCGCCAACGTTTCGACATGGTTCTCCCGTGCGAAACGTTTTCGGGTCATTTCGCGGTTGTCCCCAGGGACCACAAGTTCTGTCCCCACAAGTGCCGACGCTACAGGGTACAAATTTTGCGAGCAATGGAATCCCTATCCCCAGTGCGGGGGACACGGTTGCGCCTCTCCGCGCCGGTGACGGTCCGGCGAGGGACAATGGTCAGGTGACGTACGTGCAGCAGACCCTCTCCCTCTGGGATGAGCCTCTGCCCGATCACCGCACACGTGTTGTGGCCAACTCCACAGACCGGGTCGCCTGGCTCCGCGCCCGCAGCCGCGGGGTCACCGCCACCGACGTGGCACGCCTCTCGAGCGAGCGGGCGGTGCAGTCCGTCGCGCAGGAGAAGCTCTACGGAACCGGCTTCGGCGGCAACGCGTACACCGACCACGGCAACGCCCGCGAACCCGAGATCGCCCGCTGGGTGCAGCATCACCACGGCATCACGCCGAGCACACAGCTCTTCCACGCGTACGGTCAGCCCCTTCATCTGGCGACCCCGGACGGCGTCGACGACCGCACCAGCACCGTCGTGCTCGCCGAGATCAAGACCACGTCGAGCGCCTGGCGCACGATCCCCCGTTCCTACCTGCGGCAGATCTGGTGGCAGCAGTACGTGCTCGGCGCCGAGCGCACCCTGCTCGTCTGGGAGCAGCACCTCGATTTCGTGCCGATCGCTCCGGAGCCGCAGTTCCGCTGGATCGAACGCGACGACAACGAGATCCACGCCCTCGTGGGCCTTGCCGATCGGCTGCTCGACACCCTCGCCCGCGCCTAGTTTCGCGGCCGGCGGCGGGGCCTCCGCGTGAAAACGGTCGATTGCGCTGAAAACGGTCCAGCGCGCCCGCCCGTTTTCAGCGCATTCGCCCGCTTTCGGGTGACGGGCCACCGCGGCACCGGGTTCGGCGCCCGGGCCGAGGCGCGCGTGGCAAAACGGGGCCGCGCGGGTTCTGGCGTGACGGAGGCGCGGCTGCTGTGCGGTGGTTAGGGAGCGACCGATGTCGGCGCGACCGGGGTCACGGCAGTCGGCGCGACCGGGGCGACGGCGGCCGGGACATCCACCGTCCCGACATCCGATGCTTCGAGGCTGTCGGCGTCGACCAAGGTGTCGGCGAGCGGGCGTCCGGTGATCGCGCGCGCCGCGATGACCGCGCCGTAGACCGCGACCCAGCCAATGGCTACCGTCGTCGCGACGAACTCGAGGCGGGATCCGAAGCCGGTGGCAACACCGATGAGCGACAGGATGCCTCCCGCCCCGGCGATCACGGCGACCGCTGCGCCCGACGCCCGCGAGAAGATGGCGAGGGCGCGGTGATCGCGCGCGAAGGACGCCTGCAGCATCGCCCACACCGCAGCGCCGAATGCGATCACCGCGCAGGTGATGTGGGTGAGGTCCTGCCAGGTGAACGACGGGCCATACGGCACCGGGCACCCGGACGTGCAGGTCACCTGGGAGGCGACGAGGAAGAAACCGCTGGCGATCCACAGGGAGATGGCCGGAGTCCACACGCGCAGTACCGGGAGGCGGGAGCGGATGTCCCGGCCGGCGAACGCGATCAGGCTTCCGCCCACCACGATCAGCAGCAGCGCGATTTCGAACTGCTTCGCGGTGGGCTGGCCGGTTGCGCCCAGCTCGCTGACGTAGAGGTCACGGGATACGGACAGCCGGGCCATCCAGATCAAAAAAAGGGCAACGAGAACCAGTGCACTGCCGACTATCGCGGCAGCGGCATCACGCGGCCGCCGGCGCACCCGGTGCCCCCAGGATCCGCACGCGGCTCAGTGCCCAGACGATGGCGCCGAAGCCGGCGAATCCCACGGCGATCGCGAGACAGTACAGAGCGACCCCTCCGCCGCCGAGCGCGGGGTCGTGAAAGTTGAGGAACGGGTAAGGCACCCACCCGTCGGTACCGACGCGGATCAGCACCACGCCGAGCCACACCAGCGGGTAGATCAGCACGATCCAGTAGCGGTTCCACGGCAGGGGCGAGCGGTCGCCGAACAGCACCCAGTCGAGGGCGATGTAGATCGGCATCACGACGTGCAGCACCGAGTTGGCCCACGGCAGGTCCGCGCCACCGGCTAACCCCACGAGCAACGTGTTGTACACCAGCCCGACGATGATCATGTAGGTCGCCGAGGCGCCACGCGCGATGAGGAGAGCGGATGACTGGGGGCTTCGGGTAAATCCCGCGTACGCCGTCACCGCCAGCACCACCGCCGCGATGATGTTGCTCTGAATGGTGAAGTACCCGAAAAAGTTGAACGGGTTGATGGCGGAGCGCGATGCCGTGTCGGTAAACGTCGCGATGACCGCGACCGCGGTGAGGACGACTGCCGCCGCTCGCAGCACGGCGAAGACTGTTCTCATTCCTGCATGGTATCGGGCAGATAAGTTTGCACCGGGGTGACATCTTTGTAACAGGGCTGACTCATTACTCCTCTTTACTTGGGTACAGAGGGCAGGGAGGCCACAGAATGACCACGATGCGAGCCGTGACAATGGCGACGACGGGTGGCCCAGAGGTGCTGACCGTCACTGACGTACCCATGCCAACGAAGGTGAACTCCGAATTCCTGGTGAAGGTTTTCGCCGCGGGGGTTAATCCCATCGACGCGAAGACACGTGCGGGCAAGGGAGTTTCGGCGTCCATTCAGAACTACCCGGCGATCATCGGCCAGGATTTCAGCGGCGTCGTGATGGAGTCGCCGTATGAGGGTCATCCACTCAAACCCGGCGATGAAGTGTACGGAATGGTCATGGTGCCGCGGTTCAGCGGCAGTTACGCCGAGTACCTCACGGTTCCGAGCCTCAGCCTGACGAAGAAGCCCGCGGGGATCTCCCACGTCGAGGCCGCCGGCGTGCCGCTGGCCGCCCTGACCGCGTGGGGAATGGTCGTCGAGGTGGCGAAGGCCCACGAGGGCCAGCGCATGCTCATCCACGCGGGAGCCGGCGGCGTCGGCCACTTCGCCGTGCAGTTCGCGAGCTATTTCGGCGCACACGTCATCGCTACCGGGTCCACCCGCAACCAGGCGTGGCTGAAGGAACTCGGCGCAAGCGAGGTCATCGACTACACGACCACGCGCTTCGAAGAGGTCGTCAGCAACGTCGACGTTGTGGTCGACCTGATCGGCAACGTGCACGACAGCACCGGAACGCGCTCCCTCACGGTCATGCGCCCGGGCGCACTGATGATCAACGGCCCGACCGGCAGCTGGCCCACGTTTCTCGACGATGCCGCCGCCGCCGGCATGCGCGCCACCAGCTACAAGGTGCCGCCGGACGGCTCCACGCTCGCGGTAATCTCGCGCCTCATTACCTCGGGCGATGTGCGCGTCACCGTCGACACCGTGTTCGACCTCGCGGATGCGGCCGACGCCCACCGCGCGATCGAGTCGGGGCACACCCGCGGAAAGATCGTGCTGAAGGTGCGCGACTTCTAGAGCACGCGCTCCCGCACGAAGTCTTCTTCGAGGCGCCCGCCGAGCAGGAACTTCTTCTCGCCAACCACGGTGAACCCGTTCTTCTCGTAGAAGCGGTTCGCGCGCGCGTTCTCCTGGTTGACACCAAGCCAGACGCCCGCGGCTCCGCGGGAAGCGGATGCCTCGACCGACGCCTCGATGAGCTCGCGGGCAATCCCTCCGCCGTGCGCGTCCGCCAGCACGTAACACTTGCTGAGCTCCGAGCTCGGGTGCACGGTGAGTGCCGCCTGCACGTCCGGATCCGCCGACTCCTGGTGCACGACCAGCGTGTACCCCGAGGGGACTCCGTCCACCTCGCCGATCAGCAGGTCACGCGCGGGGTCGGCGAGGTACCCGGCGAAGGCGGACTCGGAGAGGGTCGTCCCGATGAATTCGTCGATCGCTGCGGGACTGGTTCCGGGCGGGCACGCGAGCGCAAAGGTGGCAGCGGCCAGCCGGTGCAGCAGCGCAGCGTCATCCGCCCCCGCAAATCGAATCTCCAGAGTCATGGCAAGAGTCCTCTCGTGAAACCGTCGGTGGGAGCACAAAAGGGGCCCGCCGAAGCGGACCCCTGAAGTGGTGGTGCTGAGTGCTTAGAAAGCGTTGATGTCGAGCGGGATGCCAGGACCGAAGGTCGTCGAAACGGTGCCCTTGGTGATGTAACGGCCCTTGGAGCTGCTCGGCTTGACGCGAACGACCTCGTCGATTGCTGCCTTGATGTTCTCGGCGAGCTGGTCCTGCGTGAAGCCGGACTTGCCCACGACGAAGTGCACGTTGGAGTGCTTGTCGACGCGGAACTCGATCTTTCCACCCTTGATCTCGGTCACGGCCTTGGCCGTGTCCTGGGTGACGGTTCCGGTCTTCGGGTTCGGCATGAGGCCACGCGGGCCGAGTACCTTTCCGAGACGACCGACCTTACCCATGAGCTCGGGGGTCGAGACAGCGGCGTCGAACGACGTGTAGCCGCCCGCAACCTTCTCGATGAGCTCGTCGCCACCGACCTCGTCGGCGCCGGCAGCGATAGCTGCCTCAGCCGCGGGGCCCGTTGCGAAGACAATGACGCGGGCGGTCTTGCCGGTGCCGTGAGGAAGAATCACGGTGCCGCGGACCATCTGGTCAGCCTTACGAGGGTCGACACCAAGCTTGAGGGCGACCTCAACGGTGGAGTCGAACTTCTTCGAGCCAGTCTCGCGTGCGACCGCAACGGCCTCGCTTGAGCTGTAGAACTTGCCTTCTTCGATCTTTTCGGCAGCGGCCCGGTAGGCCTTGGACTTCTGTGCCATGAATATCTCCTGAACTGAGTTCGCGGTATGTGTGAGCCTGGCTGGCTCTCCCGCTGTGGGCGAGCGGATGATCCGCCCGGCCCTATGTGCTGATGAAAGTGTGTTCGTCACCTGCGTGACGGACGAAAAGCTAGTTACGCTTCGACCGTGATTCCCATGGACCGCGCGGTGCCCGCGATGATCTTCATGGCAGCTTCGACGTCGTTCGCGTTGAGGTCAGCCTGCTTCTGCTCGGCGATGGAGCGCAGTGCGTCCTTGCTGAGCTTGGCAACCTTGACCGTGTGAGGCGTGGAGGAACCCTTGGCAACTCCGGCGGCCTTCTTGATGAGCTCCGCTGCGGGCGGGGTCTTCAGGATGAAGGTGAATGAACGGTCCTCGTAGACGGTGATCTCAACGGGGATGACGTTGCCGCGCTGCGACTCGGTGGCCGCGTTGTACGCCTTGCAGAACTCCATGATGTTGACGCCGTGCTGTCCGAGCGCAGGGCCGATAGGCGGTGCGGGGTTGGCGGCGCCGGCCTGGATCTGAAGCTTAATCAGACCCGTGACCTTCTTCTTCGGTGCCATGTTACTTCCTTCTTTTCGGTGTCGAGCGGCGCAGGGTCATCCCCCACACACGCTCTCCCGTTGACCCGGCCATTCCGGGTCACGGTGGTCTTAGTTAGAGCTTCGTTACCTGGTCGAAGCTGAGCTCGACCGGTGTTTCGCGCTCGAACAGGGAGACGAGCACGGTGAGCTTGCCGCTCTCCGGCTTGATCTCGCTGATGGATCCCGGCAGGCCCGCGAACGAACCTTCCTTGATCGTGATGGTCTCTCCGACCTCGAAGTCGACCTCTGCAGGGATAACGCGGATGGGGGTCTTACCCTTCCCACCGGTTTTCGTGCTGACGGGGGCTTCGACGATCTGCACGAGGCTCTTCAGCATCGAGAAGGCCTCTTCAAAGCGAAGCGGCGTCGGGTTGTGCGAGTTGCCCACGAATCCGGTGACGCCGGGGGTGTGGCGAACCACGGACCAGCTGTCCTCGTTGAGCTCCATGCGCACGAGCACGTATCCGGGGATACGAACACGGTTGACGAGCTTGCGCTGGCCGTTCTTGATCTCGACGACGTCTTCCATCGGAACCTCGACCTGGTAGACCTCGTCTTCCTGGGCCATGGAAACGCGGCGGTTCTCGATGTTCTGCTTGACGCGCTTCTCGAAACCGGCGTATGAGTGAATGACGTACCACTTGCCCGGGAGGCCGCGCAGCTCGCTGCGGAACTCCTCGTAGGGATCAACCTCAACGGGCTCGCCGTCGTCGTCGAGCTCGGGGCCGTCGTAGGGAGCAACCTCGGGGACCTCGGCTGCCTCTTCCTCGGCTTCGATGTCGGCCTCGTCATCGGTCGCGGCGACGGAGGCATCTGCCTCGTCGAGCGAGTCAACGTCGAGTGCATCGTCAACGATGGCGTCGGCTTCGGGGTCAACAGCTGCGTCGAGGGCCTCGATGAGTCCGGCGAGGTCTCCCGCGCCGCCCTCTTCCTGGTCGTCGTCCTCCAGCTCGTCATCGTCAACGAAGTGGACGGCCGCGTTCTCTGCAGAATCGACGGACGCCTCCTCCTCGGCGAGCGGGTTGCCCTCCTGGGCTTCGTCCTCTTCTGACGACTGCTCTGCAGCCGTAGCTAGGTCGATATCCGGGCGGTCAGACTTAGACACGGGATCTCATTCCATTTCTTGTTGCACATCACGGGCGCGAAGCCCGGGCGAAAAATTCAGTTGGTCAGGCGGTGAAGCCCCGGTGGTTAGTTGACGCCCGGAAGCGTGCCATCCCCGAATACCCAGGAGACAAGCCAGCTGAAACCGAAGTCCAGGCCGGAGACCAAAACCATCATGATGACGACGAAGACCAGAACCACACCGGTGTAGCCGAAGAGTTCCTTGCGGGTCGGGGTGACGACCTTCTTCAGCTCGGTGATGACCTGGCGAATGAAGATGGCAATGCGCACGAAAGGACTGCGCCGTTCAGAGCGCTCCTGTCGGGCTTGCGCGACGACATCCTCACTGGGCTCGTCGATCACTTTCCTAGCCACAATCACTACCTTTCACCGTCTGTTGCCCCACACATGTGTGGAACGACATCGCAGGGCGGACAGGACTCGAACCTGCAACCTGCGGTTTTGGAGACCGCTGCTCTACCAATTGAGCCACCACCCTAAGCATGCAAAAATCTGCGGCTTCCGCTCGTTTCACCCACAATTCGGGCACGCAAAAGCTTGGCAGATTTCAACTACCTCGAACAGTGTACGGCATTCTCGGGACTGGCAAAAAGTCCGGTGCCCCACGACGGTGATTGCGGGACGCCTGCACGAGAGTGGCGCACGTATTCTTCGGCCCTCAATTGTGACAAGCCGGATGACCCTGCGCCACTCCACCCCGTTACTGCCAGCCACTACACACCTGCCCGCCCCGTGCCGAACCCTGCGCCCGCAACCCAGTCGCGCGCGCCGGACCGCGCCACCGCGGCGCCGCCCGCCCCGCGCCGAACCCCGCCACGCCCGGGCGTTTCCGCGCACTCCTCTTTATCTTTACGATGTAACCGTGACCACCCCACTTCCCCGTGTTTCCCGGCGTATTGGCGCCATTGCCGAATCCGCGACCCTCAAGGTCGACTCGAAGGCAAAAGCCCTTCAGGCACAGGGACGGCCGGTGATTAGCTTCGCTGCGGGTGAGCCCGACTTTGCTACTCCCGAGCACATTGTTGAGGCCGCGGCATCCGCCACTCACGACCCCAAGAACCACCGCTACACCCCCGCCGTCGGCCTTCCCGACCTGCGCGAGGCGATCGCCGCCAAGACGCTGCGCGACAGCGGCCTGGAGGTCGGCATCAACCAGATCATCGTGACCAACGGTGGCAAGCAGGCCGTGTACCAGGCGTTCGCGACCCTGCTCGACCCGGGCGACGAGGTCCTGCTGCCCGCGCCGTACTGGACCACTTACCCCGAGGCGATCAAGCTTGCCGGCGGCGTTCCGGTCGAGGTCTTCGCCGGAAGCGACCAGGACTACCTCGTCACCGTCGAGCAGCTCAAGGCCGCCCGCACCGACCGCACGAAGGTGCTGCTGTTTGTGTCGCCGTCCAACCCGACGGGAGCGGTCTACTCGGCCGAGCAGACCACGGCGATCGGCGAGTGGGCCGAGGCCAACGGACTCTGGGTCATCACCGACGAGATCTACCAGAACCTCACCTACGCCTCCCTCGACGAGCCGGTGGGCTCCCCCGGAGCGCGTGCGCCCTCGATCGTGGAAGCCGTCCCCGCGCTGGCGGACCGCACGATTCTCGTCAACGGTGTTGCCAAGACCTACGCGATGACCGGATGGCGCGTGGGATGGATGGTCGGACCGGTCGACGCCATCAAGGCCGCCGCCAACCTGCAGTCCCACCTGTCGTCGAACGTCTCCAACGTGTCACAGCGTGCCGCGATCGCCGCGCTCACCGGGCCGCAGGACACTGTCGAAACCATGCGTCAGGCCTTCGACCGCCGGCGCCGCACCATTGTCACCGAGTTGAACAAGATCGACGGCATCGTGTGCCCGACCCCCGAGGGCGCGTTCTACGTGTACCCGGACGTGACGGGTCTGCTCGGCAAGACCTGGGGCGGCGTCACCCCGACCACCTCTCTCGAACTGGCCGACCTGATCCTCGACCAGGCAGAGGTAGCCGCGGTTCCCGGAGAGGCGTTCGGGCCTTCCGGATATCTCCGCCTCTCGTATGCGCTCGGCGATGCAAACCTGCTCGAGGGAGTGCAGCGCCTCCAGCGCCTCTTCGCCTAGTCGCTCCTCCTCCTCCTCCTCCTCTCCCGCGACTTGCATAAAAACGCTCTATTTCTCGCGAAAATGGAGCGTTTTTGTGCAAGTGGGCGCAGCGTCAGCTGGATCGACGAAGGAGAACGCGGCGAATGCGATCTACCAACTCGCCGGGATCCCGCAGGTCGTGGCTGTTGATCTCAATGCCGTACCAGCCAATCGCTTCCAGCCTTGATCTCCGCGACATATCAGCCCGTCGCTGCTCGACGGTGAAGTGATACTCGCCTTGATACTCGAGAAATACCTTGACGGCGGGAAAGGCGAAGTCGAGTCGGTATGCCGCTCCCGGGACTTGCACCGTGAAGTTCACCTCGAATCCCTCCACGCCGGCGAGAACGAGAATGACCCGCAGTATCGATTCCCGGGGCGATTCCGACCTGTTGTGGAGAAGAGTACTTGCGAAGCTCAGCGTGCGGGCTCCGCGTCGTCCTGCAAACTTTCGAACCATATTCCTGAGTGAACTGACCGAGGTCAGCGGATGGCGCCAATGGATCAAGCGATCACCGACGGCGACGAGTTCGGCCAACGGCAGCACCTGGCCCAATTCGCACCAGACGCGCTCGGGCGAACTGATCGGGAGGCCGTCCCAACTTCGCACGTCTCCACCAACGAGCTTCACGGCATGACCCACGATTCCGACCCGCTTCACGGCACGAGTCGACGACGGGACAGCGACATGCAACTCTGCTGAGTTTTGCAGCCACAGGGGCAACGGCAACGCCATCACTTGCGCCGCAGTGATTGAACAAAAGAAGGCGTTCGCTGGCATGCGGGGCGCGTATGCGCGGCACCTTGACAGCACGTCCACGGGAATCTCGCCGACGACGCGGACTCCGTGAAACGGAGACCTTAGGTCAGCGCCCCGAAGTCGCCCCGCGCTAACTCCAGCCGCCTGCGCAGCTGCGGAAGAGAACGGCTCCCGGTTGAACGGCTCGGGTAATGGCTGCGAAGTTGGCATGCGTCGAAAATGCCAGAATCAGTGCCGCGCTTTGCGAACTCTCCACCGACCCAGGTCAGAGCTAACCGACTCGCACAAAACTGCTCTATTCGGGCCATTTTTAGAGCATTTTCATGCAAGTCGAGGAGTCCACTAGAGGAGCTTGCGCTCCAGGGCCCACGCGGTGAGCTCGTGCCTCGACGACAACTGCAGCTTGCGCAACACCGCCGAGACGTGGGATTCCACCGTCTTCACCGAGATGTAGAGCTCGCTCGCCACCTCCTTGTACGCGTAGCCGCGCGCGATCAACCGCATGACCTCCTGCTCCCGGGCCGACAGCCTGTCGAGCTCCTCGCTGGTCTCTGCCTGCTCGCCGGCGACGGCGCCGAACGCATCCAGCACAAACCCCGCGAGACGCGGCGAGAACACGGCATCGCCCCCTGCCACGGCGGACACGGCCCGGCTGACCTCCTCGCCGGAACTGCCCTTCGTGATGTACCCGCGCGCGCCGGCACGAATGACCCCGACCACATCCTCCGCCGAGTCCGAGACACTCAGCGCAAGAAATCGCACCCGCTCGAGCAGCGCGGAGCTCCGCCGAATGACCTCCGCGCCTCCCCCGCCCGCGCCACCGGGCAGATGCACGTCGAGCAGCACCACCTCCGGCACCAGCGCGGCGATCAGCGCGACGGCGTCGTCGACGTTCGCCGCCTCACCGAGCACCGTCACGGACGCATCGAGATCGGCCCGCAGCCCCGAACGAAAAATGGAGTGGTCATCGACGATTACGACGTCAGTCATGGGGTGCCTTCAGTCTGCGCTGCGAGATAGGGGATGGAGAGTGGATGCCCCGGGGCGCGGCCGCGCCGAACACCGGGGTCACCGCGACACCTCGAGGTGCAGGTGCACCTCGGTGCCGGAGCCGGCACCGGGCCGAACGGTCGCGGTACCGCCAGCACGGGTCATCCGCCTAATGATGGATTCCTTGATACCGAGCCGGTCGGACGGCAGCGCATCGAGATCCACGCCGGGGCCGCGGTCGCGCACGAAGACGTCGACCGAGCCGGGGCGGGTCTCGAGGTAGACGGATACATCGCCTCCGGCATGGCGGGCCGCGTTGAGCATGGCCTCGCGGGCGGCGGCGACCAGCGCGGCGTTGGAGGCCGGGGCCTCGCCCGCGGCAACCACGTCGATGCGCACGGGGTAGTCGAGTTCGATAGCGGCGGCTACCTCGCGCAGGGTGGTGGCGAGGTCTGCGGCGGCGGGCGCATCCCCGGCGAAGAGCCAGTCGCGCAGCTCGCGTTCCTGGGCCCGGGCGATGCGGGCGACCTCGGTCGAGGCTCCCGCACGGTTCTGAATCAGCGCGAGCGTCTGCAACACCGAGTCATGCAGGTGGGCGGCGATCTCCGCGCGCTGCTCCTCGCGCACCCGGGCGGACCGCTCTGCCATGAGGTCGGTCCAGAGAGTGAGCACGCGCGGCGCGGCGATCACGCCGACGCCGAGCACGACGAGGACTACCCCGAACACCGCGTTGACTGCCGTGGGGCGGGTGCCCAGAGCCGCGGTCCCGACGAGCAGAAGCAGCACGGCCGACCACACGCGGATCCACACGCCATAGCGGGGCGACCGGCCCGGGTCATGGCGGTCGAGGGTGAGGCTCCAGGTGACGGCTGCTCCCGTTGCCACGGCGACGAACACGAGTCCGTCGGTGGCGGCGGACTCCGATCCCCGCAGCAACAGCTGCAGCGACGTGACCACCGCCGCGACGGCGGCAACGGCCAGAAGGAGGGCCGCGATGGGTGCACGGCGGTGCTGGACGGTCGGGTCATCCGTCTCCCGCGACTCCACCGGCACGAGCGCCCAGAGCCACAGGTATAACAGGACGCCGGAGCCGCCGCAGAACGCGAGGATGACTGTGATCAGGCGCACGCGGGAGACGGGCCAGCCGAGGTGCACGGCCAGTCCCGCGCAGACGCCGCCCAGGATCGTCCCGCGCACGCGCACGAGCGGGGGTCGGGGCAGAGTGGTGATCACCCTTGAATCCAAGCAGATCGGCGAGCGCCCCGGACCGATTGCCCCGAAGAATCAGGGTGCGGTGGGGGCGATCCCCCATGGCAGCAATCCCGGCCAGCGGCCACCATCGAGATATGGCACAGCAAACACCTCCCCCGGGCAGCACCGGGACATCCGACACCGCCGCCGGCACGCCCGGCAACGGCAGCACCCCCGGGTCGACCCCACCCACTGCGGACCCGGGCCCCGGGGCATCCGGCAACCGCTTCTTCTCCTGGCTGCGGGCCCTCGGCATTCAGCGCGAGCCCGGCTGGATCGGCGGCGTCAGCGCAGGCCTCGCCACCCGCATGCGCATCGACCCGGTGATCGTGCGCGGAATCATCGTCGTGCTGACCATCGTGGGTGCGCCCACGGTGCTGCTGTACGCGGCGGCCTGGCTGCTGCTGCCCGACCAGCAGGGCAAGATCCACCTCGAGCAGGTCTTGCGCGGACGCTTCGAGGCAGCCATCGCCGGCATCGGCGCCCTCGTGCTGCTCGCGATCATCCCGGGCACCTACGGGCTGGGCACCTTCCTCACCCTCGACAACTACAACGGCGCCTTCGGCTGGGCGCAGGGCTTCGCGCACCTCATCTGGCTGCTGGCGATCACGGCGTCCATCGTGTGGTTCATCGTGTGGCTGGTGCGGCGAGCGCAGGCGCAGCCGGGCGGCACAGCAGCAGGCGACGGGATGCCCCGGGCGGCCGCCACCTCCACGAACCCCGGCGATCCCGCGGCGGGCGTTGCCCCCTTCGCGCCCTACGTCGACCCGACCACCGGCGCCCCCGTGGCCGCCGCGCCTACTGTCACCCCGCCCCCGGCTCCCCCGGCGCCGACAGCGGATTCCTCGGCCGCTGACGTCGCCGCGTGGCGCGAGCAGCAGGCGCAGTGGAAGCAGCAGCACGACGCGTACCGCCGCCACCAGGGCGCCGAGTTCCAGGCGGCCAACCGCGCGGCCCAGGAACGGGCACGCCAGCAGCGGTTCGCACAGCGCGAAGCCGAACGTGCCGCACGGGCCCGCACACGCTCGAACCCCCTGTACTCGTTCATCGTGATCGGGCTTGCCATCGTCATCGGCGGAATCGTCACCCTCGCCACCTACACCGCCCCGACCGCACACACCCTCGATGTGGACGCGATCCTCGCCGGCCTCGCCTCCGCGCTCGCGGTGCTCGCCGTGGGCATCATCGTCAACGGCGTGCGCGGCAAGCGCTCGGGCGGGGCCTCCGGGTTCGCCGCGGTGCTGCTCGTGCCGATCATCTTCGCGGCGATCGTTCCGCAGACCGACACCTTCCGCTACGCCGGCGACCAGACCTTCACCGTGGTGCAGCCCTCGGCGTACTCCACCACCACCTACGTGAACGGGGCGGGTGCCGTGCGCGCCGACCTGTCGAAGTTCTACCCGTCCCCCGCTCCCGCCGGCACGACCTCGGGCGATGGCGGCTACACCGACGACAGCGTGAACATCGTGGTCGGCGCCGGGGACGTCACCGTCACCCTCCCGAAGAACGAGTGGGTGAGCGTCGTCGCCTACGTCGGCGGCGGCTCCATCAACGCGAGCAACAGCGCCGATGCGGTACCCAGTGGCACCAGCACGAATGGGGCGGATGACCCGGCCGACGTTCCCTCGGGCATGTCCGTCGAACGCTTCGGCCGCAAGTACAGCGACCTGTACCACCCACCCGGACAGCTCGACACCGCCACCGCAGCCCGCGTGCTCAACGTGCGCGTGTACGTCGGCACCGGATCCGTCACGATCATCGATCCGAACAAGGGAGTCACCCCGTGAGCACCTCAGAACCCCAGCCCACCGAACCGGACACCACGAACACCCAGGCCAGGACGCAGCCCACGGACGCACTGACCCGCGAGCTTCCCGCCCAGGATGACGCCGAGACCCTGCAGCTCTGGGCGACGTCGCCCGGGGCCGGGGCATCCACCGACACCGCAGCGCCCGTCACGGCACCCGCGGACGCCGCAGCCGGTACCGCAGCCGCAGCTGCTGCCGCGTCCACGCAACCTCAGCCGCAGCCCCGGCTGCGCGTGCGGGTCGGCACAATCGTCTGGGGCGTCGTGCTCCTCGTCATCGCCGGCCTCGCCCGCGTCGCCACCCTGATCGACCCCGCGGACTACACGCCGACGTTCATCATTTGGAGCGTCATCGGCTTCGGCGGACTCCTCGTGATCGCCGGCGTCGCCGCCGCGGTCGTCAAGGCTGTGACCCGGCGCCCCGGCGCCGCACGCTGGGAGTAGCGCCCCACGGCGAGCGCCGGCCGGGCGTGCAGTAGCACTCCGGGCGAGCGGCGACCGGGCCGGCATCAACCGATCGGTTGACCCGCAATTCACCCGGTGCACCACTGCCGGGACGCGCACGCCACGACCACCATGGGGATATGACAGATTCCGATGCAGTTGTGAGCGTGCGCGACCTGCGCAAGACCTACGGAAACCTCGCCGCAATCGACGGCGTGAGCTTCGACATTCACCGCGGCGAGACCTTCGCCCTCCTCGGCCCGAACGGCGCCGGCAAGAGCACGACGATCGAGATCCTCGAGGGCTACCGGGATCGCACCGGGGGCGAGGCATTCGTTCTCGGCATCGATCCGACCCACGGTGACCTCGCCTGGAAGGCCCGCCTCGGCATGGTGCTGCAGAGCACGGGCGAGAGCGGAAACGTCACCGTCTCCGAACAACTCACCCACTTCGCCGGTTTCTACCCAAACCCGCGGTCGGTGACCGAAGTCATCGCAGCGGTCGGGCTCGAGGGCAAGGCCAAGACGATGATCCGCAAGTTGTCGGGTGGACAGCGACGCAGAGTGGATGTCGCGCTCGGCATCATCGGTCGACCCGAGCTGCTTTTTCTCGACGAGCCGACCACTGGCTTTGACCCCGAGGCACGACGGCACTTCTGGGACCTGATCAACCTCCTCAAGAGCGAGGGCACGACCATCCTGCTGACCACCCACTACCTCGATGAGGCCGCGCAGCTGAGCGACAGGGCCGGCATCATCGCCGGCGGCAGGCTCGTGGACATCGGCTCGATCGACGAGCTCGGCGGCGCCGAGGCCCGGGTACCGATCGTGCGGTGGCGGGACAACGGGGTGAAGCAGGAGACTCGCACCCCGACCCCCGGTGCCGTTGTGGCCGACCTGATGCGGGCCGGTCGGGAACCCGACGACCTGCAGATCATCCGCCCGAGCCTCGAAGACATCTACCTCGAGCTCGTCGCCCGTTACGAAGAGAAGGAGCGTGTCGCATGAGCACCGCGCACACTGCCCGGCCCGGGACATCCGCTGTCCGACAGACGCTGCCCGGCACCCCGCCTGCCCTGCCCGCCGGCCGCACCGTGCGCCTCGGCGCCAGCCGCATCGCCTATGAGGTCAAGACGTACTTTCGGCAGGGCGACTCGGTGTTCTTCACGTTCCTGTTCCCCGTCGTATTTCTGCTGATCTTTTCGGTGGCGTTCGGCGACCAGAGCTTCGGTAAGGACGCCGACGGCAACGACGTGACCGCTGCCCAGTTCTACCTGCCCGCCATGCTGTCCGCCGGCCTGCTGCTCAGCGGCATGCAGAACCTGGCCATCGACATCGCCACCGAGCGCAGCGACGGTACCCTGAAGCGGTTCGGCGGAACCCCGCTGCCCGTGCTCAGCTACTTCATCGGCAAGTTCGGGCAGGTATTCGTGACCGGGCTCGCGCAGGCAATCCTGCTGCTGCTGGTCGCGGGCGTCGCCTTCGGGGCGAAACTGCCGACCGAGGCATCCGCATGGGGCACTTTCGCCTGGGTGTTTGTGCTGGGCGTCTCGACGTTCGCGGTGCTGGGGATCGCGCTCAGCGCCCTGCCGCGGTCGGGCAAGAGTGCGACGGCGGTCATCATTCCGATCGCGCTGATCCTGCAATTCATCTCGGGGGTCTACCTGAACTTCTCGCAACTGCCCGAGTGGCTGCAGAACTTCGCGAGCATCTTCCCGCTGAAGTGGATGGCGCAGGGCATGCGCTCGGTCTTCCTGCCCAGCACCTACGAGGGGCTGGAGCCGGGCGGCGCGTGGAATCTCGGCGGTGTCGCCCTCGTCACCGGCATCTGGCTGGTCGCGGGTTTGATCGTTTGCCGCTTCACTTTCCGCTGGATCCGCAAAGATAGCTAAATGAAGCGCAGTAGCTGGTGGCACGTCGCGGTGCTCGGCGCCGCGGCGGTGCTGTCGGCGATTGTGCTGCTGGATGCCTCGACCGCCGCAGACCGGATCGTCGGAGTCTCCGCGGCCCTCGCCATCGTGGTGGGGTGGTTCGCACTGGGCCAGTTCTGCTCCACCCAGTCGGCTACGGAGGCACCCTCGGCCGACGGCATCCGCTCGCTGGCATTCACCGTCATTCTGGTGGTGGCAACGGGTGTGGGTGTGGCCGCCTACCCCTCGTTTGCGATCGTGCAGGGCCTGGTGTTCCCTCTGCTCTGGACGACCTGGTCGCGCCTGCTCTGGGCGTTGCTCGCGAACACCGCGCTTGCGGCCGCGGTCACCATCGGCTTCATCGTCGCGCTGGGCACCTCGCCGGCCGCGATCGGACAGGCGGTGCTGACCGGAGCGATCTCGCTCGGATTCAGCATCGCGCTCGGCATGTGGTTCAGTCGCGTCTACGACCTGGTGCACGAGCGCCAGGCTCTGATCGACCAGCTCGAGGCGGCGCAGGACCAACTCGCAGCGCTCAGCCGGGAGGCCGGGGCTGCCGGCGAACGCGACAGGCTGCGCCGCGAGATTCACGACACGATTGCGCAGGACCTGACCGGGCTGGTGCTCACCGCGCAGCGCGCCCGCCGCGAGCTGCGGTCGGGAAGCGTCCCCGCCGCGCACGAACAGATCGACATCCTCGAAGACAATGCCCGGGCGGCCCTGATCGAGACACGCGCGCTCGTCGAGTCCGGTTCGGCAACCGGGGCCGACGGCGGGCTGACGACGGCCCTCAACCGCCTGGGTGAGCGCTTCGAACGGGAAACCGGCGTCAGCGTGGCGGTGCGGGCCGCCGGCACCACCGAGATCGACCGCGACAGCGAGGTTGTTCTGTTGCGGTGCGCGCAGGAAGCGCTGGCCAATGTTCGTAAGCATTCACGCGCGACCGCGGCATCCATCACCGTGACCGCCACGTACAACGCGGTGATCCTGCGGGTCTCGGACAACGGCGCCGGGTTCGACGCGACCCTGCCCAGCGACGGCTTCGGGCTCGCCGGCATGCGCGATCGCCTCGCCCTCGCCGGTGGCACGCTCGAGCTGCTGACCGAACCGGGCCGTGGAACCGCGCTGGTCGCGACCCTGCCAATGCCGGGGATGCCTCCACTGGTGCCGACGGGTGCGGCTGCGGTGCAGCCTGCCGTGACCCCTCGCGCGCCGGCTATGCCCGTGGCGGCCCCAGCGGCAACCGCGGCTCCGGCCTCTCCCACCGGCCGGGTGTCGCCGTGATCCGGGTGCTCGTCGCCGACGATCACCAGATTGTGCGGGGCGGCATCGTGGCACTGCTCGCCTCCACCGATGACATCGAGGTCGTCGGTGAGGCAACGACCGGGCTCGAGGCGGTCGCCCTGGCGCTGGAGCTGACGCCCGACCTCGTGCTCATGGACCTGCGCATGCCCGGCATGGATGGCGACGAGGCGACATCGCGCATCCTTAAGGCCGCTCCCGCGATCCGCGTGCTGATTCTGACGACGTACGAGAGCGACAACAGCATCCTCACGGCGATCGAGGCCGGCGCGAGCGGATATCTGCTGAAGGCGGCACCGCAGGACGAGATTCTCGCGGGCATCCGCTCGGTGGCCCGCGGCGAGGTCGCGCTCGCTCCGTCAATAGCGGCGCTGCTGGTGAAGCGGCTGAGCACGCCCGCCACGACCCTGAGTCCGCGCGAGACCGAGGTGCTCACGCTCGTGGCCGCGGGCAACAGCAACCCGGCGATCGCAGCCGCGCTGTTCGTGAGCGAGGCCACCGTGAAGACGCACCTGCTGCACGCCTTCGAGAAGCTCGGGGTGAGCGATCGCACGCGCGCGGTCACCCGCGCGATGGAGCTCGGGCTGATCTAGCCCTTGTGGTGCTCGCCCTCGCCTCGGAGCTTCATCGAAGGAGCAAAGTTTGTCGTTCCTGCGGTCTCGCGGCGACCATCTCTGCTCCTTCGATGGAGATCGCGGCCCGATGGCGCATCGAAAGCGCAAATTTCGACAGTTCTGGACCTCCGAAGGGAAGGTTTTTACCCTTTCGGCGAAGTTCGCGGGCGGGCGGGGCGGGCGAACGCGTCGGGTGGGCGGCCGGCTGGCGGCACCGGCGCGGCACGGGCGCGCCGGCGCGGCACGAGAGCGCTGGGCGGGCCGGCCCGGGGGCTACAGCGCGGTGTTCACCAGCACGGGCTCGGGGTGCAGGCGCACTCCGAACTCACTCATGACCCGGGTCTGGATATACCGGGCGAGTTCGCTGATCTCCGCGGCGGTCGCTCCCCCACGGTTGGTGAGCGCGAGGGTGTGCTTGCTCGACACCGCTGCACGCGACCCCGGCAGGGTAAAGCCCCGGCCGACGCCCGCGTGCTCGATCAACCAGGCGGCACTGAGCTTGACGAGGTACTCGCGGGCCGGCGCCGGGGTGGGCACGGCGCCGAGCGGAAGCACGGTGGTTTCCGGCTCGGGGTCCACGGGCCAGCGCGGCGCGGCCTCCGGCAGGGCGCGAGCAAAGTTCTCGGTCACGATCGGGTTGGTGAAGAAGGACCCGGCGCTGACGGAATCGGGGTCGTTCGCGTCCAGCACCATCCCCTTGCTGGCCCGCAACCGCAGCACGGTCTCGCGCAGCGCCGCGATCGGCACGCGCTGACCGAGGTCGACGCCGAGAGCACCGGCGAGCTGGGCGTAGGCGACGGGCGCGCTGAGAGCCGTCATCGCGGGCATCGGGTCGGACGTGTCATCCGCTTCGTCCACAGCGATCGCGTGCCGTCCCCGCGACGCCTCGAGCGCCACCGGCTCGCCGAGTGCGAGGTCAAGCTCGATGGAGACCACGAGTCCCTCGCGGCCGGCCTTGAGAGCGGAGGTGCGGTAGCCGAGGTCGAGGTCCGCGGCGGGGATGCGCTCGACCTCGCCCGTGAGGTAATCGAGAAACTCGACCGACACGAGCACCGAGCTCAGCTCCTGCCCGTAGGCACCGATGTTCTGAATGGGCGCGGCGCCGCACGACCCGGGGATGCCCGAGAGCGCTTCGATGCCGGTCCACCCGTTGGCGACGGTGTACGCAACAAGGGCGTCCCAGCTTTCGCCGGCCTGCACGCGCAGGCGCACGGTGGCGTCGTCGGCGTCGTCCGGCATGGACGTGGATGACACGCGGTCGATGCCGCGCGTCACGACCCGCACCACCGTGCCGTCGAAGTCGTCGTCACCGACCAGCACGTTGGAGCCACCGCCGAGCAGCAGGACTTCCTCGCCGGACGCCCACAGCTCGCCGACGGCCTCGATGAGTTCCTGCGGGGTCGCCGGGGACACCACGGTGTGGGCAGTTCCGCCCACCCGCAGCGTGGTCAGGTCGGCCAGCCGCACGGTGGGGTCAGTCATGCGCCCGCCAGGGACACCCGCACCTGCGACTTGCCCAATACCGTCGCCCCGTCGAAGGTCACGGTGAGGTCGATACGGGCGCCCGCGTCATCCACCACTCCCACCTTGGCGACGACGGTGATGTCCGCGCCCTCGGTGGCGTCGACGGAAACGGGACGCGTGAAGCGCACCTGGTAGTCGACGACGGATCCGCGGTCGCCGAGCCACTCGACGACCGGCTGCACGGCGACGCCCATGGTGAGCATGCCGTGGGCGAGAACGCCGGGCAGGCCAACACCCTGCGCGATGTCGTCGCGGTAGTGGATGGCGTTGAAGTCACCCGAAGCCCCCGCATACCGCACGAGGGAATCACGGGTCAGGTGGTAGGTCTTTTCGGCGATGATGTCGCCGACGGTGAGGTCGGTCATTCGTCTCCCCGAACTACGAGCGTGGATGTGGCGGTCACGACGTGCGCTCCGGTGGAGTCGACGATGGATGACTCGGCGGTGACCATGCTGTGTCCGCCGAGGCTCTTCACACTGGCGACCGTCAGTGTCGCGGTGAGCTCATCGCCGGCGACGATCGGTCGCGTGTAGCTGAAGCGCTGGTCACCGTGCACGACGCGGGTGAAGTCGATGCCGGCATCAGGCTCCGACAGCAGCTGGGCGAGGGTCGACTCCTGCACCACCACGGCAAACGTGGGTGGGGCAACGACGTCGTTGTAGCCCGCGGCGGTGGCGGCTTCCACATCGAAGTTGAGCGGACTGGTCGAGAAGACGGCGCGGGCGAACTCGCGCACCTTCTCCCGACCGACGAGGTATGGGGCTGTGGGAGGGAAAACGCGTCCCTGCAGCTCGGGGTTCACTGGCACCCCCTCAGCTTAGTTTGAGGGGCGCGATGTGCCGTCCGAACGCAGAAATCCCCGGTCGACCACGTGGTCGCCGGGGAGTTCTGGGTGAATCTCTGGTGTAGATCAGAGCCAGTGGGGAAGAACCCTTACTGGCAGCTGTCGCACTGCAGAAGATCCATCGGGTCGACGGGAACTGCGTAGCCGCCAACAGTGTCGTTGTCGTTGTCCATTCGGACCTCCTAAAGTCTTGTGTCGCCTCGCGGTTGCGGGGTGAGTACTTACTATATAACCGGAATCACACCAATGTCATTCCACTAGATGTAGTGGTTCGGCGTGTCGCGCGATATTTTTCAGCATATAACTGACCACCGACATTCCCGCGCGAAGTTTCGCGAGTTTTTCGCGCGGGCGTGTCGCTGCCGAGGGCGATTAGCGCGTGGTGACGGGTGCGACGGTGCGGGCAAGGAAGGCGAGCGCGGTGTCGGCGACCTCGCGCCATCCCGAGTCAATCGTGAGCGAATGCCCGCGCCCGGCCATGACCGCGTGTTCCGTGATGCCGGGGTTCTTGCTCTGGATTCTGAACGCCGCCCCCGACACGGCTGCCGGCACCGTGTGGTCGAGTTCGCCGGAGATCACGAGCAGCGGGCCGCGGGCCGGCGTGGCACTGTCAACCGACGCTTCGGTGCGCGGGTTGAAGTTGCCCGACGCCGCCTGGAAGAGCGGACGACCGGCGCCCGGAACGGCGTAGGTCTCGTAGAGGTCGCGCGCCTCGGACTCGGACACGGCGTTGGCGAAGCCGTAGCGGAACTGCGCCTCGGTCAGCATGACCTGTCCCGAGAAGTTCTTCGGGTTGCCGAGGGCGGCCGACGCAGACTTCAGGGCCGACAGCGGCAGCGGCAGCACTCCGCGGAACTGGGCGGGATCAATGGCGACGGATGCCACGGACAGGCCCATGCCGGCAAGCTTCTGGGCGATCAGGCCGCCGAACGAGTGGCCGACGATGATCGGTTTGCGGTCGAGCTGACGGATGACGGCGGCGATGTGGTTGGTGATGGCTCCGATCGTCTTGCCGCCGAAGACCTCGGGCGCGCGCAGGGCGTCGGCGCGGGTGGCGGGGTCGTCGGGCCATCCCGGTGCGAGTGTGACGAATCCGTTGCTCTCGAACAGCTCCTGCCAGGCGGCCCAGCTGCTCGGCAGCAGCCATAGGCCGTGCACGAACACGACGGGCTGCTTACCCGACGCGTTGGCCCGGGCGATCTCGGCTGCCTCGGTGGTGGTGATGGATGCTGCGGACGTGGTGGTCATCGTGTGCTCCTGTGTTGGGGGTCGTTGGGCGACTCGGTCAAACTCTGCGAGAACGACCGTTCTCTCTTGAGATGACAATAAGACTGCCCACGGAGGCATGTCAAGCGATTTGCCGAAGAAAAGAGAAAGATCGTTCTCCCACGACTGGGAGTGCCCCCCGCGGGTCGCTCTACGCGCGGGTGGGCGCCTGCAGCCGGATGCCACCGACCAGCAGCGAGAGCCCGAAGTCGAAGTCACCGGGGGACGACAGGTCGCTCACGCTCGCGGACGCGGGGTTCGCGGCGGCCGAGGCATCCACCACTCCCAGGCTGTCGGCCTGCATGCGCTGCTGTTCGTGCCAGACGTATCCGAGGATGAAGTGGATGACGGTGGCCGCGGCCGCCTCGCTCGGGCCATTGTCGAGTCCGCCGCGGTAAATGATGGCGGCTAAGCGCGCCGTCGGCCCGGTGGCACCGAGCCCGAGTGCGAGCGTGCTGGAGACGAGTTCGGCGCCGTCCCGGTAGGTGAGCAGGGCATCCCGCGTGGCATGCGCCTCAGCGATCAGGTCGGCGGCCCAGTCGGCGGCGTCCCGTGGCGCACCGGGCGCAACGATGCGCTCGGCGACCGCGGCGAGCAGCAGCTGCTTGTTCGCGAAGTGCCAGTAGAGCGCGCTCGCCTGCACCCCGAGGTCGCTGGCGAGCCGGCGCATGGTCAGATCGGGAAGACCGTACTGGTCGAGCAGCGCGAGGGCCGCGTCCACCACGTCGGTGCGCGTGTGCCGGGTGCCGGGTCGAGCGGCAGCGGTCGCCGACGGACCGCCCGCCGGGTTCCGGCGGGACGGGGTGCTGTGGTTGACGGATGACTCCATGTGCCTAGTATATTGAACACCGTTCAGGTGAACGGTGTTCAGGAGGCGACTTTCGCTCTCCTGGGCAAGACAGAAAGAGGAATTTTCGTGAGCACAGCAGTTGCACCGTCATCCCGTCGCCCCATTCGGGTGCTGGCCGACCTCATCCCCGGAGCACTCACGCGCGACATCGTTCTGGTGCTCGCCGCGACCGCCTTCCTGACCGTCGCCGGCCAGGTCGCGATCCCCCTTCCCTTCACGCCGGTGCCGCTGTCGCTGTCGACATTCGCCGTGATTCTCAGCGCCGCGGCCCTCGGACCGGTGCGGGCAGCATCGTCGTCGGTGCTGTACCTCGCGCTCGGCGTGGCGGGCCTGCCGATGTTCGCCTCCCATGCCTCTGGCTGGGACTTCGCGTCGTTCGGGTACATCGTCGGCAACGTGGTGGTCTCGATCGTCGTCGGCGTGCTCGCTCGTCGCCGCGCGGACCGTTCGGTGCTCTCCACGATTGCCCTTGCTTCGATCGGATCCCTCGGCTTCTACGTCTGCGGCGTGCCGTGGCTGATGGCCTTCATCGGCGCCGATCTCCCGACCGGGCTCGCGCTCGGCGCTCTCCCGTTCCTCATCGGCGACCTGATCAAGATCGTGGTCGTCGCCCTCATCCTGCCCTCGGCCTGGAAGCTCGTCGGAACCCGCGCCGACTAACCATTCCATCGGCCGACGGCCGGGATTCGGGATGCCCCGGAGCGGGCCTACCCGCCCACCGGGGCAATCTCGCCCGAACCCCGCTCGATGAACCGCGTGGGGATGACCGTCGTGTGGCTCGGCTCCTCGTCGCCGTCGAGACGGGCGAATAGGTGGCGCGCTGCAGCAGCACCGATCGCCTCCGGGTCCTGGGCCACGACCGAAATGCCGGGCTCGAGGAGGTCGGCCATGGGGACGTCGTCAAACCCGATCAGGGCGACTCTTCGCTGCAGCCCGAGATCACGCAGCGCCCGGATCACGCCGATCGTGATGAGGTTCTGACTGCTGAAGATCGCCGACGGTGGGTGGGGACCCGACAGCAGGGCCGTCGCCGCCCGGTACGTCTGGACCTCGTCTTCGAGGTGGTCGATGACCGGAGCGTCGTTGGTGGAGACGCCGGCGCGGCCGAGCTCCTCGAGAAATCCCTGCCGCCGCTGGCCCATGGTCCAAATGTCCGGGCGATCGCCGAGGAAGGCGATGCGGCGGTGTCCGAGGTCGAGAAGCCTGCGGGTCGCGAGTGCCGATCCCCCCACGTTGTCTGACACCACAGTGTCGGCGTCAATGCCGACGGCCGGCCGGTCGACGAACACGAGCGGAGTGCCGTGCTGCTGCTCGGGCAGCAGGTAGCCCTGGCTCGGACCGATGCGGGTGAGAATCAGACCGTCGACCCGTCGCTGGAGAAAAGCCGACACCGCCACGCGCTCCCGGGACGGGTCTTCGTCGAGGCTTGAGGCGAAGACGGCGAAGCCGCGCTCGGTGGCGACGTCCTCGACCGCGCGGTGAATGGAGCCCGAGAACGGGTTCGCCACACTGCCAACGAGAAGTCCGATCGTTCGGGTGAGTCCGCCCGTGCGACGCAGGCTTCCGGCGTGCACGTCCGGTTCGTAGTTGAGGCGCGCGATTGCGTCTTCGACCCGTGCCAGCGTGGTGGCGGAGACGTTCGGCTCGGAGTTGATCACGCGCGAGACTGTCTTCATTCCAACACCGGCCAGCCGTGCGACATCCCTCATCGTGGCGCGTCGCTGCGGCTTCTGGGGCGTACTAATCGAATCTGACATCAGTGTCACAATTCGCACATCAATGCGGGCATGGCCTTGACTCTACAACCTCCCATGCCATAAGACCGTTAATTGACACCGATGTCAGGAACGCGAGTTCCGCCCCAACCAGGAGGTTCAACGATGAATCGCATGTCCCCGCAGATCGCGCTCGCGAGCAGCCGCGCGACCGGTTCCACCATCCGCCGCCACGGCCGCCGTATCGCCGCAGCCGTCGCCGTCACCGCCCTCGCCGGCCTGTCTCTCACCGCATGTCAGGAGAGCAGCCCCGGCGCCGACGGCGACATCGGCGTCGCCCTGATCGTGAAAACCACGACCAATCCCTACTTCGTGTCGATGGAGGATGCCGCGAAGGCCGCCGCCGATAAGGACGGCGTCTCGCTCACCCTCGCCGCGGGCAAACAGGACGGCGACGCGACCACCCAGATCCAGGCCATCGAGGACTCGATCTCGCGGGGCGACAAGGGGATCCTCATCACCCCGACCGACTCCAGCGTCAACTCCGCCATCACCAAGGCACGGGATGCGGGCATCTTCGTGATCGCCCTCGACACCGCACCGGACCCCGCCGACGTCGTCGACATCACCTTTGCCACCGACAACTTCGCCGCGGGTGAGGCCATCGGCAAGTGGGCAGCCGCCCAGCTCGACGGCAAGGAAGCGGTCATCGGCCTCGTCGACCTCTTCGCCAACCAGGTCGCCACCGTCGACTACGACCGCGACCAGGGCTTCCTCACCGGCATGGGCATCGACACCAAAGACAAGACCAAGAACGGTGACGAAGACAAGACCGGCACCTACACCGGAGGCAAGGGCGGCACGTACACCATCGCCGGCAACCAGGCGTCGAACGGCGACCAGGGCGACGGCCGCACCGCGATGGAGACGCTGCTCAGCAAGAACCCCGACATCAACGTCGTCTACTCGATCAACGAGCCCGCCGGATACGGCGCCTACCAGGCGCTGAAGGCGGCCGGCAAGGAGAAGGACACCATCCTCGTGTCGATTGACGGCGGATGCACCGGAGTGAAGGAAGTCGGCGAGGGAATCATCGGCGCCACCAGCCAGCAGTACCCCTCAAAGATGGCCGAGCTCGGCATGGAAGCGATCGTCAAGCTCGCGAAGACCGGGGAAAAGCCGAGCGTGTCGAGCGGGCTGGACTTCTTCAACACGGGATCACAGCTGGTGACCGACAAGGCCGTCGCCGGAATCCCGAGCATCACCAGCAACGAGGGATCGAAGATCTGCTGGGGTGAGTAACCGCACGGGTCATCCGCTCACCGCATCCGCACCACCACAAGGAACGACACGAACAACGCAGTTCAGGAGATTATCGTGACCACAGATACCGCCCAAACCAACCCGCCACCGGCGGGGCCTCCCCCGGCGCAGCACGACCTGGCGTCGGAGTTCCTCGACCGCAGCACGCCGATCAGCCGGCTCCGCAACCTGCTGCACCGCTACCCGGCGCTCAGCCCCGCCATCGTGCTGGTGGTCGCCATCGTCATCTTTGGCATCATCAGCCCGCGCTTCTTCTTCGTCAACAACCTGTCGCTCATCACGCAGCAGGTGGCCGTCGTCGGAACGCTGGCGATCGCCCAGACGCTCGTCATCCTCACCGCTGGCATCGACCTCTCGGTCGGAGCGATCATGGTGCTGGCATCGATGGTGATGGCGCAGACCGCGGCGAGAAACGGCGTGCCCGCGCCGCTCGCCCTGCTGCTCGGTCTCATCGTCGGTCTCGCGGCCGGCGGACTGAACGGCGTGCTCGTGACGAGACTCAAGCTGCCACCGTTCATCGTGACGCTGGGAACCCTCAACATTTTCCTGGCGATCACCCTGCTGCACTCCAACAGCGCCTCGGTGGTGGGCACGGACATCCCCGGCCTCATCACGTGGACCGGCACGACCTTCCCCGTCGTCGGCGTCGGGATCACCTACGGTGTCGTGCTGATGCTGGTGCTCTACATCGTGATGGCGTTTGTGATGGGCCGCACCGCGTGGGGTCGCCACGTGTACGCGGTCGGTGACGACAAGGAGGCTGCGCGCCTGACCGGTATCCGGGTCAACCGCGTGCTCCTCAGCGTCTACGTGGTGGCCGGCGCGATCCTCGCGGTCGGCGCCTGGATCCAGATCGGCCGGGCCGACGCGGCAAGCCCGAACGCCGGCACCGACCTCAACCTCGACTCCATCACGGCAGTCGTGATCGGCGGCACCAGCCTCTTCGGTGGTCGCGGCACCCTCTGGGGGTCGCTGCTCGGTGCCCTCATCGTCGGCGTCTTCCGCAACGGTCTGGCCCTGGCCGGACTGGATGTGCTCTACCAAACACTCGCCGTCGGCATTCTCGTCATCGTGGCCGTCTCGCTCGACCAGTGGATCAGAAAGGTACGAAATTGACCACCACCGACTCATCCCGTCCCGCATCGACGCTGCCCTACACGCAGCCGGTGCTCAAGGCCACCGGTCTCGTGAAGACCTATGGCAAGGTCGTCGGACTCGACGGCGTCGACATCGAGTTGTACCAGGGCGAAGTGCTCGCGGTCATCGGCGACAACGGCGCGGGCAAGTCCACGCTCATCAAGTGCCTCACCGGCGCCGAGGTTCCGGACGGCGGCGAGATCTGGCTCAACGGACGACAGATGAGCTTCAAGCGTCCGCAGGACGCGAAGCAGTTCGGCGTCGAGACCGTCTACCAGGGCCTCGCCGTGTCCCCCGCGCTGGACATCGCCTCCAACCTCTACCTCGGTCGGGAACTGCGCAAACCGGGCATCCTCGGGAGCGTCTTCCGCGTGCTCGACTCGAAACTCATGCGCAAGAACGCCAAGGCGGAGCTCGACCGGCTGGGCATCTCGACCCTGCAGGACGTGACTGTCGCGATCGAGAACCTGTCCGGGGGTCAGCGGCAGGCCGTTGCCGTCGCCCGGGCGGCCGCCTTCGGATCGAAGGTGGTGGTTCTGGATGAACCGACCGCGGCACTCGGCGTGCGGGAGACGAACCAGGTGCTCGATCTCATCCGGCGACTTCGTGACGAGGGCATCCCGGTGATTCTGGTCAGCCACAACATGCCCAACGTGTTTGACGTGGCCGACCGCATTCACATTCAGCGGCTCGGAAAGCGCGCGGCGACCATCACGCCGAAGTCTCACAACATGACTGAGGCTGTCGCCATCATGACGGGAGCCGCCAGCGCATGACCGAGCCGCCGCTGGCGGATGATGCACGGACAGGGGTGACCGTTCCGCCGGCGGTCACCCTCTACGCCGAGTTCACCGCCCTGCCAGGCAGGGAGGCCGCCGTCGAGGAACTATTGCGGGACCTCACCGCGAGGGTGCGCGGGGAGCCGGGAAATCTGGCATTCCTCGCGCACCACAAGCTCGAGGATCCCGCGGCGTTCTTCGTCTACGAGGAGTACCGCGACAGGTCGGCCTTTGCAGATCATCTCGCCGCTGACTACGGGGCGCGCTTTAACGCCTCGCTCAGTAGCCTGATCGTGGAAGACGCGTCAGTGCTGACGCAATTGGTTCGGCTCTGAGGCATCCGCCGTCCACATGTTTTGTATTTCTTGCTCAATGAGGAGTGGTTATGACTACAACGCACGATCACACGGTGCTCGTCGTCGGAGAGTCGCTTGTCGACGTGGTGAGCAGCGGGTCGCTGCGCGACGAGCATCCGGGAGGCAGCCCGCTCAACGTGGCCTTCGGGCTCGGGCGTCTCGGTGTGGAAACGGCACTGCTGACCGAGTTCGGTGAGGACGATCACGGGGCGCTGCTGGCGTCACACCTCGACTCGGCGCACGTGACGGTGCTGAGGCCAGAGGGATTCGCCCGGAAGACCTCGACTGCCGAGGCGGTGCTGCAGCCCGACGGATCGGCCGAATACTGGTTCGACGTCGAGTGGACAATGCCACCGCTGCCGGAGGTACCGCACGCCGAGTTCATCCACACCGGGTCGATCGCGGCGATGCGCGAGCCCGGCCAGCACGCTGTGACGCAGCTCTTCGAGGAGCCGCCGCTGCGGGCCATCCTCAGCTACGACCCGAACGTGCGCCCCGCGGTGATGGGCGACCGTCGTGCCGCCCTCCAGCGCGTCGAGCACCTCGCGGAGTGCGCGCACATCGTGAAGCTGAGCGACGACGATGCCGCGTGGCTCTACCCGGGGATGTCGGTCAACGAGGTGTGCGACCACATTCTGGATCTGGGCGTGAGCCTGCTGGCGGTCACCCTGGGTGCTCAGGGGGCGTTTCTCGCCTCGGGTTCCGCGCGCATTCAGGTGCCGGCAGTGCCGGTGATGGTCGCGGACACGATCGGGGCGGGCGACGCGTTCATGTCAGCCCTGCTCTATGGCCTCGTGCGTGATGAGTTGCAGACCACGGTTCTGACCGGAACGTTCGACGAGCACGCCCTGCGCGAGTTGGCGCGCACCAGCCTGACCGGTGCAAGCATCACCGTCTCCCGGCCGGGAGCGATGCCGCCCACGCGGGACGAACTGGACAGCGCCCTGCTGCTGCAGGCCAGCCGCAGATAACCACCGATCGATGATCGGCGGTGGGCGGGCTCTCTGCAGCATCAGGCCGAGGGCTTGCCCACCGGACGGATGAGTTCGGGACCGTCGCCCTTGAACGGGATCGGTGCGACCTCGTCGATTGTGAGTTTCTCGGCGACGGGCAGGGCCGCGTCGACGGCAGCATCGACGAAGTGCTGGTCGGCCTCGATCGTCGGGTCGAGCCACGTGTCCCACCACTCCGGCGGAAGCGGCACGGGGTTGCGGTCATGGATGTCGAGCAGCTCGTCGACGGCCGAGGACGTGAGGATGGACGCGGTCAGCGTCCACGAATCGGGATCGTCTTCGGCCTTGCTGTGGTCTTTCCACCACGAATACACACCCGCGAACAACAACAGCTCATCGGCGGCCGCGTGAATATAGAAGGGAGTCTTCTTCTTGGTGTCGGGGTCGGTGCGCCACTCGTAATAGCCCGACGCCGGAACAAGGGCACGGTGCGACTTGATCGGTGTCTTCCACATCGCCTTCTCGGTGATGCCCTCCGAGCGCGCGTTGAAGGTCGGGAACTTGGTCTTCAGCTCTCTCGACCACGACGGCACGAGTGACCAGCGGGCCGGTTCGAGGCGCCGCACGGGCTCCTCGTCACCCTTCGACGAGCGAAAGAGCACGGGGATCGTGTCGGTCGGGCTGATGTTCCAGCCCGGGCGCCAATCCCGAAAGTCTCCGCCCTCGGCCACGAACTCGGTGATGAGGTCGTCGGTCTCTTTACTCATTGCGAATCGTCCGCACATGCCTCGAACATACTCGCCACCGCCGACAGACGGGCGGCCGGGTCATCCGGCCGCCCGTCCCTGTCGAATGGGGCTACACGCCGTCGCGGATGTCCCGCACGAAGTTCGCGACGCGCTCCTGCAGTGACGCGATGCGCTGCAGGCGCGCCGCCTCGACGTCGAACCCGAGGTAGGCCACGGGCGGCAGCTTGCGCACGTTCGACGAGCACTCGAAGTTCGCGCAGACGAGCGTGCCCACCGTGTTGCCGTTGCGGCCGGCCTGCCCCGATCGCTTGACACTGTAGAACGTCACGTCATTGGGAATGTAGATGTCCTCGCACCAGGTGCACTGTGGCCGGCTGCGAATCTTGCTGTCGGTCTGGCGCAGCAGGATGCCGACCGGCGCACCGTCGACTTCGGCGACGACGAGCCCGAGGTTGGGTGTCTTGCGGTCGTGCCAGCCGAGGTAGTCGATCTTGTCCCAGGCGAGTTCGCCCAGGTCCGCCGGCAGCGTGAGGTTCTGTCGTTCGCGCTGCGAGGCGTTAACGAAGGAGCCGAGAATGAGTGTGTCCGTCAGGGGACGCATGTGAATGCCTATCTGTTCAACCCGCGCAGCGCGACGCGTGCGCGGAATTCAATCCATTGGGAAGAGCTGCAGGCGAGCGGATGCCACGAGCCGTGGCTCTCTCGCGAGGAAGCTGTGTGCGCCGGAGCGCACCGAAGTGCATGGATGGAACAGGGTTATCTCGAGCCGGCGAGGAAATCGCCGGCAGCCTCCTGACGCCCCGTGGGCAGACTGATCGAGATGCGTGGATTCACGCGTGCAACCCTACGCCGGGATCGGCGAGCGCGCACGGTCGCGCCGGCACGGGCGCGGGCATCCGGTTACTGAACGGCGGCGGTCAGGCGTGCCACGTTGTCGAGCACCTGGGACGGAACCGGCCGCTTCAGCCAGTCCTCGAGGAAGATCTCGCGCGAGCATTCGCGGTAGGAGTCTTCGATCTCGCGCAGTTGTTCGACGAACCTTGCACCCCGCACCATGAGGGACACCTCGAAATTGAGGCTGAAGGAGCGCATGTCCATGTTGCTGGAGCCGACCACCGCGACGGTGCCGTCCACCGTGAAGTGCTTGGAATGCAGCACGGTCGGCTTTTCGTAGAGGAAGATCCGCACGCCCGAGCGTAAGAGCGTCTCGTAGTACGACCGCTGTGCGTGATAGACCACAATCTGGTCGGCGACCTCGCAGGCAAACAGCTGCACGTCGACACCCCGCTCGGCGGCCGTCGTGATGGCATAGAGCATCGAGTCATCCGGAACAAAATAGGGGCTCGCGATGATCAGCCGATCCTGCGCGCCGTAGACGAGCGCGTTGAACAGGCGGAGGTTGTTCTCACCCTCGAACCCGGGCCCGCTCGGCACTACCTGGCACTCGAGCGCCTCGGGGGTCGTGTGCGAGGTGATGATGTCGTCTTCGCCGGGCAGGGGCAGCTCACCGGTCTCGCTGTACCAGTCGGTGATGAAGAGAGCGTTGAGTCCGGCGGCGGCGGGTCCGTCGACCCGGACCATGAGGTCCTTCCACTGCAGGCCGCGGCGAATGTTGCCCTTCTTGTTGTAACTCGGGTCGATCATGTTCTGCGATCCGGTGAAGGCCACCTGGCCGTCAACGACGACGATCTTGCGGTGATTGCGCAGGTCGGGCCGGCGCCAGCTGCCGCTAAACGGCTTGAAGGGAAGCATCTCCTCGAAGGGGATGGCGTTGTCGCGCAGCCACTGGCGCGTGGCGCGACCACTGGGGTTCCGCATCGTCGACCAGTGGTCGTAGAGCACGCGGACGGTGACACCGCGGGCATCGGCGGCCTTCAGCGCTTCGAAAAACTCGTGGGTCGTGGCATCCCGGGCAAAAATGTAGAACTCGACGTGGACGTACTTCGTCGCCTCGTTCACGGCCTGCGCCATGGCAGCGATCGACGCCTTGTAATCGGGGAAGAGGTGGGCGGTGTTTCCCGGCAGCAAGGGCATCGAGCCGAGCTTGCGGTTGAGGTGCACGACCGAACCGAGCCACGGGGGTTCGGTCGAGCTTTCGGCCGAGTTGTCGAGGCCCTTGGTGGCGTCGAGGATCAGCGAGTTGATCTCGCGCTGCTTTTCGCGACGATCCTTGGGCAGCTTCGAACTGCCGAGGAGGCCGAACAGAATGGTGCCCGGGATGGGCGCGACGAAGATGGCGAGCAACCACGCCATGGCCGAGCTGGGGCGGCGGTTGCGGGGAACCTCCGCGACCGCGAGCACGCGGATGATGATGTCGATGACCAGAACGACGGTGGGAAAGACCTTGAGGATTGAGCGCCACTTCACGAGGTGAGCGTACCCCGTGCGGATGTCAGGTCCCGGGGCCGCTTGTTACGCTTCGGTGGTGAACGCCGCAGCCCCCACGTCCAAAGAGGCGATCTGGGCCGCCGCGACCGAGCTGTTTGCCCGGCAGGGGTACTCGGGCACCACGGTGCGCGACATTGCGACCGCCGCCGGTGTCGATCCGGCCCTCGTAATGCGCCACTACGGTTCCAAGGAGAGCCTCTTCCTCGACACGATGACCGCCGCGCTGACCGGGCCGCCAATGTTCGCGGGCCCGGCCGAAACACTTGGCGAGGACGTGATCGAGTACGTCCTCGGCCAGCACGATCAGGTACGCGGAGTGTTCCTGGCGCTCGTGCGGGCGAGCGGCGCGGACGCCATCGGCCCCCGGCTGCAGAGTTATCACGAGACGGCATTCGTCGCCCCGCTGCGCGATCGCCTCACCGGTCCGGACGCGGAGCTGCGGGCACGACTGGCTGCCGCCCTCGTCGGGGGACTTCTGTACGCCCTGTGGGTGGTCGAAGACACAGATTTGCAAGCGGATGCCCCGGCCCGGGTCATCCACTATTACGGCGCTCTTCTGCAAGAGCTGATTACCCCGGGGACGACGCGATGACGCACTGGCAGATCGATGAGGTCCCCTACGACCACGCGGATGCTGACGCCCTGCGGAAGGCGCAGCGCGTCGAGCTCGACGCGCGATACGGCAGGGACGACCACGAGCCCGGCACTCCCCCGTCGGCGAAGGACGTGCCCGTGTTCCTCGTGGCGCGCACCGCCGACGGTGCCGCGATCGCGTGCGGCGGGCTTCGTCCGCTGGATGACTCGGTGCTTGGCCCGAACGTCGCGGAGATCAAGCGCATGTTCGCGCATCCGTCCGCGCGCGGAACCGGTGCTGCCACCGCCGTGCTGCGCGCCCTCGAGGATCGCGCCCGCGGTCTCGGCATGACCCGGCTGGTGCTCGAAACCGGTACCGCCCAGCCCGACGCGATTCGTTTCTACGAGCGCGAAGGCTACGAGCCCATCCCGCTGTTCGGTCACTACGTCGGCTCGGACATCTCGCTCTGCTACAGCCGCGCGCTGTGAACGACGGTCCCGACCCGCTGCGGCCGGAGATGACACGTCGGTGGGAGGCGTATCCCGTCCGGTGTCGACGTGGCGGTTCCGGTCAGGCACGCCCGCCCTCGATGTGGATCGTCTCACCGGTGACATAGCCGGCGGTCAGCAGCCACATCGCCGCGTCAGTGATGTCCTCGAGCGTGCCGGTGCGGCCGACGCGAGTGCGGCCCGCGGCTCCCGCGAGGAAGCCGGACTTCGCGTCACCCTTCGCGTCCCAGGCACCGGAGTCGATGATGCCCGGCGAGATCGCATTGACGCGCACGGGAGCGAGTTCGGCGGCCAGGTGCGTTGCCGCGAATGACACCGCCCCGTTCGCAATGCCCTTGATCGTGGATGCGGGGCCTGGGCGCCACCCCACAACGCCCGAGAACAGCAGCAGGGACCGGCGGATCTCGAAGTGCTTGGCCACCAGCAGGGGGCCGATGACCTTCGCCTCGAGGGCGGCAACTACCGAATCCCTCTCGATCAGGCCGATCGGAACATCGTGGGGAAGCGATGCCAGGGACACCACGTGATCCACCGCACCAATCCGCTGCGCCGCCGCCGCGATGGTGCGCTCGTCGAGGAAGTCGATGTGCACGCGATCCGGTGCGTCACTAGGTGTGTGGGAAGCGATTGTCACCGTCGCGCCCTCTGCCCGGGCCCTCTCCGCGATCGCGGCCCCCAGGAAGCGCGCGCCGCCGATCACCAGTACGTGTTGCCCCGTCAATGTCTCTGTCATGGGAGTGCCTCTCTCGTTGATTCCGTGGACAGTGATCACGGTATGGTTTTGATACCGGGCACTTCAAGGTAACCAGCGGAGGACGACCATGGCCTACAACGTGATGTCAGCGACCTGCCCCAGCCGGGTGGTTCTGCACCGCATCGGCGCACGCTGGACGGTGTTCGTCGTCAATGCCCTCGCCGAGGGGCCCATGCGCTTCAGTGACCTGCGCACGCGCATCCAGGGCATCACCCCGAAGGTGCTGACGGAGACGCTGCGCTCGATGGAAGCCGACGGACTGCTGACCAGAACCGCCTACGCCGAGAACCCGCCGCGAGTTGAGTACGACCTCACGGAGCTTGGGCTCTCGCTGCTCGGACCCTTGCGCGCGGTGCGGGAATGGGCCGAAGCGCACGTGCCCGAAATCCTCGCGGCCCGCGACCGCAGCTAGCATGTCCTCGAGGATTCCTTGAGCCCGCTGTGAGCTTCCCGCAAGGGTGTCAACTTAGTTGACACCTCCGTCGAGGCAGAGCACTCTGGAACTGATGAGTCGTGCACCGGAGCACGACGAAAGGAAGATCGCATGTCTGACACCGAGAAGCCCCTCACCGCTAATAGCTCGATTGCCGCCTGGCTTGCCCATCCCGTCGGGGGTCCGCTCGTGCGCGGATTGCTCGCAGCGTCCGGGGCCAACGAAGACTCCCTCGCCCCGATCGGCGGGCTGCCACTGCAGCAGCTGGTTGTCATGAGCCAGGGCCAGATGCCCCAGTCCGTCGTTGACGGCCTCGTCATGCAGGCCAACGGTGGCGTCATGCCGACCGAGGAGAGCGACGACGCCGCGGTGTGGCGCGAGCGCATCACCCCCGGACGATTTGACGGCACAACGGTCGTTGTCACCGGCGCCGCTTCGGGTATCGGTCGGGCAACGGCAACGCGCATCGCACGCGAGGGTGGCCGCGTCATCGCGGTCGACATCTCGGTGGACAAGCTCGCCGAGTTCGCCGCCTCCCTCCCCGACGCCACGATCGTGACCGTTGCCGGCGACATCACCAAGCAGCCCGACATCGACGCGATCGTCGCCGCCGCGGGTGACCGCATCGACGGTCTCGCCAACATCGCCGGCATCAATGATGACTTCTCGCGCCTGCACGAGACGACCGACCAGGTGTGGGACCGCGTCATCAACATCAACCTCACCGGCTCGTTCAAGCTCACCCGCGCCGTGATCCCCGCCATGCTCGCGGCAGGCAAGGGATCGATCGTGAACACCGCCTCGGAAGCGGGCCTTCGCGGCAACGCATCCGGCAACGCCTACACCGTCTCCAAGCACGGCGTGGTCGGCCTGACCCGCAGCGCAGCGTTCATGTATGGACCCGACGGCATCCGCGTCAACGCCGTCGCCCCCGGTGGCGTCGCGACCGGCATCCCGAACCTCGGCACGCCGTCCGAGACCGGATCCGCCCGCCTGTCGCCATTCCAGCGCAGCATCCCCACGGTCGCGACGGCCGAACAACTGGCCGCGTCGATCACCTTCCTTCTCAGCGATGACGGCGTCAACATCAACGGCGCAGTGCTTCCGTCGGACGGCGGCTGGTCGGTTCAGTAACGTTCGCGCGGTCGAACGTCAGGATGAGTGGATGCCCCGGGCCGGGGCATCCACTCGTTCGCAATCCAGGGTCAGCACATTCAGTGCTGACCCTTATTCATTGAGCGCATTCTGGGATTCTGCTTGACGATTCCCCACGTTCCGTGAATACCGTGGAATCCGAGGAACATCATCATCACCCACAAGGAGACGGACCCCCATGCCTTACTTCACCACCTCAGACGGAACCGAGATCTACTACACCGATCAGGGCGAGGGACAGCCCGTTCTGCTCAGCCACGGCTGGCCCCTGTCATCCGACGCGTGGGCAGTCGAGGTGAAGCTGCTCGCTGATAACGGCTTCCGTGCCATCGCGCACGACCGCCGCGGTCACGGCCGCTCGTCGAAGACCTACACCGGCAACGACATGGACACCTACGCCAAGGATGTCTCGGAACTCGTCGAGTCGCTCGACCTCACCAACCTCGTCGTTATCGGTCACTCCACGGGTGGTGGCGAAGCGGTTCGCTACGCGGCGCAGTACGGCCAGGACCGCGTCGTCAAGGTCATCACCGCCGGCGCCGTGCCGCCCATCATGGTGCAGAGCGAGGCCAACCCCGACGGCCTGCCGATCTCCGCCTTCGACGACATCCGCGCCGGCGTGCTCGCCAACGCCTCGCAGTTCTGGATCGACCTCTCCGAACCGTTCTTCGGCGGCAACCGCGAAGGCAACAAGGTCACCGAGGGCAACAAGCGCGACTTCTGGCGCCAGGGCATGAACGTCAACCTCGCCGCCGCGTACGACTGCATCAAGGCGTTCTCCGAGACCGACTTCACCGAGGACCTCAAGGCCCTCAACGTGCCGATCTTCATCGCCCAGGGCGACGACGACCAGATCGTTCCGATCAAGGACGCCGCGCTCAAGTCGATCGAGCTCGTCAAGGACGGCACGCTGAAGGTGTACCCGGGCGCCCCGCACGGCATCTTCGGCGACTACCAGGCCGAACTCGACCAGGACATCCTCGACTTCATCAAGAAGTAACACCCGTCAGAAAGGCCCGGCTCCCCTCGGAGTCGGGCCTTTCTGCGTTGGGGTGACGCTAAGGTCAGGGATGTCCATCGACAGCACGCCCACACCCGAGCCCGTGCCATCCGCCCCGCAGCTTGCTCCCCGATCGCTCGCCGGCGACCGGTGGCTCGCAGCGATCGGAGCCGTTGTGCTCATTCCGCTGGCGCTGTTCTCCGCGCTGTTGACTATGTTGTTCGGATTCAGCTGCACGAACAGCTGCTCCAACGCGTCGCTCGTAAATTCGACCATGGTGATCGGTCCCATCGGCAGCATTCTGGTGGCCACGGTCGCGCTGATCCTGATGATCATTTTTCTGGTGCAAAAGCGTCGGGCCGCCTGGACCTCGTGGGCCGGGGTCGGCGGGGTCGTTGTTGTTTTTACGATCTGCGAGTTCATCGCAAACGCCGGCGCGTAGTTACGCCTCCGGATCAGCCTTTACGCATCGGCGAGCGCTAGCGTTAGGCCAACGGCTGGAAGGGGTCCCGCCAGGAAAGGCACCAGCATGTTTGAAGCGGAAAACCTACGCGACTGGATCGGGCTGTCCGTCGTGGACAACACCGAGAGCAAGGTCGGAACCCTCGAGAGCCTGTACTTTGACACGTCTACGGACCAGCCGGCGTTCGCGGCCGTGCACGTGGGCATCCTCGGAGGCCAGAAGCTCGTCTTCGTGCCACTGACCGGCGCGCTCGTCGCCCCGAAGCACCTCAAGGTCATGTTCACCAAAAAGCTCATCAAGGATGCGCCGTTCATCGCCACCGATGGCGAGCTGCAGTCCACGCAGGAATCCGAACTGTTCGCCCACTACGACATGGCGTACGTCACCGGCTCCGCGGGAGAACGTCGACTCGGTCGTCGCTAACCCGCGCCACGCGACATCCGAAAGCCCTCTGCCCTCAACGGGCGGAGGGCTTTCTGCGTGAGGCACGCCGGTTGCACTCCCACAGCTCGCCACCCGAGTCAATGGAATGGCACGAATCGGGAACGCCCGAGGGTGACCGCCATGATGGTGAGATGTTCCTCTTGTTCGGTACGCGCATGTCAGAGCAGCTCATCAACGTCGTCACGTTTGTGTGCGGGTTCTGCCACACGAACGCGCAGCAGAACGTGATCAAGGCGTCGAACAAGTTCACCCTCTTTTTCGTTCCGCTCTTCTCCTTCTCCACTCGCTACCGAAATGAGTGCACGCACTGCGGCGGCCGCACGGCCCTGACGGCGGCACAGGTGGCCCACTCTATGAACAGCCCGGCACGCGTTCCTGGCCAGTAGTTTCGGGAAGAGCTTTCGGACGTCACGTCGGGTCCTTGACTTCTCCCGCGGCGGGCGGAGACGATGGCCGGACGCGCGGTGGCATTGGCGCCCCGCCGGGAGGAGGACTCGTGTCTGGTCGTATTTCCATTGATCTGTTCACCACGCTCGACGGAGTCGGTCAGGCTCCGGGCGGACCGGAGGAGGACCCCGAGGGTGGATTCACGTTCGGCGGCTGGCAGGCACCGATGCCAGACCCCGCCGTCGGCACCCGCGTAATCGCAGGCATCCGCGAGATGGACGCGCTGCTGCTGGGGCGACGAACCTACGACATCTTCGCCGCCTACTGGCCCAACGAGCTGGACGGGCAAGACAACGAGATCGCCCAGAAGTTTGACGTCATTCCCAAGTACGTCGCATCGCGGGGTACGCCGGCGCTGCCGTGGCGCGATTCGCATCAGGTCGGAGGCGACCTCGCGGCCGACATCGCGGCCCTGCGCGAGCGGCACGAGAACATCCACGTGATCGGCAGCATCGACTTCGCCCGCTCCCTCTTGGCCGAGGGACTATTCGACGAGCTCAACCTGTGGGTGTACCCGATCGTGCTCGGCCCGGGCAAACGGCTCTTCACCGAAGACGGTCCTGCCACGGCACTCCGCCTGCTGTCGGCAGAGTTCTCCACCGACTACGGCGTGCTGCTCCTCAAGTACGGCCCCACCGGCACGGTGCCGACAACCGGCGACATGAGCCAACCAGACCGCGGGGCGTGACACCGGGCCGGGACATCCGCCCCCTGTAGCTCAGGATGCGACCCGGAGGGGCGCCAGCTCACTTTCCGGTTGCGCCTCTGCCGCCCGGAAGGTCGCCGGGTTCTGCGCCTGCTGGGAGGCGTGCAGCGCGCCGATGTAGCCGAAGACGCCGGCCGGGGCGATGCTCGAAACCTGCAACCCACCCGGGCTGTTCGCCAGAATTGAGAGCTCTTCGATCCAGTGAGGGTTGAGTGCGGGCATGCGGCTTCCGAAGTACTTGTACACCAGAGAATTGAGGGATGCGGCCAAATGGTTGTGCGGCCGTTGCCGACTCGGGAGTCGTCGTTCCACGACAGGTAGAACGACTCTCCCGCCGCAGCTTCGCGCTGCGTGAATCGGTTGATTCCAATTCGTGTTGGGATACATCGTGCGCCTACTCGATAGAGGGTCGGGGGAAGCATCCCGCGTCGTCCCGGCGCTTCCGCCAACCCGAGTCGCAACAAGGTTCCATACGCCCAGCACCGCGCCGAGCCTCGGCTTTCTTCCACGTCCGTCGAACAACACTTCTGAGACCGCCCCCGCTCATAGCATTGAAAGCCAGGACGGCTGCTGCTGCGCAACGGTTGGGCGATCAGTCGCCGACGACCTCATTGAACTCGCGGCGGATAAGGTCCGAATCACTAAGCCAGATTCGCAGAAAGCGCTCATTCACCGGCTCGGTCTCCTCCGTTGCCGTTCTCATCAATCCCACCTCCTCGCGTTCGTAACACTTGTGCGGAGCGTCTAGCTAGCCGCTGCCGCCTCCGGGGGAATGCAATGGAGTCATGCCGAGCAGCAACGTCATTGTGATGCACCTGACGCTGCTGCGCGGTCGATTCCAGAACTAATTGCACTCGGATGACCACTTCAGGTTAGGGCGGACTGAATCCATGTCAAACGTGCCTGCGAACGATCCCTCCGCAGCTCCCTCATCACGTCAGACCGGCCGCTATAGTTGCGCGGTGCCATCCGCGCAAGGCGGTTCACGTCGGCGACGCGTACGCCTTCCCTGCGAGCTTCGCGAATCAGATCGCTCTGGTGAGCGGGGTAGTCGAACTCCTTCAACAATTCAGCAAGTTCGGACGAGATGGTGGACATGAGCAACTCCCTTCATCGCGTTTCGCAAGAAGGATCGCCGGACGGACGGACGGCCCGCCAGCGAGCGATCCAGATCATTCGCTAAGTTATTTACAACAGCCGGACGGCAAATTCAACTGTCAGTTCACTCATAATCCATCGGTGAGATAGTCGCCCCCACCCAACGCATTGGGTGCTCATCACGCCGAATGGTCGCCCCCAAGGCGTAGCGCTAAGGATGTCGCCATGAGTCACTCCTTCCGGCCGCCCCCAAAATTCTCGCCCGAGGCGCGCCGCCGGTGACCGATGGGGGGATCGGCTAACGCATGAGTGCGCTTACTTCTTGCTTCGAGATCTCTCTCTTATTGAAAAAAATGGCAGCCGCTGCCACGGGTATGCCTAGTCCCAGTATCCAATTGGGATAACCCTTCGCTGCAAACCCGCGAGTTTCTGAAGGCAACACAAAAAATATCCCGGCTGCTTTCACGGCGAGGCCCATCACGACGATTGCGATCATGGCTGCTCTAGTCATTGGCCGTCTCCCGTCGTTCCCCAACCAACAGCTTCAGACCGTAGCCCACGCGGGATGCAAGGAGCTCGGTGGGATGACTAGAACGCGGCTGGCTCGTAGCCTGAGTATCTGCAACAGGATCAAGCGAGCAAAGGTTGGCAGGCCAATGGAATTCGCAATCGCCGGAGTCGCCGTCTTGTTTATCATCTACCTGTTCGCCTATCCGGGGTGGCGGCGATGGGAGATAGCGCGGGAGCAGCGGCTCAACCCCCGCAAGAAACCCAGTGGCGGCCTCCTCGCACCTTTTGACGAAGTTTTCCACCCCGCCGCGTACGCGGCGAATCTCCTATGGGAGGCGGAGAAAACGATTCCTGCGCCCACTCCTGATTCAGATAAGAGTTGGCCCGATCTGAACAGTGGGCGCATCACCATCTCAATTTCCGACAAGGGCGATAGCGTAAGCAAATAGCGATCAGCGGTGTCCGATAGGGGATCCTGTACCGGACACTCCCCCGCACTTCGGCAATGTGTACCCTTGCTGCAAGAGTCGGCCGTAGGTCAGCGTCGAGCCCGTTCCTGTACTGACAGACCCGGCATTTGCGAAAGCACCACCTGGGGGCGCGACTTGACTTGGAGTGTGCTTTAACAATTTTGTGTCACTGCAGGCTGAACTCATCGATGATCAGCTCTCAGATGGACGTGTGGTCAAAATGCTCTGACTACGACCCTCTACGTTCAGCTCTCTGGCGAATGCTCATCGACCCCTTATGACGATTTCATCGTTTCTGCAGTCGTGCTATCGAGCCTCACGCTCGTTATATCGCTGGGAATGCTGGACGTATTAAATTTGACTCGCTTCCGAAACCAATGGCGAGACTACGACCGTCAATGGTGGGATTCGGGCTCGAAATCAGATGACGAATCGAGTTCCTCCTAAACTTCGCTTCCATATACACATGAGCAGCCTCATCGATCGACAGCCGCCGGACCTCACCGGTCCACGGCTTCAACTTGGGCGCTTTCGCGCTGCGACCGGCTTCCTGTGCTCAGTTCTCCTCCAGGTCGCCGAGAGCCGCTAGAGACCTGAATCAAGATGGCTATTCGCGTGCTTGGTTGACAGCGTTGATGAGGTAGGAGCCTCGAATGGCGATTGCGTACTTCGTCTCGGCTGGGACGGTTTGCGGGTTCTCGAGTGCGTTCTCGATGTCGCCGATGTCCACATGGGTGAGCTGCGCAATGTGCGCCAGGGTGAGGTGGCATTCGATGGTGAGCGACTCCAGGATGGCTGCAAGCCGTGCGTCGTCCTCGATCTGCAGCCCATCGGTCAGGTGTGCTGCGAGGATCGACAGACGCAGGATTTCGTCTGTCGACAGCGTCTGCGGTTTCGCAACAAGTCCTGCCGTGCCGGTGGACGTGTCGAAAAACGACTGCAGCTTCTCCGCGGGGATTGCTGTGATGGTCTGTAACGCATCTTCAGAGATGTGACCTTCGGCAATAAGACGTTGCAGGTCGTTCGCGGGGTTGTTGGCTTCCGACGTCATTGCTGACTCTCTTTCTTGTGACGATAGGGGAAGGCTAGACGGGGCGCCGTCTAGCCTTCCCTCAGTACCGCTGTCTACCCGGTGTAGGTGTAGAGCGTGTTGTTGGGTCCGGTGGTGGCTACGGGAACGCTCAACAAGAAAGCGGTCCCTGCGATGGTGCCGGAGTACCGGTGGCCGCGGAGCTTACTCGTTGGCGCGGATCCTGAGAACGAGGTGGCGAGCACCGATCCGCCGGAGAGTCCGCTGGTGAGGTCGGTGATACTGAATGCTCCCACGAAGTTCGTGACCGGGATGTGCATGGCGATGCTCCAGTGGTAGACGCCAGCTGTAGCGGTGACGGTGATTGTCCCTGACCCGTCTCCGGGGTAGACAACGTTGGGGGACAACGTGCCTGGGGCCTTTGCGGACTTCACGGGCTGCATCGCGAAGACTGCTGTTTCACCTTCGGTCAGGGTGGTCTTCTGTCCGCCGAGATTGAGTTCGTAGGTTGCGGTGGTGCTCGCGTCAGCCGCTGTGGCCGGAGCCACTATGCCGAACGAGAAGAGTCCGATCAATGTGGCGACGGACAGGGCTGCTTTCCATTGCTTTTTCACAAAATCTCCTTCGATTTATTGAGACGATCTCGCGTCGTCACCTGATCGTCACGGTTCCACGATTCAGGGGTAGACGCAACGGTCTAGGGGATTAATTCTCACCTATTTACTTCGAGGCGTTAGAGGGGCATTATGTGCGACTCGCCCCGGACCTCCGGCAGCGTGTTCGATCTATCGACCGCCGACCCATACCAAGAGGCGCTCCACACCCCGCCGGGCGGCTGCCACTCAACAACACCGCCTTGTCAGTCCACGCCAAGGCAAAGCCGACCACGCGAATAGAGGCTTCTGGGTATGGCACCCACACCCGGATAGCGATGGGCGTGGACGCTTTTCTCGGTGCCCGATGTGGCTTGTCGAGTTCGTCGTCGGTGAGTCCGATCGGGCGCGCGTCTCCGGTTGAGGTGCCGGACGGCCGCGTCGAGGGGATGCTGGGGTAGGGGCGGTTGGTTCCCACGATAAGAGGGTAATCGAACATTTGTTCGATTACCCGGTCACTTTCAACAAGTCGTCCATGAGCCGCCTCGCGATGGCAGCTTTGATCGGCCAGCGGTAGTCACACAAAGTGAGGACAGCGCATGTTCAGCGCGCTCGATAGCGTGAGTGCATGAAAACATTCACTTCGTTTCGAAAGATGATGGTTATCAGCGGCGCTTTGGCGCTTGTGGCAGTGGGAGGAATTACGGTCGCCGACGCAGACTCCGCCAGTGCGACGAAATTCTCGGCACCTGTGTTGGCGAATTGTCCCTACGGGAAGTTCGTACAAATGAAGTTCGTCATCGCCAGCGGCAAGGTTGACATCGGATGGGGCGTCACGGAAGCTGCGGCGAGTACGGCAAACGCAGACGAGGCAGGACATCCGTGGACGCTGGCTAAGGGCACCCATTCGCGAAACGTGGGTAAGCGTCAGCTGTGGTACCAGATCTGGTCATCCCCGGGCGAGGTGAAGAGTCACGGATGGACGTGCGTTTTGGCCGGAGGGTAATCCGAGATCAACCGCACGAAGCCTTTTAGGGAGGAGCGTTGACACGCACGTGTCAACGCTCCTCGTCAGTTATCACTCGGGCCGCAAGTCGCCCACCTTCGTATCGGCGTCGTCCTCCGAAGGATGCCTCTCGCCGCCCCGGCCATCACCTGTCGCGTTCACGACGATGCGTTCGACGTCCGAGAGCGGGTATCCCCAGTCTGCCAAGCTGCCGAGGTACCGGATAGCTGCGCGGCTTGGCCGCTTTATCCGAGAAGTCCAATCCAATAATGGGCCCGGAGCCGCGCAGGCATGCAGATCCGTATTGTCAGGAATGATGGCGGTGGCCGCACGCTCAGATGCGGTTCGGTCCAACCCCGTGCAAGAGATTGCCGATATCGAACGCACGCGCAAAGGAGCGATCGCTATCCCTGTGGACGAAGTGGCGGAGCTATTGAAACGGGTGAGAGCTGATCACCGGCTCCAGGAACTCGACCAGGTAGCCGTCATTGAATTCTTGGCAGCTACAGGCTGCCGGCTGGGAGAGGCGCTCGGCGTCAGCTGGGATGCCATCGACTTCAGTGAACGGAAAGTGACCTTTCGCACGAATGTTGTACGGGCTCATGGTCAGGGAATTCTGCTTCAGCATCGTATGAAAACTGAGGCGGGCGCGCGGACGATATCGGTGCCGTCATCCCTGATCGCCATGCTGGAACTCCTCCGTGCGACATTCAAGATTCACAACGAACACGATCTTGTGTTTCCTACATTCCGCGGCAATATTCGCGACCCAAGGAACACTTCGCGCGACTGGCGGGACGCCCGCAATCGGCTTGGATACCCAACTGTCACCACCCACAGTGTTCGAAAGACAGTCGCGACGGCGCTCGACATCGCCGGCTTAAGCGCCCGAGACATCGCCGAGTACCTGGGACAAGCGAATCCGTCGATCACGCCGGACGTCTACAGGTCCAGGACCGCGGGAGGCACCAGAGCCGCTGACGCACTCGGAAAAGTGTTGGATCGCGATTTTAATGTGCGGGGTTAATGCGGGGTGGGCCTCTCGCGCACAACAAAAATCCCTCTACTTCCTTGGGAAGTAAAGGGATCTTGTAGCGGGAGCGGGACTTGAACCCGCGACACCACGATTATGAGCCGTGTGCTCTAACCACCTGAGCTACCCCGCCGCACGTTCTCCGGCCAAATGGCCGAAGCCATCCGATTGGAGCACGGAGCCCCCTGTGGGAATCGGACCCACTACCTCTTCCTTACCAAGGAAGTGCTCTACCAATGAGCTAAGGGGGCGTGTTACCGCGGCTGCCTGATACTGCGCAGCGCCGTTTGGCACCGTAAGAGACTAGCATCCGCCGGAGGGGTGTTTTGCACGCCGCCGCCGGTTTGTTACGCCGCGACTACTGAATGCGGATCGCGCCAATCAGCCAGCGAACCCCACGGTCGCCAGATCGACACCCGGAAGCTGCCAGGCGGCGAACGACGGACCCTCTCCGTACAACCGCAGCGCACCGTCATCCGCTCTCTCCGCATGTGTGTGACCGAAGAGGTGCCCGAGCTCTCCCGGAGCCGCCGACGCCGGCAGCGTCACATCGAAACCGCTGCGCGCGGCAACGACTAGCACGCTCTCGTCGACACTCTCACGCACGAACACGACCACGTCATCGCCGGCGTGCAGCCATCGGATGCCTCCACCGTTGAGGGCCGGATGACCCGTGCGCAGGTGAATCAGCGTCGCGTAGAGGTCAATCGTCTCCCGGGCGTCGTCGACGTTATCCCAGGGCATCGGAGTGCGAGAGTGCTCGCCATCGACGCCGGTGAGGCCGAACTCATCCCCGGCCCAGACCACGGGGATGCCCGGGAGCGTCATCGACAGGCCCAGCGCCACCGGCAGAACACCCGGAAGCGCGTGCGTGAGGAACCGCGGGGTGTCATGGGTGTCGAGCGCATTCATGTTCGACAGGCGCACACGCCAGGTGAACCCCGCCGAGAAGCGCACGTGGGCGGCATAGAACTGCTCGGCCGAGTAATCGGGGGTGAGCTGCTGCGCCACGCCCAGGCCACCGCCGGCGGGACTGCCGGGGGCGGAGAGCCATCCCCACAGCGGCCGGGTGAAGTTCGCGTAAGTCATCGCGCCGTGCCACGAGTCGCCCGTGAAGTCGGCGGCCGCATCGTTCGTGGACTCCCCCAGCAGGATGGTGTCGGGGTTCACATCGATCATGGTCTTGCGGATCGCGCGGCGCACCGAGGTGTTGTGGTCCTCGTCGAGGTAGCGCCCGGTCATGTTCGACACGTCGATGCGCCAGCCGTCGAAGTTGTACGGCGGTTTCAGCCACTTGGCGACGACCGAGTCATCGCCCTCGATGAACCGGCTGCGCAGGGTGTCCGAGTTCCAGTTCAGCTTGGGCAGGCTGGGCACCCCGAGCCAGGAGGCGTAGGTCTCCTGCGCTTCGTCCCGCCAGTAGTAAAACTCGCTCTCGGCGGCACCCGGGTTGCGGTGGGATGCCCGGAACCACTCGTGCGCGTCGCCCGAGTGGTTGCTCGTGAGGTCCCCGATGATCTTGAAGCCACGCTTGTGGGCCGCCTCGATCAGGGAGATCAATGCGCTGTCCCCACCCAGGAGCGGGTCGACAACGTCGAAGGAAAACGCGTCGTAGCGGTGGTTGGACTGTGCCGGAAAGACGGGGGTGAGGTAGATCATGGTGATGCCGAGCCGCTCGAGGTGGTCGAGGTGCTCCTCGATGCCTGCCAGGTCGCCGCCGTAGAACTGCAGAGCGGCCTCGGGGCGACGCTGGTCGACCGGGTCCGTCCACTCGGCCGGCTGCGCCCACATGGGCAGCTCGCGGTCGTTGGCCGCGTTCGAGCGCCCGAAGCGGTCGGGGAAGATCTGATACAGCACCGTCGCGGCGGCCCACTCCGGCGGTGCGGGGTACGTCACCAACCGGAAGTCTTCGCTGTCGAGGGTCTCGATCGTATGCACGCCCGTCGCGTTCACCCAGAGGCGTTCGCCACCGACCATCGTAATAAGGAAGCGATATCCGTGAACCGGGTTCTCCACAGCGACGGGTGCTTCCCACCAGTCCGCGCCATCCGTCGTCCCGGCAATGACCGCCTCGCTGAAGCGCGGTTCATGGTCAGGATTGGACCGGGTGTGAACGGATGCCACTGCGCCGAACTCCACCGGAATGCGCAGTCGCACGCGCACAACATCCCCGAGTTCCGGAGCAGACGAAGACACGTACAGCGGTGAGCCGTCGTGGTGGGGCTGCGCAAACAGGCCCGGGAGGGATGGCGTCGACATTCGGCTACTTTCGCACACCCGCGCGACGTAGGTATTACGGGCGGGTTACTTTCCGTTTTCGCCTCGGCAATCTCGGTATGCAACCGCTTGCACAATATGGGGACCACCGTGTGCCCATGCCGTAGGGTTTTGGCCATGACCCTCGAAAGTGCACCGGAATCCTCGCTGCCCACAGACGTGACCGCGCTGCCCGAGACCACCGTTACGGCGGGCTCGGAGTGGTGGCGCAGTGCCGTCATCTACCAGATCTACCCCCGGTCATTCGCGGACTCGGATGGCGACGGCATCGGCGACCTCACCGGAATCACCAGCCGCCTGCCCGCCCTGAAGACCCTTGGCATCGACGCCATCTGGCTCTCCCCCTTCTTCACGTCCCCGCAGAAGGACGCCGGCTACGACGTGGCCGACTACTGCGACGTCGATCCCCTGTTTGGAACGCTCGACGACTTCGACCGTCTGGAGCAGGAGGCACACCGCCTTGGACTGCGCGTAATTGTTGACCTCGTTCCCAACCACACGTCGAGCGCGCACCAGTGGTTCATCGATGCCCTGGCCGACGGCCCAGGATCCGAAACCCGTGCGCGCTACATCTTCCGCGACGGCCTCGGTGCGAACGGCGAACTGCCGCCGAACAACTGGCAGTCCGTCTTCGGTGGCGCGGCCTGGACCCGCACCACCAACCCCGACGGCACGCCCGGACAGTGGTTCCTGCACCTCTTCGACAGCTCCCAGCCGGACCTCGACTGGACCAATCCCTGGATTCGCGAGCAGTTCCGCGACATCCTGCGCTTCTGGCTGCGTCGCGGCGTCGATGGCTTCCGTGTCGATGTCGCCCACGGCATGGTGAAGGTCGAGGGACTCCCCGACTTCAACCCGCCGGCGTACGACCCCAACTCGATCGGCAACTCCATGAGCCAGCCGGTGGATGTTCCGTACTGGGCCCAGCCCGGCGTGCACGAGATCTACCGCGACTGGCACAAGGTGCTGGAGGAGTTTGAGGGCGACCGCGTTCTCTGCGCCGAGGCCTGGGTCGAACCGCTGACCATGCTCGCGAACTGGGTGCGCCCGGACGAGATGCAGCAGGCGTTCAACTTCAGCTACCTCGAGACCCCGTGGTCGGGCTCCCGCCTGCGCGCCATCATCGACGAGTCGATTGAAGCGTTCAGCGGCGTCGGCGCACCGAGCACGTGGGTGCTCTCGAACCACGATGTCATCCGCCATGCAACCCGTCTCGCGCTGAACCCGCCGCCGCCCCAGGGTGAGGGCATCGGACCCCGCAGCGAGATCGCCATCGACGAGGAGCTCGGCCTGCGCCGCGCCCGCGCCGCGTCGTTGCTCATGCTGGCTCTTCCCGGCAGCGCCTACGTCTACCAGGGCGAGGAGCTCGGCCTGCCCGAGGTCATCGAGATGCCCGACTCCGCACGCCAGGACCCCACGTACTTCCGCCACCACGGCGAGAAGTACGGCCGCGACGGCGCTCGTGTGCCCATCCCGTGGGAGGCGGGCGCCCCGTCGTACGGCTTCGGCCCCACGGCCGCGAGCTGGCTGCCCCAGCCCTCCGACTGGGACCGCTACGCGCGCGACGTGCAGGCTGGCACCCCCGGCAGCACCCTGGAGCTCTACACGCTGGCCCTGCGCGAGCGCGCGACCCACGGTCTCGGCCTCGGCACCCACGTCTGGCTCCAGGGCTACGGCGAGGACGTCGTCGCGTTCACCAACGGCACCGTCACCGTGATCGCCAACACCGGAACCGTTCCCGTGGAACTGCCCGTCGGCGACATCATCGTGTCGAGCGAGCCCCTGTCAGAGGCGGCCCTGCCGGCGGATGCCACGGTCTGGCTGACAACCCGCGCCTAGCCCCGCCCCGGGGCATCCGCCCCATCAGTGCCGCCGCTCCGCCCCGGGCACCCGTCCCACCAGTCCCGCGGCCCGCCGCGTCGCTCGGTCGGCGCACCACGTGAGAATGCTCCAAGATCTTGGGATCTTGGAGCATTTTTGCGCCCTGCGTGACTCGCGGCTCACCCAGTTGCGGCAAATGCACCCTCGACGGTCATCTGAGGCCCTCGAACAGCGCATTTGCCGCAACTCACCGCTGCTCACGCCCATTCACCGCCCCCTGTTGCGGCAAACGCACCCTCAGCGGCCCTCGAACGAGCCACTTGCCGCAACTCGCGGATGCACGCGGACTTGCGGGCCGACCAGTTGCGGCAAATGCACCCTCGGCGGCCGGCCAAGTCCCCGAAACGGCCGTTTGCCGCAACTCACCGCTGCAAGCCCATTCAGGTCGCCCAGTTGCGGCAAACGCACGGGCGCGCCTACAGGGCGCAACCGCGCGGCATAACGAGCGACGCGGGGCCGGGGCTCCGACCGAGGAGCTTAGGAGGCGGTGTTCGCCTTGAGCCACGTGAAGGCGTCGACGGCGACACCGTCGAGGTGGATCTCGAAGTGAAGGTGCGGGCCGGTGGCCGCTCCGGTCATGCCGACGAGCCCGATGAAGTCACCCTTCTTGATGACGTCACCGGCCTTGAGCGCAACGGAACCCGAACGCATGTGCGCGTAGACGCTGGTGACCTTCTTGCCGTTGATCACGTGCTCGATGATGACGTGGTTGCCGAGGCCCCACGCCGATACATCGTGCGCGCTGACGACGCCATCGGCGATCGCGTAGATCGCGGCGCCCTCGCCGGGGGTGAAGTCGGTTCCCTTGTGGGAGGTCGAGCAACCCGAACACGGCGAGACGCGGGCGCCAAAGCCGTCGGAGATCGATGCCGCGTACTCGAACGGCCAGCGCACGGCACCCGAGTTGTCCACCGAGTAGGCGGTCGTCCGCGCGCCGTAGCTCACCTGGGCGAGTTCCGCGCCGGAGACGACATCCCACGCATCGCGCGTGACGGGTGTCTCCTTCACGGAGTCGTCGACGGGCGCGATGGTCTGCACCGGGGTGACCTTCGCTGCAGCGGCCTCGGAGACATCGGCGGACGCGGAGGCGGCAGCCGTGACATCCACTGCCGAATCCGCGTGATTGGCGAAGAAGAGGCTCGACGGCACCGTGAGGCTCACCAGGATCGCGCCGGCGAACAACAGAGCGGCGAACGAGACGAGCTTTCCGGCGGCGCGCTTGCGGGCGAGAGCGGGAGAAGACGAGGACGACGGCGGGGCCGACGGGCGGGAGCGGTGGGCGTCGCGGATGACACGTGCGCGGCGCGCTCGCGCGGATCCGGGCTTCACCGGCTTCACGATGACCGGCTCGGCGTGCGCCTCGGGAGTGAACACCGGAGGGGCCGGGACGGCGACGGGCATGGCGGCGACCGGAGCGGACGGGGCCATCACCGTGGTGAGCGGGACCGTGGCGGTCGGAACGGAGTGGGTGGTGACGGCGGTGGTCGACGTCAGAACGACGGGAAGCGCGGCGGTACCGGTGGAAACTAATGCGACGGGAGTTGCGGGAGCCTGCGCGAGGGCCGCTTCTGCGGCGCGTTCGCGTTCGCGAAGTTCACGCCGGGTCAGCGGGGCTGCGGGGGCGCCTTCTTCGCGAAGGTCTTCGGACGTCACGCGTTACCGCGTTCGGTAGCCGGAAAATTGGTCACGCCACGCTCAGAAGGGCGTACAAACATGGCGATACTCCTCTAAACGCGAAACATTCCCTTATGGGAAATGCCGCTTCTTCGGGTGCAACCTGACCGGACGAATAATCACGGTCAGATAACGAACAAGAGTCCATCGTAGCCACAGACTCGGAATCTGGCCAGTCGGGGACCGCGGCTTGGAGGTAAATGCCAGTGTGAGTACCGCTCACGGCATGGAAACGGAGCTTCACGACGGGTGTCAGGTGCCGCGATGGGAATGAAGTCAGACGCCGAGATCAATCAGTCGCGCCTCAAGCGCGGCAGCGAGTTCCGGCGCTCCCGCGAGCGTGAACTCGCGGCTTGCCGCGACGCCGTCGAACCCGGTCACCCGGGCACCGGCCTCCCGCGCGATCAGGGCGCCGGCTGCGTGGTCCCAGTGTTGGAGGCCGCGCTCGAAGTAGGCATTGAGGCGACCGTTGGCGACGAAGCACAGGTCGAGTGAAGCGGTTCCCATGCGCCGGATGTCCCTAACCTCGGGCAATAACTGCGCGACGACCGCGCCCTGCGCGCGGCGCACCTCCGCGTCGTAGCCGAAGCCGGTCGCCACGAGGGCCTGCGCCAGGTCAACCGAGGGAGCGGCATGGATCGCCGTATCCCCCAGCCAGGCGCCCTCGCCCGCCGTGGCGGTGAAGACTTCTCCCGTCGCGGGGTTGAGCACACACCCGGCGAGCGCGTTCCAGGTGAACGGGTTGGGGTCGCCCTCGACCACGGTGATGCTGATCGCATAGTGCGGGATGTCGTAGAGGTAGTTGACCGTGCCGTCGATCGGGTCGACGATCCACGTCAGACCGCTGGTGCCGCCGTCACGGGCCGCCGCCTCACCGGACGTCTCCTCGCCGAAGAATGCGTCATTCGGTCGGGCGTCAGCAAGCATCGACCGGATGAGTGCCTCGCTCTCACGATCGGCCAGCGTCACGACGTCGACGGGCGACGATTTGTGGTCGGCGACGGTGACGCCCTCCGCGCGGCGGCGGTAGACCAGCTCCCCGGCGGCAAAGGCGACATCGCGGGCGAGGTCGAGCAGGTCGTTACTCACCGGCGCGGTCCGTGATTGTGTTCATACGACGCACTCTATCCCCGCCCTGTGCCCATCGCCCCGGCACGGATACCCGGCATGCAAAAAGCCCCGGACACGTGGTCCGGGGCTTTTGCGTGTCCTGTGAAGGACATCCGTGGCGAGTGAGGGATTCGAACCCCCGAATGCTGAGCAGTCTGATTTACAGTCAGATCCCTTTGGCCGCTTGGGTAACTCGCCAGAGCGCTCCCGACCACGTGTGATCACCTGTCCGAAGGCGCTGGACAAGGATACAAGGAAATTCGCCCTGCCGTGACCACATCTCGCGCCCGCATTCGTCATAAACGCCAGCACTAGTATCAGTGCCCAAAGGAGGTGGCGCGGATGCCGGGTATCAACGAGGTTGCCGAACTCGCGGGCGTCTCCACCGCGACCGTCTCCCGCGCTCTCAGTGGCAACGGCCACGTGTCATCCGCTACCCGCCAGCGTGTACTGACGGCCGCGAAGACTCTTGGCTACGTCGTCTCCTCCAACGCGTCGAGCCTTGCCACCGGGCGCACGAAAAATGTCGGCGTCGTCATCCCGTTTCTCAGCCGCTGGTTCTTCAGTTCGGTGATCGAGGGAGCAGAGTCCGCCCTGCTCAGTCACGGCTACGACCTCACCCTGTACAACCTCGGCGGAGGTGGCGACGAACGCCGCAGCGTCTTCGAACATTTTCTGCTGCGCAAGAGAGTGGATGCCGTGATCGCCATCTCCCTCGAGCTCACCCCCGGAGAGGTGGGGCGACTCCTGGCGATGAACAAGCCCATCGTGGGGGTAGGTGGGCCGCTTCCCGGTGTGCGCACCCTGAGCATCGACGATGTCGAGGTCGCGCGGCTCGCGACGGAACACCTGCTGTCGCTCGGGCATCGCGCGATCGCCCACATTGGCGGCGACCCGGCCTCTGAGACCGACTTCCACCTGCCCACCAACAGGAGGGTCGGCTACGAGCTCGCGCTGCAGGCCGAGGGGATCTCGCCCGACCCGGAGCTCTTTCACGTGGGCGACTTCACCATCGAGGGCGGGTACCGCGCGGCGAAGCAACTGCTCGGCCAACCCCGCAAGCGCCCGACGGCAGTCTTCGCCGCCTCGGACGAAATGGCGATCGGAACGATCCTCGCCGCCCGCGACATGGGGCTGACGGTGCCGCGCGACGTTTCAGTGATCGGCATCGACGACCACGAGCTGTCCGCGTTCTTCGGGCTCAGCACGATCGCCCAGTTTCCGGCTCTGCAGGGACAGATGGCTGTGGAGATTCTCATGGAGGAGCTGCACCCGAGCGCGCGTCATGCGGGGGCTCCGCACATCCCGTTGCCCTATGAATTGATCGTGCGGGGAAGCACGGCACGACCGGTCAGTCGCTAAGGGTCTTCACAGGTTAAACTGGGGCCATGGCAGATTCCTCATTCGACATCGTCAGCAAGGTCGACAAGATGGAGGCGGACAACGCCGTCAACCAGGCCCAGAAGGAAATCGCAACGCGATACGACTTCAAGGGCATTGGCGCATCCGTCGACTGGAGCGGCGAGAAGTTGCTTCTCAAGGCCAGCGCCGAAGAGCGCGTGAAGGCCGTCCTCGAGGTGCTCGAGGCCAAGTTCATCAAGCGCGGGATTTCACTGCGCAGCCTCGACACGGGCGAGCCCTACGCGAGCGGTAAGGAATACCGCATCGAGATCTCGCTGAAGAACGGCATCTCCTCGGAAGACGCGAAGAAGGTCAGCAAGATCATTCGCGACGAGGGACCCAAGTCGGTCAAGTCGCAGATCCAGGGCGATGAGCTGCGTGTGCAGTCCAAGAGCCGCGATGACCTGCAGTCGACGATGGCGTTGCTCAAGGGCAAGGACCTCGACGTCGACCTTCAGTTCGTCAACTTCCGCTAACACCAGCCGGCTGCCGCTCCGGACGGTCGCGCGCGCACCACAGCACCGCAGAAATCCGTAGGGGGACGCAGTGGGTTGGAACTGGTCAACGATCGCGCTGATCGGCGGCATCGCGCTGCTGGTGATCGACTTCGTCATCCGCGTGGTGTGCGTCATCGTGGTGCCCCGCAACCGACGTCCCCAGACCGCGACCGCGTGGCTGCTGACGATCTTCTTCATCCCGTACGTCGGGTTCCTGCTGTTCCTGCTGCTCGGAAGCCGGCGCCTGCCGAAGAAGCGCCGCCAGAAGCAGCGCGAAATCAACCAGTACATCATCGAGACGACCGAGGGCATCGACCGGGTCAGCCGCGACAACCCGTGGCCCGGCTGGCTCGAACCGATCGTCGAGCTCAACCGCACCCTGGGCGCCATGCCGCTCGTCGGCGGCAACACCGCGCACCTGTTTCCGCACTACGAGGCGTCCCTCGAGGCGATGACCGAGGCGGTGCGCACATCCAAGCGCTTCGTGCACGCAGAGTTCTACATCATCGCCCTCGATGACACGACGCGTCCGTTCTTCGACGCCATGGAAGAGGCGGTGCAGCGCGGCGTGACCGTGCGCGTGATGCTCGACCACGTGGCATCCCTTCGCTCGCCCGGCTACCACCGCACCATTCGCAAGCTGAAGTCGATCGGCGTGAAGTGGGCCCTGATGCTGCCGGTGCAGCCGCTGCAGGGAAAGTTCCAGCGCCCCGACCTGCGTAACCACCGCAAGCTGCTCATCATCGACAACACGGTTGCCTTCACCGGGTCGCAGAACATGATCGACAAGTCCTACAACAAGCGGGGAAACATCAAGCGCGGCCTGCGCTGGAAAGACCTGATGGTGCGCTTCGAGGGCCCCATCGTCGCGGGTATCAACGCCCTCTTCGTCACCGACTGGTACACCGAGACCGACGAGCTGCTGCTGCGCGAGGTCGAGATCCTCGAGCCGTCGACCACCGAGGAACTGCTCGACGCGCAGGTCGTGCCCAGCGGCCCCGGATTCGACGGTGAAAACAACCTGCGCCTGTTCAACTCGCTGCTCTACGCCGCGCAAGAGCGGATCATCATCACGAGCCCCTATTTTGTGCCGGATGAATCGATGCTCTACGCCATCACTACGGCGGCGCAGAGCGGGCTCGACGTGCAGCTGTTCGTGTCGGAGATCGGCGACCAGCCCGTGGTCTACCACGCGCAGCGCAGCTACTACGAAGAGCTGCTGCGCGCCGGCGTGCGGATCTGGCTCTACCACTCCCCCACGGTGCTGCACGCGAAGCACTTCACGATCGACGACCAGGTCGCGGTGATCGGCTCCAGCAACATGGACATGCGCTCGTTCAGCCTGAACCTCGAGATCTCGGTGATGATCCGCGGCCCGAAGTTCGTCAAGGGACTGCGCGACCTTGAGCAGGATTATCGGGATGCCTCGCGTGAACTGCTGCTCGAAGAGTGGCTCACCCGTCCGCTGCCCAGCCGCGTGCTCGACAACGTGGCACGGCTAACCGCCGCCGTGCAGTAAACCCCCGCCCGGGTCATCCCGACTCTCCTACTGGTTGGAGACGCGCACCATCTCGTCGCGCGGAACGACCTTGATGCGGATGCGGCCCTGCGGCTCGCCCAGCGACATCTCGTGCGCGTCGAGGTTGTGCCAACCGTCGAGGTTCGTGAACTCCACGCCGCGCGACTTCAGCAGCTCGACGACGGACTCCTCGTCGGGCGAGACCGGCGTCCACCAGCTGGGCTGGTCGTTGACGACGTGCTTGATGGTCTCCATGGCGTCGCTCTTGGTATGACCGATGAGGCCGACGGGTCCACGCTTGATCCAGCCGGTCGCATAAATGCCGTGCAGCTGCTGGTCGACATCGTCGATGACCTGGCCCTCGCGGTTCGGGATGACGCCGCGCTTCTCGTCGAACGGAATGCCGTCCAGCTCGGAGCCGAAGTACCCCACCGCGCGGTAGATCGCCTGAATCGGAATCTCGCGGATCTCTCCGGTACCCGCCACGCCGCCCTGACCGTCGGGCACGGTGCGCTCGAACCTGAACGCTGACACGTGGCCCGAGTCATCCGTCACGACCTCAAGGGGCTTCGCGTAGAAGTGCAGGTGCAGACGACGGGATGCCTCGCCAACTTCTCTCTTGCGCCACTGGGTCAGCACGCGGTCGATCACGAGCACCTGCTTGTTCGTCGCAATGGCCGTCTTCGACGCCTCGTCGTAGTCGAAGTCTTCCTCGTGCACGATCATGTCGACGTCGCGGAGCTCGCCGAGCTCGCGGAGCTCCAGCGGGGTGAACTTCACCTGCATGGGTCCGCGGCGGCCGAACACGTGCACGTCGGTGACGGGTGACTGCGCGAGTCCCTCGTACACGTTCGCCGGAATCTCGGTCGGCAGCAGGTCGTCAGCGTGCTTCGCGAGCATGCGGGCGATGTCGAGGGCGACGTTTCCGTTGCCGATGACGGCGATCTCGCGGGCGTTGAGCGGCCACTCGCGCGGCACGTCGGGGTGACCGTCGAACCAGCTGACGAAGTCGGCGGCGCCGTAGCTGCCCTCCGCGTCAATGCCGGGGATCTTCAGGTCGGCGTCGCGGATGGCGCCCGTGGAGAAGATGACCGCGTTGTAGTGCTTCTTCAGGTCGTCGAGGGTGATGTCGCGCCCGTAGAGAACGTTGCCGAACAGGCGGATCTTGCCGCTGTCCAGCACCTCACGCAGCGCGGTGATGATGCCCTTGATGCGCGGATGATCCGGGGCGACGCCATAGCGGACCAGCCCGTAGGGCGCGGGAAGCTGCTCGAACAGGTCGATCGACACGTCGAACTGCTTTTCCATCTTGAGCAGGATGTCTGCAGCGTAAATACCGGCGGGGCCGGCTCCAACGATGGCCAAACGGAGCTTGGTCATGAAATCCCTCGTGTTCGGTGGTGCAGCAGAGGAAGCGCGGTGCTTCCAGCTGGCGTTTCAGTTAGTTCGAGCGCTCGACAATCGAGTCGGCGAACCTGGTCAGAGCTTTTTTCACCGGGCCGTCGGGCAGCGGTGCGAGCGCGGCGACGGCGTCGGCCGCCCAGCGGTGTGCCTCGGCGAGCGTCTCGGCGGTGACGTCGTGGTCGCGCAGCTCGGCGATCGCGATCGTGAGGGCCGCGTCATCCGCTGTCCCGTCGATGGCGACGTCGCTGGGCTCGGCGATCGACGCGGCATCCTCGGCGGCGAGGGCGGTGCGTACACCGCTCTCCAGGCGCTCGAGCAGTTCGGCGGCGGCCGGGTCGGTGAGGGCGCGGCGGCGCAGGTAGAGCAGGGGAAGCGTGGAGACACCGGCACGCAGGTCGGTGCCGGGCACCTTGCCGGTGTCGGCTCCGCGCGCGGACAGGTCGATGACGTCGTCGATCAGCTGGAACGCGACGCCGATCTTCTCGCCGAACTCGACGACCGGAACCTCGAACTCTTCGGGGGCCTTCGAGAAGATCACGCCCATCTGCGCGGCGAGCGCGATGAGGGATCCGGTCTTGTCAGCGAGCACCTGGAGATAGTGCTCGATGGCGTCGTCGTCCGGGCCGGGCCCGATCGTCTCGTGCAGCTGTCCGAGGCAGAGGCGCTCGAAGGTCTCGGCCTGCAGTTCAATTGCCCGGGTGCCGAGGGATGCCACGAGGCGGCTCGCCCTCGCAAAGAGGAGGTCGCCCGTGAGGATCGCCACCGAGTTGCCCCACACGAACTGCGCGCTGGGAACACCGCGGCGCATCTGCGAGTCATCCATCACGTCGTCGTGGTACAGCGAGGCGAGGTGCGTGATCTCCACGACCTCCGCGGCCGTGATGACGTTGTCGTTGTTACCCGTGCCCAGCTGTGCGGCCAGCAGGGTGAGAACAGGACGCACGCGCTTGCCGCCCGCTTCGAGCAGGTAGCGGCTCGTGACATCCGCAAGATTGTCGGTGAACGACATTTCGCGCAGCAGGCCGACCTCGACGGCGTCCAGTCCGGTTTCGAGCGCGTTCGCAAAGCGACGCTCCTTGCTGGAGGCAAACAGCTTTTCGCCGAGCCCAAGAGACGCGCTCAACGTCTTTCGGCGAGCTAGTGGGGCGCTCGGATTCACGGTAAAACCAATCCTGTTGGGAAGCTACGGCTTCGGAGGCTGTGCCGCGGGCGAGGCGGGCTTCTTCGTTGCCTTGCGCTTGGCGACGGAGGCGAGCACCGCTTCATCAACGGGCTTGCGTCCGCGGTGCAGGGCAACGACACCGGCGGTCAGGTTGCGGTACGCGACGCGGATGAATCCGGCCCCGCGAATCCACTGGCTGAGCTGACCCTGGTCCGGCCAGTCCTTGATGGAATCCATCAGGTACTTGTACGCGGCGGGGTTGGAGCTGCCGGCGCTGGCAACGGTTGGCATTACGTACTTGAGGTAGGCCCAGTAGCCCGTGCGCAGCAGCGCGCGGGGCGGGCGGGAGAACTCACAGATCACGAGGCGGCCGCCCGGCTTGAGCACGCGGTACATCTCGGCGAGCGCGGCCTTCGGGTCATTGACGTTGCGCAGGCCGAAGCTGATCGTGACGGCGTCGAACTCGTTGTCGCCGAAGGGGAGCTTCTCGGCGTCTGCCTCGATGAACTCGATGTTGCTGTGACGCTTGCGGCCCTCGGCGATCATGCCGGCCGAGAAGTCGACGGCAACAACCTGGGCGCCGTGCTTCGCGAGCGCGGCAGAGCTGGTGCCCGTACCCGCCGCAATGTCGAGGATGCGCTCACCCGGCAGCGGTGCCACGGCCTTGACCGTTGCGTTGCGCCACAGGTAGGCATTGCCCGCCGACAGGACTGCGTTCATACGGTCGTAGTGCTTGGCGACGTCGTCAAACATCCCCGCGACCTCTTCGGGTTGCTTATCTAGATTCGCCTTGCTCACTCGCCCAAGTGTAGTGAGAAAGCTCCCAAGTCTTCCGGAGTAAAGTTCGAGGGTGAGCGACACTGCAGGCCAAGTGATCTCTCTCACAGTAGAGACACAGCTTTTGGACGACATTAGGCCCCTCGTCCCCCTGGTTGACCCGCGTTTTCCGCTGGTCTTCATTCGGCGAGGTCAGGGCATCGCCGGCATCGGCGAAGCACTTCGACTCGAGTTTCATGGTCCGTCGCGGATGGTGGATGCCGCGGCCGCCTGGCAACGCGTCGCCGCGGCTGCGACCGTGGTTGATCCCGTCGGTCTCCCCGGCACGGGTCTCGTCGCACTCGGCGCGTTCGCGTTCTCCGACACCTCGGAATCCACGAGCGTTCTCATCGTGCCGTCCGTCGTCATCGGTCGCCGCGACGGGGTCAGCTGGATCACGAGGATCAACTCGTCGGCGACCCTTCCGCCCGCCCGCCCGAGTGGCGTCGACTTCCGTCTGTCGTTCGCCCCCGGCGCCCTCACCCCCGAGGGCTACACGGCCGCGGTCGCCTCGGCGGTCGAGCGCATTCGCGCCCACGATCTCAGCAAGGTGGTTCTCGCCCGGGATCTCGTCGGCCACCTCCCCGAGAACGCCGATCTGCGACTCATCCTCGCCGACCTTTCCCTCGGCTACCCCGACTGCTTCACCTTCGCGGTCGATGGTCTCGTCGGGTCGAGTCCCGAGACGCTGATCAGCGCGCACCGCGGATCCATCACGGCGCGGGTTCTCGCCGGCAGCATGGCCCGCGGTGTGGACGCCCTCTCGGACCAGGAAGCCGCGGTCGCGCTGGCCACCTCCACCAAGGACAACGACGAGCACGAGTATGCGCTGCAGAGCCTGCTGACCACGCTGCGCAAGCACACGCGCAACGTCACCACGAGCGAGCTGCCGTTCACCCTCAAGCTGCCGAATCTCTGGCACCTCGCCAGCGACGTCGAGGCCACGCTCACCGACGGATCGACGTCGCTCGACCTCATCTCGGTGCTGCACCCCACTGCCGCGGTCGCCGGAACGCCGACGCCGCTCGCGATCGCCCTCATCGACGAGCTCGAGCCCTTCGACCGGGGCCGCTACGCCGGTCCGGTGGGATGGGTCGGTGCCGACGGTGACGGCGAGTGGGCCGTCGCCCTGCGCTGCGCGGAGATCGCCCCGGACGGGACCGTCACGGCCTTCGCCGGCGCGGGCATCGTCGGGGACTCCGACCCCGAGAAGGAGCTCGCCGAAACGAAAATGAAGTTCCGCCCGATCGTCGAGGCCTTCAGCTAGCTCGCGGCCAGACGCGCCTTCTGCTCCTTGACGTCGTAATCCGGCTTCGGCCACGTGAGGTCGAATGACCGCAGCTTCTCGATCACCAGTCGCTGCACGGCGAGGCGCGCGTACCACTTGCGGTCGGCGGGAACGACGAACCACGGGGCATCCGGAGTCGTCGTTTTCTGGATGGCGAGCTCGTACGCCTCCTGGTAGGCGGGCCACAGCTCGCGCTCGTCGATATCGCCGGGGTTGAACTTCCACAGCTTGTCCGGACGGTTCAGGCGTTCGGCGAGGCGGGCCTTCTGCTCGTCCGAGCTGATGTGCAGCATGATCTTGATGACCGCGGTGCCGCCGTCGGTAAGTTCTTTCTCGAACTCGCGGATGCGCTCGTACCGCCAGTCGATGACGTCCGGCGCAACGAGATGACGCACGCGGGCGATCAGCACGTCCTCGTAGTGGGAGCGGTCGAACACCCCGATGTAGCCGTGCGTGGGCAGCTGCTTGCGGATGCGCCAGAGGAAGTCGTGCTGCTTCTCCTCGTCGGTGGGCGCCTTAAACGCGAAGCTGTGGATGCCCGCGGGATTCGCGCCGCCGAACACGTGGCGCACGATTCCGCCCTTGCCGGCCGTGTCCATCGCCTGCAGCACCACCAGCACGTTGCGGCCAGTGCCGTGCTGCGCCTCGGCAAAGAGCTGCTCCTGCAGGGTGCCGAGTTCGGTCGCGCCCCTGGCGAGTTCTCGCTCGGCGGCCGCCTTGCCGTGCTTCCAGCCCGGGGTGGATCGCGGGTCAACGCCGGCGAGGGAAAGAGTGGATGTGGCAGGCAGCAGCTGGGTCATCCACTCACCGTACCCGTCCCATCTGAGCACCGCTCCGAGGCCGCGAATTCGCCCGGGACCAATATCATGGGGTGCGTGACCGCGCTGAAACTCATCGAGCTTCTGGCGGAGCTGTTCACCTGGATCGGTTTTCTCGCCGGCGGCGCGTGCCTGCTCACGCTGGTGATCGTTCGCGCGGCGCGCGGCAGCTGGGTGGAGACAGACGCGGTACTGGTGGATGCCCCGGGCAGCGGCGGCACGCTGGTGCGATGGATGACCGACGAGGGCACCCTGCACACGGCAGAACTGACACCCGACGAGCTTGCGGACATCAAGGACCCCGACGCGCTGCAGATTCACTACAGCCGGCGCTCCCCCGACCGGATGCGGATCGGCTCGCACACGGACGGTGAAAAGGTGCTTCGGGTGACCGGGCTCGTGCTGGTTGGCCTCGGAGTGATCGCGGTGATCGTGTCGATCATCACGCTGTTCATCCCGTCGTAGCGCGCCTCGCCTGCTCCTACTCTCCGAGGGTGATCGCCTCGGCCTCGACGACCTGGCTTTCCTCGACGCCATTGACCCGGGCGAGCACCTTGTGCCCGAGAATCACGACGATCGCGGCGATGACGACGGAACCGGCGGCGTAGTACATCGGCACCCCGGCGGAGTGGGCGGCGACGGCGATCGCGGATGCGGCGGGCGGGGCGATTGCTCCACCGAGGAAGCGCACCGCGGAGTACGCGGAGGAGGCGACCGTGCGTGGCAGGTCGCTCGCGGCCATGACTGCCTCGGTCAGCACCGTGTTGACGATTCCCAGCAGCAGACCGCCGACGATGATCACGAGGATCAGGCCGAGCGTCGAGTCGATCACCAGACCGCCCACCGCGAGGTCAATGGCGAGCAGCAGCAGGATGATCCACAGCACGCGGGTGCGCGGCAGGAACCGGGTCAGCACCGGCGCGACGAACACCGACGTGATGGCGACGCCCAGTCCCCAGCCGAAGAACACGAATCCGAGGCCGAGAGCCGTGAGCCCGAGCGGGAACGGCGTGTAGGCGAGCAGGGTGAAGAAGCCAATGTTGTAGAACAACGCGGTGATACCGAGGGTCAGGATGGACGGCACGGCCAGCGCGCGGAACGGCGCCGAGAGTGGAGTCTTGACCCGGGTCGCCTTGTCGTCGCCCATGAGCATGACCATGATCGCGATGAAGCCGATCGCCATCAGCACTGCCGTGCCAAAGAAGGGTCCGCGCCAGCTGATGGAGCCGAGCAGTCCACCGAGCAGGGGTCCGATCGCGATGCCGAGGCCCAGCGCAGCCTCATACAGGACGATCGCCGAGGATGCCCCGCCACTGGCCGCACCCACGATGGTCGCGAGCGCGGTCGAGATGAAGAACGCGTTTCCGAGTCCCCAGCCGGCACGGAAGCCGATGACGGCCTCCACGTTCCAGCCGAGGCCGGCGAGCGCGGCGAAGACGACAATGAGACCGAGACCGATCATCAGCGTCTTCTTGGCACCAATGCGGCTCGACACGAAGCTCGTGATGAACATCGCGAGGCCGGTGATCACCAGGTAGCTCGTGAAGAGCAGGGAGGTCTCGCTCTGCGTGGCCTCCAGCTCCTTGGAGATCGCCGGGAGGATGGGGTCGACCAGGCCGATGCCCATGAAGGCGATGACGGACGCCGAGGCGACCGCCCACACCGCCTTGGGCTGGCGCAGGATCGATCCGCCGCCACCGTGGCCGTGCGCGGCTGCCGAGGCGGGTTTCGAAGTGGTGGAGGTCATGACTTGTCGATCTTCTCTCTGGGGGTAATGGAGTCAGGGGTGACGCGGCAGGCGACGATGTCGACGGCCGCGGACAGGATGTCCCGTTGCTGCGAACTCAGGTCGGCGAACAGCGGCTCGATGGCCGCGCCGATGCGCTCTCGCCAATCGGCGAGCGCGGCGTCACCGGCGGGCGTGCGGGCAATGACCCAGGCGCGAGCGTCGGATGAATCGTGGGCACGGTCGACCCAGCCGAGCTCGAGCAGCCGCGCGACGATGTTGGTCATCGTCGGCTGGCTCACGCGGCTGGCGGCCGCGAGCTCACCGAGGCGAAGCGCGCCATCCGCCTGCAGCACACCGATCGTGCGCCACATCGCCGGGGACGTCGTTTCGCCCGCGGACTGCGCAGCGATACGGGTGAGCCGGGTGGTCACGCTCACCAGACGGCTGAGGGTGGAACTGAGTTCGCTGGGCACTCCATAAGTATATAGCCATGCTATATAACTTGGCTATATGACTTTGGTCCTGCTGGCGAGAGCTAGAACATGTACGCGGCGATGACCTGCACGAGGGTCGCGACCAGGGTGAACAGCACCAGCACACTGCCGAGCACAATGCCCGTGATCGCCAGGCCGCGGCCGCGCATCCGCCCGCCGGCCGTCTCCCGCAGCGCGACAGCACCGAACCGGATGGCGAAGAATCCCAGTACGACCACCACAACGAGGTGAATGATCACCCAGGCCCAGGCTTCGCCTTCCGACGGGGTGGTGCCGAGAAACGCATCGGTGATCGCGTTGATCAGCAGGTTCGCGATGACGATGAAGATGGCGAACGCCACGGATCGTCCGGAGTTCTTGCTCAGGGGCACGGATTCTCGGGTCTCGGTCACAGCCAGCAACCTATCGGGATACCCGACAAATAACCACGTCTTTCGGCTACATCCGCCGGAAGTCGACCTCACCCATCGAGGTCGTCAGGGTGAGCGAGTCGCCGGCAAGTCGAGTGCTAGCGCTCGAGCGGAACCTCGATGAGGATCGGCGGACCAGACACCGTCAGCGCCGAATCGAGCTCGCCCCGGTTCGTGACGCGTGCGTACTCCCAGCCATAGGCGGCGGCGAGCTTCTCAAAGTCGATGTTCTGCCGCGTGAGCATGACGCGGTCGAGGGTGACGGATGGCCCGTCCGAGCCCACCTCGAGGCCGTCGAAGATCGTGCCTCCGTTGTCGTTGCCGACGATCACCTGGATGTGCGGTCGAATCTCCCCGACGCCCAGCTGCAGGGAACCGGCGTCATGCAGTGCCGCGAGGTCGCCGAGCAGCACGCGGGTAGTGCCGGCCGCGGTGTCCCCGGGCTCCGCCTGACTGGCCAGAGCAATGCCCAGCGCGGTGGCGATCGTGCCGTCGATTCCCGCAAGCCCACGATTGGCGTGCGCGCGGATCTTCTTGCCCGGCACCACACTGTCGGCCTCGCGGATGAGGCGGGATGCCCCGAGCACGAGCCTGTCGTGCGGCCAGGTCGCGCGCCAGACTGCCTCGGCGAGCATGCGGCGGGTCACCGGTTCGCGTACGATCGCGAGCTGGCGGCGGGCGAAGTCGGCATTGGAGAGGCCGACGGCAATGTCGGGTTCCTCGGGCTCAAGCAGCGCACGCGAGGTCATCACCCAGCTGCCCAGCCAGGCGCGCGCCTCGCGGGATGTGTCGGGCTCGCCCTCCACGACCACGTCGTTGGCGAAGTGCTGCACACGATGACCAGGGTTGTAGTCATCCGCTCCCGGCGTCCGCACGACGTAGGCGGTGACGTCGGCGCGCTGCACCAGCGCGGGGAACTCGCGGCTCAGCGTCGGGTGCCCGAACACGATGACGCGGCGCACGGCCGCGCCAAACTCCGCCGCGTTGAGAAGTTCGCGGTACATCACCACGAGATTGGGCCCGAAATGCGCGCCACTGGAGACCTCGGCAAGCAACGGTGCACCGAGGGCCCGCGCGGTGGCCTCGGCGCGCTCGCCCGCTCCGGCCCCGGCGATGACAACGGTGCCCGGTTCGTACGAGAGACGGTGAGTGGATGCCTCGCGGCCGGCCTCATCGGTTGCCCCGGCCACGATCTCGCCCACCGCATGCGCGATGACGTCATCCGTGGCGGCATCGATCGCCGCCGCGGCGGCATCCCCGGGCGTGGGGACGGGGCGCGGCGCTCCCCCGCGCGGCAGCGTCACGACGCCGGAGAGCGGTTCGGTGAATGCGAGGTTGAGGTGCACGGGGCCGGCGAAGCCGGAGTGACCCGTGCGCGCGGCCGCCCAGGCGTCACCGATGACGGCCGCCGCGGCATCCGCTTCTCCAGGCTCACCGGTCGGGGCACCGACATCCCAGTTCCAGACGATCGCGGGGCCGAAGAGACCGGACTGCTCGGCGGTCTGGTTGCTGCCGATGTGGCGCAGTTCTTCCGGACGGTCGGCGGTCGCGATGATGAGGGGCACACCGGAGTGGTGGGCTTCCAGCACGGCGGGGTGCAGGTTGGCGACGGCGGTGCCGGAAGTGGTGACGACAATGACGGGAAGGCCCGTCTCGACGGCGAGGCCCAGCGCGAGGAATCCCGCACTGCGCTCGTCGATACGCACGCGCAGCCGCAGCAGGCCGGCGCGCTCGAACCCGGCGGCAGCGATAGCGAGGGCCTGCGATCGCGAGCCCGGGCTCAGCACCATGTCGCGCCCGCCGAGCGCGATGAATTCGTCGAGCAGCGCTACCGCGAAATCGGTCGCGGGCGAACTACTCGGGTTTGGAGTCATCGTCGAGTTCGGACAGTTCCTGCTCGAGTCGACGAATGCGCTCGTCCTGGTCTTTGTCGCGGGCGAGTCCGCGAAGGAAGGTGGGGTCGTCGTCCGGCGCAAGCTGACGAGCGGGACCCGAGGCGCCACGTCGCGCCTTGCCGATAGCGAACCAGAGAATGCCGCCGAGGGCCGGGAGGATCAGTACGACGAAGAACCAGATCGGCTTATTCAGCGCGCGAAATCTCGTTTTGTCCGTCATCAGAACATCGATTAGTGAGAAGACGGTGAAGGCGACAATCGCGACGCCCAACACCACGAGCAAACGTGCCATGAACAGATTCTACGTCCGCACGCGTCGTGCCGCCCGTACACGCATTACGCTCACAGCTTGCTGATCCGGGGGCGCCTACACTTGGCGAGTGAAACCTTGGATCTCTTACAGCCTGATTCGAATTGTGCTGTTCGCAGCGATCCTCGCGCTGGTGATGCTGACCACGCCGGCGCCGATCTGGCTCGCCGCGATCATCGCCGCCATCGGTGGGCTCTGCATCTCGTATATCTTCTTCCGCGGGCAGCGCGACGCCGTCACCCAGAACATCGTCGAGCGCCGCTCCAACACCGGCCCCGGCGCACCCAAGAACCGGGATTCCGATGAGGACGACGCGCTCGACAACAGCGGGCAGTAACCGCAGCGTCTAGAAGGCGATCGCCCAGGCGAGGCCAACACCGAAGAACAGTGCGTTGAAGCTCGTGAGCTTCAGCGCCAGGATCAACTCGGGCGCGGTCTTCGCGGTCAGGGTGATCAGGCAGGCCGGCAGTGCCAGCAGCAGCGTGAAGAAGACCAGGTAGGCGTTCTCGTAGTAGATCGAGAAGAAGCCGAGGATCAGGTACGGCGCCAGCGCGAACACGACGTAGACGATGCGGGATGCGCGGTCGCCCAGCACAACGGCGAAGGTGCGCTTGCCTGCGAGCTTGTCCTGAACGATGTCGCGGATGTTGTTGACCATCAGCACGGCACAGGCCAGGAGACCGATCGCGACACCGGTCGCCCAGCTCTCAAAGTTGACGTCGCCGACCTGGGTGTAGGTGGTGCCCGCCGTGGCGACGAGGCCGAAGAAGATGAAGACGAACACTTCGCCGAGGGCGTTGTAGCCGTACGGCCGCTTGCCGCCGGTGTAGAAGTACGCGGCGACGATGGCGACGGCGCCGACGGCAAGCAGCCAGTACTGACCGCTCAGGATCACGAGGGCGATGCCGGCGATGGCCGCGATGCCGAAGAAGGAGAGCGCGACGGTCAGCACCGTGCGGGGCTTGGCGGCGCCGGATCCGGTGAGACGGGCGGGGCCGACGCGCACGGCATCGGTTCCGCGGATGCCGTCGGAGTAGTCGTTGGCGTAGTTCACGCCGATCTGCAGCGCGAGGGCGACGGCGAGCGCCAGTAGCGCGCGCACCCAGTGCCAGCCGTTGTCGTGGTTGTCGACGTAGGCGGCAGCGGTGCCGAGGGCCACCGGTGAAATCGCCAGCGTCAGGGTTCGCACGCGTGCACCGGAGATCCAGTCGGCCGCGGACGCCTTGCGTACCGCGGGCGCGCTGGGGCTGACTCCCGGACGACGCAGGGTGTTCTTCTTCGCGATCTGCCGGTTGGGCTGGTTCTTTTTCTTGGATGCCACGGAGAGAATTCTAGTTGTGGCGGCTATGGAGCGCGGCCAGACGGGCGAGCTCGCGCCGGTCGGGCTTGCCCGAGCTCAGCAGCGGAAGGGCCGGCACAACCACGACTCGTGCGGGCGCGGCCGCGGGACCGAGAATCGCCCCGAGGTGCGCCCTCACGTCGGCGAGGTCGAGCGGGGTCACTGTCACGACGACAGGCACCTCTCCCCAGCGGTCACTGGGCGTGCGCACGACCACGGCGTCGGACTGCCCCGGCAGCGCGCGCACCTCGCGCTCAATATCGGCAAGCGACACCTTGATGCCGCCGGAGATGATCACGTCGTCCAGGCGCCCGGTGACACGGAGCACCCCGTCGACGACTTCGCCGGTGTCACCGGTGCGGTACCAGCGGTGTCCGGCCTCGCTCGGGAATGCCAGCGCCGTGCGCTCGTCATCGTCGAGGTAGCCGTCGGCGAGCACGCTGCCGGCGAGCTCGACCTGGCCGTCGTGGATCCGCACCTCGGTGTTGCCGATTGGCACCCCGTCGTACACGCATCCCCCGGCGGTCTCGCTCGAGCCGTACGTGCGCGTGAGGCGCACCCCGAGCTCTGCCGCGCGCTCGAGCAGGACGGCCGGCGTGCTCTGCCCTCCCACGAGGATGCGGTCGAACCGCCGCAGGGCGCGCACCGCGACATCCGCCCCCAAAAGCTGGCCGAGCTGGGCGGGCACAAGCGAGGTGAAGCGCAGCGGTGCGTCCATGCGATCGGCGGCAGCGGCGAAGGCGATCGGATCGAAGGGTCCCGACGGGAGGATCACCGGGTCGGTACCCGCGGCGATGGAGCGCACGAGCACGTTGAGGCCGGCGATGTAGTGCGCGGGGAGGGCGAGGAGCCACTGTCCGGCGCCGCCGAGCGCGGAATCGGATGCCGCGGCGCTGGCGAGCAGAGCGTCACTGCTGTGTGCCACCCGCTTGGGCTTCGCGGTGGAGCCGCTGGTCTCGACGACGAGGGCGACGCGGCGCGGCACCTCGGCAGGGAGGGAGCCCGGCACGACCGGTGAGGCGTCGAGCGCCCGGGGAAAGACGGCGGGGCCGCTCCCGGCGAGGGCAGCGCGCAGGGCGATGAGGACGGCGGCGGGATCCGCGGCGATGACGGAGAGCGGGCGGGTCACGCCTCTCCCCCCATCAGAACTGCCAGGGGAACGGCGCCCAATCGGGCTCGCGCTTCTCGAGGAACGAGTCGCGCCCCTCGACGGCCTCGTCGGTGCCGTAGGCAAGGCGCGTGGCCTCGCCCGCGAACACCTGCTGGCCCACCATGCCGTCATCGACCGCGTTGAAGGCGAACTTCAGCATGCGGATCGCGGTGGGGCTCTTGGTCAAAATTTCGTTGGCCCACTCGTACGCGACGGTCTCGAGTTCGGCGTGCGGCACCACGGCGTTGATCGCGCCGGTCTCGAGCGCGCGCTGCGCCGAGTACTCGCGGGCGAGGAAGAACACCTCCCGCGCAAACTTCTGCCCCACCTGCCGCGCGAAGTAGGCGCTGCCGTAGCCTCCGTCGAACGAGCCGACGTCCGCATCGGTCTGCTTGAACTTGCCGTGCTCGGCGCTCGCGATCGACAGGTCACACACCACGTGCAGCGAGTGCCCGCCGCCGGCCGCCCATCCGGGGATCACGGCAATGACGACCTTCGGCATAAACCGGATGAGTCGCTGCACCTCAAGGATGTGCAGGCGGCCGGATGACGCTGCGCCGAACGGTCCCGTCGGTGCCGTGCCATCCGCGTACTGGTATCCGTCACGCCCCCTGATGCGCTGGTCCCCGCCGCTGCAGAACGCCCAGCCGCCGTCCTTCTGGCTCGGGCCATTGCCCGTCAGCAGGACTACCCCGATCCGCGGGTTCTGGCGTGCGTCGTCGAGCGCCCGGTAAAGCTCGTCCACCGTGTGCGGACGGAACGCGTTACGCACTTCCGGCCGGTTGAATGCCACCCGGGCGACCCGGCCCGCGGTGTCCTGGTGGTACGTGATGTCGGTCAGCTGCTCGAACCCGGCAACCTCGCGCCACACGGTCGGATCGAACAGGTCGGAAACCGCGGAAGTCATGGCACTAGCCTACGGCGCGGTCCCCGGGGGTCTACGTCGGGATGACGTGGCTCAGCCAGCCGATGAGCTGCGTGAGCACCACCGGGTTGGCCAGCAGGCTCACGCCCATCGCCACGGCTCCCCAGGAGCGTCCGCGACCGGTGATCACCGCGACCCCACCGACGAGGAAGCCCGCGATCGACACGACGATCGCGAAGACGGCCAGACGACTCGACTGCGCAAATTCGTCGGCGTACGCCAGATTGATGCCGACGGACACCAGCACGACGGCGCCGAGGGCAAGCGCAAGGGCAAACACCCCGACGAGGATGGTGCGGCGTCCGGCGCGCTCGGCCCGCGTGGGCTTCGCGGGCTTCGGGCCGCGAGGCGGCTTCGGTGAGCTCTTGCGGGGAGCCCGGTCGGTGGCCGACTGGCGGATCGCACGCGGGGTGCGGGCGCCGTCGCCACGCCCGGGCGTGTAGTTCGGCTTGAGCGCCTCGATACCGCGTTCGCCGTTCGCCATAGCCATCCTCCGCAGGAATCAGTAACCCCAGAGTGCCAGCGCGCGGTCCGTCCGGCAAACTGGGCACATGACAGTCCCACTATCGGACCTGCTCGCGACGGCGCGAGTGGTCTCCCTGCCCATGGCAACACGCTTCCGCGGAATCGACACCAGGGAGGCCGTGCTCTTCGAGGGCGAACGGGGATGGACAGAGTTTTCCCCCTTCGTCGAGTACGACGACTCCGAGGCATCCACCTGGCTGGCGGCCGCCATCGATTTTGGCTGGAACGACCTGCCGCCCCGCCGGCGCCCCCACATCCGCGTCAACGCGACCATGCCGGCCGTGCCCGCCGGCGATGTCGAGGGCATCCTCGCGCGCTTCCCCGGGTGCCGCACCGTCAAGATCAAGGTCGCGGAACCGGGACAGCTGCTGGCGGATGACACGGCCCGCGTCGCCCGTGTGCGCGAACTCATCGGACCCGACGGTCGCATCCGCGTCGACGCCAACGGCGGCTGGACGGTGGACGAGGCCGAGCGCGCCATCCACGCGTTCGCCAAATACGACCTCGAGTACGTCGAGCAGCCCTGCGCCACCATCGACGAGCTCGCCGAGGTGCGCACGCGCGTGAAGTACATGGGCATCCCGATCGCCGCCGATGAGAGCGTGCGGAAAGCGGATGACCCGCTCGAGGTTGCCCGAGCTGGCGCGGCCGACATCCTGGTGATCAAGGCGCAGCCGCTCGGGGGCGTCGCGAAGGCGCTCTCGATCGTGGCGGAGGCGGGGCTTCCCGTCGTCGTCTCGAGCGCGCTGGATACCTCGGTGGGGCTCTCCATGGGGGCACACCTCGCAGCCAGCATCCCCCAGCTCGACTTCGACTGTGGCCTCGGCACCGCCGCCCTGCTCGGCGCGGACGTGACCGAGGAGCCGCTGCTGCCGCGGGACGGCAAGATCGACGTGCGCCGCGTCGCGGTGAGCGGCGGACTGCTCGACCGTTACGCCGCCGACGAGGACCGCACCGCGTGGTGGCTGGCCCGGGTTGCCCGCACGCACCGCCTGCTGCAGGTCACCGCCTAGCGTCGCAGCTGCGGCGGAGGGCGGATGCCTCGCGGCAACGCAACAACGGCGGCCCGGGACATCCCGAACCGCCGTTGTTGTGTGATGAACAGAACTACATCGAGATGCCGCTGTACGCGTGCAGTCCCTTGAAGAACAGGTTCACGATCGTGAAGTTGAAGATGACCGCGGCGAAACCGATGATCGCGAGCGATGCGCTGCGCGAGCCGCGCCATCCGCGGGTAGCACGGGCGTGGATGTAGCCAGCGAAGATGACCCAGATGATGAAGGTCCAGACCTCTTTGGTGTCCCAGCCCCAGTAGCGACCCCAGGCGTGCTCGGCCCAGATGGCGCCGGCGATGAGCGTGAACGTCCAGAAGACGAACCCGACGACGATCAGGCGGTACGCCATGTTCTCGAGCGTGACGGCCGAGGGAAGCGTGCCGAGGAACTTGAGGCGCTTGGAGCCACCGGCCTGCAGCAGCTGCGCGATCGAGAGACCTGCGCCCAGGGCGAAGAACCCGGTTCCGAGGGAGGCGACGAACACGTGGATGACGAGCCAGTACGACTGGAGTGCCGGCGGCAGCGGGATGACGTCCACGTAGAAGTTGACGGTCGCGAGCCCGAGCAGCAGCAGCGCGAAGGCGACGACGTACGCGCCGAGGAACTTGAGGTCCTGCCAGAACTGCACGGCAAGGAAGACACCCACCACGATCGCGGTCGCGGTCAGCGAGAACTCGAACATGTTGGCCCACGGCACGCGCCCGGCGGCGAGGCCGCGCAGCACGGTGCCACCGACGTGCAGGATCCACGCGATGACGGTGAACGCCATGGCGATGCGGGTCCACTTCGAGGAACGCAGGGTTCCGTCGACCCGGGCGGCGGTGCGCTCGAGCACCGCGGTCGAGCCGCGACCGGACGAGGATGACCCTTCGGTCATGGTCTCGTACGACAGAGCCGAGTCGGCGGCGGCGGAGCGGACCACGACATCCTCGGATGCGGGGGCGGTTCGACGCGCGAGGTCGATCGTGAACGCGATGAATGCCAGCGCGTACACCGCCATCGCCGACCAAATGGCCACGAGGCTCAGCGTTATAAGTTGTCCAGTCACCGGGACAGCTTAAGCCCGAGATGCTGGGAATGTTTCTTCGCGATATCAGCTATCGCCGCCTCGAGTCCGGGATCCTCGCCACGGGCAAGTCCGGCGTACTCGAAGCGCACGCCGTCCTCGGTCTCCACGGCCTTCACCCAGACCCGGCGACGCGGCACAAACAGTCCGGTCAGCAGGCCGGCGAGCACGAGAACCGCGAAGCCGAGCACCCAGAGCTGCGTCGGGTCGTGGTGCACGTCGAGCGAGATGAAGCGCTTGACCGAGTCGAAGGTGACGCTGCCAAGACCGTTGGGAAGGTCAACAGTGTCGCCGACCTTCAGCAGCAGCGAGGGGGTCGCGGCCTTGGTGCCGGCAACCTCCGTCAGCTTGTCGGTGTTGAGCGCGAAGGCGCTGGTCGGAACACCCTTATCGAGGCCGAGGTTGCCCGTGTAGACCTGCAGCGTCAGTGTCGGGTCGAGGAGATCGGGATGCACCGAGGTGAGCGCTCCCGTACACACCGTCGTGTCGCACACGGTCGGGTAGAAGAAGCCCTGCAGCCCGAGCTGTTCAGGCAGTGCGTCGGGCACCTTCACGACGCCGACGCTCGTGAGGTTTGCGTCCTGCGGCAGGAAGGCCACCGGCTGCGAGAACGCGACGTTACCCTCGCCGTCCCGCACGGTGATCCACGGCGCGTAGCCGTTACCGAGCAGGTACGCGTCGGTTCCACCGATGCGCAGCGGCGAGTTGACCTTGATGGTCTGGGTGGACTTGCCCTCGCCACCGGGAACGTCGGTCGTGACATCCGCCGTGTAATCGATCGGCTGGCCGTAGGCCTTGATGTTGGTCTCTTCGTACTTGGCGGTGAACTTGTCGAGCTGAATCGAGTACGGCACCAGCTCCGAGTCGCTGAAGAAGCGGCCCGGGTTGAACGAGTCGTAGTTGCCGAGCACGTTCGTGAACGACTGGCCCTCGACGATGACCTTCTGGCCGGTGTAGCTGAAGCCGGAGCCGAAGCCCACCGCGATCAGAATGCCCACGAGCGCTCCGTGGAACACCAGGTTGCCGGTCTCCCGCAGGTAGCCGCGCTCGGCACTGACGGACATCGCGGTCGCGCCATCGGCGGGTCCGGACTGGGTGAACAGGCGGGTGCGGTAGCCGCTGCGCTTGAGGAGTTTGTGAGCGGATGCCACGGCGTCCTGCACCTCGTCGGCCTCGAGCGGCTCGGCCACCGTGCTGGTGAACCCGGTGAGACGCTCCAGGCGCGCGGGCGTCTTCGGCGGCTTGGTGCGCAGCGACTCGAGGTGATGCTTGGTGCGCGGCACCACGCAGCCGATGAGCGAGATGAACAGCAGCAGGTAGATCGCGGAGAACCAGATCGAGCTGTAGGTGTCGAAGATCTGGAAGAAGTCGAGCACCTTCGACAGGCCCGGGTTGGCCGCCTTGTACTGGATCACGCCGTTGGGGTCGGAGGTGACCTGGGGCACGAGCGATCCGGGAACGGCAGCGAACGCGAGCAGCAACAGCAGGAACAGCGCGGTGCGCATGCTGGTGAGCTGGCGCCAGAAGAAGCGCAGGTATCCGATCACCCCCAGCTTGGGCTGGTTGATCGCCTTGTCGGGCGCCGGGGAATCAAAATGATCAGAGGGCCGGGAAGAAGCCACTGTTCACCTCCGCGAGAAACTCGGACATGAGCAGATGCCAGAGGCCGGTCACCATCAGAATGCCGATGATGATAAGAATTGCGCCGCCGATGATGTTGATCAGGCGGATGTGGCGCTTGAGCCAGGAGATCGACCCGGTGACCCAGTTCAGCCCGAACGCGACGAGCAGGAATGGCACACCGAGTCCGATGCAGAACGCGAGGCCGAGTAGGGCACCACGCCACGGGCTGCCCCCGTTGAGCGCGATCGTGTACACAGCGGCAAGCGTCGGGCCGATGCACGGCGTCCAGCCGAGGCCGAAGACAAGGCCGAGCAGCGGAGCGCCGGCGAGGCCGGTGGTGGTGCGCCAGCTCGGACGGAACGTGCGCTGCATGAAGGTGAACTGACCGATGAAGACGAGCCCAAGCAGGATCACGATGACGCCGGCGATGCGGGTGATCAGGTCGAGGTTGGCCTTGAGCATGAGCCCGGCGGTGCCGAACAGGATGCCGAAGCCGACGAAGACCACCGAGAAGCCGAGCACGAAGAGCGCGACGCCCAGCAGCAGGCGTCCACGGCGGGGACGGTCGGCCTCACTCGTGAACCCGCCGATGTAGCCCATGTACCCGGGCACGAGAGGCAGGATGCACGGCGACAGGAAGGAAATCAGGCCCGCGAGCAGGGCGAGCGGTATCGCGAAGAAGAGACTGCCACTGTTGACGATCTCGGGAATGGACCCCACAGCTAGCTCTCCTCGCCGACAACGCGGTCGATCATCGCGGCGAGGATCGACGGGTCGCTGACGAGGCCGGACCAGCGTGCTGCCACGCGGCCCTCACGGTCGAGAACGAGAGTGGTAGGCACAGCGTTGGGCGGAACGGAGCCGGAGAAGGCGAACTGCACCGCGACGTCGTTGGCGTCGATGATCGACGGGTAGGTGACGCCGAACTTGCGGGCGAACGCCTGGGACGTCGGAGCCTGGTCGTAGGTGTTCACCCCGAGGAAGCTGACGCCCTTCGCGGCGTACGTCTTCGACAGCTTTTCCAGGTCGGGAGCCTCGAGACGGCACGGCGGGCACCCCGCGTACCAGAAGTTCACGACGGTCACCTTGTTGGCGTAGTCGGCGTTCGACACCTTCGTGCCGGCGTCGGTTGTGCCCTTGAAGTCGACGGTCTTGCCGCGCTCGGCGACCGTGTACTCCTTGTAGACACCCTCACCGGAGATGTAGTTGGTGTCGGTGCCGTCCTTGTACTGGGCGGCAAGCGGATCGTTCGCGCAGCCGGCCAGAAGCACGAGAGCGATGGCGGATGACACGAGCCCGAGGCCCAGCTTGAGCCCGCGCGATCGCGGGCGCAGCGGTAGTACACGGCGCGCAGTATTCACACGGCTCCCAGATCGATGGCGGTCGCCGCCAACTCTCGCGCAGGATCCTGATAGTTAACTTCGACGAAGCTGGTACCGCGCTTTTCGAACGTGGTAATGCTCGAGAGGCTGCAGCGCCTCTTGCGGGGGTCGTGGTACAGCTTCTCGCCCATAACAAAGCGGTGGGTCATCCAGATCGGCAATTGGTGGCTCACCATGACAACCTCGCCACCGTCCGCCTCGTCCCACGCGTCGTCCATGGCCGCGATCATGCGCGCGGCGATCGAGGTGTAGGCCTCACCCCAGCTCGGGCGCAGCGGGTTGTAGATCCAGGGCCAGGCGTGGGGCTTGAAGATCACCTTGGCGCTCAGTTCGAAGGTGCCGCCCTCAAACTTGTTGGTCGGTTCGATGATGCGGTCTTCCGTGCGGATGTCGAGTCCGAAGTTCTGCGCCCAGGGCGCAGCCGACTCTTGCGCGCGCTGCAGCGGACTCGCGTACAGGCGCGTGATCGGGTTGCCCGCGAGCGACGCGGCCGAGACGGCAGCCATCTTTTTGCCCAGATCGCTCAGGCCGAATCCGGGGATGCGGCCGTAGAGCACGCCTTCGGGGTTGTGGACCTCGCCGTGACGAACGAGGTGGAGGAGGGTAGCTGGCACGCAGTCAAGTGTACTTTCGCCCCAGCGCCCCGCTGGCCGCGGGGCGGATCGCACTAAACTCGGTGATCGTGACTGAACGCACCCTTATAAAGAACCTTGCCGCGGCATCCGACGGCCCCATTTCCGTATCCGGCTGGGTCGACACCGTCCGTGATCAGAAGAAGGTGCAGTTCGTTGTGCTGCGCGACGAGTCGGGAGCGGTGCAGCTCGTACACCCCCGTGTCTTTAACGAGGACGGCACGCCGGCAGAAGACCCGATCGCCGCGGAGATCTCCGCGCTGGCGCAGGGCACGTTCCTCACCGCGACCGGTGAACTGAAGCACGACGAGCGCGTCAAGCTCGGCGGTGTCGAGATCAAGCTCGACGGCATCGTTGTGGCCGCTGCCGCAATCCCCGAGACCCCCATCGCCGACGACTCCGCCGTCGACAAGCGCATGGACTGGCGTTTCCTCGACCTTCGCGTTCCCAAGAACGCCCTGATCTTCCGCATCCAGACCACGCTCGAGCACGCCTGGCGCACGTACTGGGTCGAGCACGACTTCATCGAGCTGCACACCCCGAAGCTCATGGCCAGCGCGTCCGAGTCCAAGGCCGAGCTGTTCGAGGTCGACTACTTCGACGGCAAGGCGTACCTGGCGCAGAGCCCGCAGTTCTTCAAGCAGATGGCGCAGCCCGCCGGCTTCGGCAAGATCTTCGAAGTCGGGCCCGCGTTCCGCGCCGACCCGAGCTTCACCAGCCGTCACGCCACCGAGTTCACCAGCGTCGACTCCGAGATCAGCTGGATCGACAGCCACGAAGACGTCATGAAGCTGCACGAGGAACTGCTCGTCGCCGGTTTCCAGGCGGTCAAGGACAAGCACGGCGAGGAGATCAAGGCCCTCTGGGACGTCGAAGTCACCGTGCCGAGCCTGCCGTTCCCGCGCATCCCGCTGGCCGAGGCAAAGCGCATCGTCGCCGAGCGCGGCTACGAGGTTCCCCGCGCGGACGACGACATGGACCCCGAGGGCGAGCGCCAGATCGCGGCCTACGTCCGGGAGACCTACGGCCACGAGTTCGTGTTCCTCACGGACTACGCCTCGAGCATCCGCCCGTTTTATCACATGCGGAATGCGGATGACTCGAGCCTCACGAACAGCTACGACCTCATCTTCAACGGGGTGGAGATCTCCACCGGTGCACAGCGCGAGCACCGCGTGGACGTGCTCATCGAGCAGGCGAAGGACAAGGGTCTCGACCCCGAGGAGCTCAACTTCTACCTCGACTTCTTCCGCTACGGTGTGCCGCCGCACGGTGGATTCGGCATGGGCCTGTCCCGCGTGCTGATGTTGATGCTGCACCTGCCGAACCTGCGCGAGGCCACCTACCTCTTCCGCGGTCCGACGCGCCTGCTGCCCTAGTCGTCACCCACGCTCCTGCGGAGACAGGATTAAACGCCGAAGCCGGTCACGTTCGCGTGACCGGCTTCGCCCATTAACGCTCGTGCGTGCGTTGTGTCTACGCGTCGACGACGGTGATCGACTGCGCGAGGGCGTCGACCAGCGGCAGCATCTGCGTGAGAAGCACCACGTCGAAGTTCGCGGCGACGAGCACCACGTCGAGTCCGTCCGAGCGCCACGCGTACTGCGCGATCGCGACGATGTCGTGGTCGGCGCTGCCGTCATCGACGTATCGCACGGCACGCAGCCCCTCGCCCAGCGCCGAGGTGATCGGCTGCACGTCGGGTGGTCGCGTGACGTTGGTGTCGGTCGCAGCGACGAGCTGCTCGAGGCTGAACTCGTCGTCCGATGAATTCTGCAGCAGGCTGACGAAGAAGATCGTGTTTCCGGGATCCGCGAGGTACACGAAGCGACTCTCGGCCTCGGGCCTGTCCTGGGCGATCGATCGCAGCGATCCCGCGAGCCACGCGGTGGTTGTCTCGTCGAGCTCGTGGAATTCGGCCAGCAGCCCGGAGACCGTGACCGACCAGGTCTGCAGGTCGTCGAACCCGTTCCACGGCCAGGATTCCGGCACATACAGCCACGAATCCTGGTCGAAATCCACGCGGACGGTCTTCATCGAATCTCCTCGGGCACCCGCGACCACACGAGGGTTTCCATCATCACGTCGAACAGCTCGGTGAGAGCCTCGACAATGGGCTGATATTCCGGCTCGCGCTTGCCCGCCATGGTGCAGGCGGCAACCAGGATGGCGCCATCGGCGCCCGGCACCGGCCAGTTGTAGTTGACGCTGCGCAGGCGACTGAGCTCCGTGTCATCCGCGAGTCCCGCGTAGTCGACGATTTCGCGCAGCGCGCTGCCCGCCTTCGTCGACACGATCGCCGACCCGGGGCTCTCGTTCTGCATGCGTGCGAGCAGGGCAGATGCTGCGTCAGCGGATGCCCCGGCTGCGCCCACCTCGCTGATGACGATGCCCACCGACAGCGGCACCTGCCACGGCGTCGAGGTCGGCAGGATGATGTCGAGCCCACCCGTCTTGCGGGCAGAGGCGACGGCGTCGCGCAGTGATTCGCCGAGGCGCGTCTTGCGGGGACCGTAGCTGTCGAGCGGGAGTCCCGCGAAACGCTCGTCGAGCAGTGCCGAGATGGCCGCGTCAGACGCATCGCCCACCGGGATCATGACCCACGTCGGCGGGATGATGACGGCGTAAGACCTGGCCTGATCAGACATTCGTTACCGCTTTCTTGGGAGTCCGACGGCGAACGGTGGGAGCTTCACGCCAGGACGCTGGCAGGAGTCGCAGCGCGCCGAGGATCCACCGAACGATGAACAGAACGAGTGCGAGGAGCATGATCAACACGGCCGGGAAACCCTCGTTCTCGATGCCGGGGGAACCCATGAACGCGCTGCTGACGAGCAGTCCGATGAAGAACATGAAGAAGGTGATGCTGACGAGGGAGACGCGGCTCGCGCCCGGGAAGCTGCGCAGGGGAAGGGGGAACGTCCAGATCGACAGGAACAACACGCCCAGGGCCGGCACGTACAACAACCAGGACTGCGGGTTGAAGGCCGGGTAGCCATCGGCGAAGCCGAGCACCCCGCCCTCGGCCTGCGTGGGGACGGTGCCCGCGATGAGCCCGATGATCATGATGACGATCAGGGGCAGCAGGCATGCGACGAGGTAAAAAGCTGCCGAGACCCAGTAGACGATGTCGGTGATTGCTTCGGCGCGCTTACGCTTGCGGGCGCGTTCCGCGGCGGTTACCACGACGAGCCGATCCGCCAGGTGGCCTTTTCGCCGACACCCTCGTACCAGTCACCCACGCCGTCGAGCCCGTTGGTAACGGCAGTCGGCACCGCCGGCACGTACTTGGTGAGCAGATCGCCTACCTTGCCGGCCGAGCCCAGGGCCGTGTCGATCTTGCCTGCGGTGCCCGAGAGCGTCGCCGCGATAATCTGCGTGCTGTACTGCGACTTGCCCAGCAGCACGAGAGCCGCATCCGCAGCGCCGGTCGCGCCGGTCTGTGAGCGGGTGAGAACGCGCATCGCCGATGCGTTGAAGACGCCCTTCGCCGAGAACACTTCCTTCGCCCAGCTGAGCTTGTTGAGCAGGCCGACCTTGCTCGGCAGCACGCCGTTGAAGCTGCCGGTGACGGCGCGAAGCGGGTTGGGGTGTCCCGCAGCGGCCAGCCGGCCGACCCGCGTGGACTTGAGGACGGTCATGGTGCCCTTGAGCGCCTTTCCCGCGATCATGCCGACGCCCATCGTCGCGAAGCTGAGGAAGTCGAGACCAAACTCGATCCAGGACTGCTGGCCGGTGGCCGACAACACAAGACTGACCAACGCGGTTGCACCCGCGAACGCGAGGGCGAACGGGGCGAGAACGGGGAAGATCAGGCTCGCAAACGCGAGGGCCGTGGCGATCCAGCCAAGAACGTCCTTGATGGCCTTGAGAAGTTCGGCGTGGTCGGCGACCCACCCGCTGAAGTCATCCCACAGGCTGTCGTTGAGGCCGTCCTTGTCGATCGCGGCCGAGATGAGGTCGGCGGCGACCGCCGCGGCGGTGTCCCGCATCTCAACGGCCTCGCGGTAGGACGCCAGCGCACCGGCGAGGTCGGTTCCCGCGGACTCGTCCGACTCCGTGTAATGCCGCTGCATGCGCTCGGCCTCGGCTTTTTCGTCTGGCGTGGTGGCGGCGGTGGCTTCGTCTTCGTAGTGCTGGGCCATCCGCGTCGCGTTCGCCGAATCTTCGACAGCGTTGTCGCGCACGCGAACCGCGGCTGCCGCCATGGTCTGCGCCGTGGCAAGAGTGGTGGCGTATGTGGTGAGCGCCGATCCGGCCGTCTCGTATCGTCCGTGGAGTTTGTCGAGGCGGTCGGCGACGTCATCGGAGATCTCGACGAGGGCGGAGACCGCCTCGCTCTCACCGGAGGCGCTGTCGGTGGCCAGGCGGCGAATCTCGTTGGCCGCGTTTCGCACGGCCGTGGCCGTCGCCGTGTACTTGCTCGCTTCGACCTTGATCCCGTCGGGATCTCCGGGAAGGGTCGCAATCTCTGACTGCGCGGACATCAGCCCTCGTCCGTCAGGGCTTTGGCAAGCTCGTTGTCGAGGGACTCGAAGGCCTCAGCGATGGAGCTCGCCTGCTGCTTCAGGTGATCGATCTGGTCGATCAACTCCTTGCGGCGGTCATCCCACTGTCCGGAGAAGTCTCCCACCACGCTCGCGAGGTGGTCGTGACCGACCATTCCGCTGAGGGAATCTGTCGAATCGGCCGCCCCATCCAGGGCGGATTTAACAGTTGCAAGGTTCTGCGCAAGGCTCTGCACAGCCGTCGTATCTATTTCTAGGCGATTGGCGCTCATCGTGACCGTCCTTCGTTGGAAGTGCTCCGAGCCTATCGGCTGCACCCCGTCAGCTTGCGTGTTCACCTTGATAGTGGAAGATATGCCCTATGCCTAAGAAGATTGACGCCGCCCGCAAGAGCCTCACGAAGGCCCTGAAGAAGCACGCAGCCGTAGTTGGTAGCCCCGCAGTGTCACTGAAAAAGGCACAGCGCGTATCCGCGGAGGTTCGCGAGGCCGCGAACGAGTATGCCGAGGCCGTCTACAAGAAAACTGCGCAGCCGAGTCCGTTTGCCGAGCTCACGCAGCCCGGGCTCGAGGCCACGACGCTTGCCTCGCTTGAAGCGGAGCGCGACGCGCTCGCGAAGAAGAAGACCTCGAAGAAGTAACGACGGGTCAGAACTCGTAGTCGATGCCCGAGCGGGCCTCGACGTTCGCCCGCACGACGGCGGCGGCCGCCTTGTGATCGGGATTGACCTGGTAGGCCTCGAGTCCGGCGAGATCGTCAAACTCGGCCACGAGCACCAGGTCCCAGTTCGTGTCCGGGTAGGCGACGTTGCGCCCGACCGTCAGCGAGCGAACCGAGGGCACGGAGTCGGCCAGGGGCCGCAGCACCGCGGCAATGGCGTCGAAAGATGACTGTTTGCCCGCGTCATCCGTCGCCGACAATTTCCACGTGACGATGTGCTTGATCATGCCGTTTCCTTCGTGAGCGCCGCGCGCAGGCGCACCGGGTCGATGCGCCAGTAGTTGTGGACCTTGCCGTTGATCAGCACGACGGGGATGTCCTCGGCGTATGTGTCGTGCAGGTCGGCATCGTCGTCGATGGAGAGCTCGCGCATCGCCACGGTGGGATATTCGGTGAGTACCTCCGTCACGACGCCGCGGGCGGTGTCGCAGAGGTGGCAACCCGGGCGGCTGAGGAGAGTGAGTTCGGCAGAATGTGACACGCGAACCAGCTTACGGGCGTGCTGTCGTTCGACGCAGGCAATACCCGGTCCGGCCTCCTAGACTGTCCGGAATGCCCGAGCCCATGGTGGAGACGATTCCGCAGAGCGACTCTGCCATCGTCGCCTTTTTCGATGTCGACAACACCCTGCTGCGCGGGGCGAGCACCTTCCATATCGCGAAGGCCGCCTGGCGGCGCAAGCTCATCACCGTGCGCGACATCGTGCGTTTTGGCTGGCACCAGGCGACGTTCCTCTTCGTCGGGGAGAACATGCGGCAGCTCGCGTCGATCAAGGACCGCGCGCTCGAGCTGCTCGGCGGCCACACCGAGGAAGAACTCGTCACGATCGCCAATGAGGTCTACGAACGGGACATCCGGTCGCGGCTGTGGCCGGAGACCGTCGCCCTCGCTCGCGAACACATCGGCAAGGGTCACCAGGTCTGGCTCATCACTGCATCGCCGCAGCTGGTCGCGCAGGTCATCGCTGACCGACTCGGACTCACCGGCGCGCTCGGCACGAAGATCGAGGCGACCGACGGGGTCTTCACCGGCGGCCTGGACGGCGGCGTTCTGCACGGCGACAGCAAGGCCGTCGCCGCCCGGGCGCTGACGCGTGACATCGGGGCAGACCTCGCGGACTGCTGGGCCTACTCGGATTCGCGCAACGACATCCCCCTGCTGACCCTCGTCGGCAACCGCGTGGTGGTCAATCCCGACTCGGTGCTGAGCAAGCACGCGCGCGCCCGCGGTTGGTCAACGCTGCAGTTGAAGCACGCGAGCATTCGCGCCGCGCAACGTCGGGTTCGGCGCGAGGCACGGTCGACATCGGCTGCGGCGACACTCCGCCCCGGGGCATCCACGTCCGACGCCGGCGGCACCGAGAGGGCATCAAAAAAGCGCTAGACCTCAACTGGTCTAGCGCTTCTCGATCCCGAAGGCTACTTCTTGTTACGACGCTGGTGACGCGTCTTGCGAAGCATCTTGCGGTGCTTCTTTTTCGCCATGCGCTTGCGGCGCTTCTTGATGACGGAACCCATAAATCACCTCGCTGAATGCTGATTGGACCACCGGTCCGATCAGAACCGCGGAAAACATAACGTTTTACTCTACCCCACGTCGGAGACGTGAATTTCAATTGCGGTGGCTACGGCCGATTCCGGAATGCGAAAAGATCGCCCGAAACGCACGGCCGGCAGCTCACCGGAATGCACAAGACGGTACACGGTCATGGTCGATACGCGCATCATCTCGGCAACTTCCGCAACCGTCAGAAAGCGCACATCAGAGAGATCCCTCGACACTTTGCGCCCCTTTGGCCCCGAAATACACCCCGAAGAGTGGTGCCGGAGTGGTTGATCGTAAATATAGGGGCTGGTGTGACTCGGCGTCTACCTCTTCGTGATCTTGCGGATGCCCCGGCTGACCTGTCCGGTGGCACCGTGCAGCACGTCCGTCGCACCGTGCAGGGCGTCGATCGCCTTGTGGGATGTCTCGGCCACCGCTCGCCCCACTTTCTGTCCTACTTCGGCTCCGGCCCAGGCGGCGTAGGCGGGAGACGCCGCCGCGTCATCGGGATCGATGCGCGAGGGATCGAAGTCGGCGCTGAGGAACGGGATGATCCAGTCCTCCAGTTCCTCGAGCGGCGAGGCATCCAGGCTGTAGTAGCGGTGCTGTCCTTCTTCCCGCACGGACACGAGGCCGTGATCGCGCAGCACCTTGAGGTGCTTGGAGACAGTCGGCTGGCTGAGACCGAGTTTCTCGACGATCTCCCCCACGCTGAGCTCTCCGTTGTCGGAGTCGGTTGCGACGTATCGCTCGAGCAGAACGTGCAACAGTTCGCGTCGCGTCGCATCCGCGATCACATCAAAGATGTCAGCCATGGCAACAGGCTAGCGATCCCCGGCGGGTAGTACCATGACAAGCTGTTTCACGAGCGGTAGACGGAGGCACCACCTATGCGCACGAAACCCGTGTCGCACCTCACGCCGCTTGAGCGCGGCCGGGAGCTTGTCGCGGACTTTGCCAGCGCAACTCCGGCCCGTTTTGCGATCACCATCTTCGCCGCCCTTGTGCTCGTCTTCACGCTCCTCTTCTCCCTCCCGATCGCCACCACGAGCGGTGAGGTCGCCCCCTTCATCGACGCGCTGTTCACCGCCGTCTCGGTCATCTGCGTGACCGGCCTGTCGACCGTGGACATGGCGACCTACTGGTCGCCGTTTGGCCACAGCGTCATCCTCCTCGGCGTCGAGATCGGCGGTATCGGGGTGCTGACGCTCGCGTCGATCCTCGGGCTGGTGATCAGCCGCCGACTCGGGCTCCGGCAGAAGCTGCTGGCAGCCGGAGACGCCAACCCGCTGCGCAACCGCAAGGGTCCGATCGCCGAGGGCCAGGCGGTGCGGCTCGGCGAGACGGGCAACCTCCTGCTCACCGTGGCGGTCAGCGCCCTCGTGATCGAGGGTGCCGTCGCGCTCCTGCTCTTTCCCCGCATGCTCATCGAGGGCGTCGCTCCCCTCGATGCCGCGTGGGAGTCCTTCTATTACTCCGCCATGGCCTTCACGAACACCGGATTCCTGCCGACGAGCTCGGGACTTACCCCCTACGCCACCGACGTGTGGTTCCTCGGAGCCCTCATGATCGGCGTCGTCTTCGGCGCCATCGGATTCCCCGTGATCTACGTGCTCAGTCGCAACCTCACCAAGCCAAAGCGCTGGTCGCTGCACGTCAAGATCACCCTCTTCACCTTTGCCCTCCTGCTGGTTCTCGGTGCGCTCGCCTACTTCGCCCTGGAGTACTCGAACCCCGCCACCATGCAGAAGCTCGACACCGGCCAGCGGATTCTGCAGAGCTTCTTCCTCAGCACCATGTCGCGGTCAGGCGGCTTTTCGACGATCGATATCTCCCACCTGGATGGCTCGAGCCTGCTGGTCACCGACATGCTCATGTTCATCGGGGGAGGCTCCGCCTCGACCGCGGGCGGCATCAAGGTCACCACGCTTGCCATCCTGTTCATCGCCGCCTTCGCCGAGGCCCGCGGAAACGACGAAATGGAAGCGTACGACCGCCGCATCCCCCAGGACGTGCTCCGCCTGGCTGTCAGCGTCGTGCTGTGGGGCGCCACGACCGTCGCCAGCGCCTGCATCCTGCTGTTGCTCATCACCGACGAGCCGCTCGACTACGTGCTGTTCGACGTCATCAGCGCCTTCGCGACCTGCGGCCTCAGCACGGGATTTACTGCGAATACCTCCGACGGTGCGCAATACGTACTGGTGGCCACCATGTTCCTCGGCCGCATTGGTACAGTGACGCTCGCAGCAGCACTCGCCGCGAGCACCAGGCGCCAGCTCTTCCGGCGAGCAGAAGAAAGGCCGATCGTTGGTTGACAAGATTCCGCACGACGCACCCGTGCTCGTCATTGGACTCGGTCGGTTTGGCGCCGCCACGGCGGGCCAGCTCGACCGGCTCGACCGGGACGTGCTGGCCATCGACGCCGATGCGTCCCTGGTGCAGAAGTGGTCGGAGCGTGTCACCCACGCCGTCCAGGCGGATGCCCGCAGCATCGACGCCCTGCGTCAGATCGGCGCGCAAGACTTCGCGATCGCGGTCGTCGCTGTCGGGTCATCCATCGAAGCAAGCGTTCTCATCACTGCCAACCTCGTCGACCTGAAGATCCCCCAGATCTGGGCGAAGGCGATCAGCCAGTCGCACGGCAAGATCCTCGCCCGGATCGGCGCGAACCACGTGATCTACCCGGAGGCCGAGGCGGGTGAGCGCGTCGCGCACCTTGTGTCTGGTCGCATGCTCGACTTCATCGAGTTCGATGACGACTTCGCGATCGTCAAGATGTATCCGCCGAAGCCCATCCGTGGCATTCCGCTGAGCGAATCGCAGGTGCGGCGCAAGTACGGCATCACGGTCGTCGGCGTGAAGGCGCCCGGCAAGGACTTCACCTACGCGGCGCCGGAGACGGTGATTTCGAACCACGACCTGATCATCGTCAGCGGAAACTCTGCAGACATCGAGAAGTTCGCGGCGCTGCAGAGCTGATTGGGCGGCCTAGCCGTTCTGCTGCGGGACGCCGGTCGGCTGGGTGCCCTGCTGCGGCGTGGTGCCATTGCCATTGCCGTTGCCGTTCTGCTGCGTGCCGCCATCCTGCTGGCGGTTGCCGGGGAACTGCCGGGTCTGACCTCCGCGATCAAACTTCTCGCTCATCGAGTGACCGACGATGGCCCCGACCTGGGTACCCACGGCGATGCCACCGACGAACGAGCCGCCGGAGAGAATGACGGCGGCGATGATGATTGCGGCGATCATCATCCCGCGACCGGTGCTTGCCTGCTTCACCGGAGCGGCGGGGGCAACCGGCGGAACCGCGGCGGGAGGAACGGCGCCCGGAGCGGCCTGTCCCGCCGGCGGGACGTAGGCGCCAGCCGGGGGAACGTAGGTGCCGGCCGCGGGGGCGACGTACGGCTGGGGTTCGGTGAACGACTCGGTGACCGCGTCGCGGTTCACGGGGGTGGAAGCCTGAGCCACGACATCGGTCGATGCGGTCTCGGCGGAGTTCTCTGCGTCCGAGCCCTCGGGCGTCGGAGTGGCATCATTGCGTGCGTTGTCCATGGAAAAAGGATCACCGTGTTCCCTATGGACGCCCTATGAGGGTGCCGCGCAACCGCTGAGGTGCGGGGTGGCACTCAGCCGGCGGCAAGCTCCGTCGCTCTGGCGAGGGCCGCCGCCGTCGCGCGATCGAAGATGCCCTTGAGATCGGCCGTCGCCAGCTCCGCGATGGCCCGTTCGGTCGTTCCTCCCGGGCTGGTAACGCGGCGGCGCAGCTCCCCCGGCTCGATGGAGTCCGAGGCCAGGAGCTCGCTCGCACCCCGGAAGGTGCCGTTGACCATGATGGCCGCCTCCTCGGGGGTGAAGCCGAGGTCGATGGCCGTTCGCGTGAGCTCCTCAATGAAATAGAACACGTAGGCGGGGCCGGAACCACTGATGGTGCTGAGGGCGTCAATCTTTCCCTCCGCCACCTCGAGCACCGAGCCGACGGTCTCGAACACGGCACGGGCCGCCGCCACGTCCGCGGCGGTGGCGCGCGATCCGGCCGCGACGCCCGTCACGGCGAGTCCCACGACGGCGGGGGTGTTCGGCATCGCCCGGATGACGACGTTCGGCACGATCGCCTCCATGGTCGCGGTCGTCACGCCGGCCGCAACGCTCACCACGATGGTGTCGGCAGCCAGGTGCGGCGCGATCTCGCGCAACAGGTCGGCAATCATGTACGGCTTGACGCCGAGCAGCACGACGCGAGCGCCGGCTACGGCGAGCGCGTTCGCATCGGGGGTGCTCTCGAGCGCATACGAGGTGACAGTGGATGACTCGAGCGCGGCGGCCTTCGCCGGCGTGCGGTTGGTCACGCGGATGCCACCCGTCACTGTCACCGACGGCTGCAGCAGTCCGCTGAGGATCGCTCCTCCCATGGATCCGGTGCCGAGTATCGCGATTGAGGGAAGGGTAGCCATACCGACCATCCTAGGATTGACCCATGAGCACAGCGGGCGGAAACAGAGCAATCCTGGCGGCAGGCGCGGCAAACCTTGGCATTGCGGTCGTGAAGTTCATCGCCTTCGTGTTTTCGGGTTCCAGCTCGATGCTCGCGGAGAGCGTCCACTCCCTGGCCGATACCGGCAACCAGGCGCTCCTGTTGCTCGGCGGTCGCCAGTCCCGCAAGAAGGCCGACGCGGATCATCCGTTCGGCTATGGACGCGAGCGCTACGTCTACGCCTTCGTCGTCTCCATCATCCTGTTCTCCGTCGGTGGCGTGTTCTCGATCTATGAGGGCATCGAGAAGCTGGCCGAACCGCACCCCCTCGACAACTGGTGGCTGCCGGTCGTCGTCCTGCTCTTCGCGATCGGCGCCGAGGGCTTCTCGTTCCGTACCGCCATCAAGGAGTCCAACCACATCCGCGGCACCCAGTCGTGGATCGAGTTCATCCGCCGCGCGAAGGCGCCCGAACTCCCCGTCGTGCTGCTCGAGGACTTCGCCGCGCTGATCGGACTCGTGCTCGCCCTTCTCGGCGTCGGCCTGACCGTCATCACCCACAACGGCATCTGGGACGCCATCGGCACCCTCTGCATCGGTGTACTGCTGATCCTCGTCGCCCTGGTGCTCGGCTTCGAGACCAAGAGCCTGCTCGTCGGCGAGGGCGCCAACCCCGACGACACCACGAAAATCCGCAACGCCATCAACTCCAACCCCGAGGTCGAGGCGCTCATCCACATGCGCACCCTCTACCTCGGACCCGAGGAACTGCTCGTCGGCGCCAAGGTCGCGTTTGCGAGCAAGAAGAAGCTGGCGGATGTCGCGACCGCCATCAACGCGGTCGAGGCGAGCATCCGCGCCGCCGTTCCAATCGCGCGGGTGATCTACATCGAACCCGACGTGTACGTGCAGCCGGGCGAGGCGTATCCGACCACCGACGCGATCATCATTCGCGCAGCGGATTAACGCGCGCCGCGGTTCCCATCCGAGCTAGCGGCGGGCCTCAAAGAAGTCCAGCAGAAGGGCGGCGCACGCGTCCGCCTCGATCCCCGCGATCACTTCGACCGAGTGATTCAGCCGACGGTCCCGCAGCACGTCGTACACACTGCCGACGGCTCCCGCCTTCTCGTCCCACGCACCGAAGACGACCCGGGGAATCCGTGCCGACAGGATCGCGCCCGCGCACATCACGCACGGTTCCAGCGTGACGACGAGTGTCGCCCCGGTCAGGTGCCAGTCCCCCGTCGCGGCAGCAGCCTCGCGGATCGCCACGACCTCGGCGTGCGCGGTCGGGTCCTGGTGCAACTCGCGTTCGTTCCGCCCGCGTCCGATGACCACGCCGTCCGCGTCGAGCACCAGCGCCGCAACGGGCACATCGCCGGTTGCCACCGCACGGGATGCGTCGGCGATTGCCTCGCGCATCCACTCGGTGTATCGATCCATGGGCGGTCCCTTCCGATAGATTGAGCCTATGCGAGTACACGTTGCCGACCACCCGCTCATCACGCACAAGCTCACCGTGCTGCGCGACAAGAGGACCCCGTCGCCAACCTTCCGCGCCCTCGCCGAAGAACTTATGACGCTGTTGGCATATGAAGCCACCCGCAACGTCCGCGTCGACGTCGTCGAGGTGGAGACCCCCGTCGCCATCGCGAAGGGACTCGCGATCAGCTCGCCGCGCCCGCTGGTGGTGCCCATCCTGCGCGCCGGTCTCGGCATGCTCGAGGGAATGGTCAAGCTCATCCCCACCGCCGAGGTCGGTTTCCTCGGAATGGTGCGTGACGAAGAGACCCTGCAGCCCACGACCTACGCCGAGCGCCTGCCCGACGACCTCTCCAACCGCCAGTGCTTCGTTCTGGACCCCATGCTCGCCACCGGTGGATCCCTCATCGCCGCGATCGACTTCCTCCTGGATCGTGGAGCGGTGGATGTCACGGCCGTCTGCCTCATCGCAGCGCCCGAGGGCCTCGCCGCCGTCGAAAAGGCCATGGAGGGGCGCGACGTCACCATCGTGCTCGGTGCTCTCGACGAGAAGTTGAACGAGGTGGGATACATCGTTCCCGGCCTGGGCGACGCGGGCGACCGCCTCTATGGACTCGTCTAACCCACCGATCCACAAGGACCTCCGGTTCTCCGGAGAAGACTGGTACGGCCGGGAGTTCGGCGCGGAACGGTTCGAGAACTGCGTGTTCATCGACTGCGACATGACAGAGATCACCACCGTCGGCACGGTGTTCGACCACTGTGAATTTCGCGGTGTCGCCCTGAACGCCTCCGTTCACGACACCTCACGCTTCGACAATTGCGTGTTCTCCGACAGCTCGCTGTTTGGTGCGACGCTGCGCCACTGCAAGATGACGGGCAGCCAGTTTCGCGCCACCGCCATGCGGCCGCTCACGATCGAGGGCGGCGTGTGGTCGTGGGTCAACCTCTTCGGGGCGGACCTGCGAAACATCAACTTCGATCACCTCAATCTCGAGGAGAGCGACTTCGGCGAGGCGAACCTCGACAAGGCGACCTTCCGCGGGGCCGTGTTACAGAACGCCACCCTGCGGGGCGCCTCGATCGAGGGCGCCGTCTTCACCGGCGCCGATCTCTCGGGCGTGCAGCTGGCGGGCCTGAACTGGCGCAAAGCGCGGATCGATGGCCAGATCGCCATGCTGATTGCCGAATCGCTCGGTGCCATCGTGGACAACTGACGCACGAATTTCCCCCCGAACGGGGCAATTCGCGTGAATCCATCACCCGCGCTTGACTTTTGCTGCGCCCGTGCAAGATAGTTGCATTTATGACTTCCCACGCGATCGCCCTGACCTCCCCTGGAGCTCTTGGAGATACCGGCATGATGATGCCGACGCGTATGGTCATGTGTTGCCGAATGTGTGCCTAACCGGCCAACCTCGCCGAGTTTGTTGACTTCCCTCTCACAGGTGAAGTCCGAACTCCCGGACCGTCGTCCTGACTCAGTCGAACTGAATCAGTAGATCGGGTCCCACACCACACATCGCATCACAGCTCTCGAAGCATCCCCTCGTATTCGAGGTACTTCGAATCATTCAAGGACTCCATTTCAATGTCTATCGCAACCCTCGACCGTCCGACCACCTCCACCACCGCCTTCGCTCCGGCCCCGCGCCGCACGGTCGCCGAGCCGCGCACGGCGACCGCCGTCCGTCGGATCGCCTCCCCCGCGGCATCCGCCCCCGAAGCGGCTGCCACCGAAACCGCGCCCCGCCTGCGCGCCGTCCCGACCGGCCCCGAAGCCCGCGGCTTCGTTCTCTACGTCGGCATCGACGAGCTGAAGGCCGCCGCGGCCGGCACCGACCTCGGCACCATCGTCGAGCAGCTCAAGCAGCTCGCCGCCCAGCTTGTTCCGGCCTCCGAGACCTACGCGGCGGTGGCTCTGGCTCCCCGCGGCGCCGGCGGACGCGACGTCGACGTGGTGCGGCTCGCCCTGCAGGACCCCGCCGCCCTCGCCCAGCACCGTCACACCGAAGAGACCACCGAGGCCCGCGGTGGCGTGGTCATCGACATCTCCCGCAAGCGTCTCCTGCTCGACGGCGAGACCGCGGCGCTCACCTACAAGGAGTTCGAACTGCTGCAGTACCTCGTTCTCCGCGAGGGACGCACGATCGACCGCTCCGAGCTGATTTCATCCCTCTGGGCCGCTGGCGACGACGAGATCCCGAACGAGCGCACCATCGACGTGCACGTGCGTCGCCTCCGCTCGAAGCTCGGCAGCTACGAGGACATCGTGCGTACGGTTCGCGGCATCGGGTACCGCTTCGACCGCCACGCGGACGTGTCGGTGCGCCAGGCGACCACCCCGTCGCCCGACTTCTTCTAACGAGGTACCACTACTTTTCGCTGAGCGTCGTGTACTTCACGAGGGTGGGCGCAGCCGCGAGGATCGAGCCAAGTGAGGACGTCCCCTCGGGCGTCGCACGCCAGGCGCGGTATGCCGCGTCGCTCTCGGGAGAGTCCCAGCGCTCAATGACCATCACGCGCGTCGGGTCCGTTTCGTCCTGAAGAACCTCAAGCCCGAGGCATCCCTCAAACGCACGCGTCTGGGTGAGCACCTGGTCGATGATGGCCGGCGCCTCCTCGAGGGATTCGGGCGTGAGTGTGAGGTCGAGAAGCGCGGTAATCGTCATGATCGTCACTCTAGACCGGCGGTCTGACAAACCTTTGGCGTTTCCCCAGACACCGTACTAGTCTCCATTAACATTCGAACGTGTGTTCGAATCGCATGGAGGCGTTGTGATGATTGTTGACGCGGCTGTGGCCGTCTGGACCAGTGACGCGGGCGTTCCGGTGCGCCTTGTGTGGAACGGGACGCGGTACTCCGTGTCCGATACGCCGACGCGGCTCGAGCCGGAATTCGACTACGCCGCCATGACCCACCCTCCCCGGGTCGCCCTCGGCTGGCGCTTTCAGGCCACCAATGCCGAGCGGCATGAGGTGCGCGTCTTTGACGTGCGCCTGGTGGATGCGCGCAGGGACGAGTGGTGCCTCGTTCGGGTATACGACTGACGGGTCATCCGCCCCTCGTCGCCGGCAAATATTCGCCGTGCCACCGTTCCCCCGCAGCCGCTATTGTCGAGTCAATCGGTTTCCGCCTCTCACCCAAGGAGAACGTCAATGACTGACGGACTGACCATCGCCCGCACCTTTGCCGCACCGCGTGAGCGTGTGTTCCGGGCATGGACGACACCGGAAGACTTCTCGATCTGGTTTGGGACGGATGGAGTGGATGTCCCGCTCGAGACGCTCTCGATGGACGTGCGCACCGGCGGCATCTGGAAGGCAACGATGCACATCCCGGATGGCCCCACGATCAACTGGACCGGCGAATACATCGCCGTGGACCCGCCCTCGTTCGTGTCGTTCACCATGACCGACCAGCCGGATGACCCGGCCCGCGAGCCCGTCACCGTGAGCCTGATCGAGACCGCGGACGGCGGCACCGAGATGGTCATGACGCAGAGCGGCGGCAATCTCACCGAGGAGCAGTACGCCCAGACGGTGATCGGCTACAACGCGTTCTTCGACGTGATGGAGCGGCTGGTAACCAGCCAGGACTAAGCGTCGAGACCGTAACCGCTTGTACGCTCGGTGCATGTCAGGTCCTCTCGCGCTCACCATTCTCGGCAGTTCAACGCCGTATCCGAGCGCCGACAACCCCTGCTCGGGCTATCTCGTCACGTCGGGCTCCACCCGCCTCTGGCTTGAAGCCGGATCCGGCACGATCGGGCCGCTCCAGCAGCATGTGCGGCTGGACGAGATCGACGCAATCTGGATCTCCCACCTGCACGCTGACCACAGCGCAGACCTGCTCGCCGCGTACTACGCGCTGCTGTATTCAGACATTCACCGAGAAACTCCGCTTCCCTTCTACGGTCCCCCCGGTATCGCCGACCGGCTCGCGGGATACCACACCAACAGCGGATCGCGTGCGCCCATCGAGTCCGCCTTCGACGTGCACGAACATGTCGATGGAAGCGACGTGCGCGTGGGCGACCTGATGCTGTGCACTTCCGCCGTCGACCACGGGATCCCGGCATTCGGCGTGCGCATCTCCACCGGCAGCGCCTCACTGACCTTCTCCGGAGACACGGCCCCCTGCGCGAATCTCACTGAGCTGGCCCGCGGAAGCGATGCCCTGCTCTGCGAGTCCGAGAGCGCGGCGGCGCCAGTGGATGCCCCGCAGGTGCACCACACCCCGGAAGATGCGGGCACCACGGCCCGGGATGCCGGGGCGGGACGACTCATCGTCACTCACGTGGGCCGTTTCCTGGACCCGGCCGACGCGCTGACGCGGGCCGCCACCCGATACGACGGCCCCATCGAGTACGCGGCACCGGGACGCACCTTCACGATCGGAGCGTGAAGGCTCCCAACTTCACTACGCCTGACCGATTGCCCCCGCCGTCGCTTGGTGCAACCGTGGAACGCATGGAAATCACGCGCATTCAACCCGACGGACTCGTTGCGAGTCCCGCCTTCAGCCATGTCGCGATAGTGCCCGCCGGTGCCGCGACGATCTACGTCGGTGGTCAAAACGGTGTCGACACGACCGGAAAGGTCGTCTCCGACGACGTCGCCGAGCAGTCCAGCCGCGCACTCGACAACGCCCTCATCGCCCTCGAGGCAGCCGGCGCCAGCCTCGCCGACGTCGTGCAGTGGACGGTTCTCATCGACGAGAAGGCCGACATCAACGCCGCCTACGGAGCAATCGCACCCCGCCTCGGCGGCGCGGGAACTCCCCCGCTGGTGACCGCGGCACGGGTCGCCGGACTCGGCGTGCCCGGCGCCCTCATCGAGGTGAGCGCCATCGCCGCTCTACCCGGGTAATACCGACAGGGTGGAAGCGGTCTCAGATCATTCCGCCGATAGGGATTGGTCGTATAGCGAGATTTTGTCAGTGGTTAGCGCTAACCTCTCGGTGCCGGACTTCCGGCACCGACGGCAAAGGAGCCAGCGATGACCGTTCCACCCTATTACTCCAGCAATTCATCTGACCCGGACGTTTATCACGACCACGACAACTGCCCCACAGGGCAGCAAATTCCGCTCCGAAATCGAGAGCGTGGCACGAACGGGTACCGTCGCTGCACCCAATGTAGCCAGATGTAACTGTTGCTAGGAACAGAGTGGGGCGCTGGCTACGTGCGCCGCACTCTGTATCAGCCGATCAGCCTCTCATTGACGATCAGGATTCCAGCTGCCTAATCGCCCGCTAACCAAAGCTGACACTCCGCTGTTTTAGTTTAACGAACTCCTCGATCGGGTCGTCTATTGAGACGATTGTTTTGACCGGCACATCCACCATCCGCCAGCCGATCGATTAGACGGCTGACAATTTACTTGGTGTAATGCGGGATTTCCGTCGATGTCGGTGTGACCGCGGCAATAGTGGGCGCCTGCCGCGTTATTTGTGCAGGGCTGGCACGATCAGGTAAATGCCGTACAGCACTCCCAGGGCAGCCAGCGCGAAGCACGCATAGGCGCCGATCCGCGCACCCCACCGGCGGTTCTCGCCGGCCAGTAGACGCAGACCGAAAGAAAACAACGACACGAGCACGGCGGCCGACCCGATCGACACGACCGCAACAACGACGAAGGACCCCCAGTCGATCACGATGCGTCCTGTCCGTAGCCGAACAGGGATGACTCGTCGCTCAGCCTGCGGCGGGCGGCCAGCAACTCTTCGCTGCGCTTCTTCTGCGCGTTACGACGTTCGTTGCGCGTCATCACCGAGTTCATCGCGACATCCACTTCGAGCGCATTTGACTGCTCGGCCGGGCGCCGTCGCGACGCGACGAAGATCCCCACAATCACCGTGAGTCCGAGGACGGCGTCGATGAGCAGGCCCACGGGGCCGAGACGGGCAATCAGCTCGCACAGGCCGCCGACCGCGGCAGACGCCGGAAGGGTGATGAACCAGGCGACCACGATCTTGCCAGCGGTGCTCCACTGAATTGCGCCGCCGCGACGGCCAAGTCCGGCACCAATGATGGAGCCCGAAGCGACCTGCGTTGTCGACAGGGCGAATCCCAGGTGGCTGGACGCCAGGACAGTTGCTGCGGTGGATGCCTCGGCCGAGAAGCCCTGCGTTGCCTTGATGTCTGTCAGGCCGCCGCCGAGGGTCTGGATGATTCGCCATCCACCCGAATACGTTCCCGCGGCGATTGCGCAGGCGCAGACCACAACGACCCAGAAGGGCGGGGCAGATCCAGTCTGGAGGAAGCCACCCGCGATGAGCGTGAGGGTGATGACACCCATCGTCTTCTGAGCGTCATTGGTGCCGTGCGCGAGGGCAACGAGGGAGGACGTGAAGATCTGGCCCACCCGGAACCCGGCTCGCTTGTTCTTTTCCACCGGCCGTCTCGTGATGCGGTACGCGAGTCGTGTCGCCAGGAAGGCCGCGATGCCGGCGACCAGCGGCGCCAGCAATGCAGGAAGCACAACTTTCGAGAGGACCACGCTGAAGTCCACGGAGTCGAGCCCCGCACCGACGAGCGCGGCACCGATGAGCCCGCCGAACAGTGCGTGGGACGAGGATGACGGCAGCCCCCGCAGCCAGGTAACGAGGTTCCAGATCACGGCGCCGATGAGCCCGGCGAAAATCATGGAGGGAGTGATGTCGACGCCGCCCGGGCCCTCGCGGATGATTCCGCCGGAGATGGTCGCCGCGACGGCGGTCGACAGGAATGCTCCGACGAGGTTGAGCACTGCCGCGAGAGCGACGGCGACCTTTGGCCGAAGGGCACCCGTCGCAATGGGCGTTGCCATCGCGTTGGCGGTGTCGTGGAATCCATTGGTGAAGTCGAAGAAGATGGCCAACACGATAACCAAGACGACGACGTATGTGAGATCCACCCGCTGACTCTCCCACCCCGGCCCGTGCAATAGCAAACGTGACCGGCGTGGGCGCGGACAGCACGCGCGCTCACCCGGTGTCTTCGACCAGGGCTGCCATCTTGTCGAGGCACTGCTCGAGGCCTTCCCGCGAGAGGTCACGGCTCTCCGCCGAGGTGTAGCCGTACTCGGTCATTTCCAGCCGTGTGCGTCCGTCGCCAATGTCGGCAAGCATCACTTCCTGCTCGACCCCGTCAGGAATGCCTTCCGGGACGCCGGCCTCCTCCGGGGTGATGCGATTGCCGTCGGCGTCGGTGAAGGTGAACAGGTAGCCGAGTCGCTCCGGCGCTTGCACGTCGGTGATGTTCCAGACGCTGTGCTGCTCGAAGCCTCCATATTCCGCCGGGGCCCGCATTGTCACGAAGATGCGTCCTCCGGGACGCACGTCCGCCGTCGCCCAGGTGCACTCGAAACCGGCGGGGCCCCACCAGGCACGCAGGTCCGCCGGCTCGGTCCAGGCCTCCCAGAGTCGCTCGATCGGCGCATCGAATTCGCGGATCACGTGAACGTTGTACGTCGTCGTCTCGGTCATGTCGCTCCCGTCTCTGGCACTAAACCACACCAACATCGGACCACACGGGGCCGCCGCCCGGCAGGGGCTGACTGTCCCTTGCCAGCCAACTTGTCCAATTGACACTTGGCCTGTCATCGAAAATCCCCGGCAGTCCGGCCTGTTCGCCGCGCCGTTTCGCGGGCATGGTGGTAGAGCTGTGACAGCCAACCAGTCCAAATCGAAGGATCGAGAAATTCCTCGAGTTCGAGCAAAGAAGCTTTGGGGTAAGACACGTTTCCGCGACAAATCACGCCCCGGAAATCAGTCACTTCTCAACTCGGCTCGAGAGAAATTTTAAGTGCCTCGGAAAGCCTTACGTTTCTACGACACTTCTAATACTGAGTCGGGTTGATGGTCAGCTGGCTACCGCGATGAGCGTGAGAGTGGCCGCGGCCAGAGCAAGGAATGCGATAGCTCCATTACGGTCGGGATCGTGAGCGCGCAGGTGCGCGAGGATGGCCCCAGCGAAGTAGAGGACCGTTCCGATGGCGGCGGCGAGACCGATCGGTGGCAACCAGATCCCAGCGATGAGGCCGACGGTGGCGAGCAGTTCCACGATGCCCAGTACCGACATCTGCGATGGCGTCACGTGTACTGCTGCCATGGCCGTGACGATTCGCGGGGCTCGCACTAGTTTCATCATCCCGGAACCGAGCATGACGAGGGCGAGGAGGACGGACAAGGTGAGGGCGGCGATGTGCATGAATCGTTTCCTTAATTAGTGGTGGAATTGCGTGCTTGGCGCTGTACGGCGGGTAGGACATCGGCCGCGAGGCGATCCATGGAGGCGAGGACCGCTTCGCGCGGGAGAGCGCCGATATCGACCTGGCCCATGAATCGGTCAAGTCCGAGCGTGCCGTCGAGCCGCAGGAGTTTGTCGGCTACCTCGTGGGCGCTTCCGACAACAAGGGGGCCGTCCGGGCCCGCCATCTCGTCGAAAGTCTCCCTGTCCAGTTGGATCCCACGGCCGTCGGCGACGTAGGTTCGGTAGTGGGGGTAGAACGTGTCGCGGGCCTCGTGCGATGTGGGTCCGATGAACATGTGACTGACGATGCCCACAGCCAGCTCGGCCGGGTCATGCCCGTGCTGCTCGCCAGCTTGTCGGTAGAGGCCGACGGCCGGTAGTAGTTGAGCGGGTGTTCCGTGCAGGAAAGCGAGAGTCATGGGCAGTCCAAGGCGGCCGGCACGGGCAGCACTCGCCGGCGTTCCACCGACACCGAGGCGGAGGGGCAGGGGACGATCCAGTTGAGGGACCAGTGCGACGTGATCAAGCGGCGGCCGGAACCGACCCGCCCAGGTGACTTCGCGATTCTGGCGGAGTGCGAGCAAGAGATCGAGTTTTTCCTCGAAGACCGCGTCGTACTTGTCCATCGGGACACCGAAGATGTCGAACGGCTCTCGGTAGGCGCTGCGACCGGCAGTAATCTCGGCACGGCCACCCGAAACCGTGTCCAGTTGCGCAAAATCCTGAAAGAGGCGGACCGGGTCAAGAATGCTCAGCACGGAGACGGTGCTGGTGAGAGTGATCGATGACGTGCGGCTTGCGATTGCCCCGAGGACGACGGCAGGGGAGGAGACAGAGAACCGCGGGGTGTGGTGCTCACCAATTCCGTAGACGTCAAGGCCGACCTCGTCGGCGTGAATGCCGAAGTCGATGATGTCGCGGACACGGTCAGAGACCGTCGCACCGCGGCTGAGTTCTGTGAGTGAAAAGACGCCGAGTTCCATGACATCGACGCTAGAGATTCGTTAGTTACCGATTGGTACCTAACGCCTTGCTACGGTGATGGCATGAGCATCACCGCGGGCAGCGTCTTTCTGGCCGACTGCCCAGCACGCCTGGCTATCGAGGTCATCGCCGACAAATGGTCGGTGGTCACCCTTTTCGCCCTGAGCGACGGGCCCGTACGGCACGGCGATCTCGTCACCCTCATCGGTGGGATATCCCGCAAGGTCCTCACCCATACCCTGCGTCGCCTCCAAGCCAACGGGCTCGTCACCAGACAGGCTTTCGCCGAAGCCCCTCCCCGTGTTGAATACAGTCTGACCGAACTCGGCCTGAGCCTCCAGGAACCCATCGTGATGTTGACACAGTGGGCGCGGTCTAACGGGGAAGCGATCGTCGAGTTCAGAGAGACCGAATCCGACCTGCCCGGTTGAAGAGGATCGCCTCATGGACTCGCAACACAGACGCGTGAAGTGGCGTGGTCGCTGACCTTGAAGCAGTCCCAACGCTGAAGGGCCCCTCGGGCATCCCGAGCGGCGCTTACCGCTGCAAAATTCCCCCAGAAAGCGATGCGATTCGCAGCGAGCTCGTTCTGCTCCAGACCGCGAGAAAAATGCCTGCACGCTGAACGAGTTTTTGCGGCGTGTTTATGCGCGCAGTTGGACTTGCTCGAATGCAGCGCGGGTGTCAGCGACGAGGGTGTGCGGGTTGTTCGTCTGCCGTCGTCCGGTTTGAGCGCAGGCGAGGGCGATTTGGGCGGCGAAGATGGCGACGGATTCTTCGGTTCCTCGGGCAACGAGAAGTTGGCTGAGGGTGTCTGCGATGAGTTGGTTTTTGAGAGCGTCGCGTGCCCGGAGTTCGGGGTGTTTCGCGATCAGTTCGTAGTGCAGGGCGTATGCGGCGGCGTTGGCGCTCGCCTTCGTGCAGAGTTCGAGCACGATGGGCTGCAACTGGTCGATGGCTTCGGCTGGGGTGCGGGCGGTCTCGACCGACTTGCGTGACGCCATCTCGGTAATTGTGTCGAGCATCTGTTGCTCGTGGGCGAAAACGACTTCGGCTTTGTCGCCGAAGTAGCGGAAGAACGTGGTGCGGCCGACCTCGGCTCGAGCGGCGATGTCGGTAACGGACACGTTCTCAAAGCCGTGCGCGCTAAAGAGTTCTTCGGCGGCCTCGACAATGCTCTGCTGCGCACGGCGTTTCTTTCGCACAGTCAACGATTCGGGTGCGGCAGCGAAGTCAGACATGACCTCAGTCTACACAGAAAGGTACCCATCCCCGGTAGGTATTGAGTGTGCTACGGTACCCAGTACCACTTACTGAACGAAGGATCAGACCATGTTGAGTTCCGACGACCGCTACGAGATCTCTGAAACTCTCGCGCTGCACGCTCACATATCCGACGAGAACCACCTGGACCGTCTCGAGGAATTGTTCACCCCTGACGCGGTTTACGACATGTCCGCGTCGGGCATGGGAGCGTTTACGGGGATGGACGCGATTCACGCCGCAGCAGCAGGACTGGCCCAGAGCGGTCACGCCCCGCTGGCACATTTCGTGACGAACATCGTTGTTACCGGCAGGGGCGACAACGAGGCCGACGCGCTGTCCAAGGGCCTGATGATCATGGCTGATGGTTCCCCGCACGCCGTCACCTACGCCGATACCCTTCGACGCCACGATGGGCACTGGCGGATCAGCCACCGCATCATCACGCCGGCACGCGCGCCTCGACCCGCCGACGCGTCCTAGCCGCGGCAACATCGGCCCGGGGACTACCGGCCTTTCCGCCTCACCGCAGTGTCACCTCTTCTGGAGAAACGCCCATGACCATCGCCTTCTGGATTATCGCCAGTATCACCGCGTTCGCCTTCCTCGGCGCCGGCATCATGAAACTCGTACGTCCCGTCCCCGCGTTGAAAGCAGCAGGAATGGGATGGGTCGAAGACTTCTCACCCGCCAACGTCAAGCTCATCGCCCTCGCCGAAGCCATCGGCGCTCTCGGCCTCATCCTGCCGCCACTCACAGGTATCGCCATGATTCTCAGCCCGATCGCTGGCATCTGCCTGACCGTCGTTATGGCTGGAGCCGTCGTCGTGCACCTCCGTCGCAAAGAATCCCCCGGCGTCGCGATCGTACTCACCGTGCTGCCACTCGTAACCGCGATCCTCGGATTCGTCGTCCTCGCATGAAGCGCGCAACTCAACGATTCGCTCTCGCCCCCTCGCGTCGAGCGCCGGCCGCCGGGGCGACGTCCACGTTCGCAGGAAAGGCCGTGATGTCGGCGACCGCTGTGGCGCAGATGATCGGCCCATTCGTGTTCGATTTCAACGAGACCCACATCTACAACACTTCCTGGCCACCGCACGCAAAGTTTCACAACGCGCAGACGATGAGTTCCGGGGTGGTGCTGTCGGTAGCCACGCTGGTGAACCTGTGGCGGCCCGGCTCTGGGCGCGTGGGCTTGGACGCGGCCGCCCTGTCCGCGTCGGTGTACTGGGTAAGCCAGCTGTCCGCATTCTTCTACCCCGGGACGGCGGGCGTGGACCCGCCCGCGAAAGACAACTGGTCGCAGTTGCGGTACACGATCCCCATTCTGGCCGCCATCGGTACCGGTTACGCTCTGGCCCGTCGCGGCCTGAACACTGTCAGGAGAGCACGATGAGACGCCTGCAATACAACCGCTACGGCGGACCGGACGTGCTCGCGCTGGCAGAGGTGGAAACCCCCAGCCCCGGACGCGGTCAGGTGCTGGTGCGAGTGCGCGCGGCCGCCGCGAACGCCATGGATTGGAAAATTCGCAACGGCGAGATGCGGGCCATGACCGGAAGGAAGTTCCCTCGCGGCGTCGGCCACGATTTCGCCGGGGTCATCGAACGGGTCGGAGAGGGCGTAACCCGACTCCAGATCGGTGATGAAGTGTTGGGGGCGGCGCGCCTGCAACAAGCGGGAGCGTTCGCGGAGTTCGTGATCGCAAACGAGCAGTCCGTCGCCCACAAGCCCGACGCTCTCACCTTTGCGCAAGCCGCCACACTGCCCGTTGTCGGGCTCACTGCTTACCAGGCCGTTATCAACGCCGGCAGGCTGCAGCCGGGACAAGACATTTTCATCAATGGTTGTCTCGGTGGAGTCGGCCGAATAGCCGTGCAGGTCGCAACCGGTGTCGGCGCATCCGTGACCGGTAGCTGCAGGTCTGGGTCAGAAACAGACGCTTACCAACTGGGCGCTAACACGGTCGTCGCCTTCGATCTCGATTCCGCACCCCTGACCGGTCGGTACGATGTCGTCTTCGACACTGCGGGGACCCTGCCTTTCACCGCCGCACGCCGGATGCTCAAGCCCGGCGGGCGAATCATCGACATTGTCCCTTCGGCAGTGAAATTCGCGCGCAGCATCCTGCCCGGCCCCTACACGGCATTCATGGGTCGACCCAACAGCAACGACCTACAGCTCATCGCCGACGCCGCGGGGCGGGGAGAGATCGCTACCCACATCGCCCGCACTATCCCTCTTGCCGACGCCATCCCGGCATTGATCGAACTCGAACGCGACCACAGCTCCAGCGCGGGAAAACTCGTCATCACCATCCCATGATGGATGCCTTCCTCGGACTCGCGCCAGCGGGCTCTGAGGGCGAATGGCCGCTATCAGAAATGCCCTAGTTCGCGCCTGGAACCAGGAGAGCGCCGAAAGCGGCATCGAGCAATTCCGCGAGATCTTCTGTGCCTTTTTGCTCGCGCCACGTGTCAAGGGCGATGGAAAAGCACTCGAATGCTGCTGCGACTCGAACGAGTGCCGCAATCAACGCTTTCTGATCCGAGTTGCCCCGAACCAGTTCTCGCGCGACCTCTGGTCGCCATTCGAATTGCTTCTCTCGGAACCGAGCCCCAAGCGCTGGCGTGGCTTGGATGAGATCCAAGAACGCGATGACCTCTTTTTGGTCGTCCAAAAGGAACTGGATGGCCGGATCGAAAGCTTGCCGCAGGGCGAGCCAATCGTTGTCTTCTTCGCCCCTGGCTTTGAGGGCTTCGGCAACGATGTCGCCGATCGGATCGAAGACGAACAACACGACGTCTTCCTTATTCGCGAAATACCGCAAGAACGTGCTCCGGGACACCCCGGTTGCACCGGCAAGGTCCGCGAAGGTGACTTGGTCGAAACCTGTGGCGCAGAACTCATCGAACGCGATCCGAGCAAGCTCCTCTCGAACTGCGTGCCGGCTGACGGCTCGAACGCTCAAAGGCTGTGTAGGCATACATCGAATCTACCTCCCCAGTACCCAAAAGTACATTGAAGGTCTAGAGTGATACTCGGCGTCACACAAGACACTGAGACGCGGATAGATTCGCGTCTGCTTATGGCTGCCAAGCAGCCTTTACGAAACGAGAAATTGTGTCCTACGACAACCTGCCGGGGGCAAATCAACTTCTCCGACGCCGAACCGTTGAGCGAGCATCTGAGCAGTCAGCGCAATCAACCGCGTCCGGGTCCCCGTAGACGCGTTCCGTTGAGATTCCATAACTTCGGCCAATGCGGCAACTACCCGCTCGTCGATTCGTCGCCTCTCGCCGGCCACGCGTTGCTGGCGGTGATCGATCAATCCCGCGATACCGCTCTGTCGTAGCGCGTACCGCTTCCGTCGAAGGGTTCGATCCGTGATCGGGCGGCCAAGGGCTGCCAGTTCGGCAAGCTTGGTGACGGTTGCCTCGGAAGCGTCGGCTCCTGCTTCGATCCTCGACTCGAGCTCGCGCAGGTGTGTGAGCCAGAAGTCGGCTTCGGCCCGAGTGGAAGCGTCGAGGTATTGCAGGATCGCGATTTCGCGGACGTCGTTTGCGTGCCGGGCGGCCGTCTCTGCCTTCAGGAGGGGTTGTCGGACAAGCTCTGAGATCAGGATCTCCTTCGTGACGCCAGTGTCGATCTGGCACAACGCGGCTGAGACTGCGGAAAGGGCGCTGACCACATAGCGGACGTTCTCGATCACGACCTCCTCGCCCACCCGTATTTTCATGATTGAGTCCGACCCGGAACGTGAACGACCTGGTCCAGTCCGAGGGGTTTTCGCAAGTCGACATTTACTGTCCCCGCCCAGATCATCGAGTACACCCAGCCAGCGGCGGGCGACTCTTGAACGTTTCGCGACAGAGCTTGAATAAGGGCCCGCAGTGCCAGCGTTTGACCAGCGAGCGTCATCAGCTGATCAAGGGCTTCTAATGGCGGTGCCCATCGCCGATCTCGGTATCGGGAGAGCAGCCGAAGGTTCTGATCAAGAGTCGCGTCGAGGTCAGATACAACTCGATACCGGAGCCCCGCCAGCTCACACATTCGGCGGGTGGCGTCGAAACTTCGTACGGCGACATCATCTATCCGCTTCTCTGGGCGAACGTCGATGACTTCTCCGTCACCGTTAGCGTGCCGAAGGAAGAAGTCGGGAGCGTGTGATCGCGGCTCGCTGCCAGACGGCCAGACAATCCACATTGGTTGGCTAGAGATGGCAACGACGGACGAATCCCTGTCGAACTGCATCAACGCGGTTCGTTCGTAAAACGACTCGAATTCCACGTGCGAATTATTCGTCGACGACCAGTAGGAACCCGAATAGTTCCTCTTTCCTCGCCATGACGGGAATTGCCGCACGGGTGCACAGTGCTCGAAAGCGACCCGGGAAGCTTGGGTGAATTCGATCTGGTGTTGATGCCCGTTCAACAGATAGGCGGAATGAGGGGCGTCGGCCGCAGACAAGCTCTTGCGACGAAGGACTGCGATTCGTTCTGCCACGTCAAACCACCTTGGTCGGAGCGATTTCCTCCCGGCGACGTAAACCTGACACCAAAAACGCTACGCCCGGTGCTCTTAGAAATAGACGAACGACTCGCGCGTCGCGGACAACTTAGGTGGCACAACGGACACGAATCTGTCACGGCGGACAAGTTAGGTGGCAAACGGACAAGTTAGGTGGCAAAGGACACTGACGGCCACTTTTTCGTCACTTGGCAAATTCGCAGGAAAATAACGTTTGCATAACTAGCGCTCCGTTACCTTCCCGTTATATATTTCAAGGGCAGAAGTTGTTTGCTGTGGCAGCTTCTGCGGAATGTGATTGCAGGACACTCTTGGTGCAAGGGAGAGGGTCGGTTTCTAGCCTCTGAAACCGACCCTCAATCCTGTTTAACGGCCCGTTTTCTCGTCGTTGCCCCGGATTCGGGCCCCGTTCCGCGGTCAGCGGAACGAAGAGGCCGTCACAGGGAGGCATCCGTTCCCGACATTGTCTCGGCAGTGCATAGAGTTGAAGAGTGAACGATGAGTCGAAGACGGCGATCAACTCCTGGGAATCACTGTTCCGCGCGCAGGTGACGGTTCTGCGCAAGCTGAATCAGGAATTCCCGAGCGGAGAGCTCTCCCTCAACGAGTACGACGTGCTGTTCAACCTGTCACGGCAGGAGGGGCACAAGCTCCGCATCCGCGATCTCAACCGCCACCTGCTGCTGACCCAGCCCAGCGTGAGCCGGCTCGTCGACCGTCTGCTCGCCCGGGGGCTTGTGCGCAAGGAAAGCGACCCGGGAGATGGCCGCGGTACGTTCGTGTGCCTCACCGATGAGGGCTACGCCCTGTTCCGTCGTGTCGCCGTCAGTCACTCGGCCTCCATCGCCCGCCACGTGGGTGGCGCGCTCACCACGACCGAGTTGCAGCAGCTCAGCGTCCTGAGCGACAAACTTCGTCGTAGCATCGACGCCACCGAAGAGTAAACCCGGCCGTTCGCCCAGCCGCCGCTCGTACTCTGGAACGATGAGTTCCCCCATCACGATCGTCTGGCTCCGCGATGACCTGCGGGTCGCCGATAACCCTGCCCTGCTCGCCGCGAGCGAGCGTGGGGGTTCCGTCGTGGTCGTTTATCTGCTGGATGACACGAGCCGGGGCATCCGCCCGCTCGGGTCAGCAAGCCGCTGGTGGCTCCACCACAGCCTCACCTCCCTGGCGCGCTCACTCGAGGCCCTCGGTAGCCGCCTCATCCTGCGCCGCGGTGAGGCCGCGACCGAGATTCCCCGGTTGGTGGATGAGACCGGCGCCGACGCCGTCTACTGGAACCGCCGCTACAGCGCCGCGCGCGAGATCGACGCTGGGCTGAAGACGACCCTGCGGGAGCGGGGGCTCGAGGTCAAGAGCTTCCAGGCGAGCCTGCTATTTGAGCCGTGGACGGTGACGACGGCCGAGGGAAACCCGTACCGCGTCTTCACGCCGTTCTGGAATGCGTGCCTGCAGCGGGCAGATCCGCGGCTGCCGCTGGACGCCCCGGCGGGGCTGACGGCGCCGGACGCCGGGCTCGCCAGCGACGCGCTCGAGGAGTGGACGTTGTTGCCGACGGCCCCGGACTGGGCTGGCGGGCTGCGCGAGCGATGGGTGCCGGGCGAGGCATCCGCGTCAGACGCACTGGAGCGCTTCGCGACCCGGGTGTTGGCCGACTACCACCGGCGCGACGAACCCGCCCACGACGCCACCTCACATCTGAGTCCCCACCTGCGGTTCGGGGAGATCAGTCCGTTCCAGGTCTGGCACCGGCTGCGCGGCACGCTCGACGCGGGCGCGCGCAGGAACGCTGCCAAGTTTCTCAGCGAGATCGGCTGGCGCGAGTTCAACTGGAACATTCTCTACACGTTCCCGGAGCTCGCGCAGAAGAACTACCGGGCGCAGTTCGACGCGTTCCCCTGGGAGCAGCCGCGGCCCGAGGAACTCGAGGCGTGGCAGCAGGGCAACACCGGCATCGAGCTGGTGGACGCCGGAATGCGTGAGCTGTGGGCAACCGGCTACATGCACAACCGCGTGCGCATGGTGACGGCGAGTTTTCTCATCAAGAATCTGCTCGTGGACTGGCGCATCGGCGAGCAGTGGTTCTGGGATTGCCTGGTCGACGCCGACGAGGCGAGCAACCCGGGCAACTGGCAGTGGGTTGCCGGGAGTGGCGCCGACGCGGCACCGTACTTCCGCGTGTTCAATCCCGTGCTGCAGGCGTCGAAGTTTGACCCGCACCGCGAATACGTCTCGCAGTGGCTGCCCGACGGGGAACTGCGCCCTGCGCCGATCGTCGACCTCGGGGCATCCCGCAAGGACGCCCTCGCCGCGTACGAAGTCGTCAAGCGCGCCTAGCGGAGCGGCCGGCCGCCCATCTCGGTGACGGCCTTCGCTGCGACCTGCGACCCCGCGGCGGCGGCGAGCATGGGATCCCCGGTGACGACCCAGTTGGCGAGGAACCCGGCGGCGAACGCGTCGCCCGCGCCGGTGGGATCCACCACCTCGAGGTCGACCGCCGCCACGCGCGTGGGATGCTGCCCGCCGCGGGCGACGATGACGCCACCGTCACCGAGCGTGAGCACCACCACCGGGAAGGTGCGCGCCAGCTGTGTGGTGATGAGCCACGGGTCGTGCTGGCCGGTGAGCTGACGCCCCTCCTCGAGGTTGGGGAAGATGATCGAGGTGCCCCTGATCGCATCGAGAAATGCGCGCGGCCCAAAGTCCGCGAGGAACCCCGCGGAACCCGGATCGATCGACACCTCGACCCCCAGCGCCCGGGCACGCGTGATGAGCGCGGCAATGCCGTGCCCTCCCGGGTCGCCGAACAGGCTGTAGCCGCTGAAGTGCAGCACGCGTGCTCCGGTGAGCATGTCGTCGGTCACGGCCGTCGGGTACAGCGCGGCGTTGGCGCCACGCTCGGTGAGCATCGACCGGTGTTGACCGTCGACGATGATGACGATCGTGCCGGTGGGCAGCACCGGGTCGGCCACCAGGTGCGCGCGCGTACCGAGGTCGGTCAGCAGCGCGGTGTGCCGCGCGTGGTCATCGGCACCGACGCGACCGATGAAATCGATGTCCGCTCCGAGGTGCCCGAGCCACGCCGCGGTGTTGGCCGCGGATCCCCCCGCGCGAAAACGAATCGCTGACGGGGTGTCGGTGTCGGGACGCATCGCGGCGCTGGGAACCACGACGACGTCGTCAATCACGTCTCCGAAAATGACGATGCGAGCGGATGCCTCAGGCACGCAGTGCGCTCCAGGCGGTGGCGATCTCGGCCGCAACCCGCACGTTGTTGCGCGCAAGGTCAAGGTTGACCTCGAGACTGCGCCCGCCGGAGGCCTCCACGATGTACAGCAGAAGGAAGGGGGTCACGGCCTTGCCGGTGACTCCGGCGGCGTCTGCTGCGGCGAGCGCCTCGATGAGGACACGATCATGCTCCGCAGGGTCCCACTGCTGGTGGAGCGGGATCGGGTTGGCGACCACGATGCCCTGCCTCAGCTGCGAGTCATCCCGAGCCTGCATGATCAGGGCGATTTCGGCCGCCGTGTCCACCGACCAGTCGAGCGAGTATGCCGACTCGCGCAGCCAGAACCGGGGGAAGACCGTGGTGCCGTAGCCCACGACGGGGATGCTCAGTGTCTCGAGGCGTTCGAGCGTCGCGCCAATGTCGAGCACCGACTTCACGCCGGCGCTCACCACGGTGATGGGGGTGACGGCGAGGGTCGGGATGTCGGCAGACTCGTCGAAGCTTTCGCTCGCGCCGCGGTGCACTCCCCCGAGGCCGCCCGTCGCGAACACCCGGATGCCCGCGAGCGTCGCCAGGTGCGAGGTCGCGGCGACGGTCGTGGCCGCGCTCACCTTGAGGGCGGCAATGATCGGCAGGTCGCGCACGCTGGCCTTGGCGAGCTCGTCTTCCGCGATGCGCCGCACACCCTCAGCGTCGAGCCCGATCTGGGGCACGCCATCGAGCACCGCGATGGTCGCGGGCGTCACGCCGGCGGAGCGCAGGATCTCCTCGAACTCCAGCGCGGCCTCGTGATTGCGCGGGCGGGGCAGGCCGTGGCTGATGATCGTCGACTCGAGGGCGACGACCGGGCGGTTCTCCGCCAGGGCTGCGGCGACGGGTTCCGAGACGCGAAAGGAAGAAGTCATTTGCTCAGTAATGTACCGGTGCCGTTCGCCCGGCGGTGAGAACTTCTGCCCTGTGCCCCGGCGGACTCCCTCGAATTGGGGGCCCGCCGGAAGCGAACGCGTGGGTCAGCGGCTGGCGCGGTACACCTCGACCGCGGCCCGGGTGTCCGCGGCAATGAGGTCGGCGTTGATCGAGGCACCCGCCGCCAACCCGGCGGCGGCCGACGACACCACCTGGGCAGACAGATCGGTGACGTTGCCCGCTGCCCAGACTCCCGGCACGGCGGTCTGCCCCATGGCATCGGACTCCACCACCGTGCCCATCGGCGTCTCGGTCACCTCGAGTCCCAGCTGCACGAGGATCTCGCCCCGCGCGCGAAAGCTCGGCGCGACGACGAGTGCCCGAAGCGGATGCCTCGAGCCGTCCGCCATCACGACCCCGTCGAGCTCATCGTTCGCCACCGACACCGACGCCACCTCGCCGGTCACCACGCGGATACCCCGTGCCGCCAGCTGCTCGGCCTGCTCCGCGTCCGGCGGCTGCGCCGTGTGGACGAAGAGGGTGACGTCCTGGCTGAGCTGCCGGAACATCAGCGTCTGGTGCATTGCCGCGGGACCGGTACCGAGAATGCCGATCGCTTCATCGCGCACCTCCCAGCCGTGGCAATACGGGCAGTGAATGACGTCCCTGCCCCAGCGCTCGGCGAGCCCGGGCACCTCCGGCAGCGCGTCGATCAGCCCGGTAGTCACCAGCATGCGCTTCCCCCGCACGCGCGACCCGTCCGCCAGGTCCACGACAAAGCCGGCGTCGTCGCGGCGGGCGCCGATCGCCGTGGTGCGCTCCCGCACCACGGCGCCGTAACTGCGGGCCTCCTCCCGGCCGACGCGCGTCAGTTCGAGGGGGCTCATGCCGTCCCGGGTTAGCAGGTTGTGCACACCCGCGGCGGGCGCGTTTCGCGGCTCCCCCGCGTCGATCACGACAACCGAGCGGCGGGACCGCCCCAGGGCGACCGCCGCGCTGAGGCCCGCGGCACCCCCGCCCACGATGACGACGTCATACGAAGTTTCTGCGCCCTGGGGCATCCGGTTATCCATGTCCGTCAGCATCGGACGACGCGGGCCATTCTGACAAGCTTCGTTGCCAAAACGGCAACGAATTCGTGACAGGATGGGCGAATGGATGACGCGACCGAAGCGGTACTGGACTCTGTCGGACCCCGGCTGAAGGCGGTGCGCCTGAGTCGCGGCGTCACGCTGGCCGGTCTCGCCGCCGAGACGGGCATCTCGGTGAGCACCCTCTCGCGGCTGGAATCGGGTCAGCGGCGTCCGAACCTCGAGCTGCTGCTGCCGCTGGCCCGGGCACACGGCGTTCCGCTCGATGAACTGGTGGGCGCGCCGGCAACCGGGGACCCGCGCATTCACATCCGGCCGATCCAGCGGCACGGGCAGACGATCCTGCCGCTGAACCGTGGTGCGGTGGGGCTGCAGGCGTTCAAGCACATCATCGCGGCAGGCCCGCCGCAGGCCGACCCGGAGCCGAGGACGCACGAGGGCTTCGAGTGGATCTACGTGCTTCGCGGACACCTGCGCCTGGTGCTCGGCGAACACGACCTGGTGCTGCCGCCCGGCGAGGCTGCCGAGTTCGACACCCGCACCCCGCACTGGGTCGGTCGCGCCGATGCCAACGCCGTCGAGTTCCTCACGCTGTTCGGCAAGCAGGGCGAGCGCATGCACGTGCGGGCGAGCTCACGCGCGGCCAGTCCCGCTCGCGGCTAGTCCCCGACGCGGCCAGTCGATGCGCCCCAGGCGGTGAGTTTCTGCGGGTTCATCACGATCCACACGTCGCTCACCCGGTCGTCGGTGGCGCCCAGGGACACGATCGCGAACACCGCACCGCCCGCCCGCACCACGAGCGCCACCTCCCCATTCACGAGCTCCTCGGTGACATCGAGCGGGCCGGCCTTGGCCAGAACGCCCAGGAGGAACCGCGCCACGTTGTCGACCCCAACGATCGGACGCAGCGCCGCACTGACGAACCCGCCGCCATCCGACCGCGCCGTCACGCTCGGGTCCAGCACCGAGACCAGCGCCTCGATATCGCCAGACTCACACGCGGCGCGAAAGGCGGCGACCACCGCGGAGTGCTGCTCGGGCCTCGTGGCGGTCGCCCTGTTTGCCTGAATTTTCTTGCGGGCGGATGTCGCGAGCTGGCGGCACGAGTCGGCGGAACGCCCCACGACCTGCGCGATCTCGCCGAAGGGCATCCCGAAGACGTCGTGCAGCACAAACGAGACGCGCTCCGCGGGGGTCAGGGATTCGAGCACCACAAGAAGGGCCATGCGCACCGAGTCATCCACCGTTATCCGGTCGAGCGGATCCGGATCTTCGCGGTGTGCGGTGAACGCGGGCAGCGGTTCCGGCAGCCACTCACCCACGTAGCGCTCGCGGCGGGCGCGGGCGGACCCGAGCTGGTCGAGGCAGATACGGCTCGCCACGCGCGTGAGCCACGCTCCCGGCACCCGGATCGCTGCGCGCTCCTCCTCGCTGAGGCGGTACCACCGCAGGCAGGTCTCCTGCACGACATCTTCCGCCTCGTGCACAGTGCCGAGCATGCGGAAGGCGAGGTTCAGCAGGTGCCGCCGCTCCCCCACGAGGTCCTCGATCGGGTCGGCTCCGGGGACCGTGTCGGGCATGGGGTCATCCTTCCGTCGCGGGGGTCAGCCCCATCGTACGAGCCGGGGGTGCCGGGTCAACCCGTCACCGGTATGACGAGGTAGCCCGGGTGATTGTGATGCGCCGCACCGCTGGTGCGCGGGAGCGGGCGGGTCGTAGGCTCGGCGGATGACGCAGGAACGCGACATCCACTCTCCCGACGGACGCAGGCTGCACGTCTACGGCGACGACGCCGTGGCGGGCGATGACCGTCTCGTCGTGTTCTGGCATCACGGTACCCCGAACGTCGGGCCACCCCCGCAGCCGCTGGCCGCCGAGTCGGCGCGGCTCGGCATCCGCTGGGTGTCGCATGACAGGCCCGGGTATGGCCGGTCGTCCCGGCAGCTGGGCCGCAGCATCGCGTCGGTCGCCGGCGACGTGACCGCGATCGCCGACGCGCTCGGAATCGAGCGGTTCGCCGTCATGGGTCACTCGGGTGGCGGCCCGCACGCGCTTGCCTGTGCCGCCCTGCTGCCCGACCGGGTGCGGGGCGTCGTCGCCGGGGCATCGCTCGCGCCGTTCACCGCCCGGGGCCTCAACTGGTTTGCGGGCATGGCGCCCGCGGGCGAGGCGGAGCTCGCGGCGTCCGTCGCCGGGCGGGCGGTGCTCGAACCGCTGCTGCTCGCGGCGGAGTTCGACCCCGAGTCGTTCATCCCCGCCGACTACGCGGCGCTCGACGCGGAGTGGGAGTGGCTGGGCGAGGTGGCCGGCAGGGGTCTCGACGCGGGCATCGGTGGCATGGCCGACGACGACCTCGCCTACGTGCGCCCGTGGGGATTCGACCCGGCCGACGTGAGGGCGCCAACCCTGCTCATGCACGGCACCGCCGATCGCGTGGTTCCCGTCGCGCACGGTGAGTGGCTGGCACGGCACTGCGCCGGTGCCGAGTTCTGGCGGCGCGAAGGAGACGGTCACATCTCGGTCCTCACGGCGGCGGAGTCGGCGCTCGCCTGGCTGCGCGAGAACGCGCTGGAGTAGCCCCGCGCCGGTCGGCTCAGTCGCCGGCGTAGTCGTCCGGCCACGGCGCGATGTCGACCTCGTTACCCTCGGGGTCGGCGAGGGTCCACCATTCCGGGGCATCCGCATCGTTCACGACGCGACCGCCCGCGGCGAGCGCGGCGGCAATGCGGGACTCCGCCTGGTCTCGCGGCAGGTAGAGATCGATGTGAATACGATTGCGCTGCGGCCGCGGGGCATCCATCTGCTGGAACCAAATGTTCGGCCCGCGCCCCAGCGGGTCGATGAGGTCCGCCTCGGCGATCTGCACGTAGCCGAACGCCGCTGCCCAGAACGGCAGCACGGTCGGGATGTCGAGCGCATCGATCGCGATCTGCACCCAGCGCGCTTGCGACGGGTCGGCGGGGATCTCCAGGTCGCGCGCGGCCACGGAGATCGCGCGCGCCAGCGGCACATCCAGGGCGCTGAGGTCATCGAGATCGTGGGTGAACACCCGCACGAGCACGCCACCGTAGCGCAGGTCCACATTGGGATGGTGCCCGGCGGCCTCGGCGATCTCACCGATTTTATTGATGAGGCGGATGCCCCGGGCGAAGGTTTCCGTGACGAAGAAGGTCTGTGCCCCACCGGACACCACCCGCCAGTCCTCCACCCCGTCACTGTCGTGAAACTGACGGCCCGTGATGTGTTCGGTCATGTTCGCCGTGCCTCCCGCGCGCTCAACCCTGAGTTCGTGTCGCCAATATAGCGCTGGGCTCCGCGGCTGCGCGACGGGTTTCGCCGGCAAGCTTGCGCGCACCGACCCGGCGGATGACGAGATCCGTCAGCCAACCAACACCGAGGGCGATCACCACGGCGACCGCGGCGCCGATCAGCGGCTGGTCACGCAGCCACGCGCCGGCGACGGCCCCGACGAGCACCGAGTAGCCCGCCCACGCAACCGCGGACACGGCGCTCAGCGCGACGAACCGCCGGCGCGGGAACCCCGCGGATCCGGCGAGCACGTTGACGGTGACCCGGCCGACCGGCACGAAACGTGCGGTGAGGATGACGGATGCCGCGCGCCGATCGAGCGCGCCGCGCACCCGCTCGAGCGCCCGCGTTGCCCGCGCACCCCGGGTCCAGCGATACCGCCCCAGGTCGATACGCCGCCCGATGAGGAAGGCGATGTTGTCGCCAAGGAACGAGCCGACCGCCGCGGCGGCCAGCACCGCCCACACGTTCGGGGCTCCCGTCGCGATACCGATGGAGGCGAGGGCGACCACCACCGTCTCTCCGGGAATGGGCGGGAAGAATCCGTCGATGGTGACCAGAACCACCACCGCGAGAAGCACGAACGGTGAGCCGGCCCACGAAACGATGAGCTCGTTGAGGGTGTCCATGAGGGTCCGATCTGTCAGCGCGATCAGCCTCGAAACGGAGGCGTTGTCGTCTCTAACGACGCTATTGACCGCGCCGGATCGGCACTATCGAGCTACCCGGTGCACCGGGGTGGGGCTAACCCCCGAATCGGGTCAAGGGCCGCCGAGCCAGTGGTCGATGCGGTGATGGTCGGGAGTGAACCCGTGGGCAACGCCCCACAGAACCGCCTGCGTGCGGCTGGTGGTGTCGATCTTGCGATAGATGTTGCGAATGTGGGACTTGACCGTGTTCGGACTCAGGTAGGTGAGCGCGGCGACCTCCGCGTTGTTCTTGCCCTGGGTGATCAGCGCGAGAATCTCGGACTCCCGGTCGGAGAAGCCCTCGTGACGGCCCGGCCAGTCGAGGCCGGACGCTCCGCTCGCCTTGCGCGGTGCGGGGCTGATGATGGCGTCGCCCGCATGCACCCGTTCGATAGCCGCGACCAGCTCGCGCGCGGGAAGGGTCTTGGAAAGATAACCGTGGATGCCCTGCCGCTGCGCGCTCTCGATGAGGTCGGGGTGGAAGTTCCACGTGTACACGACGACGCGCCGCGCCCGGGGATTACGCACCAGCGCCCCGAGCTCCTCATGGTCGGATTCCGGCTGCGCAAAGGAGTCGTAGAGCACGATGTCGACCTCGTCGTCCAGTGCGGCGTTCGCGTCGATCTCGCAAATGGTAATGCGGTCGCGATAGTTGTCAAACATGTGGGCGAGGCCCGCGAGCACCACGTCGTAGTCGTCGACCAGTGCGACGCGAATGGGAGTGCCCTGCTGAGCCATACAGCCAACCTACCCCTCGAAATGGGCATCATAGTCACCCCTAGGGGTGTTAACGGTCACCCCTAAAAACTGCTTGGCTTGAGTCATCCGCTCAGCAACCCGCTGGCACCCCGCGCTCTAACAAAGGATGCACTCATGCTCGGTCTCATCATCAGCCTCATCGTCATTGGACTCGTCGCCGGCGCCCTCGCCCGCCTCATCGTTCCCGGACGCCAGAACATCTCCATCGGAATGACGATCCTCCTCGGCATCGTCGGTTCCTTCGTGGGAGGCTTCCTCGGCTACCTCATCTTCAACCACGACTCAAACGACGGCTTCTTCCAGCCCGCCGGAATCATTGGCTCGATCATCGGTGCCATCATCGTGCTGCTCATCTGGACCCGCACCGGAAGCCGCCGCACCTCGCGTCGCTAATCCCCCGCAGCTCTACCGCCGTCGCGGCGACCGGATCCTCGGTCGTCGCGACGCGGCATGTCCGGGGCAGAGCAGGGCAACGCCGGGGCAAGACGCGGCGCCGCCCGCCTGGCGCGTCTAGTGCCGGCGGGCCCACTCGACGATCAGACGGATGCCCTGCGCAAACTCGGGGATCTCCGGGCGGTCGAAGAACGCGTGTCCGATATCGGGGAGCACGTGATATTCAACCGGCACGGCGGCGTCGGTCAGCTCGCGGGCGAATTCCCCACCCGAAGCACGCAGCGCGTCCCGGTCGGCGTCGATGAACAGCGTGGGCGGAAAATCACCGGGCGGATGACCCCCGGGAAACGCATCCGGCAGCAGCAATGCCGCCCGGGTCCCCGCGTAATTGAGATTCATCAACCTGACGAGCCGCGGAACGTGCGTGTAGCGACGGTACCCGCGAAGACGGCGGACGAGTTCGGGCGCGCGCCGCGGCATGAGCGCGTGGAACGTGCCGTACGCCAGGAACACCCCACGCACGCCGCCGCCCGTGCCGGATTCCCGCCGGCGCAGCACGGCGGCCGCCACCAGACAGGCTCCGGAGCTTGCGCCGCCGAGGATCACGCCCGAGGGCGCGGTGCCGACCACCTCGTTCACCACGGCGACGACGTCATCGACGGGCACCGGATACCGGAATCCCCGGAGTCCCGGCACACGGGGCGCGAGCCGATACCCGACCGTGGTCACCGGGAATCCCGCCCGCGCCAGCGACCTCGCCACCGCATCGGATTCGGACTGATCGAGCCCACCACTCACGAAGGCGCCGCCGTGCACCCAGACGATCGGCACGGCATCGGTCGCTGTCACATCGGTCGGGGGTGAGTAGCGCCGCACGGGAACAGGCCCGTGCGGGCCATCCACCACCGCATCTTCCGTCGTGACCGCCGGACCGCTGTCAACCGTGGCCCGGCGCGGCACGCCCATCACCGGGCGGGAGGCGGCGTCGCTCCGCCGGTACGCGGATCGCCGCGCCCGGTCAGCAGCTTGTAGACGGCGAAGCCCGCGCCGAGCAGCACGGCAAGGTCATCGGTGAGACCCAGCGGTCCGGTGAGCAATTCGGGAATCACGTCGATGGGCGAGATCCCGTAGACGAGCGCGGCAACGGCAACCAGAACGGCGGAGATATTTCTGCGACGACGACTCATCTGTACAGGGTACGAGCATCCCCCTGACATCTACAGCCCCGATGCTGCCCGTACGATGACGCCATGGCCTTCCCGGTGAAACTCTCCTCCCCCTCGTGCGCCCGGTGATCCGCGGAAGCCTCGGCATCCGCACGTTGCGCATGCCCTCGAGGGTGGCAGCGGATGCCCCGACCTTCCTGCTCCTGCACGGCATCGGCTTCTCGCACCGCTCGTTTTCTGGTCTCGCCCGCGAGCTGTCGCTGACCGGCCACGTCATCGCGTTTGACCTGCCCGGGTTTGGCGCGAACCCGCGCCCCGACCGGCCCCTGTCCATCGAGGACACCGCGACGGCGATCGGAGCGCAACTCGCCGGGATGGGGACCGGCCCCGTCATCGTCGTCGGCCATTCGATGGGGGCGCAGTTCGCCCTCGAGCTGGCACGCCAGTCGCCGGCGGCCGTGTCCCATGTGGTTCTGATCGGTCCGGTAGTGGATGTCTCGAAGCGATCCCTGCGCGCGCAGGCAGCCGACCTCGCGCGTGACTCAGCCCTGGAGCCACCGCGCACGCAGGTCATGGTCGCCTTCGATTACCTGCGCTGTGGCATCCGCTGGTTCCTGACCGAGTCCCAGTTCATGCGCGACTATCCGACCGAGCGGGCCATCTCGGCCGTGCCCCACCCCATCCTCCTGCTCCGCGGGGAGCACGACCCACTCGCAAACGCTGCGTGGTGCGAGACGCTCGCCCGCACCGCGCCCGATGCCCGGGCGGGTTCGATTCCCGGTGCACGGCACAACGTTCCCCACTCCGATCCGGTGGCGACGGCGACCGCGATCGTGGATTTCGCCGCGGGTGAGCCCGGCTTTACTCCGCCAGCTGGATGAGCTCGGCGATGACCCGGGGGTTCGCGAGCACGCGGAAATGGCCTCCGGTGTCCAGTTCGACGTTCCTGGCACCGTCGAGGTAGCTCCCCGCGGGGATATGCGGGTCGAACCGTCCGTACACCGAGACGATGCGAGCGTTGACCTGCCGCTCACGGGCGAGCCCCACGATGGTCGCGTCGGTCGGCGAGAAAATGCGCAGGCTCGGCAGCAGCAGGAATCGGGCATACGACGAGCCGCTGAACGGAGCCGCGACCGCCACCATGCCGCGCACCCGCGAGGTCGCGGAGCCGTGCACCATGATTTCCTTGCCGATCAGTCCGCCCTTGCTGTGCGCCGCGATGATCACATCATGAAGATCATGCTCGGCGAGGTAGTCGGCGACGTGCCGGGCGGAGTCGATCACGGGTCGACGGTTGCGGTGCAGCAGTTCGATGACGTGAACGGGATGGCCCCGGTCGTGCAGGGCCGTCACGAGTGGCTGCATGAACTGCCAGGTCTCGTAGATTCCGGGGATCACGAGGATGGGCGCGCCGTCACCGGACCGGAACGATGCGGGCTCTGCACGGTCGACAACACCACGAACCTGCGCCGCCGCGGCATAGACGTAGTCGGCGATCCACCACCCCAGCGTCGTGGGGGTGAGCCGGGGGCGACGGACGGCGCGTGTGGCATCGCTCATGGTTCCCACCGCCCCGTTCTGCTGCTCGTCCCGCCCAGCGTATGCTGCTGCCGCCGACTGAATGGCGGCTGGACAATCGCCCACCGGCGCGCGAAGGTGTCGCCGTGCAATCGACTTGCGCGGGGTGCGGAGCTAGGATTTTTGCACCAATTCGACCAGGAGGTCATGATGACAACGGAGTCTCAGCCCGGCGCAACGGGTCCCAATCTGGGCAAGGACGGCACAATTCCCAACAGCGACGACGGCATCGCCGTGGGTCACGATCCGGAGAAATCCAACTTCAATCCGGAGGAAGACCAGCAGGTCGACGTCGACGTCGATGAGTCCGACGATGACGCGGGCAATCCGCCCATACCTTAACTCCGAGTCATCCGGAGCACCCTTGATGCTGGCGGTCGGCCTCCCGAGACTGAAGAGACATTCAGAACGGAAGGCCACATCATGCTCAACGCATATCCCGTCGGAGTCGTACTGCTCTCGACCGACCTCGCAGCATCCAAGTCGTTTTACGCGGACAAGCTGCAGCTGGCCGTCATCGACGAGGATGACTCGGCCATCAGCTACCAGTCGGGTCAGACCCGCCTCACCGTGACGGCGAGCACGACCGGAAGCAAGGACGAGCAGACCAAGGCATCGTGGCAGGTCGCCGACCTCCGCGCCGAGCTCGATGAGCTGGCTACCCGCGGTGTCACGCCCGAGGACTACGACACCGATGAGCTAAAGACCGTGGATGGCATCGCCGACCAGGGCAAGGTCTGGGTGGCGTACATCCTCGATCCCGATGGAAACGCCCTCGGCATCGAACAGCCCAAGAGCGCCTCCTGATGCCCACCGACCAGTACGAGTTCGGAGATCCCACCACCCGGTACCCGGTGATTTCGCCGCCGGTGCAGCAGCAGCCGGAGCCAGGCCTCCAGTCGCAGATGACCCCGGTGCCCGATCTTGGCGAGGATAGCTATCGCGGAAGCGGACGCCTGACCGGCAGGAAGGCGCTCATTACGGGTGCCGATTCCGGGATCGGCGCGGCCGTGGCGATCGCCTTCGCGCGCGAGGGAGCGGATGTCACGCTCTCCTACCTTCCCGCGGAGGAGTCAGACGCCCGTCACGTGATCGAAGTAATCGAAGCCGCCGGGCGCAAGGCAATTGCCGTGCCCGGCGACCTCACGTCCCGCGAGTACTGCCGGGAGCTCGTCGCCGCGGCGGTCGAGGGTATGGGCGGCCTCGACACCGTGGTGAACGTGGCCGGCAAGCAGGTCTGGCAACCCACGCTCGACGACCTGTCGGAGGACCAGTTTGAAGAGACATTCCGCACGAACGTGTTTGCGATGTTCTCCATTGTGAAGGCCGCGCTACCCCACCTGCGGCCGGGCTCCACGATCATCAACACCGCGTCCCTCGAGGCCTACGTTCCCGCGCCCGATCGGCTCGACTACGCGAGCACTAAGGGCGCGATCAACAACCTGTCCAAGGGTCTCGCCCAGCAGCTGATCCCGAAGGGGATCCGCGTCAACGTGGTGGCTCCCGGCCCGACCTGGACTGCTCTGCAGGTGAGCCGCGGTGTCGATCCCGAAACACTGCCCGACTTTGGGTCGAGCGAATCCCCGATGGGCAGGGCGGCGCAGCCGGCGGAGCTGGCCCCGGCTTACGTGTTCCTCGCGTCGGCCGAGTCGAGTTTTGTTGTCGGTGACACCCTCAACGTCAACGGCGGAATGGTCACGCCTTAACCGGGAAAGCCCCGTCATCACCGGGATGCGGGGCTTTCGTCAGGGTGCGATAGACGCATCACTGGGGTTATTACTGTGCCGTGCTTACTGCGGCGCCCTCGATAACGTCGACGATGTCGCGCGGGTGGGTCACCATCGACAGGTGGCCGCTGTCCACCTGCGTCACGGTTGCACCAGCGCGCTCCGCCATGCGCAACTGCAGCGCAAGCGGGATGCTGCCATCGCGGGTTCCGGCGACGTACCAGGACGGGAGCGTCTCCCATGCCTGTCCGGCCGAGGCCGGAGCGCCGACGGCGCTGAACGTGATGGGGCGCTGCTTGGCGTAGAACTCGGCCTGCAGTTCCTCGCTCAGTCCGGTAGCGAACGCCGGCTCAAACGGTCCGCGCTGGATGTACAGATCGACGTCGCCCTCGGGAGCTCCCGGGTAGGGCGCCATGTCGAAGAGCTGCGACGGGTCGACGGGTCCGGCGCTGTTGAGCAGGTCAAGGAGGCTCTCTCCCTCGATCGGGACGAACGCGTTGACGTAGACGAGACCACGCACGGTCGGAGCACTCAGCGCAGCGGAGCCGATGAGGGCTCCACCGTAGGAGTGTCCTACGAGGATTACCGGGCCCGTTGTACGGGTCTGCAGGTACGTGGCGAGATAGTCCGTGTCACCGGCGAGCGACCGCAGCGGGTTGGCGAACTCCTGCACTGTGTAGCCCTCCTCGGTCAGCAGCCGCTGCACTCCCGCGAAGGAACTCGCGTCGGTCCATGCGCCGTGAACGATCACGATGGTGGGGAGAGTGGATGAATCGGTCATGATGTGTGCCCTTCTTACTGACGACACTGGTGCGCGCCGTACTGTCACCCCAACTGAGGGTTGAGGCGTTTTATGCCCGTTATGGCAGAGAATGCCAACTATGGCGACGTACGCTCTGAGAGAACGGGAATGCCAGCGCTGGCACCGTAAGCTCGGAGGCATGAATTCTGAAGGAACCGTCCGCGCGGACCTGCGCGAATTGGGCAAGTCGGCCATCCGCGCCGAGGTCGCACAGCGGGCCATTGCGCTCCTCGACGAGCGGGGGTTCGACCAGACGACGGTCGAAGACATCGCGATCGCGACCGGCATCTCCCCGCGCAGCTTCTTCCGGTACTTCCCCACGAAGGAAGACGTCGTCATCGGCGACCTCATGGCCATGGGTCTCCTCGTCGAGGCGGCCCTCCGGGAGCGCCCCGCAGACGAGTCGCCCTGGGCGGCGCTGCGGGCGTCGCTGGAGCCGTTGGTGCGCACGGCCGCCGGCGATCCGGCGAATGTGCTGCGCACAACGCGCGTCGCGATGAGTACGGCAGGACTCCGCGCCCGCAGCATCGAGCGCCACACCGCCTGGGCGGCCGTGCTTACTCCGATAGTCGAGGAGCGACTGACCGCCACCAGCGCGCACCCGTCGATGGCCGCCGGAGCGCTCGCTCAGAGTGCTCTCGCCTGCCTGTTCGTCGCGACCGCGGCCTGGGCGGAGGCGGACGGGGCCGACTCCTACGGCGACCTGCTCGACGAAGCCTTCGCGGCGGTGGGGACGCTCTGAGCCGTCGGTTCTTGTCTCAGCTGAACTGCTGCTGTCCCACGACGGCAAGCAACTCCAGCTTCTCCGCAGCCTCGGTGCGGGGAGCCGCGGTCAGCACCAGCAGAGCCTGACCCTGGTCCTCAGTGAAGAGCACCTGACAGTCGAGTTCGATCTCACCCAGTTCGCGGTGTACGAGAACCTTGTGGTCCTCGAACCGGGTGGCAACGTCCTGCAGGTCCCAGATCGCGGTGAACTCCGGGCTGATCTTCTGCAGTTCCCGCACGAGAGCGCCGGCGCGGGAATGCTGCCCGGCAGCGCCATACGCCGCGCGCAGATTCGCCACCTGAGCGCGGCTCTGCCGGTCACGATCGACGGCACGATATACCTCGCGCTCCGAGTCATCCGTAAACCATCGATAGACGCCGCTGCGCGCGGGTCCAGAGAATCCGGACTGGTCCCCAAACAGCGCCAGGGCGAGCCGGTTCTGCGCCAGCGTTTCGCCGAGGCTCGACAGGATCAGGGCGGGGCTGTTGTCCAGCCGGTCGAGTACGCGCATCAGGGCGGGTGCCACATGGGTGTCGAGCGGGGTGCGCGCGGGTGCGCCGCGGCCGGCCAGGCGGTAGAGGTAGTCCCGTTCCTCGTTGCTCAGCCGAAGCGCCCGCGCAAGGGCGGCAAGCATCTGCTCGGATGGCTGCGGTCCGCGCTCCTGTTCGAGCCGAACGTAGTAGTCGGTGGACATGCCGGTGAGGCCCGCAACCTCTTCCCGCCGCAAACCGGCGGTCCGCCTTCGCTGGCCGGCGGACAGGCCGACGTCCTCGGGGCGCAGTGCATCGCGCCGGGAGCGGAGGAATTCGGCGAGCGCGTGGCGGTCCATGCATCCATCATCCGCCACCGGCGGCACACCAAACAGGGATCGGGAGTCCTACGACAACGGCTCCTCTCCCCCGCCCGACCCCTCCGCCGCACACTGATCAGCATGAACATCACCGGAAACACCATCTTCATCCCCGGCGCCACGTCGGGCATCGGCCTCGCTCTTGCGCTTCGCCTCAAGGCAGCGGGCAACACCGTCATCATCGGCGGTCGCCGCACCGACCTGCTCGAGCGCCTCGCCGCCGAGCACGGACTGTCGACCGTCGCGATCGACACCACCGACCCGTCCTCCGTCCTCGCCGCCCGCGACCTCGTCGTCGCCGAACACCCCGACCTTAACGTGCTGGTTGCGATGGCCGGGATCATGGCATTCGAGGACATCCACACCGCGGGCTTCCTCGAGACTGCCGAGCGCATCGTCGAGACGAACATCCTCGGACCGCTGCGCCTGGTCGCGGCATTCACCGAACAATTGCAGGGACGACCGGATGCCACGCTCGTCACCGTCTCGTCGGGACTCGCTTTCACTCCGCTCGCGTACTTCCCCACGTACAACGCATCGAAGGCGTTCATTCACCAGTACAGCGAGACCGTCCGGCTTCAGTTCGCCGACACCTCGGTCTCCGTGATCGAGATCGTTCCGCCCGCGGTGCAGACCGAGCTCGTCGCCGGCGGATCATCCAATGAGCACTACCTGCCGCTCGACGCGTTCGCTGACGAGGTGATGTCGCTGCTGGAAGCGCAGCCCGACGCGCACGAGATCCTCGTCGAGGCCGTCAAGTTCCTCCGGTTCTCTGAGGTGGAAAACCGGTACGCCGGCGCCATCGCCGCGCTCCACGCGCCCGCACACGCCTAAGTCTCGACGACACACAAGCCCCGCAATCCTTCGATTGCGGGGCTTGTGCGTGGAGGGTGTAGGCGGCGCTACTTGACAGCCGCGTCGTTGCTGTCCGGATCAATCGCGTCGGCCACGGCCTCTTCGGCCCCCGCGCCGCTCGAGTTGAGACGATCGTCTTCGGGGAAGCCGGAATCGCTGTCGTTTGTTCCCTGCGTCTTGGTATCGCTGTTGTCGGTGGTCATGTAACCACACTATGTTTTCCGTCGACCGCGGGCGAGGGGGTTTTCAATTCGCGCGGTCCGTGACAAGCACCGATAACGTGATCCCCACCGCAACGAGAGAGCGTGAGCAGCCGAACCATGAAGTTGTATTCCGACTACCCAAGACATCGCACCCGTCAGATCGTCGCCGATCTCTTCGCGCTCGCCGCCATTGCGGCTTCGGTGTGGCTGGGGTTCGTCATCCACGGCCTTGTCGATGGGCTGAAGTCGTTCGGCGCGCAGATGGAGGAGTCAGGCTCGGGCTTTCGCAGCACCATGACAGACATCAGCGACAACCTCAGTGGCATTCCCCTCATCGGTGGCGGAGTAACCACTCCCTTCGACAACGCCAGCAATGCGGGCAAGGCCCTGGAGAGTGCCGGCCAGGCCGAGCAGGTCGCCGTTCACAATCTGGCGATCGGCCTTGGACTCGGAATCGCGGCGCTGCCGATTCTCACCATCCTCTTGTTCTGGCTGGTCCCGCGACTTCGCTTCGCCCACCGCGCGGGCTCCGCCAGGTCCATGTCCACGCAGCCCGCGGGTGTCGACCTGCTCGCGCTGCGGGCACTGGCCGGACAGAAGCTGTCGCGAATCTCCGCGGTTCATCCCGACCCGATGTCCGCCTGGCGCAACGGGGACGAGGTCGCCATGCGCGCCTTGGCGAATCTCGAGCTCAAGTCCTCCGGCGTGCGCGTGCGCTGAGCGCCGGAGGACCAAACGCCGCGCGGAATCAGTCGGTGACGACCTTCGCCTCGCCGAGGTACCCCGCCAGCTGCTTCATGTAGGAGGCCTGCGACACGTAGTCGAGTCCTGCAGACAACCAGGGGTAGACCTGGCCGGACTTGATCGCCGCGGTGTTCGCCAGCGTCGGCTGCTTGCTGAGCTCGTCCTGCTGATATCCCGACTGGTTGAGCAGGATCAGGTCACCGCCCACCTTTCCCGCGTTCTCCCAGCTGTAGATTCCCCAGTAGTAGCCCTCCGGAGTCGGCTCGATGAAGTCGACACCGAGATCCTTGTAGATGTCGAGCGCGGGGTCCTCGTCCGCCTTCACCACGTAGTAACCATCGGCATCGGCATACACCGTTGCGACCGTGAGCTTGGACTCTTCCGCGACCTGCTTGAGCTCGGAACTCGCATTGTCGTACGCGGCCTTGGCCGTCGCCAGCGTGTCATCGTCGGCGCCCAGCGCCGTGGACAGCTTGACGATGCTGTCGATCACGTCGGCCCCATCGCCTCCCATCACGACGGTCACGATGGGCGCGATCTTCTCGATCTGCTTCTGCTGCTCGAGGTCGGAGAACCCGAAGTCGGGCTGGGTCGCGTCGATCGTGCCCTTCTCATCGACCGGGTAGACGTCCGCGATGATCAGGTCGGGCTGCAGCGCGGCCAGCGCTTCGAGGTCGAACGCCCCGAACTCGGTGCCGATTTGGGTGATGGATGTCACGTCCAGGTCCTTATAACGCGCATCCTGCGTGATATCGAACGACCCAAACGTCCCGATGGGATTCACCCCGTAGTTCATGAGGGAAACCATGGTCTCGTTCTGGCCGACGATCGTGGTGGGCTTGTGATCGAGCGTGACGGTCTTGCCGAGGTCGTCGGTGAACGACCATGTCGTCGACGAAGAGCTCGCCGTGTCCGACGTGGACGATCCGCTGGCACACCCGCTGAGCGCGAGTGCGGCGGTGACGAGGGCCGCGACAGCGAGCACGGACCGGCCGCGGTACTTGGGAAGGAAGGTCATGGTGATGGCTTTCTATTGGGGTGGTCAGTCGGCTTCGGGAACGATGAGGGGCGTGCCGGTAATGGGATCGGGGATGACCCGGGCACGAAGTGAGAAGGCGCGGTGGAGTATCTCGGGCGTGAGCACCTCGGCCGGGGCTCCGTCGGCGACGATGGAGCCCTCGTGCAGCACGACGATGCGATCGGAGTAGCGGGCTGCGAGCGACAGGTCGTGCAGCACCATGACCACGGTCGCGTTGGTGTCGCGTTTGATCTGTCGCACGAGACGCAGCACATCCAGCTGATGGGAGAGGTCGAGGAACGTCGTCGGCTCATCGAGGAGCAGGATTCCCGCCTGCTGCGCGACAACGAGTGCTATCCAGACGCGTTGGCGCTGACCACCGGACAGAGAGGCGACATCGCGGTCCGCGACATCCATTAATCCCGTCGCCTCCAGCGCCGCGTCCACGACCGCCGCGTCTTCGGGAGACCACGAACGCGCCCACGTCTGGTGGGGGTTGCGGCCGCGCAGCACGAGGTCGCGGACGCTGATGCCGGGCGGGGCGCTGGGGCTCTGCGGAAGCATTGCGAGCTGCCGCGCGACCTTCTTGGTGGAGAGCGAGGCGATGGGCACGCCCTCGAGGTGGATGGACCCGGAGGTGGGCTTCAGGATCCGGCCGAGCGACTTGAGCAGAGTGGATTTGCCGCACCCGTTGGCCCCGACCAGCGTGGTGATGGTTCCCGTCTCGATACTCAGATCGAGAGAATCGATGACGACCCGCCCGTCGTAGCCGAGCGTGACTCCGCGCGCCTCCAGCGCCGGCGCGGCCCGGACCGCGGTGGTGTGTTCGATGGTGGTCACGATGACAACTCCTTGCGGTGACGAACGAGCAGCCAGATCAGATACGGGGCACCAACGACGGTGGTGAGCAGGCCAACGGGAACTTCCGTGGGAAAGATCGTGCGACCGGCGAGATCGGCGACGAGCACGAGACAGGTGCCCATGAGCCCGGACAGCAGCAGTGGCGGCCGCGACGTTCCCGCGGTTCGGAGGGCGATCTGCGGAACGACGAAAGCGACGAATCCGACGGGACCGGCGGCGGCAACCGCGGCCGCGGTGAGTACCACCGCGAGGGCAATGACGATGAGCCGGTGTCGCTGCAGATGTAGTCCGACGGCAATCGCCGTCTCGTCACCGAGCTGCGAGACGCCGAGCGCGGTGGAAGTGACCAGGGACAGCGCTACGCCCAGCACAGCCACGATGAGCAGGGGCCACACACTCGGCCACGAGCTTCCGCTCAGGCTGCCGACGAGCCAGACGGATGCCTGGGATGCCTGAGCGATCTGTGCCCGAACCAGCAGATAGCTCGTCAACGCGGTGAGTACCGAGGCGACACCAATCCCGACAAGGATCAGCCGATAGCTTTCGACTCCCCCGCGCCATCCCAGTCCGTAGACGACCGCAGAGGCAATCAACGCGCCCGCGGTGGCGGCGAGGGGGATGCCCCCGCCGAGCAGTGCAGCGCTCACCGAATAGGTTCCGCCGCCCAGAACGATGGCGGCGACAGCACCCGTTGAGGCTCCGGCCGTCACGCCGATCACGTCGGGGGTGGCGAGCGGATTTCGAGTGAAGGTCTGCGTGAGGGCGCCAGCAACCCCCAGGGCGAGACCCACGAAGGCGCCCGTGAGCGCACGCGGCAACCGGAGCTCGGTCACGATGAGGCGCTGCACGCCCGTGCCGCCCCCGCCCAGGGCGCGAATAACGTCAACGACGCTCAACGCGGATGACCCGATGGTGATGCCAGCGACGAAGAGAATGAGGGCAAGCACGAGTGCGGCGATCGTCGCGATGACGACCCGGGGCCTCCAGGCGAGGCCGACCGGCCCGACACGAATTCCCCCGGCACGGCGCACGCCCGTGAGCTGCCCGGTCACAGCGCCACCAGCGATCGGCGACGAGCAATGACGACGAAGAACGGTCCACCGATCAGTGCGAGAACAATGCCGACCTGGACCTCGGCGACCCCGCCGATAAGGCGGCCAACGACGTCCGCCGCGAGCACAAGGGCGATGCCGAGGAGCGCGCTTGCCGGCAGTACGAAGCGGTGGCCCGTGCCGACAAAGGGACGCACCAGGTGGGGAATAACAAGTCCCACGAATCCAATCGGCCCCGCGGCAGCGGTCGCCGCCGCGGTGAGCAACGTGATCGAGGCGAGGCCCACGATTCGCGCCACGAGAACGTTCTCGCCCAGGCTCCGTGCCATGTCCGATCCGAGACCCAGGTTGTCGAGCGCCCGCGTATTGAGGAAGGCGAGCAGCAGCCCTGCCACCGCGAACGGAACCACGGACCAGATGACGCCGACGTCCCGACCCGACAACGATCCGACGACCCATAAGCGATACGCCTGAAGGGAGTCCTTGTCGGCGAGGACGATGTACGACGTGAATGCATCGAGCAGGGCGGATACGGCGGCCCCGGCGAGAGCGAGGGGAACGGGACTGGCGGTCCCGGAACCGGCGGCCGTGATGGAAAAGACGGCGACACTCGCGATGATGGCACCGGCGAGGGCGAACCACACGGTAATTCCGGTTCCGACGACACCGAAGGCGTACACGCCAATCACGACCGCTAGTCCCGCTCCGGCCGATACGCCGAACAGGCCGGGGTCCGCCAGAGAGTTTCGGGTGTGGCCCTGCATGACCGCGCCCGCGACCCCCAGGCACGCGCCCACGACGATGCCCAGCATCGTGCGAGGAATCCTGACGCCGAAGACAATGGTCGACGCCTCGTCGGATCCCCGGTGGATGAGCGCATCCACAACCGCGGGCATCGACAGGTGGTTGCTACCGAACAACACGCTCGCCAACGCCGTGACGGCGGCAAGGCCCGCGAAAACCGCAATCATGCCAATCCGTCGTGCGATAACGCTGCGATGCTGCCCACCGGGAGCGCCAGGCGGGCGCTGCGCGGTCGACGGGGCTGTGGTCACTGAGACAGCTTAGGCTGTCCTAACCTCCCGATTTGCCCGTTCTGATTGAGCTTTCGCCGCGATACGGGTTGCCTCGCCGCGGAACGGCGGAGCAGCATCGAGATATGACCAAGTACCTCATCTCTTTCCCCGGCGAAGCACTGACGTTCACGGGCGAAGAACTCGCCACAGTCAGCGATGACTCCCACGCAGTAATTCAGCAACTCAAGGATGCCGGCGTCTACGTATTCGGTGGCGGGATCAACGAAGACGTCGCACCGGTGCTCGTCACCGCCGACGGGTCGGTCTCCGCCGACACCTATCCGGGCTCCCGACTCACCGGAGGATTCCTGGTTCTCGAGCTGCCTGACCGCTCGGCCGCCGAGGAGTGGGCCGCGAAGGTCGCCACCGCCTGTCGATGCTCACAGGAAATCCGGGAATTCGGGTTCGACCCGGAAAGCTAGACGCTGCACGTCCCGCTATGCGGCGGGAGCGTCCGCCCGCGCGGTCGCAACCTCAATACCGCGGTTGGTCTCCGGGAAACGCTCGAGCGCCTCACGAACGGCAGACGCACTGGAATTCGCCCCAAACAGCTCAGCACCCGGTTCGAGGGAAATGCTGTCATGGAGGGTCCCCGCGAGCACCGGATCGAAACCGACAGCGTCGACTAACGCGGCTGCGATAGCGAGGTCCGCCGCGTCATCTCCCGCGATGGCCAGACTTCGACGGCCGGGCGTCCCCGCTGGCCGGGCACCTTCGTCCAGGTCGTGGTACCCCATATGGTTGAACGACTTCACCACCCGCGAATCCGCAAGGAACGCCTGCACCAGCTCGCTCGTCGAGGTGCGGGGATCACGGAGATCGTCACGAATGCCGTCAATCTCCCACCAGTAGTTCATTGCGTCGAGCACCAGCTTTCCCGAGAGCGCCTCAGGTGACAGCGAGCGGTACTTGCCCAGGGGCAGCGCAAGAATGACGATGTCGGATTCGCGCACAGCCTCGTCCGCCGTCGTGGCGACGGCGCCGGGCACGAGAACTTCGATGGTGAGGGCGATCCGCGACGCGGGACCAGATCCCGCGATGAGCACGCGGTAGCCCGCTGCGATCAGCAGCCGGGCGAGGACTGTCCCGACTTTGCCGGCGCCGAGTATGCCGATGGTCTCAACCCGGTCAGACATTGACCGCCTCCTGGGCGAGGATTTCGCGCACTCGCGGTGCGACTTCGGTGCCCAACAACTCAATGGTGCGAGCTCGGGCGGAACGAGGGAGGCCAATGACGTCGTACTTCAGGTCGAATCGACTGATGTGCAGCACGCGGGTCATCTGGGCGATTTTCTGGGCAACCGTTTCCGGCGAACCGACGAACAGCGCGCCCGTAGCCAGTTCAAGGTCGTACCTTTCGCGGGTCGGTGGATAAAAGCCGCGCTCTTTGCCCATCATTTCCACCATAGGCTTCCACGACTCCCACCACAGGTCAGCGGCCTCCTCATCGGTGTCGGCCACCAGCCCGAGCGCGTGCTGCCCCACCGGCTGCGCCGGCTGTCCGAATTGCGCAAGGGCCCGGAAATACAGGTCCACATGGCCCGCAAAGCGTTCCGGTTGCCCGCCGATGATCGCCAGCATCAGCGGAAGTCCGTACCTGGCCGCCCGGACCACGGAGTTTGGGCTACCGCCGACACCAACCCAGGTAGGGATTCCGCCGGGGCGCATCTGAGGATGCAGCGTCTGGTTCGTCAGCGGCGCACGCACCGTGCCGGACCAAGTGACCGGTGACTCGCGCTGCAACATCATGAACAGCTCGAGCTTCTCTTCGAAGAGCTCCTCATAATTGGCGAGGTCATAGCCAAAGAGGGGAAAGGACTGCGTCTGGGAGGCGCGGCCGAGAACCATCTGGGCGCGGCCGTTGGATATGGCGTCCAGAGTCGAGAACTCGTTGTACAGGCGCACAGGGTCATTCGTGCTGAGAACCGTCACGGCCGTGCCGAGCTTGATCCGGCTTGTTGCGGAGGCAATTCCCGCAAGGAGCACTGCCCCAGCCGAATCGACGTAACCCTCCCGGTAGTGCTCTCCGATGCTGAACACGTCAAGCCCGACCGACTCGGCCAGCTTTGCCTCGTCGATGAGAAGCCGAACGGTTTCCGCGTCGCTGAGAATCCTGCCGTTGTCCGTCGGGACATCACCGAATGAGTTGAGTCCAAATTCGAGCGGAAAAGCGGTCACGAGGTCCTCCAGATGTAATTGACATGTCAATCATCTGTCGATATTGTTGACATGTCAATCGGAGGAAGACATGAGTTCAGGTCGCCGGTCGCCGAACGCCCACGAATTGCGGGTCTGGCGAGAATTTATTGAAACCGGAGACCGGTTGAGATCCCTGTTAGGTTCGCGCCTGCAGTCCGAATCTGATTTGTCGACGGGCGATTACTCGGTACTGCTGGCGCTTTCCGAAGCGACGGGAAAACGCATGCGTCCTTCCGACCTCGCCTCGCACATTTCGTGGGAACGCAGTCGCCTCTCCCACCACCTCGGCCGCATGGAATCACGGGGGCTCGTCGGCCGCGAGAAATGCCTGACCGACAACAGGGGCACCGAGATCGTGCTGACAGAGTCGGGAGCACGGCTCTTCCGACAGGCATCCGCCCCTCACCTCCGGGCAGTCCACGAACTGTTCATTACCGCGCTGGACCCGGAGCTTCTGGCGAAGGCGGATGACGTGACGCGTGCGTTGCGCGATCATCTGGATGGTCGCTCGCTGCCCGATCCGACCTGACCCCTTCAGCGCGCGGGCCTCCCCGATTTAGCATGAGGTGGACACGCACGAACGGAGGTCTGACTCGTGGCCAATACTCACGTGATTAAGCCGCTCACACCCGAGACTTATCCCGCGTGGCTCGGCCTTGCCGACAAGCACAATGGCGTCTGGGGAGGGTGCTATTGCACGTACTTCCACAGCGACACCGCGAGGACCTCCAAGAACGACTTCGACCGCCCGACCTTCAAGCAGCGTCTCGTCGCGGAGGGCGTTGCACACGCGGCGCTCGTGTTTGATGGGGAGGCGGCCATCGCGTGGTGCCAGTACGGCAGCCCCGACGAACTTCCGGGTATCTACCACCGCAAGCAATATGACGCGGGCGAGACCCATCCCGCTCCGTGGCGCATCACCTGCTTCTTTGTTGATCGTGACTACCGCCGGTCGGGCGTCGCATATGAAGCTCTCGAGGGTGCGCTGCAGTTGATCGCGGCGGCGGGTGGAGGTGAGGTCGTGTCCTTCCCGAACGAGCTTGTGCCAGGGAAGAGGACGTCCTCGTCATTCCTGCATAACGGCACTCGCGCGATGTTTGAACGTGCCGGGTTTACCTTCGAGCGGCACATCGGCAAGAGCAAAACCGTCATGCGAAAGACGATCGCAGCCGCGAACCCTGCAGTCGCGTCTGCAGAGCGCCGTGGCCCCCAGTCGTAGTACGGCGTTCCACGTGCGAGAATTCGTCCGTGACCGAACATCGCCGGATGCTGCTCGACACCGCCGCCATGTACTTCCGCGCCTTTCACGGCGTTCCCGACACGGTGAAAGCTCCCGGAGGCGAGCCAGTCAACGCGGTCCGCGGCCTGCTCGACATGATCGCGAGGCTGGTCACCGAGTTCGAGCCAACCGAGCTGGTGGCCTGCTGGGACGACCAGTGGCGTCCGTCCTGGCGGGTCGCCCTCATCCCGTCGTACAAGGCCCAACGCGTTGCATCCGAGACGAAGGCCGGCTCGGTGGAGGAGGTTCCCGATCTCCTCACCGCGCAGGTGCCAGTCATCCGCGAGGTCTTGGATGCCCTGGGAATCCCCATCATCGGCGCTGCCGATCACGAGGCGGACGACGTTATTGGAACGCTGGCCCACCGCGCCCGCATCCCCGTCGACGTGGTCACCGGTGATCGTGATCTTTTCCAGGTCGTCGACGATTCCCACAATGTGCGGGTCATCTACACGGGACGCGGGATGTCCAAACTGGAAATCCTCACCGACTCGACGCTGAAGGCCAAGTACGGCATCACTCCGCAGCAGTATTCCGATTTTGCCGTCATGCGGGGTGATCCCTCAGATGGCCTTCCCGGCGTCACCGGCGTCGGAGAGAAGACGGCAGTGTCGCTACTGGGTACCTGGGGTGACCTCGATGGAATCATCGCCGCCGCCGCAGATGGCTCATCCGCGATGGGCGCACCAATCCGGTCGAAGATCCTTGCCGCCACCGACTACCTTGCGGTTGCACCAAAGGTCGTCGAGGTTGTGCGAGATCTCGAGCTGGCGGCTTTCGACGCACACATCCGGCCACGCACGCCCGAACAGTCGGAGGTCCTCGACGGACTCGCGAAAAAGTGGGGGCTTGGAAGTTCGCTCCAGCGAGCGAGGCACGCCCTCGACGCCATCCCCGCCTCCTAGCCGACAGACACTCGAAGCTAGAGCAGTCCGCGGCTCGCTGCCTGGTAGATAGTAGGGACGGTTGGCTGGAAACCGAGGCTGCGGGCGAGCGAGATGTCCATCTGCCCCTTCCACGGCTGCGCGAGAGGTTCTGCGGAGGTGTCGTACGCGCTGCCAACAATCTGCGCCATCTCATAGACACTGAGGGGCGACTCGTCTGCGATGTTTACCGTCAGACCGTCCATTGCTCCGGTGAGCGCGAGCGTGAAAGCCGTGGCGACGTCGGCGTGGTGGACAACGCTGAGCTTCTGCGCCGGATGCCATCCCATGCTCGTCGCCTGCGCGGGCAGTGCTTCCAGATGACCATCTCCGTCGCCATAGATGAAGGGAAGGCGCAGGATCGCATGCGTGAGCCCGCTGGCACGCAGGAGCTTTTCGGCCGCAACCTTGCTGGCGGGGTACGCGAGGGTCGGGTCAATAGCGTCGTTTTCCCGGCCAGGACGAGCGCTGCTCGCGTCGTAGACATTGGAAGTGCTGGCGAGGAGAAATCGTGCGTGCGGGGCGGTCTCGCTGACGGCCGCGATGACATTGCGGGTGCCTTCCAAATTCACCTTCCACACCTGGTCCTCGTCACTAGTCCGGAACAGTGCCGCCAGATGAATGACGGCCGTGACGCCGTCAACGGCCGCAGTCAGGGTTTCCGGGCTGAGGATGTCGCCCTCGACCCGATCCGCGCCAGCGGGAGTCACTTTTCCGGGGCGAACAAGGACCCGGCAGTCGATGTGGGCAGCGACGAGACGGGCGAGTAGGCGCGGGCCAACTAAGCCCGTTGCGCCGGTGATGAGGATAGTCATGATCGTGCGACTTCTTTCTTGTGGTCGAGGAGTCGGCGGGTGGCGTTCTCGAGTAACCGGTTCATCGTTGCGATGTCGGCTGGATCCTCGTCGGCGAAGGCGATGCCGCCGATGAGTGCTCCGATGTCGGGCAGCGTGTTCAAAAGGCGCAGGCCCGCGGGGGTCAGTGACAGTAGCTTCTGTCGTTGGTCGTCAGGGTCAGGAATCTGGATGACCAATTCTTTTCTCACGAGCGCAGACACAACACCGCTGAGAGTCGCTCTCTCGACGCCGAGCTCACGCGTGAGATCTCGCTGCCCCAGATGCTCACTAGTGCTGAGTCGGTAGAGGACGTACCACTGTGTATTGCCGAGGTCGAAGGGGCGGAGCACCGCCTCCATGAGGGCACGGCTGGCGAGGAAGTACTTCTTCGCCCACCCCCCGGGCATATCCAGTTCAAAAGCTTCAATATTGTTAGGCACCAGACAACCATGTCAGGTGCCTAACAATATTGCAAGCTCCTCAATGCAAGTTTGTATTGGCTCAGAGCGTCGCGGTGAGTACGCCGCCATCGGCTCGCAGAGCGGCACCATTCGTGGCCGAGGATAGGGGGCTCGCGAGGTAGACCACGAGATTCGCAATCTCGGTCGGATCGATAAAACGCTCGAGCAGCGAGGTCTGATTTCCCCCGATAATCGCCGCCTTCAGATCCTCCACGGACACGCCCTGCACCGTCGAAAGCTGCTGAACGACGCCCGCGACACCATCGGAATAGGTCGGCCCACCAACGATCGTATTCACCGTGACGTTGGTGCCTCGGGTGAGCTTGGCCAGACCGTTGCTCACTGCGAGCATCGCGGCCTTGGCCATGCCGTAGTGCACCATGTCGGCCGGAATGTTCACGCCCGATTCGCTACCGATGAAGATGATGCGACCCGAGTTCTCAGCGATCATTCCACCCAGAAGTTGGCGCGAGAGGCGAACCCCGCTCATGACGTTCACGTCAAAGTAGCGCTGCCAATCGTCATCGGAGATGTCGGCAAAAGGAGCAAGACCGAACAGTCCGACGTTATTGATCAGAATGTCGACGGCGCCCAGCAACTCGAGCAATCGCGCCACATCGTCCGGGCGTTCGAAGTCCGCGGCGATACCGGAGACATCGGCGCCGGGTACTGCAGCACGCAGCTCACGAACAGCGGCCTCCACGCCTTCCGTCCGCCGACCGTTGACAACCACTGACGCACCCTCGGACAGCAACGCCCTCGCGACAGCGAACCCAATCCCCTGGGTGGAGCCACTCACGAAGGCACGCTTTCCCGCCAATTTCATATCCATATCGAATCCTTTCACTTGCTTGGTCAAGTGAAAAGCTAACACGTTGACTTGCCCAGGCAAGTCATGCGAAATAGTCTTTGTTCATGGCAAACGATCGCGACCACGCAGCTCTCGCCGGCGACGAACTCCAGACCTGGTCGGCTTTTGCGACCGTGCTGGAGTGGCTACCGGCCGCGCTCGACGCACAGCTGATCCGCGACTCCGAAGTGACGCACTTCGAGTACGGAATCCTCTACGCGCTGGCGACAGCTCCGAACCACACTCTGCGGCTGAGCGTCCTCGCGGGGTATGCGAACAGCTCGTTGTCACGCCTGTCACGGGCAACCACGCGACTCGAGGCCCGTGGATGGCTGCACCGCGAGCCCGACCCGAGCGATGGACGGTACACGCTGGCCGTACTTTCCGACTCGGGCCGGAAATGGGTCGATCTTGCTAGCCCGGGGCACGTCGAGACGGTGCGTCAGCTGGTACTCAACTCGCTTACGCCCACCCAGGTCAAGCAGCTTGGTGCCATCAGCGCTCGGATCACGCAGGCAATCCGCACCGAAGGCGCCTGGCATCCAGACGCCGCTCGCGAGGTGCGACCGGATAGTCCAGCGCGCAGTTCCCGGCGAGCGCGAAAGTAGATCGCCGACGGCTATATTGCGGCAGCCGAATCGTCCGATAAGACGCCGTCCGAGCGAAGTTAGAGCCGAGTTGGAAGGGTTGGCTCTGTGCTCGCTTCATCGCCTGGGCGGGTGCCTCGGTGTGCGCGATCACGATCGCCACTGGTCACCTCGGGCACTGCTGGGTCGCGCCCCAGCGTATGGAATGAAACGGGCAGCGCACGGTTGTATCCCTGCATGACCTTCGCGCAGGCAACAGAAGCCCCCACTCGCACTGACCGACGCGGCTGGTTTGGAGTGCTTTCCGTGGCCCTCGGCTCGTTCGTGCTCGTGCTCAGCGAGTTCTTGCCGATCGGGCTGCTTCCCTCAATCGCGACCGATCTCGGCGTCAGCGACGGCACCGCGGGCCTTGTCATCGTGGCGACGGGCCTCGCCGGCGCGATCGGCGCTCCCGTAGTGACGGTGTTCACATCGCGGGTCGACCGCCGCATCGTGCTGCTTTCCCTCACCATCCTGCTGGTGGCCTCCAACATCCTGGGTGCCTTGGCCCCAAATCTGCCAGTGCTGCTGTTGGCCCGCGTGCTCCTCGGTCTCGCTCTCGGAGGCTTCTGGGCTATCGGCGCGGGCATCGCGAGCCGGCTCGTGCACGAGGGCGCGGTCATCAAGGCCACCTCCTTCATCACCGCTGGCATCTCCATCGCAACCGTCGTCAGCCTTCCACTCGGCGCGTTCGTGGCGACGGTCGCCTCGTGGCGCGTGGCATTCCTGATCGGCGCTGCCCTCGCGGCGGTGGCCCTCGTCGCGCAACTGATCCTGCTCCCCAGCATCCCGGCACTGCAGCGGGTGCGCTTTGCCACGCTCGGCGGCCTGCTCACGTTTCCCCGCGCACGCATCGGGCTCATCGCTGCGGCACTCGCTTTCTTCGCCCAGTTCTCGGCCTACACCTATGTCGCGCCCTACCTGAAGGACCTCGTGCGCGTCTCTCCCTCGACCATTACCGTCGCGCTGCTGGCCTTTGGCATCGCGGGGATAGCCGGCAATTTCGTTGCCGGCTACACGCTGAATCGAAACCTCGCTGCGACCCTCACGGTGACGAAGGCCGCACTCGCGGTTTCAGTGATCGCGCTGCCGCTTCTCGCATGGTCGCTGCCCGGCGTGTTCGTGCTGCTCGTTCTTTGGGGATTCGTTTGGGGAGCGCTTCCTCTCGGACTACAGACCTGGATGTCTGGTGCCGCACCGAGTGCTTCCGACGGCAGCCTCGCGCTGTTCGTCACGACCATCCAGCTCGCCATCGCGGGCGGATCGGTGGTGGGCGGCGTCGTCGTGACATCGTTCGGCCTCGCGGTCGACTTCTACATCGCCGGAGGTTTTGCGGTGCTGGCGATCATCGTGCTGCTGTCCTTCGGACGCCAGCGCCGCACTTCAGAGCCCGCCGCGCCGATCGCCGGCGGCACAGCCGCGGTGCCGTGCGTCGCCAGCTAACAGCTCTCGATGAGTCTCAACCCTGGTTCGTTCCCGAACGACTAAGCACAGGTCATATCGCGTGAGGTCTGAGCGTTCGCACGAGGCAGGACTCCCCTCGAGGACCACGCGCTTCAGGATGTCAGTTGCTCCCATCGAGGGACGCATCGGCAACAGCATGACCAGAAGGGCGTCCAGCACCCCGGATGCCACGACGACTCGCTCCGGATTGTGCCCGATCGCGACGCGGTTCACAGTCTCGCTCCAGGTCCGGCGAGTTCATCCAAGGTGCGACGCAGACTGTCGTTCCAGTCGGAGGGCGTGATTCCCAGCCTCCGCTCTACGGCGGACCCATCGAGGATATAGGGACGGGTGAGCTGGTAGCTCAATTGAGCGACCTCCCTCGCCATCGGCGAGACGACGCCCAATGCGTTCAAAAGCATTGGAGGTGTGCCTTTCACGGCGACACGCGGCCGTCCCGCCGTATCCATCAGGTCCCCTATGACCTCCGTCTGGGTCCTCGGCGGGCGGCCGGGCACATGCCAGATCGATCCATAGGAGTCAGGATCGTCAAAAACCGCCACAAGAGTCCTGGCCGCATCTCTCACGTCGGTGTAGCTGTGCGGCATGTCGACTCGACCGATCATCCGGACCGTGCGCCCCGCCAGCGCCGCCGGAAGCACGCGACTGATGTGCCCGAGGCCGCCCCCGATCCAGTCGGAGGACCGAACTTCAAACGCGCGAATCCGCCCAGCCTGATGCGCCGTGAGGGCATCCTCCCAAATCCGAGCACGAAGAACCCCTTTATGCTCCCGCGCTCCATTAGGCAAGTCTTCCGTCATGGGTACCGTGACCGGGCCGATCGGGTACAAATTCCCCGTCATCGCATAAACGGCACCGGTCGCTTCTGCCGCCGCCAGCAGCGCTGACGCCATCGGCGGCCAGAGCTTCTCCCACACCGGGTAGTCACCGGGGTTGGCCGTGTTGAATAAACCGGCCGCACCATCGGCGGCGCGGGTGAGCGCCGCAGTATCGGTCGCGTCCAAGGAAATATACGTCGCGCCGACAGCACCGGTGTCGCGACCAGAGCGTGTCCCAATAACAACGTGGTCTCCACGCTCGAGAAGAAGAGAAGCGACATGGCGGCCGACGGGACCGCCCCCCGATAACAAGATGGTGGGTTGGCATGCGTGATCCCTTTTGATCGAAATTAGTGCGACGTTCCGCGAGTGGAATTCGCTAACTGAACACCTGTTGGCTAGTTCATTGAACAGGTGTTGGTTAGCTATGTCAATTGGTAGAATCGCTGTGAGCGCACGATCGAAGAGACGAGAGGAGGCGGGGAACCACCATGGCAGCCAACGAGCAGAGCCTCCCACGCACTCGGAACCCGCGCGGGCAAGGGCAAATCCTCCGCCAACAGCTCATAGACGCGGCAGCACATCTGCTCGCTACCCTCGACCAACCCGAAACCCTCACCCTTCGCCAGGTTGCCCGGACAGTCGGCGTTGCACCCGCCAGCATCTACAGCCATTTCGCCGACTTCGAAGCACTCTTCAACCATGTTCTCGACCTGAGATACGACGAACTCATCTCCCTCATGAAGGTCGCCGACAAAGCACCAACCGCCCTTGCCGAGCTCGTTTGGCGCTGTGCAACCTACATTCGCTGGGGCATTCACAATCCCGGCGCGTATCGAACACTTTTCGGCGGTCGTGTACCGCCAGGCGTCACCGCAACTTCCCATCGCGTCGGCCTCGAATTGCTCGAAGCGCTGACCGCATCGCTCGCCGCCACCGTCGCCGATATCGGCGACGAATCCCCCGACACGATCCGCCAGCGCGGTATCCTCCTATGGACATCAATGCACGGACTGGTAAGCGCCTACTGCGAACACCCCGGCGTGGTCTGGCCCCGCATCAGCGATTTAATCATCGGAACAGTCGCACTCCACAGCTCGCGCCCCCTTCCGGACATCGCCCACTCACTCCAGCAGCTCACCGACCTCACCATTTCAGCAGGAGCAACCGGGACGGCAGCCCACTAACTCCACAGCGGCGCCGACTCATGTCATCGCTCCTCCCAGCGACACCCGTTCCGATCGAGGCGAACGAGAATGCAGCATCGCGCGAACTAAAGCGACAACGCCAATATCGCGATACGCCCCCTCTTTGAGATGCAATCACCGATCACTCGGTCAACCAACCTGCCCGGGCAGTACAGCTAGCGGGGGCGGAGTGCATCGATGCCCTTGACCAAGAGAGCGACCCCGCGGTCGAAGTGTCTGTCTTCGTCTCCACAGTGTGCCAAGCTGCCAGCGGAGGCGATTACGTTCTCAAAGCGGCCTGCCGCGAGTGATTCAAGCCGACTCCGCATTGGTTGCATTTCTGCGGCTTCATCATACGAAGTGCCCTCAATCGCATGCCTGCGCCCCGCTTCTACGTGTGCGCCTACCGACCAGAGCACATGAAGCGTCATATCCGCTGCCGGTCGGTCGCCGCTCGGCTCATGTCGATGGGCGCAAACGTTCGCGGGCCGACGCAATCTGCCGGGCCCCCGGGCTCACGTCGAGACGTGAATCTAGGACAGGGTTGGTTTTGGTCGGCGGTGCAAAAGGCGAAAAGGAGGACCCGACCTTTCCGGACGTAACACCGCACGACCTTCGGCATACGGCGGCGAACCTGGCGATGCGCGGGCGCTAATCTCAAGGCAGTGCAAGGAATGCCCGGCCATGCCTCCGCAGCGATGACCTTGGACACCTACGGGGCTGTTCGAAGACGATCTTGACGCTGCTTCCGAGCGTATGAAAGTTGCCCGGAGTAAAACACTTGTGGGGATTTTGTGGGGTTTAGCCCCAGATGGAACGGAAAAAGCCCCGTAATCACTGGGATTACGGGGCTTTCGGTGCGTGCGCCCGGAGGTGTGCAGGTTCACGTGATCGTTCATAC
>NZ_JAAVUZ010000050.1 GCF_018449675.1 Glaciihabitans sp. dw_435 | reverse complement strand
GTGTTTCCCGCGTAATGTCATCTCTTGTCACCCCACAGGTGCGGAAAAGCCGATGTGCTTTCCGGCCTCAAGCGGGACTAAATCCAGTTGGTTTCGAATCATTCTTGTAGTGGTTTTGGGGCTGGCGTAGGATGAAAAATCCATTTCGTGAAGGTTCAGCGTGGGATTGGTGTGCTCGTTTCGGGTGCGCCGGTTGTTATGTGGTTCTGGATT
>NZ_JAAVUZ010000049.1 GCF_018449675.1 Glaciihabitans sp. dw_435 | reverse complement strand
CCTGGTGGAGTGCCTTCGGGAAGAAACGGGCCAGGAACGGCAAACGGCCCGGCCCCGCTGTCCACGACGATCTCTGCACCGTCACCGATGAGAAGGGCCGTGTCCGGCACGAGTTCACCGCCGACAGGCCCAACCAGCTCTGGTTGACCGACATCACTGAACACAAAACCAGTGAGGGCAAGCTCTACCTCTGCGCCATCAAAGACGTGTTCGCGAACAAGATCGTCGGCTACTCCATCGACTCACGGATGAAGTCCCGTCTGGCCGTGAACGCCCTGAACAACGCCGTCGCCATGCGCGGAAACGTGGCCGGCTGCGTCGTACATAGCGACCGAGGATCTCAATTTCGTTCTAAGAAGTTCGTCCACGCTTTGACCGGCCACGGGCTGGTCGGATCGATGGGTCGGGTGGCGTCCTGCGGCGACAACGCAGCGATGGAGAGCTTCTTCAGCCTGCTGCAGAAAAACGTCCTGAACCGGCGCTCCTGGACGACCCGCGAGCAGCTCCGCATCGCGATCGTGAACTGGATCGAGCGGACCTACCACCGCCGCCGCCGCCAGGCGTCCCTGGGCCGGTTGACCCCGGTCG
>NZ_JAAVUZ010000005.1 GCF_018449675.1 Glaciihabitans sp. dw_435 | reverse complement strand
GGGACTTCCGTGCTGAATTGGTTCGACGGACCTGCATGGTCGCCTGAAGGTGCAAGATTCGTGTAGACATGCCCCATGACTGCTACTGGGATGACATCTGCAGCACCAACCAATCCACCCGCTGCGTCGCGCCGCGGCATCATTGTCGCAATCGTCCTCTCTGTTCTCGTCGTACCGTACGGATGCCTAATTGGCTTTCTTGGGATTTTCGCCGTGAGCACTGGTGTTTGCTCTCCGAATTGCAATTGGGTAGCAACCACGTCGAGCGTATACATTGCACAGTTCCTCCCGCCGTTGATCGCGATCGTCGCAGCGAGCTTGGCCATTTCACGCATAGTGAACGATCGCCGCTTCTCGTGGATTTACCCCCTGTCCGCCTTTTTTATCGCGCTTGTCCCCTACCACCTGGGACATGCGATAGCGACAATCGCCAACCACACCCCATGGCTATGACCCTGTGTATTTGGGCACCCCGCCGCGTATCAAATACGGCAGCAAAGGCTGCTCTGAAGTTGGTCGAGTAGACGCATTCTGGGCACACTTGAAGCGAATACCACAGAATTCATGAGCATTGGAATAATCGTGCCGATGTTGTGTCTGCAGGGATAGGCGTCCCAAGACGTCCCCTACTCAAATTCGATTGTCGATTGAAAATCGTGAGGTCACCCGCTCGAAAGCGGTTTGAGTCGTCTGCGTCTCGTTAGATGACGAGACATACGACAAGCTTCCCGCCATCCGGAGCATCAGAACCGATGCGCCGACCGTCGGAACCTGTCTACCTGGTTATCGTTCCCTGCGAAAAGCTCAGGCGTATCGAATCAGCAAACCGACGGCGATTTCCGCGACCAAACCAGCGAAGAGAGCAAGAAGAGGACCTACCCACCCTGGTCGACGACGCACTGAAATTACGCCAAATAAGCACACCCCGATGATCCCGACGCTGACGGTCGACCCGATTCCGAACAGTGCGAGGAGGAAGCCGATGTCCAGATCGAGCAGCCGGGAGCCCACCCGAAAGACCGCGAAGCTGAGAGGTTGCAATAGGCATACAACGTAAGCGAAACGGTGCGAAAGGCTCATCACCGCGTGGTCTGCAGTTATCACGATCCCCCTTCGGCCCTACGTTGTCGTAGGGCTCCGTTCAAGCGCAGCCTTGGTCCTCCGCCGGACAATATCAGCCGGACGGTTCGGATCTGGGCAAACCCACTATTCCAATGAACCTCGCCCTTGGGCACTTCGAATCAGAGCGCCCGCTCCGCGCAACATGATCCACGAGTGACCCTCACCGCACATCGTTTCCGCGATGACAACTCGGAGGCTGTTCGATTTGCTCACATTTGCCCACGCTTGGTCAACAACTGACCAGATTGGCAACTGTCGCAGCAAGCTATAACCCCCGATAATTATCGGTTCTTAGGCGCTTTGCTTCCTTTGCGGGCACGTGGAACGGACTTATTAATTCCAGAGTCAATCGTGCGAGCAAGGCGGCGCTCACCATCAATTGGCCCACGCACTCTGGTCTGGCTCCGCGTGGCCGAGCTTCGTGTAGACATAGCCCATGACAGATTCCGAGACAACGCATACGGCAACAAGTGAACCGCCCGTCGCGTCGCGCGCTGGCATCTTTGTCGCGGCAGTTCTGTGTGTGCTTCTTGTGCCATGGGCGGCCGCAGTCGGGTGGTTTGGGATTTTCGCCGTGAACACCGGAGTCTGCGATCCAGACTGCAACGCGGTGGGCATCAGCTTGAGTATCGCGATCTACATACCGCCCGTCATTGCGCTGATTGCCATCGTTTTGACCATTTTCGGTGGGATAAGACGACGCCGCCTCGCGTGGATCTACCCCTTGGCCGCCTTTTTCATCGTGCTCGTCCCGTACCACGTCGGCCACGCGATCTCGACAATCGTCAATCACACCCCCTGGTTGTAGACCTTGTGCACCTGTCGTGCCGGAGCAAAGACGGTGACGCCACCGTTGAGCGCTCACACGTAGCACCTCTCCGGGGGCCGTCCCCAGCGGCAACAAAATGGCAACATTTACACGTCATTGCACTCGATTCCAGAAAGTCTGGAATCACCCAAAACCCCCTGAAACTCAAGGATCGATTAAAACTCCAGTGTCCATACAGCGCCTTGTAACGCTCTTGTAAAGCGGGGGTCGTCGGTACTCCTTGACGAACCCCGGGACGCCCAGTGGAGTGGACACATTTTGGACACACTTGGATCACATTCGACCGCAATCATCCACGATGGAGTGATTCAATCGGGCTGGTGTTTGCGGGGAAAGTCAGCACAACGCCCCCACCCTCACAGTCGCTTGTCGACTGAAAATCGTGAGGTCACCGGATCGACGCCGGTCGGGGCCACTTGACCATCTGCGGGCTTCTACCGCGGGTGGTCATTTTTTATGCCGTTGGAATCGATTCCAGCACCGATGCCAGCGCGTCGTTGAAGACGCGTCACGACGCATCCAAAGGAGCCGACTCCAGTACCTCTTGGACTATGGCGCCCACCAGACGTTCCGCCTCCGCAAGATCGCCAGCCCCAGCAACTTTCTCTAAGACACTCATTCGGGCAAGCACGTCAGCATCGTCCAGCGTCCGCGCCCATGTGAGCGCGGCTTCATACTCAACTCGCGGGTTGTCGCCAGCGGACAGGACATCGGCGAGCCCGTCCCGAACACCATGGGCCATGATCCGTCGCTGATTTCGCTCAAAGGATGTCGTCCGATTCGCCGCTAGGAGCGCGCTAGAGAAGTCCTCATGAGCAACACGAAGGTCTAGGCCCGGGGGAAGCGCAGCAACATCCGACGACCCGGTGATCAAGGTCGGAATGGCGGTCCGGCGAACCCATTCAGCCACGTTGTTCAATTCATGCATTAGGACGTTCCAGTCTTGGGTGTGCGGTTGCTGCACCGCAATGTTGGGGCATATAGATAACGGCACCAATACACCGCGTGGGCCGCTGGCAACGACGTCCCCCACCTTTGCCGGCCGCAACCTGCTGCCGGCACCCGCCGCGACATTTAATCCTTCAGATTCGAAATCTGGGATAACTGGCCCAATGCCAACGTTTGCGATTGATGGCGACCGATGCTTGGCGAAGTTCGTGTACTCGGCTAATACCCGCATCGGGTGACGTTCCGGGTCCTCCGAGAGGAAGGGCTGGAGACTACGGATCCGGGCGTGGAGGGTAGACCCAGGTTGGAGAGATCCAATGAGCTTCCGGCGTGAGTCATTGGACCACTTCGCGAATGCTTGCTCCTCAAGGTGAGCTGGCATCTCGATCCCTCGCCCATCGAAATCGGCGTTTTGTGCCGTCGTACCCAATTCATGTTCTACCTGTGTGTATATCGTGTGCTCGATCGCAGCGCGTAGTTGGGTGGTGGCGTCGGCAAAAATTCGAGGTACCGATTCGGGGAGGGCACGTACATCCCGGAGCACCACGTACGACCTGTCGTTCCAGTTTTGGTTGGCGAACTTAAACGGTCCGTCATCGAGATAGCTGAAAAGAATTCCCGCGAGCTCGCCGATGAGCTTGTCGACATGAGCGAGCGTGTATGCGACGTGGCGGTGATGATCAGGGAGCCAAGAGAAGGTGGACGAGTCGATGGCCATGCTCGGGAGCCTACCGACCGTTCAGCCACAGGTCGCTTAGTACTCCGGTCGCCGCGGACCTCGGCTACGTCAGACGAGTCTCCCCGACCAAGACCCGCGAGATTCTCGGAGTCACCCCGCGGCCCGCCCGGGAAGCGATCCTTGCAGCAGGCAGCAGCATGCTCGACCGCGGCCTCGCGTCCTGAGCCCACACACCTACATCAAGGACGTTCAGGACGAAGGCAATCACTCTCCCGCGGCCTCCGCGGTGACCTCTTCGATCGACTCGCCCTTAGGAAGCACGGGCGGGCGGCCGGGAAGCACGAAGGCGACGGCAATTGACAGCACGCTGAAGCCCACCGTCCACCAGAACGCCGTCTGGAATCCGATGACAGTTGAGCCCGCCGCCACGGTCGACGTCGCAAGAATCACGGCCAAGAGCGCGACTCCCAGCGAGCCGCCTACCTGCTGGGCGATTCTCGTGACGATGCTCGCGTGGGGCACCTCGTCGTGCTCGAGCCCAATGAAGGCGACAGCCATGAGCGGGATGAACACCACTCCCATGCCGAGGCCGCGCACGAACAGTCCGACCATCAGCGTCCACACCGGTGTGTCCGCGTCGGCGAACGCAAACGGTGCCGTGGCCAGTGCGACGACCACGAATCCAAGGATCGCCACGATCCGCCCGCCCACACGATCGAGGAGGCCCCCCGCGAGGGAACGGCTGAGCAGCGAGCCAACACCCTGCGGAATGAGCAACAGCCCGGCACCCAGGGCATCGCTGCCTCGGATCTCCTGGAAGTACAGGGGAAGCAGCAGCATCGCACCATAGAGGGATGCTCCCGAGAGGAACATCAGCGCACTCGCCGACCAGGTGGGGCGACGGCGGAGCACCGCCAGATCGACAAGAGCCTCCGCCCGACGGCGCACCGCCCACAGCGTGAAGGCAACCAAGAGGATCACTCCGCCGATGAGGGGAATTGCCACGTCGGCGCGGCCAAAACCTCCGTCGCGGGAGACGTTCGAGAGCCCCCAGAGCAGCGCGACCAGGCCCGGCGAAAGCAAAACGAGGCCCACGATATCCAGGCGCACGCGTGCGGTGGGCTGGTCGGCCGGAAGCATCCGCCAGGCGAGGTACAGCCCCGCCAGGCACAGGGGAATGTTCACGAGGAACAACCAGCGCCAGTCGCCAACCCCGAGAATGAGACCGCCGATCACGGGACCAAAGATGGGCCCAAGGGCCGTGGGCAACGCAACCGTCGCCATCAGGCGCCCGAGGTTTTGCCCGCGGGCCGCCTGCATGATCATGGTCGTCAGTAGTGGCATCATCGCGCCACCGCCGATGCCCTGGACAACGCGGAAGGTGATCAGGCTGCCAGCGTCCCACGCCGTGGCACACAGCACGGAGCCGAGAAGGAACACCGTCAACGCAATCAGCCACAGCCGCTTGCCACCCAACCGACTCTGGAGCCAGCCCACGAGCGGGAGAGTCACCGCAAGCGCTAACAGGTACGCGGTGCTGACCCACTGGATTGTTGTGACGCTCGCATGGAGATCCGCGGCGAGTTGATGCAGGGCGACCGCGACGATTGTCGAGTCGAAAATGACGGCGATGCCGCCGACAAGCAGTGCGACGGTCACCCGCATGACGGCGGGATCAAGTTTGGCGGTGGGCGCAGGAGCGGAAGTGGACATCATCGACCTTAGGGTGCGTTGGCGTATCTAATGACGGCAATGCTAGGGCGACGCGATAAGATGCGCAAGTGGATCTAAAACAGACGCGACGGCGGGGCGATGAGCTGGAGGCTGCCCTTCTCGATGCTGCGTGGCAGCAACTCACGCAGTCTGGGTATGCCGACTTCACGTTCGAAGCGGTAGCCGCGCGCGCCGGGACCAGCCGCACCGTGCTGTACCGCCGCTGGACCGATCGCGAAGACTTGCTCAAGGCCGCGGTGCGCCGTGCGGGCGCCCGCGCGCCCATCGAGCTGCCGGACACCGGCAACCTGCGCGACGACGTCGTCACCCTGCTGCACCGCGCCAGCGAGGCGCGGGCCGATTTCGCCGTGACGCTCAGCGTGCAACTGGCCGAATATTTTCGGGAGACGGGCACGACCTTCGCGAACCTGCGTGAGCTGCTCATCCGGCGCGGGCGATCCGGCATGGAACTCGTGCTCGAGCGGGCACAGGATCGCGGCGAGATCACTCTGGAGGGCCTCACGACCCGCGTCATCGAGCTGCCGTTATCCCTCATGCGCCACGAGCTGCTGTGGACTTTGACCCGGGTACCCGACGACGTCATTGCGGAGATCGTGGACGACGTGTGGTTGCCCCTGCTGCGCGCACGAGGTGCATTGCGGGACACCGTGAGCACGGACTCGCCATGATTCCCGCCCGGGAGGCACCACTCGCGGGCGAGAAGCTCGCCTCCCCATTTCTCGACCTGCTGCCCATCTCTGGCGTCGTGGTCTCGGTCCTCGACCAGGAGAATCGGCTGACGAGGGTGCATGCCAGCGATGAGACCGCCGCGCGCCTCGAAGAAATCCATTTTGACCTCGGCGAGGGTCCACTGTTCGATTGCGTGGGACGCGCCATCCCGGTACTCATTCCGGACGTGTCCGCTTCCGAGGGCTGGCCCATCTACTTCTCCCAGCCGGCGGCGGCTGTCGGCGCGATCTTCATCTTTCCGCTCGCGCTGGGGGCCGTCTGCATCGGCGCGGTGCTCTGCTATCGCTCGACTCCCGGCGAGCTGGACGCCAGCGCCATCGAAACGGGCGTGGCCCTCGGGCGGGCAATTGCGGGGCCAGCGCTCCGGCGGGCGATTGTGGTCGCCGACAATGAGGAGCCCGATGGACAACTTCCCATCGAAGTACGACGCGAGGTGCATCAGGCGACCGGAATGGTCCTGCTGCAACTCGACACCACCGCGACCGACGCGTTTGCCAGTATGCGCGCGTACGCTTTTTCCCGGGGAGTCAGTCTTCGGGAAGTCGCTCGCGACGTTGTGACACGTCGCCTCAACTTTTCAGCACTGGAGGAGTGACCGGACGTGAATGACGGAGACACAGTGAACGTGAAATCGCGGGAACAGAAAATCAATGACGCGTTCGTCGCGACAACGGACGCGCTCATGAACGACTACGACATCGTTGACCTCCTCTCGACGCTGCTGAAGACGTGCACCGACATTCTCGGTGTCGATGCCGGCGGCATCCTTCTGGCCGACTCGGGCGGCGACCTGGACCTGGTCGCGTCGACCAGCGAAGAGGCGAAGGTGGTGGAGACCATCATCATTGCCGCGGGGGCCGGACCCTGCATCGACTGCTACAGCACCGGCCGCGCAGTGAGCGTGCCGGATATCACCGCCGGCGCGACCCGATGGCCGAAGTTCCACGATTCGGCCATCGAACAGGGATTCCGGTCGACCTACGCCATCCCGATGCGATTGCGCAGAGAAGTTATTGGCGTCATGAACCTCCTCAGCACCACCCCCGATTCGATCACCGACAACGACGCCGACATCGCGCAGGCGCTTGCCGACATCGCCGTACTCGGCATTCTTCACGAGCGTAATTTCCGGAACCCCCTCGTTGTCGGCGAACAGCTTCACCTCGCACTCGACACCCGCATCATCGTCGAGCAGGCGAAGGGCGTTCTTGCGCAGGCCGAGGACCTCACCATGACTGACGCCTTCAACGCACTGCGGGAGTACGCGGCAGCGCACGATTTGTCGCTCCGTCACACGGCAGAGGCGACGGTTCAACGCGCCATCGCCACGGCGGACGTCGTTGCCGCGCTCGCGCGGCGGCAGGGATAGTACGCCGAATTTTCGGCCGGAAAAAAGTTCTTAAGAAAAGCGGCCGTGTGCCTCGGAGGCCATTGACAGGCCGATTCCGCTGACCATAACTTGAGTGCGTTCGGGGTGGGAACACGCGCAGGTTTGGCCGATGACGTCCAGAACGAACGCCGCAGCTTTCCTCCCGATGCGCAAAGAGTGTTGTCAGAGAGGACGACAGGATGCGTGAACCACATTCCCGGCGAGGCCTTCGAACACCGCGCGCGATCGCGGTGTCGATGGCTGTATCGCTGGCATTGATCGTTTCGGGAGGGTACGCCGCGTACGGCGCCACGACCGATCCCAACCCCGGGCCACTCGAGCTTGCCAACGGCCAGCTATCGAAGTCCGCTGCCACGCAGGGCATGGTCCTGCTGGAAAACCACAACACAGCGCTCCCCATGTCCAAGTCAGGGAAGGTCGCGCTCTTCGGCGTCGGCTCCTACAAGACGGTCAAGGGCGGCACCGGATCGGGCGACGTGAACAACCGCTACACGGTGAGCGTGCGGGAAGGCCTCACCAACGCCGGCTACGCGATCACCACAAGCCCCGCGTACTACGACGCCATGGTCGCTGCCTACAACGCAAAGTACCCGGCCGGCTCCGGCGGAATCTTTGGGCCGCCGATCGATTACTCCTCGGTCGAGCAGCAGCTGACCGCGACATCCGTTCGTCCCACCCAGCCCACGGACACGGCCATCTTCGTCGTTGCCCGGAACTCCGGCGAAGGCGCCGACCGTTCCTCCGGCAAGGGTGACTACCTGCTGACCGACACCGAACTCGGCGACCTGAAGTTGATCGGCCAAACCTACAAGAAGGTCGTCGTCGTGCTCAACGTCGGGGGCATCGTCGACACCTCGTTCTTCGCGTCGGTGAACGCGGGGGCGAAGGATCCGTCCGGTGGCACCGCGCTCGACTCGCTGTTGCTGATGAGCCAGGCCGGCCAGGAATCGGGTAACGCCGTTACCGAGGTGCTGAACGGCACGGTGGCGCCCTCGGGCAAGCTCACGGACACGTGGGCGTCGTCGTACGGCGACTACCCCGCGTCATCCACGTTCGCGAACAATGACGGAGACCCCGAACAGGAGCAATACAGCGAGGGCATCTACGTCGGCTACCGCTACTTCGATTCCTTCTACAAGAAGATCGATCCCGCCAACCCGGCAAGCGTTGTCGACTATCCGTTCGGATATGGCCTTACCTACACGGACTTCACCATCGCGACCAAGCGCGTCTCGGCCAACCCGCAGACGGTAAAAGTCACGGCGAAGGTGACCAATACGGGCAAGCACACCGGCCGGCAGGTCGTGCAGGTGTACTTCTCGGCGCCGCAGACCGGCCTCGACAAGCCGTACCAGGAGCTCGCCGGCTACGCGAAGACCGACAGCCTGGCGCCCGGGGCATCGCAGGATGTGACGATTCAGTTCCGCACCCAGGACATGTCGTCGTACGACCCCGCGAAGGCCGCCTACACGCTGCAGGCGGGTGACTACCTCGTGCGTGTGGGCGACTCGTCGCGCAGCACCCACGTTGCCGCCCGGCTGAACCTCAACCGCACCGTGACCACCCAGCAGCTCGCGAACGAGGAGAACGACCGCACGGTCGACACCGAGCTCACGAGCAACCCCGCCGACTTCTACACCTACGCGTCACAGGCGAAGGAGATCGCGAAGGCTCCGCGGATCGCGCTGCGGTCGCGGGACTTCCACACGGAACAGGATGCCTCGCGGTACGAGCAGAACGTGCCGGTCGACAGTTCCTCGCCGTACTACGCGCTCGACAAGAGCCCGATCTCGTCGACCACGGCGTATCTGCCGGCCGGGACGACGGACTGGGATGGCACGGGCGCTCCGTACACCGCGAAGACGGGTGAGACCGTCAAGTACGTCTCGACCGACCCGAGCAAGACGCTCTTCGACGTGGCCAAGGGAACGTACTCGCTCAAGCAGTTCGTCGCGAGACTGACCGCCACGCAGCTGGCGACCATCGTCGAGGGCTCGTCGAAGGCCGGATCGACCCTGACCGCGGTCGGCGCAGCCGGCTACACGACGCCCGACTACGAGTCACTCGGCCTGCCCGGCATGACACTCTCCGACGGTCCGGCCGGCCTGCGGCTCACCCAGAAGGTGAACAGCACACCGCCGACCTACCAGTTCGGCACCGCGTGGCCGATCGGCACACTGCTCGCGCAGACGTGGGATCCGACGGTGGTGAAGAAGGTGGGCACAGCGATTGGTAAGGAGATGACCGAGTACGGAGTCACGCTGTGGCTCGCGCCCGGCATGAACATCCACCGCGACCCGCTCAACGGACGCAACTTCGAGTACTACTCGGAGGACCCGCTCATCGCCGGGCTCACGGCCTCCGCGGCAACCCTGGGAGTGCAGAGCAACAAGGGCGTCGGCGTGACGCTCAAGCACTTCTTCGCCAACAACCAGGAGACGTCGCGCACCTCCACGAACGCGGTGATCGATGAGAGGGCCATCAGGGAGATTTACCTGAAGGGCTTCGAGATCGCCGTCAGGAGCGCCCAGCCGATGGCGATCATGACCTCGTACAACAAGGTCAACGACACCTACACCTCGGGTTCCTACGATCTCAACACGGACATCCTCCGTGGTGAGTGGGGCTTCAAGGGGCTGGTGATGACCGACTGGGGTGCGGGACCGCGCACGGGTGCAACGGGCGTGTACTACTCGGGCAACGATCTGATCGAACCCGGAGGCAACCCCGACGAGGTCGTCACCCAGATCAAGAAGGTCGCGCCGACCATCGATGTCTCCGGCCTGCCGGAGTACAGCAAGCTGACCTATGAAGCGTTCAACTTCACGAACTGGACCTGGCGGTTTGGCGGGCTCACCCCGTCTGCCACCGGGGCCGAGGCCGTCACGACCAACGTGGACGCGAGCATCATCGGACAGCAGCCGCAGTCGAGCACCACCCTGGTGGACTCCCTGTTCAACCAGACGACGCAGCTGACCCCGCCCTACACCTCGGTGCAGGCGGCATACGCCGACGTGACGGCGCTCCTCGCGTCCGACGCGCTGACCGCGGACCAGAAGGCAGGAATCAGCATCACCAACGTCGTGCACCAGACGGCGGGGGATGCCACGAGCCCCGTCGTCTCGTACACGGTGACCATTCGCGGCGACTACCCGGCGGGTGGATACCCGCTGCGTCTGGGCGACCTTCAGCGCAGTGCCATCCACGTCATCAATGTCGCCATGCAGTCGGCCGGATTCCAGGAGCTCGCCAGCATTCAGGGCGTCTCGGGCATCTCGGTCGGGTCGTACTCGGCGCAGTTCCGTCACCTGACGCAGTTCCTGACGGTGTCGCGCGGGAAGGTCGCGCACACCAGCGCGCCGGTCATCACCTCGCAGCCGCATTCCTCGGTGGTCACCCACCGCGGAAGCAAGGTGACGCTGTCGGCGGCGGCAACGGGGGTTCCGCGGCCGACGGTGCAGTGGCAGGTGAGCAGGAACGGCGGCAAGTCCTGGACGGCGGTGCGGGGCGCAAGCCACACGTCGTACCAGTTCGTCGCCGGCAAGCGCGACAACGGTGCGAAGTACCGTGCCGCGTTCAGCAACAGCGTTGGCACGAAGTACACGGGGGTGACGACGATCTCCGTTCGCTAACGCACTGACGGTGGAAGGGGATCCCGCGCGCGGGATCCCCTTCTGCACGCCCTGGGCCTTATCAATCGAGTTTCGCTCGACTGTTCACTAAGCTGACCGCCATGTACGCAGTCATCTCCGTTCTGCTCCTCGTGGTCTTCGTCGGCGCCCTCGTCGACATCATCACCCGACCGAGCGATGCGGTGAAGCACCTCCCGAAGCTGGTGTGGGTGTTCATCGTGATCTTCCTGCCCTTCGTCGGCAGCGTGCTCTGGTTTGCGATCGGGCGCGAGTACGCCGCCCCGCACGACCGGGGATCCTTCGGCGACCCGAGACGGCACGAAGCCCTGAGCGCAGAGCGGATGTCCCGCGCGACGCCCAGCGCCATGTCCACCGAAGAGCAGCTCGCCGCGCTGGACCGCGAGATCGAGCACCACGAAAACCTGGCCCGCATCGCGCGGCTCGAGGCGGAGATCCAGAAGCGCCGCGGGATCACCCCGGGGACGGACCGATAGACGGCGGATGCCTCGCGATGATCGGTCACTGACGCGCCCGCACCCCCGCGAGTGTGATTGATTGGTCTCATGACCGACCGCCTCACACTCTCCGACGCACTCTCTACCGAGCTCGCCCACTGGTTCGACGGCTCCGATGTCGTCTCACCGTCGCTCAACTACGCGGTCTGGGACCGTGACGGAGTCGTCTTCCACCACGGCGTCGGCCAATTCACCCGCGACGGCCGCGCGCCCGAGGTCGACACGATCTACCGCATCGCCTCGATGTCGAAGAGCTTCCTTGTCGCCGCCGTGCTCGTGCTTCAAGAGCGCGGCCAGCTGAACCTCGACGACGCCGTGCGCACCCACGTGCCCGAGTTCCGGAACTTCGTCGACCCCGCCGGCGTCGAGATCCCCATCACCGTCCGCATGCTCATGGCCAACTCGTCCGGCATGCCCGAGGACAACGCCTGGGCCGACTACGAGCTGCGCCTCAGCCGTGAGGGCTTCCTCGACCAGGTGAAGGCCGGCGTGAAGTTCGCCGACTACCCCGACGTCGCCTACCAGTACTCCAACTTCGGGTTCTGGCTGCTCGGCCTCATCGTCGAGAACATCTCCGGCCAGCCGTTCGACAACTTCGCCACCGAAACCCTCCTCGAACCGCTCGGCCTCACCCGCACGAGCTACGACTGGCGGGTCTTCCCCGAGGGCGGCGAGTCCGGCGCCGGCATCGCCCACAGCCTCGAGTCATTCGACGAGGGAGCCACCTGGTTCGACCGGCCGTTCATCGGCGACGGTTCGGGCGCCGGCGCCTGCGCCGCGAGCATGTACAGCACGCTCCCCGATATCGCGCGCTGGAGTTCGTGGCTCGCCAGCAGCTTCGACGCCACCAACACGGACGACGCCATCCTCAGTCGCGCCTCCCGCCGCCTGATGCAGCGCATCCACACGCCCGTCGCCGCCGTCGACGAGCGCTCCGCCAAGACGGGTATCGACAACATCGGCTACGGCTTTGGCTTGTTCGTCGAGGAGGACTCCCGCTTCGGCCCGTTCGCCCACCACTCGGGCGGCCTGCCCGGCGTCTCGACGAACATGCGCTGGCACCTGGAGTCCGGCATCGGCGTCGCCGTCTTCGCCAACACCAACGGCGCAAAGCCCGCGGGGCCGGCAGCAGCCATCCTGCGTCGTGTGATGGAGGAAGTGGATGCCCCGGCCCGCAGCATCACGCTGTGGCCCGAGACCATCGAGGCCGCCGCCGGCATCGAGGCATCCATTCTGTCTCTCGGTCACGTGCTGGGCGCGAGCGACCTGTTCAGTCCGAACCTGCTCGACGACGTGCCCGCCGAGGAGCGCCAGCGTCGCCTCGACAAGGCCGTCACCGAGATCGGTGGGCTGCTGCCCGCGGGTGGCGTCGCTCCCCTGCGCCAGCGGTTGTCGTGGGCGCTGTCGGGCGCGCACCTGGTGTGGACCATTCCCGGGCAGGCAGGCGACCTCGAGCTGAAGCTCGAGATGACCGAGACCACGCCGAGCATGATCCAGCGCCTGAACATCGCCCCCGCGAAACCCGCCGAGGGTAGCGGGAGCGACGGCCCGGTGAGCCGCCACTACCTGCCTGTGCTGCCCCCGAGCTAGTCGAGGGCCGTCAGCCGCACCGCCATGTACTGGCGGGCCGGCTGCAGCGGTACGCGGAAGGCTCCCTCGAACGTGCCGGGCAGACGATCGACCGTCATGTTCCAGGTGTCGATGACATCCACGGCGTATGTGTGGCCGGCCGGAGCCGTCACGTCCCGGTAGCTCGGTCGGTTGAAACCGAAGTACGCGATGCGGTACTCGTCGCCATGGCCGCCCCACGGGACATCCCAGTCCCCGTCAAGCGGCTCGAGCACACCGCTCGGCGACTCCGCGGTGATGCGCGCCAGGAAGGCGATGCGGTCGGGCGACGTGCCCACCAGCTCGCCACCCTTCGACCACCACAACTCCTCGCGATCGTTGAGGTAGGTCTCGCCGTGGCCGACATATCCGCCGCGGATGGCTCCTTCCCAGAACCTGCGCGTCATTTCCTCGCCGGTGATGTTGCCCCAGCCCTGGTCGATGTCGCCCTCGTAGGCGCACTCGTCGATCACGATCGGCTTGCCCCACTGCTGGCGCCAGGCGTCGGTGTTCTCGGACGTGCGGTACACGTCGATGCGCTGCACACTGCAGTGCGTGACCCAGTCGCGGCCGTAGTCGTAGAAGGCAAGGCAGTTGTGGATCGACAGCAGGTGGTCGGTCGGATCATTGCGGCGGATGACCCGTGCCATGCGTTCCCAGTCGGCCTCGGTTTTGCTCCACAGCAGGTCATATTCGTTCGCCAGTGACCACCACACGTTGCGGAAAGCCGACAGCCGGCGCACGAGGTACTGCACGAAACGGTCGTCGGCCGCCGTGCCCATGTCGGAGAAGCCCCAGCGGTCATAGGCGTGGAAGAGGATGAGGTCTGCCTCGATCCCCAGCGCCTCGAGCTCGGAAAGGCGGCGCTCCAGGTGCTGGAAATACTCCGGCACGAACCGGGTGAAGTCCCAGCCGTCCTCGAGCGACCCCTCGAAGGGGAAGATCTCGGGTTCGTTGGTGTTGAAGAGGTACGACTTGGGAAAAATGCACATGCGCATCTTCGTGAACGGGGCATCGCCGAGACTCGCGAGGGTCTGCTCCTGCAGGGCCTCGGGCTGGTGGGTCCAGGCGTACGCGGTCGTGCCGAGTGGCAGGTACCGCGTTCCGTCGTCGTAGGCGAAGTGGAAGGTATCGGCGACCCGCACGACTCCCTGGTTTCCTTCCTCCGGATCGGTCACAGTGATCGTTCCGGCGAGGTTGTGCAGGGACCGCGCGTTGGAGCGCGTGACGAAGCTCCACTCGCCGGAGGCGCGGGGCAGGAACCGCAGGAGGTAGCGGCCGTCACCGTCGTAGAACCCGCCGACGAAGACGGGGCCGCCCGGGGCGCCGGAGCCGTCGGTGGTGGTGTCGGTGTCGGCGGTGTCGTCAGTATCAGCGGTGTCGGCGGCCAGCGTGAAGGTCGCGTCCAGATCCACGTCGACGAAGGGATTGCCGTGGCTGGGGCCGCCGATGACGATCTCGACGGTGTCCCACAGCCCCGCATCGCGGGGATAGCTGAGCGCTGCCGAGCCAACGAAGATCCGGTCGGACTCGTACCCGGGCGAGGGAACGATGGCCGGGGCATCCACTCTCACCGACGGAGTCCCGGCATCGAGCAGGGCGAGTTGCTCCCACATGGCCGCGAGGGCGTCGCCGTTGGCGCGGGCCATGACGCCGATCTCGGCGACGCGGCCAAGCGTGAGCGCACGCAATTGCAATTGCATCGGCGAGTTGATGATCGGCAGGTGCGCCTGAACGATCGAGCGGCCCTCGGGATTGTCGAGCACATCGGCGAGGACGGAATCGGCGCTGAATCCGTGGATAGGCATCAGTCCTCCGACCCCACATAGTCGAAGCGGTCGAACCTGACCGTGCCGTCGACGGCATACACGCCGATGACCCGCCCGGTGAAGGACGCCGCAGTCTCGGCGGACAGGTAGCGTCCGTCGGTCTCGGCGATGACTGTTTCTTCTCCGCCCGTGACGATGCTCAGGATGATCCGGTCGGAGCTGAGCTGGGAGGGACCGAAGCCCGCGGCGATCGGCACGGAAGACATGCGCAGCTCGAGGGGGCCGGCGGGGACCTCGAGCGTCCACTCCTGGGCAACGCCCGCGAGGTGCACCCGGCCCGTGACCCGGGTTCCGGACACCTCGATTTCGGTGTGGTAATCCTCGTCGTACCGCACCACGAGGCCGCCGGTACCGGACGACGCGTCGATCACCGTCGACACCCGGGCGGTCTGGTTGAGCTGGCGGCGTCCTAGGAACACCGGTCGGGTGTCATCCAGGGTCGCCCCCTCGCCGTGAAGCACGAGCTTTCCGCCGTCGATCGCCGCGACCTCGGCGGGAACGCGACGGATGGCGAGCCAGCCGGCATCCAGCGCATCCACGCCGGCGAAATCGATCGAGTAGCGGGTCTCCCCTGCCCGCGGGCGCAGGATCACCGGCTCCGCCACCGGCCAGTCGTTTTTCCACGCGAGGGTGGTGATGAAGGTTTCCCGTCCGAGGGCGGAGAAGGCCTGGGTCATCCCCCGCGGCCGCATCCCGAGCAGGATGAGCGCGCTGCCGCCGTCCGGAGTCTCGATCAGGTCGGCGTGGCCCGTGTTCTGGATCGGGCGCGACGTGCTGCGCGCACTGAGGAAGGGGTTGCCGTCGAACCCGGTGAACGGACCTTCGGGCGAGAGGCCCCGGGCCATGCTCACCCCGTGTCCACGTTCGGTGCCGCCCTCGGCGATCATCAGGTACCACCACGGTCCGCGATGGTAGATGTGGGGCGCCTCGGGGAACTTGAGTCCCGTTCCCGACCAGAGCGACCGCGGCTCCTCGAGCACTTCGCCGGTCTCGAGATCCACCTTCACCTGCTGCACACCGTGGTGCGCGCCGGCGTCCGGGCCCGTCGTGGTCAGCCCCGAGAAGGTGACGTACGCGGTGCCGTCGTCGCCCCACGCGAGGTCCGGGTCGATGCCCGCGATGCCCGAGAGCAGGGTCGGGTCACTCCACGGCCCCGCCGGATCGGTCGCCGTGAAGACCACACACCCGCCACCCATGGCGACGGTCACGATTACATAGAACACGCCGTCGCGGAAGCGGATCGTCGGCGCCCACACCCCGCCCAGCGTGGGGATCGTGGCGAGGTCGAGCTGCTCCGGCCGCGTCGCCACGTTGCCGATCTGGGTCCAGTCGACGAGGTCGGTGCTGTGGTAGACGGGAATCCCGGGCAGGTATTCGAAGGTGGATGTCACGAGGTAATAGTCATCGCCGACCTTCACCGCGCTCGGGTCGGGGTTGAACCCGGGTATCAGCGGGTTGGGGTATTCGGTGGTGCCGGTGGTTCCCCCGGCGGTTGTCGTGGCACTCATGCGGTCAGCTCCAGGGTGGTGTCGAGGGGAAGGGTGTCGACGGCGGTACCGACGCGCAACGTGAAGACGCCCGCCTCGTACTGCCAGCCGTCGCTCCAGTGGGCGAGCAGCCGGCTCGGCACGGTGATGCTCACGCGCTCCGTCGCGCCCGCGTCGAGCTCGATGGGCGCGAACCCCACAAGCCAGCGCACGGGACGGTCGATGGTGGAGTCGGGACGCTCGGCGTACACCTGCACGACGTGCTTGCCGCGGCGGTCGCCGGTGTTGGTGACGGTGACCCCGACGGTGGCGGTGTCACCCGCGGCGACGGTCTGCGGCGCCGACACGTCGCTCTGCTCGAACGAGGTATAGCCGAGCCCGTGCCCGAAGGCGTACGCGGGGGTTACCCCCGCCTTCAGCCACGCGCGATACCCGACGTGGATGCCCTCGTCGTAGTGGAGCACCCCGTTCCAGGGCTCGGTGTTGATCACCGGAACATCGGATTCGTGGGCCGGCCACGTGGTGGGAAGCCGCCCTCCCGGCTCGGCGAGGCCCAGCAGCACGTCGGCGACCGCGTCCCCGAATTCCTGTCCGCCGAAGTAGCCGACCAGAACGGCGGCGACGGCGTTGCGCCACGGCATCTCGACGGGTGCGCCAGCGTTCACCACCACGACGGTGCGGGGGTTGGCCGCGACGACCGCGCGCACGAGGTCATCCTGCAGGCCCGGTAGTTCGAGCGAGGTGCGGTCGTAGCCCTCCGACTCGACACGGGAGTTCGTTCCGACGACGATGAGCGCGACGTCGGCGGACCTCGCAGCCTGCACCGCCTCGGCGATGAGCTCGTCCGGGCGCGAGTCATCCGGTTCGATCCCAAAGGTAAACGACAGCGCGTTGGACAACTCGCCCTCGCGACCCGCGAGGTCGTACTCGACGCGGATATCGATCGCGACGCCCTCGGTCACGGCAACGGGGGCGGAGCGCGTCGGCGGCGCGAGGAAGGCGGCGCCCAGGTCGGTGCCCTCCGCCTCGACCGACGCCTCGACGACCAGCTCGTCGTTGACGTACAGGCGCAGGTCACCGACGGCGGCAAAGCCAAACAGGATCGTTCCGGTCTCTTCGGGCAGGTACTGGGTGGTGACTTCGAGACGGTGGGACAGCGCGATCGGCGCGTCGCCACCGAACCAGACGAGCGCGGTCGCACCGCGGTGCTCCTCGAAGAGCACCTCGTCATCGACGCCGAGGAATCGCGTGAGCAGTCCCGGCTCGCCGCTCACCGGGTCGGTGATGCGCTCGAGCGGCAGCTCGGCGACACCCTCCTGCACCACGGCGCCGACGGAGTAGGTCACCGTCGCGTGGGGTAACGCCTCGCGCACTCCCTCGAGCGGGGACACCACATGCTCGGGCAGGACCGTGGCGCTTCCGCCGCCCTGGCTGCGGGTGAACTTGGCGTTGTGCCCAATGACCGCGACGGATGACACGGCCGCCGCATCCCACGGCAGTTCACCCTCGTTGCGCAGCAGCACCGTGCCAGCAGCGGCGGCTTCGCGGGTGAACGCGATGCCGTCCTCCACCCGGAGGGGCGCCGCAGACATCGGGTCGAACCCCTCGAGCGCACCGACGCGCGACGCGAGCTTCAGCAGGCGCAGCACCTTGCGGTCGATCGCCGACTCCTCGACCTCGCCCGCCCGCACCGCGGCGAGCAGCTTGTCTCCCCACGGGCCGGGAGGACCCGGCATCGCGAGGTCCTGCGAGTAACGCGCACTGTTGATCGACCGCACGGCGGTCCAGTCGCTGACCACGACGCCGTCGAAGCCCCACTCGGAGTTCAGCGGTGTCTCGAGCAGCTCGTTCTCCGTTGCCGTCACGCCGTTGATGGAGTTGTACGAGCTCATCACGAGCCACGCCTTCGACTCCACGATCGCCTTCTCGAACGCGAACAGGTACAGCTCGCGCAGCGCGCGATCGCTGACCTCCACGTTGATGGTGAAGCGGTCCGTCTCGGAGTCATTGGCGATGTAGTGCTTGGGGGTCGCCCCGACCCCGTTGTCCTGCACCCCCGTCACGTAGGAGGCGGCGAGTTCCGCGGTCAACACCGGGTCCTCGCTGAACGCCTCGAAGTGGCGGCCACCCCGCGGCGAGCGGTGCAGGTTGATGGTGGGTCCGAGCACGATGTCGACACCCTTCCTCCGGGCTTCGACCGCCGCGGCCGCCCCGTAGCGCGCCGCCATCTCGAGATCCCACGAGGAGGCGAGCGTCGTGGCCGACGGCAGGTTGAGCGAGGGACTGCGTTCGTCCCACACCTCGCCGCGCACGCCGGACGGGCCGTCGGACATGAGCATGCGCCGCAGCCCGATCTTCTCGATCGGCCACGTCGTCCAGAAGTCGCGGCCGGTGAGCAACTGCACCTTCTCCTCGAGGGAGATTGTTGCCAGCAGCGCTTCGAGTCGTGCGTCCAGGGTTCCCTGGTCAAGCGTCTCGTTCGTCATGATTCCTATCCTTTTGCTTTCGTAACTCGTGTGGAGAAGACCCGCACGTCCCAGGGGCCAAGCTCGATCGTCGATCCCTGGCCGAATTCCCCGTCACCGAGGAGGTCAGTTACGGCGAGCGGAGTCGTCACCGTCTGGGGGTCCCACGACCAGTTGTGGAGGTAATAGATGGATGCCCCGGCGCCGGCGCTTCCGTCCGGGACGAGAGAACTCGACACCGTCACACTCGGCGGCAGGTCGGTCCACCCCGCGACGGGGGACGGCACCAGCCAACGTGCGAGCGATGCGGCGAGCGCCTGGTTCGGCACCGTGCCGACGGTGGTGACCCGCCCGGATCCGCGCACCGCCGTGGCGATCGCGCTCCAGCGGCCGAAGTGCAGGTGCTCGTAACCTGCTAACTCGGTTGCGCCGCTGAGCGTCAGTCCGTCGACCCAGTCGGTCGCGGCCGCACCCTCGGCGAGCACGAAGCCCGAGTCATCCGCCGCGCTCACCACAATCGGAGCGGGCAGGTTGGCAATCTCGTCGTACCAGAGGCCGGCCGCCTCGGTCAGGCGGGCGGGCTGCACGTCGGTGCGGGCACGTCCCTCGCGATCGGCGTACGCGCTGCGGGGTCCGAGCACGAGGTGTCCCCCGGCGCGGGCGTACGCGTCGAGCCAGTCGAGGTCGTCGTCGCCAGCCGTGAAAAAACCGGGGACGAGGAGCACCGGATGCCTCGCGGCGAAGTCGCCCGGATCCGCGGGTCCGCCCCGCCCCGCGTCATCCGCCCCACCGCTGCCGACGCCGGTGGCATCGCGCGCACCGAAGAGCTGCTGCGGCCGCACCAGCTCGACCTGCAGGCCGGCGTCGAACGCACCGCGGTAGAAGGACGAGAAGATGCGGCGGTAGGCGTCCGGGTCGAAGTACTGCCCGGGTGCGGTGAACGGGGCCTGCGACGACAGCGCGAACTTGCTGTCGGAGTCGTAGAGCATCGCGATGTCTGACTGGGGAAGCGACTCGGCGACCGCGGCTCCGGCCCGGGCGAACTCGGCGCCGAGCGCGGCGAGCTCGCGATAGGTGCGGCCGGGCTTCTGGCTGTGCGGGAGGATTCCACCCCAGTAGGTCTCGACGCCGAAGTGCAGGGTGTGCCAGTGCCAGTACTCGATCATGCGGGCGCCCCGGGCGACCAGCGCCCATGCTGCCTGCCGCCACTGCCCGTCGTAGGGCGAGAAGTTCAGCGACGAGTGGCCGATGGACGAGGCGTTCGTCTCGGTAATGAGGAAGGGCGCGCCCTTCGACGAGTACATGAGATCTGCGAGCTGGTACAGCGCCCAGGTGCCCTTGACGATCCAGCCTGTCGACCGGGGGTCTGTGCTGGGGTGGGCGAGGGAGTCTTCCATCTCGTAGTACGCGTTGCCCGAGGCAACGTCGAGGTTCGCCGAGAGGTCGACGTCCTCCACCCCGAGCTGGTCGTACGAAATGCACGTCGTGACGAAGGTGCCTGCGGGAACCAGCTCGCGCACGAGCTCCGCCTGCCAGCCGATGAAGTCGGTGACCAGTCCCGCCTGGAACCGGCGCCAGGCGAGGTCGTACTGCGGCTGGAAATTACCGTCGGGCAGCCAGAGGTCGTCCCAGGTGGACAGCCGGTGCGACCAGTAGACGAGCCCCCACTCGCGGTTAAGTGTCTCAACGTCGCCGTAGGTGTGGCGCAGGTGGTCGACGAACTTCTGGAACACGCCCCGGTTGTACAGCAGGCGGATGCCCGGCTCGTTGTCCACCTGATACCCGATGATCGCCGGGTGATCGCGGTAGCGCCCGATTACCCGGCGGATGATGCGTTCGGCGTAGAAGAGGTAGGCCGGGTTGGTGAAGTCCATCTCTTGGCGCGACCCCCAGTTCATCGGTACCCCCGACGCGCTGTCCGCCGCGACCTCCGGGTGCAGCCGCTTCATCCACAGGGGGATCGCGTAGGTGGGGGTGCCGAGCACAACGCCAATGCCCCGGGCGTGGGCGCCGTCGAGCACGGGCTGCAACCAGTCGAGGTCGAAGACTCCCTCCTCCGGCTCCCAGGTCGACCAGACGGATTCACCGACGCGGATGACCGTGAACCCCGCCTCCTTCATCAGGTCGAGGTCCTCGTCGAGCCTGCCGCTCGGCTGGTACTCGGTGTAGAAGGCGGCGCCGAAACGGATGCCGTCGTGGGTGATCGGGTGCGGGCGCTGCCCGGGTGCGTCGACCGCGGCGGGCTCAGACATGGGCGCCGGCCTGCAGGTCCTGCTCCGCCTGCACGGCGAGAAGACGCTGGCGGTCGGCGCGGCGCTGCTCCTGCCGCACGGGGTCTGGCACGGGAGCGGCGAGGAACAGCCGCTGCGTGTACGGATGCTCCGGGCGGGCCGTCACCTGGTCGCCATCGCCCCACTCCACGATCTCACCGTGGAACATCACGGCGACGCGGTGACTGAGGTGCCGCACCACCGCGAGGTCGTGGGACACAAAGAGGTAGGCGACGCCCGTGCGTTCCTGGATCTCCTTGAACAGGTCGAGCACGCGGGCCTGTGTGGAGAGGTCGAGCGCGGAGACCGGTTCGTCGCACACGATGAGACGCGGATCGAGGGCGAGAGCCCGCGCGATGGCGATGCGCTGGCGTTGGCCACCGCTGAACTCGCGCGGCAGTCGGTCGGCGGAGTTCGTCGGCAGCCCCACCTGGTCGAGGAGTTCCCGCACGCGGCGGGAGGCATCCTTCACAGGAACCTTGCGCACGGTCAGCGGCTCCGCGAGGATCTGCTCGATCGTGAGCGACGGGTTCAGCGATGTGTACGGGTCCTGGAAGACCACCTGGATCTCGCTGGAGAGGGCGCGACGCTGGGCGCGGCCGAGGTGCGCGATCGACTGTCCCTTGTAGGTGATGGTGCCGCCCGTGACGGGGGCGAGTCCGAGAACAGCGCGGCCCAGCGTGGTCTTGCCGGAGCCGGATTCGCCGACGAGGCCAACGGTCTCACCCGGGCGGATGTCGAGGGATACCCCCTTCAGCGCCATGAACGGCGGCTTGCGGAATCCCTTGATCGGGTACTCGACAACCACGTTGTCGACGGTGAGCAGCGAGTCATCCATTGTCTGTTCCTTCGTGCTCATGAGAGTGCTCCGTGACGGCCGACCGCGGCCGGGGGCGAGGTGACGAGATCGCCCCGCGCCTCGCCGTCTTCGAGAATTGCGTCGAACAGCGCCCTCGTGTACTCGTGCTGCGGGTCCGCGAAGATCGAGCGGACTGGGCCGGTCTCGACGATGCGGCCGCCCCGCATGACCGATACCTGGTCGCAGAGGTCGGCGACAACACCGAAGTTGTGGGTGACGAGAATCACGCCCATGTGCAGTTCCCGCTGCAGTTCGCGCAGCAGGTCGAGCACCTCGGCCTGCACCGTCACGTCGAGCGCGGTGGTGGGCTCGTCGGCGATGAGCAGGTCGGGTTCGCACGAGATCGCCCCGGCGATGAGCACGCGCTGGGCCATGCCGCCCGAGACCTCGTGGGGGTAGGCGGCAAAGGTGCGCGTGGGGTTCGGGATACCGACCTTCGCGAGCAGCTCGAGGGCGCGCGCAGTGGCGTCTTTCTTCGACAGCCCGAGGCACACCCGCATGGGCTCCACCAGCTGGCTGCCGATGGTGAAGGAGGCGTCGAGGTTGGACATCGGCTCCTGCGGGATATAGGCGATCTTCTTGCCCCGGATGCGCGTCATCTGCTTCTCGGATGCGCCCGCGAGGTCGGTGCCCTCGAAGACGATCGATCCGCCGACGATGCGACCGCCCTCGGGTAGCAGGCGAAGTACGCTCCACGCCGTCTGTGTCTTGCCGGACCCGGATTCACCGATCAGACCGTGCACCTCGCCGCGGCGCACCACGAGTGAGACGTCGTTGACGACGACCTTCACCGAACCATCGGGTTGGTCGTAGCCGACTGCGAGATCGCTGACCCGAAGCAACTCCTCGCCGAACGAACGCTCCTCGTCCACCACCTCGGGGTGCACGATGACCGGCTCACGCTCGATGGAGACCGTCTGGCCGAGGAACTTCTTCTTGCGCTTGCGCACCGATCCGCTGCGCTCGAGTTCGTCGCGCATGGCGTTGGCCAGCAGGGTCAGCGCGATACAGGTGAGCCCAATGGTGAGGCTCGGCCAGAGGATGAGCGCCGGGTTCGAGTAGATGTTGGTGAAGCCGTCGTTGAGCATGCTTCCCCAGGTGGGGATGGTCGTGTCCCCGAGTCCGAGGAACTCGAGTCCGGCCTGAATGGCGATCGCGATGCCGCCGATGATCGCGGCCTGGATGATCGCCGGGGCTCGCACCACCGTGAGGATGTGCTTGCCGATGATGCGGGCATCGCTGAGACCCGACACCCGCGCGGCATCCACATACAGCTCGTTTCGCACCGCGGTCACCGACGCGTAGACGAGCCGGAAGAAGGCGGGAGACATGAGCACACCGAAGATCGCCATCGACAACCACATCGAGGGTCCGAGAACTGCACGCGCGGCCAGCAGCACGACGATGCCCGGCAGCGCCATGATCATTCCGGCGAGCCAGGACGACACCGAGTCGAACCACTTGCCGTAGTACCCGGCGATCAGTCCGCCTGTCACCCCGATCACGGCGGCGATGACGAGGGCCAGCAAGGCCCCGGCGAGGCTGAAGCGACCGGCGAACAGGAGGCGGGAGAGCACGTCGCGGCCAGCACTGTCGGTGCCGAGCAGATGACCGGGGCCGCTGTTTGTCAGTATGGCGTTGATGTCCGGCAGATCCGGATCGTGCGGCGCGAGCAGGGACGCGAAGATCGCACTGAGGGCGATGAGCACGAGAAATGCCAGCGCGATGATGCCGGTGGGGTTCTTCAGCAGGCGCCGGAAGAGCGAGACGCGGCTGGCACGCGCCAGGTCGGCGGGGGTGGGGACGGCGACAACGGGTTCGATCATGAGAGACGCACCTTGGGGTTGAGGAAGCCTTGCAGCAGGTCGATAAGCAGGTTGATGATCACCACGAGTGCGGCGGTGGCGAGCACCAGGCCCATGACGAGGGGGATATCCCCCTGGGAGGTCGCGCTCACCGACACCTGCCCGATGCCGGGGATCGCGAAGATTTGCTCGACGATGACGGCGCCGCCGAGGAGGCCGGCGAACTGCACGGCGAGCACGGCGAGGGCCGGTCCGCCGGCGTTGCGCAGCACGTGCTTGTAGATGACGCGGCCGGAGGAGAGTCCCCGGCTGCGGAGCGTGCGCACGTAGTCCTGCCGGAGCGCGTCAATCACGGAACCGCGCACCTGTTGGGCGATCGCGGCGATGCCGCCGATGGACAGGGCGACGATCGGGAGGGTGACGGTGCCGATCCAGCCGGAGAAGGATGTCTCGATCGGCACGTATCCCGTGGGCGCGAACCATCCGAGGTTGATGGCGAAGATCAAGACGAGACCCAGAGCGATGAGGAATCCGGGGACTGCGAAACCCAGGATGGAGATGACCTGCACGACCCGGTCGATCCACCCGCGGCGGGTGGCGGCGAGCACGCCAAGCACGACGGCGACGACAGCGCTGATGAGCGTCGCGCCGATGACGATGGAGAGAGTGACCGCCAACCGGGAGGTGATCGCGGTAGCGACCGGCTCGCCGGTGAACCATGACGCCCCGAAGTCACCCCGAAGCGCGTGGGCCAGCCAGTCGCCGTACTGCACGATCAGCGGTCGGTCGAGGCCGAGCGCGTGGGTCTTCTCGGCGACGGTTTCGGGCGTCGCCGACTGCCCGAGAATGCGGCGGGCGATGTCGCCACCGCCGAGGTAGAGGAGGAAGTAGGCGACGGTCGAGATGACGAAGACGAGCACTACGCCAGACACGATCCGCCGGAGGATGAAAGTCAACATCGTTGTTCCTTTGCGTCGGCAGTGACTACGGGGAAGAGAACGAGCGGGTCGCCTGTGGACGAGGCGACCCGCTCGGGTCGAGACTCAGGACTTCGGGAGGAAGTTCCAGAGGTAGGGGTAGGCATTGCCCTGCTGCACCGTTGTGGTGGTGTTCTTGTCCGTCATGAAGCTGGACTGCTGGCGGTACCAGGGAGCGAACCACGCCTCCTTCACGATGTAGGCGTTGAGGTCCTTGGCGGCCTGGTCGGCCTCCGCGGTCGTGCCCGTCTGGATCTTCGCGGTCAGGTCAACCACCGTCTTGTCCACGTAGTGGTACGGGTTGAAGGTGGCCTCGGGCGTGAGGGCGAAGTTCGCGATCTGCCATGCCCTCGGGTCTTCCTGCAGCGTCATGTACGAGGACGGGTACTTGGGCGCCAGCAGGTCGGCGATGAAGTTGTTGCCGGGGTCGGTGTACTTGACCGTGATGCCCACGTCCTTCAACTGCTGCGAGATCAGCGTGTAGATCGCGGTTCCGAAGAACGCGGAACTCGGCTGGTCGAGAGTGAAGCCGTTGGCGTATCCCGCGTCGGCCAGCAGTTGCTTCGCCTTCGCCGGGTCGTAGGAGTACGTGGTGTCAAGAGCTGCGTCGAACGCCGGCGAGTTGGTCGGGAAGATCTGGCCGGTCACCGTGCCGTAGCCCTTGCCGACCGCCTTGAGCAGTGCGGCCGAGTCAAACGCGTAGTTGATCGCCTGGCGAACCCGCACATCGGCGAGCGGCTTGGAGACGGTGCCGCCGCGGTCGAACAGGATCAGGCCCGTCCAGTTGAGCTCGAGTTTGTTGGTGGTGAAGCCCACCGCTTCCATCTGGTCGAGCGTGGTGTTGTCGTAGGTGTTCGTGGCGTTGACCTGACCACCCTTGACCGCGTTGAGCAGGGCAGTTGGTGTCGTGAACACCTTGTAGACAACCTTGCTGTAGTGCTGGTCGTCCGGCGCCCAGTAGTCGGGGTTCTTGGTAAAGACGTAGGAGGATCCGATGACTGTCGAGGTGCTGTCGAGCAGGTACGGACCCGAGCCGACGGGCTTTGTTTTGATGTCGGCACTGTCGAACGCCTTCGGGCTTTCCTGCAGTCCGGCATTCTGCGACAGGTACGTCAGCAGTGCCGGATCAGCCGCCTTGAGCGTGATCTGCAGAGTCGTGGCATCCACCGCCTTGGCGTCAGCGACGTTGACAAGGAACGACTTGTTGGCGGAGTCGCCGTCACGGAAACGAATGATGTTCTGCGCTGCGACATCCGCTGTAAAAGGAGTTCCGTCGGAGAACTTCACGTCATCGCGAAGGGTCATGGTGAGCACGGTGTTGTCCGCGTTGTACTCCCACTTGGTGGCGAGCCACGGCACGATTTCACCGTCCGGGTTTGCGCGAACCAGACCGTCGTAGACCGCCTGGCCGTAGGGCGACTCATTTGCCCAGTTCATACCCTCGGCCGAGAACGTTGTTGCGGGTACGAGTACCCCGAGCGTGAGTGTGCTGCTTGCGGCGCTGGTGGATCCGGTGTTTGCCGCGCACCCCGTGAGGGCGATCGCGGCCACGGCAGCAACTGCCGCGAGCCTCTTCCATCGGAACATCGTTGGTCCCTTTCAGATCGGGGGATCCTCCGTTGGACCACCTCTGGGAAAGGAAACTAACACAAAAAACGAATAGTCACTAGGTTTTCAAAAATTCGGCGAAAACTAGTGTTACTCTCACCAAATGGGTAGCCCAGGGACGCTGCGTGGCAGCTATGCGAAGACCGCCGAGCGCCGGCGCGAGATCCTCGACGCCGGTGTCGAGGTGTTTTCGAGCTCGGGATTCCGCAACGGATCGATCCGCGAGATCGCCGAGCGTGTGGGCATCAGCCAGGCGGGACTCCTGCATCATTTCTCCAACAAGAACGAGCTTCTCGCCGGAGTCCTCGAGTTGCGCGATGACATTTCGCGCGAGCGAATGAACATGACGCCGGACGGGGGAATCGACACCATCCGCGGGCTCGTTGACCTCGTCGAGTACAACTCGGGAGTGCCCGGACTCGTCGAGCTGTACTGCGTACTGTCGGCCGAGGCGACCTCGCCCGAGCACCCCGCCCACCACTACTTCATCAACCGCTACTCCTACGTGGTGGGCATCGCGACCGAATCCTTCGAGCTCATGAAGTCGCGCGGTGAGCTGGCGCCCGACGTGGATCCGGGAAGCGCGGCGCGAACCCTCATTGCCCTCATGGACGGCCTGCAGGTTCAGTGGCTACTCGACCGGGACTCGATCGACATGGTCGAAGAAGTACGCAGGTACGTGCGTCCCCTCCTGACGATCGACCTGTAGCTACACCTCGATTCGGAGCGCTGACGCCGGAGGCAGGGTGATGACCCTGTCCGGGACATCCGCTGCCCCGATCGTTATCGTGCGATGCTCTGCGCCAACGTTGGCGGCGAGCACCACGGTCATGCCGTTGCGGCGGGCGGCGATCGCCGCGACCCCGGGTGCCAGCTCGCCGACGGGCCCGAGGAGTACCCAGCCGGCGATGTCCGCGATCCAGGTGAGGGCTTCGTCCGCGGCGCTCTCGACGCCGCGCGGACCCCACGCCTCTCCGACCGTGATGCTCTCGACCCCCGGAACCGCGAGAGCTGCGACCGACGCGATGAGCCACGCCGCGAACCCGCGGGAACGCTGCCGGGGGTCGGTCGCCCGCCAGACGAACTCGGGGCCGTAGCCCGCGTCGACGGTGGGCTCCGCCGCCGGCGGAGGTGGTTCCGTGGCGACGGCGTTGAAGCGCGCCCGCAGGGTCACTGGCCCGATGTGCACCGCACGCCCGGCGGCGATGCGCACCGCCTGTTCGGCGACGAGCCGCTGCACCGCGAGGGACGCGATCACCTGATCGCGGCCGGAGTCGTGCATCTGCGGCGTGATGCTGAAGGTGAGGGCGTCGGTGCCGGCGATGCCGCCACCGTCGGTGTCGCGCCCGGTATCGAGGAGTCGCTCGTGCTGCCGGTTCAGCTCGGTGAAGTGCGCCCGCGTCCCGCCGACGAGGGGGACACGGATGCCCCGGGCCGCCGTTTCCACTCGCAGCCGTTTCCACTGCCCGGGCTCACTGCAGTGAGTCGCCGGATCGAACACGCCAATCCGCAGCAGGGGTACCCCGCGGAGCGCGTCGAGCACCCCGGCGATGGGGTCGCCGGGCGCGGAATCGCCCGAGGGGCCGCGTTGGACGTCCGACGCGATGATGCGCACGTCGAGCGGCTCCCCGCGTGCGTCCTCCACTGCGCGGTCGAGGGCTGCCCGCCAGTTCGCGGCGCGGGTGTCGAGCTCGACCAGAACCGGAAGGGCGCGGCCGAGCCGCGGGGCCGCGTCGTCCCGCGGGGCCGTGGACGCGCCCACCACGATCTGCGGCACAACGCGCCCCTGGTTCACCAGTCGCACCCTCCAGCGTGCGGGATCGCCCGGAGGTTCCGCAGAACTGCCGGACGGCGCCGCGAGCCCTGCGGACGGCGCCACGGACTCCCCCGACGGCGCCAGGGCCCGCGTCCGCAGCACGATCCCCTGCCGCACGACATCGCCCGGGCGCAGCTGCACGGGAAACGGCTCCGACAGCGGCGTGCTGTAGGTCTTGAACGAGGCATCCGTCCAGTTGCGCTGGTCTTCCATCTCGAACACGTCCCCCCGGAAGGCGAGGTCGTGTTCACCCGCTGCGGTGCGCCAGGCCAGACCCGCGACGTCTATCGCCGGCTGGTGGGGCGCGATCTCCACGGGAAACGCGGTGCTCGTGTCATCCGCTGCCCCCGACCCGTGTCGCATCTCCAGCGGGGAGCCCGCCACCTCCGTCGGGTGCAGCACCACGATGCCGATGCGATTGCGCCGGAACCCCGACAGCGCGCGGCCCTCGACGTCGAACCGCAGCTCGCCGTCCGCGAGCGTCAGCAGGCAGGCCCAGGCGAAATCGACGCCAAGGCCGTGGTTGCGCACGGACAGCCGCACCTCGAGACCCGCGGACGTCGGGCGCTCATCCACCGACTCGACGGTCGCCGGGATGGTGCGCCAGTCGTGATCGCGCACCACGACGCGGATCGCCCGCAGCACGAGCTCGCCGTCGTGGCGCACGTCCGAGAGGGAGTCGCCGCGCAGCGTGATCGACCAATGCCCCGAGTGGATGACCCGGGGCGCGGGTTCGCCGTCGTTCCAGTCATCCGCGTCGTCGGTCATCGCCGGCTACAACGTCGTCATTCCGCCGTCGACCCGGAACTCGCTCCCGGTCGCGTAGGCGGATTCGTCACTCGCGAGGAAGACCATGATCCCCTCCACGTCAGCCGCCGAACCCGGCCGGCCGAGCGGGATGCGCGAGGTGATCGCGGCCCGCGCCTCGAGGTCGCCCGAAATCGCCGCAACCAGCGGGGTCTCGGTGTACCCGGGAACCGCCGTGTTCACTCGAATGCCATTTTTGGCATATGCCATGGCGACGGCGCGGCCCATGCCATGAACGCCGGCCTTGGAGGAGCTGTAGGAGGCAAAGTCGGCGCCCTCACCGTTAAGCGCGGTGGGGCTGCCGGTGAGGATGATGGAGCCACCGGTGGCGCCCGAGTCGTCGGCGTCCGCGAGCATCGCCCGGACCGCGTGTTTGACGGTCAGGAACGTCCCGACGAGGTTCACCTCGACGGTGCGGCGGAACGTCTCCAGCTCCACCTCGGCGATCTTGTTGTCCCGGCCGAAGAGCTGCACCCCGGCGTTGGCCACCACGACGTCGACGCGCAGTCCGCGGTTCACGACCTCGGCATAGGCCGCTTCGACGCTGGCCTCGTCCGTGACATCCATTCGCACACCCGACGAGAGCCCGCCCGCGGCGCTGGCCGCCTCCGCGGCGCCGTCACCGTCGATGTCCGCGAAGATCACGGTGGCTCCCTCGCGGGCGAATCGTGTCGCGACGGCCCGGCCAATGCCCGACGCGGCGCCGGTGACGAGCGCGGTCTTTCCGACGAGTGCGGTGGTCATATCTACTCTCCCTTGAGTGGTCCAGCCCCAGCGAGATCGACACTACTGGCCCCACCCGCGAAAAGCGAACACTCGCTAGCTATTCGTGGCACGCGGGCTGCCCGTTTTTCGTTCGGCGGGAGAACGCGCAGGTTGTGGCGGGAGAACGAAGCACGCGGCGGGAGCTACAGCTCCCGCCTTGCGACAATTTTTCCCGCCGGGTTCGTCGTCGCGCGTGCTAAAAACCCGACGCGATGGAGCGGGCGGATGCTGCGGCCGCCGTCAGCGCTTCGGCGAACTCCGTGCGGCTGCGCTCGAGATCCTCGGCGAGCGCCGGCACCGTCTCGGCAAGGGTGAGACTCGTGGTGATGACCGAGGTCTCCATCCCCAGCGCCGTGCCGAGGATCAACTCGAGCACGGGCACCGCATGATCCCAGTCAGCGGTGGCGGAGCCGGCGTCATACGATCCGCCGCGACTGGTCGCGATCACCGCGGCACGGCCGGCCAGCGGCTGCGTGTCCACGTCGAAGGGCGCCGTGACGCCGGGCACGTGGATGTGGTCGATCCACGCCTTGAGGCTCGACGGCACCGAGTAGTTGTAGAGCGGAGCGCCCACCAGCAGCACGTCGGCGGCCAGCAGCTCGTTGATGACCTCGGCCTGCAGCGCCTCGGCATCCGCCGGAACGACCGATCCCTCGGGGCGCAGACGCTCGGGCCAGTGCAGCGCCGCGGCCGGGATGTGCGGCAGTGGGTCGCGGTGCAGATCGCGGTACACAACGGTGAAGTCGGGGCCTTGCGCACGCCATTCGTCGGCAAACGCGCGCGTGATCGCGCGGGATCGGGACACCTCGGTGTCGGCGGACGAGTCAAGGTGCAGGAGAGTAGGCATGCCCACAATCCTAGGTTCGGCCCCCGACAGCACCCATGGAGGGGAGGATGCCGCAACAGGGCGTCACGCGAATACCGTCGGGCTCCCCGGCAGGAGCATAGTTATCTCGTCCCACCCGTCAGATCACGGAGAACAAGCGTGCCCGAAGCAGCAGTACCCGACCTCGGCGTTTCCGGCGCCACAAGCACCCCGGCGATCACCTCCGTCACCGACGCCATCGCGGCGGCCGCGCATCTCGCTGAGGGCTTCGCCGCCGACGCCATCGCCGACGACCACGAGGGCGCCGCCCCGTTTGCGCAGGTCGCCGCTTTCCGTTCCAGCGGTCTCGTCCCGGCCCTCGTGCCCACCGACCTCGGCGGTGGCGGCCTCGACTGGAACGCAGTCCTCACCGCCATCCGCCCGATCATCCGCGCCGACGGCGGGCTCGGCCAGCTCTTCGGCTACCACTTCGTCAACTCCTGGCGCGTGCAGCTCAACGCCAACGCCGACGTCATCGACGGCCAGTTCCGCGACCTCGCCGCGGAATCCCTCTTCTGGGGTGGCGCCGGTAACCCGCGCGACGCCGGGTTGGCCCTCACTCCCGTCGAGGGCGGCTTCACCGTCTCCGGTCGCAAGTTCTTCGCCACGGGCGCGCAGGTCGCCGACCGGGTCACCGCCAGCGGAACCCGGGCTGACACCGGCGAAGTGCTCGCCATTGTGATCGATGCGACCCAGCCCCGGGTCATCCACCATGACGACTGGAACAACATGGGCCAGCGCCTCTCGGCGTCCGGGTCGGTGTCGTTCGATAACGCCTTCGTCCCCGACGCGAACGTGCTCGGACCCAACGAGCAGTCGGGTCCCGCCTACCAGCCGCGCGGCTCGCTCTCGATCTTGCTCTACCAGCTGGTCATGAACCACCTGCACGTCGGCATCGCCGAGGGGGCGCTGGCCGACGCCACCGACTATGCACGCACCAAGACCCGCGCCTGGGCCACCTCGGGTGTGGATTCGGCGGTGGATGACCCGTACATCCGTCAGATCATCGGCGAACTCACCGCGCAGACCCGGGCGGCCGATGCCCTCACGTGGCGCGCGACGGACGCTCTCGTGGCCGCGATCGACCGCGGCTGGGATCTCACCGACGCCGAGCGGGGTGATGCCGCCATCGAGATTGCCGCGGCCAAGGTCTTCACCACGCGCACGGTGCTGGATGTCACGGCGAAGGCCTTCGAGCTCACCGGCGCCCGTGCGACCAGCACCTCCGCGGGCTTCGACCGCTTCTGGCGCAACGCCCGCACCATCACGCTGCACGATCCCGTCGTCTACAAGGCGCAGGAGGTCGGCGACTGGGCGCTGACCGGAGCCCACCCCACCCCGAGCGCCTACAGCTAGTCCGCCCGGAGCGGCCGCCGCCTGGTGGGAGCTATCCCGTTTGGCCGGGGCCCTCGTGTTCGGCGGGAGTTCCCGTTCGGCGGGAGTCATCGCGTTCGGCGGGAGTTAACGCAGGTTTTGGCGGGAAAAGAAAGCAAGCGGCGGGAGTCGTAACTCCCGCCGCTTGCCAGCTTCTCCCGCCACCCCGAAACCGGGGTATCGCAGGGCCCCCGCGCGCCCGGGAAAAGGCGCCGCACGAGGCCTCCCGCGCACCCCGAAAGCGGGGCCACGCGCGGGTGCGAATTACGCCGGGACCGAAGCCAGCTCGTCGTAGGTCGCGAAGTTCTTGGCGATGCCGCTGCCGGTGAAGTTACCCACCCAGCCGTCGTCATCGTGGAAGAAGCGCACCGAGATGTACTCGGGAGCGGTTCCCATGTCGAACCAGTGGGTCGTGTTGGCCGGGACGGAGATCACGTCGCCCGCCTCGCAGAACACGGCGTGCACCTTGCCGTTGGCGCGGAGGTAGAAGACCCCGCTGCCGCGCGCGAAGAAGCGGTCCTCGTCGTCATCGTGCTGGTGCTCGTCGAGGAACTTCGAGCGGGAGTCGAGTGCGACCTGCGCGTAGTCAGGGGTGGAGTCGGGAAGGATCTTCAACATGTCGACGAGCGTGTAGCCCTGCACCGCGTTCACGGCGTCGATGTCGTCCTTGTATGCAGAGAGGACTTCCTCCTGCGTGGGGTCGTCCGAGAGCGGCTTGAGCTCCCAGCGACTGAAGCGTGCACCGAGTCCCGACAGGATGTCGGTGATGACGGCGGCGTCCCGGGTCTGCAGCTCGGGAGTTTCGGGTGTGTTTTCGTCCCAGACGGTCAACAAAGTCATGGCCCAATGTTAGGACTCACGAGTGAGGCACACCTAACTTCGGTAACACAAAGTCATACGAATCGTGGCCCCGGGCCCCGGGCTGCTTGAATTTCGATCATCACACTCCACACTCTTTGCACCACCGTCGAGCGACCCGGCTCATCGAAAGGATTCACCCCATGGCAACCACCCGCCGTGTGACCGTCGCCCTCGCGGCAACGGTCATCCTCGCCCTCACGGGCTGCGCGCAGTCCAACGGCGCCACGAGCTCCTCCAGCGCCTCGACGACGCCGGCGGCCGTGGCATCCGCCCCGCTTCCCGCTCCCTTCAACACCGACAAGGCCGTCGAGATCGCGCTCGTTCGCCAGTCCGGCGCCGGCGACTACTTCGAGGGATGGGGCGCGGGCGCAGCAGCTCAGGCCAAGGCCGCGAACATTCACCTCACCATCTCCGACGCGCGCAACGACAACGCGAAGCAGGCGAGCGACCTCGAGCAGGCCATCGCCAACAAGCCTGACGCGATCATCGTCGACCACGGCCTGACGGACACCCTGCAGCCCCTCATCACCAAGGCCGTCGCGGCGGGAATTCCCATCGCCGTTTACGACCTGGCGCTGACGGATGCCACGGGCGTGGTCACCACCTCGCAGTCCGACGAGTCGATGGCGACCGGCGTTCTCGACCAGCTCATCAAGGATGTTGGCGACGGAGCCAAGGTTGGCTACGTCTCCGCGACGGGCTACGCCGCCCTCGACCGCCGCGCGGTCATCTGGAAGCAGTACGTGACCGAGCACAAGCTCGACCAGGTCTTCTCCACCGGCAAGGTCACGGAATCCACCGCAACCGATAACATTCCCCTCGTGGATGCCGCGCTCAAGCAGAACCCCGACGTGCAGGCGATCTTCGCCCCGTACGACGAGATCACCAAGGGCGTCGTCCAGGCAGTCACCCAGAACAACCTGCAGGGAAAGGTCAAGGTCTACGGCATCGACATCTCCAACGCCGACCTCGACGTGATCCTCGCGGACAAGAGCCCGTGGGTCGCCACCTCGGCCACCGACCCGGCAGCCGTCGGCGCCGGCGTCGTGCGCTCCATCGCTCTGAAGCTCGCCGGCCAGCTCTACAAGGACGACGTGCAGTTCCCCGCCGTGACCATCACGCAGGACTTCCTCACGAGCAAGTCGATCAAGACCATCACCGACCTCCGCAACGCCGAGCCTGCCCTTTCGCTCGACGACATCGCGGTCGCAGATTGGCTGCCCGCAGTCTCTTGAGCATCCCTGAAGTAACAACCTCCCCGGCAACGGGTGACTCCGAGGGAGGCGGCCGACAGGTCGCCTCCCTCGCGGGCGTCCCCGAAGTCGTTTCCCTCACCGGGCTGTCGGTGGCGTTCGGGTCCAACCTCGTGTTGCGCGACGTGACCCTCGCCTTCCGTCCCGGCGAGATCACCGCCCTGCTCGGAGCCAACGGCGCCGGCAAGTCCACCATGATCAAAGCCCTGTCGGGCGCGAACCCGCGGTATCAGGGCACCATCGCCATCGACGGAACCACCGTCCACCTCTCCTCCCCCGTTCAGGCAAAGGCGCGGGGCATCTCCACCGTGCACCAGAAGGTGGCCGATGGCATCGTTCCGGGACTCAGCGTCGCCGAGAACGTCACCCTCGACGACCTGGCGTCGGCCGCGAGGCATCCACTCCGCTCCCGGCGCGCAGCGCTCACCAACGCCCGGGCAGCCCTCGCGACGCTCGGTATCGACTGGCCCGACTCTGTTTTGGTTCGGGATGCCGCGGATCTCAGCATCTCGGACGCCCAGCTGCTCATCCTCGCCCGCGCCCTGCGGGGCACCCCGCGTCTGCTGATTCTCGACGAGCCGACGTCCGCCCTGACCGCCTCGGAAGCTGACCGCCTGTTCGGCGTGCTGCGGGCGTTGCGCACCAATGGGCTGTCCATCGTCTACGTCTCCCACCGCTTCGGCGAGATCGAGGCCCTCGCCGATCGTGTTGTCGTGCTGCGCGACGGCGTTGTCAAGAGCGACACCGTGCGGCCGTTCGAGTGGCACGAGATCTTGCACGACATGCTGGGCCGCGCCACCAACCTTGAGCACCCGCACGCGATCACACAGCGCGGATCCGAGGTCGTCGCCCGCGTGACCGGGGCGACCCTGCTGCCCGAGTCCGCCCCGCTCAGCCTCGCGGTGCGCGGCGGCGAGGTGCTCGGAATTCTCGGGCTCATCGGGGCGGGCAAGTCCGAGCTCGCCGAACTGCTCGCCGGCCTGCGCAAGGCACCCGCCGGAACCCTCGAACTCGCCGGTGCGCCCTACGCGCCGAAGCGCCCCTCCGATGCGCTGCGCGCCGGCGTCGTGCTCGTGCCCGAGGACCGCCAGCGCCAGAGCGTACTGCCCGGGTGGTCGCTCATCCAGAACATCTCCCTGCCGTACCTGCGCGAGACCTCGGTGTTCGGCATGCTCGTGCGCTCGCGCGAGACGGAACGCGCCGAGACCGTGATCGCGTCGCTCGACGTGGTGACCAAGGGTGCCGAGGCATCCATCGACGACCTCTCCGGTGGCAACCAGCAGAAGGTCGTTGTGGGCCGGTGGCTGTCGGCCGGGCCCAAGCTGGCGATTCTGGATGAACCGTTCCGCGGTGTCGACATCGCCGCCCGCCGTGAGATCGGGGCGCGGCTGGGAACACTCGCCACCTCGGGCGCCGCCGCCATCGTGCTCTCCAGCGATGTGGACGAGATCCTCGAGGTCGCCGACCGGATCATCGTGCTCGTCGCCGGCGAAATTGTGCTCGACGTCTATTCAGACCAGACCAACCGCGAGGCACTCGTCGCGGCGTTCCTGGCCGCGCGGTCGGGCTCTGGCGCCGACTCGGGCTCCCACATCGGCGCCGACGCCTCCTCCGACGGCGATGCCGCCACCGCGACCGACTCCGAGCGGGGCCCGCGCGGCACCGACGCTCCCGTTTTCCCGACAGATTTTCCCGAAGCGTAAAGAAGTGAACCGATGAGCAGTCCCAGCACCCTGATCTCCGCGCGTCGCGGCGAACGTGTCTCCGCCTTCGTCGTGAAGTGGGGATTCATCGCCGTCACCGTCGCGCTGATTCTCTACTTCGTCATCACCCTGCCGAATTTCCGGACCGTCGACAACGTGTTTGGCATGCTCAAGTTCGTCGCTCCCACCGCCATCGCCGGGCTCGGCGTCGCGCTGGCCATGACCGTGGGCGGCATTGACCTGTCGGTGGGTGCCTCCGCGGGATTCGCCGTCTCCGTTGCAGCCTGGACCATGGTCATCGGTAACCAGGTCGGCGGCGTCGCGGTCATCGTGGTGCTGATCGGTGGCCTCGCGATCGGTGGCCTGAACGCCCTGCTCGTGGTGGTCGCCCGCGTGCCCGACCTGCTCGCGACGCTGACCACGATGTTCGTGATCGTGGGCCTCAAGCTCCTCATCGTCGACGGCAAGTCGATCTCGTCGAACATGTCGCTCGCCGACGGAACGACCGCGCCCGGCAAGTTCACCGCGGACTTCCTCGCGCTCGACCGCGGCTCGGTCGGGCCCATCCCGATCCCCGTGATCATCCTCGCCGCCCTCACCCTTCTCATGTGGGTGCTGCTGGAACGCACCCGCTGGGGCCGCGCGCTCTTCGCTGTCGGTGCGAACGTTGAGGCCGCGCGTCTCGCCGGAATCCGCGTGCAGCTCTACCGCACCCTCGCCTACATGGGCTGTGGCCTGCTCGCGTCGATCGCCGGCCTGCTGCTGGCTGCCCGCATCGGCCAGGGCGACGTTTCCGCCGGCAACTCGCTGTTGCTCGACGCCATGGCCGTCGCTCTCGTCGGTGTCTCCGTGCTCGGCATCGGCCGCCCGAACGCGTGGGGAACCCTGCTCGGCGCCGTGCTCATCGCCGTCATGACGACGGGCTTCACCATGGCGGGCCTGCCCTACTACGCTCAGGACTTCGGCAAGGGAATCGTGCTGCTCGTCGCCATGCTCTTCAGCTTCACGCTCTCCCGCAAGCGCACGGTGTTGACCGCGGGTTCCACGTCCGCGTCGTAGTCACCAGCACCGCCGGCATTACCCACACCCGGGGCATCCGCCCCACCCTCCACGACCCACCGAGGCAGCGACCATGACCGACCCGACCGACACCGAGACCCGCGCCGGTGCGAGCACCGGCGCTGCCTCTACCGCCGCCACCGGCACCGCTCCCGCTGGCACCGCCGCCAGGGGCACCGCTGCCGCCGACTTCTCCCAGCTGACCGCGGAAACGGTGCCCGCCTACCTGGCGCAGCGTCCCGCGCTGGTCGCCCGCTTCGACGCCAGCGCCATCGAGCTCATCACCGAGGTGGGCGACGGCAACCTCAACCTCGTCTTCATCGTGCGCGATACCCACGGCGCGAGCCTGGTGCTTAAGCAGTCGCTCCCCCACGTGCGCACCGACCCGAGCTGGCCGATGACGCGGGAGCGCACCGCCCGCGAGGCAGTCGTGCTCGCGAGCCACGAGCGCGCCGACGCATCCCACGTGCCCGCGCTGTACGACTTCGACGCCGAGAACTACGTGCTCGCCATCGAGGACCTTTCCGACCACGAGGTCTGGCGCAACGAGCTCAACGCCAACCGCGTCCACGGCTATGCCGCCGCAGAGGTCGGCCGCTTCATCGCGCGTGCCGCCTTTTCCACCTCGGTCATCGGACTCGATCCCCTTGAGCAGAAGCGTCTCGCCGCGGCATCCATCAATCCGGAGCTCTGCCAGATCACCGAGGACCTCGTCTTCACCGAGCCGTACATCGAGCACGAGCACAACCGCGTGCTGCCTGCCAACGAAGTGGATGTCGCGGAGCTGCGCGCCGACGACGAACTGCTGCTGCAGATCGGGCTGGCGAAGTACCGCTTCATGACTAACGCACAGTCGCTGTTGCACGGCGACCTGCACACCGGGTCCGTCTTCGTGCGGCCCGCATTCGGTGAGGACGCCCCCGCGTCCGTGCGCGCCTTCGACAGCGAGTTCGGGTTCTACGGTCCCACCGGTTTCGACCTCGGCGCGCTCTGGGCGAACTTCGTCATCGCGGCGGCACGGGCCGAGGCGCTCGGCGACAGCGAGCGTGCCGCGCGCATTCTCGAGCTGCCGGCCGCGCTGTGGGAGGCCTTCGACGCCGAGTACCGCGCGCTGTGGCCGTCCCGGGTCGACCCGCGGGTGTGGGGCGACGACATGCTCGAGAGCCTGCTGTCCGAAATCTGCGCAGACGCGGCTGTCTTCGCGGGCGCCAAGGCCATCCGCCGCATCATCGGCTTCGCGAAGGCGAGCGACATCGAGACCCTCGAGCCCGAGCTCCGCGAGGGCGCGGCCCGGGGTGTGCTGCGGGCCGGGCGCGAGCTCGTGCTGTCGAGGCTCGCGGGTGCGGGTTCCGGAACGGCCTGGGTCAGCTCGTTGTCGCTCCACTCGCAGCAGATACTCCGCGGAACCGCCACCCGCTAGCTCGTTTCGGCCGCCCCTGCCCGTCGCGGCGCCGCTTTCGCCACCCGTGCGCTGCGTGGGCGGCCCATTTCGTCACCCGTGCACTCCGTGGCCGCCCCTTTTTGCCACCCGCGCGCATCGAAGGAGCAGAGATGGTCGTCTCCCGGCGCACCTAACGACCATCTCTGCTCCTTCGGCGCGGCCAGGTGCCGCTGAGGCACGCCAGATGTCATCGAAAGGGTAAAAACCTGCGATTTCCGGGCGCGTAACGCATGTTTTTACCCTTTCGCTGGGCCGAGGGTTACTCCAGCCGCAGGGCGAAGTGCTCTTTGCCGCTGCGTGCGGCTCCGAGCCGCGTGTAGAACCGGATTGCACCGGCGTTCCACGAGGGCGTCTGCCACTGCAGCTCGCGCAACCCGACGCTCCGCGCATGCTCGGCGACGGCCGTGACCAGGAGCGGGCCGACGCCCGCGTCGCGGTGTCCCTCGGCCACGAAGAGGCAGTCGAGGTAGCCGTAGGGCTCTGCCGCCCAGGTGCTCACGCCCCGAGTGAGCGTCGCGTATCCCAGTGCCTGCCCGGAGGAACGGGCGACGAAGAGGTCCAGCTGCCCCGCGGCGATAAGTCGCGACGTGCGTGCCGCCCAATCGGCGGGGATGACGATTGTGCTCTTTTCGAACTGCGCGTGCGCGACGGCGAGCGCGCGCTCCGGGGCATCCGCTCGCAGCACCTCGACCCTGTCGACAGAGACGGTTGCCGTCACGCGGGGACGCCGACGGGAGCGGTGAGGGGGTCCGGTGCGCGACGCGACCGGCCCTCGTCGCTGACGACGGCGAGACCTTCGCGCGCCCAGTACTCGAAGCCGCCAATGAGTTCCTTGACGTTTGTGTAGCCGAGGGTGGCGAGGGTCAGAGCGGCTCGCGTGCTGCCGTTGCATCCGGGTCCCCAGCAGTACACAACGACGGCGGCGTCGAGCGAAGGGATGACCTCGGGCGCACGGTCCGCGAGCTCTCGGTTGGGCACGTGGACCGCGCCGGGGATGCGTCCCTGGCTCCAGCTGGCGTCGTTGCGAACGTCGAGGATGAGCGGGCCGGCACCGCCCACACGGTCGGCGGCGAGGTCGGACGGGTCGGTTTCGTACCGGAGCTTTGCGGCGAAGAAATCGCGGGCTGAGAGTGTGGTTTCCATGTCTCAATCCAAGCGGCGGAGGCACACATCTAAGAAGAGACGATGCCCGGCTCTTGGGCGCGATCGCGCGTGATCCACCGGTATTGTGACGCGTATGCCGTCGAATCCACGCCTTGACTTCGATTCCACCGATCACGCGATCATCGAGCAGTTGCAGCGTGATGGGCGGATGAGCGTTGCCCAGCTGGCCCGGGAGGTCTCGCTGTCTGCCAGCGCGACCGCCGAACGGTTGCGCCGCCTGACGGACTCCGGGGTGATCACCGGCTATTCGATCACCGTCGATCCCGAGGCGCTCGGCTACGCGGTCACCGCGTTCGTGCGGTTGGCGTACCCATCGGGCAACTACAAGCCGTTCCACGACCTGGTCGACACGACACCCGAAATCGTCGAGGCGCACCACGTCACCGGCGCCGATTGCTTCATCATCAAGGTGCACGCGCGATCCATGCGGGACCTCGAGCGCATCACCGGCCGACTCGCCACGCTCGGCGGAATCACGACAAACGTCGTGTACTCGAGCCCCGTTCCGTCCCGCCACATCGCGCCGGCCTGACGGCGACAGCCTGCGGGCGGGATGCAGCTCTCTGACCGGGAGTGGCAATGGCAGCGAGCGGCAGCTGCGACCGCATCCTGGCCCTCTTTTGTCGCCCACCACAGGTGCGGGCGCGCTTTCTCGACGCCCGTTACAGCGCGGGCGCCCTTTTTGCCTCCTGCGCGCATCGAAGGAGCAGAGATGGTCGCGTCCCGGAGCAAAGAACGACCATCTCTGCTCCTTCGACGGGGCTGGGCGCCTTGAGGTGCGCCAGGTGTCATCGAAAGGGTAGAAATGGGCGATTTCCGGGGGAGAAACGCATGTTTTTACCCTTTCGATGCGCTGCGGGGCAGCGGCGGGGCGACTGGCCGGCGGGGCGCGCGGCTAGCGGGCCGGCGGGTGGCGCCGCTGCCGGCCGCCCATCGCGGCACGGCCGCGGGCGGCGCGGCTAGCGGCGCGCGAGCGCGATCTGCAGCAGCGCCTCGGTGATCTCGAGGTGCCAGCGCGCTTCGCGGAGATCTTTACCCCAGGCGTAGATACCGTGATCGGCGACAAGGAGGGCCGGGACATCCCGAACGTCCTGCGTCGCCGGGCGGTAGACCGCCTCGAACGCGTCGCCGACGAGGGTCATGTCCTGGCCGTTGGGCACAACGGGGATGACGATCTGTTCGCCGTGCGCCGAGTGACCGAGTCCCTTGAGCATCTCGAGGTCGTGCAGCGCGACGCCACCCGGCCAGACATGGGCAGCCGTGACGGCGGCCACGGCGTGCACGTGGATGATGGCTCCGGCTCCGGCGACCCGGGCAATTCGGGCATGCAGGCCGGCCTCGGCCGACGGGTTGGCGTGCGACCCGGCCTCGCCGTGCACGCGGGCACCATGCCCGTCGACCACGACGATGTCGCCGGACGTCAGCTCGCCCTTGTCCAGGCCGGACGCGGTGACGGCCAGTCGCAGCGGGTCGGTGCGCAGTAGCAGCGAGAGGTTACCGGCGGTTCCAGGCATCCACCCGCGCGCAGCGAACCGCGCAGACTCGGCGGCCAGGGCGGCGCCGGCCCGGTCGAGCGTCTCCAGCGCGATCGGACGGGTGTTGAACTCGGTCATGCGGTCGCACCGGCAACGGCGGGCGCGACGGGTGGGACCGGCGCGACCACGTCGACCTCGTCGAAGGACCCCACCACCGGCGCGGTTCCGAAGTCGTCGCCGAAGAACGGCTCGCCCTCCCGCGAGAACGCGACGACCTGCCACCCGGCCGTCTGGGCCGCCGTAACTTCCTCGGGGTTGTCGGTGAAGAAGACGAGGGCGGATGCCTCGAGCCCCAGCGCCGTCGCGATCGCGTCGTACGACGTGGCAACCTTCTTCGGTCCCGCGCTGACGGTGTCAAAGTAGTCCGTGATCAGGGGCGTGAGGTCACCGTCCGGCGAGTGACGGAACCACGGGACCTGCGATGTCACCGACCCCGACGAGAACACCGCGAGGCCCACCCCGGCCATGTGCCAGGCACGCAGCTTCGGGATTACATCGTCGAAGAAGTGCGACGAGATCTCGCCGCGCTCGAACCCCAGCGCCCAGATCTGTCCCTGCAACGTCTTGAGCGGGGTGGCCTTCACGTCGGACGCCATCCAGCCGTGCAACACGGCAACGACGTCGTCCGTGCTGGCGTCGGCGGGCAGTCCGGCCTCGGCGATCACCTGGGCGCGCGCGGTGGCGACGTCCGGGTCATCCGCATGATCATCGAGCCAGGCGCCGAGGCGGGGGCGGGCGTAGTCGTAGAGGTCGCCGAGGATGAACCCGGCCGCACTCGTCGTGCCCTCGAGGTCGACCACCAGGGTGGACGCCGTCAGCTGCAGGGGTGAGGTCACGATTGCTCCTTCGGGGCGGGGTCGGTCGGGTCAGACGAGGTGGTGGCCGCGCGGGTGGTGCCGACGGGTGCGGAGGCGGAGGCGGGAGCGGCGTCGGGCGCGGCGTCGGGTGCGGCGTCGGGCGCGGGCTCGCCCGTCAGAATCCAGTGGCGGGCAAGGTCGAACACCGCGCGGTGGGCATCGGCCTGCACCTCCGCGGGCAGGGTCTCGAGGTCGGCGGCGTGTGAATATCCGACAACGCGACGCATGGCCTCGACGCCGGCAAAGCGCCACGCGTCCGATCGAATCGATTCGAGAGGGGTGGATGACACGGCCGCCGCATCGCGCGCGCCCGGGGCATCCCACACCGCTGCGAAGGCATCCCAGCTGGCGTCGATCGCGCGCAGGCGGTCGTCGGCGAGCTGGTCGCGGCCCACCGCGCGGGCGGCAACGGACGCGATCGTGAGGTTGGCCCAGAAGAGTCCGAGGTCCATGCCGATGGGACCGACGAAGCTGAACTCGGGGTCGAACACCTTCACGGCCTGGACGCCATCGCGGGTGCCCACCATCACCGAGCCGGTGTGGAGGTCGCCGTGCAGCAGCGCCTCGGCCCGGGTGTCGAACGTGTCCCGCACGATGAGCACGGCGGCCGCGAGAGCCTCGTCCGTGTAGAGCGCGCGCACCTCGTCGTCGAGCACCGGGTGCCAGTGGTTGTGCTCGTGCTCGCGATACGGCTCGTCGAGCACGACGTCGACCGTCAGCGCGCACAGCTCGGGGTTAGCGGCGGTCGCCACGAGTTCGGCGTGCGCCTCGGACCCCAGTCGCCCCTCGCTCGTCGCCAGCGTCAGCTCGCCGATGAACCGCCCAACCACGGCGCCGAGGTTGTCGAAGTCGATGGTGGATGCCCCGCCGGTCGCGATCTCGTCGACGAGAACATCACGCACCACCTCGAGGTCTGAGAGGTCTTCCATCACCATCACGAAGCGCTCGAGGTCCACGAGCTCGATGGCCGGAACCGCGTCCGGAACGAGCCCCGCGAGCAGCTCGTAGGCCCGCGCCTCGGCGCCGATCCGGGCGGGGTCGATGGGCCACTCGGGCCCGGCCACCTGCACGAACGGGGGTGCCTGCTTCACGGCGACGCTGCCGAGCGGGCCGCGGGCGATGAAGACGCGGTTCATGTTTCCCGCGGTGACCTCGCGCACGATTACGTCGGCGGGATCATCCGCCAGCCGCGGAAGCAGGCCGGCCGTGGTGAGGTAGGCGGTCACGTCGTGGCCGCTGACCAGCAGTTCGTATTCGTCGCCCGACGGCGACAGCTCGGTGGTGCTCACCGGGTGACGCTCGCGTCGGCGGACGCGGAGAGCACGGGGCCCGAGTCATCCGCCGCAAAATAATCGACGACCGAGTCCGGCGCAAACGCACCCCGATCGGTCACGATGCGCGTGACGAAGCGTGCGGGGGTCACGTCGAAGGCGGGGTACCAGCCGTCCGTCACGAGGTTAGAGGCGGTGCGGTGCCCCAGCGCGTGGAACACCTCGCCGGGGTCACGCTGCTCGATGACGACGTCGGATCCCGTCGGGGCATCCGCATCGGGCTTGAGCACCAGCGCGTAGAACGGAACCTCGAACGCGGCAGCGGCGACCGCGAGCCCCAGGGTTCCGACCTTGTTGACCACGCTGCCGTCGAGACTGACCACGTCGGCAGCGGTCACAAGCGCGTCGATGGCCCCGAGCGAGGACCCGGGCGACAGCGCGGCGGCGCCCATGCTGTCCGTGATGAGCGTGACCTTCTCGCCGAATTCGCGCAGCGTGTGCGAGGTGAGCCGGGCGCCCTGCAGGTAGGGGCGCGTCTCCGTCGTGACCCATTCGAAGCTCTTACCCGCGTCGTGAGCGGCGCGCACCATGGCGATGAGGTAGCTGTCCATCCAGCAGTGGGTGAGGATGCGCGCCCCGTCCGGCAACAGTGCGACGGTGTGCTCGCCGAGCGCGCGGCTGCGGGCGTTGTAGGCGGCAACGCCCGTGTGGGCAGCGGATGTCGCGAGCTCGACCAGCTCGTCGGTCGTCGTCGCCCCGGCGATGGCGCCCAGCACGTGGCGGGCGGCATCCCTCGGATGGTTGTTCGTCGGGCGCGCGGTGGTGAGAGCGCCGGCCGCCGCGATCAGGGTCGCTCGGGCATCGTCCAGCGGAAGGCCACGGACCTGCTGGGCGGTCAGCTCGAGGCCGGCGAACGCGGCGAAGAGGGGTCCGGAACTCTGGGTGACCATGTCGCGGATCGCGTCGGCCACCTCGGCCGCGCTGGTGGCGCGCACCCAGGTGAGTTCCGCGGGGAACGCGCGGCGGTCGAGAATCTCGACGGCGCCGTTCACCAGACGGACGGAGTGTTCGAGGGCCGGAGTGGCGTCCCGTCCAGGTGCGTTCATGCCGGTGAAACTCCTCGGTCGTCGGTGGGTTTGCCCCTCACCGAGGATACCGGTGGCGCGTATTTCACCGGTATTTACGGGGTCGCTGGATGACGTTGTGCGTCGTCCGCGGGCCCCGGCGAACCCGCCGTTGCTCGCCGCGCTCAGTCCGCGTTGCTCCAGCGGGCTCCGGATGTCGACGAAATGATCGCGAGCAGCGCCGCCCGCAGGCCGGCCGGGTCATCCGTGGCCGGAAAGAGGTCGGCCTCGAGGGTGCGAGTCTTGCGCCACGCGTCGGCTCCCGACTCGGTGCGGCTGACGAGCTGCCGGCGTCGATCCTTGTCGTCGGGCCGGCGCTCCACGAAACCCTGGCGCTCCAGCCGGTCGATCGTGCGCGACATCGTCTGCGTCTGCACGCGGGCACGCTGGGCGAGGTCGGTCTGGTTCAGGGGACCGGCGTCCAGCAGATGCAGGGCGATGAGTCCCGCGTGGGTCAAGCCCATCTCGGCGAGCGCCTCGACCCAGGCGTGCTCGACCAGCCGCGCGGCCGTGGAGAGCAACCGCCCAGTGGGCCAGCTCTCGGTGCCGTCGACGTCCGTCATGCTCCTCAACCTAGCCGCACCGCCCTCCACTACGCTCGGAGCACGCACCAACCGCACGAGGAGACCCATGATCACCGCGGCCCTCGGGCTCACGACCGCGTTCTTCTTCGGTTCGGCAGACTTCCTCGGCGGATTCGCCTCCCGGCAGATCAGTGCGATCCGCGTCACCGCCCTCAGCGCCGCCGGCGGCCTGGTTGCCGTGTGCCTCATCGTTCCGTTCCTCGGAGGACAGTGGTCCGCGCAGGCGATCCTCTGGGGCGCTATCGCCGGCGGAATCGCCTGTCTCTCGGTCTCCATGCTGTACGCCGCGCTCGCCATCGGCCCGATGAGCGTGCTCTCCCCACTCATCGCGGTGATTTCGGCCGTGGTTCCCATGACGGTCGGGCTCCTCACTGGGGAACGCTTCGGCGCTGCGGGATACCTCGGCCTGGCACTCGCTCTCGCCGCGGTGATCCTCGTGGGGCTCGCCCCTGAACGCACGGGCACACGGCCGAGCACCCGGGGAATCCTGCTGGCCGTCGGCGCCGGAACCTCCATCGGCGCAGGCCTCGTGACCTTCAACGCCATGCCGCCCGCCTCCGGATTCGTGCCACTCATCGTGGGTCGCACGGTCACGGTCATCGTCATGTTTGCCGCCGTCGGGGTCATCTTCCTGCGAGCCAAACGGTCCCGGGTACGCGCCACGGGAAGCGGATGGCGGGGCGGATTCTGGTACGCGGTCGGCGGGGGAGTTCTCTCGGCAACCGCAGACGCGGTCATGCTCACGGGCGTGCGACTCGGCGAGCTGTCGGTCATGGCAGTCCTCGTCGCGCTCTACGCGGGAGTCACCGTGATCCTCGCCGCCGTGTTCCTCCACGAACGCATCACACGATTGCAGGCGATCGGCCTCACCACCGCCCTCGTCGCCGTCGCGCTGCTCGCGCTGGGCTAACGCCCTCCTCGCCTCCCCCTCGCCGTCGACCGAAGACGGTGCTACCGTAATTGATCAGCTAGCTGATCAATTGGAGGATCCCGTGAAAGACACCGTGCGGCAGGTCGTTGTGCTCGTCAGCGCCGTCTTGGCCATCGTCGGCTCGTTCATCGGCTCGGGAGCCGCCGGCGGAACCCCGATTCAGGATGCCGCGGGCGGAGCCCTCGGCGCGAACGCGACCCCCATCGCTCCGGCCGGTCCCGCCTTCTCCATCTGGTCGGTCATCTACCTCGGCCTGATCGCCTACGCCATCTGGCAGCTGCTGCCCGCGCAGCGCACCGATCCACGCCAGCGGCGCCTCGGATACCCCATCGCGGCGTCCCTCATCCTCAACGCCGCGTGGATCCTCAGCATTCAGTTCGACCAGCTCGCCCTCAGCGTGCCCGTGATCGCGCTGCTGCTCGTGGTGCTCGTCTGGGCGTTCCGGCTCTGCCTCGCGACGCCGCCGCGCACCATCGTCGAAACCATCGTGACGGATGGCACGGTCGGCCTGTATCTCGGCTGGGTCTGTGTCGCGACCGCCGCAAACGTGGCAGCCTTGCTCACCGATGTTGGCTTCACCGGCTTCGGGATCGACGCGGATGTATGGGCCGTCGTTGTCGTCCTCATCGCGGGCGGCATCGGTGTGCTCCTGGCCGTCTACGGCACCGGACGCCTCGCCCCGACCGTCTCCCTCTGCTGGGGTCTCGCCTGGCTCGCCGTCGGCCGCCTCGCCGGCTCCCTCGTCTCGGTACCCGCCGCCGTCACCGCGATCGTCATGGTCGTGGTGGTGCTCGCGGTGACGCTGTTGCTGCGCCTGACCCGAGGCCGTGCCTCCCGCACCGCCGACGCGCGCGCTCGATCGCGCGGCACCGCATCGGGCACCGCCGGAGCCGGCGCGTGAGCGCGGCAGCACGCCTGACAGCAAACCCCCGCGCCCGCTGGTTCGGGCTCGTCTTCATCAGCGTCGCGGTGGCACTCATCATCGTCGACTCAACAATCATCAATGTGGCAATCCCGTCGATCGTCGATGATCTGGGGATAACTTCCACCCAGGTGCAGTGGGTGCAGGAGAGCTACACGCTGGTCTTCGCGGCTCTCCTTCTGGTCTTCGGAACCCTCGCGGACAGGTTTGGACGGAGGCGACTGCTTCTCACCGGAGTCGTCGTCTTCGCACTGGCATCCGTCCTCGCCGGGCTCTCCGAGAGCGGAGGCGCCCTCATCGGCGCACGCGTGCTGCAGGGTTTCGGTGGCGCCATGATCCTTCCCACCACGCTGTCGATCATCAACGCCACCTTCCGGGGCAAGGAGCGCGGTATCGCGTTCGCGATCTGGGGCTCGACCATCGGCGGAATGGCCGCGGTCGGCCCGCTCCTCGGCGGATGGCTCACCACCGACTTCTCCTGGCGGTGGGCGTTCGGCATCAACGTTCCACTGGGCATCATCATCGTGATCGGCCTGTTCGCCTTCGTCGCAGAGTCGCGCGAGAGGGACGCCCGGCGCATCGACGTCGTCGGCGCGATCTTGTCGGTCATCACCTGCGCCTCGCTGGTGTTCGGCCTCATCGAGGGACGCACCTACGGCTGGTGGCTCGCCAGCGACGGCCTCAGCTTCGGCGACTGGGAATGGCCGTTCGACCTCTCTCCCATCCCCCTCGCCTTTGCCGTCACGATCGTGGGCGCGACGGCCTTCATTGCCTGGGGCCTCCGTCGCCAGCGCCTCGGCAAGAGCACCCTGTTCGCGTTCGCGTTGTTCCGCATCGCATCGTTCCGCAACGGCAACATCGCCGCCATGATCGTCTCCCTCGGCGAGTTCGGCATCATCCTCTCCCTCCCGCTCTGGCTGCAGAACGTGCTGGGCTATGACGCCCTCCACACCGGGTACGTGCTGCTGGGCCTCGCCATCGGCTCCTTCGTGGCCAGTGGCTTCGCCGGCGCGTTCGGCGGGCGTTTCTCCGCCGTCACGGTGGTGCGCGTCGGCATCGGCGCCGAGATCGTCGGCCTGGTCATCGTGGGACTCGTCATCTCGACGGGCACCCCCTGGTACGCGATCGTGGGCGCCCTGTTTGTCTATGGCTTCGGCGTGGGTCTCGCGACCGCGCAGCTGACCGGCGTCGTCCTCAAAGACGTCCCCGTCGACCAGAGCGGGCAGGGCTCCGGAACCCAGAGCACCGCGCGCCAGATCGGGTCCGCCCTCGGCATCGCCGTGCTCGGCACCATCCTGTTCAGCACCCTCGGCGGCCAGCTCGACGCCCGCCTCGAGGAGCAGGGCGTCCCCGTCGCCACCCGCACCCAGATCGTGGACGCCGTTGTCGACAGCGCCGGCTCCGCCATCCCCGCGCTCGAAAAACAATCGACACAGGCAGCGGATGACGCGCGCCAGGCGTTCAGCGAAGCCACCCGGTTCAGCGCCTTCGCCGCGGCAGGCTTCCTCGCCCTGGGGTTCCTGGCGACACTGCGGCTCGAGGGTGGGGGCCGGCCCGAGGATGACGTCGCGCCGGCGGCACACGCAACGCCCGGGTCATGCGCTTCCCCACCCTCTCCGGCACCGTAGCGGGCGGCGGTCACGAGTCGTACGGTGGAATGACTCGCTTCTTCGCTGAACCCAAGGAGAATTCGATGACCGACGAACAGCCGCAGCAGCCTCCGCCCCAGCCATACACCGGAGCCCCGCAGCCGCCTCCTCCCACTCCGCCACAGACCTACGACGCCACTCCCGCCCCGGTGGGCCAGACCATGGGAATCGTCGGCCTCGTGCTGTCGGTGATCTTCCCCCTCGTGGGGCTCGTGCTCAGCATCATCGCCCGCAACCAGTCGAAGCGGGCGGGCGTCGAGAACGGTCCGGCACTCGCGGGCATCATCGTGTCGAGCGTCCTCATCGTGTTGATCGCGATCGCCTCGGTGCTGCTGATCATCTTCGCGATCTACGCCGTCAACCACATGAGCGAGTTCTGCGATGCGCTCGGCCAGGGACAGTGGAACGAAAACGGTTTCACCTACACCTGCCGGTAGCCGCGCCGCCTACATCGTCTGGGGTTTAATCCCGCACTACTGGGGCCGGCTACTCCCCTACGCCGCCAGCGAAAACCAGTGAGTCCCCGTGCCGCATCCCAGCGGGAGCGGGGTTCCACGTTTTAGGCTTGGGTCATGGCTACCGTGACTTTGACCGAAACCGACTTCGAAAAGACCGTCCTCGACTCGGGCATCGTGCTCGTCGACTTCTGGGCGGACTGGTGCGGTCCGTGCAAGCAGTTCGGACCGATCTACGAGACCGCCAGCAACGAGAACCCCGACATCACGTTCGGCAAGATCGACACCGAAGACCAGCAGGCGCTCGCGGGTGCCGCCGGCATCACGTCGATCCCCACCCTCATGGCATTCCGTGACGGCGTGCTCGTCTTCTCGCAGCCCGGCGCCCTCCCCGCCCCGGCCCTCAACCAGGTCATCGACGCCGTCCGCGGCCTCGACATGGAGCAAGTGCACAAGGACATCGCCGCGCAGCGCGAAGCCGCCGCGGCCGCTCCGGTCGAGTAGCGCCAGCACCTCGCCAGCGGCGGGTCAGCGCGCGCGGAACGGTCCGCGCAGCGCTGCCCACTGCAGCAGCATGATGGTCTTCGCATCCCGGATGCGGCCGTCATCGATCATGTCGAGGGTCTCGGCGAAGTCGAGTTCCAGCACCTCGATGTCCTCACCCTCGTCGGCAAGCCCTCCGCCAGCGCTCGTGCGGCTCGCGTCCGCGTAGGGCGCCGCGTAGAAGTGCAGCCGCTCGGTCACCGAGCCCGGGCTCATGAAGACATTGAACACGTGCTCGATCTCGCCCACGGTCACGCCGAGTTCCTCGCTGGCCTCGCGCCTGATGGCGGTCTCGGGGTCGTCATCGTCGAGAAGTCCCGCCGCCGTCTCGATGAGCATTCCGTCATTCGTGCCATCGACATAGACGGGGAAGCGGAACTGCCGGGACAGCAGTACGGTCGACCGGGCGGTGTCGTACAGCAGGATCGTGGCGCCGTGCCCGCGGTCGTAGGTCTCCCGCTGCTCCGTGCTCCAGTGCCCGTCGCTGTGCCGGAAATCGAAGGTGGTGCGGCGCAGCACGTGCCAGCCGTTACCGATCAGCTCGACGTTGGTCACGCGCACCCCGTCGTTGAGGGTCAGATCGCGTCCCACCCGATTTAGGCCTGTCCTACCGCGATGATCGGGAACATCGACCCCGGGCTGGCCGGCGTCCGACGGGGCGGTTGGTACAGAGTCATCCTCGACAAATGCGTTCACGGGTTCCACCGTAGCGGAGCCTGATTTTTATCCCACTTTCGCGGAAATGTGGCTATCTTGAAGCATGTCACTGCAGACAACCGCGACGGCCGCACGGCGGCGTCTCCGCACCATCGGCGTTGAGGAAGAGCTACTGCTCGTCGATGCCACGACAATGAGCCCCGTTCCCGTCGCCGGTCTGATTCTGGATGCCATCGATGGCGGGGCGGAAAGCACTGCCGGAGCTGTGCTCGAATTCGAGGCGAAGCACGAGCAGATCGAGGCCATCAGTCCGCCTCTGGAGACGTTCGACGAGTTGCTCGCCGCGATTCTCCACGGCCGGAGAACTGCCGACTCCGCCGCACGGGAGGTGGGAGCCCGGGCGGTCGCCGTCGCCACCGCTCCGCTCCCGTGCGTTCCGCATCTGGTGGCCTCACCCCGCTACCAGCTGATGCACGACCGCTTCGGGCTCACGATGGACGAGCAGCTGACCTGCGGATTCCACGTGCACGTCTCGGTGCAATCCGACGAGGAAGGCGTGGCAGCCCTTGACCGCATTCGCCCGTGGTTGCCCGTGCTCCTCGCGATCAGCACCAACTCGCCCTATTGGCAGGGAACGGACACCGGGTTCGCGAGCTATCGCTATCAGGCGTGGGGTCGCTGGCCATCCGCGGGCCCCTACGATCTCTTCGGCTCGGCCTCGGACTATCACCGCCAGATCGACGACATCCTCGCGACGGATGTGTCCCTCGACGCCGGGATGGTTTACTTCGACGCCCGGCTGTCCCGGCACGCTCCCACCGTTGAGGTGCGGATTGCCGACGTCTGCCTGCACCCCGCGGATGCCGCGCTGCTTGCGGTCATCACCCGCGCCCTTGTTGAAACCGCGGTCGACGAATGGTCGATCGGGATGCCTCCCAACCCCGTTTCCACGTCCCTTCTCCGGCTCGCGTCCTGGCGGGCGAGCAAGTCCGGTCTCGATGGCGCTCTCCTGCATCCCGAGACCGGACGGCCCGTGCCGGCGGTCGTGGCCGTCGACGCGCTCTTCGCCCACGTGCGCGGCAGTTTCAGCTCGGGCGAGGAGGAGCGGTTCGTACAGAACGCCCTGCGAACGACCCTTCGGCGCGGATCGGGCGCCCGACGACAGCGGACCGCCATGGGTCCCGCCGGATCGAGCACCGACGTGATCGCCACGGCCGCACGCGACACGATAACCGCCTGATCACACTTCGCGCCGCAGTCCCGCCCGGGTCACTCCGCGTGCGCCGCCGCGACGTCGAGGATCCAGGTCACTCCGAAGCTGTCGGTGAGCATGCCGAACCCCTCGCTCCACGCGGAGGCGGCGAGCGGTTCGACGATGGACGCGCCGACGGACAGCGTCGACCAGTAGGCCTGCACCTCGTCGAGGGTCTCTCCGCGCACGGCGACGAAGAACGGCTGGGTGGTGAGGGTGACGCCATTCTCGCGATGGGTCGAGCCCGGGGCATCCACCGTTCCGCCGCCCTGGCCGGGAATGTCGTAGGCCATTACCCGAAAGCCGTTGGCGCTCTCCACCTGTCCGAAAACGACGCCGTCGGCGCCGGGAGCATCCGCGGGCATGCCGAAGTCGCCGTACGTCGCGATGGTGACCTCGCCGCCGAAGACGGACCGGTAGAACACAAGGGCGTCGCGGGCGTCGCCGTGGAAGTTGACGTGGGTGGTGGTGACGATGCTCATGTCTGCTCCTAGTGATCGTGCCGGGCTCGTCCCGACACCATCCACTCTCACAGCCGTCTAGGACAGTTTCGGTCCTCTACTGAAATTACGATGGGGAAATGACCACAACGACACGTCTCCTCAATCTGCTGTCGCTGTTGCAGACGCGGCGCGACTGGCCGGGAGCGCTGCTCGCCGAGCGGCTGGAGATCAGCCACCGCACGGTGCGGCGGGACGTCGAGCGGCTGCGCGAGATGGGCTACAGCATTCAGGCGACGATGGGACCGGATGGCGGCTACCGCCTTGATGCCGGCAGCGACCTGCCACCCCTGCTCTTCGATGACGAGCAGGTGATTGCCCTCGCCATCGCACTGCAGTCGGCGACCGTCACGGGCGTGGGCATCGGAGAAGCGGCCCTCCGTGCGCTGACCACTGTGCGGCAGGTCATGCCCTCACGACTGCGCCACCGCCTCACCGGCCTCGAGTTCACCGCCGTCCCGCGCCCCGGCGACGGCTTGGCCCCCTCCGTCTCGCCGGACGTGCTCATTGCCGTGTCTGCCGCCATCCGCGCCCGGGAGGTACTCCGGTTCGACTACGCCGGCGGCGTCCCCACCGCGGACGACTCCCCGCCCCGACCGGCTCATCGTGTCGAGCCGCACCATCTCGTCACGTCCCAGGGCCGCTGGTACCTTGTCGCCTGGGATCTCACCCGCGACGATTGGCGCATCTTTCGCGCGGACCGCATTGCCCCGCGCACTCCGACCGGGCCGCGCTTCACGCCCCGGGTGGTGCCCGGCGGTGGCGCGCAGGAGTTTGTCTCGGCCCGGTTCAAGGGGTCGGATCGCGACAACACCTGGCCCTGCACCGGCACCGTCATCCTGCACCTCCCCGCCGGTGCCGTGCGCCCGTTCGCAGGCGATGGCATCGCCGAGGATCTGGGACCCGACCGCTGCAGATACACGGTCGGATCCTGGTCATGGGTGGCCCTGGCCGCGGCCCTCGGCCGCTTCGACACGGACATCGACGTGGTCGAGCCCGCGGAACTCACCGCCGCGTTCGCGCAGCTCGCCGCCCGCAACGCGGCGACGGCGTCCCGCTAGTTCCGTGCGGTGGGTGCCGACAACCGGTACAGAACGTGCGGGCGAAGCGGATGCCCCGGCGGGAGGTTCGGGTGTTCGAAGTCATCACGGCTGTCGTGGGTCATCCCGAGCCTGCGCATCACGGCGCGGGAGCGCTCGTTGCCGACCGTTGTGAAGGAGACGATCTCGGCAAGACCCAGCTCGCCGAAGCCCACCGCGGCGGCGGCGCGGGCGGCCTCGGTCGCGAATCCGTGTCCCCACGCCCGGCGGGCGAAACGCCAGCCCACCTCAACTGCCGGGGTGAACGGGGCCTCGAAGGGGGGCACCGAGAGTCCGGTGAACCCGATGAAGGTGCCATCGTGCTCGACCGCCCAGAGGCCCCAGCCGTTGTCGGTAATCCGGGCGGAGAAGCGGTCGACCGCCGCGTCGGACTCGGCGGTCGTCAGGGGTGCGGGAAAGTGTCGCATCACCTCGGGGTCCGCATTCAGGGCGGCGAAGGGAGCGCGGTCGGCGTCCGTCCACTGGCGAAGAACAAGGCGATCCGTCGTGACCGGTGTGACGCCGGTGAGCCGACGGGCCGCGGGCTCGGTCACGCTGCGCTGACCACCTCGAGCAGCTGCTCGCCATACATCTCGAGCTTCTTCTCTCCGACGCCGCTGATGCCGGCAAGCTCGGCGAGGGATCCGGGTCGGCTGAGCGCGATGCCTCGGAGCGTGGCATCCCCAAAAATGATGTAGGCGGGAACGGATTGCTCTCGCGCAGCACCGGCACGCCACTCGCGCAGCTTCTCGAACAGGCCAACGGCCTCACCCGGCAATTCGCTCGCGACGGCCGATCGTTTGGTCGCCTTCGCCGCACGCTCGGGCTCACGGCGCAGCATGACGGGGCGGGCACCGGCCAGCACGGCGGCACTGGCGTCGGTGATGACGAGGGTGCCGTAGCCATCGCCGTGCACGGCGAGGAGTCCCTGGGCGAGAAGCTGACGCACAACGCCGCGCCACTCTTGCTCGCTGAGATCTGCGCCGAGGCCGAAGGTGCTGATGGTGTCGTGGCCCTGCTCGATCACGCGCGGGGTGCGCTTGCCGAGAAGAATATCGATGAGCTGGCCGGCACCAAAGCGCTGGTTGCGTTCGCGCTGCAGACGCACGACGGTGGAGAGCAGCTTCTGGGCGGGAACGGTGCCGTCCCAGCCGACGGGCGGGCTGAGGCAGGTGTCGCAGTTGCCGCAGGGCTGGGACTCTTCGCCAAAGTAGGCGAGCAGCTGCACGCGGCGGCACTGCAGCGTCTCGCAGAGGGCCAGCATGGCGTCGAGGTGTTGCCCGAGGCGCTGGCGGTGGGCACGGTCACCCTCGCTCTGGTCGATCATGCGGCGCTGCTGCACGACGTCTTGCAGACCGTAGGCGAGCCAGGCGGTCGACGGGAGGCCGTCGCGGCCGGCGCGACCGGTCTCCTGGTAATAACCCTCCACGCTCTTGGGGAGGTCGAGGTGGGCAACAAAGCGCACATCGGGTTTGTCGATGCCCATGCCGAACGCGATCGTGGCGACCATGACGATGCCGTCTTCGCGCAGGAACCGGGACTGATTGCGGGAGCGCACTGCCGCGTCGAGTCCCGCGTGATACGGGAGCGCGGTGATGCCCTGCTCGACGAGGAACTGGGCGGTCTTCTCGACCGAGGCGCGGGACAGGCAGTAAACGATGCCCGCATCGCCGGAGTGCTCGGTGCGGATGAGCGACAGAAGCTGCTGCAGCGGCTGGTTCTTCGGCTCGATGCGGTACTGGATGTTGGGACGGTCGAAGCTCGACACGAAGTGCCGGGCGTTGCTGAGGTCGAGTCGGTTGGTGATCTCGTGGTGCGTGAGCTCGGTCGCCGTTGCCGTGAGCGCGATGCGGGGAACCGTGGGCCAGCGCTCGTGCAGCATCGACAGCTGCAGGTAGTCGGGACGGAAGTCGTGGCCCCACTGGGACACGCAGTGCGCCTCGTCGATCGCGAACAGGGCGATGGTGCCGCGGTCGAGCAGCTCGGCGGTCGACGAGATACGCAGGCGCTCGGGCGCGAGGTAGAGCATGTCGAGCTCGCCGTTGACGTAGGCGTCTTCGACCCGGCGGCGCTCGGCGGCGTCTTGGGTGGAGTTGAGGAAACCGGCCCGCACACCGACCGCGGTGAGCGCGTCGACCTGGTCTTGCATCAGGGCGATGAGCGGGGAGATCACCACACCCGTTCCCGGCCGCACGAGGGAGGGGATCTGGTAGCAGAGAGACTTGCCGCCACCGGTGGGCATCAGAACGAGGGCGTCTCCACCCTCGATGAGCGTCTCGATGATCTCGGCCTGGTCACCGCGGAACGCATCGTAGCCAAACGTTTTCTCGAGGACGGAAAGCGCTGGTGTCATGGCCTCGAGTTTACGAGAGACCACCGACCCGGTGCCGCCTGTGCACCGAACCCGGGCTACTTCTTCGCTGGGGAGGAGTCGCCGCCCGGGTCATCCGCCATGTCGGGCATTTCGGCGAAGGCGAGGAGGACCTTCTCGTCCACGTACGGCACGTCGAGAAAGTACACGGCGGGGAGCCGCTTGCTGTTGCGACCCTCGTGAATCCACGCCTCGATGGTGCGCTTCGACTTTTTCACACGCTTCGCCGCCGCGGGAATCGAGAGGTAGTTGTTCGGACGGGCCACCTCCCAATTTCACCGCATGGACGGCGTCCCGCACGGGGGCTTGACGCCAACAATGCACGCTAGATGTAGTAGATCGCGGCGTCTGTATAGAAGGCAGCGTCGACGGGAACGGATGACCCGGAGCGGGGCCGCGCGACCGCGGGGATGCCCGTAAGGATCGAGCGCTCGGGCGCATCGTGCAGCACGACCGCCTGGGCACCCACCACCGAGTGCGCCCCGACGGTGATCGGGCCGAGGATGGTCGCGCCGGTGCCGACGACCACGTGCTCGCCGAGCGTGGGGTGGCGTTTGACGTGGGCCATGCTCCGGCCGCCGAGGGTGACGCCGTGGTACAGCATCACGTCATCGGCGATCTCGGCGGTTTCACCGATGACGACGCCCATGCCGTGGTCGATGAAGAAGCGGCGGCCAATGGTCGCGCCCGGGTGGATCTCTACGCCGGTGAGGAAGCGCACGAACTGTGAGAGCAGGCGGGCGCGCAGAAACGCGCGCCGCTCCCACAGCCCGTGTGCGAGGCGGTATCCCCAGATGGCGTGCAACCCGGAGTACCCCAGCAGCACCTCCGCGTTGGATCGGGCCGCGGGGTCACGGCGGCGCGCGGTCGCGATGTCTTCACGCAGGCGCGCGAAGACGCCCTGGGTTGCTGCCTGAGGTGCCACGGTGTTCGGGAAATCCAGTCCTAGTCGACGAGGTCTTCGTAGAGAACCGTCGACAGGTACCGCTCGCCGAAGCTTGCGACAACAACGACGATCGTCTTGCCCGCGTTCTCGGGGCGGGCGGCCAGCTGCAGCGCGGCCTCGACCGTTGCGCCCGACGAGATGCCGGCGAGGATTCCCTCTTCGGCGGCGAGACGGCGAGCCATCGCGACCGACTGCGTGATGTTGATGTCGATGACTTCGCTGTACACATCGCGGTCGAGGATCTCGGGAACGAAGTTTGCGCCGATGCCCTGGATCTTGTGGGGTCCGGGGGCTCCGCCGTTCAGGATGGCGGATTCTTCCGGTTCGACGGCAACGATCTGAATCTCGGGCTTCTTCTCCTTGAGGTAGTTGCCCGCACCCGTGATCGTTCCGCCCGTGCCGATGCCAGCAACCAAGATGTCGACAGCGCCGTCGGTGTCTTCCCAGACCTCGGGGCCGGTGGTCGCGTAGTGGATGGCAGGGTTTGCCTCATTGGCAAACTGCTTGGCGAGGATGGCGCCAGGGGTGTTGGCGACGATCTCGGCGGCGGCCTCGACCGCACCCTTCATGCCGAGCGGGCCCGGCGTCAGCACCAGTTCTGCGCCGTACGCGCGCAGGAGCATGCGGCGCTCCTTGCTCATGCTCTCGGGCATCGTGAGGATGACCTTGTAGCCGCGGGCCGCACCGACCATCGCGAGCGCGATGCCGGTGTTACCGCTGGTGCCCTCGACGATGGTGCCGCCGGGCCCCAGCTCGCCCGACGCTTCCGCGGCATCCACGATCGCAATCCCGAGGCGGTCCTTGACGCTCGCGGAGGGATTGTAGAACTCGAGCTTGGCCAGCACGGTGGCGCCAAGTCCCTTCGCGACGGAGTTGAGGCGCACGAGAGGCGTCTTTCCGAAGACCTCGGTGATGTCGTTGTAGATGTGGCTGGACACGGGCACTCGATTCTTTGGGCTCCTCGGCGAGAGGGGCAAGGTCAGATTAGGCACTTCTGCCGTGAGTCGTTACTAGTACATACAACCGTATGTAGCTCCATACAGCTGTCATCTTTCGTCATACCGGGCGGCCTTGACACCCATTCGGGGGCCAGTCGACACCGATTCGCAACCTTCTGTTCACTCTCCGTTTCACTGACGGAGTTGGGGTGGATTACGTGCCCACACGGTCACTCAACCTTTCTACCTCTGCATTCGGGAGTACTACTGATGAAAATGACACCCCGCAGTTCGACTTCGGGGAGGCGCACAGGCATCATCGCCGGCGCCGCCCTCCTCACCGCGGCCACGCTCGTTGTGCCCGCCGTCGCCGTCGCGCACGGCTCCCTCGACCCGCACGCTGACCGCACCGCAGCGGTCAAGAAATCCATCGTTTCGGCGCCGGCAAAGAACGTCATCCTGCTCATTGGCGACGGAATGGGTGACTCCGAGATCACCGTCGCCCGCAACTACCAGTACGGCGCCGCCGGTCGACTTCCCGGCATCGATGCCCTGCCCCTCACCGGCGACTACACGACGTACTCGATCTACAAGGACGGGGTGAACAAGGGCAAGCCCGACTACGTCCCGGACTCGGCCGCGACGGGAACGGCCTGGGCCACCGGCATCAAGACCTACGACAATGCGATCTCGGTCGACATTGACGGCACGCCACACCAGACCCTGCTCGAGATCGCCAAGGCTAACGGGCTCAAGACGGGTGATGTCAGTACGGCGGAAATTCAGGATGCCACGCCCGCCGTTCAGGTCGCGCACGTGGCAGCCCGCAGCTGCTACGGCCCGGACACGGCGTCCTGTGGCGCGGATGCCCTCGCGGCCGGAGGCCTTGGATCCATCAGCGAGCAATTGCTGAACACGCGACCGGACGTCACGCTCGGCGGCGGCCAGACATCCTTCCTGCAGACCGCCAAGGCCGGCGACTGGGCGGGCAAGACACTGTTCGAGCAGGCAACGGACCGCGGCTACCAGGTGGTTCAGGACGCGGCTGGTCTCGCGTCCGTGAACGCGGCGAACCAGTCATCCCCCGTCCTCGGCCTCTTCACTCCCGGCAACTTCCCGACACGGTACGCGCCGACGGTAGCGACAGTGGGCGGGGCGGATGCCGCGCCCGTCACCTGCACGGCAAACCCGAACCGTCTCACGACCGACCTGTCGCTGAAGTCGCTGACGACCAAGGCCATCTCGCTGCTGAAGCCCACGAAGAAGAACGCCAAGGGATTCTTCCTGCAGGTCGAGGGCGCGAGCATCGACAAGCAGGACCACGCGGCCGATGCCTGCGGTCAGATTGGTGAGACGGTCGACTTCGACGAGGCGGTGCAGGCGGCCCTCGCGTTCGCCAAGAAGGACGGCAACACCCTCGTTCTCGTCACGGCCGACCACGGACACTCCAGCCAGATCGTGGACAGCACTCCGCCGACCGCGCTCAGCACCGCGCTGACGACGGCCGACGGCACCGTCATGAAGGTGTCGTACGGCACCGCGGCGGCGGGCGCATCGCAGCAGCACACCGGCACCCAGGTGCGCATTGCGGGCTACGGCCCCGGAGCGGCGAATGTCGTCGGGCTGACCGACCAGACCGACAACTTCTACACGATCGCCAACTCGCTCGCGCTGAACCGTGACACGGCGAGGCTCAGCAGCCACGCGCGTGCCGCCGTTGACCACGCGGTCGTGTCGGCGGGCGCAACGGTCACGGTGTCGGCCAGCCGTTTCGCCGGCGACCGCCAGGTGCTCGGCTCCATAGGCACGACGGCGCTCGGGTCGTCGGACGTCATCAACGGCTCCGCGCGGTTCACCTTCACGGCACCCACAACGCCCGGGCGCTACTCGGTCACCGTGACCGGCGCCCAGAGCGGTAAGGCGGTCTCGGTGAAGTTCACCGTCCGCTAGATGTCGGGGATCAGTCGCTTGCCGAGGTTCACGACCACGTCTTCGGTGTACCCGAGGGACGCGTAGAACGACAGCACCGACTCGTTGCCCGCGCGCACCATCAGGCTGAGTTTGGGACAGCCGCGCTCGGTCAACAGTTCCTCGGCACGATTCATGAGCGTGCGCCCGTGCCCCTGACCGCGATGGGTGGATGCCACGGCCAGGTAGTACACCCAGCCACGATGTCCATCGAAACCGATCATGACGGAGGCCATCACGACCCCGTCGTCCTCACCGACGAGAAAGAGTTCCGGCTGCGTCGTCAGCTTCCGCGCGATGTCCTTGTGCGGGTCGTTCCACGCACGCACCAGCCCGGCATCACGCCACAACTGCACGACGGGTTCGGTGTCGGATTCGGAAAACGTGCGCAGGATCATCCACTCATCCTTGCGCACCCGGCACGCTACGACGCGACGGACGTTAACGACCAACGGCGCCCACCCTCAGGGGTGAGCGCCGTTGGCGGTTAGCTTCAGCTGCGAGTTACAGGGCTGCGAGCTGCGCGAGCACGGCGTCGCCGGGAGCAGCGTTCTGCACGGTGGCCTTGATCTCGGCACGGTCGAGGAGCTCGTCCATGCGGCGACGACGCGCCTTGCTGATCAGGGTCACGACGGTGCCCTCCTTGCCCGCGCGGCCGGTGCGGCCGGAGCGGTGCAGGTAGGTCTTGTACTCGTCGGGCGCGTCGGCCTGGATGACGAGCGTGATGTCATCGACGTGGATGCCTCGTGCGGCAACGTCCGTCGCGACCATGACGTTGACCCGGCCGCTGGTGAGCAGCTGCAGGTTACGCGTACGGCGCGACTGGTTCAGGTCTCCGTGGAGGCTGGTGGCGCCGATGCCGGCGTCTTCCAGCTGGTCGGCGAGCTGCTCGGCGAACGCACGGGTGCGGGCGAAGACCAGGGTCTTGCCGTTGGTGCCCGATGCGAGCTCCTCGATGATGCGGGTCTTGTCGCGCTGCTCGATGAGCAGAACGCGGTGATCGATCGTCGAAGAAGCCTGGTCTTCACCGGCAACCTCGTGAACCGCGGGGTTCTTGAGGAACTGCTTGACGAGGGTGGCGACACCCTTGTCGAGAGTTGCGGAGAAGAGGAGGCGCTGGCTGTCGGCCTTGGTCTCCTTGAGGATGCGCTGCACCGGCTCGAGGAAGCCGAGGTCGCACATGTGGTCGGCCTCGTCGAGGACGGTGACGACGACATTGCTGAGGTCGAGCTTGCCCTGTTCGATGAGGTCCTCGATGCGACCGGGGGTTCCGACGATGATGTCGACGCCACGCTGGAGCGCGGAAACCTGCTTGTACTGGGGAACTCCGCCGTAGATCTGCGTGGTGAAGAGTCCAACGCTGCGCGCGATGGGCTGCACGGTGCGGTCGATCTGCAGCGCGAGCTCGCGGGTCGGGGCGAGGATAAGGGCGCGGGGCTTGCGGCCCACCTGACGGTCCTTGCCACCATTGTTCTCCATCAGGCGCTCAACGAGGGGCGCACCGAAAGCGATGGTCTTGCCGGAGCCGGTCTTGCCGCGTCCGAGAACGTCCTTGCCTGCCAGAACGTCCGGGATGGTCGCTGCCTGGATCGGGAAGGGGCTCGGGGCTCCCATTTCGCCGAGCTGGCGAACGATGTTGGCGCCAAGTCCGAGGTCACCGAAGGTGACACCCTCGACGTCGACGGCCTGAATGGCTTCGGCCTCGAGACGCTCGAGAACGACGTCATCCTGCGGGGTGAAGGACTGGCCAGCCTCGCGGCTCGGGTAGAGGTCGCTGCTGCGACGCTCGGGGCGCGGGGAGTTGAAGTCACGACGCGCGGGGCGCTCCGAGTTGAAGTCGCGACGCGGTGCGCGGTCACGGTCACCCGAACCGGCACGGTCGTACGACGGGCGCTCGGTGCGAGCCGGGCGGTCGTTGTTGTAGGAGGGGCGGTCGTACGACGGGCGGTCCGTGCGGGGAGCGCGGTCGTTGCGGTCACCGTAGGCGGGGCGCTCGGTGCGGGCACCGCGGTCGCCGTAGGACGGACGCTCGGTGCGCTGGGCGCGCTCGGCGTACGGCGTACGCTCCTGGCGGTCGTTCGTGGCCGGACGGTCCGTGCGGGCCGGGCGGTCACCGTAGGAGGGACGCTCGGTGCGTGCTGCGCGGTCACCGTATGCGGGACGCTCGGTGCGCTCGGCACCACGGTCGTTGCGGTCACCGTACGCGGGGCGTGCGGGACGGTCGCCGTAGGAGGGACGCTCGCTGCGCTGTGCGCGGTCACCGTACGCGGGACGCTCGGTGCGCTCGGCACCACGGTCGTTGCGGTCACCGTACGCGGGACGGGCCGGACGGTCGCCATACGAGGGACGCTCGGTGCGTGCTGCACCGCGGTCGCCGTATGCCGGACGCTCGGTGCGCGCGGGGCGGTCACCGTAGGAGGGACGCTCGCCACGCGGCTGGTAGGCGGGCTTTTCGCGCGGCTCCCAGTTGGGGCGGCGGTCGTTGGTTGCGGGGCGTCCACCATCGGAGTCGCGGCCGCGGAACGGCTTGCGGTCACCCGTGGTTACGGCGCGGTCGGAAGAGTTCCAGCGCTGCTTGGGAGCGCCCGAGTCGGTCGAACGATCTCCACGGTATCCGGGAGTGCGTCCCGCACCCTTGCCGCCAGCAGCAGGGCCGCCGGTTCGCTTGGGAGCAGATTTGTTGTATTCAGACATAGTTCTTTCCGGGTTATAAATCAGTGCATGAGAATGCACGCAGTTACAAGAGCACTGCAGCACTACTGAACCCGGGGCGATCTTTGACCGGGGCCGACACATACAATCGTGTGTTCATGCCAGCGGAGTAGCTGGCAATCCGGCCCCTAAGACTTACAAACCCTTACGCGGGGATACCGCGCTGTCTTGAGCCGACCTCGATACGTTACTCCACTTTCCCCCGAAAGGCGAGAGCATCCGCCAAATGGGGCCGCCCCGCGCCATCCGCTCTCCGCCCTGGCAGACTCACGCCGGCGCCCAGTTGCGGCAAACGCACGCCCAGGCGCCCGCGACGGTGCGTTTGCCGCGACTCGCAGCGCCGGGACGCACAAAACGCGCCCCAGTTGCGGCAAATGCACTCCCGGACTGCTCGGCGCGGTGCATATGCCGCAACTCGCGGCGCGTTAGGGGTGGGCGGGCTACTCCGCGGCCACGTCGGCGCGGTGCGCGTGGTGGTGCTCCTGCAGCTTGGCCTCGCGGCGGTCGATGCGACGCTCCTTGGCGCCCTCTACGAGGTAGTAGAGCACCGGCAGCACGACGAGCGTCAGGACGGTGGATGACACGAGCCCACCGATCACGACAATGGCGAGCGGCTGCGAGATGAAGCCACCGTGACCGGTGAGTCCGAGCGCCATCGGAACGAGCGCGAAGATCGTGGCGAGCGCCGTCATGAGAATCGGGCGGAGCCTCCTCGACGCACCGTGGATGATCGCGTCCCCGACCTTGAGGCCGCGCGTTCTGTACTGGTTCACGAGGTCGACGAGCACGATCGCGTTGGTGACGACGATTCCGATGAGCATCAGCACACCGATCAGCGACGGCACACCCAGCGGGATTCCGGAGATGAGCTGCAGGATGATCGCACCCGTTGCGGCGAACGGAACCGACACGAGCAGCAGCAACGGCTGGCGGAGGCTGCGGAACGTGGCCACCATCACGATGTAGACGATCAGGATGGCGATCAGCAGCGCGAGCCCGAGCTGGCCGAACGCATCACCCTGCTGCGAGGTCACACCACCGAGTTCGGCCGTGGCGCTGGCAGGCAGCTTCACCTTGTTGACCGCGGTCGTGACGGCCGCGGAGGCGGTTCCCACGTCGTCGCTCTTCGGGGTGACGCTCACGGTCGCGCTGCGCTGGCCCTTGATGGTCGTGATGCTGGCGGGTCCGTTGACGTCGGCCACCGTGGCGATGCTGCTGAGCTTCACGTTGCCAAGCGGGGTCGGAATCGTGAAGTTCTTCAGCTCGGCGATCGTGGTCGGCGCCGACGAGTTGTCGATGTAGATCGACAGCGTCTTCTCGTCGATTACGACCGAGCCGGTCGCGGACGGGTTCATCGCGTCAACGACGATCCCTCCCACTGCCATCTCCGACATGCCCTTCTTCGCGGCCTTGTCGCGGTCGACCTCCACCGCGATGTAGGGCTGCTCACTGGACAGGTTGTTCGTCGTCGATGCGGTCACGTCGAGCTTGGAGACCGCGGCGTCGATGGCGTTGGCGGCATCACGCAGGTCGGCGTCGCCGTTCGCGGTGATGTCGATGTCGATGGTCGATGACGCGAACCCGGAGGACGACCCGGCAAGCGTGACGTCGCCGGCGCCCGTGATGGTGGAGACCTTGTCGCGCACGGTCGACTGCAGCGCCACCTGGTCCACGTCGGGGTCCGTGGTGAGGGAGAACGAGATGCCTCCGCCGCCACCGAACGCCGCGGCGAGCGAGCCACCGTTCGAGCCGATGGACGTCTGCACGGTCTCGACACCGTCGATGTCGAGCAGTACCTTCTCCACCTTCGTGGCCGCCGCGTCCTGCGCGTCGAGGCTTGTACCCAGCGGAAGGGTCTGGCTGACGGTCAGCGTGTTCTGCCCGCTGTCGCCGATGAAGTTCGTCTTGAGGCCGGGAATCAGCGCGCCCGTTCCGAACAACACCAGCACGGCGATGAGGATCGTAATGACCGGGCGCTTCAGCGTCCAGCGGATGACCGGCAGGTAGCCGCGCTGCAGTCGCGTGGGCTTCTCGAGCTCATCGACCTCGTCCGCGGTCGCGACGGTGCCGTCGGCGTTCAGCGGCACGACCGCGTCCTTCGGGGACTTGAGGAACCAGTACGCGAGCACGGGCACGATCGTCAGCGCCACGAACAGCGACGATGCGAGCGCGATGGTCACCGTCAGGGCGAACGGACGGAACAGCTCACCGGTGACCCCACCGACGAGTGCCAGCGGCAGGAACACCGCGACGGTCGTGACGGTCGACGCGGTGACGGCGCCGGCAACCTCGCGCACGGCGGTGGTGATGGCCGCGAGTTTCGTCTCGCCGAGGGTGAGGTGACGCTTGATGTTCTCGATAACGACGATCGAGTCATCCACCACTCGTCCAATGGCGATCGTCAGAGCGCCCAGGGTGATGATGTTGAGCGAGTACCCGGAGGCCTGCATCCCGATGAAGGTGATGAGCACCGAGACGGGGATCGAGATCGCGGTGACCAGCGTCGACCGGATCGACAGCAAGAACAGCAGGATGATGACGACCGCGAACGCGAGGCCGAGCAGGCCCTCGGTGGCGAGGCTGTCGATCGACTGCTGGATGAACGGCGCCTGGTCGAACACGACGGTGAACTTCGTGTTGTTGCCGAGGGACTTCTCGAGGTCCGGGAGCATCGCGTTGACGTCCTTCGACACCGCGACGGTGTTGCCGGCGGGGGTCTTCGTGACGGCGATGGTCAGGGCGGGCTTGCCGTCGACGCGCGAGATGCCGGTGACCGGGTCATCCTCGATCTTTACCGAGGCGACGTCCGAGAGGGTCACGATGGGCAGGCTGGTGACGGGAGTGGTGGGGACAGCGGATGTCCCGGAGCCGAGTGCCGACGTGCCGGTCGACGTTCCCGTGGCACTGCTGGCGCTGCCCGTGGTGCTGCCCAGCAGCGGGATGGCGCCGATGTCGTCGGTGGAGGTGATGCGGTCACCGGCCTGGACGACGAGGGTGGAGCCGTCTTCGGTGATGCTGCCGGCCGGCAGGAGGGAGCCGTTGGCGCTCAGGGCGTCGCGGATGCTCTGGACCGTCAGGCCCTTATCGGTGAGCTTGGTCTTGTTCGGGGTGATGACGACGCGCTGGCCGGTCGTACCGAGCAGCGCCGCTTCGCGCACACCGTCGATGCCCTGGATGTCGGTGATGGTGCTGCCCGAGAGCTGCGCGGAGAGCTCGTTCGCACTGAGATCGCTGGTGACGGCGATCTGGATGACGGGGAGGTCATCGAGGCTTCCGGTGACAACCTGCGGGGTGACGCCCGAGGGAAGCGTGCTGTTGATCCGGTTGATCGCGAGCTGCACCTTCTGCTCGGCGGTCGTGATGTCCGTGCCGAAGACGAACGATGCCGACACCACCGAGGTGTTGGCCGTCGAGGTGGCGCTCGTCGTGTCGAGCCCGGCAACACCCTGGATCGCGGTCTCGATCGGAGTACTGACATCTTCGTTGACGACCTCGGGCGAGGCGCCCGGGTAGCTCGTCGCGATGACGATCTGGGGGAGGCTGATCGAGGGGATCAGCTCCTGCTTCAGCGAGACAAGGGCGACACCGCCGAAGATGCCCACCACGATGGTGACCAGCGCGATGAGCGCTCGGTTACGCAAGCTGAATACGGACAGAAAGTGCACGGGGTTCTCCCTTGTGGATGCGCCGCGTGGCCGGGGTGCCGGCACACGGAGTAACGCGCACGCCAGCGTGCAACCTCAGAATTATCTCAGCGGGTTCTGTGCCAGCGCATACTCCGACGGGATTAGATAGCTACCGGTTTTCTGACAATTCGCCGGGCCAGCAGTGCTGGAGGGGTGCGCCTAGACGACCTCGGCGAGCAGATCGCTCTCCGCCACCGAGTACCGGCCCACCGACGCCCAGGCGTTCGCGAGGGCATCCACACCGCGAATCTGTTCGGCCTCGGTGTGCCCCAGCGGGATCCGCAGGAATCGCTCGAACGCGCCATCCATGCCAAATCGCGGTCCGGCGGCGATCTGCAGGCCCTCGCCCCGGGCGGCAAGTGCAAGCTGCGAGCTGACCGGCACGCCGATGTTGACCCAGGTCGTGACTCCTCCGGTGACGTAGGGCACGGACCACTCGGGCAGGCGGTCGGCCAGCAGCCGGGCCATCCGGTCGCGTCCCTGTCGCAACTGCGTCCGCCGAATCGCCAGCAGCGAGTCGTAGTCACCGAGCAGGTCGGCAACGATCAGCTGCTCGAGGGCGGGAGTGCCGAGGTCACCCTCCGCCCGTGCACGAACGAGCTGCTGGATGACCCGGGGCCTGGCCCTGACCCACCCGACGCGCAGCCCGCCCCACACGGTCTTTCCGACCGAGCCGACGAGGATGGCGGCGTTGCCCTCCGGGCCGTACGCGGCGAAGGGCAGCACGGGATCCATCTCGTCGATCGCGAGGTCGGCCATGGTCTCGTCGGCGATGAGGGCCGTGCCGTGGCGTTCGGCGAGCGCGAGGGCCCTCTCGCGGAACTCGGGCGTCATGGACGCGCCCGTCGGGTTGTGGAAGTCGGGCATGAGGTAGCCGATCGACGGGCTGGTACGCGCGATGGACTGCTCGAAGCCCTGGGTGTCCCACCCCTCGGCGCTCGTGACGGCCACCGGAACGAGCCGGGCGCCCGCGTTGCGCAGCGCCTCGAAGGCGTGGGGGTAGCTCGGCGACTCGACGAGGGCGCGGTCGCCCCGCGAGAGCAGGGTGCGTGCAAGCAGTGCGATCGCGTGCTGGGCACCCAGCGTGACCATGATCTGGTCGGGGGTCGTGGGCAGCCCGCGCGCCGAGTAGCGGTCGGCGATCGCCTGCCGCAGCACGGGGAGCCCGACCCGGTCGAAGCCAGCGCTGCCCAGGTACGCCGGCAGCAGCTGGGCCGCACGCTGCGCCGCGCCCACCACCGCGGGCAAGGCCGGAAGCGACGCGATGCTGAAGTCGAGCAGCTCGTTTCCGAGGGGCTCGATCATCGGCGCGCGCTGCACGGGCAGCCGGGCGACGCTGCCGGAACCCCGCACGCTGTCGAGATAACCCGCCTCGCGCAGCTCGGTGTACGCCGCCGTCACCGTCGTGCGGCTCACGCCCAGCTGCGCCGCGAGGTCTCGCTCCGCCGGCACCCGCATGCCGAGCGAAATACGTCCGTCGAGGATCAGCAGCCGCACGCGGTCGGCCAGCGCCATATAGGCGGGGGCGGATGCCACGGACCGCCAGCCATCGAGCATGGTGGCCAATGCGCGTGCCGAGAGGGAACTCATGAGTCCACTTTAGACGAATTGGCATCTTGCCACCAAGCCAATCCGGTAATTGGATACTAGTCATGACGTACTCGCTCAATGTGGCCCTTCGCTTCACCCAATTGGTCGTGGGACTGTTCCTCTACGGAATTGCCATCGCCATGATGGTGCGCGCCGGCGTTGGTGTCGGCCCGTGGGAGGTGCTCACCCAGGGCATCGCCGCGCACACCGGCCTGGAGTTCGGCGTGGTCACGAACATCACCGGCGCCGTCGTGTTGCTGCTGTGGATCCCCCTCCGCCAGAAGCCGGGCATCGGAACCGTGCTCAATGTGCTCGGCATTGGAACCAGTGCCGACGTGGGTCTTGCGCTCATCCCCGTCCAGAGCACCCCCGCGTTTCAGGTGCTGCTCTTCGCCGGCGGTCTCGCGCTGCTGGCCGTGGCCACCGGCCTCTACGTCGGAGCGCACTTCGGCCCCGGCCCGCGTGACGGCCTCATGCTCGGAATCACGCGCCGCTGGGGAGTAAAGACCTGCATCGCCCGCACGTCCATCGAGGTGACCGTCGTCTTCGTGGGCTGGCTTCTCGGTGGGGACGTGGGTCTCGGCACCCTGGCGTTCGCCCTCCTCATCGGCCCGATGGTCGGGGTGACGCTTCCCCTGCTCTCGGCCCGGGTGGTGCCGCGCCCCGGTCGCGCCAAGGTTGCGGCCGCGGCACAGCAGGGCGCCGAGGCATCCGCCCCCGCACTCCTGATCACCGCCGACCCCGCTCCCGCCGGAAAGGAGGTGCTGTCATGACCCTCCTCATCTCCATAGCCGCGGTTGCCGCCTGGTCGACCCTCGCCACGGCCGCCGCCATCGCCCGCGACGACTACCGCCGCATCCCGACGCGCGCCCTGTAGCCGAACCGCGCCCCGTAGCCCTGGCTTCCTCATCGAAGGAGCACAGATGGTTGTTTCGACCGGCCGCGGACGACCATCTCTGCTCCTTCGACGCGGTGGATGCCACCCCAGCGGGCCTACTCGCGCTCATGACCTACCTGCGGGCCAAACCCACTCCACATGGCCCACCTGACCCCCGCTGTCGCCCCGCCGCCACCGAAAGGGTAAAAACGTGAGGTGCTGAGGCTCGACGCGACACGTTTCTACCCTTTCGATGAGCACCGGGGCGGGATCGGGCACCTGGCGGGGCACGACGGGCCCCGAGCACGACCGGGCAGCCCGCTTTCTCAGCGAAGGAGCACAGATGGTTGTCACAACGGGCCGCGGACGACCATCTCTGCTCCTTCGATGCAGCGGGTGCCACGGGATCGGGGCACCTACAGGTGCAGGCCCGCGTAGTGCGCCATCGCGTCGCGCACGAAGCGGGCCGCGTCGGCGCCGCCGTAGTTCGCAGCGAAGCGGTCGTCCGTCGCGTACATCTCGCCCAGGCCGACGAAGTACTCCTTCGTGGGACCGCCGGCCGCGGACCGCGGCGTCCCCGGAATCCCGGCCAGCCACGCGAAGTGCCGCGCGGCCAGCGCCTGTGCGGCGTCACCGTCGGACGGGATACCGGATGCCGCGGCCGCGGCCCAGTCCGCCGCGAGCTGCTTCTGCCGGGTCATCCACTCGTCCCGTTCCTCCGCCGTCATCGAACGCCACCAGCTGTCGCCGCGGGCGTACGCCTCGGCACCCCAGCGCTCTTCGACCTCGGCGCGGTGGACGGTGTGATCGAAGCCGTCAAACATCTCTTCTGCCATCAGTTGTTCACCTCCTTCCATCTTGAGAATCGTGGTTTCGACGCTGTTAATGAGCCGGTCGAGCCGGAGCTTCTCCTGCTGCAACCAGTGCAGGTGAGCCAGCAACGCACGCGCGTCGTCGCGCTGCCCATCGAGCAGCTCGGCGATGGCGGGCAGGCCGAGTCCCAGTTCGCGCAGCAGCAGAATCCTCTGCAGCCGCGTTAGCGCGCGCTCGTCGTAGCGGCGGTAGCCGTTGCTGCCGATGCTGCTGGGCTCGAGCAAACCGATCTGGCCGTAGTGGCGCAGCGTGCGCAATCGCGCGATGTCGTGAATCGCCCAGTCCATCCGTCGCTCCCTTCCGTCTCAGAAATCACGGTAAAGGTTGACGCTGCGTCAAGGTCAAGCGTCCGTTCGGTGGAGGCGTAAACCTTTTTCGGACAAAGATTCGAGAAATGGTACAATTGTCTAATGGAACGTGTGTATAAGGGACCCTTAGCTCCCACAGCCACGAACCAGACGACTCACATCCGGATTGATCCGCAGGCGTTCAGAGCCCGCCACCAGATCGCCGGGATACTTCCGTCGCCGCACGGCAAAGAACACACGCCGGTTGGGGCGATCGGGTAACACCCGTTGGCGTGCAGTTCCGCCACGTTTCTTATCTAACACCCACCGCGAGATCACCCGGTTTTGGCCGGGACCGAAGAACACAGAGGACACAAATGATTTTCGAAGTAGGGGAAACTCTCGTCTACCCGCACCACGGTGCCGTCACGATCACCGCAGTCAAGACGCGCACTATCAAGGGTGTCGACAAGAAGTACATCACTCTGAACGTGCACACCAGCCCGCTCGTGATTGAACTCCCCATCGACAACGTGGACCTCGTTGGCGTTCGCGATGTCATCGATGCCGCTGGCGTCGAGGCCGTCTTCGACGTGCTGCGCAGCGACCTCGTCGAGGAGCCGGGCAACTGGTCACGTCGCTACAAGTCCAACCAGGAGAAGATGGCCTCCGGCAGCCTGAACCGTATCGGCGAGGTCGTCCGCGACCTCTGGCGCCGCGACCAGGACACCGGAGTCTCCGCGGCCGAGAAGCACCTGCTGATCAAGGCCCGCCAGATTCTCGTCTCCGAGCTGGCACTTGCGCAGCAGGTAACGGACGAAGAGGCATCCGTCGTTCTCGAAGAAGTTCTGATGAGCGTCTCCGCGTAATTCACCACCGACGGTTTTCCGTCAGCCAGACGAGGCCCCGCGATCACCGATAGCCGGGCCTCGTCTGCGTTAACGACCAGCGCTGACTAACCGCGGTGACTACCAGGCAAGCCGCGTCCACGGTCCGGCGGTGTGCTCATCGAGCGCGACCGTGTACGACCTCATGAGGTGCACCACCTCGGCGTCGGCCTCCGCCGTATCCCCCGCCATCGAGCGGGACAGCACCACACACCGCCCGATGATGAAGCTGCGGCCGAAGTCTTCCCAGCAGGAGAACACCGCGCGCGCCTCCAGGTCCACCCGCGCGAGCATGAGCGCCGATTCCTCCCGCGTCACGTAGCCGAGCGCTACGCCCCACACCGCGGTCGCCGCCGCCTCGCCGAGGTCGTAGCCGCGGAGGGACGTGACCACCCACGATCCCGGGATGTTGCGCGCCGTATCGTGACGGGCGATCTCGGCTTCCCAGCGGTGGACGTTGTGGATGATCCTGTGCGCGTCCAGCCCGCCGGTCGAACGGTCCCCCTGCGCGACCCGCGCCCAGTGCGACTCGGACAGGCGTGCCTTCGCGGTCAGTCGAGCTCGTTCCGCGAACAACTGCGTCACCCGGGGATCGAAGCGCGCGGCACTCATCAGTTGCTCGAAGTACTCGTTCCAGCGGCGCGCATCCGTCAGCCCCCAGGTGACACGGGCATCGAGGAGTGCCTCCGCGGTGATGGCGGTTCCGCCGAAGTCGTTCCATGGGATGTCGGTGGAATCCAGTTGCAGGGCGGCGAGGGCAACCGACCGGGCGGCAATGCCCTCGGTGGGCTCGGAGGGGTGCTGGAGGATCGCGCGCGGCGCCGGCCGACGTCGGGTTGCGCGTAGCTCAACGATGGCGAGCCACGTCACGAAGAGCACGCAGGCAACCCCGAGACCGATCGTCAGTAACGTCACACTTCCCCCAGAAGCCACGTTCGGGCCGCGGTGCCGCCCGAACGATCTCTCCAATATGACGGCACCGGCGACTCATTCGACACAGGAATCACCAAACTCACCAGTTTGGGGGGTGCGGGCCACCTCTCAGAAAAATTCGCGCACACCCACTTGCGCACGCGATACACGCGATATATCGTGAGTTGCAGATGACGCGATATATCGCGAGTGAGCGGCTCGGGTCATCCACCACATATTTATCGAAAGGGAACAGCAATGGCTCAGGAAAAGTGGCTGCTCGATGGCCCGAAGGTCATCGACATCGGCCTCATCCGTCACCTCAAGGTGTCTCTCGTTGCCGGCCAGGTCGACATCGTCGGGCACGACGAACCCGGCGCACGTGTCGAGGTGCACTCCGTCAGCGGACGGGATCTCAAGGTCAGTGTCGACGGCGACACGCTCGAGATCGACCACCCCCAGCTGCGCTGGGACAACTTCATTGATGTCTTCAAGTCGTTCTCCGGCACTGCCCGCGCCGACATCAGCATCATGGTTCCGCACGACGTCGCGCTGCGCTTCGGCGTGGTCAGCGCGTCGGCCCTGATCAGCGGCCTGACCGAGGACGCGAACATCAGCACCGTGACCGGCCCGCTCGTCGTCGACAACATGACGGGTGCGCTGCGGCTCAACGCCGTGAGCGGCGAGATTTCCGTGCGCAACCACACCGGCAAGATCTACGCTCACACGGTCAGTGGGGACATCACCGCCTCGGGCGAGGTGTCGGTCTTCACGTCCGAGGGCGTCAGCGGCGAGGTCTTCCTCGACCTGGCCGGAACGCCCGACGAGGCACGGGTCAGCACGGTCAGTGGCAGCATCACCGCGCGCCTCGCTCCCGGCGTCGCCGCGCAGTACCGCATCAACACGGTCAGCGGTCGACTGCAGCTGGACAACTCCGAGATCAAGGGGATCCACGGCAGCTATAGCGGAAAGTACGGGACCCTCGAGGAGAAGTGGCTCGACTTCAAGGCCAACACCGTCAGCGGCAACATCTCCGTCCTTCACGCGGTGAACGCATGACCCCCGTCTTTGGCCACGGCCACCTCCGGCTCTACCTGCTCAGCCTGCTCGCCGAGTCCCCGCGGCACGGGTACGAACTGATCCAGGCACTCGGTGACCGCTTCGGCGGCACCTATGTTCCGAGCGCGGGCACGATCTACCCGCGGCTCGCCAAGCTCGAGGAAGACGGCCTCGTCACCAAAACCACGGACGGCCGCAAGACCGTCTACGAGATCACCGATGCGGGGCGCGAGGAGCTTGCCGCCCGGGCCGGGGAGCTCGATGGGATCGAGAACGAGGTGACCGACTCCGTGCGCCGCCTGGCGAACGAGGTGCGCACCTCGGTGAACTCGGCGATGAAAACCCTGCGCGCCGATCTCGCCTCCGCTGCGCGGGACGCCCGGTCCGAGTCGACCGGCTGGACCACGCACACCGACGACACCAAGTCGGCGCGCGTCGAGAGCCGCGAGCACCTGCAGAGCGCAGAGATGGTGCTGAGCGACTTCCGTCACCAGATCCGTGCGGACCTGCGTGGCCAGGTCGTCAGTGGCGTGCTGCCGGAGGAGACAGTAACGGTGCTGAGAGAGGGTCTTGAGCAGGTGCGGGCGGCGGTTATCTCCTCCCTCAGAACTACCCGGGAATAGATTCATCCACCGTTCATTAAGGCGCCAGCTTGACTCGCGCCCCGCGAGGAGTAGGCTCGCCCCTCGTGACTAACGAAGTCCGGTCCCCCAAGCGGTGGTTTATCGGTGAACCACTCGCCTCGGAAAAGCTCGAAGGCCAGCTGCTGCCTAAGCACCTCGCCCTCCCGCTTTTCGCGAGTGACCCTCTCTCCTCCGTGGCGTATGCGCCGCAGGAACTATTGATGATCCTGCTGCTCGGCGGGCTCGCGTTCCTGAGCTTCGCGCCGTGGGTCGCCGCAGCGGTGATCGTGCTCCTCGTTGTCGTTGTTGCCTCCTACCGCCAGCTGATCAAGGCCTACCCGAGCGGCGGTGGCGACTACGAGGTCGCGCACAAGAACCTGGGCGAGAAGGCCGGCCTCGTCGTCGCCTCCGCCCTGCTCGTCGACTACATCATGACCGTCGCCGTCTCGGTGGCCTCGGGCGTGGACAACATCATCTCCGCGATCCCGCAGCTCGACGACTTCCGCGTCGAACTCGCCGTCTTCTTCGTCATCCTGCTTGCGGCGGTGAACCTGCGGGGCGTGCGCGAGTCCAGCAAGGCCTTCGCTTTCCCGACCTACATCTTCATCGGCAGCGTCTTCATCATGATCGTGGTCGCCATCGTGCGCACGATCGCCGGCCACCCGCCGGTTGCCGAGTCCGCGCAGTACTCCGTCAACGGCGAATCCCTCTCGCAGGCCGCGTTCGTCCTGTTGCTCTTGCGAGCATTTTCGAGCGGATGCTCCGCCCTCACGGGCGTCGAAGCGATCTCGAATGGCGTTCCCGCCTTCCGCTACCCCAAGGTCAAGAACGCGCAGAAGACGCTCGTCTACATGGGCGGAATCGCCATCGTGCTGTTCGCCGGCCTCGTCTTCGTCGCCCTGGTGTCAGGCGTGCATTACGCGGAACACGCCTGCAGCCTGGTCGGCTGGACGGGCTGTGCCACCGCGCCGCAGCGATCCCTCATCGCGCAGATCGCCTCGTCGGTGTTCGGCAACAACTCGCTGCCGTTCTTCGTGATCCAGGCGACGACCGCCGCGGTCCTGTTGCTCGCCGCCAACACCGCGTTCAACGGCTTCCCGCTTCTGGGGTCGGTGCTGGCCAAGGACAAGTACGCGCCCAAGTCCCTCCAGACCCGCGGCGACCGTCTCATCTACTCGAACGGCGTGCTGGTACTGGCGCTGCTCGCGGTGATCATCCTCATCGTGTACCGCGCGAGCGTGACATCCCTCATCCAGCTCTACATCATCGGGGTGTTCGTCTCCTTCACCCTCGGGCAGACCGGCATGGTGCGCCACTGGTGGAAGATGCTCAAGGAGGGCTGCAGCAACCCCGGCGCTGTCTGGCGCGGCCTCATCATCAACGCCGCCGGCGCCCTCATGACGGCCGTCGTTCTCATCGTCGTCACGATCACCAAGTTCACCCACGGAGCGTGGCTGGTGTTCGTGATCATGCCGATCCTCTACGTGCTGATGCTCGGCGTGAACCGCTACTACCGCGACGTCGACAAGGAAATCGAGGCCGACCCCACCACGACCTTCGGTGCGACGGGCGACCACGCGATCGTGCTCGTCGGGCGCATGCAGAAGCCAGTGCTCAAGGCCCTCGACTACGCGATCGCCGCCCGCCACGAGAGCATCGAGGCCGTACACGTCTCGATCGATGATGCCGAGACCGCCCGCCTGCAGGAGCAGTGGAAAGAGCAGAACATCCAGATTCCGCTCACCTTCGTGCAATCCCCGTACCGGGAAATCAGCGTCCCGCTGATCAAGTACATCAAGGGTCGTCGCGAAGCCCACGGCTCCGAGGTCGTAACGGTCTACACACCGCAGTTCATCGTTGGTCACTGGTGGGAGCACTTGCTGCATAACCACAAGGCCCGGCGCATCCGCCACAAATTGATGCTCGTGCACGGTGTCGTGCTCGCGCTCGTGCCGTGGCTGCTCGACTCCTCGCAGCTCATTTACGGCCGCCGGTCCCGCCCGATTCCGGGACAGGACCGCCGCGGCGAGCCCACGAGGCCCGTTGCCCGCAAGGCGATGCCCCCGGCCGCCAAAGTTGCGTCGCGCAATTCCAGCGTGACGCGCAAGTAGCGCCGCGGGGTGGGTGATGCACCGAAGCGCTTCGGCGCGGTATTTCTCGGCGGCGCCCTCGGCACCGGAGCGCGCATCGGACTCGATGCGCTGATCCCGCACACGGATACGACGTTCCCGTGGTCGACCCTGCTGATCAACATCGTGGGTTCGTTTGCACTCGGTCTGCTGGTCGCCCGCGACTTCCGCTGGCCATCGTCGTGGCTGCGCGCGGGTGTGCGCACGGGCATCATCGGTGGTTTCACCACGTTCTCCGCCGTCATCGCGTCGCTCGTGACCCTCACCGACGGCAACGAGGTCGGCCTGGCCGCGCTCTACCTCGTGCTCTCGTTGCTGCTGGGCTTCGGTGCCGCCACGGCGGGCGTCGCGGCTGGCGGAGCACTCGGGCGCGCCTCGGTGCGCGCGATGCCGCTGGAGACCGACGAGTGACCGTCTGGGTGTACCTGGCCACCATGGTGGCCGGCGGACTGGCGTCCATGGCGCGCTACGGTGTGACCCTGTTCTTCGGCCGGTACAAGAACATGCAATGGGGCGTGTTCGTCGTCAATGTCATCGGCTCTGCGATCGGTGGCGCGGTGGTCGGGATGACGGCGACCGGCCAGATCAACCCGGAGCTTCGCCTGGTGATCCTCGGCGGGGTCGCCGGCGGGCTGACGACGTTCAGTACGTGGAGCGTGGAAACACTGCAGCTGATCAAGGACCGGCGGTGGCGCACCGCACTGGTCAGCGTGAGCCTCAACCTCTTCGTGGGGCTGGCGGCCGCGACATCCGCCTACCTGATCGTCACCGCCTGACCGCCACTGCCTGACCGCCATGCCCGCTATTTGCGGACGCGCGTCACGATCGAATCGACGAGGGCGGCCGCCAGGAGCACGAGCGCCCCGATGCCCAGCACGACACCCGCGGCGACAGTGCTGATCGGACCGGGATTGGCGGAAGCCGCCGTGGTCAGGTAGCCGAGCGACAGCACTCCGGCGACAACACCCACGACCACCAGCAGCGCCTGCCGCACAAACCCCATGAGCAGGCGGCGGTCGCGCCGGTCGGCGAGCAGCCTCACGTTGACGTTGAGCTTGCCCGTCTCGAGGGCGAGCCCCACCTGGTCGATGCGGCGCGGGAGGCGACGCACGCTGGGCAGCAGCGCCAGGACCTCGGTGGTGAGGATGCCGCGGATGTTGTCCGGCGTCATCTGGTCACGGATCTGGTCGCCCGCGAGCGCGCGCGCCTCCTCGAGCAGATCGAACCCGGGGAGCGTGGTGCGGAGGGTGCCCTCGAGGATCGCGAAGGCGCGGGCGGCCGCGATGAACTCGGCGGGCACGGTCATCCCGTAGTTGGTGAGAATGACCACGACGGCGTCGACGGTGTCAACGCTGACGCGGGCACCGGGGCCGAGTTCGTAGGTGACGAAGTTGCTCATCTCGCGGCGGAATGCGCTCTCGTCCGCGCCATCCCGCAGCGGCGACAGGGTGAGCAGTCCATCGGCGATGAGCTGGGTGTCGTTCTGCAGGTAGGCGATCAGCAGTTCCTGCACGGTCTCCCGCAGCTGCAGGTCAAGCCGCCCGACGGATCCGAAGTCCACAAGGGCTGGCTGGCCGTCGGTCAGCAGCATGATGTTTCCGGGGTGGAGGTCGGCGTGATAGATGCCGTCGAAGACGATCTGCCGCAGGAACGCCCGCAGCACAACACGCATGGCGTCGCTCGCATCGGGGCGTTCGTCGCGCGGCTTCTCGTTCCACGCGCTCAGGGTTTCGCCCTCCAGGAACTCCATGACCAGCACCCGGTCGGTCGAGAGGGAGCCGAACAGATCGGGAAGCCGCAGCTCGTCCGCGCGGGGGCCGCGCACCTGCATGGCCCGCATCGCCGACAGGTTGAGCGCCTCCAGGCGGAAGTCGAGCTGGCGCATCAGGTCGGCCGCGTACTGCTCAGCGATCGCCTTGATGCCGATCACCCGCGCCTGCGGGACCGTGCGGTGCACGAAGCCGGCGACCCGGAGCATGATGGCGACGTCGCGGCGCACCTCCGGGAGGATCCCGGGTCGCTGCACCTTGACGGCGACCGGAGTGCCGGCGATCAAAGTGGCCCGGTGCACCTGGCCGATGGATGCCGCGGCGATGGGCTCACGGTCGAAATCGGCGAACACGCTGGCGAGCGGTGCGCCGTACTCCTTCTCGAGCATCTCCTCGACCGCATCCCACGGCGCGGGCTGCACGCTCTGCTGCAGGAGGGACAGAGCCGTGACGAATTCGGGCGGCAGCACGTCGGTGCGGGTGGAGAAGAGCTGCCCCACCTTGACGAAGGCGCCCCCAGCTTCCTCGAGCGCGCGACGCAAACCATCGGCCTGCACTGCCCGCCGCGATGCGCCTGCCGGGTCCGTGGTGAAGTCGAGTTTGCGGAACGGCAGCAGCCCGTTCTTGCGGGCGATCCTCAACAGCTCACCGAAACGACGCCCCTGCGACAGCATGGATCCGTTCGTCGGCCGGTTCAGAACATCGGCCATGGTCAGCTGCGGCACAGCGGTGCCCGTCGGGACGTCCACGTTGTCAACTTTCTCCTCGATGGGTCCAGTCTGCGCTTACCCGCTGACGTTCTCCTGCGCTTGCCCGGCCGAACCAACCGTGCGAATGCTGTCCATCACCAGATCGAGAAGGTGGCGGGACCTCGCTTCGCGATCGGCATCGTTGTTGATCCGCCAGAGAAACCCCACGAGCAGCAGCACCTCCTCCTCGTCGATGTCGCTCCGGATCTGGCCGGTCGCCTTGCCCGCGTCCAACAAGAGCGCGATCGCGCCGGTCGTCGAGTCGTATCCCTCGTCGGAAAGCTGCTGCCGCATCACCGAGTGCAGTGCGCCGGCTAGGCCCTGCTTGATCCGGCCGTATTCGGCGAGCTTGTCGAACCACAGGCGCAGCGCGATGAGGGGCGGATGCTCCGCCAGCAGCGAAGGCGCGGCCGCGACCAACTCCGCCACGTCGTTGCGGTGCACGGCGAGCACGAGCGATTCCCGCGTCGGGAAGTGACGGTAGATCGTCCCCTGCCCAATTCCGGCGGAGCGGGCAATCGACTGCATCGTCGCCTCTCCCGAGATGGCGAGGGCGGCCCGGGCCGCGTCGAGGATGCGCACGCGATTGAGTTCCGCGTCGGCGCGCCGCACGGGAGCGCGCGGCTGCGGGGTCGGCTCGGCGCGTGACATCCGCTCTCCTCGTTGCTTAACGGACATATGTCCGATACGGTCGCTGCTGAACGGATATATGTCCGCTTAGTCAGTCTAGAGGAGCACGTCAGTCATGTCAGGAATTCAGAACAAGGTCATCGCCATCACCGGCGCGAGCAGCGGAATCGGGGAAGCGACAGCGCTCCACCTCGCCGAACAGGGAGCGAAGGTCGTGCTGGGTGCCCGCAGCACCGAGCGACTCGAGTCGCTCGCCGGCCGCATCCGCGACGCCGGTGGTGAGTCCGTCTACGCCGCGATCGACGTGCGCAGGCGGGAGGATCTCGCCAGGCTGGTGGACCTCGCGGTCGAGACGTTTGGCCGTCTCGACGTGCTGGTGAGCAACGCCGGGGTCATGCCCATTTCCGCGCTCGATGAGCTGAAGGTCGACGACTGGGACGCCATGATCGACGTCAACATCAAGGGCGTGCTGAACGGGATCGCTGCCGCGCTGCCCCTGTTCCGCGCGCAGAAGTCGGGACACTTCGTCAACACCGCCTCGACCGCCGCCCTGAAGGTGGTGCCCACCATGTCGGTCTACTCGGGAACAAAGATGGCGGTGCGCGCGATCTCCGAAGGTCTGCGCCAGGAGGCCGGGCCCGACCTGAGGGTCACGATCGTGACGCCGGGTATGACGCTGACGCCGGGCTCGACCGGAACGGGGCTGCCGTCGGCGGCGACCGCGATTGGCATCCCGGCGTCGGCCATTGCCCACGCCATCGGATACGCCATCGGCCAGCCCGCCACCGTGGATGTGGGCGAGATCGTCGTGCGACCGACTGCCCAGGCCTGACCGGTCAGCGGCGGCTGAGGGCCGCGACGACCTGCCGCGCGATGGTACGGCCGGCACGGTTTGCCCCAATGGTGCTCGCCTGCGGACCGTAGCCGGCGAAGAAGATCCGGGGGTCGCGCCACGACGTGCCGCCAGCGACGGTTATGCCGCCCGCCTTCTCGCGCAGCTTGAGCGACGCGAGGTGACGGAGTTCGGGCCGGAAGCCCGTGGCCCACAGGATGACGTCTGCCTCCTGGAACGTGCCATCCGCCCACCGCACGCCGGTCGGTTCGATCGCGGAGAACATGGGCTTGGCGACCAACAACCCGCGATCGATGCCTGCCTGGATGCGGCGGGTGCGGGCGACTCCCGTTCCGCTCACAATGCTGGGCAGCGCCTTGCCCGCGCGCGCCGCCTCGTCCGCCATCGCGACTGCGGCAACAGCTGCCTCGATGTTCAGTTCGGTGTCGTCGAGATAGACGATGGGGCTCCGGCTGACCCAGGTGAGGGACGCGGCGGATGACTCGAGCTCGAGCAAGAACCCAATGGCCGAGGTTCCCCCGCCGACCACCACGACGTTCTTGCCCGCGAGTTCTTCTGCCGACACGTAGTCGGAGGTGTGGATCTGGCGCCCGAGAAAATCGTTCCTGCCCGGGTACCAGGGAACAAATGGGGACCCCCAGGTGCCCGTCGCATTCACGACGATGGAGGTGGTGACCTGCTGGTCTCCCTCTGGGTCCCACACATTGACCACGAGGTCGGCACCGGCGTTCTGGATATCGGTAACCGACGCGGGGCGCACCACTTTCAGGTCATAGAAGGTCTCGTACTGCGCGTAGTAATCGGCCACCACATCACGCGCTGCGAGCGTGCGATCGGCGGTCTCGAAGCTCAGCCCAAGCGCATCCATGCCCGGCAGATCGGCGACGCGGTGGGCCGAGCCCAATCGGAGGGCGTCCCATCGGTGCTGCCATGCGCCGCCGGTTCCGGGCCCTCGGTCGAGCACGACGAAGTCGTTTCCCGGCTCAAGGCCGAGGCGTTTGAGATAGAACGAGACGGATAATCCGGCTTGCCCTGCGCCGATGACAACGACGGAAGTATCAGTCCCGGATGTCGTCACCCGACAACGTTAGTCGCAAGAGTATTAACGGTGCCTGAAAATGTGCTTCGCTCAGTATTCGAAAACGGTATTGAACACGTCATTTTGGGCGTAGTTTGTAACTCTGATCATCGCGGGATTCACCGCACGTCCCCACTCCACCGTCGCTTGAGGCATTGCACTCGAGACCTCAGGCTTGCGTGATAAAGTGATCGCTAGATTTTCACCTGTCAAAACTCGTATTTTCTACATGAGGGGGTCACGCATGGGGCGCGGCCGTCAAAAGGCAAAGCACACGAAGGTCGCCCGGGACCTCAAGTACTTCAGCCCGGACACCAACTACGGAGCTCTCGCTAACGAGCTGCACAGCGGCACGCCCGTTGCGCCGGTTTCTCCTGTCTCTCCCGAGATCGACAAGTGGTCGGAATACCTCGACGATGACGACAAGGACGATGAATACGTCGTCGGTCAGTACGACTCCAGCGAATACGACTCCGACGAGTCGTCGAAGAGCGCATAGCTTTCTCACCCCGGTGACGGCGGCACGGGTCATCCACCCGTAACGTCACCGTTGTCTGGCGTGCCCGGCGACCATCGCCGCCGGGGCTCGCGTGCGCTAGTTCGCGAAACTTCCCACGAGGCGCACGGCTCCGCCGTTGACACCCTTGGCGCCCTGGTCGAAACCGTCGAGGTCGCGGATGTCCATGGACACGTGCCCGGCGACCCAGGTGCGGATGCCGTGGGACTCGAGCAGCGTCGTGACCGCGGCTGCGGTGGCCGCATCGACGACGGCGAACATGCCGACGCCCAGGTTCCAGGTTCCCTCGGTCTCACCGAGGTTGAGCCCACCCAGCGAGGCGAGCACGCGGAAGACGGCGTTTGGCGACCACGAAGCCCGGTCGACCTCGACCCAGGATCCGACGGGAAGCACGCGCGCGAGGTTGGCGGCCATTCCGCCACCGGTCACGTGGCTGAGCGCGTGCAGCGCTCCGGGAATCTCGTCGAGCACGGCAACCAGCGGCTTCGTGTACAGCCGCGTCGGCTCGAGAAGGATCTCGCCGACGACCCCGCCCAGCTCCTCCGAGCGGTCGCTGAAGCCGGTGTTGGACTTGCGAAGAATGCTGCGCACGAGCGAATAGCCGTTGCTGTGGAATCCGGATGACTCGAGCGCCAGCACCACGTCGCCGTGCTGCACCCGCTCCGCACCCAGCGTGAGGCCTGCCTCCACCACGCCGACCGCGGCGCCGGCGACGTCGTAGTCGTCGGGCCCGAGGAGTCCCGGGTGCTCCGCCGTCTCTCCGCCGACCAGGGCGGTTCCCGTGGCGGTGCACGCCTCGGCGATACCCCGCACGATGGTGGCGATGCGGTCGGGCACAACCCGGCCGCAGGCGATGTAGTCGGTCATGAACAGCGGACGGGCGCCCACCACGATGATGTCGTCGACGACCATGCCCACGAGGTCCTGGCCGATGGTGTCGTGCTTGTCGAGCGCCTGCGCGATCGCGACCTTGGTGCCGACACCGTCGGTCGAGGTGGCCAGCAGCGGGTGGTCGTAGTCCTTGAGAGCCGAGACGTCGAAGAGGCCGGCAAATCCGCCCACTCCTCCAACCACCAGCGGGCCGTGCGTCTTCGCAACCGCCGACTTCATCAGTTCGACGGCAAGATCTCCGGCCGCGGTATCGACGCCGGCCTCACGGTAGCTGTTGCTCATGGGGTCAAGTCTGCCCGAATATCTGAGTAGCTGGGAGGAGCCCCCACGCAAGCGGGGTCGGCACCCGCCACCGTAGACTGACCGAGGTTTGTTTCTCTAGCGTCAGGAACCCCACAAACGCATGTGCGGCATCGTCGGTATTGTCTCCTCTCTCCCCGTCAACCAACAGGTGTATGACAGCCTGTCCCTTCTGCAGCACCGCGGACAGGACTCGACCGGTATCGCAACGGCCGACGGCGACACGTTCCACATCCAGAAGGCCAAGGGCCAGGTGCGCGAGGCGTACCGCACCCGCGACATGCGATCGCTGCTCGGCACCATGGGTCTTGGTCACGTGCGCTACGCCACCAAGGGCAATGCCGAGAACGAGGAAGAGGCCCAGCCCTTCTACGTGAACGCGCCCTACGGCATCGTGCTCGTGCACAACGGCAACCTGACCAACACCCGCGAGCTGACGCAGGAGCTCTTCCACGTCGACCGCCGCCACCTCAACACCTCCAGCGACACCGAGCTCCTGGTCAACGTTCTCGCGCACGAACTGCAGCAGCAGGTCTCCGGCACAACGGACCTCGATCCCGACCAGATCTTCGCCGCCATCTCCCGCGTGCACGAGCGCGTCGAGGGTTCCTACGCCGCCATCGCGCTGATCGCCGGCCAGGGAATGCTCGCCTTCCGCGACCCCTTCGGCATCCGCCCGCTGATCCTCGGCCGTCGCGCCCAGGGCCTCGTCGGAGAAGAGTGGGTCGTCGCCTCCGAATCCCTTGTGCTGGAGCACGGCGGCTACGAGGTCGTCCGCGACGTCGCTCCCGGCGAAGCGATCTTCATCGCCAGCAACGGCGAGATGTTCTCACGCCAGTGTGCTGCCAACCCCCGGCTCATCCCGTGCTCCTTCGAGTACGTCTACCTCGCCCGGCCCGACTCGGTCATGAACGGCATTTCCGTCTACGAAGCGCGCCTGCGCCTCGGTGACCGCCTGGCCGACACCATCGCCAAGTACGCCCCGATGGGTGACATCGACGTCGTCATGCCGATCCCGGACTCCGCCCGCCCCGCAGCGATGCAGGTCGCGCAGAAGCTCGGCGTCGAATACCGCGAGGGCTTCTACAAGAACCGCTACGTCGGCCGCACGTTCATCATGCCCGGCCAGGCCGAGCGCAAGAAGTCGGTCAAGCAGAAGCTCAACGCCATGGGCAGCGAGTTCAAGGGCAAGAACATTTTGATCGTGGATGACTCGATCGTGCGCGGCACCACGTCGAAGGAAATCGTGCAGATGGCCCGCGAGGCCGGCGCCAACAAGGTGACCTTCTCGTCGTCGGCTCCGCCCGTCCGCTACCCGCACGTCTACGGCATCAACATGCCGTCCCGTCGCGAGCTCATCGCGCACGGACGCAAGATCCCCGAGATCGCCCTCGAGCTCGGCGCCGACCACATGATCTACCAGGAAGTCGCCGACATGCAGGCGGCCATCATCGAGGGCTCGAACGTCACCGCCCTCGAGATGAGCTGCTTCACGGGCGACTACGTCACGGGCACCGTCACGCCGGAGTACCTCGCCTGGGTCGAGGCCAACCAGCTCAGCTAGTCGCTCGTCCCGTTTCGCACGGCCAGACGCCCAGTCGCACGTCCGGTTTCGGACGATCAGTCGCCGGGGCGCGTTTCGCCTGCGGTACCGTCGGGATCGGGGGCGGATGCCTCGGGCGCGGTGTATGCCTCCGGCTCCGTGTAGCTGGCGGCCGGGTCATCCGGCAGCTCGACCGCGGGGGTAGTGACGACAGTTGCCGACACCGTGCGGGCGCGGCGGGACGATGCCCAGTCGAGCAGGAGGGCGACGACGGCTCCGAGAAGCACGCCGCCGGTGATGCCGTAGAGGGCGAAGTAGCCGAACAGGGGGCCGAAGCCGATCTCGGGATCGATGGGCTGTGACGCCGTCAGGATGAACGCGACGATCGCGCCGATACCTCCGCCCATGATGATGAAGACGGGGATCTTGGGGGCACGCCGAATACGGACGTTCTCGTTCTGCTCTTCGGTGTTGCTCACGCCCCTATTCTCCCACCGTGGAGACTGGGCAGGTTCTGCTAGCGCGGCACGAAGATCGGCAGGTGGTCGGTGAGGTCCGCCCGCTGCCCGGACGCGGCGATCGAGCCCGCGGCGAGCGCGTCTGCCCAGCGCGCGGAGCCTGTCGCGATGGCCAGCCAGGTCGTGGCATCCATCTCCACCACATTGGGCGGAGTGCCGCGCGTGTGGCGGGGTCCCTCGATGGCCTGGACCGCACCGAACGGAGGAACGCGTACCTCGACGGTGTTGCCCTCCGCCTTCTCGGCGAGCAGCTGCAGGGTGTACCGCACGGCCATCGCCGTGGTCTCCCGGTCGGCGCCGCCGGCCAGCGCCGCGCGAACACTCGAGGAGCCAACGTCGTCTGCGATCCGTGCGCGTGCCATGAGTCAACGGTAGACCGTCGCACGGGGCCGCCGGTCGGACCGTCGCGTCGCCGCCGCCGGGCTGGTCTTCGCTCGGCGGCCGGCGTGCCGTCGCCGGTGAAGGTTTCAGCGCCGCTGCGCATCCCGCGCCGCTAACCTATGCAGGTGCGAATTCTTGTTCTCGGCTCCGGTGCTCGCGAGCACGCCATCATCACGTCCCTGCTGAGCGAAAACGCCGGCCACGAGATCACGGCGGCACCCGGCAATGCCGGCATCGCTGCGGCCGTGCCCGTCGTCGCGCTCGACCCGACCAACGGCAATGTCGTCGCGGGATACGCGATCGACAACGAGATCGAACTGGTGATCATTGGGCCGGAAGCCCCGCTCGTCGCCGGGGTCGCCGACAAGCTACGCACGCGCGGCATCGCGGTGTTCGGCCCGAGCAAGGCTGCCGCTGCCCTCGAGGGAAGCAAGACCTTCGCCAAGCGGATCATGGACGAAGCGGGCGTGCCCACCGGTCGCGCCACCCGCGCCGGCACACTCGTCGAGGCCGAGACCGCCATCGACGAGTACGGTGCCCCCTACGTCGTCAAGGCCGACGGCCTGGCGGCCGGCAAGGGCGTTCTCGTCACCCCCGACCGCATGGCCGCTCTCGAGCACGCCGAGTACTGGCTGCAGCACGGCAGCGTGCTGGTGGAGGAGTTCCTCGCCGGCCAGGAGGTGTCGCTGTTCCTGCTCAGCGACGGACACAACGTGGTTCCGCTGTCTCCCGCACAGGACTACAAGCGTGCCTACGATCGCGACGAGGGCCCCAACACCGGAGGCATGGGCGCCTACTCGCCGCTGCCGTGGCTCCCGGAGGGCTTCGTCGACGAGGTCATCGACACCATCGCGCTTCCCACGATCCGCCAGCTCGCGGCCGAGCAGAAGCCCTTCATCGGGCTCCTCTACTGCGGACTCATCCTGACTTCCCGCGGCATCCGCGTCATCGAGTTCAATGCGCGCTTCGGTGACCCCGAGACGCAGGTCGTTCTTCCCCGCCTCGTCACCCCACTCAGCGGCCTGCTCTACGCCGCCGCGACCGGCGGGCTGGGATCGCAGCCGTACCCGAAGTTCTCCGATGAGGTCGCCGTCACGGTGGTCCTCGCCAGCGAGGGCTACCCCGAGAATCCGATTACCGGTCGCCCCATCACCGGTCTCGACGCCGTCCGGGATGTCACCGTCGCCCACGCCGCGACCGCCAACGCCGACGGCGGATTCATCGCCACCGGCGGACGCGTTCTGAGCGTGGTCGCCCTTGGTGACACGTTCGCCGCGGCACGGGTCAAGGCGTACGCCGCACTCGAGCACATTCACCTCGAGGGCAGTCACTACCGCACCGACATCGCCGAGCGGGTCGCGTAATGGCCATCGATCACGTCGACCTTCCCGGATGGGACCACGTCTATTCCGGCAAGGTGCGCGACCTGTACCGCAGCCCCGAGCACCCCGACAGGGTTCTCATGGTCGCCAGCGACCGCGTCAGCGCCTATGACCACCTGCTCGAGCCGCCGATCCCGGGCAAGGGCGAACTTCTCACGTCGTTGAGCGTCTGGTGGTTTGGCCAGCTCGCGGATACGCCGAACCATCTGGCGACCGCCGCCGAGGCATCCGCTGTTCCCGCCTCGGTCGCCGCCCGGTCGATGCTGGTCAAGACGCTCGACATGTACCCGATCGAGTGTGTCGTTCGCGGCTACCTGTCGGGAAGCGGATGGCTCGAATACCAGGCAACCCAGAGCGTGTGCGGCATCGCGCTGCCGGCCGGTCTCGCCGACGGTGATCGCTTGCCGCAACCCATTTTTACCCCTGCATGGAAGGCTCCTCTCGGTGAGCACGACGAGAACATCTCGTTCGAGCGAACTGTCGAGATCGTGGGAGAAGACATCGCCGTCGCCCTGCGCGATGCCTCCCTTCGGATTTTCACGCAGGCCTCCGACATCGCCGAGGCGCGCGGCGTCATCCTCGCGGACACCAAGTTCGAGTTCGGGGATGATGCGGGCACGCTCACTCTCGGAGACGAAGTACTCACCTCCGACAGCAGCCGCTACTGGGATGCCGCCGTCTACGCGTCGGGCGACCGCACCGCGAGCTTCGACAAGCAGATCGTGCGGAACTGGCTGTCGGCGAACTGGGACAAGACGGGAACCCCTCCCGAGCTTCCGGCCGACATCGTCGCGCAGACCGCTGCGCGCTACGGAGAACTGATCGCGCGACTCACGTCCTGAGCCGCACTGTGGCAATCACGGTGATTTCCATAATCCGGTAGTAAATCTCCCAATCCGATTTCGGGCCCACGCCGAATCTTCTTATGGATGGTGGAGACGCTAACCCGAATGGCTATCCACCGTTCGTAATTCACCGGGGAGGGCCCCGATCGCACTGCGGTCGGGGCCCTTTGCGTGCGCCCTCTCAACGCGAGGTGGAGTCAGCAACGCTGCCCATCGGGGTACATTTGTTACGCCGCGTGTCATAGTTTGTGACGGCCAGGTTAAATCGCGAGATTGCGTAGCCTTTTCCTGAAATATGTCGCGGAGTATGACCCCCGACCGGCTACTCTCTGGTGGGGGCATCACGACACCTGTTAGCCGTGCACACTCCGTCCCATCACTGGTGGGAGTCCGTCCTGACGGACGCATCATTTTCGTTTTGTCCTGCGAGCTCCAATTCGTGAGGGCGCAGGTCACAACATCAAGGGAGTCGAGTTGAAGAAGCTCACCACAATCATCACCGCTACGGTCGCGGGCGCTGCCCTCGTTCTCGGTGCCGCAACCGCAGCCTCGGCGTACCCGGTCGGCATTGACCCCGTCATCAGCGTCAAGACCACCGGCCTCGTCGCCTCCAGTGTCGTTCCCGTCAAGCTGAACAACGTGCAGTCCGGCGCCATCGTGCAGTACGCCGTCGACGGCCGCGTCGTCGCCAACGGTGTTGGTGGCAAGACCGCCACGTTCCGCGCCCCGGGACTCGCCGGTGAGTACACACTCGCCGCCCGCATCCGGAGCGGCGTCGAGACCGACAGGACGCTCGTCACCGAGATCACCGTCGGCAAGATCGTCGCCGGCCTCTCCGCCAAGGCCACCGCCTCGACCGTGAAGAAGAACGCGAAGGCCACCATCACCGGTGCAGCCGTGACCGCTCCCCGGTCGACCGGCTTCGTCGTCGTGAAGGTTCAGGTTCGCACGGCCAAGACGGCGTACCAGACGATCAAGACCATCCGCACCGAGTCCAATGGCAAGTACTCGTACTCGTTCAAGCTCGGCAAGGGCACCTACGCGGTACGCATCATCACCGGTGACGCGCAGTTCAGCGGAGCAGTCAGCAACGCCACGCAGGTCACCTTCAAGTAACTCTTGACCTCAAGCGCCACAGAGGGACGGCCGTCGGACTCCGACGCCGTCCCTCTTCTTTCCCCCGATAGCGGCCAGAAGCCGCGCCACCGGCATCGTCGCGCCTGGATCATCGCGATCGTTGTGGTCGCCGTACTCATCGTCTACACCGGCGCTCGCGGCTACGCGGTCGCCGCCCCCCTGCAGAAGATAGTCAGCCTCGCCGATTCGGTGGGCGCCCACGCCCGCGCCGGTGACATCTCCGCCGTTGCCGCGGATCTGCGCGAAATCGACCGGCTTGCGAGTGACTCTGCCTCCGCCGCCGGAGACCCCATGCTCGCCGCGGCATCCGCTCTCCCCCTTCTCGGCGACGACGTATCGGCGCTGACCTCCGTCTCCCGCACGGCCGCGAACATCTCGTCCGCCGCGGCCCCGCTGGTCGCCGTACTCCCGAAGCTCGAATCGGGCCTCGTCGGCACCGACGGACGCATCGATATCACCGCCGTTGCGTCCCTCGCCGACGGTGTCACCTCCCTGTCCGACGCGCTCGACGCAGGACAGAAGACAATCGCCGGCATCGACCGCTCCGGCCTGGTCAGTCAACTGGGCGATGCCGTGGCCAAGCTGGACACCGGCCTGACCGCGGCCAGCGCCGGGCTGTCCAAGTTCTCGCCCATCGTTCGCGCCCTGCCGATCCTCCTCGGCGAGTCCGGCCAGCGCGACTGGCTCGTGATCTTCCAGAACCTCAGTGAGGCCCGCGGCACCGGCGGACTCATCAGCGCCTGGGCCTCCCTCACCACCGACCGGGGCAAGCTCGTGATGCACAAGGTCGGCAGCAACGACGTGCTGGCGGCCAACGACCCGGTGCCACAGACCGGACTCCCCGAGGAATTCGTCAACTTCTGGGGAAACGACGCCACCCAGTGGCTCGACATGAACACGTCCGCCCACTTCCCGTACACCGGCCAGCTCGCGCAGAACGGCTGGAAGAAGCTCACCGGCCAGACCATCGACGGTGTCGTGACCATCGGCCAGGGCGTCGTGCAGACCCTCATCGCCGCGACCGGCGCCATCACCGTGCGCGGCTACGAGGTGACACCACAGAACGCGGAGTCGTTCCTGTCCAAAGACATTTACGCCGCCTTCCCCGATGTCGCCGAAAAGGACGCCGTCGTCAGCGAACTCATCGGCCAGGTGTTTACGCGCATCAGCACGGGCAAGCTGAACTTCTCATCGATGGTGACGTCGGCGTTCTCCAGCACCACCACCGACCGCATGCTGATGTGGTCGAGCAACGCCGACGATGAAAAACTCATTGTGAAAGCGGATGTCGGGGGCATCGTTCCCACCACGTTCGGCCCGACCGCGGTCGTGGCCATCAACAACGGCGGTGGCAACAAGCTCGAGGCGTACCTCCACACCACCGTGGATTACGCCCTGCAGAGCTGCGGCGCTACCGATTCCGGAGGCGCTCCTGCCCGCAATGCCACCCTCACCGTCACGCTGACGAACTCCGCGCCCGCGGGACTGCCGATCTACGTCACGCCCCGGGGAGACCAGAACCTCGACGGAGTGCCCCGCGCCGTCGGCTCGAACCGCGAATACCTCAGCGTCTACCTTCCCGTCGGCGCGGAGGAGAACGGGCTGGCGCTCGACGGCGAGCTCGAGTCGGCCACCGAGGCCGTCGAACGTGATCGCGTTCTCGTTCTCGAACCGGTCGAAATGGCACCCGGTCAGACCCGCGTCTTCACGGTCAAGTGGCTGGAACCGTCGGTCGAGCCGTCTACCGGCAAGGCGATGACCGGCACCCCCACGGTGCTGCTGTCCCCGCTGCTCAACGACCCCAAGGTGACAGCGGCCACGGTCGCGCCCTGCCCGGTCGAATGAATCTCTGGCCAGAAGGCCCGCCGGGGAATTAGACTCGGTGTTTTAGTTGTTGGGACAACCATGAACACGAATTCCGAGAACCTGCTCGCTGCCGACACGGCCATGGGTCCGGTCACGCTACTGGTGGCCGACCTCGACGCCATGACGAAGTACTACCGCGACGCGGTGGGACTGCAGGTGCTCTCCGAGGGCGCGGGAAGCACCACGCTCGGGCGCGGCGCCACGACCGTGATGATCCTCGAGTACGCGCCGGAGCTGAAGCACGCCGCTCCAGGTCAGGCCGGGTTGTTCCACACCGCCATCCTGTTCGACTCCGAGCGCGCACTCGCGGCAGTTCTCTACTCGGTAGCGCGGCAGTACCCCGGCAGCTTCACCGGCAGCGCCGACCACCTCGTGAGCAAGGCTTTCTACTTCAACGACCCCGAGGGCAACGGCGTCGAGCTCTACTGGGACCGTGACCGCTCGCTGTGGAGCTGGACCCACGGCGTCATCGAGATGGCCACCATCTACCTCGACCCCAACCAGTTCATCCAGGACAACATCACCGAGGAACTCATCGCCAACCCGGTCGACGGTGGCGCCGTCGTCGGTCACGTGCACCTCTCCGTCGGCGACACCGCCAGCGCCCGCGAGTTCTACATCGACCGCCTCGGCTTCGAGTCGACGATCGAGATTCCGGGACAGGCGCTGTTCGTCAGCGCCGGCAAGTATCACCACCACATGGCAATGAACGTGTGGAACAGCCGCGGTGCCGGCCGCCGCCAGCGCACCCTCGGCCTCGGACAGGTCGACATCGTCGTGCCCTCCGCGGACGACCTGGGAGCGTTGACCGAGCGGATGTCCCACTTCGGCGTCAGCACGCGCGACGATGGTCAGACCGTTGCCTTCGATGACCCGTGGGCGAACCTGATCCGGGTGACAACAGCCTCCTGACCCGTTGGCGGCTAGGCGGGGCTGTCGACGTCCGCACTGGAACGGGCGTCGATGAGCCAGCCGTATTCCGCCGAGGGATCCCGCACGAGCGTGATCACATCCTGCGACCTGGGCGTGGATGTCCATCCACCACGGTCGTCGTCATAGAACCAGTTCTTGCCGACCACCACGACGGTGGCGGTGTCACCGTCAACGACGACGCCATCCCATCTCGTGGCCTCGAAGCGGTTGGACGTCCAATCGGTAAACGTGCCACCCGGCCTGTTGTCAGCCATGCCCGCATCCCACTCGAGACTGTCGCTGGCGACAAACCGGGGCGTGGCAACGGTGGCGAGCAACTTCCGCCGCTCGCGCTGTCCCTCGGGCGAGACCGCGTAGTCGTACTGTGCCTGCTGGCTTTCGTGCGAGAGCGCCACGTCGGTGCGTCCCATTGACGTCTCGACGGCGAGCATGGCGGGGACGGAAGCCCGCAGCGCCGCGATATCCGCCGCATCGCCGCGGTCGGCACGAGGCACGACGAGGCCGTTCTCGCCCCGCGCGAGCGGGGGCTGGTTCGCGACGACCGCCACGACCGACGCCGCAACGACGCCGAGTCCGATGACCGAAAGGGTCAATGTCAGAACCAGCCGTGAACGTCGAGCCATGGATCCCCCATCCGTGAATAAACGTCACCCTATCCCGGCTGGTCGCTCTCTTCCTCCATGACTTCTCGAGGACAGGAATAGCTGCGTGAACGGAACACCGGCTCGATAAACTCCACTGCATGAGTGATGCGCCGACGATCGACCCACGGTGGAGCCTCGTGGTCGCGGCCCTGCAGGCGCCGGTATTGCTCGCACAGGCGCGGCGAATGCGCAGGGTCATCCCCCGCCTGCCTGACGCGGCGCAGCCGTGGACCGGCGCATCCGCCACCGACGCTCCGGCCTCGAGCAAGGTCACCCCGCTGCGGATCCTCGTGCTCGGCGATTCGACGGCCGCCGGCGTGGGCGCCGACACCCAGGATGACGCGCTCCCCGGCCACCTCGCCCGCGCGCTCACCGCCGACAGCGGTCGCCCGTACACCTGGCGGGCGATCGGCGAGAACGGCGCCACGTCGTGGGACATCGCTCACCGTTTCATTGGTCCGGCCACCCTGGACCGATACGACTTCATCTTCCTGAGCATCGGGGCCAACGATGCGCTCGGGCTGCGCACGCGGGGTGCCTTCCGCCGGGACATCCGCACCATCCTGCGCCGCCTGCGCGCCGCCAGTCCGACCGCGACGATTCTCGTGTCGAGCCTGCCCGCGTTCTTCCGCTTCGAGGCGCTGCCCGACCCGCTGCGCCGCACGCTCTACCTGCACTCGATGTCGCTCGAGAACGCCGCCCGCGCTGTGGTCGAGCAGGAACCGGGGGTGCGGATGTCCCCACCTCCGCCTCCCTACACAGCGGGGTTCTTCGCCAGCGACCGGTTCCACCCCAGCTCCAGCGGATACCGCGACTGGGCGCACTTCGCCCTCGAAGACGCGGGGATCATCCCGCCGGCCGCGACCACGGCGACCGCAGCGGCCCAGCCGGCCGCGACTACGGCGCCCGCAGCGGCCGCCACTCCCGCAGCGCACGGGACCCCCGGGGCCGCCACGACACTGGGCACCCCCGCCGATGATGGGGCGGTGGCGTGATGACCACACTGTCCACGGTCGAAGAAGTTGCCGACGTGATCGCGACGGCCGGGGCATCCGCTTCGCGCACCATCGTTGGCATCGTCGGACCTCCCGGCGCGGGCAAGTCGACCGTCGCCGCCCTCGTGGTCGAGCGTCTGGGACCGATCGCCACGCTGCTTCCGATGGATGGCTTTCACCTGCCGCAGGCGCGCCTCGTCGAGCTGGGCAGGCGCGAGCGCATGGGGGCGCCCGACACGTTCGATGTGCCCGGCTTTCTGCGGGTGCTCACGGCGCTGGCGGGGTGGGAATCCGGAGCCAGCTCCGACGGAGGCACCGCGACGGGCGCTCCCGCCGACCGCGTGCTGGCCCCGGGCTTCGACCGAACCATCGAGGAGGCAGTGCCCGACGCCATCGCGATCGATGCCGCCACGCCCATCGTCGTCGTGGAGGGCAACTACCTGCTGCTCGATACCGACGGCTGGGAGTACGTCGCGCCCCACCTCGACGTCACCTTTTACGTGGATGTCGACCCCGCGATTCGGCAGCAGCGTCTCATCGAGCGGCATGTCAGGTATGGAAAGACTCCGGATGCCGCGCTGGAGTGGTCGCTCGGACCAGACGAGGCCAACGCGCGGCTGATCGAGGGCACCGCGGCGAGCGCGGACCACGTCATCCGCCTGTTGCACTGACCCGGCCGGGGCGGCAATCGCGGCGGCCGCGATCACCCGCGGACCGGGCTACAGCGACCCGGCGGGGGATACTGCCGCTCAGGTAGACTGGCCGCATCCACCGACTGCCAAATTTTTTGGAGTATTTCGTGCCTACAATCGTCGTCGAGATCATGCCCAAGGCTGAACTGCTCGACCCGCAGGGCAAGGCCGTAGGCGGCGCACTCGCGCGTCTCGGTAAGTCCCAGTTCTCCTCCGTCCGCATCGGCAAGCGCTTCGAGGTCGTCGTCGATGGCACGGTTGACGCCAGCACGATCGCCGAGATCCGCGAGCTCGCCGAGGACATGTTCTCCAACTCGGTCATCGAGGACGTCGTCGAGATCACCGTCGACGGTGTCGCCGTCGAGGCAGTGTCCGCGTAATGCGCGTCGGAGTCATCACCTTCCCGGGATCGCTCGACGATCGCGATGCCCAGCGTGCCGTGCGTGTTGCCGGTGCGACTCCCGTTGCCCTCTGGCACGGCGACCACGACCTGCAGGGTGTTGACGCCGTCATCCTTCCCGGTGGTTTCAGCTACGGCGACTACCTGCGGGCCGGCGCCATTGCCAGCCACGCCCCGATCATGGCCGAGGTCATCGACGCTGCCAACAAGGGTGTTCCGGTACTTGGCATCTGCAACGGATTCCAGATGCTCGCCGAGGCGCGCCTCGTCCCGGGCGCCCACACGCGGAACGCGCACCAGCAGTTCATCCGCCGTGACCAGAAGCTGCGCGTCGAGAACGCGTCGACCGCCTGGACCAACGAGTACTCCACCGGCGCCGAGATCATCATCCCGCTGAAGAACGCCGACGGCCGCTACGTCGCAGACGCGGAGACCATCGCCCGCGTCGAGGGCGAGGGCCAGGTCGTGTTCCGCTACGTGGACATCAACCCCAACGGCTCGATGAACGACATCGCGGGTGTCTCCAACTCCGCCGGTAACGTGGTCGGCCTCATGCCCCACCCCGAGCACGCGGTCGAGGAGGGCTTTGGCCCCGACACCGCTGCCGCGATGGCATCCGGCACCGACGGGCTGGGCTTCTTCACCAGCGTCATCCGCTCCTTCGTTACCGCGTAGGCGTAATTCCGTGCCTCGCGGGGCTCTGGACAGGCGGGATTCCGCCGAGCACAGTCCCGCCAGCCGGCATCTCTTGACATAAGAGCATCGAAGGCGCAGAAATGGTTGTCTCGCGCGCCGGATCACAACCATTTGTGCTCCTTCGAGGAGGAATGGCGTACCGCGGCGCCATAACCCCGCCGAAGGGGCCCGGATGGGTTCTCCCGGGCGGCGCGACGCTTGGGCGCGGCCCCGGGGCGCTGCCGACCGGGGGGGGGCGCGACCCCTACGGCGCGATACCGATGCGGGGCGCGCTGCCCATCGCCGCGAGCTCGATCGCTTCGTCGACGCTCAGCAACGGGAGCACCTCGCCGACCAGGCCCGCGAAGGGCCAGCGCTGCCACGCGCCCTGCAGATAGTCGACCGCTGCCTGCAGATGCCGCGGGGAGTAGTTGTGCACGCCCGTCACCGTGAGTAGCCCCGACACGATCCGCCGCGGGTCGATGCTGACCTCGGCCGCCGCCTTCTCCGCCCCGGACTTCTGCGCACCCGCGAGCACCACAACGCCCCCGACATCCACCGCATCCACGAGCGGACGCACGGCCAGGTTCGCTCCCGACATCTCCAGCCCGATCGTCACCCGCGACCGTTGCACGCCCAGGGACCGCAACACGCTCGCCAGGCTGTAGCGGGAAGCGGATGTCGCGAGCGGGTCCGCGACCGCAACGGCACCGAAGCTCAGGGCGAGGGCACGACGCTCGGGGTCGGGGTCACTCACGACGACCCGGGCACCGGCGTCCGTCGCCATGGCGGTAGCCGTGAGCCCGCGGACGCCCGCGCCCGTGATCACCACGGTCGCCCCGGCGAGGGACACGGTCTTCTGTGCCGCCTCGAGCGCGGCCACCACTGTCGCGGTCGCACAGGACACGGGAACGGCCACGGCGGCAGGCAGCTCGTCTCCGAGCAACACGATGCCGGTACCGGCGAGGACGTGGGAATGGGAGGCGAAGGCTCCCGAGAGCTCCCAGCCCCGGGCCATCCGCTCATGTCCATATTCTTTGAGGGTCAGGCACGTGGAGCTGAGACCTGCCTTGCAGCGGTAGCACTTGCCGCAGGGGGCGATGGCCGACCATGCGACGCGGGAACCGATCTCGACCGGGCGGCCATCGACGGCTTTCACGCGGGCTCCGCCGCCGATCGCGACGACGCGGCCGATGCGTTCGTGGCCGAGCACCGACGGAGCGGGCGCGGGCGGGACGCGATGGCCGGCGGTGGTGCGCACGTCCGACCCGCAGATGGCGGCCAGCTCGATGGCGACGAGGACGTCCCCGGTTTCAAGCTTCACGTGGGGGATGGCGACGAGTTCGTGTGCGCGGCCGGTGCCGGGCCACGCCATGGCAAAGGCCGGAGGGGTGAATTCGAACTGCCCGGGGTGGGGCAGGGTCGCCCGCCTAGGCATGGTCACGAGTCCCGTCGGCGGGATCCAATTGAGAACGCGCCTCTGCTCCCCCGATCAAATCCACGCCGACGTTGTCACCGGTCGCACCGTCCGGTTAACGGTTTAGCTAAGTCCACGTCACTGAACTCGCGGTAAACGGGGGGTGTCGGTCGTGCGCTGGGGCGGAGGGCTGGGCTGGCGGGCGGTGCCAGGGTGGGTCGGCGCGAGGCGGGCGGTGCCTGGGGTGGGCTGGGTGGGGCGAGGCGGGGTGCGCCCGCCTACGGTTTTGCAGCGGGCGGGTCATCCACTTCAATGATGGGCATCGACTGGGTGATGATCGGGATCGCCTGCGTGAACTGGTTGGCGCGCTCTTCTGCCTCGGCGGTGCCCGTGAACAGGCCGATCTGGTCGGTGTGCGCGGCCTGTTCCTTGACCTTCTGCTTGGGACGCGGGCTCTCGGTGACCGTCTGCACGCGGGTGCGCGGGATTGCGGCCTCGTCTTGCGACTGGATCCACTCGATCATCTCTTCGCGCACGAAGCAGCGCAGGTCGAACAGCGTGGGTGCGTCGATCGCGGTCACGAGGATGCGCACGCGCACGAAGCCGCCGACGGCGTCGGTGACCTGCAGCACAGAGGCGCGGCCGTCCCAGATGGTGGTGCGGGTGAGGATGTCCGCGAGTTCCTGGCGCATGGCGACCGGGCTGACGCGCCAGTCGAGGTCGAGCTCGACCGAGCCGAGGAGCTCGCTGCTGTTGCGCGTCCAGTTCTCAAAGGGCGTGGTCGTGAAGTACGTGGAGGGGAGCACCATGCGGCGGTCATCCCAGATGTGCACGACGACGTAGGTCAGCGTGATCTCTTCGATGCGGCCCCACTCGCCCTGGGCGATGACGACGTCGTCAACGCGGATTGCGTCGCTGAAGGCCAGCTGCACCCCGGCGAAGACGTTCGCAAGGGTGGACTGGGCGGCGAGACCGGCCACGATACTGACGAGGCCGGCCGAGGCAAGCAGGCTCGTGCCGAGCGCCTGCACACCCGGGAACGTCAGCAGGATTGATCCAAAGGTGAGCACCGCGACGATGACGACACCCAGCCGACGCACCAGCGCGAGCTGGGTCTGCATGCGGCGGGCGACCTTGTTGTCGGGGATGTCGGTGCGGTAGCGCGCCATCCCGAGTCCTGCCGCGAAGGCGATCAGCCGGGCGGCAAGCCACCCTGCCGTCGCGATGACGGCGATGAGGAAGGTGTGGTTGAGGCCCGCGCGCCACTCCTCATCGGGAAGGGTCGCGGTGACTGCGCTCCACGCGGCGATCAGCACGATCAGCAGCCGGAACGGGTGGCGGGCACCGCTGGCGAGCGCACCGGGCCACTCGCGGCGGCGGGCCGCACCCCGCACGATCAGCGCGATAAACGCGATGACGATCAGCGCGGCGACAACAGCGATCGCGACCGCGACCGCCAACCCAAGCCATGACTTCCACTCGAACATGAGGCCCCATCCCATCGGCGTGCTTCAAGGCTAGGTGGCGGATGACTCCGCGCCCAAACTCGCCCGTGGCGCGCGCGTCACTTTGCGGCAACCGGCAAGGGGATTCATCGCTGGCTCACAGCAGCAGCACCGGCCTCCGCCACCGCGTCGTACGGACCCCACGGGGTCGTGCGCAGCGCGGGGCAGTGTTCCGGCGTCGGATGGCTGACGATGTGGATCATGTGGTCGAGTGCTCCACGTGCCGCCTCGAGGTCAGCCATCGCGGCGCTGATCCGGTCGCGCTCGGCGGCCAGCACCTCGAACACTTCGGGCGACGCCGTTGCGCTCTCGATACACGGCAGCAGCTGCAGGATCGTGCGGCTGGACAGCCCGGCGGTGAAGAACTGCTGGATCAGCCGCACACGCTCGACCGCGGACTCGGCGTAGGTGCGCTGGTCGCTGGCGGTGCGCTCCGGGGACAGCAGGCCCTGCTCCTCGTAGTAGCGGAGGGCCCTGGTGCTCACTCCGGCCTGCCGCGCCACATCGCCAATCCGCATCAGACGGACTCCTTCTCTTTGCAGTTTCGCTTACGACTTGACCTTAACGTCAACGTCAACGTTTAGCGTAGCCCTCGCCGGTGCGCCCGCGCCCGGCAGCCCACACAGAACGACTACAGAAAGCCTGAACACATGATCGTCACCGACCAGATCGCCCTCGTCACCGGAGCCAACCGCGGCATCGGCCGTCAGTTCGTCCTTGAGCTGCTCGATCGCGGGGCGAGCAAGGTCTACGCCACGTCGCGTCGCCCCGAGGAGCTCGCATTCGAAGACAGCCGCGTGGTGCCGCTGCGGCTCGATCTCGTCGACCCGGCGTCGGTGACGGCGGCAGCCGCGGCTGCCCAGGACGTGACCCTGCTCGTGAACAACGCGGGCATCTCGACGGGCGCCTCCCTCATTACCGGCGATCTCGCAGAGATCCACCGCGAGATGGACACCCACTTCTGGGGAACGCTCGGCGTCATTCGCGAGTTCGCGCCGATCCTCGCCACCAACGGCGGCGGAGCGATCGTCAACGTGCTGTCAGCGCTGTCGTGGTTCTCGACTTCTACCGGGGGTTCCTACGCCGCGGCAAAGGCGGCCGAGTGGAACATGACCAATGGCGTGCGCGGCGAGCTCGCTGGCCAGGGCACGCTCGTGCAGGGTGTGCTGCTCGGCGCCGCGGACACCGACCTCACCGCCGGGTACGACGGGCCCAAGATCGACCCTCGCGACGTCCCGCGTCTGTCATTTGACGGCCTTGCCACCGGCTCGATCGAAGTGATCGTCGACGACTGGACGGCAATGGTGAAGGCCTCCCTCGCCGGAGACCCCGCAGAGTTCTACGCCAAGATGGCGCAGCTGCTCGGCTAGCCAGCCGACTGACGCGCTCCGCTCGATCGAAGGAGCAAAGATGGTCGCCATGGTCTTGCCACAGCGACCATCTCTGCTCCTTCGATGCATCCTCGGCATGCCTGTGTACAGGTGCGGCAGCGCGTCCGGTACTCGCTGCACGCTAGCCAGATGTCTCCTCGTGATCGATTGCCCCCGGAGTTCCGTGCTGTTCCCTTCACCGTTGGTGACGCCATTGGCGCCGGCATCACCCGAGGCCAACTTCGCAACCCGAAATTCGGTCGGCCGTTTTACGGCCTGCGCGTTCCCCCGTCACCCCAAATGCGCCCACCGGCAGCACAGCCGACCGAACTGGCCCTGATCGTCGACCGTTGCCGCGCCTACCTGCCGCTCCTCAAGCCGGGGCAGTTTTTCAGTCATGTGACGGCCGCCCGCCTCTGGGGTTGCCCGCTCCCCACTCGATCGGGCCCCACGGAACCGCTCCACGTCACTGGCCCCCATCAGTCCGGAGCCCCTCGGAGGGCGGGGGTTGTTGGCCACCGAATTGAACCGCACCTCGCCCGAATCACGTGGAGGTTTGGATTGCCGGTGAGCGACGCACCGACAACATGGCTCAGCATGGCGAGTTCCCTTCCGCTCGACGAACTTGTGGTCGCCGGAGACCATCTCATCCTCGACCCTGTCGTTCTCGACCCCCACGACCTCAGGCCCCACACCAGCATCGAAGCACTCGCGCAAGCCGTGGCATCGTCGCATGTGCGGGGTACCCGGGATGCGGATGCCGCGCTGCGAATGCTCCGCCAAGGATCTGAATCGCGACCAGAGACCCTGGTGCGTTTGCTACTGGTTCGCGCCGGCCTGCCGGAGCCGGAAATAAACGTCGAGATTCGGGATGCCAACGGAAGGTTGCTGGGGCGGGGCGATCTGGTCTACAGGCTCTGGCGCACGTTGATTGAGTACGACGGCGACCACCATCGCACGAATGCGTTCCAGTACAACAAGGACATCACGCGCATCGAACGCTTCAATGAGGAGGGGTGGAGCACGGTGCGGGTCAGAAAGGCAGCTCTCTTTGGCGCTCCCGATGACGTGGTGGCAAGGGTCACGCGAGCACTACGCCGCGGTGGGTGGCCCGGTTGACGAAATTGCACCGAAGGAGCGCAGATGGTCGTTGATCCGGTGAGATGCAGACCATCTTTGCTCCTTCGATGGATGCGGACGGCAGGCAACGCGCGCGCGGGCCGCGTCGTGGGTTTTGCGCCGAATGGGCACGATGGGCCATCCCGTACCGCCGGGAGCGCACTCGACTAGAATTGGGGCTTCCGGCACACCCTCGATACAGGAGCCCTCTCCCTCGTGAGTACCCCCACCAGTCTTGGGGCCAGCACAGCTGCGCCCGACACCGTCGCAAACGCTCAGGCAACGCCGGATCGGGAGCAGCCCTACGGCGCTCTGGGTCTGAAGGCAGATGAGTACGCGAGCATCCGCGAGATCCTCGGGCGCCGCCCCACCAGCGGTGAGTTGGCGATGTACTCCGTGATGTGGAGCGAACATTGCTCGTACAAGTCGAGCAAGAACTACCTGCGCCAGTTCGGCCAGAAGGTTTCGCCCAAGATGAAGAAGAACCTCATGGTGGGCATGGGCGAGAACGCGGGCGTCGTGGACGTCGGTGAAGGCTGGGCCGTCACTTTCAAGATCGAGTCACACAACCACCCCAGCTACATCGAGCCGTTCCAGGGCGCAGCCACCGGCGTCGGCGGCATCGTGCGCGACATCATCTCGATGGGCGCTCGCCCGGTCGCCGTCATGGACGCCCTGCGCTTCGGCGACATCGACCACCCCGACACCGCCCGTGTCGTGCACGGCGTCACCAGCGGCATCAGCTTCTACGCCAACTGCCTTGGGCTGCCGAACATCGGCGGTGAGACCTACTTCGACTCGGTCTACCAGGCCAACCCGCTCGTGAACGCACTCGCCGTGGGCGTGCTTCGCCACGAAGACCTGCACCTGGCCAATGCCCGCGGCGTGGGCAACAAGGTCGTGTTGTTCGGGGCCCGCACCGGCGGAGACGGTATCGGCGGGGCATCCATTCTTGCCTCCGACTCCTTCTCTGCAGGCGGCCCGACCAAGCGCCCCGCGGTTCAGGTCGGCGACCCGTTCGCCGAGAAGGTGCTCATCGAGTGCTGCCTCGAGCTGTTCGCGCAGGACCTCGTCGAGGGCATCCAGGACCTGGGCGCCGCCGGCATCAGCTGCGCGACGAGCGAGCTCGCCTCGAACGGTGACGGTGGAATGTTCATCGAGCTGTCCAAGGTGCTGCTGCGCGACCCGAGCCTGACGGCCGAAGAGATCCTGATGTCCGAGAGCCAGGAGCGCATGATGGCGATCGTGACTCCCGAGAAGCTCGACGGCTTCCTCGCCGTCGTCAAGAAGTGGGATGTCGAGACCAGCGTGCTCGGCGAAGTGACCGATACCGGCCGCCTCATCATCAACTGGTACGGCGAAGAGATCGTCAATGTCGAGCCGCGCACCGTCGCGATCGACGGCCCGGTCTACGACCGTCCGGTCAGCTACCCCACCTGGATCGAAGCGCTGCAGGCCGATTCCGCCTCCAAGTTCGTGCGCCCGACCGAGGGCGCGGCCCTGCGCGAGCAGGCCCTTCGCCTTCTCGGCAGCGCCAACCTCAGCGACAAGAGCTGGATCACCAATCAGTACGACACCTACGTCATGGGCAACACCGCCCTGAGCTTCCCCGACGACGGCGGCATGGTCCGCGTCGACGAGGAGTCCGGTCTCGGTTTCGCCGTCGCCACCGACGCCAACGGACGCTACTGCCAGCTCGACCCCTACGTCGGCGCGCAGCTCGCCCTCGCGGAGGCCTTCCGCAACGTCGCCGTCACGGGAGCGACCCCGGTCGCCGTCAGCGACTGCCTCAACTTCGGCTCCCCCGAGAACCCGGAGGTCATGTGGCAGTTCAGCAAGACCGTCGAGGCCTTGAGCGACGGATGCCTCGAGCTGGAGATCCCCGTCACGGGCGGTAACGTCAGCTTCTACAACCAGACCGGCGATGTGCCGATCCACCCGACCCCCGTCATCGCCGTGCTCGGCGTGATGGACGACGTTGCCAAGCGCATCCCGTCCGGCTGGCAGGACGAGGGCGACAACATCTACCTCCTCGGCACGACCAAGCTCGAGCTGGACGGCTCGGCCTGGGCAGGAGTCATCCACGACCACCTCGGCGGCCGTCCCCCGGCCGTCGACCTCGGCGCCGAGCAGCGCCTCGCGTCGCTCATCGCGGCCGGCAGCGAGCAAAGCCTCATCGCCAGCGCCCACGACCTTGCCGACGGCGGGCTCGCGCAGTCGCTGGCCGAGGCCACGATGCGCTTCGGCGTCGGAGCCCGCATCTGGCTCGGCGAGATCATGGAACGTGACGGCGTGGACGCCGCGACAGCACTGTTCAGCGAGTCGACCGGCCGCGTGATCGTCAGCGTCCCGCGCGAGGAAGACGTCAAGTTCCAGGGGCTGTGCGAGGGCCGCGGATACCCCGTCCTGCGCATCGGAGTCACCGACGCGCAGACGCCGGCGCTCGAGATCCAGGACCTGTTCACCATCTCGCTCGATGAGCTGCGCGGCACGCACCGCGCGACGATGAGCGAGCGGTTTGGCGCGGTCATCGGCCAGTAGCACCCACGTCGAGAGCCCGGCACGAGGCATCCACTTCTCGGATGCGGCGTGCCGGGTTCTTCATTTCTGCGCAATATGTGCAGCGCGTGCAACTTTCGAGGGTCCGCGGCCTTAGAGTGGGAGAGTCCTCCGCAGCTGTCCGGCTCCCGTACGAGTCGTTGACCGTGACTGCTTTGAACTCCCCCCTTTCGTCCCAGTGTCGTGGCGTTCTGCACCCCGAAAGGCTCCGCCGCATGACCTCTGTACCTGAAGATCCGCACCCCGAACGCAAGCGCCTGACGCGCAAGCCCAGCGACCGGGTGATGATCTCGACGCTCGCCTTCACCGGCCTGATCGCCGCGTTCATGCAGACCCTCGTGACCCCGATCGTGCCGCAGCTGCCCGCCCTGTTGAATACGACGTCGGCGGATGCCTCGTGGGTGTTGACATCCACGCTGCTGGCCGCCGCCATCACGACGCCGATCAGCGGACGCCTGGGCGACATGTACGGCAAGCGCCGCATCCTGTTGCTGCTCATTGGCCTCATGCTCGCCGGCTCTATCGTAGCCGCGCTCTCGAACACCGTTATCCCGATGATCGCCGGCCGCGTGCTGCAGGGCATCGGGCTCGGCGCCATCGCGATCGGTATCAGCATTCTGCGCGACATCATTCACCCGAAGAACCTCGGCGGCGCCATTGCGCTGGTGAGCGCGACGCTGGGTGTCGGTGGGGCCGTCGGCCTGCCCGTCTCGGCCGTCATCGCGCAGAACCTCGACTTTCATTTTCTGTTCTGGCTCGCGGCCCTGCTGACGGTCGTCGCATTCGTCGCGGTGCTGACCATCATCCCCGTGAGCACACTGCGCACCGGGGGCAGCTTCGACTACGTCGGCGCCGTGGGTTTTGCGATTGGCCTGGTGGGCCTGCTGCTCGCACTCTCGAAGGGTCACGAGTGGGGATGGACCTCGCCGGGAACCCTCGTGCTCGCCATCGGCGGTGTCGTGGTGCTGCTGATCTGGGGTTTCTTCGAGCTGCGCACCTCCAACCCGCTCGTTGACCTGAGGGTCGCTGCCCGCCGCCCGGTGCTGCTGACCAACCTCGCCTCGATCTGCGTCGGCTTCGGATTCTTCATCACCGCGGCAACCCTGCCGGTGCTGCTCGAGGCCCCGACCGTCACGGGAGTCGGACTCGGCGTTTCCCTCATCGTGGCGAGCCTCTGCCTGATGCCCAGCGGACTGGTGATGTTCTTCCTCTCCCCGACCGCCGCGAAGCTCTCGGCCACCCGAGGGCCCCGCACCAGCCTGATCCTCGGCAGCTCGATCATCTCTGTCGCCTACATCCTCGCGCTGTTCCTCGATCACGAGATCTGGCACATCGTGCTCATCGCCACCCTCGTGGGCTTCGGCGTGGGATTTGCCTACGCCGCCATGCCGACGCTCATCATGCGCGCAGTTCCCGCGTCAGAGACCGCGGCAGCCAACGGCCTGAACTCGGTCATGCGCACGCTCGGCTCCACCATCGCGGCGACGCTGGCCGGGGTCATCCTCGCGTCCAGTGTCACGAGCACGGGCGGAATCGTGATCCCCACCGGGGGCGCGTTCCACCTGATCTTCGTCCTGGGCGCCATCATCGGAGCCGCCGGCGCCGTGTTCGGGTTCTTCCTTCCGCGTCATGAGCCGCGGTACGAGACATCCAGCATCCCGACGCAGCCGGGCCAGTAAGCACGGCGGCCCTCGTTCGGCACTGTCGGACGAGGGCGCCCTACTCCCCGGGCACCGCGACCGGGTGGTGACCTGACCGGTCGGATGCGTCGTCCGCGAGAGCCACGAGAGCCGCGAGAGCCGCGAGCCGATGACGCTGCTCGATCGAGCGACCCCACGCCGTGCCGGCGAGGATCAGGGCGATACCGCAGAACCCCGCGGCGGTGACGCTGTCATGGGCAATGGCTACCCCGATGACAGCTGCCCAGATGGGCTCGGTTCCGAGCAGCAGGCTGACCCTCGACGGCGACGTGCGTCGCACCGCCCAGGTCTGCACGAAGAACGCGAACACCGTACAGACCAGCACGAGGTAGAGAAAGAGCGTCCCGCGCCCCGGGTCGAGACGCGACAGAAAGTGCGGGATTGAGTCGCCGGAAACAGTGGATGCCACGGAGAATAGTGCCGCGCAGGTGGCCAGCTGCACCGTGGTGAGGTGCAGCGAGTCCATCGGCTTACCGGCCGTCAGCCTGTGCATCGTGGTGACATGGACGGCGCGAATGACGGCCGCGACGAGCACGAGCAGATCGCCGAGACCGGGCGGACGGAGGGCGCCGTTGCCCGCGAGCAGGGCCACTCCGATCACCGCGATCAGCGCGGCGACAAAGAATCGGCCCGGCAGCCGACGACCGGAGACGACGGAGTCGAGGATCGGCGTGAACACGATGGTCAGGCTGATGATGAGCCCGGCGTTGGTCGCGGAGGTGTGCGCGATGCCGAACGTTTCGAACGCGAAGACTGCGGCCAGCAGGGTTCCCAGCACTACACCGACCCGCAGCTCGGCGGCGGTCACGCGGTTACGGCGAGCGCCCACGATCGCGCCCATGACCACCGCGGCGAGCACCATGCGGACGGCAAGGAGCGCGACCCCGGAATTCGGGGTCACCAGCTCCTTGGCAACGAGGTAGGTCGACCCCCACGACGCGGCGACAAGAAGCAGAAGGATATCGACGCGGAATCTGGTCAGGAGTGTGGTCACTCCCCCATCGTCGGGCGTGCTCGGCATTTAGACAAGACAGCAGTTTTGTGACGCATGGTTTAGTTTGAACTTATGGAACAGGGTCAGCTTCGCGCGTTGAGGGAGTTGGGCGATCGGGGCAGCATTGCCGCCGTCGCCGCGGCTCTGCACGTCACGCCGTCATCGGTCTCCCAGCAGATCAGCGCCCTGCAACGCCAGTCGCCCGCGCCGTTGACGTTCAAGAGCGGACGCCGCACCGCCCTCACCGACGCCGGGCGGGCTCTCGCCGCAGCAGCCATCGACGTCGAGGTGGCGCTCGAGCGCGCGGGCCAGGCGGTGGCGAGTTTTCAGGGCGACCTCTCCGGCGCCGTATCGGTCGCGGCCTTCCACAGCGCAGGTCTCGCGCTCTTCGGCCCACTGATCGCCGCAACAGCCGGGCGCGACCAGCCGCAGGTGCGACTGACCGACTTCGACGTGGCCCAGGAGGCGTTCCCGTCCCTCACGCCCGATCACGACCTCGTCCTCGCGCATCGCCTGGTCGGCAGCCCGCCGTGGCCGACGTCCGTGCGCGTCGAACCGCTGCTGTTCGAGCCCCTGGATATCGCCGTCCGCCGCGACCATCCCCTGGCGGCGCAATCCTCGGTCGAACCGGCCGACCTTCGCGATGCGGAGTGGGTGGCGGTGCACGAGGGATTCCCGCTCGAGCAAGCCATCACCGTGATTGCCGGCATCGGTGGCAGCGAGGCCCGGATCATCCACCGGATCAATGACTTCGCCCTCGCCGCCGCCGTCATCTCCGCGAGCGGCAGTGTTGCCCTGATGCCGCGGTACACGACCGACTTGCGCGACCACCCGGAGCTGGTGCTCCGCCCGCTCTCGTCGCCCGGCCTCGGTCGTTACATCGACTGCCTTGCCCGACCCGAAACACTCGAGCGCGCCACCGTCGCGACCGTCCTGTCACACATCAGGGCCATCGCGACCGGCCTCATCCACGACCGGCCCGCCGCCTAGTCAGAGCGCTCCAGGCCCGCCACCACAGTGCACTCCAAGCCTGGCGTCAGCAGCGCGCTGAGGCCCCGCCCTTTTCGCCAGATGAGGAAGTTCTGCGCAATTGCACTCAGCTGCGGACTCTGGGTCACGTTGTCGCTCAGTAGTCCTCTTCTGGAAGAAGCGGCGAGCGGATGCCCCGACAGCGACTATGCGTCGGGCGTCGTGGTGATCGCGGCCGTGTTGCTGGCGATCTGCTCGTGATGGTGGATGACCTCGGCGACGATGAATCCGAGGAACTTCTCCGCGAACGCGGGGTCGAGGTGCGACTCCTCCGCCAGGCTGCGCAGGCGCTGGATCTGCACGCGCTCGCGCTCGGGGTCCGACGCCGGAAGCCCGCCGGCAGCCTTGAGCCTGCCGACGCGCTGGGTGAACTTGAACCGCTCCGCGAGCAGGTGCACGAGGGCGGCGTCAATGTTGTCGATGCTCTGACGAATGTCGAGAAGCTCGTCGATCAGTTCGTTGTCCTGCGCTCCGAGCGCGCCGTCGGTCAAATCCATGGTTCGAATCTACCGGGTACGGAAGTGCACCGGCTGGTCGCCGAAGGGCTCAAGTCGCGCGAGAAGACCAGCGCGCACGCGGGGCCAGTCCTCGTCGATGATCGAGAACACCGCGCTGTCGCGCCACGAGCCATCCGCCCTCGGCCTGTCCCGCCGCACGATGCCCTCGAAGGTCGCGCCGATACCAGCGATGGCCGCCCGCGACCGCTCGTTGATCACGTCGGCCTGGATCTTCACGCGCCCGAACCCCGACTCGAACGCGTGGGTGAGCATCAGCAGCTTGGCCTCCGCGTTCACCTGGGTGCCCCACACCCGCGGATCGTAGGCGGTCCAGCCGACGTGGGTGTGCTCGAACGCGAGCTCGAAATCACCCAGCGTCGAGGTGCCCACCAGCTGACCGTCGTGTGGCCCGCCGGACACCCGCACGCCGTACACGTTGCTGACGTCCCACGCGAAGTACCCGAGCGCCCACTCCACGAAGTCATCCACGTTGTCGCGGTATCCGGCACTGCCGCCGCCGAACCCACCCGCGAACACGATCGGATGCCCAATGGCCGCGTACAGTTCGGGCAACTCCTCCCGGTGCAGTGGGGACAGGCGGATGAACCGCCCCTCGAGATCACCGTAGACAGGTCGAATTGCGCTCATGTGACCATGATGCCAGCGAACACGAAAGTGGCGGATGCCGAGACATCCGCCACTCTCATCTCTCTATGCAGTTACTTGACGACCACCCGCGCGCTCGATTTCGCGGCGGGGATATAGTTCGTCTTCGTTCCCGTCACGACCAGGGTGATGGACTTGCCCTTGTCCTTCGTCGTGAGCTTGTAGCGGGCGCCGGTTGCCCCGGCGATCGATGCGCCGTTGCGCTTCCACTGGTAGTGGTAGCTGACCCCGGCGGACGGCGTCCAGCGCGTGACGACCGCGTTGAGAGTGCGGCCCACCTTCGCCACTCCGGCGATCTTCGGAGCCGGCGTTGCGGTGAACAGCTGCAGCACCTGTACGCCGGCGCTGGTGCGCGCCTGCGTGAGGTAGCCCTCCTTCGATCCGGTGACGGTGACACGGATGACCTGACCGATGTCTTCCGGTGTCGTGCGATACATCGACACCGTCTGCTTCGGGATGGCGACTCCGTTGCGCGTCCACTGGTAGGTGAGCGTCGCGCCGGAGGGCTTCCACGTGCCGGGATGCGCCGTCAGGATGGCCCCGACGTTGTGGGAACCGGTGAGGGTCGGAATCGGGATCACCTCGAACAGCCGCGTGATCACCACGGCCTCACTGGTCTTCACCAGCGGCTCGGAACCGGCCAGCGTGCCGGTCACCTGCACCGTGATCGCCGTACCGCCATCCGCCGTCACGGGCATGTAGCGGTTGCTCGTCGCCTTCGCGATCGGGCTGCCGTTCCGCATCCACTGGTAGGAGAGCGTTACCCCTGCGGGCGTCCACTCACCGGCGACGGCGGTGAGCGTGCGGCCCACCTGCGTGACTCCGGCGATCACCGGAGTGGTTCCGGTGATCACGGGAGCCGGGGCGACGGGCGCGATCGTTAGGGGCACGCGCACCGTGGTGTTCGACTCCTTGGCGACAATCACGAGGGTCGCCGACTCCGGAAGCCCGGTGGGCACCACGAACGAGACGGTCGAGGCTCCCGCCGTGACAACCGAGGTCGTCGGGGCGGCGGTGCTTCCCTCGAAGCTCGCCGTGACCAGCGTGTTGGCCGGGCTTCCGAGCGACGTCAGGTCGAGCTTCGACAACTTCACCGAGGCGAGACTTCCCGGCACGAGTGCGGCGGTCGGGACATCCGTCACCTGAACTCCCCGACGATCGAACGACGGGCTGATCGGGCTCTTGGCGGTGATGTAGCTGATCCACGCGTCACGGTCGATGAGACCCGAGTCGCGCGTGTTCGTGCCGTTCGCGAACTCCCGGAAGTTGTCGCCACCCTGCAGGAGGAAGCTGAACGACCCCACCCGGTAGGTCTTGGCCGGGTCGATCGGCTTGCCGTCGACCGAGATGCTCGTGATGTGGCTGTCCTGCGGCTTTGTCGCGTCGTAGGTGTAGGTCACGTTCTTGGAGAGGCCCAGGTTGAGGAACGGACGCGACGGCACCGTGCCGTCGGCGTTTGTCTGCCACTGCTGCTCGAGCACCTTCTTGAACTGGGCGCCCGTGAGCGTCGTGGTCCACAGGTTGTTCACGAACGGCAGCACCGCGTTGGCCTCGGCATAGGTGACCACGCCATCGCCCTCGCCGACCGAGGATCCCTTGTAGGTGAGGTCTGCACGCAGACCACCCGGGTTGACGACGCCGATTTCGGCGCTGCCCAGGGCCTCAGAGCTGAGGGTCGAGACGAGCGAGTCGGCAACGAGATTTCCGAGGGATGACTCGGCGCCACGATCCTCGGACACCGCCGTCGCGCTGGTTGATGCCCGCGTGATGTCCTTCGTGATTGAGCCAACCGGCTTGTTGCCGATAATCGCCGCCGCGGCCAGGGCCGCCTTGGTGATCGTGTCGACCTGGGCGACCCGCGGATAGTCGGCGATGAGCGCATCGTCGGCCGTGGTGAGGCGCGCCACGTTCTTCGCGGTGTACTTCGTCACGTCCTTCGTGGCGGTGTCGACCGTGAGGACGATTTGGCCAATGTTCTCGCCGTAGTTACCGGTCTGCAGCACCGGGCGAGTGACGCCCGCCGCGGCTCCCGGAACCTGGGCGTCCCACGCGTACTGCTTGTGCGTGTGCCCGGTGAAGATGGCGTCAACATCGGCGGAGGTCTTGGTAACGATGTTTGTGAAGGCGTTGTTGAGAGCGAGTTCCTGCTCCAGCGTTGCCTTCTCCGGCGTGCCGGCGCTCGCACCCTCGTGGTACTCGGCGATGAAGACGTCCGCGAGGTTCGCGGCCTTCAGCTGCGTCACCACTCGGTTGACCGCGACGACGGGGTCACCGAAGTCGAGGGTCGCGATTCCACCGGGCGACACCAGGGACGGAGTCTCCTGCGTCACCGCCCCAATGACCGCAACGCGGACGCCCTTGACCGTGAAGATGTCGTACTCGTCGAGCGCCGGTTCTGTGGTGCCCTTCTTGTAGACGTTCGCCCCGAGGTAGCTCCAGTCGGCGTTGTCCTCGACGCGACCGGTGAGGTCATCGAGGCCCTGATCGAACTCGTGGTTGCCGACGGCAGACGCCTTCAGCCCCAGGGTGTTCAGCACGTCGATCGTCGGTTCGTCCTGCTGTGAGGATGAGGCGAAGACGGATGCCCCGATATTGTCGCCATCCGAGAGGAAGAGGGTGTTGTTCTCCCCTCCGGCCCGCTTCAGGCTCTCGATGGTTCCCGCGAACTTGACGGTGTTCTCGTCGATGCGTCCGTGGAAGTCATTGATGTTGAGCAGGTTGAGGTCGACGGTTGCCGGGGTTCCAAACTCCAGACCCACCAAAATCGGGTCGTGGTCGGACGAGCGGTACGCGTCGGCCTTGTAGAGGTCAAGCGCGTTGTAGTTGTACCGGCTGTACTCGAGCGCGATCGACTCGACGGAGTTGATGTTCCAGACGTCGACGTCGTGCACGTTGCCGGCGGCTCCGGCCGACGCGAAGATGTGGTCGAGAGATCCGACCGCACCGTCGAAGGCGTAGGTCTGCTTGCCCGTCTGGCTGCCGAGGTCGACGTAACCGGCGGCGGTGAGCACGTCGATCGGGTCTTCCTTGAGGTAGGCGTTGAAGTCGCCGCCGAGCAGCACGCGGTCGGTGCCGCGCTCCGCCTTGAGGGTGTCGGCGAACTTCACGAGCGCCTTGGCCTGGTTGACGCGGGAGAGGTTGGAAGCACCCTGGCCGTCGCCCTTGTCCGCGTCATCCCCCTCGCCCGACCCCTTCGACTTGAAGTGGTTGACGATCGCGAGGAACGTGGAGTCCGCGGTGCCCGTTGCCAGCTCGAATTCCTGGGCGAGCGGGGCGCGCGCGTTGACGAAGGCAGGGTCATCGAGGATGACCGAGGCACCGACGGTCTTTACCACGGCGGGCTTGTAAATGTACGCCGTGCGAATCACGTCTTCCTGTGCCGCCGGGAGCGTCGCCGGGGAGGCCACGTAGTTCCACGTTCCCTCACCCGCCGCCGCGTTGAGGGCATCGACGAGAGCCGCGAGGGCGGTGTCGCGCGGCTTGCCGAAGCGGGCCGAGTTCTCGATCTCTTCGAGGGAGACGACGTCGGCGCCGAGACCGTTGATCGCGGCGACGATCTTGGCCTGCTGGCGCGCGAGGCTCGTCGCGTTGGCAGCACCACGGGCATCGCAGCCCGTGTTGACGGTGATCGGGTTGCCCGCGCGGTCGGTGTAGTAGCTGCACCCGGTGAGGGTGTCGCCGGTGGTGGTGAAGTAGTTCAGCACGTTGAACGAGGCGAGGGTGACGTCGCCGCCCACGTCGTCGGGCTTGGCGGTGCGAGTGTTGGCGAAGGTGGCGGGCTGCACCGTCGCCGCATTGGCGGTGGTGAGCTGCTGCGTGGGCTGGAAGGTCCAGCCGGAGAAGCGGTAGTCGAGAATCACGGGCTTCGTGAACGTGACCGCGGCGCCGATACGAACCGGGTTGGTGGTCGACAGGTACGGAAGCGGGGTGCCCTTGTTGGCGGTCGAGTTGAAGTTGAGCGAGGAGCCGTCGTCGAGCGTGATGACGCGGGCGACGTTGGCCGCCGCGAGCGCGATGGCCGCGCTACCCGGTTCGACCACTGCCGTGGGGGTGTTGAGCGGGCGCGTTCCGGGGTTGAGGACGATCGAGCCGTAGTAGTTGGTGTCGTAGTTGTCAGTGATGGTGAACGCCGACGTCGGCTTCACCACCATGCTCTCGAGGCTCTCGCGCTGCGCGGCGGCGAGCGGAATCTCCGTCGAGACGGGGGTGACTGCTGCGGCGGTGTCGGTGAGAACCTTCAGTCCGCCGGCGGCCACCGACAGCTCGGTCAATCCCTGGTACTCGCTGACGGCGCCCGTGACCTCGACGTAGTCGCCGATCGTGGCAGCGCCAACGGTGGCGGACGAGAAGACGAACAGTCCGTCAGAGGCGGTGTGCGTCGTCAGGTTGACGGCACCACCGGTGCCGGGCGTCTGGATCGTGTAGCCACTGAAGCCGCCGGTGGGGTAGCTCGCGGTGACGATACCGCGCGTGACCACCGTCGTTCCGGCGAGCGGACTCGTGTCGGTCGTGCCCTGGATGGCGGCGATGGTCACGGTCGGTGCGGCCGTCGGGGTGCTCGTGGGCGTCGCCGACGGGGTCGGGGTGCTCGACGGCGTGACTGTCGGAGTCGGGCTTTCCGTCGGCGTGGCAGTGCCGGTCGGCGTTGCTGTCGGCGTGGACGTTGGAGGAGCGTCGGATGCCGCGTTCTGCGGTGTCGGCGCAACGGCGGTGAAATCCGCGGAGTTGTCGTCGGTGTCGGTGCCCGAGGTTCGGGCGTACGACAAGGTCACCGAACCGCCGGTGACGGCCTTGGTCTCGTAGGTGTTGGAGGTGCCCCAGCCAACCTCATCAAGGATGGCGGGGTCGGTCACCACGCCGCCGGCTGCGGGAGCGGTAAGCGGAGCGATCTGGTTGGCGAGGAAGAGCGTGCCCCCAGCGCCGCCAGCGGCGAGGGTGGTGGCGAGATCGGGAGTCGGGAGCGTCGAGCCTGTGGCTCCGGTACCGGACACGAGGAAGTGCCCCTTGGGCGCGATCGACCCGCTCAACTTGAAGGTTGACGTGGGGTTCACGATTCCCGCGGCGGGGCGGTACTGCAGCGACATCGACTCGAGGCTGATGGCGGCATCTGTCGGGTTGTAGAGCTCAACGAAACGCGAGTACGTGGTGCCGCCGGTTCCGCCGTACGGGTGAATTTCATTGATGACCACGCCGGTGCCGGCGGTATTGGCCTGGGCCGGCAGCATGCCGAGTGGAGCGATTGCCAGCGCCACCCCCAAGATGCCGGCGAGGCCGGCCTTCGATCGTGTCCGCTGCGAATTGCTCATCAAATAGCCCCTAGGTGTCTGAAATGGTGATCCTTCTCATCCCAGCGCGCGTACGTTGCGGTTCGGCATCGGGATGGTGAACATAAGGAAACCATACGTTCCACCCCCTTCCGGGGTACATTGTGAAAACGGGGGCGTCAGCGCAGAACTGCATGCCACGATGGGGGCGTGACCAAATCCTCAAGTTTCGAACTCGCCGCCTCCGGACTCGTCGCGCTCGTCGAGCGCATCCCCGCGGAGGCGTGGGCGAAGCCGGGACTGGGAGTATGGACGGTCCGGGACCTCGTGGGACACACCTCACGGGCCATCACGACCGTCAACACCTACCTGTCGGCGATCGTCGTGGATCCCGGCGCATACGCCGAAGCGCTGGCCCACCCGCCCGTCGTGGAGGAACCGACGGTGACGTCTGCGGCCGCGTATTACCCGGCGATATTCACCGCGTACACCGACAACGATGCGGTGGCGCAGCGGGGATTCGAGGCCGGCGCAGCGCTCGGTGATGACCCGGCCGCGACGATTCAGCGCGAACTCGACCGCACCGCGATGGCCCTGCGTTTACACGCCGATAACCCCGTCGTTACCGTGGGGGCAGTCACCATCCCCCTCGACGAGTATCTGCGCACCCGCACCTTCGAGCTGGTGGTGCACAGCATCGACATCGCGCGGGCCGCGGGCGTCGACGCGTCGATCCCCGATTCGTTGCTCGTCGAAATGACTCAGCTCGCCGCCGAGGTCGCCGTGCTGCGCGGCGCCGGTCCGGACCTGTTGCTCGCCCTGACCGGCCGCGGTCCGCTTCCGGCAGACTTTACGATTCTCTAGCCGAGAAGGTCGTGGCGCACGACGATCTCGTCGCGTCCGGGACCAACACCGATCGCGGAGATCCGTGCACCGCTCATCGCCTCGATGGCAAGCACGTACTCTTGCGCGTTCTTCGGCAGATCCTCGAACGTGCGCGCGCCGGTGATGTCTTCCGACCAGCCCGGGAAATCTTCGTAGATCGGGATCGCGTGGTGGAAGTCCGACTGCGACACCGGCACCTCCTCGACCCGCACGCCGTCGACGTCGTACGCGACGCAGACAGGGATCTTCTCGAGACCGGAGAGCACGTCGAGCTTGGTCATCACGAAGTCGGTGACACCGTTGATGCGCGCCGAGTAGCGCGCGATCGGTGCGTCATACCAACCGGTGCGCCGCGGGCGACCCGTTGTGGTGCCGTACTCGTGGCCCTGGGCGCGCAGGTACTCGCCCCACTCGTCATCGAGCTCGGTCGGGAAGGGGCCGGCGCCGACGCGCGTGGTGTACGCCTTAACGATGCCGATGACGCGCTCGATGCGGTTGGGCCCGATGCCGGAACCGGTCGATGCTCCGCCCGACGTCGAGTTGGACGAGGTGACGAACGGGTAGGTTCCGTGGTCGACGTCGAGCATGGTGGCCTGCCCACCCTCAAACAGCACGGTCTTGCCGGCGTCGAGTGCCTGGTTGAGCAGCAGGCCGGTGTCGGTGACCATCGGGCGCAGGCGCTCGGCGTAGCTGGTGAGGTCATCGACGATCTCATCGACGGTGATGGCACGACGGTTGTACAGCTTGACCAGCAGCTGATTCTTCGAGTGCAGGGCACCCTCGACCTTCTGGCGGAGGATGTTCTCGTCGAAGATGTCCTGGATGCGGATGCCCACGCGGTTGATCTTGTCCGCGTACGAGGGTCCGATGCCGCGACCGGTTGTACCGATCTGGCGCTTGCCGAGGAAGCGCTCCGTCACCTTGTCGAGGGTGCGGTGGTACTGGGTGATGACGTGGGCGTTCGCGCTGACGACGAGCTTCGAGACATCCACCCCGCGCGCAATCAACGCGTCGAGTTCTTCGAAGAGAACCTCGATGTCGATGACGACGCCGTTGGCGATGACGGGGATGACTCCGTCGGTCAGAATGCCGGACGGCAGCAGGTGCAGCGCGTACTTCTCGTCGCCGATGACGACCGTGTGACCGGCGTTGTTACCGCCGTTGAACTTGACGACGTAGTCGATGCGGCTTCCGAGCAGGTCGGTTGCCTTGCCCTTACCCTCGTCGCCCCATTGGGCGCCGATGATGACAATTGCAGGCACGGGGGATCCTCTCGATAAAACGGGATTACACCCCATTCTATTGCTCAGTGTGACCCCGACCACACGGACGGGCGCCTGTGCTAAGCGCGATCCGCCCGGCGAGATGCCCCAATCTCACGTGGTGAGCCTCAGAACGTCATGTTCTCGTCTTCGATGATGCGGTCGACCGTGGGGTCGGCATCGCGCAGGAACGCGTCGAGGCGTTCAACCTCGGACTCCTCGCCGATCGCGTCGGCCGCGCGACGCAACGCGTAGAGGGCACGCAGCACTCCGCGGTTGGGTTCGTGCGACCACGGCACGGGGCCCTGGCCCTTCCAACCGCCCTTGCGCAGGGCGTCGAGACCCCGGTGGTACCCGACCCGCGCGAAGGCGTAGGACTCGAGCGTCTTGCCCTTCGACCACGCGTCATCCGCCAGCAGCGCCCAGGCGAGCGAGGACGTCGGATGTCCGATAACGACGTCGGATGCATCGAGCTCCGGGTTCGCGATCGAGGCGAGCACCTCGGGCTCCGCGGGAAGACGGGTTTCTGGCATGCCGAGCAGGTTCGTGGTCATGCAGCAACGCTACCCGCAGGGGCAGGATCAGCGTCGCGGGAACGCGTGCTGCAGGATCCAGTTGTGCATGGCGACCGCGGCGGCGGCAGAGGCGTTCATGCTGCGGGTCGACCCGAACTGGCTGATCTCGACGATGACGTCGGCCGCGGCGATGGCCTCTTCCGACAGGCCTGGCCCCTCCTGGCCGAACAGCAGCACGCACCGCTCGGGAAAGTCGTACGTCTCGATGATCACGCTGCCGGGAACGTTGTCGATCGCGATGATCGGCAGCCCCTCGCTCTTCGCCCACGCGGCAAAGTCGGCGACGGTGGGGTGGTTCATCACGTGCTGGTAGCGATCGGTCACCATTGCGCCGCGCTTGTTCCAGCGGCGGCGTCCGATGATGTGCACGGTGTCCGCTGCGAACGCGTTGGCGGTGCGCACGATAGACCCGATGTTCATGTCGTGCTGCCAGTTCTCGATGGCAACCGAGAACGGATGGCGATGCTCGTCGAGGTCGGCGACGATCGCGTCCATCGACCAGTAGCGGTACCGGTCGATCACGTTGCGGGTGTCACCGCGCGCCAGCAGGTCGGGGTCGTAGCGGGCGTCGGTGGGTAACTCCCCCGGCCACGGTCCGACGCCGTAGGTGGAGAGTTCGTGTGTGCTGTCGCCGGGACGAGGGGCGGATGACCCGGGGTCGCCCGGCTCGTCGGCGGCAGCCGTCCCGGGCGCGGTGTCATTCGGCAGGTCAGTCACGCAGTCGACGCTAGCTCACCGGCGGGGTGGCTGCGGTGCAGGGTCATCCACCAACACTGTTAATCTGGGGACCATGACTGAGCTGGGCTGGGCGCCCGACGGACCCAACCTGCTCGTCGAGGCGAACAACCTCGACGCGCTCGCGCAGCTGCCGGACGAATCGTTCCGCCTCATCTACATCGACCCGCCGTTCAACACCGGGCGCGTGCAGAGCCGCCAGGCAATGACGACGAAACGCTCGGCGGAGGGCACCCGCAAGGGCTTCAAGGGCAACACCTACGAGTCGGTCAAGGGACTCCTCTACTCGTATGACGATGCGTTCGCCGACTACTGGGAGTTTCTGGAGCCGCGGCTCGAAGAGGCCTGGCGCCTGCTCGACGACGCCGGCACCCTCTACCTGCACCTCGACTACCGCGAGGTTCACTACGCCAAGGTCGTGCTCGACGCGTTGTTCGGCCGCGAGAACTTTCTCAACGAGATCATCTGGGCCTACGACTACGGCGCCAAGTCGCAGAGCCGCTGGCCCGCCAAGCACGACACGATCCTCGTCTATGTGAAGAATCCCACCGGGTACTACTTCAACAACGAGGAGGTCGACCGCGAGCCCTACATGGCTCCCGGACTGGTCACCCCCGAGAAGGTCGCCCGGGGCAAGCTGCCTACCGACGTCTGGTGGCACACCATCGTTTCCCCCACGGGCCGCGAGAAGACCGGGTACGCCACACAGAAGCCCGAGGGCATTTTGCGGCGCATCATTCAGGCATCGAGCGCAGCGGATGACTGGGTGCTCGACTTCTTCGCCGGCAGCGGCACCACCGGCGCTGTCGCCGGCAGCCTCGGCAGGCGCTTCGTCGTCATCGACCAGAATCCCGACGCAATCTCGGTCATGACGCGACGGTTGGGTGAGCAGGTGCGCTCGGTACTATTGCCGCATGAGTAAACGCGGCGAAATCGAATGCTGGCTTACCGACATGGACGGGGTGCTCGTCCACGAAAACCACCCGGTTCCCGGAGCGGCCGAACTTCTGCAGCAGTGGCGCGACGAGGGCAAGCCGTACCTCGTGCTCACGAACAACTCGATCTTCACCCCGCGTGACCTGAGCGCGCGTCTGCGTGCGTCGGGCCTCGAGGTTCCCGAGGAGTCCATCTGGACCTCGGCCCTCGCCACCGCCGACTTCCTCAAGTCACAGATGCCCGGCGGCAGCGCCTTCGTCATCGGAGAAGCGGGCCTGACCACGGCCCTGCACGAGGCGGGCTTCATCATGACCGAGAGCAACCCCGACTACGTGGTGGTGGGGGAAACCCGCAATTACTCGTTCGAGGCGATCACGAAGGCCATTCGCCTGATCGGCAGCGGCGCCCGCTTCATCGCGACGAACCCCGACGCCACCGGCCCGAGCGCCGACGGCCCGATGCCCGCCACCGGCGCCATCGCCGCCCTGATCACCAAGGCCACCGGCAAGGAGCCCTACATCGTGGGCAAGCCGAACCCGATGATGTTCCGCTCGGCGATGAACAAGATCGGCGCACACTCTGAGAACACCGGCATGATCGGTGACCGCATGGACACCGACATCATCGCCGGCATCGAGGCCGGCCTGCACACAGTGCTCGTGCTCACCGGCATCAGCGACCAGGCAGAACTGGAGCGCTACCCATTCCGGCCCGACGAGGTGCTCAACTCGGTCGCCGACCTGCTCGAGACCGAGCCCGTCGAGTCCGAGCTGTAGCCCCCACGCCGGTGACGTCGACGCCTCCTCCCACACCGACCGGCTGGCGTAAGCATGCGCGCTCGGGCTTCGACCGTCTGCCGACCAAGTGGCTCATCACCGGCATCGCGGCGATCCTCCTCGCCATCTCCGCACTACTCGGCGGCCTGAACGACTCCCCCGTCGCGGCCGTACCGGTGGTCGAGGTCGGCGCCGCACACGCGGGATCCGAGCTGACGATCACCGTCGAGCGGGCGTTGCTCATCGATGGTTTCCCCGAGCAGTACATCATCCCCGACTCCGGAAACCGGCTGCTCGTCGTGACCGCCACGGTGGAGAACACCACGAACGAGCCACGCCGTCTCAGCACAACGGAGGCCGACGCCATCGCGCTGTCGGACACACCCGGCGTTGTCGACGGCGCACCACCATTTGCTATTGCGGTGGTCGACGACGGCAGCCAGGAGGTCGTCGTACAGCCCGGCGTGCCGGTGACGCTCGCGTTCATGTGGCAGGTGCCGACCGAGGCGGTCTCCGCCGGCGACGTTGCGCACATCGACCTCCTGGACCGCGTGGTGGTCGGACAGGGCAAACTTACCTTCGGCCCGCTGTACGGCGATCCGGTCACCGCTGCGACGCTCACCCTCACCCTCGGCGACGTCGGAGCGGGGGCGAACACCGATGGCTGATTCGGCTACACGCGGTTCCCGCCTGCGCCACGTGGGCAACGGCGCGCTGCTCGCCGCCATCCTCGCGGTGGCCGCGGTCGTGTCGCATTCGACGCCGGATGCCGCGATGCAGCAGTCGCCGATCACGGTGGCGGGCATCATGGACACAGCCGCGACCGGACGCAACATCACGGCCACTGTGCACTCGATCGAAGCCGCCACCTCGGTCACCGCCGGAAACGGCTGGAAGGGCACCACTCCGGGAGTCTGGGTGGTTGCAGAGATTTCGGCGCAGGCCGTCGTCGACGATGAGTCGGCGCCATTGGGCACCGCCGTTCTGCGGGCGGGAGACGTGACCTTCAGCGCGTCGACCCGCCCGGGCGACGCGACGGTGGCGGTCGGAGGACTCGCCACCGGCATTGCGAGGTCCGGACCGCTGATGTTCGAACTTCCCCGTGACGTGCTCACCGGCGCAGCAGCCGCGACGGCGCAGCTGGAACTCGCGATCGATTCCGACCCGCGAGCAGACTCCCTTCTCGTGTTTCCCGTCGACCTGTCGAGCCTCGACATCCAACCCACCATCACCACGGAATTTCCCACCTGGGGCACCAAATGACGCAGCCATCCGGGCAGACCGCAGCGCCCACGCCCGCGACAGTGGCCACGCCGCCGGCGCCACGATCGTGGTGGCGGCGTAACCGCATTGCCCTCCTGGTCGTTGTGGTGTTGCTACCCGCGACGCTCGCCATCACCTTTGCGCAGCAGTGGCTGAGCTACTTCGATCAGCGCCCCAGTCGTCCGGTCGATCTCAGCACGTCGAAGACAGTGGACTTCGCCGACACGGGCTGGCGCATCGTCTCCACGACGCGCGTAGCCGCGTCAAGCTCCGAAGGAGCCGACCGCGCCCTCCCGCCCGGAACCGACCTGGTGTCGGTCACGGTCGATGTGACTCCCCACGGGCTCTCCGGCGACGACAATTCGCCCATGTGCACGGTGCGGCTGGAAGACTTTCACGGCACCGGGGAGGACCGGAGCTGGTCGACGGTGACCAGCGGGGCGATCAGTCTCGCCGGTAATGGGCCCGACAATGTGGGCTGCGACTCGGAGGAGTCGGGGCCGTACTCGTTCACGGCCGAATTCGTTGTTCCACCCACTGCCGGAAGCGACTCCGATCTCGCCCTCAGCATCGCCGTGGTCAGCGAGTTCCCCGACTACCTGCGCCTTACGCTTCCGCGATAGCGCCCACGCCGTCGGTCGGGCGCACCTCGGCGACCAACTCGGCAGCCACCCGGCGTTCGGCCAGGCGACGCAGGGTGAAATCGTAGGCCGCCGCGATGAGGCAGATCCGAATCGGCTCAAGCGCCACGTCGATGACGAATCCCAGCGCGTTGTCGACATTGCCCCACCACATGACCAGGTCATGGGCACCGATCAGTCGAATGGCGCCAAAGGAGATCCAGCCGCTGGCGGCCTGCAGCACCGTGTAGGCGAGCACAAAGATGCCCATCGGCACGACGCCGGCCCGCCAGATCAGGGTCAGCGCGTTCGCGAGCGGTTTCCAGCGACCGATGAAGTCGGACCCCACGTCACCGACCCTCCGGGCGATCACCGAGGGCACTCGCGCGTAACCGGCGCGTGCCCTCTCGACGTAGCGGTTGCTCGGTATGCGAAGGCCGATGGGGGCACTGTCCAACGCGCGACCGTAGACGATTCCGGCGAGGGCCAGCCACGCGACGGGCAGCAAAATGAGACCACCTGCTTCGCCGATGACCCATGCCACGCCGTCCCAGAGCTGTCCGAGTGGCGCGAAGATTCCGTCAACGGCGGCCCTGGCATCCGCTGCCCAATGCACGGCAGCCCGGGAATCGACCCAGTTGTTGAAGCGACTCAGATAGGCATTGATCAGGAACAGGGTGAGGTACACCCAGACGGCTTCGAGGTAGACGGAGACGATGACCGTCCACCGCGGCAGGCGCGGGCCATATCGCTTCAGCAGGAATCGCCCGATGAAGGCCGCGACGATGGCGGCTCCGGATCCCCATGTCAGCTGAAGGGACAACACCCCGCCGGAGGTGTCGACGTTGCTGAACCAGTTGATCTTCTCGAGCGCCGATGCGGCGTAGCGCAGGGTGTCTTCCTGCATGAACTGCCAGGCCGCGTAAAACGCGAAGAACGGCAGGATGCTCGCCAGGAACAGGTCGGATACACCCGTCCGCGACGCACCTGCCCCGCCGTCGGTGCGGTCGACGCTGTCGCCGCCGGTTGCGGCGAGGGCGGTGAATGCAGGCATGCCTCCCCGCAACGCGAGGAACATCGCGATGAAGCTCGCGAGCCTCGCGAGGATGGCGAGCGGCATGATCAAGAACGCGAGGAGCGCGTTCGTCGTTCCCACGGTCGCGGCCAGTTCGATGATGACGAATCGCGCGAGCCATCCGGCGAGATACCAGGCCAACAGCACCGGCCACCGCGATGCGGCCAGTCTGAGAGTCGACATCACAATGGAGAACACAGGCTCAGCGTAGGGCACGGGCGATATCCGTGGCGGGAATCGGCGGCGGCGCGACGCGACTGTGTTACCCGGCCGCCACCTTCAGGTCGCCGGGGAGCAGCCCGCCGCCCTTGCGGGAGACGAAGCAGTAGTACCAGCGGTCGCCCGAGTTCCAGGATTCCTCGGTGGGCGGGAAGCTCGCCGTCACCTGGGTGTCCGCCACCGTCTGCAGCGCCTCGAAATTGAGAACCGTCGGGGTCGAGCAGGTCTTGGCGATGGAGGCCTGTAGCGCGGGTGCTCCGGGATACGCGGCGCCCGAGGCATCCGGTAGCTGTCCCCGGGCGATCAGCTGGCCCGTGTGATCCGTGGTGCAGTCGACAACGGTGAACGTCTCGGCCCAGACGGAGGTGAAGGGTTGCAGGCATTCGCCCCCGGCGAGCGCCTGCCAGCCGTAGATGCCCGGGGCGACGGCCGGTGCTCCGTCGGCGGGGGCGGCGGTCGGCGTCGGGGTGCTGGTCGGAGTGGGCGTCGGTGCCGCCACCTCGGCCCGCTGGCCGATGCGGGTGCCGAGCAGGAACAGGGCGATGATCGCGAGAACCGCGACCAGCACTCCGGCGACCCAGAGCAGGACCTTCTGCGAGTGGCTGAGGCCACCGCCGGGCGGCGTCTGGAGAATCTTCTTCGGTTCACGCAGCGGGGCGACGAGCGGCGCGATGCTGGGCAGCAGGCTCTGGTCCTCGTACTCGACGAAGTGCCCCTCGCCGAAGAGCGAATCGATGGCCGACGTGTTCTCCCCGACGGGCTTCTTGGCGACAGGCTGCGGAATCGGCGGCCGGCGCATGACCTCGGTCGCTTCCTCGGCGCTGAGGGATTCGGCGAGTTCACGGCGCGACATCGGCTGGGTGGCGGGGCCCTCCTCGGGGGGTTCCGCCGCATCCTCGAGGTCCTGCTGGGTCATGGGCTGGGTGGTGAGGTCGACCGCGGGCATCGCGCGCGCCAGCGGCGGCCGCGTCGGCGGCTCCACCAGGGGCGGCGGCTCTGGGCTCGACAACACTCCGGATGCCGCGGCGATGTCCTCTAGCGACATCGCCTCCGTGGGAGGAGCGTCATCGTGCTGCACGTCGGCGCTCTCCGGGGCAGAGGCGTGCTTGGCCGCCGAATCACCGTGGTCGCGGTGTTCGTTCTCGTTGTCGGCGGCCCCGTCACTCACTGCTCGAGGCCCAGATCCTTCAATCCGATTGCGTAGTAGTAGGGATAGCCGGCCGCTTCGATGACTTCCTTCGCACCGGTGTTGCGGTCGACGACCACGGCGACACCCACGACGTCGGCGCCGACCTTCTTGAGTGCTTCGATGGCGGCAAGCGGCGATCCGCCGGTGGTGGAGGTGTCCTCCAGCACGATGACACGCTTGCCCTCGAGCTCGGGGCCCTCGACCTGACGGCCACGGCCGTGGTCCTTCGGCTCCTTGCGCACCACGAACGCGTGGTATCCCTTGCCGACGGCGGCGGCCTGGTGCATGACCGCGGTGGCAATGGGGTCGGCGCCCATCGTGAGGCCGCCCACGGCGAAGACGTCGGGAACCTCCGCGATGAGGTCGACCATCACCTGGCCGATGAGGGGAGCAACACGGTAGTCGAGGCTGACCTTGCGAAGGTCGATGTAATAGGTTGCCTTCTTTCCACTGGTGAGAGTGAAGTCCCCGTGGAAGACCGCGTTGGCGGAAATGGCATCGATCAGCTGCTGCTTGGCATTGTTCACACAGACCAGAATACTGATCGTGCTGGTGAGCCCAACATTGGGGCTGCCTGCGGCCGTGGCATCCCGCAGCATGATCCCCCACCAACTAGCGTGGAGGCATGCGTGTTGCCACCTGGAATGTGAACTCGATCCGTGCCCGCGTCGGACGGGTTGTCGACTGGCTCGAGCGCGAGGACATCGACGTTCTCGCCATGCAGGAGATCAAGTGCAAGCCCGTGCAGTTCCCGACCGAAGCGTTCGAGGCCGCGGGCTACGAGATCATCGCGCACGGACTCAACCAGTGGAACGGTGTGGCTTTCGCCAGCCGCATCCCCATGGAAGACGTCGAAACAAATTTCGCCGGTCAGCCCGGCTTTCTCAAGGGAGCAGAGGGTCCCGACCAGCCGCTCGAGGCACGCGCGCTCGGCGTGACGGTCGCGGGCCTGCGGCTGTGGTCGCTGTACATTCCCAACGGTCGCAGCCTCGAAGACCCACACTTGATCTACAAGCTCGACTGGCTGGCCAAGCTGCGGGATGCCACGCAGGCCTGGTCACTGGCGAACAACAATGGTCCGATCGCCCTGATGGGTGACTTCAACGTCATCCCGACCGACGAGGACAACGGCGACCCGACGATCGTCGTCGGGCAGTCCACCCATGTCTCGCCCGAGGAGCGCGCCGCCTTCGCCTCGTTCGCCGACATCGGGCTCGTCGACACCGTTCGTCCGTTCATCCCGACCGGCTACACCTACTGGGACTACAAGCAGCTGCGCTTCCCCCGCAACGAGGGTGTGCGCATCGACTTCATCCTGGGAAGCCAGTCCTTCGCGGACTCGGTCACCGGCGCCACGATCCACCGCAACGAGCGCAAGGGCGAGGCGCCGAGCGACCACGTTCCCGTTGTCGTCGACCTCGATGTTGCGACCGAGGATGACGACGACCGCCCGATGATCTTCTAGACGCTGTACTCGGGCGGGAACCAGTACTCGCCGAGCCACTCGAGAAACTGCTGAGCCTCGTTGTCGGCGTACCGGAGCCGCGCGCTCCCGGTGCGGGCATCGAAGTAGTCCTCGAACCCGTCGAGCTGCTTCACCGAGCTGTCGCCGAGCGGACGGAAACCCATCGTCCACTCCGGAAACTGGCGCTCCGCGATGAATTTCTCGCTCACCGTCTGCACGTTGCGGTGACGCGGGTCGGCGGCAATCACCGCGAAACGGGCGCGCACCTCGTCGTCGGGTCCTTCGAGGATCTGGATGAACCTGCCCCGGCGGTACAGCAACGACCCGGTCAGCCCGCGGCTGGAGTTATTGGCACGCGCCTGCGTCAGGATCGCCGCGACGTCCTCGTCGGACATCGGGTTGGTAGCGGCGCTCACGTACGCGATCGATAACACGCGTCCTCCTGTTGGATTGTGTTCACCCACGATTATCGCCGCCGGGGGCTCGGTTGCGAACCACACGGTGCTCAAACACTCACGACGCCCGGCACGCCTCGACGTCAGTGCAGCAGCACCGCGGCCAGCATCAACACGGGTACAGACCCGACGGTGGTGACGAGCACGGTATCCCGGGCGAGCGTCTCTCCGCGGTCGTAGCGCTGGGCGTAATTGAGCACGTTTTGAGCGGATGGCAGTGCCGCGAGCATCACGACGGCAAACAGCGGCGTGCCCTCCAGCCCGAAGACGAAGTGACCAAAGAACCACGCGATCACCGGCATCACCACGAGCTTGATCACCGAGGCGAGGATCACGTCGCGGCGGTTGCTTCCGGCCTCGAGCAGCTTCTGTCCGTGCAGGGACATCCCGAATGAGATCAGCACGACGGGAACCGACGCCGCCCCGATCAGGCGGAACGGCTCCATCACCGGTGCGGGCAGGTGAATGTTGGTGACCGACAGCAGCACTCCCAAAGCAGACCCGATGATGAGGGGGTTCTTGACGGGCTGGAGGAGGATACGGCCAAGCGACGCGGTGCCCGTGGTCGTGACATCCAGAATCGTCAGAATGACCGGGGCGAGAACGAGAAGCTGCAACAGCACCACCGGTGCGGACAGCGCAGGGTCGCCCAGCAGATAGACCGCGACCGGGATTCCGATGTTGTTCGCGTTGACGTAGCCAGAGGCAGCGGAGCCGATGACGACGTCTCCCGCCGGGCGACGCCAGACGAAGATCGCGACCGCGGCGAAGATCAGGCAGGAGAGGATCGCCGCGATGGATGAGACGGCGAGGGTCTTCGAGAAGAGGGTGTGCACATCCGCGTCGGCGAGAACCGTGAACAGCAGGCACGGGGAGAGCACGAAGAACACGAGACGGCTGAGCACAAATCTCTGGTGCTCGCCGAGGATGCCGGTGCGCCCCACGATGTAGCCGATGAGGATGATCGCACCGATGATCCCGAATCCCGTCAGCACCCCACCCATACGCCCAGTGTGAGGCACCCGCGCCGTCCCCCGAAATCGAACGAACTCCGGGAGGTCGGCGCTCCACACGCACGAAAGGCCCGGACACCCCTCTGTGGTTGGCCCGGGCCCTTCGTGGCTGCGAGGAAGAATTTACCGCGTTGCGCCCGTCAGCACAGCAAATCCGCCGGCCTGAAGGGTGATGGATGTCGCGCGCGCGACGCTCTTCGTCTGCACGAGCTTTCCGTGCGAGTCGTAACTGCGCACCACGGAGCGGGTGCCGGCCGTCCCCACGACCGTCCTCGTGCGCGTGGTTGCCGCCGAGTGCACAAGCTCGGTCGTGGCGCCTGCGGCGCCGGTCAGCACGAGCCTGGACACCACGGGACGCACGATCAGTGCGTCGAGGTTGACGGTGCCTGCCGTGCCCACGACGGTGACCGACGTTGCGCCTGCCGGCACCGGGCGCCGCAGCGACTGCGGCAGGAGAGCACCGGGCACCTCGGTGATGCCCTGCGCGCCGACCGCGTGACGGAGGGATCCCAGCGTCGCCGGGCCAGCCGCATTCGGCCAGATGCTCCAGCGAGACGTCGCGGCAGTTCCGGAACCGCGCACCACCTCGGGCTGGAACACCACGGGCTCCACGAGCCGGGCAACGGACTGGTCGGTGGCGCCAAGAGCGATGGTGGCGCTCTGCCCGGCCGTCAGCGCGAGGTACGCCCCGCCGCTGTACTGCGACTCACCCGTCCACGCCGAAGCCGGCGTCACGACGGTGCCGGTGGTCGGCGCCGCCGATTCGGCCTCGACGACGCGAATTCCGTCGGTGGTGGTGATGTGGGTGGTTGCCTGCGCCGCCGCCTTCACGTCGGGGTGGGCATCGAGCGCGAGCATCGACAGCAATCCGTGGATGGTGGATTCTGCACCGCTGTTGTGGTTCACGGTGCCATCGGCCTGCACCCCGTCGAAGGTCACCCCGGTTGCCGGGTTATAGACAGGTTCACCCGACTTGTTGGCCCCGAAGTACCAGCTGGCCGCAACGGCCGCCACCTGGCGAAGACCCGGTAGCCTGCCGACATCCGCCACCGCGAGCAGCGACTGCAGGCGGGAGTCAACGCCATAGGCGATCTGCGTGGTGTCGATGGGTGTCGGGTACCAGGCGTTGTCCGGGCCACCCGACGTCAACAGAGTCGTCGTGAAACTGACTGAGTCGGTTACGGCCGGAGCGAGCAGTGACTTCTTCTTCAGGACGGTGGATGCCTCGGCGAGAGCCGCCGGCATCTGCGACGACCACGCGTGCCACATTGACCGCGACTGCGCCCACGGCAGAATCGCTCCGTACGGCCAGCTCTGGGTTGCACCCGAGCTCATCGCGGCGATGCCTTCGGACAGCTCGGACAACGCGGTGCGTGCCTGCGTGTCCCGGGGGACAGCCGCGGAGTAGGCGGAGAGTCCGAGCACAGCCTCGGCCGAGGCATCCGCCCCATCGACGATCAGCCACGCCGGAACCCGGGTTCCGTCGGCTATATTCCATTTTCCGTATTTACTCAGCGACTCGCGGTTCAGGGCGGTCACTCCCAGCTGCAGGCGCTGCTGCAGGAACGACGCGAAGGCCGGATCCTGCTTCTGAAAGGCTGCGTATCCCTCACCGAACGCCCAGATCGAACGGGCCAGCCAGTAGCTGTCACCGCTGTCGGAGGGGTTCGGCAGCTCGACCGGCACAGGACTCGGGTTGAGCGTTCCGTCGGGCTGCATCCACAGCACGACGTTGCCGGCGTTGGGGCCAGTGGTCGTCTGGAAGTACGCGACCGAACGCAGCAGCTCGTAGGCCTTCTGCTTGCTCGCGGCCGAGCCCGTCTGCTTCCAGTCCCGCAGGTAGACGACGGCAGCGCGCGCGATGTCGTCGACGTTGTACGACCCCTGGCCCCAGTGTCCGGTCGCCGGATCCAGCGGCCCTCCGCCCACCCGGGCAAACGTGCCGCCGTCCCGCGCATCCGCATACGTCCACGGCATCGTGATGGCGGGTGCGGTGTCGAGCTTGTACGTGGTGTGGTCGGGCAGGGCGGCCGGGGTCGCCGTGTCCAGCAGGAAGTCGAGGTGCGCCAGGTTGGTGAGGCGGGCGGATGCCGCGGCGGCCGGCACCGACTGCGAGACGGAGGCGAAGGCCGGGGCCGCCGTTGCGGTCACCCCTGCCACGAGTACCGCGGACGCCAGGACGGCGATTCCGCGGCGGGTTCTGTTCTTCATTGAACGGTCCTTTCACATAAGCGGACAAATCTTCGTGCGTGCGCCCGGTGACGGGCGCGATGCCGGGCTGGGTCGCGGTGACTCGCGATCCAGCCCGGGCGGTTAGGAAGCTGCGCGGTCGAGCCGCGCGACCCCGATCTTCGAGTCGGCCATGCCGTAGAAGACATACTTCTGGCCATCGATCTCCTCGATCGCCGTCGGGAACACGACGTTCGGCACGATCCCACTGCGTTCGTCCTCGGTTTCCGCCGCCAGCAGCGGCTCGGAAGTCCGCGACAGGATGACCCGGGGGTCAAGCGCATCGAGAATCATGCCGCCCGCGGAATAGTTCACGTTCTGCTGCTGTGCGAAAGCGTTGTTGATGACGCCGGTGACGCCGTGGTACAGCACGAGCCATCCCTCGTCGACGCGGACGGGAGGAGGTCCACCCCCGATCTTGACCTCCTCGAACGGTGCTTCCGGTGCGGCGAGCAGCGTGTGCTGGCCCCACCGCACCAGGGCACGGATGTCGGCGACCACTTCGGCGACGGGAATGTAGCTGATCCAGATGCTCTGGCGCACGTCATCCACCCCCGCTGGAACACGAATGCCCTCGCCCGGGCGAATCTCGCCCAGGTCCCACATCGGACGGTGCAGCACGGCGAAGCTCTCCACGCCGTCGGGGGCCGTGATCGGCTCCGGGAAGAAGACGGTGTCTTTGTTGTGGAAGAGGTTCAGGTCCATGTCGAGGGCATCGTCGTAGTCGAAGAGCGCCGGGCCGAGGCGGGTCCATTCGCGCAGGTCAACGGAGGTCGCGATGGCCGTGCGCGGGCCGAGTGGGCCGTACGCCACGTACGTCATGACGTGAAGGCCCAGCTGCGGGATGAACGTCACCCGCGGGTCCTCGACGCCCGAGTTGTTTGCTCCCCGTTCCCAGCCCCGGTCGGGCTCGAGCACGATTCCTTCACGCTTGACTCCGATGGGGATACCGTTCTCGATCACCACGCGGGCAAGGCCCACCCGGCTCACATTGCCCGTCGCCACCATGCGGGGCAGCAGGTAGAGCGTGCCGTCGGCATTGTGGCCGGTAGCGGGATTCAGCACCCCCTCGGCTTCGAGTGCGTTGCCGTCTTCCGGTGTCATGATCACTCCCGCGCGCGTGAGGGCGTAGGGAAAAGCAGTTCGAGTTGTCATTGTCATGGTCAACCTTTCACACCGGAACCGATGTCTGTGGAGATGAAGTAGCGCTGGAACACGATGAAGAGGACGACGACGGGCGCAGCCAGCACGGCAGCTCCCGCCAGCGTCGCCCCGAAGGGATTCGACGCCGTGGCGGCCACATTGGAGATGTAGTTGGCGAGGGACACGGCCAGCGGTTGCAGGGACGCATCCTTGGTGATGAGGAAGGGCCAGAGGAACTCGTTCCACGGTCCGATGAAGGTGAGCAGCACGACCGTGATGATGGCCGGGCGTACCAGGGGGATGGCGATCTTCCACAGCAGCCTCAGCTCGCTCGCACCGTCGATGCGGGCCGCCTCAAACAGCTCCTTCGGCACCTGCAGGAAGTACTGCCGGAAGATGATCACCGCCGTCGAGTTGATGAAGAACGGAAGGATCATGCCGAGGTAGTTGTCCGCCAGCCCGTAGTCGCGTGCGATGAGCACATACAGCGGGATGATGAGCAGCTGGAAGGGCACGACCTGCACGAGCAGCGCGAGGGCAAATGTGACCCCGCGTCCCCTCCACTGCAGCTGAGCCAGGGCGTACCCGACGAGCAACCCAAAGATCATCGTGCCGATCAGCACACCGCCGGTGAAAATGCCGGAGTTCAGCAGCCCCTGGAAGAGGTTGATGCGGTCGTTGATCTGCACATAGTTTTCGCCGGTCAGGTTGGCGGGGTTGGGAAACGCTCCCGCCACCGTCGGGTCGGGCTTTGCCTGCAATGACCCGATGATCATGTAATAGAACGGGAACAGGAACACGAGGGCTCCCACCGCCAACACGACACCGCGCAGCGCTGTCTGGAATCTGGACATCAGTCTCTCTCCCCCGCGAAGCGGTTTTGCAGTAAGGCGATGATCAGCACCAGAACCACCAGGATGATGCCGATGGCCGCCGCGACGTCCGGCTGACCCTGTTGCAGGCCCCGCTGGTACATGATCAAGACCGGTGAAGCGGATGCCCCGTCGGGGCCGCCACCTCCCGTGAGCAGGTAGGGCTCGGTGAACAGGTTCGCTCCCGTGACCGTGGAGACGAGCAGCACCAGCACCGTGGCTGGCCGCACACCCGGCACCGTGACCGAGAAGAAGCTGCGCATCGCGCCCGCCCCATCCGTGGAGGCGGATTCGTAGAGCTCCTTGGGCACCGCCTGCAGCGCCGCCAGATACAGCAGGATGTAGAACCCGAGCTGCTTCCAGGTGACGAAGATGGCAATGGTCGGCATCGCCCACGTGGAGTTGACGAGCCACGACGGGTCCGGCGCCAGCGGGCCGAGAATCTGGTTGACCAGGCCGCTCCCATTGAAGAGGAACAGCCAGACGCCCACCACGGCGACCGACGCCGTGACGTACGGCACGTAGTAACTCACCCGCAGGAAGGTGCGGAAGTGCACGACCCGGTTAAGCGCCGTCGCCAGCCCGATCGACAGCACCACCGTGAGCGGCACGTTGATCAGCAGGAAAATGCCGACGTTGCCAAACGAGCGGATGACCGCGGGATCGGTGAGCGCGGTGACGAAGTTGTCCAGCCCGACGAACGGGCGGTCAACGACGGCACCGGGCGCCGAGAAGAAGTAGTCGTGAAACGCGATGTACACCGAGTACACCAGGGGCACGGCGAAGACCGCGATCACGAAGACAAGGTACGGCGCGCTGAACAGGAGGCCGAGGGGGTTCTTACCCAACAGGCGGCGCTTGCGCCGCTTGCTGGGGCCGGAACCCGTTCCCGACGCCCGGGGCGGGGAGCCGGCCGGAGGCACGTTGGCCTCCGGCGCGGCAATGACGTCAGTCATCGGATGACCTACGGCTGCTTCGCGATCGTGTCGATCTTGGCGGCCGCGTCGTCCAGGGCCTTGTGCACGTCTTCCTTGCCGAAGATCACCGACTTGGACCAGGCGTCACGGAAGGTCTGCAGCATCTCGACCGTGTTCGGTCCCGGCGGCACCTCGACGGTGCGGGAGGCCTGGTCACCGAACGCCTTGTAGGCGGGGTTGGCCGTGAAGTAGTCGGCGTAGGTGGTCTGCAGGTCGGTGCGGAGGGGCATCTGACCGGTCAGCTCAAGGAGCTTGCCATCCTGCTCCTCGCTGGTCGAGAACTTCAGGACGTCCCACGCAGTGCCCTGGTTCTTGCACGCGGAGTAGAGCCCGATGTTCTTGGCATCGCTGAACGTCCAGGTGTCGGCAGCGCTCGTTCCGTCCTTCGTCGGAACGGGAACGGATCCCCAGTTCACGTCCTTGTAGATGGAGACTGCCCACGGACCGACGATCGCCATGGCGGCCTGTCCATCGGCGAACGCATCACCGGTGTACTTTTCCTGGCCGGCGAGCTTGTCCTTGTACATCGTCGCCCAGAAGTCGGCCACGTCGTAGCCGTCCTGGTCGGCGAAGGTTGCCTTGTTGTCTTCGACGATCTGCGATCCGCCCGTCTGCGCCGCGTACAGCGGGTAGAAGTCGAACTGCGACTGGAAGAACTCACTGGTCGGAGCGGGGAGAATCGCGTTGGGCGCGACACCCTTGTCGACGAGGGTCTTGGAGGTCGCGAGGAAGTCGGCGTAGGTCGACAGTTTCGGGTTCTCCGGGTCGAGGCCCGCCTTCTTGAACAGGTCCTTGTTGTAGAAAATGACCACCGGGTTCGACTTCCAGGGCATCTGGAAGTAGTCGCCATCGGCGTTCTGGTACTGCTTCGACACATCGCCGCTGCGCGCTTCGATGTACGCTGCACCTCCGTCAATCTTCGACAGGTCGACGAGACCGCCCTGCTTCTCGAACTGGCCGACCGCCGAGGGGGCAGTGTTGTAGATCAGGCACGGGGCATTACCCGCGGCAATCGCGGCTCCGATGACTTCTTCGCTGCTCTTGCCGGCCGGGATCTCCTGACCCTTGACCTGCTCGTCGGGGTTCGCGGCGTTCCAGGCGGCAACCATCTGCTTACCCCAGGCCACTTCCTGCTCGTTGTTCGAGTACCAGATCGTGATCGGACCCTTGGCCGAGGCGTTACCGCTCGTGGATCCGCCACTGCCGCAGGCGGTGAGGCCGACCATCGCGGTGGCCAGCAGCGCCGCCCCGATCACGGTCCGTGTTCGTACTGTTCTTCTTCGCACAGTTGACTCCTTTGTATAACTGAACGGCGGCAGCTCTGCCGTCGGGGGTGTTGGGTTCGGAAAATTAAGTTCGGGGCGGCCCGGCGCTGGATTCGCGGGGCACGAGCTGCGCCGGCGCCAGCTCGACGTCGACGACGTCCTCCCCGGCGATCACGCGCAGGAGAGCATCCGTGGCGGCACGCCCCCACTCCTGCACCTGCGTGGACACCGAGGTGAGCGACGGGTTGGTGAAGTTGCCGAGGTCGCTACCGTCAAAGCCGGTTACCGAGAGATCCTGCGGAATCGAGAAGCCGGCCCGCTGGGCGACGCTCATGCCCGCGATAGCCATCGGGTCATTGGAGTAGACGATTGCCGTGGGCGGCTCCGCCAGCGCGAGCAGGTCCGCGGTCACGCGGGCACCGTCGGCGGAACTGAAGTCGGTCTCGATGGCGAGCTCGCCGGAGAGTCCCGCTTCGGCGAGCGCGGCGAGGAACGAGTTCCGCCGACGGCTGCCGTGCAGCATGCGCGACGGTCCGCCGACGTGGGCGATGCGGGTGTGGCCGAGCGCTACAAGGTGGGCGACGGCAGCCCGGATGCCCGCGGCATCGTCAACGGTCACGGCAGGAAACGGCGAGGGGATGTCCGGGTGACCGAGGGTCACGGCGGAAAGCCCCAGCTCGACAGCGAGCGCGATGCGGGCGTCATTCGTTCGGAGGTCGGTGAGGATCACCCCGTCGACGCGGTCGTTCTCGACGAGTTGGCGGTAGCTCGCGATTTCCGCTTCCTCATCGGCGACCATGCTGAGCACCAGCACCTGCCCGGCGGGAGCCAGGGCAATTTCGATGCCCGCGATCAGGGCGGGGAAGAAGGGATCGGCGGCGATGATGCCGGGGTCGCGGGCGATGACGAGGCCCACCGCGTACGCGCGGCGAGAGCTCAGCGACCGGGCCCGCATGCTCGGCTTCCAGCCCAGCTCGCTGGCCACAGAGAGGATGCGCTGCCGGGTTTCGACGGAGACGCCCGGCTTGTCGTTGAGGGCGAAGGACACCAGCCCCTTGCTGACTCCGGCGACCCGGGCGACGTCGGCGATCGTGGGGCGCTCGCTCATCATCGCGTTCTCCTCATCGAGTCGTCGGGCCGGGGCCGCCCCCGTTCGGGGTCGTCTGAACCGGTTTAGTCACCGTACGCCGTGATTGTGAAAAGAACAAGCCCTCACGAAATTCGTCGGTGCGGCCTAGACGCTCGGTCGGTAATCTCGGAGCATGCCCTACCTCGACGTCGAAGGCGCCTCGCTCTACTACGAGACCGATGGTGCCGCCGACAGCCCCTGCCTGCTGCTCATCCACGCGGGCATCGCGTCGCTGCGCATGTGGGATCCGCAGATCGCCGCCCTGGCATCGGACCACTTCGTGGTGCGACTGGACATGCGCGGGTTCGGCCTCACGGAGTCGCAGAACATCGAGTTCTCCAACCGGGCGGACGCCCTCGCGGTGCTCGATCACGTCGGTGTGCACAAGGCAACGGTGATTGGCTGCTCGCGCGGCGGCGGGATCGCCATTGACCTCACCCTCGATTCGCCCGGGCGGGTGCTCGGACTCGTAGTGATCGGCTCCGGGCCCAGCGGGTTCCCCGAGGTCGAACTCACCGATCGTGAGGACGAGCTCTTCGATGAAGTCGACGCGGCATGGGAGGCCGGCGACTGGATCCGCCAGAATCGGCTCGAGGCCGCGCTCTGGGATTTCGGCCCGGAACGCCGCGAGGAGGATCTCGACCCGGCGTTCGTCGCGACCGCCTACGAGCTGAACGCGATCAACATCTCCCACATCGCCGAGCAGCCGATTCCGATCGGACTGGAGCCGTCGGCATACGGACGCGTCAGCGACATCGAGGTTCCCACCCTCGTCATGGTGGGTGACTTCGACATCACTCCGGCGCTGCTGCAGTACGAGTACCTCGTCACCACCATCCCGCACGCCGACGGCTGCCGTTTCCCGAATGCCGCCCACCTGCCGAGCGTCGAGCAGGCGAACGAATTCGAACGCGTGCTCCTGGACTGGCTCGGCACACACGGCCTGTAGACCGGGCCTCACGGCTGGGCGGCCGCGGTGGCGAGGCTGCGACGGGCCTCGCGCAGCGCACACTCGATATCGAGTGCGATGCACGCCATATCGCGCCAGTTGGCCAGCAGTCCGCGGGCATACAGCCACTGGGTGAGCTGACCGATCACCCGCACCTGGCAGCGCGCATCCACGACGTTGCGCAGCCGGTATTCCGGTCTCAGGTAGCAGGAGAAGGCGAAGAAGAGGTCTTCGGCGCCCATGGTGCGGGCAAATGCCCCGACGGGATTGTGCTGCTGTTCAGCGCGCAGGATCGCGAGTTGCCGCGAGGTGAGCACGTGCCAGGCGTGCTCGTCGAGATACGCCTCCAGGTGCATTCGCACGGTGGCAAGACGCCGCACCGTGGTCGGTCGTGCGCCCTCGGCAACCTCCGCGAAGAAGTCATCGAGCAGTCGGGCAATGGTGAGTTCTGAGTTCCGTGTCGTTGTCATGGGACGACCCTCTTCCTCGCCGCCGACAGCGCGGGTGCCGAGGGCCGCCCTCTGTGGACAACTCGGCCGTATCGTCTCCGGTGGAGGAGAAGCTGCGCGCACGGGTCGGGTAGCGCAGCTTTCCGGCGCCCAGTGCAACCAAACGCCGAAGATCCATCATTAGGCTCGATGCAAGCGCGGATTCGTTGCATCACCCCTCAGCGGTGGTGCTCCGACGCACCATCACGTCCCGCGTCTCGCCCGGTACGCCCCACTCATCGCAAGGATCGGAGGTCCCATGTCACGCAGTGCAGAATTCACCAGCACCATCGTCGGAGAACCCGAGGTTGTCGAGGACCGTTCCGCCGTGAATGCCGACCTTGCCGCGAGTGACGACTGGCAGTCGCTGAAAGACGCGGCCCGGGACATCCGCCCCCTGCAGATCAAAGACGGAAGCATCCCCGACCCTGCCCACCACGCCGATGCGGCCAGGTACGTCGAGGCCATCGCGACGGCGGCGCTGAACTTCCGCGAGGTGTTCCCGCACGACGACGCGTACCTCGAGGCAGTCGCCACCGACTTCCGGCGCTGGGCAGCGGAAGGGTTCGGCGTTCCCGACTTTCTCGACTCCCTGCTGGCGTTCCAGCCCCAGCTCGATCGCGTTGACGGCCTGCGCCACCTGGTCGTCTTCCCGATGTACACGCAGAACGGCAGCACCGATCGCCTCGTCGAGGCCGTGCTGATCGAGGTGCTGTGGCCCGAATTCATCGACGAACTGCAGGCGGGCGACTATTCGAACGCGCTGTTCGTGCCGATCCGCTTCATCGATTTCACGGACGGCTACGACACCAACGCCGCGGTGCTGTTCCCTGAATCTGTCGCCATGCGCGCCATCCCCACCTTCACCTGGGGAGCGATCTTCGCCGACCGCGAGGCCGCACGCTTCCGCCGCGTGCTGGGCGCCGCCGCCGAGATCACCCGGCTAGAACTGCCCGCGGACGCCGCACGCCTGCTCGACGACCAGCGCCTGGCCGAAGAGACCTTCGTGATGTGGGACCTCATCCACGACCGCACCCACATGCGTGGTGACCTGCCCTTCGACCCGTTCATGATCAAGCAGCGCATGCCGTTCTTCCTCTACTCGCTCGAGGAACTGCGCTGTGACCTGACGGCGTTCCGCGAGGCGGTGCGCCTGGAGCGGGCGGATGACACAGACGACGTCACCCGCGATCGCGCGAAGCTCGTGCAATACGCCGTGATCTTCGACAGGAACTTCCGCTTCGCGATCACCGGCAGTCGCGTGCGTAACTACGACGGCCTCGGCGGACAGCTGCTGTTCGCCTGGCTGCACCAGCACCACGTGCTGCACTGGACCGACACCGCGCTGACCATCGACTGGGACGAGATCCCGGACGTCGTCATCGCTCTCGGCAAGGAGATCGACGACCTCTACTGGGCGTCGATCGACCGCCCCAAGGCCGCCCACTGGCTCGCGGCCTACGACCTCGTGTCCGCCACGCTCACCCCCCACCCCGCCTCCCGCTGGGCGGTGCGCGACCTCCCGCTGGACGGACCGCCGAAGGGACTCACCGACGCGGTCATGGACGACGAGTTCCCCCTCTCGATGTTCTACGAAGCCCTCTCGAAAAAGATGGCGACCGTCATCGAATCGACCAGCGGGATTACGGCGTAATCGGGCTGCCGACGCGCCGGCGCGCACTATGGAGGACACTGGAAGTATGAGAAGCCATGACTGAGCCGTCCCGTACCGTCCTCATTGCCGGCGCGTCGAGCGCGGCGGGGCACGCGTGTGCCGCCGCCCTGCAGGCAACGGGAGTGCGGGTCATCGCCGTCGGATCCGATGCGGGCAGGCTGGCGGATGTCCCGGCCGACGCCTCCTACGTGTGCGACCTCTCCGACCCCGCCGCGGTCCTCGCCCTTGCCGAAACGGTGCGCACCGAGGTCGGCCCGATCGATGGACTCGTGCACCTCGTCGGTGGCTGGAAGCCCGGAAATGACGACGCAACCTGGGCCTGGCTCGAGGAACGCCTCATCACCACCCTGCGCAACACCACCCTCGCCTTCCGTGACGATCTCGTCGCCTCTCCCGCCGGTCGCCTGGCCGTCGTGAGCTCCACGAGCGTCGACTCCCCCACCTGGAGCAGCGCCAACTACGCCACCGCGAAGGCCGCCGCAGAGGCGTGGGTCGGCTCCGTGGCATCCGGATGGGCGAAGGCCGGAACGGCAGCCGCCGTCACCTTCGTGGTGCGTGCCCTCGGCACCGGCGAGAACGACACCTCCGTCGACACCCTCGCGACCCGCGTCGCCGGTCTCTGGGATGCCCCGGTGGTCGAGCTCAACGGCGCCAGGATCCGCCTCACCACCCGGTCGCTGTAGCGCGGGTCATCCGCACCGCAGCGCCTCACCGCAGCAGGGCTGTGCGCCCACGCACCGCCGAACCTCCGAACGAAAGACGCCTCCCGTGAAACTTCATGACGACCAGTACCGCGGATTCGCCAGCGACAACTACGCCGGCGCGCATCCAGAAGTGATCGCGGCCATTGCCGAGGCCAACGGCGGCCACCAGATCGCCTACGGCGAGGACGTCTACACCGCCAGGCTCGGCGAGGTCATGCGCGGGCTGTTCGGTGACCGCACCGAGGTCTTCCCGGTGTTCAACGGCACCGGCGCGAACGTCACGGCGCTGACCAGCATGCTCCCGCGCTGGGGAGCTGTCGTCGCCACGAGCACCGCGCACATCCACACGGACGAGAACGGCGCACCCGAGCGCATCAGCGGACTCAAGCTGCTCACGGTCGACACCCCCGACGGCAAGCTCACCCCCGAGCTCATCGACGTCGAGGCGTGGGGCTGGGGCGACGAGCACCGCGCGCAGCCGCTCGCGGTCAGCATCACCCAGACCACGGAACTCGGCACGCTGTACACGGTCGACGAGGTGCGCGCGATTGCCGACCACGTTCACAAGCTCGGGATGACCCTCCACATGGACGGTGCCCGGATCTCCAACGCCGCGGCGGCCCTGGGCGTACCGCTGCGCGACTTCACCTCGGACGCCGGCGTGGACGTACTGAGCTTCGGCGGAACCAAGAACGGCCTGTTGTATGGCGAGGCCGTCGTGGTGCTCAACCCCGAGGCATCCGATGGTCTGATCTTCTTGCGCAAGCTGAACATGCAGCTCGCCTCCAAGATGCGGTTCGTCAGCGCGCAGCTGCTCGCGCTGCTCGAGGATGACCTGTACCTGCGGTCGGCGGCACACTCGAACGCAATGGCGGCACGCCTGCGGGGATCGCTCGAGGAGGCCATCGCGGCCGGGCGCATCCACGGGCTGAGCTTCACGCGACCGACGCAGGCCAACGCGGTGTTCGCGGCGCTGGCGAACGAGTCGGCGGACCGGCTGAAGCAACAGTTCCGCTTCTACGACTGGGACCGGGCCGCGGGCGAGGTGCGCTGGATGACCGCGTTCGACACCACCGAGTCCGACATCGACGGGTTCGTCGCGGCGATCTCCGCCGAGCTGGCGAACCCGGCGTAACCGCCCGCAGACCGCAGCGAAACGCCCCGCCTGCCCGGAGATATTTCGGATCTCCGTGCGGGCGGGGCGTTCGGCTGACTGGGGTGAGGGTTAGCTCGCGGCAGCCAGGTTGCGGAAGGCTGCCGAGTGGTAGATCAGCGGCTCGGTCTGGTCTTCGACGCGAAGCGCCTTGACCTCGAGCAGCACGATCTTGTGGTCGCCCGCGGGGGTCTCCGAGACGATCTCGCACTCCATCCACAGCGGCGAGCCGTGGATGAAGATCGCGCCGTCGTCGGATCCCATGGTCTCGATGCCCGCGAACCGGTCACCCTTGCGGGAGGCGAGCTGCATGGCGATCGCCGCGTGCTCGCTGCCGAGGATCGAGACGCCGATGCGTCCGGCCTCACGCAGAACGGGCCACGTGGTCGAGCTGTTCTGCACGGAGAAGAGCACCAGCGGCGGGTCGTAGGAGACGCCGACGGAGAAGGATGTCGCGACGAGGCCGGTCGGGACGCCGTCAATGTCCGCACACAAGGCCGCGATACCCGACGGGAAGCGACCGAACGCGGCACGAATTTCGGCCGGGTCGGAGGCGATCGGATCCAGGGGTCGGGTGATGCCGGCGGCAGCGGCGGAAGCGAGTCCGGTGTTGATGTCGATGAGGGTCATCTCAGGCACCGACCTTCGTCGAGCTGTCGACACTGTCGGATTCGGGATGACGCGCAAACATGCCCTCGGTCAGCGGCTGGGTCATCCGCAGCACCGCAACGTTCTCGGCGGCCCATTCGCCGACGATTTCTTCCATGCGGTCCATCTGACCGGTGACGAAGAAGAGGCCCTTGCTGGGAACGCTCGCGCCGAGCTCGACGAGGAGCGGGCGAAGGTTGACGTCGGGAGCCATCGAGTGCCCGAGGTCGGCACCGGTCATCAGCGGGATCGCGGTGACGCCGCGCAGGCCGTTGGCCGGGTAACGGTCGAGGAAACCCTTAAGCAGACCGGTGTAGGTCGCCTTGTAGGTGGGGGACGCGACAACGACCAGGTCACTGTCGGCAACGGTCTGGTTGAGCTCTGCCATCTCGGGAGACGGCCACTCGAAGATGTGGCTGGAGTGCTCCGCAAGGTCGATGACCTGCGTGGCGTAGGTACCCGGCTCAAGCAGCTTGTCGACGAGGGTTTCGGCGATCTTCAGCGTGCGCGACTGGGGTTTTGGATTCCCCACGAGAATTGTTACTTTCAGCATCGTTTTCCCAACTTTAAAGCCAATCGGCTAGGTCAAAACGATCTGGCACTGCGTTCCACACGAGAGACACCAGGTTCGGTGCAGACATAACGAAGCCGCGTCACCAGAATCGATGAGTTAGCCACCGAGGTTTTGTGTCTCAGATGGGTGAGCAACGGCTTACGTTGCTGATAAAAGTATGCGCCCGATGCATTGCGTGTGGGAGTCCCGTTTATTACGAGTGTGTTTAATCACTCTGGGGATTTCGCAAGGCCGTTCCAGTAGTCGAAGACCCGCTGCGACGACCACACCTCGCCCATCTTCATGCCGATGTCGAAGAGGTTGGCGTTGTGCACCGATTCGAGCCGGTCGCCCACGGCGTCGGAAACCACGATCGGGATGAACCCGCTCTGCATCGCGTCGAGCGTCGTGGCCCGCACGCAGCCGCTGGTGCTGAGTCCGGTGATCACCAGGGTATCGATGCCGCGGGAGACGAGGTTGGCCGCCAGCGACGTGCCGAAGAAGGCGCTCGGGTACTGCTTGGTGAGGTGGGTGTCGCCCGGCTGCGGCTCGAGCCCATCGATGAACGCGCCGAACGGGCTGCCCGGCAGGTACGCCTTCAGGGCTGCCACCTTGCGGAAGAAGACGCCGCCGTCCGAGCCATCCGCTTCGTACGTCACCGACGTGATGAAGACGGGGATGCCGGCCGCGCGCGCCGCGTCGGCAACGACCTTCATCTGCTCGACGGGTTCCTCAACCCCGGCGTACAGGCCGCAGTCCTTGTCGATGTAGGCACGCACGGGGTCGACGATGATGAGTGCCGGGCGGGCCCCGGGTTCGAGCGCACCGGTGTACCCGGCCGCGGCGTAGTCGGCATCGGCGGCACCCGTGTCGGTCGTATCGGCGCTGGTGGCGGGGGTTCCGTCGGTGGTCGTCATGTCAGGTCCTTTGGGGAGGGGCGGATGTCACGGGGCGGAGGTGACTGTCACAGGTCGGTCATCACGACCGAGTCGGCACGGCCCGGCGAGCTCGGACGGGTGCCGACAATGCTAACGATGGCGCCGACGAGGGCGAGCACCCCGAACAGCACGAGCGCGGAGTGGACGCCGCCCACGAACGCGGCGAGGTCCTGTGGCTTCATGCCGAACAGGGTGCCCTTGTAGGCGGCGAGCTGCTGCGTCGCGGTCAGCCCGCCGGTGGCGATGGCCAGCGCGAGGGCCGTGCTGAACAGGTAGCCGGCGTTCTGCAGCGTCGAGCGGATCGCGTTGGCGATGCCCCGCCGGGTGGACGGGACCCGCCCCATGAGCGCCGTCGTGTTGGGCGTCATGAAGACCCCCACCCCGATGCCGACGAGGAACAGCGCGATCGCTAGGAAGATATAGGGCGTGTGTACGCCAAGATTCGCGGCGAACAGCAGGGCTCCGGCGCTGATCAGCACCATGCCGCTCGCGGTAAGCCAGCGCGGGTTGACGGTGCGCGCCAGGCGCCCGGCGATCGCGGCCGCCACCATCGTGCCAATCGGCGAGGGCAAAATCATCAGGCCGGCGTCGATGGCGCTGAGCCCCTGCACCCCCTGCAGGTAGAGCGACGCGAGCAGCACGATCGCGTAGTTGCTGATCGAGTTGAAGAACGCCGCGATGTAGAGGGAGGAGACGACGCGGTCCTTGAACAGGGCGATGTCGATGAGCGGATGCGTCTTGTGCCGCTGCAGCACGATGAACGCGGTGAGCGCCACCACCGCAGCGACCAGCGTTCCCACGACGAGCGGGCTTCCCCAGCCGAGGCTTCCGCCCCACGACACCCCCATCACCAGGAGCGCGATGCTGAGGACGGACAGCACGCTCCCCGGGTAGTCCATGCGCTCACCGCGCACCTGGGGACCCTGGTGCGGGATGAGCTTCAGCGACCAGATGAGGCCGAGCAGGCTGATCGGGATTCCGGCGAGAAAGATCCACCGCCAGCCGAACAGCTCGGTGACGACGCCTCCCAGCAGCGGGCCCAGCACCTGCCCGACGGCGGCGATCGAGGCGTTGATACCAAGGGCGCTGCTGAGGATGTGCTTGGGAAAGACGTCGGTGAGCAGGGCCGTGGTGTTCGTGATGATCGCGGCGGCGCCGATGCCCTGCACGAACCGCATGACGATGAGGAACGTGGCATCCGTCGCCAGACCACAGGCGAGGGTCGCCAGCATAAAGAGCACGATGCCGAGGATGTACAACCGGCGGCGCCCGACGATATCGGTGACGCGACCGAAGACGAGGATCAGGGTGGTGGTGGAGAGCATGTAGCTGAGCAGCACCCACGTGGTCTGACTCGCGGTCGAGTCGAGGTCCCGGGAGAGGTTCGGGAGCGCGATGGCCAGACCGCTCGAGTTGATGAAAACGAGCACGACGCTGAGGCTCGTGGCAAAGAGAATGTTCCACGCCACTCGCGCGGACTGCTGTGAATTTTCCATAACGCTAACGATCTGAGTCACTCCATGCCGAGGTCACGGGCGGGAGCGCGTGGTGGTGGTCGGTCGCGGACTGGAAGGCCATCGCGGCCGCGAGGCACAGGCGGTCCTGCCAGGGGCGCGCGACGAGCTGGATGCCGATGGGCATGCCGTCCGACGAGAGTCCTGCGGGAGCCACGAGTGCGGGAAATCCGGTGTAGTCGAAGATCCGCATGTTGCGGGGAATGACGTCGTGCAGGTTGTAGCTGACGCCGTCCACGTCCATGGTGAGGGTGGCGAGGCTCGGGGCGGTGGCGCCCACGGCCGGGGTCAGGAGGAGGTCGACGCCCGAGGCATCCATTCGCTCCAGCATGTCCCGTTGCACCACCGGTCGGCGGCGAAGGGCGCGCAGGTAGTCGACGGCGAGCGGAACGAAGCCGCAGTCGAGCCGCGCGTTTGTACCGTCGTCGAAGAGGTCGCGGCGATCGGCGTTGGCCTCCTGGTTGGAGGCGAGCTCGCCGTAAAAGACGTTCCAGGATTCGTCGTGAATCGCGTCGAGGTCGTCGAACTCGATGGGCACGATCTGGGCGCCGAGGGCGGTGAAGCTGGCGATCGCGGACTCGAGGGCGGCGAGCACCTCGGCGTCACAGCGCTCGGTGAACCAGCCGCGCGGCACGCCGATGCGCAGTCCCGCCACGGACGCGGGGTCGGGCGCGAGATCGGGCACGGTGGCGCCCGCGGTGGCGTCGACCCCGTCGGGGCCGGCCATGACCGGCAGCAGCAGCGCGAGGTCGGCGGCGGAGCGGGCCATGGGACCGATGTGGTCCATGGTCCACGAGAGGGACGAGACGCCGGTGCGCGGAACGAGACCGTAGGTGGGTTTGATGCCGGTCAATCCGCAGAGGGCCGAGGGCACACGGATCGAGCCACCGGTGTCGCTGCCGAGGGCGAAGGGCACGAGACCGGCGGCGAGAGCCGAGGCGGATCCGGTGGATGACCCACCCGTCCACATCTCTTCGTTCCAGGGGTTCGGCACAGCGCCGTAGCGCCCGTTGACCGGGGCGCCGCAGGCGAATTCGGTGGTCGCGGACATGAACACCGGGATGGCCCCCGCCTGACGCAATCTGTCGACGACCGTGGCATCCACCGGCGCAATGCGGTCACCGGTCTGCCAGGAACCGGAGGTGACCATCGCCCCGCCGACATCGATGATGTCCTTAACGGCAAACGGAACGCCCTCGAGCGGGCGGGGCGTGCCGGCGGCCCAGCGTCGGTCGCTCTCGGCTGCCGCGGCATCGATCCCGGGGATGGACGCGAGCACGGCGGCGGGCGCGGGTCCAGCGGCAGACCAGCGGGGACGCAGGGTCGCGATCAGCGCCGAGGGCGTGAGCAGCCCCGCGGCGAAGGCGGCGAGAAGCTCAGTGACCGACGCGATCGCGGGGTTGGCGATTGACGTGGTGGTTGCCGCCGGGGCGCTGTCGTGAGCGGCGGCCGGGGCGTCGGCGAGGAGCGCACGAAACAGCAGGTCCGCGTCGGCGGGTTCGTCGGCGGCCGACGACGGGGATGCCGGTAGCGGCCGCCGGCGGCTGGCCGCGAGGGCAAGGTCGAGCTGCGGGGTGATGGTCTGCCGCACCTGCTCGTCAGCCGCGCTCACGCGGTGGCCGTCGCCAGATACTGGAACACGTCACCCCGGCGGTCACGGGCGATGTCGAAGTACTCGCGCACGTCGGCGACCCGGTTCAGGTCGAGGGTCGCGCTGAGGATCTCGGGATTGGTGTGTGCCGCGGCGAGCGCCACGATCTCTCCCTCGGGGGTCGCGATGCAGGAGAGCCCGAAGTAGTCGGTGGTGGTCTCTCCGAGGGTTTCCGCACCGCCCCGGTTAGGAGCGATGACGTAGACCTGGGTTTCCATGGCACGCACCTGCAGCTCCTGCACGAAGAGCGCTTCGCGGCTGCCCATGGAACTCACGAGGGCGACGACGACCTCGGCACCGGCGGCACGTGCCGCGAGCCAGTACTCGGGGAAGGTCCTGTCGTAGCAGATGAGGCAGGCGAATCTCGCGCCGAACGCCTCGAAGATGACGGTTCCGCCACCCGGCGTGAAGAAGTACTTCTCGTTGACGGCGGTGACGCCGACCTGCCCCTTCGGGATCGACATCTTGCGGTAGCTGGAGACGCGGTCCCCCGCGAGCGTGGTGCCGGACACGATGGTGCCTGTTCCGTCGATCACTACGGCGGAGTTGTATCCGACGCCGTCCTCGCCGAGCTCGAACATCCCGAAGATGACGCCGACGCCCAGCCGCTTGGCGGTCGCGGCGAACGCGTCCGTGTCGGGGCCGGGAATCGTCTGCGCCCACGCCTTGTACCGGTCATCGTTGGTCGAGCCGAAGTACGGGGTCGTGCACAGTTCGGGAAACACCACCACGTCGACGCCCGGTGTTGCCGCCGTCTCGAACAGGTCGAGAAGGTCGGCGATCGCCGTGGCACGGTCGGGCGATGTGCTGCCCGACTGCACCACTGCCACCGTCAGCTCGCGGGGAACGCGGGTCATACTGCTGCCAGGTCCGTGACCACGCCCTCGCGCGACTTCATGAGCGGCTGGATACGCGTTCCGAAGTCGTCCATGCCGATGATGAAGTCATCGAACACGAGCATGATTCCCTTGGTGCCCTCGACACCGGCCGCCTCATCGAGCAGGCGCGCGCAGGTCTCGTAGGAGCCGACGATGGTTCCCATGTTCATGTTGACGGCACCCTCGGGGGCAACGATCGACTTGGCGGTCGACTTCTCGTCGCCGGTGTCGCTCGACGCCTGGAAGCCCATCCACGCGATGGCATCCATGTCGATGCCGTCGTTGTAGTCCTTCCACTTCGCCTGGGCGATCTCGTCGGTCTCGTCCGCGATCACCATGAACAGCACGTAGCTGCCGACGTCGCGGCCGGTCGCCTTCGCGGCCTCGACCAGTTCGTAGACGCCGTCCGCGTGCGCGGTGGGTGTGTTGACACCCGATCCCAGCACGAAGTTGTAGTCGGCGAACTTTGCCGCAAACTCGATGCCGGTGTGGCTCTGCCCGGCGGTCACGATCGGGATGTGCGTCGACGGCATCGGCAGCAGGCGGCAGTCGTTCATGGTGAAGAACTCACCCTTGAAGTCGGACTGGCCCGAGGTCCACAGCTCCTGCATGACGCGCACGTACTCTTCCGAGTACCGGTAGCGGCGGGAGAAGTGGATGTCCCCGGGCCAGATGTCCATCTGGGCGTACTCATCCTTGGCCCAGCCGGAGACGAGGTTGACGCCGAAGCGGCCGTGGGAGATGGAGTCCACGGTCGTTGCCATGCGGGCAGCGAAGGCCGGCGGCATGGTAAGCACCGCGGCGGACGCGTAGAGCTTGATCTTCGAGGTGGCCGCGGCCAAACCCGCCATCAGCGTGAACGACTCGAGGTTGTAATCCCAGAATTCGGACTCCCCACCGAATCCGCGCAGCTTGATCATCGACAGCGCGAACTCGAAGCCGTAGGACTCCGCCTTCTGCACGACCTCGAGGTTGAGGTCATAGGACGGCTTGTACTGGGGCGAGGTCTTCGAAATGAGCCAGCCGTTGTTTCCGATCGGAATGAATACACCGATGTCCATGGGGTTCTCCTTGTCGAGGGTTGTGGTGGGGATCGTGCGAGTTATGAGGGGTGCGGGAGGTGAGGCGAGGTGAGGTGAGACGGTCAGCTGATCTTGGAGCGGGCGGACTGCCGGCGGATCGCCTGCGACAGCGCCACGGCGACGATCAGGGCGCCGCCGTAGAACAGCTGCTGCACGTAGTTCTGGGCGCCGAGCATCTGCAGCCCGACGACGCCGGAGAACAGGAAGAACACCGCGATGAAGGTGCCAATCGCATTGAAGCGACCGGGCACAATGGCCGTGGCCCCGAGGTAGCAGGCGGCAAAGGCCGGCAGCAGGAACGACTGCCCGGACGACGGGTCGGCACCTCCCAGGCTTCCCGCGTAGATGATTCCGGCGACGCTGGCGATGAGACCCGACGCGGTGAACGCGCCGATGCGCAGGCGACCGACGTTCAGGCCGCTGAGCTCGGCAACCTGGCGCCCGCGCCCGACGAAGAGCAGGCGGCGGCCGATGGGCGTGAGGGTCAGCACCACGAGGATGACGGCCGTGGCGATCAGCCCGTAGAAGAACTGCATGGGCATGCCCAGAATGCCGCGGTACCCGACGGTGGCCTGCACCAGCGCGCTGTCGACCCCGGTGACCGAGGAGGAGTTGCTCATCCACTGCACGATGCCGAGCAGCACCGTCGCCGATCCGAGCGTCACGATGAACGAGTCAATCTTGAAGACCACGACGAAGATGCCGTTGATCAGTCCGATGAGGATTCCCACGACGAGCGCCGCAATGATGCTCGGAATGATGGGCACGCCCATCTTCGCGTTGAGAACGGCCACGGTCATGGATGACACGGACAGGGTCGATGCGGCGGACAGGTCAAACTCGCCCGCCGTCAGCGGAAAGAGCAGGCCAAGCGCGAGCACCAGCAGCACGGCCTGCGAACCCAGCACGTTCTGCAGGTTGCCGACGGTGAAGAAGGTGTGGGGAAGGGCGATGCTGAAACCGATGATGACGATCAGCCACGCGAACAGCAGGGCGAAGCGTTCGGTGTGCAGCCAAAGGTTGCGGGCGGGCCGCACGGGCCGGGCCGCGGGAGCGACCGTGTCGGTTGCGCTGGTCATGAGAGCGTCTCCTTGGTTTCGGCGGGAACCTCGGTGAGGCTCCGGATGACGGATGCGGCGATGAGTTCGTGGGTGAGGTCGTCCCCGGTGAGTTCCGCGTGGATCTGACCGTGGGCAAGCACGATCACGCGGTCGCACACGGCGGCCAGCTGGTCGTAGTCCGACGACGCGCACACGATGGGGACTCCGCCGGCCGCAGTCGACCGGAGCATGTCGAAGATGTTGCTGCGGGCGCCGATGTCCACGCCCTGTGTGGGTTCCTGCAGAAGGATCAGTTTCGGGTCATCCTGCAACCACTTGCCCAAGACTGCCTTCTGCTGGTTGCCGCCGCTCAGCGTCCCGAAGAGCGCATCGGTGTTGCGGGGGCGGATGTCGTAGGTCTCGGCGATCTCGGTGCCGCGGGCGTGCAGACCGGCGGGTGAGAGGCCGAACCAGGAGCGGAACTGCGTGAGCACCGGGAGGGTGACGTTCTGTTCGACCGTGAGTTCGGCGACGCCGCCCTGTGCCTTGCGGTCGGCGGGCACGTAGACGATGCCGGAGGCGATGGACGTGCGGGGTGTTGCATCGGCGATCGCGCGGGCCGTGCCGTCCAGCGCCAGGCTACCTGCCCGCACCGGGGTCGCGCCGTAGATGCCGGCGAGCACGTCCTCGAATCCGGAGCCTGCGAGGCCGGTGATACCGACGATCTCGCCCTGTGACACGTCGAAGCTGAAGTTCTCGACCTGCCCGGTCGAGAGTCCGTCGACGCTGGCCGCGATGGCACCACGGGCGGCGGCGGTCGCGGCGGTCTTGCTCGGTCGCAGCTTGCGTCCGACGATCAACTGCACGAGCTGGTCGGCGGTCACGTCCTCGGTGGCGAGGCTCGCCTGCACCTCCCCGGCGCGCAAGACCGTCACGCGGTCGGTGTGCTCGAGCACCTCGGTCATGTCGTGGGAGACGAGGAGCGCACTCATGCCGCCGTCGCTCACCAGTTCCTTGACGACACGGAAGAGCAGCTCGGTGTCTTCCTTTGGCAGGAACACCGTCGGTTCGTCGAGCACGAGCAGTCCGCGCGTGTCGCCGAGGTCGTTGACAGCCCGCAAGATCGCGATGAGCGCGCGCTGCGTGTTGTTGAGCCGGTCGACGGTTTCGCGCGGGTCGATGTCGAGCCCGAAGCGGGCGAACGTCTCGGCCGCGAGCGCCCGTTCCTTCGCCCAGTTGATGAGCGGACGATGCCCGGCGACGATCGTGCTGAGGCGGAGGTTCTCCACCACGCTCAGCTCGGGAACGAGGCCGAGGTCCTGGTGCACAAAGCTGATGCCGAGCTGGCGGAAGTAGCCGGGAGCGATGGGCAGCTCCAGCACCTCCCCGCGCAGCCAGGCGCGGGCGCCGGGGTCCGGGGTGTAGAAGCCGGCGAGAACTTTGATGAGGGTCGATTTTCCCGACCCGTTCTCCCCGAGCAGACCATGGATCTGCCCGGGGAGAATGTCGAGATCGACACTGGAGAGCGCTGCGAGGCCACCGAAGGTCTTCGTCAGATTTTCAATGCGCAGCAGGGGCGTGGACGTGGCATCCACGATGTCCTCAGTGCCGCTCGACAGGAGGGAATTCACTACGGCTGGCCCCACAGTGCCTTGTAGCCGGTCTCGAACGCGTCGCCGTAACCCTTGCCCGCTTCGGGCGGGGTGCCGGTCTCGTCGACGTTGTCCTTCGTGATGACCTTGAGCGGCGTGTGGGCTGCTCCGTCCTCGATGATGGGCGATCCGGTCAGCACGCGGCCGACCTGGTCGATGGAGGCCCAGGCGAGCCACGTCATCGACTCACCCGCGTCCATCGTGAGCACTTCGCCGTCCTGCATGATCTTCAGCACGGCGGGAGTTCCGTTGAACGACGCGGTGAAGACGGATCCGACCTTTCCGGCAGCCGTGACGCCGGCCTCAACGAAGAGGGACATCGAGTCGAACACCGGGAGCACGTAGTCAAGCTCGGGGTTGATCTGGATCTCGGACTGGACTGTCGTGGAGATCTTGGTTGCCCAGTCGGCGATCGGAACGTTGACGTCCTTGACCGTGCAGTCGGGGCAGTGCGTGGCGATCTCGTCCTTCATCGCGTCGATGATGCCCTGAGCGACGGGGACCTCGGCGGTGTTGATGAGGAGGATGTTTCCCTTGCCCTTGGTCTGCTTGATCGCCCAGTCGGCGCTGAGTCGACCCGACTCGTTGAACGGTGCGGTGATCTGCGCCGCGACGAGGTCCTTGAGCGTGTCCGGGATGGGGTCGCCGTCCTCGTAGGTGTGGGTGATGACCACGGGGATTCCCGCGGCCTTCGCGCGCTGGAGCGCCGGGATCAGCAGCTCACCGTTGATGCCCTGCGACAGCATGATGACGTCGGCCTTCTGGCTGATCGCCTGGTCGATGCCGGCGGTGTGCTCGGTTGGGCTTCCCTGGTTGGTGTACTCCACCCACTTGGCGCCGTACGTCTCCGCGACCTTCTTGGCCTCTTCGTCCACGGTCACGATGAACGGGATGCCGCTCGTGTTGGGGATGTTGAAGATTGTCTTACCGGCGATGTCTTTCAGCGGGAACGCCGGAGCGTCGAGCGTGAAGGCCGGGTCGACGCTGAACTTTTCGATCTGGGCGGTGGCGTATGCCACGCCCTCATCGGTCGTCGACGACGACACGGACGCGGTGGTCTCGGTGGAACAGCCGGACAGCAGCAGGGCGCTGGCGATGCCAACCGCTGCCATTGTCAGGACCGGACGGAATCTCTGGTGCATGTGTCTCTCCTCATTGCGGTGCTGTGGTGTGCAGGGCGGGGGATGAAGCAGGTAGCGCGATAGATCAGCGGTGGTGACGAGCGTTTCGGAAAATCTGCGGCCACCCGCGGGTCTTACCCAGGGCACGGCAAAAAGACGACGGAAGAGCCGGCGAGAACCGCCGGGAATGTCGTTGTGCATTCGAATGCACTTCCCGAATGCATTCGAATGTACAGCAGTGAATAGGCGGAAAACGGGCGCCCCTGTAACGGTCTTGGGTCGTTATTGTTTCGTCCGCGTTAAGGCGCCGCAGCGGCACCGCCGGCTCCACGATCGACGCCCCGCACCGGGACATCCGCCCTCCCGTTCCCCCGCGGCGGGAGAAAAACCAGGCTGCGGAGGGAGAAGCTGGCGGATGGCGGGAGCTATAGCTCCCTCCAATTGCTTGGTTCTCCCGCCGGCCCCGTCTGCCCACCCCACGGCGGGAGAAAAAGCTGGCTAGGAGAGCTGCGCCGTCGTTCCGCGCTCGACGAGGTTCACCGGGAACATGACGCGCTCGGGCGTCTCGACGTAGGTGCCCTCGATGCGGTCGATGAGCCGGTGGGTACCCGCGACCGCCATCTCGGTCAGCGGCTGGCGCACGGTCGTGAGGTTGAACATCGACCACGATGCCATCGCCAGGTCGTCGTAGCCGATGACCTGCACGTCCTCGGGGATGCGCACCCCCAGTCGGTTTGCCGCGTCGATCGCGCCGAAGGCGATGTAGTCGGTTCCGCAGTAGATGACAGTGGGTCGATCGGGCAGGGAGAGCAGTTCGGTACCGAACGTCAGGCCGGTGGCGTGCTCGATCGGGCCCCTGCGCACGAGCGACTCGTCGAGCGGGTTTCCCAGCTCCGCGAGACGCGTGCGAAAGGAGGTGTCGCGACGCAGGATGCTGGGGATGTATTCGGGACCGCTGATGGCGGCGATCCTGCGGTGGCCGAGGGCGTGCAGGTAGTCGGCGATGATGACGCCGCCGTTGGAGCTGTCGGCGACGAAGCGGTCGATCCCCTCGGCCTTCGACGACGTCACGTCGCGGCTGACCACCACGAGGGGAAGCCCCTGCTGCAGCAGATCCTCGGCGAGGGTGGAGTTGACGCGTGCCTGCATGAACAGGGTTCCGGCGACGAGACCTCCGCGCAGTGCGTCGAGGTCGCCCTCGCGGCTGCCCTCCGTGCTGTCGCTCAGCAGGAGCATCCGGTATCCCCGCTCGCTGAGCGTGCTCTGCACCGCGTCGACGAGCTGCGGATAGACGGGGTTTTGCAGGTCGGCGACGAACACGGCGATCGACCTGCTGTGTCCGGTGATGAGGCTCTGCGCGGCCAGGTTGGGAACATAGTGAATGGTGTCCGCGATCTCACGGATGCGCTCACGGGTTGCGAGGGAAACTCGCGGATCGTTGCGCAGAGCACGGGACACCGTCGACTGGGACACCCCTGCTTCGCGAGCCACGTCGTAGCTTGTCGCGTGACTGGGACCCATGGGTCTCACCCTATGGCAACACCCTGCGAAGAACGGCGATTTACGGGCGCAGCAGCACTTTTGTCGCGCGGCGCTCGTCCATGGCCGCGTACGCCTCGGCGGCCTCCTCGAGGGGAACCTGCAGGTCGAACACGATGCCCGGGTTGATCGCGCCCGACAGCACCTCGGGCAGCAGCTCGTCGATGTAGTTGCGCACCGGGGCGACACCGCCGTTCACGCCGACGTTGTTGTCGAACAGGGTGCGAATCGGCAGCTCGGACCCGCCGTTGGGCACACCCACGTAGCCGACGGTTCCGCCGGGACGGGTCGAGCGGATCGCCTGGTCCATCGACTCGGCGGTGCCGACGCACTCGAGCACGCAGTCCGCGCCGATGCCGTCAAACATCTCCTTGATGCGCGCGACTCCCGCGTCCCCGCGCTCCTCGACGATGTCGGTCGCACCGAACTGGATGGCGATGGCCTGGCGGTCCGCGTGCCGTGACATGGCGACGACACGGGATGCCCCGAGGCGCTTCGCGGCCAGCACCGCGCAGAGGCCAACAGCACCATCGCCGACCACCACGACCGTGCTTCCGACGGTGACACCGGCCGAGACCGCGGCGTGGTGCCCGGTCCCCATGACGTCGGAGAGGGTGAGCAGGCTGGGGACGAGGGAATCATCGGGCATGCCCGGGGTCGCCACGAGGGAACCATCGGCGTGGGGCACCCGCACGCGCTCACCCTGGCCGCCATCGGCGAAACCGCCGTCACGGTCATCCGCTCCCCACCATCCACCGTGCAGGCACGACGTGCTGACGCCGTTCAGGCAGTTCGCGCAGGTCATGTCGCAGTCGTAGAACGGGGCGATCACGAAGTCGCCCACCTTGATGCGCGCGACATCGTCGCCGACGGACTCGACGATTCCCACGAACTCGTGCCCGATTCGACGGGGCTTTGCGGTGGCGGTGATGCCGCGGTACGGCCAGAGATCCGACCCGCACACGCACGCCGCGACGACCCGCACGATGGCGTCGATACCGCTGGAGAGCTGCGGCTCCGCAACATCTTCGACTCGAATATCTCGTTCACCGTGGATCACTGTCGCGCGCATCCGTACAGGGTACAGGCGGGTATTCCGGACTTTTCTGGGTAGGGCGGATGTCGCTGTGCCCATGTAAACACTGGGTAAAAGCTCACATTCCTGCGTGCCGCGCTGTTGGGGCAGCCGTCCCACAGTTCTACGCTGTGCAGATGGCGATCATTGACACCCCGCTCGTGCAGCCCACCCAGGTCGAGCCCGGAGGAATCGAACCGATTCACGCGGACAGGCGCCACGGCAAGCCGTGGACCCTTTTCAATACGTGGACATCCCCGAACCTCGAGTTCGCCACGATCTTCGTCGGCGTCATCGCCGTGGCCTTCTTCGGGCTCGGCTTCTGGCAGGCGATGGCCGCGCTGGTCCTCGGCAACCTGCTCGGCGGACTGACCCAGGGCATTCTGTCCACCTGGGGTCCCCGCGAGGGACTGGCGCAGATGGTCATCGGGCGCAGCGCGTTCGGCTACCGCGGCAACATCCTGCCGGCAGCCCTCAACACCGTCATGGCGGGCATCGGCTGGTTCGCCGTCAACTCGGTCAGCGGCGCCTTCGCGCTGGAGACCCTGACCGGCATCCCGCTGGTGCCGTCGCTGCTCATCATCGTGGTGCTCGAGGTTGCCGTCGCCTACATCGGCCACGACTTCGTGCAGCTCTTCGAGCGCTACGCGAGCTACATCCTCGGCGTCATCTTCCTCATCGCGACGATCACGGTGTTCATCCACTCGAACATCGCCGCCCCGGTTGCCGGTGGCGGGTACAGCTTCGCCGGGTTCACCCTCACCGCGGGTGCCGCGTTCGGGTACGCCGCCGGATGGAACCCGTACGCGTCCGACTACACCCGCTACCTGCCGAAGGCCACGAGCAAACGCAGCATCGGTCTGGCCGCGGGTCTCGGCAACTTCGTCTCCTGCACGATCCTGATGGCCGCCGGTGCCGCCGCCGCAACGATCGCCGGTTTCGACGCGAGCGACCCGACGAACTCGTTTACCGCGAGCATGCCGGTCTTCATCCGCGACATCACGCTGCTGGCCATCGCCATCGGCGCGATCGCGGCCAACGCGCTCAACATCTACTCGGGCTCGATGTCGTTCCTCGCCGTCGGCATCAAGATCCCGTTCCGCCTGCGCCGCGCGATCGTCGCCGTCGGCTTCGGCGTCATCGGGTTCTTCCTCGCCTGGAGCGCCCTGGCCGACGCCGGGCACAAGTACGAGAACTTCCTGCTCGTCATCGCGTACTGGATCACCCCGTGGCTCGGCGTCGTCTTCGTCGACCGCTACCTGCGCCGCGGCACCGACATCTCCGCCCTTGTGACCGAGGAGCGCAAGTACCGTAACGCCGCCGGCGCAATCTCGCTCTTCGTGGGCATCGTTGTCTCGGTGTGGCTGTTCTCGAACCAGACGTTCTACGTGGGCGTCGTGCCGAAGGCAGTGCCCGAGGTCGGCGACCTCACCGCCGTCGTCGGACTCGTGATCTCGGCCGTGCTGTACTTCGTCCTGTTCAAGATCCTCAAGCCCGCGCTGGGAGCGCCGCTGGCTAAGATCTCGTAAATGAGCGAGAAGTCTTACCCCACGGATGCCGCCAAGTTCCGGGTCGCGATGCACGAAGCCCTCCTCGGACTCGAGGAGGGAGGCATCCCGATCGGCGCAGCCCTCTTCGACGAGCACGGAAAGCTGCTCGGCAGCGGCCACAACTTGCGCGTGCAGGAGGACAACCCCGCCGTGCACGGCGAGACGGCCGCGTTCATCAACGCCGGGCGCCAGCGCAGCTACCGCAAGACCACCATGGTAACGACCCTGTCGCCGTGCTGGTACTGCTCGGGGCTCATCCGCCAGTTCGGAATCGGCCGCCTGATCGTCGGCGACACCGAGAACTTCTTCGGCGGGCAGGACTGGCTCGCCGAGAACGGCACCGAGGTCATCACCATCAACGACCCGGAGATGATCCGCGTCATGGGCGACTTCATCGAGGCCAACCCCGTGCTGTGGAACGAAGACATCGGCGAGGAATAACCCGGAACGGGAATGGGGCGGCACCGGGCACGGTTTTAGACAGTTCCGGATGACCCGGGCCAGACGTATGTCTCGACTCGCGAGTCCCCTCCCGAGCGAGAAAGGCCCACCCCATGTCTTCAGAGAATTCTGCCGCCTCCAAGGTCTGGTTCATTACCGGCACGTCCCGTGGCTTCGGTCGCGAGTGGGCGATCGCCGCCCTCGACCGCGGGGACAAGGTCGCCGCGACCGCCCGCTCCACCGATAGCCTCGACGACCTCGTCGCCACCTACGGGGACGCGATTCTTCCCCTGCAGTTGGACGTCACCGACCGCGAGGCATCTTTCGCCGCGGTCGCCGCCGCCCACGAGAAGTTCGGTCGCCTCGACGTCATCGTTAACAACGCGGGCTACGGTCACTTCGGCGTCATCGAAGAGATCACCGAGGCCGAGGCCCGCGCGCAGTTCGACACGAACGTGTTCGGCGCCCTGTGGGTGACCCAGGCGGCACTCCCGTTCCTGCGCGCGCAGGGCAGCGGCCACATCATCCAGGTCTCGTCCATCGGCGGCATCAGTGCGTTCCCGAACATCGGGATCTACAACTCCTCCAAGTGGGCGCTGGAAGGCTTCTCGCAGGCCCTCGCGGCGGAGGTCGCGGACTTCGGCATCTTCGTCACGCTCGTGGAGCCCGGCGGATTCTCGACCGACTGGGGCGGAGCATCCGCTCTCCGATCCGAGACCAACCCGGCCTACGACGCACTGCGCGAGAAGGCCAACAAGCTGCGCGCCACCCGCCAGTCGGTGCAGGGCGACCCGACGGCGACGGGTGCCGCGATCCTGCAGGTCGTCGATGCGGATGCCCCGCCCCTGCGCATCTTCTTCGGCGAGACCCCGCTCGCCACCGCGAAGGCGGACTACGCGGCTCGCATCGCGCTGTGGGAAGAGTGGCAGCCCGTCTCGATCCAGGCGCAGGGCTCCCCGGAGTAGCGGAACCCCCGCAAACTCCACCCCGTTCCGGCCCGGCCTGGCGCAGCCCGGCGGGAGAAACAACCACCCCGTTGCGACCCGGCGGGAGAAAAAAGCACGCGGCGGGAGCTATAGCTCCCGCCGCGCGCCAGCTTCTCCCGCCGAAACCCGCGCGTTCTCCCGCCAACCGGAAATCCAACCGGATCCTGCGGCTTCGCGCGGGTTCCCGATGGCGGGATGCGGCGCGGATGACCCTAGACGACGGCGATCTCGGCGCGGTCCACCGTGAGGCCGTTGCCGTCGGGCGCGATGTCCACGCGCACTACGTCGCCGTCACGGATCTCGCCCGCGAGCAGCGCCCGCGCGAGGCGGTCGTCGATCTCGTGCTGCATGAGACGCCGCAACGGACGTGCACCGTAGATCGGGTCGTAGCCGCGCTCGGCGAGCCAGCCCCGGGCGTCGGGCGTGACCGCGAGCTCGAGGCGGCGATCACCGAGACGCTTCGCGAGCCGGTCGACGTACAGCGAGACGATCTGCGCGAGATCCCCGGTCGACAGCGGCGAGAAGATGACGATGTCATCGAGCCGGTTGAGGAACTCGGGCTTGAACGCCTGGCGCACGAGCTGCTGCACGGCGTCGTTCTTCTGATCCCAGGTGAGCTCGGGATCGACGAGGTACTGGCTGCCGAGGTTCGACGTCAGCACGAGGATCGTGTTGCGGAAATCCACGGTGCGACCCTGGCCGTCCGTGAGCCGCCCGTCGTCAAGCACCTGCAGCAGCACGTCGAAGACCTCGGGGTGCGCCTTCTCGACCTCGTCGAGCAGGATCACCGAGTAGGGGCGACGACGCACCGCTTCGGTGAGCTGTCCGCCCTGCTCGTAGCCGATGTATCCGGGAGGGGCACCGACGAGGCGCGAGACGCTGAACTTCTCGCCGTACTCACTCATGTCGATGCGCACGAGAGCCTTCTCGTCGTCAAAGAGGTACTCGGCGAGCGCCTTCGCGAGCTCGGTCTTACCCACACCCGTCGGCCCGAGGAACATGAACGATCCGGTCGGACGGTCGGGGTCGGAGATGCCTGCACGCGTGCGCCGCACCGCCTCGCTGACCGCGCGCACGGCGTCCTTCTGCCCGATGAGGCGACGCCCCAGCTCGGCCTCGAGGTTCAGCAGCTTCTCGGTCTCACCGGCGAGCAGCTTGCCCACGGGGATTCCGGTCCAGGCGGCGATGACCTCGGCGATGTCCTCGGAGGTGACCTGCTCGCTCACCATGCGCGTTCCCTCGAACGGCTCCGCCTGCTCGGCCTCCGCCAGCGCACGCTTCACCTCGGGGATCTGCCCGTAGAGCAGGCGTGATGCCTTCTCGAGGTTGCCCTCGCGCTGGGCGCGCTCCGACTCCATCTCGAGGTTGTCGAGGCGCTTCTTCAGCTCACCGACCTTGTTGATCGAGGCGCGCTCCTGCTCCCACCGGCCCTGGAGCTCGGCAAGCGTCGCGCTGCGCACGGCAAGGTCATCGCGCAGGGCCTGGAGACGCGCCTTCGACGCGTCATCCTTCTCCCGCTTGAGCGCAAGCTCCTCGAGCTTGAGGCGGTCGACCGCCCGGCGCAGCTCGTCGATCTCCACCGGGGAGGAGTCGATTTCCATGCGCAGGCGGGATGCGGCCTCGTCGATCAGGTCGATGGCCTTGTCCGGCAGCTTGCGGCCGGTGATGTAGCGGTTGGACAGGGCAGCGGCCGCGACCAGTGCGCCGTCCTCGATGGTGATCTGGTGGTGGGCCTCGTAGCGACCCTTGAGCCCACGCAGGATGGCGATGGTGTCCTCGACGGTCGGCTCCCCCACGTACACCTGCTGGAACCGGCGCTCGAGTGCGGCATCCTTCTCGATGTACTGGCGGTACTCGTCGAGCGTCGTCGCACCGATAAGCCGCAGCTCACCGCGGGCGAGCATCGGCTTCAACATGTTGGAGGCCGCGACGGAGCCCTCCCCGCCGCCAGCGCCCATCAGGGTGTGCAGCTCATCGATGAAGGTGATGATCTCGCCGTCGGAGTCGGTGATCTCCTTGAGCACGGCCTTCAGCCGCTCTTCAAACTCACCGCGGTACTTGGCGCCGGCGACTAGCGCGGCGAGGTCGAGCGAGATGAGCTGCTTGTTCTTCAGCGAGTCGGCCACGTCACCGGCGACGATGCGCTGCGCGAGACCCTCCACGACGGCGGTCTTGCCGACGCCGGGCTCACCGATGAGTACCGGGTTGTTCTTGGTGCGCCGCGTCAGCACCTGGCTGATGCGACGAATTTCGGCGTCCCGCCCGATGACCGGGTCGAGCTTTCCGCTCCGCGCGATCTCGGTGAGGTTGACGCCGTACTGCTGCAGGGCCGTCTTCTGCTCTTCGTCAGACGAGGGTGCACCTTGCATATTGGCCATTGTGAGCTCCCTGAGGCAAAGTTGAGTTGGTGTGACTCAATTTTACAACACACGCAAGTTGCGCGCATGGCGTGCGCTGGGATTTTTTGCGGGGCGGATGTCTCGGTCTGGGAGTATAGGCGCCCGCCTCCGTGGCCCCAACCACACCATTTCCGTCGTAGTGTGAGGTTCTATCAGTCTGGGGGTCGGTCGCATGGGCACTCTTCAATACGGCAACCCGGGCATCGTCGTGAGCTTTGATGACCGGGCGCTGCTGCACCTCCAGATCGTGATCACCGCAAAGCTCCGCCGTGGTGAGAGCTTCCTGTTCTCCTGGACGGACTCCGTCGAGATCGGCAGCGGTCGCAGCTCCATGTGGCTCGATCCGAGCAGCACGCTGTTTTACCGGTTCTTCGGCAGCCGGGTACCGTCCGTCAACCGTGAGTGGATCGACGCGCTCATGCTCACCGCCAACAGTGGTACCGGGCTGCTCTTCACCGAAGAGCCCGGAACCGGGTCGCACGGCGTTCGGCCGCGATCCTAGAGCGCCAGCCGTCCGCGACATCCGCGATCTCCGGCATCCCCAATGAAGGAGCATCGTGATTTCCGCCATCTCCGCACCATGGACCGCAACGCTGACCCCGGCGCAGCACACCCTCACGTCGTATTTCCTCGTGATCGCCGCACTCGCCCTGTCCGTGGGCATCGTGCGCACCACAATGACCATGGGCGAAGTCGGGCCCCGGTACCGCACGGCGGCGATAGCCCGCCTTGGCGTGCTCACCGTCGCCTTCCTGTCGTACCTGCTGCTGGTCATCAACTTTCAGTTCGGATATGAGCTGACGGACGCGGGCTACGTTCCCACCGCGACATCCATCACCACCTTCCTCCCCCGCTACATGGAGTGGACGGTCTCCGTGCCCCTGCTCACCATCGAACTGCTCGCCGTGTGCGCCCTGGTCGGCGAGCGGCTGCGACGTACCCGGGTGATCGCCGCAACGGGCGCACTGCTCATGATTTTTGCCGGGTTCCTCGGCCTGGTCATCGGCGAGGGCGAAGACCAGGGACAGCTCATCATCTGGGGCGCCGTCAGCTGTGTCTTCTGGATCCTCACCAACGTCGTGCTCATCCGTGCCGTGCGGGCCTCGCTGCCGCAGCTGACGCCCGCCGCGGCACAGTTGCTGCGCACCGCGACGATCCTGCTGCTGTCGGGCTGGATCATCTACCCGGCGGTCTACACGGTGCAGATCTTCGCGTTCGGCGGCCAGTGGACGACAACGATGCAGGTGGCCCTCAGCCTCGCCGACGTCATCGTCAAGCTTGGCTTTGGCGGACTCGTGCACCGCATCGCGAAGCTGCGCACGGCAGAAGACGTGCGGGCCGGCGTCGATATCCACGCCGAGAGCATCTGGATCTCGTCGGAGAAGGTTTCCGACGCGGGCAAGCCGAGCGAGGTGTTCCTCGCCGAGGGTGCCGCCATTCACCAGCGTCGCGAACCGCAGACGTTCCACTCGGTGGCGTCGCCCGCCGCCGTGGACGACAGCGCGACGAACAGCGTCGACCCCGAATAGCCCGCGGGCCGCACCCGGCGCTACTCGCGCGTCGACACCATCACGCTGAACTTGGTGTTGCGGGCGACCTGCCGCGTGGGACCGACAACGCGGGAGAGCGTGCTGCGGTAGCCCAGGTTCGAGTTGAACACCGTCCACAGTTCGCCGCCCGGGCGCAGCACGCGACCGGCGTCCTCGAAGAGACGCAGGGCCTCCCCCAGGTGCACGGTTCCCTCGATGTGGAACGGCGGGTTCAGCAGGATCAGGTCAGCGCTCGCATCGGGCTGGTTCGACAGGCCGATGTCGCGCACCGCCGTCACCCGGTCGCTCACGCCGTTGGCTTCCGCGGTTGCGCGGGTCGACGCCACCGCGACGGCGGACTGGTCGGTCGCGATCACGGTGATCTCCGGGCGCCGCAGCGCGAGGGCGGCGGCGATGAGACCGGTGCCCGATCCGAGGTCGATCGCGGACGTGGCATCCACCTTCATCTGGTCTGTCACCTCGAGCAGGAACCGCGTGCCGATATCCACCTTGGTGCCGGCGAAGGCGCCTCCGTGCGCGCAGATCCAGATGCCGAGGTCGGCATGGAACTCCCGGTGCGGATAGGACGAAATGGATGCCCCGGCGCCGCGTGACTCGCGGGCAATGAGCACCCGTGCCTTCTGCCGGGCGTGGGTGACGTCGAGCCGTCCGAAGTGGCGCAGAAGCACGTCGTTCATGGCCGGCGTGAGGTGCTTGATGCGGCCGCCGGCGATGACGACGGTCGAGGCATCCGCAAACCCGGCAATGAGCGAAGCGATTTCGTCGAGCGCGTCGAGGCTGCGGGGAAGACGCAGCAGCACGACGGTCGCGTCGGAGAGCAGCTCGGCGTCCAGCGAGAGGTGACGGTAGCCGGAGATGCCGAGTGCGTCGGCGTTGGCGTCGAGCGCCTGTTCGCCGAGGGCGCGGTCCTGATGGACGCGGATGTCGGCGAGGCCGAAGCGATCGATGGCCCCGAGGGTCAACGCCCCGTAGTTGTCGCCGATGACGACGACCTGGCCGGGCGCGGTGCCGGCGAGGAACGGGGCCGCCTCATCGAGGATGAGACGGTCGGCCGCGTCGACGGCGAAGAGGTTATCCGCCTCGATGTCGGGCCACCGCCGCAGATCGAGCGGGTGGTCGGATTCGGAGGGCTGGTCGTAGTCAGGCACAGTCAACCTTCGCAGGTGTATGCCGCGGTGCGCACCAGATCAGTCGCGTGTGATTTCCCGGGCGGTCGCACCGGACTGCACGCGGGAGAGCGGGCGCCACACGACGACCGCGGTATTGCGCTGGGCACGGGTACCCGCACGCAGCGAGATCACGTCACCTTCTGTACCGGCGGCGAAGACGCGACGACCCGGCCGGGTCAGGAGTTCATCGGCGAGCGCCGACTCGAGTTCGCGCACGCGGGTCGACAAATTCGCGACCTGGTTCTCCAGTTCGAGAATGCGGCGGATGCCCTCGAGGTTGAGTCCCTCGGCGCTCAGGCGAGCCACCTCGCGCAATTGCATGACGTTGCGCATCGAGTAGCGGCGGGACTTACCCGCCGTGCGCGTGGGGCTCACGATGCCGAGCCTGTCGTACTGGCGCAGAGTCTGCGGGTGCATGCCCGCCAACTCCGCCGCGACCGCAATAGCGAACGCGGGGAAGTTGACGTCCATGTCATCCATAGTGATTAGTCCCGTGCCTTGGCGAGCAGTTCTGTCCGCGGGTTCTCCGCCGGCATCGCCTTGGCGAATGCCTCGAGAGCTTCCTGAGCAGCCGCGGGCAGGTGACTCGGCACGGCGACCTGCACCATGGCCAAAAGGTCACCGGTGCCCTTTGTCGTCGTGACGCCGCGTCCCTTGACCCGCAGCACGCGTCCACTGGGGGTACCAGCGGCAACGCGCAGACGGACGGGCTCGCCGCCGAGGGTCGGAACCTCGATGGTCGCGCCGAGCGTCGCCTCGACAAACGTCACAGGAACATCAACGCGGAGGTTGAGTCCGTCGCGCTCGAAGACCGGGTGCTTGCGCACCGTCACCGTCAGCACGAGGTCGCCGGATTCGCCGCCGTCGATGCTGGCTTCACCCTTGCCCTTGAGGCGGATCTTCTGGCCGTCGCTGACGCCGGCCGGAATCTTCACCTTGATGGGCTTGCCGCCGGAGGGCTGCAGGGTGATGGTGTCGCCGTTGATCGCGGTGACGAAGTCCAGCGCCGTGGTCGCGACGAGATCGCGACCCTTGGTCGGGCCGGATGCGCCGCGGAAGCCGCCGGTGCTCTGGCCGAAGCCACCACCGCCGCCGAACATGCCACCGAGGAGGTCCTCGAAGCTGCTGCCCTGAGGCGGTGCGCCCCTGCGCTGCTGTCCGGGTCCGCCGAACATGCCGCCGAAGACGTCCTCGAATCCGCCCTGCTGGCCTCCGCCGCCCGCCGTGAAGCGAGCGCCGGAGCCCATTGCGCGAATCTGGTCGTATTCCTTGCGCGTTTCGGGATCAGCGAGCACCGAGTGGGCCTCGCTGATCTCCTTGAACTTCGCTTCCGCCTTCGCGTCTCCCGGGTTGGAGTCCGGGTGGTACTGCCGCGCAAGCTTGCGGTAGGTCTTCTTCAGTTCCGCGTCCGTGACGTTCTTGGAGACGCCGAGAACCGCGTAAAAGTCCTTATCGAACCAATCCTGGCTAGCCACGGGCACCTCCCTTACTCACACGGGCGCTGCGCCCTGAATTCACTGACACCGCTGGCGCCTTAGCTGTCGCTCGGAACCGACACGGCGACCTTGGCTGCGCGAAGCAGACGGTCACCCAGTGCATACCCGGGCTCGATGACGTCGGCAACGGTGTTCACCTTCACGTCGGGCGACGGAACCTGAACCAGTGCCTCATGGAAGTTGGGGTCGAATGCCTCGCCCTTTTCTCCCACGATGCGCAGTCCGAAGCGGTCGAACGCGGTGCGGATCTTCTTCGCAACCACCTCGAGGGGGCTTCCCTCGAGGTCGCCGTGCTTCTCGGCACGGGCGAGGTCGTCGATAGCCGGCAGGAGGGAACGGATGACCTCGGCGATGACCGCTTCACGGTTGGCGACGCGATCACGCTCCACTCGTGTACGGAAGTTGACGAGCTCCGCCTGCGCGCGCAGCATGTCGTTGCGCATTTCGGCGACGAGGTCTTTTTCACCCTGTTCGATGAATGCCACCTCCTCGTCCGACAGCATTTCCACGTCGGGGCCTTCGGCCTGGATCAGGTCGTCGGCGGTTTCCACGGATGCAGTATCACCGTCTTCCGAGTGCGGTTCGGCCTGGGAAGGTCGGGGAGCGGAGGCCGTCGCCTCCGCTCCTTCACCTGCCTCGGTCGGGACTACTGGCTCGTCGGAACCGTTGTTGTTGTCCTTGTCCTTGGCCACGGGTTACTTCTTCGCGTCGTCTGTGGTCTCGTCGTCAACAACCTCGGCGTCAACGATGTCCTCGTCCGAAGCGGGGGTCTCCTCGGCGGGAGCCTCCTCGGACGCGGCAGCGTCGGATGCCTGCTGGTTGGCGTAGATCGCTTCGCCGAGCTTCGACTGGCTCTCGGTGAGCTTGTCGAAGGCGGTCTTGACCGCGGCAGCGTCATCGCCGGCAAGGGCACTCTTGAGGGAGTCGACGTCGGCCTGGACCTCGGTCTTGACGTCCTCGGGGAGCTTGTCCTCGTTGTCCTTGATGAGCTTGTCGATCGAGTACGCGAGCTGCTCGGCGTTGTTGTGGACCTCGGCTGCCTCGCGGCGTGCCTTGTCCTCGGCCGCGTGCTCTTCGCCCTCACGAACCATGCGCTCGATGTCGTCCTTCGAGAGCGACGAGCCACCGGTGATGGTGATCGACTGCTCCTTGCCGGTGCCCTTGTCACGGGCGTGCACCTGCACGATGCCGTTGGCATCGATGTCGAAGGTGACCTCGACCTGCGGCACGCCACGGGGAGCCGGTGCGATGCCCTGCAGCTCGAACGTTCCGAGCGGCTTGTTGTCGCGGGTGAACTCGCGCTCGCCCTGGAAGACCTGGATGGCGACGGACGGCTGGTTGTCGTCTGCGGTCGTGAAGGTCTCGCTGCGCTTGGTCGGGATGGCCGTGTTGCGCTCGATGAGCTTGGTCATGATGCCGCCCTTGGTCTCGATACCGAGGCTCAGGGGGGTGACGTCGATGAGCAGAACGTCCTTGCGCTCGCCCTTCAGCACGCCGGCCTGGAGTGCGGCGCCGACGGCGACGACCTCATCAGGGTTGACGCCCTTGTTGGGCTCCTTGCCACCGGTCATCGTCTTGACGAGTTCCTGCACGGCCGGCATACGCGTCGAACCACCAACGAGAACCACGTGGGCAACGTCGGCGACCTTGACTCCGGCCTCCTTGATGACGTCCTCGAACGGCTTGCGGGTGCGCTCGAGCAGGTCCTTGGTCAGGTCCTCGAACTTGGCGCGCGTGAGGGTCTCGTCGAGGTTGGCGGGGCCGTTCTCGGTGAGGGAGAGGTAGGGAAGCTGGATGCTGGTGCTCGTCGAGGACGACAGCTCCTTCTTGGCCTGCTCGGCTGCTTCCTTGAGGCGCTGCTTGGCGATCTTGTCGCCGGACACGTCAACGCCCGTGGTCTCCTTGAAGCGGGTGATCAGGTAGTCGACAACGCGCTGGTCCCAGTCGTCTCCACCGAGGCGGTTGTCACCGGCGGTCGAGCGAACCTGGATGGTCGAGAAGTCATCGTCCTTGCCGACTTCGAGCAGGGAAACGTCGAACGTTCCACCACCGAGGTCGAAGACCAGGATGAGCTCGTCTTCCTTGCCCTTGTCGAGGCCGTACGCGAGTGCTGCCGCGGTCGGCTCGTTGATGATGCGGAGGACGTTGAGTCCGGCGATCTCGCCGGCGTCCTTCGTTGCCTGGCGCTCGGCGTCGTTGAAGTACGCGGGGACGGTGACGACGGCGTCGGTCACGGGCTCACCCAGGTACTGCTCGGCGTCACGCTTGAGCTTGGCGAGAATACGCGCGGAGATCTCCTGCGGCGTGTACTTCTTGCCATCGATGTCTGTGGTCCAGTCGGTGCCGATGTGGCGCTTGACGGACGAAATGGTGCGGTCAACGTTGGTGACGTTCTGGCGCTTGGCGGTCTCGCCAACCAGTACTTCGCCATCCTTGGTGAAGGCTACGACCGAGGGGGTCGTACGGAAGCCTTCGGCGTTGGCGATGACGGTGGGTTCTCCACCCTCAAGGACCGCGACCACTGAGTTGGTGGTACCGAGGTCAATTCCTACTGCTCGAGCCATGTGCTCTTACTCCTCTACGAGAATGCTTATGCGAGGACTTGAGCCTCGCTGTATCAAGTTTCCCAACGCAATCTATCCGTGTCAAGTCAGTCAGCTGAAAGTTGAGTGGGAGTGACTCAACCTCACGTGTTTACCCGCGCGTCCCCGGCGCCGACTACCCTGTGCGCATGACGGAAACGAACCTGGTGGGTTCTGCACATCCCCTTCCCGCCCCGGGCCTCGACAGCCAGGCCGGAAAGACGATCCCGCGGTCCCACATTGCGGCGTGGGCGTTCTGGGACTGGGGCGGAGCCGCCTTCAACGCGGTCATCGTCACGTTTGTGTTCTCCGTCTACCTCACCGACACCCCCGCGTTCGGCGGCACGACCTACGTCACCGCAATGCTCGGCTGGGCGACCGCGGGCGCCGGCCTTATCATCGCCGTGCTCGCGCCGGTAACGGGACAGCGATCGGATGGCTCGGGGCGCCGCAAACTCTGGCTCGCCGTCAACACCGCCGCCGTCATTGTCACCAGCGCCCTGCTGTTCTTCGTTGAGCCCCGGGCTGAGCTCCTCGTGCTCGGACTGTTCCTCATCGCCGCCGGCACCATCTTCTTCGAGCTCGCGAGCGTCAACTACAACGCGATGCTGGCCCAGGTCTCAACACCGAGCACGATCGGCAAGATCAGCGGCTTCGGCTGGTCAATGGGGTACTTCGGCGGCATCGTGCTGCTACTCATCCTCTACTTCGGCTTCATCCACCCCGATGTGGGACTGTTCGGCGTCACCGACGCCAACGGGCTCTCGGTGCGGGTCTCCATGCTGCTCGCCGCCCTCTGGTTCACGATCTTCTCCCTCCCCATATTCTTCACGGTGCCGGAGTTCCCGAAGAGCGCCGCCACCCTTCCGCGCGTCGGGTTCTTCCGCTCCTACGGAGTGCTCTTCCGCGACATCGCCGCCCTGTGGCGCACCAACCGCCAAACGGTCATCTTCCTGATTTCCAGCGCGATCTTCCGCGACGGCCTCACCGGTGTCTTCACCTTCGGCGGCGTGCTTGCCGCCGGCAGCTTTGGCTTCTCCAGCGGCGACGTCATCGTCTTCGCCATCGTGGCCAACCTCATCGCCGGCGTCTCGACCCTGCTGATCGGCCGTCTCGACGACCGCCTCGGCGCAAAGTTCGTCATGGTGTTCTCCATCTCGGGCGCCATCGTCGCCGGCCTCGCCCTCCTCATCTTCAGCGGTGGCGGCACCGGCGTCTTCTGGATCTTCGGCCTGCTGATGTGCATCTTCGTCGGCCCGGCCCAGTCGGCGAGCCGCACGTTCCTCGCCCGGGTCATCCCGGCCGGTCGGGAGGGCGAGGTGTTCGGTCTGTACGCCACCACGGGCAAGGCGGCCACGTTCCTCGCGCCCTCGCTGTTCGCGCTGGCCGTCACCCTGTTCAACGGTCAGATCTGGGGCATCCTCGGTATCGTCCTTGTTCTCGCCGTCGGGCTCGTGCTGCTCATCCCGGTCAAGGCGCAGGGCCGCAACGCGGCGTAATTTCATCGCGCGCTCAGGCTTCCCGCACCATGCTTGAGGCATGACAACCACCGCTGACAAGGCCGAACTCCTCCGCTCACTTCACGTGCCCGGCACTCCCCTCATCGTTACCAACGTCTGGGATGCCGTCACCGCCCGCATCGTCGCCGGCACCCCGGGCGTTCGCGCGCTCGCGTCCGCTAGCCACGCCGTCTCCTTCGCCCACGGCGTCGAGGATGGCGAGGGCCTCACCGTCGACCAGGCCATCGCGGCCGCCCGCGTCATCATCGACGCCGTCGACCTCCCCGTCTCGATCGACTTCGAGAAGGGATACGCGGCGGATGCCTCGGGCGTACAGCACAACGTCGAACAGCTCATCGCGGCCGGTGCAGCCGGCATCAACATCGAAGACAGTGTCGGAGCGCCCAAGGCACCCCTCTTCGACCTCGACACCGCTGTCGCGCGGGTTGCCGCCGCGCGCGCCGCCGCGGACAAGACGGGCGTTCCCCTCGTGATCAACGCCCGTGTCGATACCCTCGCCGGTGGTGGCGAGTGGTCCGACGCCGTCACGCGCGCCAACGCCTACCTTGCCGCCGGCGCCGACGTCGCGTTCGTCCTGGGCCTCGGCACCGAGGATCTCGTCAAGCGCGCCCTCGACGAGATCGACGGCAAGATCTCGGTCATCTCGAACCCCTCCTCCGTGCCACTGAAGAAGCTCGCGGAACTCGGGGTCTCCCGCGTGAGCTTCGGTCCCGGCATCCTCGGCCTCACGCTCGCGCACCTCACCACGGCCGTCGAACAGCTCACGGCCCTCGGCGACTACCCCGCCGAGCTCGCCTTTAAGTACTAGACCAGCGCCCGAGGGGGCGACCGCAAGTGCCTTCAGTTTTGCCCGCCGCGTGCCTACCGTTGAGGGTATGACGGAACAACGCCCCCTCGGCTTCTGGCTCAAGCTCCTCGACCGCATGATCGACGAGCGATTCGCGTCCACCCTGGAGGAGCACGGCGTCACCCGCCGGCAGTGGCAGCTGCTCAGCGTCCTCTCCACGGGAGGGGCGACGGTGGAGCAACTGGATGTCGCGATCGCGCCGTTCCTCGCGGCGCCGAACCCGCGCGCGGACATCGAGCCCGAGTCATCCGTCGAGCACCTCAGTGAACTGATCGAGAGCGGGTGGGTCGACGCGACTCCCGCCGGGTATGAGGTAACCGAGCGGGGATCGGTCGCCTACCGTCGGCTCGCGGACGTGGTCGCCGCCAACCGGGAGATCGCGACGGAGGGACTCACCACCGGCGAGTACAGCGCGATGATCGACACGATGGAGCGCATCGCCCGCAACCTCGGCTGGGCGGACAACTGACGCCAGCCCGGAGCGCCGCGATGATCCGCAGGGGTCGATCGCCGCGACATCCGACGGGGTTTCTTACTTCTTTCCTGCGATGTTGACCAACCAGTTGATGCCGAACTTGTCGACGAGCATGCCGAACTTGTCACCCCACGGTGCCTCGGTGAGCGGCTGCGCGACGGTCGCCCCGTCACTCAACCCCTCCCAGTAACCCGTCAACTCGGTTTCATCCTCGCCACTGAGGGAAACCGAGATGTTGTTGCCGGGCGTGTACTCCATGGAGTTGGGAGTGTCGGCAATCATGAAGATGAGCCCGTTAGGGTTCGTCAGTTGCGAGTGCATGACCTTGTCGGCCTCGGCCGGATCCTCGCTCGCGTGGAACTCGCCGAAGGTGCTGACGGTCAGTTCCCCGCCAAACACGGAGTGGTAGAACTCCCCCGCTTCCCGGGCGCTGTCGCGGAAGTTGATGTAGGGGTTGAGCGTGGTTGCCATGGGTACGACCTCCTTGTTGTCCTTCTGGCATTGTGGCCTCGGCGTCGGATCGGGCACAAGGCGTCCACAAGGGGCAATGGTGAGGCGGGGTCGCTCAGGCGCCGGCGGCGGGGTGCCCGATCCAGTAGGCGATGAACAGCAGAGTGACGATAAAGCCGCTGATGAAGTTGAAGAGCAGGAATCGCTTCCATCCGCGGTTGGCGGTCTCGGCCGAGGCATCCGTCACCGACCAGAACGGCGCGCAACTGGCGGCGTAGGGCAGCGCGAGAATTGCAGCGATCGGCCCCGGCCACGCGGTGAACAGCAACAGCACTCCGGCGAGCAGGTAGGAGATGACGGACAGCCGCACCGTTACGGCTCCGCCGAACGCGGTGGCGATGGAGCCGATGCCCCCCTCGCGGTCGGCCACGATGTCTTGCACTGCACCGAACGCGTGCGACGCGAGGCCCCAGAGGAAGAAGGCGGCGAGCACCAGCCACAGCTGCGGCGTGAAGATCGCCCCGGCGAGCACGAGCCCGTAGATCGCCGGCGAGACGAAGTGGGTACTCGACGTCACCGAGTCCACGACCGGGCGTTCCTTGAAACGCAGCACGGGGGCCGAGTAGGCGATGACGGCGAATACGCTGATGGCCAGCACGAGCCACGACAGCGGTGATCCCACGATCACGAGATATACCAGGAACGGAATGTTGGTCGCGGCGGCCGCGATCAGCGTCGGCCGGTGCATCCGCCGGTCCAGCAGCGCGCCCTCTACGCCGCCCTTGCGGGGGTTACGCAGGTCGGACTCGTAGTCGAACACGTCGTTGATGCCGTACATCGCGAGGTTGTATGGGATGAGGAAGTACAGCGTGCCGATGACGAATGTCACATCGACCTCGCGGGTGGTCATCAGGTAGCCGGCGGCAAACGGAAAGGCCGTGTTGATCCAGCTCAGCGGCCGGGACGACACGAACAGCGCGCGCAGAACGCTCGTCTGGGTGCGCCCCTTACGGGCGGGCGCGGTGGGGGCGGGCTGGCCGGGCACGTCGTCAGGCAGGGTCACGTCGGGATCCGATCAAAGTCCACAGGGATGGCAACAGGATGACCCCCGCCACCGCATACGCGAAATCCTCCAGCGGTGCCACGCCAATGAAGGCCCCGCTGATGAGCGCGTGGTTGTAGTCAACCAGCCCGATGCCGATCATGACGTTGTCGAAGACCGCCGTCATCACCAGGAGGACGCCAAGGCATAACGCCACGGCGCCCCACCGGGGTGCGCGGCGGGAGAAGACCGCGGCGAGCGCCACGACCGCCGTCGCCCCGAGGAAGATCGCGTTGAGGGCCCAGTACGTCATCGCGGCACGCTCCGGTGACGGGAGAGCAGGGTCATCCCGAAGCCGTAGACGTTCATGGTGAGGTAGCAGAGGAGTGCGAGGAAGAAGATTTCCTCGAGCGGCAGCTCGGGTGCCAGCTGCAGGCCCGTCATGAAGGCCGTCTCCCCGCGGAAGAAGATGCCGAGGCCGATGCCGAGCAGATCCCAGACGAGGAAGAACACCACGCCGGCCACCAGCACGATGGTCGCGCGCCGGGCGTCACGCCAGAAGAACAGGCGGAAGCGGCGGTCGAGCATCACCATCCCGGTGAGCGCGATCGCGAGCGCGACCAGGTACAGAACGGGCATCAGCCGGCGGTGCCCGTCCCGGGTGCCGCGGGGGCAGGACTCGGCGCGGCGGGAGCCACGGTCGGCAGCAGCGGTTCCGGCATGGGACCCGTCGTGACATCCCCCCGCAGACGCTTGATGAGAATCTCGGCGCTGATCAGGCACATCGGCAGACCGATACCCGGGATCGTCGAGCCGCCCGCGTAGTACAGGCCTTTCACCTTCTTGGAGATGTTGCCGGCACGGAAGAACGCGCTCTGCTTGAGGATGTGGGCGGGCCCGAGGGCCGTGCCCCGCCAGGAGTTGAGGTCGTCCACGAAGTCGCCGGGGCCGACGGTGCGCCGAACGCTGATGCGCTCCGCGAGGTTCGGGATGCCCGTCCACTGCGCGATCTGCGCGATGACCGTGTCCGCGAGCGCCTCGATGCGGGCGTCACCGTCGCCGTACTCTCCGCCGCGACCGATGCTCGGGTCTGCTGGAATCGGCACGAGCACAAACAGGTTTGTGTGACCGGCCGGCGCGGTGGATTTGTCGACCCCGCTCGGCTTGCACACGTAGAGCGACGCCGGCGACGGCATCCGCGAGTTCTTGCCGAAGATCGCCTCGAACCCGGTCTGCCACTCCTTGGTGAAGAGCAGGGTGTGGTGCTCGAGCTCGGGCACCTCGCCGTCGACACCCAGGTAGAGCAGCAGGGCGCTGGGGCCCGGAGTCGCCTTGGCCCAGTACTCCTCGGGATAGGTCTGGTGCGCACGGTCGAGCATGCGCGTCTCGGTGTGGTGCAGGTCGGCGGATGACACGACGATGTCGGCCTCCAGCGTGCGGGCCTGCCCTCCCTCGTCGACGTACTCCACCCCGGTCGCGACACCATCGACAACGGTGATCCTGCCGACGGAGGCACCCGTGACGATGGATACCCCCTCGGCGCGGGCGAGCGCGGCGATCGAATCGATGATCGTGGTGAAGCCACCCATGGGGTACATGACGCCGTCCGCCATGTCGAGGTGGCTCATCAGGTGGTACATGCTCGGCGCGATGTAGGGCGACGAGCCGAGGAAGACGGCGGGGTATCCGAGGATCTTCTGCAGACGGTCATCCTTCACCGTGCGCGCGGCGAGCTTGGACAGCGGCTCGAGCAGCAGTCGTCCGAGCTTCGCCGTCTGCTTCAGCACGTCTTTCGTGGCGATCGGGCGCAGGTCCTGGAAGCTCGTGTAGAGGAACTTGGCCTTGGCCATTTCGTACGTCTCGCGCGCGGACTCGAGGTACGTGTCGAGCTTCGCGCCGGCGCCCGGTTCCACCCGCTCGAACATCGCGATGTTGTCGTCACGGTTGAGCGCGACCTCGAGCGGTTCGCTCTCACCCTCGAAGAACACCCGGTAACCGGGATCGAGGGTTACCAGGTCGAGCTGCTCGGCGGCACTGGTGCCCATGAGCTTGTAGAAGTGATCGAAGACCTCCGGCATGAGGTACCACGACGGGCCGGTGTCGAAGCGGAAGCCCTCGGCCTCCCAGCTGCCCGCGCGCCCGCCGAGGTCGGAGCGCGCCTCCAGCAGGGTGACGGTGTGCCCGTCGCGGGCGAGCAGCGCGGCAGAGGCGAGGCCGCTGATGCCGCCGCCGATAACAATGACACGACTCATGCGCGCGGGGTCCTTCCCATGGCCGCGGCCGCCGCGATGCGCAGCTTGACGGGATTTGGCACGCGCACACGGGAGGTGACGAGCTGGTTGGCCGGGGTTGCACGCAACCGCACGGCGAGATCGGTGAAGAGTGCCTGTGCGAGAGCAACGGCACGACGGCTGCCGGAGGGCAGGCTCGGGATGACGGCTGCCGAGACCTTGAGGTCGGCGTCGATGTCATCGAGCAGCCGCACCTTGTCATCCTCGGTGAACGAGCTCACACTGACGCCGGGAAAGTAGCTGCGTCCGAGCGACTCGAAGTCCGCGGACAGGTCGCGCAGGAAGTTGACCTTCTGGAATGCGGCGCCGAGACTTCGCGCTCCGGTTTCGAACCGCTCCGTGTCATCCGGAGTCGTCTGGGTGTGCAGAAGGAACGCGCGCAGGCACATGAGCCCAATGACCTCGGCGGAGCCGTACACGTAGCGGTCGAAGCTCTCCTGGTCGTGCTCGGTCTCGCTGAGGTCCGTGCGCATCGACTCGAAGAACGGCTGGGTGAGCTCGGCCGAGAATCCGGTCTCGCGGGCGGTCAGGCCGAAGGCGTGCACAACGAGGTTGGCGCTGAAACCGTTCTCCATCGCGTATTCGGTCTCGCGCTCGAGCTCGTTGAGCTGGCGGGCAGCTCCGACGGTGTCGAGCCCGGCGTCTGTTGCGCTGCCGTCGACGATCTCATCGGCAACGCGCACGAGGGCGTAAATGTTCTCGACGTGCTGGCGCACCTCCGGTTCGAGCAGGCGCGACGCCAGCCCGAAGGAGGTGGAGTACCGGCGAATGACGATGCTCGCGGTCTCTTCCGCGACCCGGTCATACAGGGCGGGGCGGGGGCGCGTCGGTCGGGATGCCGCCGACCCGAGCGCGGCGGAACGACTCACTTGACCCGCCCAAGAACGGCGTCCGCGACAGGGTGCAGCTCGACGCGCAGCGCGGGCGGGATGTGCGGCTCCGCGAGGCGGGCAAGGGCGCGGTTCGCGTAGTAGCGCGCGAGACCCTGGGCGAAGTTCTGGGCGCCGCTGGAGACCAGCACGGCACGGATGCTCTCGGCCTGCGCCTCGGTGAGGTCGGGGCGGCCGAGCAGCGGCTCGATGAGCGGCCACTCCGCCGTGCTCGTGGCGTAGGCGATCAGCACGGTGCGCTTGCCCTCGCGCAGGTCGCCAATGGTGGTCTTGCCGGTCTCGGCCTCCGCACCGAACACCCCGAGCAGGTCGTCGACGATCTGGTAGGCGATGCCGATCTCCCGGCCAAAGTCGGCGAGCGTCGCCACGACCTCCTCGGAGGCGCCGGCGAGAATCGCCCCGGCCTGCAGCGGGCACTCGAACGAGTACACGGCGGTCTTGAGACGCTCCATCATGAGGATGTCATCCACGCGCGGCATCTCCACGAGCAGCGAGAAGTCGACGTCAATCAGTTCGCCCGCGGCGCTGGCGAAGAGCGCGTCATCCATCACTTCGATGAGACGCTGGCGCGTGACATCCGCCACTCCGCTTCGATCGATGAGCCGGTACGCGTTGAACAGGGCGAGGTCGCCAGCGATGACGGCCGCGGAGATGCCCTTGTGCTCGGCGTCCGAGTCGTTGGCTCCCGCGCGCGAGGCTCGGTCGCGATAGGTACCGGAGATGTTCGGGATGCCACGGCGGGTGAAATCCCTGTCGATGACGTCATCGTGCACGATCAGGGCGGTGTGCAGCAGCTCGAAGGCGGCGCCGACGTATGCGGCGGCTTCGAGGTCGGTGCCGCCGAGTGCCTGATAGGCGCTGAAGACCATGCGCGGCCTGAACCGCTTGCCGCCCGTCGTGTTGGCTTCGAGGGTAGACCACAATTCCACGTATTCGGGACCAAAGGGAACCGCACGGTTCTTGGCTAGGCTGAAGAAGCGCTCGAGCACACCATCGACTTGCGCCTGCCTCTGTTGGGCGACCGTCAGCAGGCCAGATCCATCCACAGTAGGCAGACTAACCCGAAACATGACGAATCAAACTGAGCAGGTCGTGCTAGTCGATGAGGGTGGCGCTCCCATCGGTGTGGCGGATAAACTCGCCGTCCACACGACCGACACCGCGCTGCACCTGGCGTTCTCGTGCCATGTGTTCGATGCGGACGGGCGGATGCTCGTGACCCGCCGTGCTCTCTCGAAGCTGACCTGGCCAGGAGTCTGGACCAATTCCTTCTGCGGTCACCCCGCCCCCGGCGAGTCGCAGGAGTCGGCGATCGCCCGTCGCGCCCAGCGCGAACTCGGCATCACCGTGCACGATCTCGAGCTCGTGCTGCCGGACTTCCGGTACCGCGCCGTTGATGCCTCGGGCATCGTCGAGAACGAGATCTGCCCCGTCTACCGCGCGATCACAACCGACGACATTAACCCGAGCCCCGACGAGGTCGCCGAGTGGCAGTGGATCGAACCGAACACGCTGCGCGACGCCGCGACGGCAGCACCCTTCGCGTTCAGCCCGTGGCTCGTCTGGCAGCTCGAGGGCTGGGCCGTCTAACCACTTTCCACGCCCGGGGGGACCTCTTCGCGCCCCGGGGTGACCTCTCCCCGCCCGGGGGTTACCTCTTCTTGCCCCGGGTGACCTCACTCTGCGCGGGCGTCGTCGAAAGGGTAAAAACGTGACCTTTCAGCCCGAAAATCGGCGATTTTTACCCTTTCGATGCCGCTTGAGTCGCTTGAGGCGCTGACCCGACCTAGTCCAGGTTGTCGGAGTCGGTGACGTCGGTGCGGTGGAAGTTCATGAACGAGCGCGATGCCGTCGGTCCGCGCTGTCCCTGGTAGCGCGAGCTCGTCGAGCTGGCGCCGTACGGAACCTCGGCGGGCGACGTCAGCCGCATGAAGCAGAGCTGGCCGATCTTCATACCGGGCCAGAGCTTGATCGGCAGCGTTGCCACGTTGCTGAGCTCGAGGGTGACGTGACCGGTGAACCCGGGGTCGACGAAGCCGGCGGTCGAGTGGGTCAGCAGCCCGAGGCGTCCGAGTGAGCTCTTGCCCTCGAGGCGTGCCGCGATGTCATCGGGCAGGGTTACCAGTTCGTAGGTGGAGCCGAGCACGAACTCACCGGGATGCAGGATGAACGGTTCATCCTGTTTCGCCTCGACGAGCCGGGTGAGATCGGGCTGGTCCACGGCGGGGTCGATGAAGGGGTACTTGTGGTTGTCGAACAACCGGAAGAAGCGGTCGAGCCGTACGTCGACGCTGGAGGGTTGCACCATCCCCAGGTCCAGCGGTGAGAGGGCGATACGCCCCGAGGCGAGTTCCGTCTTGATGTCCCGGTCACTGAGAAGCATGGCCATGAGACTACCGGAGCCGGGTACCATTGAGTCGCTGCCTGCCGGCAGCCGCGCGAGCGTAGTTCAATGGCAGAACTCCTGCTTCCCAAGCAGGTAGTGCGGGTTCGATTCCCGTCGCTCGCTCCAAATGATGAATAAAGCACACCAAGTATTACTGGTGCTGAATTCTGCCATCCTGCAAGCTGAGTAGACGTCGCGGTCGCTCAGTGCTCCGCATGAGCACAGGTGGCACTCCATGACTCGGCCAACCGCTCGACTATCGGCGCTTCGGGTCGGCGTCATCGCGATGGGGGTTGGCGCGCTCGGTCTGGCGCTGGCGTCGCCCGCGGCCGCCGCCGAGACCAACACGTGGTCCGCGATCACCGTCTCCGCCGCCGGCACCCCATTCAGCGGCTCCGTCACGCTGGCCGGCGGTTTTCCGGCAACCACGTTTACCTCGACGGCGAGCGCCGCCACCCGCGTCTCGGGCGCATCCACCTGGCTCGTGCCCTCCACGCCCGTCGGCGCGATCTACGGAACAAGCCGCAACCACGAGTACCTCAACCTGACGCCGGCCGCCGTCAACGCGTCATCGCCGTCCATCACCACCTACGCGTTCGCGTCCCCCACCCCCGCGGCGGGCTGGTCGTTCGTGCTGGGAGACATCGACGCAGACCTCGTCACGGTATCCGCCACCGGCGTCGACGGACTGCCGGTGGGCTCGGCCGGGCTCGGATTCCGCAGCGTCTTTAACTACTGTCACCAGACCGGCGGCCCATCCTGTGACGCCGCCAACCTCAACGACGTGCCTGTGTGGTCGACCACCGGCACAAGCGACACCCTCACCGGAAACTTCGTGGACACCAACGGCGCCGCCGGCTGGTTCAGCCCCACCGTGCCGCTGCGAACACTGACGTTGTCGTTCCGATGGCAGTCGGGTGCCCCGATCTACCAGACCTGGTTCGTCGACAAAACGCGCTCAGCCTCCGGCGTCGCGACCCTCGACGGAGCCCCGCTCGCAGAAGCCGCGGTCGAGATTCACGACCGCAGCGACGTCATCGTCGCCACCACCCAGACCGCCACCAACGGCAGCTGGACGGTCCCCGCCCTCGTCGCCGATGCCGGCTACTCCGTCGAGATAGAACCGGTCGGCACTCCGTCGGAGCCCGCACCGCCCACGGAACCAGCCGCTCCGGTCACCTTCGACTTGCGGCAAGCGGATGCCCCGGGCCTGACAACCTCGCTGGTGAGCGCAGCACCCCTGCCCTCGCCGACGCCCACCGCTACCCCCACCGCGAGCCCGTCACCCACGCCCACCGCGTCGCCAACACCCAGCGCATCGCCGGCGCCCAGCGCGTCACCGACGCCCAGCGGGGCAGTGGATCCCAGCGATGCGACCTCCTCCGCGGACGGCGAACTCGCCCCCACGGGTGTTGCGGCACTCGCTCCCCTGCTGATTGCGGCAGTGGCGATCGCCGTCGGCGCAGTCGTGTTTCTCGTCTCTCGGCGTAGGGGAAACCGCTCGACGCACTGACGCCCGAGTCAGCCCCGCGAGTGCTTCAGCCCGGGACGCCCGGCGTCGACCAGGTCTTCATATTCGGGATGACTCGTGATGAAGGTCCGCACGATCGGGCACACCACGGTCACGGTCTTGCCCTGCGTGCGGAGGGTGTCGAGCACCCGGCGGATGAGCGCGGTGGCGACGCCCTGCTTGCGGAACTGCGGGTAGACGAACTGGCCACCGTCGTCAAGGGCCACTCTCCTCACCTGTCCATGCTCGCCGAACCCCTGAAGGTCAGCCGCGTCATCATCGACGCGGCCAAGGCCGTCACGGTCCCCGTCGCCTAGCCGAACGGGGCCGCGGGTCACTGTGCCGGACGCGTCGCCGTCTCGCGCAGTGACTCCGCCGCGATGGTCATGAACTCCAGCGCGCCGGCATCCCGCTGGTCGCCGAGGATGGCCAGGCACGTCTCCACGGGAGCGCCGTCCGACCACGGTCGGTAGACGAGGTCGAGGCGCTGGTACGAGCGCGCGACGCTCACCGGCACGAGTGCGATGCCATGACCGGATGCCACGAGCTCGAACTTTTCCTCGACCGACGAGGTCTTGCGCGCCAACGCATCGAGAATCGGCTCCCCCACCAGGTCCTGGGAGGACACCGTCTCCTGCAGCGCTAGCGGGTGTGTCGCGGGCAGGCACACCACCTTTGCCTCTTCCCCGATCGGGATGACCCGCAGCCCGGTGTCATCGAACGGGCGGCGCAGGAACCCGACGTGCACGCGACCGTCGCGCAGCGGGGCATCCTGTTCCCACCACTTCAGGTGCAGCATCTCGATCTCCACGGCCGGGTGCGAGTCGCTGAACTGACGCACTGCCTCCGAGACGTGCAGGCCCGGCGCAAAGCCGATGACGAGCCGGGCGATTCCGCGGTCTACTTCGAGGACGCGTCGCGTCGCCGCATCCACCGTTCCCAGAATGATGGATGCCTCGTGCCGCAGCTGGCGCCCGGCCGCCGTCAGCTCGACACTGCGGGTGGTGCGCAGGAAGAGGTCGCAGCCCATCTCCGTCTCGAGTGCACGGATCTGACGGCTCAGCACCGGCTGGGCGATGTAGAGCTGCTCGGCTGCGCGACCGAAGTGGCCGAGGTCGGCGACGGCCGCGAAGTAGCGAAGTTTGCGCAGATCGAGATCCATGCTCTCAGGGTATCAATCGGGAGTGCCCTGCGCACTAGTAGTAAGGAGGGAATCCCGCAAGAGCTACGCGTGGCGTCGGCGGGCGCCTACGGTCGGGCCATGAGCAACCACGATGGATCGGCCCAGGTGCCCGGCGATGGGTACGAAGACACGAATGAGCGGGACATCCACTCGAAGCAGACGCAGGATGTCTCGGACAGCGAGGCGTTCGCGGACGGCTCCATCGACCCCGCCGAAGTGAAGGTATTGCCCGGCACGGGCGGGCCTGACGACGTGGGCGACGAGGAAGTGCCGGCCGACTACGACCCGACGGGGCACGCGAGGGAGGGCGGTCGGTAGCTCCGGGCGACAAAAAAGAGGCGGACAGCAATGCTGTCCGCCTCTTTCGGGAATCGCAGGCTAAACGCGGCGACCCGAGATTGCACGGAAGATGAACGCGATGATCGCGACGACCAGCAGGATCACACCGATCCACAGGAGGAAGTTCAGCGCGTGAACGAAACCACCAGTGAAAAGAAGTACAACGGCAACGACGGCAAGAATGATAAAGAGCAGGTTCATTGTTTTTCCTTCGCTTTGGTTGGATGAACGATTCAAGCTACATCCATGGACTTCACGGCAATTGGGGGTTGCTTTTGATGTTCGCGCTGGACTATGCGCCCCCGAATAGGGGTGTTCAATGGATTGCGCCAGTCCCCCGAAGCGGGGACATGCACAACCTGTACCTTTCGGTACGCTGTCGTTCATAAGTTCTCCCGATTCGAGAGCACGCAATGATCAAGATCTGCCCAGGACCCCGGCAGCACCTCTGCGGAGGTGAGCATAAGCTGGGGTGGTAGATATGGGCGGATCGTCAGTCGAAAGTCCGCGGGTGCGGGGCGACAGCGACCTGTTGGTGCGGGTTGCCTCGGGCAGCGAAGATGCCTTTGCCCGCCTGTACGAACACGCGGCGGCACACGTGTTTGGCGTGGTCCGCCGCTGCCTAATCGATGTGGCCCAATCCGAGGAAGTGACCCAGGAGGTCTTCCTCGAGGTCTGGCAGTGCGCAAGCCGCTTCGACCCATCGCGCGGGCAGGCCATCGCGTGGATCCTGACGATTGCGCACCGGCGGGCCATCGACCGCGTGCGCGCATCCCAGGCAAGTCGCACGCGGGATGTGCGGACGGGCATCCGTGACTTCGCGATTCTTCACGACCACGTGTCGGAGTCGGTCGAGATCTCTCTCGAGCACGTCAGGGTGGAACGGGCCATGGCCAAACTCACCGCCCTGCAACGGGAGGCGATCGACCTCGCGTATCTCGACGGCTACACGCAGGCCGAGATAGCCGCGCGACTCGGCGTACCAATCGCCACGGTCAAGACACGACTACGCGACGGTCTCCTGCGCCTGCGAAAGGAACTGGAGGCCGCCGCGTAGCCGCCCGGTTGGGCTGTTACTTGCTGGGCTCCTGCGGAGCGCCACCCGAGGTGGTGTCCTGCTCGGGGTCGCCCGGGCTTGTATCGGTGCCGGAACCATCCGGCGTGCTGTTGAGCGTGCTCTCTTCGGCCTCGGTCGGATCAGTGGATGACTCGGACGAAGTGTTGTCGGTCGGTTCTGTGCTGTCGGTTGTCATGCCATCACCGTACGACCGCGCACGTGAATTCGCGTACGGGTTGACAGAATCACGTCGCCGACGCCGAACTAGTCCTCGGAGGGCTCTTCAATGCCCATGAGGACGATGTGGGTGCTCGGCGTGATCAGCAGGTCGGCATCCTGGAATGACCCCTCGCCGTGGTTCACCCGCAGCCAGTGGGGCTTGCCCGAGACGATCGCCGCCTCGATCTCTGCCTGCACCGCGGACAGTTCGCGATTGCCGATCGTGTAGTGACCGCCGTCGTAGGAGATGTTGATGCGCTTCATGGCTACTTTCCGTCCGTCGGGGGCGCCACCGGAGCGGTCGGCTCGGGCAGCACCTGGAGCCCACCGGGCGTGTTCGCAGAGACCGTCAGCTCGTCGAGCCAGTTGCGGTTCAGCACCGGCATCTTGCTGCCGAAGTACTTGTAGACAAGCGGAATCGACGGGTGCAGCCAGATGGTGGTGCGGCCATTGCCGATGCGGGTGTCGTCCTTCCAGGACAGGTAAAACGCCTCACCCCTGCGCAGCTTTGTACCAATCACGATTTGCAGATGGGCGAGAGTTCGATCGTCGAAATCAACGATGAACTCCGCCGCGTACGACAAATTACCCACGAGACTCCCTGCCTGGCGTACCAATTGGCCATCACGACCACCTGCACACGTTACATCCACCCGCGCGCGAGACCGGGGACCCTCGTATAACAGGCTCAGATGTGCATGCCTCCCGCACGGGCGCCCGCCACCGGTGCCCTTGCATACCAATCGACCGCTGACTAGCCCTCCGGCTACTTGGGGTGCAGAGTTCTAGTGTTGATCGCATGAAGGTCATTCACTACGCAGGAGACGCCCTGACCACGGGAGACGCCATCGCCGAGGCGTTGGTGGGGTACGCAGAGGCTCTCGCGCGCCGGGAGACCTCGGCGGCCATCTCCATTCCCGTGCGGATGCGCAACGGGAATATCGCGATGGCCAGTGTGCTGATCGGCCCGGCGAGCCAACTCACGGCCGTGCCCGCGGACGTCACCGAGGAGACGGATGTACCGGGCGGCGAGATCCTCGATGAGGACCTGGTCGAACGCCTGCAGCGTGACACCGCCGCGCTTGCCAATTCACACCCCCAGGCTGCCCCGGTCATCGAAAACGAGAACGACGAGGTCATCAAGGACTTCGAAGCCGGAAGCTGAACCACCACCAACTCGCCTCCTGCGTGAATCAAGGCCGCGCTATATCCTGATTCTGGCGAATGACCGGCAGTTGTTTCCGCACTAACCCCGCCGCGGGGCATCCGTCAATCTGAAGCGTCACCACGATTGATGGGACCTTGCCGTGCCTGAGTTGATCCCCATTCCCTCCCCCGGCGTTCCGCTCTGGTGGGGACAGGTTGGTGGGCCCCTCGTCGTGCTGATTCACGATTGGTACGGCAGGCTCCCCTGGCTCTCGCCGTATGCCGAGGCCCTGTCGCGGCACGGGTTCCGGGTCGCGGTCGTCGACCTGTACGGCGGCGTGGCCACCGACGACACGGAGGACGCCGAGCGCCTCATGATCGCCATGGACATCGGGACGGCCCTCGCCGAGATCGACGAGGTCATCGCCGAGGCACGCGCGCAGGGCTCGTCGAGGATCGCCACGGTGGGATTTTCGATTGGCGGATGGCTCGCGCTGCTGCATGCGCAGGGTGGTGCGACCGACGCCGTGGTCGCTTATTACGCCACCCTCGGCGTGGAAAACCACGGGGTGATCCCCTGCCCGGTGCTGCTGGAGTTCGCCGAATTCGACGAATGGGGTGCCGGTGAGGAACCGAGCGACTTCATCAGTCGTCTCGCCGACCACGGGACCCCGGTCACCGAACACGTGCATCCAGGCACCCAGCACGGCTTTGCCAACGCGACCATCGCCGACAGGCTCGAGGCACCCGCGGCGCAGCTCGCGTTTCACCACACCGAAATGTTTCTGCGTTCCTATCTATTGGACTAGCTCGTCGATTGCACCAGCTCGCGGCCGACGTCCACCAGGTGGTGCTCGATGTCGTGGGCGAAGTAGGCGCCCAGCGTCGCGATCGTGAACTGCGCCCCGTCGCTGCGTCGTCCGGGGCGGTTCCAGTCATCTCCCCGCAGGCGTGCGAAGTCCGCGGCGAGCGCCTCCGCGGCGACGGTCAACTCCTCCGCAACGACCGCGGGGTTCTGGGCGCCGTAGTTGTCGTCGACCGCCGTGGCATCCTGATCCCAGTTTTGATAGAGCGGGTCGTCCTCGGTCATCATCAGCGCAACCCGGGCGCGGTACACGCGCAGCACGTCGCGCACGTGCGCCGCGTACTCCAGGTGCGACCAGGTGGAGTCGTCCGGCCGGTTCGCCACACCAGCGCCCGCCAGCACGGTGGTCCACACCGACGCGTTGCGGCGGATCAGCGCGGGAAGGGTCACCACGTCAAGGGTCGAGGCGTCAAAACCACATTCCGGGCACCGACGTGCGATGACCCAGGTCCAGTTCTTGGTGTCGGGAGTGATTGGCATAGCCCCAAGAATCCCGGGACGCGTCTGCCATCACCGTATATATGCGGCCAATCTCAGTAGTCCCGGTAGTCCAGCCAGTACGCGACCCGCGTATTCGCTGAAATTTCGCTGAAAACACCCGTGTCGGGATGCATACCAATCCAATCTGCGCAGGGGTACGAATGAGTTTGTACAGACGGGCGCTCGGTTCGTCATCAAACAGGAGGAACCAGAATGACCAACTCCCCCAACCGCCTGCTGGCCACTGTCTTCGGCGCGGTTTACATCCTTGTCGGAATCCTTGGCTTCACGGCCACGTCCGGTGTTGGCTTCTTCGACACCTCGGGTGGACTGCTCCTCGGTATCTTCGAGGTCAACATCCTGCACAACGTTGCCCACCTCCTCATTGGTGCGGCTCTGCTGATCGCCGGCCTGTCCAGCGTTCCCGCCGCCAAGGGCGTCAACACCACGATCGGTGCTGCGTACCTGCTCCTCGGAATCGTCGGACTTTTCCTCGTCGGATCCTCGGCCAACATCCTGGCCATCAACGCTGCGGACAACGTGCTCCACTTCGCGTCCGCTGCAGTGCTGCTCGCGGTCGGCCTCGGCGCCGAAAAGGCCACGCGCCGCACCGCATAGTCACCATCCACCCGTAATCGAGAAGAGGAGAGCACCCGTGTCAACAATCACGCGCACGTGGCTGGCATTTGCCGCCATCGGCATCGGCATGATTCATCTGGCGCTGGTTATCAGCTCTCCTCTTCCGATTGCGGTGGTGCTCGTCATCCTCGGGGCGATCGAATTCGCCTGGGGCATCATGACCTTCATCCGGGACCGCATCGCGTATCCCAAGCTGGTGCTCTTCGGGGCGCTGCTGCCGATCCTGCTCTGGTCACTCCTGATGGTGGTGGCCGGACTCCTCGAGCAGCCGGGACTGGCGTCCACCCTCGGCTTCACGGCCCTGGGCATCGCGTCCCTGCTCGAACTCTTCGTCGCCGTCGTCATCGCCTTCCAGTTGCGACGCAAGACCGACTTCTCGGTGCCATCGCGCACCCCGGCCGCCGGACGGTACCTGCTCGGCCTGTTCGTCGGAGGGCTCATCGTGGCCGCCGCGACAACGCCGGCCCTTGCCGCCACCGAGGCAGGCGCCTACGCCCAGCCCCACGGCGAGCACACCCTGGGCTTTACACCCAAGCAGACCAGCGAGTTCAACTTCACGGTGCCCACGCACCAGCACTGAGCGATGGAGCCGACCGGATGACCCGGTCCGCTGCATCACGTCAGCGCCCACAAGTGTGCCGGCCGTACCCATCCCAGCGTGGTACGGCCGGTGCTTTATGCGCCCGGACGGCCGTCGGCGGTGAGGGCGTCAGGCCTCGATGCCGGGGATCGCACCCGCGCGCGACATGAACCGGCGCACGTTCTCGTCGACGATGATGTCGGAGGGGCGCAGCGGACGGGACAGGTACAGCCCATCGAGCGCCGTGATGCGGCTGAGGGCCACATACGTCTGGCCCGGGGCAAATGACCGCGTACCGAGATCCACGATGGCGCGCTCGTACGTCTTTCCCTGGGACTTGTGGATAGTGACGGCCCATGCCAGCCGCAGCGGGAACTGCGTGAACTCGGCCACGATGTCTTTCTTGAGCGACTTGGTCATCGCGGAGTACGTGTAGCGGTACTTCTCCCAGATCGCCGGCTGCACCTGGTGCGTCTCGCCGTCGATCTCCACCCAGACGGTGCTGTCCATGCGGGTGACGGTGCCGATGCTTCCGTTGACCCACCGCTGCTCCGCATCATTGCGCAGGAACATCACCTGCGCCCCGACCTTCAGCTCCAGCGCTTCGTCCGCCGGGTAAGACCTGCCCCCGAACTCACCGGAGAGCTCCGCCTTGGCGGTCTTCGCCTTGCCGGGAAGCCGGGCGAGTGCCGTGGCGTTGATGCGGGTCACAGTGCTGTTGGTGGTCGCGAGCGTGATCGCGCCGTCGGTGGGGGCGGGCCGCGCACCCATGGTGTTCAGCCGTCCGGCGATCTCCGCGGTCACCATCCCGTGGCGCACGGCGTTCAGCATGTACTTGAATTCGTCTTCGTGCTGGCGATGGATGACCGTGAGCTCATAGATCCGCAGGTCGGTGTCATTCCACACCTTCGCATCGAAGAACCACATCGAGCGGTACTGGTCTTCGAAGTAGGCGCGCTCGTCCGAATCGCCGGGGACGGGAGCCAGCTGGTACGGATCACCGAACAACACGACCTGCACTCCCCCGAACGCCTCGTTCGGGCGTTGGCGAGCCTGACGCAGGCTGCGGTCGACGGCATCAAGCAGATCGGCGTTGACCATCGAGACCTCATCGATGACGAGGGTGTCGATGGTGTTGAGAAGCTTGCGGAGTTCTGCGGTGTGCTCGATCGCGTGGTCGGCGATGACCCCGATCGGCAGGCGGAACAGGGAGTGGATCGTCTGGCCGCCCACGTTCAGCGCGGCGACGCCCGTGGGAGCACAGATGACGACCTGCTTAGAGGTGTTCCACGAGAGGTGATTGAGCAGTGTCGACTTACCTGTACCGGCACGGCCGGTGACAAACAGGTTCTCGCGCGTCGTCTCGATGCGATCGAAGACCGCCTGCTGCTCGGCGGAGAGCTTCAGCTCGGACACGGCAACACACTCCCGGGATTATCTTTGTCTGCCGTCGTGAAACTCGATCGGTATGGATCTAGGGTACCCGCGGTATTGTGCTGAGGTTGCGGCCATGCGCGGCCTGTGGACACGGTTCATCCATCTCGCGACCTTAGGATGTGGGGATGCGCCGCGCTCTCATCTCCTGGTTGATCGCGCTCGCGCTCCTCATCGGTGCGTTCGTGGTCACGATTGTGATGCTCAACGGCACGGTCTACAGCGCGGGCGGCTTCGTCAACAGCTACCTGGACGCGCTGTCGCGCCAGGATGCGACCACGGCACGCGAGATGCCCGGTGTTGTCGCGAGCCCGGATGCCGCCGCCGACCTGCTCACCGACGATGCCCTCGGCGCCCTCTCGAAAATCAGGCAGGTGCGCGATGTCGCCGGCAGCGATGGCACCCACACCGTCACCTACGAGTACAGCCTTAACGGCCAGGTGTCGGAGACCGACTTCCAGGTGAAGCAGACGGGCGCGATCTTCGGGCTGTTTCACACCTGGTCCTTCGCGACATCCCCCCTCGCCACCGTCTCGGTGACTGTGCTGCACGACCAGCGATTCCGCGCGAACGACGTCGCCCTCACCAGCACGGCTGCCAAGGGTGCGTCCGCCAGCTACCTCGTCTTCGCGCCGGGGCTGTACACGTTTGACCACAAGTCGACGTTCCTCGAGGCCGACCCGGTACCGGCCGCGGTGACCGAGCCCGGCAGCGTGACGGCAGTGCAGGTGAACGTGCAGGCAAACCCGCTCTTCGTGACGCAGGTCAGCACCGAGCTCAAGGACTACCTCGCGACCTGCGCCAAGCAGGAGGTGCTGCTTCCGACCGGCTGCCCCTTCGGCAAGAGTTTCGACAACCGCGTTGACAGCACTCCCAAGTGGACCATTGCCGAGTACCCGGCCGTGCAGATCATCCCCGGCTCCAAGGTCGGCAGCTGGTTGATGCCGGAGACGGATGCCGCGGCGCACCTGAAGGTCAACGTGCAGTCCCTCTACGACGGAAGCATCTCCAAGTACGACAAGGACGTGTCGTTCTCGGTGTCGTACGGCATCACCATCACCGACAAGGATGAACTGACGATCAACTCGCTGGGCGACTAGCCCCGAGGGTCAGGACCGCGCGTCGGTGGTCGCGCGCTTGGCGAGCATGTCGTTGTAGGCCTCGAGCTCGGCGTCGCCGTCACGGTCCGCCTTGCGGTCATACCGCTTGGATTCGCGGGTGTCGCTGCGTCCCCACATCACGGCGACCGCGATCGCGAGGGCGATGGTGGGGAACTCGCCCACTCCCCAAGCGATGCCTCCGCCGGTTTGCTGGTCGGTGATGGCCGAGACGCCCGTGGTCCATCCCATGGCTCCGTACCAGTCGGCAAGCAGCAGTCCGGTGCCGCTCATGAGGGTGAGCCCGAAGAACGCGTGGAAGGCCATCGTCGCCAGCAGGATGACGAGACGCAGCGGGTACGGCGGGCGGTAGGGAACGGGATCGATGCCGACGAGCGATTGCACGAAGATGTAGCCGGTCAGCAGGAAGTGGAAGATCATCCACTCGTGGCCGATGTGATCGGTCGTGGACCAGCGGAAGAGCGGGGTGTAGTAAAACAACCACAGCGATGCGGCGAACAGCAGGGCCGCCACGATCGGGTTCGCGAGGAACCGGAAGTACCGCGAGTGCACGGTGATCATGATCCACTCGCGTGCGCCACGACTGTTGTCGGATCGCTTCCGGATGGTGCGAAGCGCCAGCGTGATGGGGGCACCCGGAACGAGCAGCACGGGCACCATCATGCCGATCACCATGTGGGCGAGCATGTGCGAGCTGAAGAGGTACTTCTCGTACGCGTTCACACCGCCGTTGGTGATCCAGAACAGCAGCAGCATGCCGGCGACCCACGAGATGGTGCGGAAGATCGGCCACGAGTCGCCTCGGCGCCGCAGACGCACGACACCGGCGATGTAGAAGAAGATCGCGAATCCGGTGATGAGGATCCAGAGCAGGTCGAAGTTCCAGGTCGTGAGGTACCGCAGGAATGTGGGTGGGGCCGGCAGCACGCTGTTGGTCAGTACCTCGGCCGGCGTCGGACTCGTCAGGGTCGACGTCGTCGTCTCCACCTGGGGCGTAGCCGTGCGGGACAGGGCGACCGCCACACCGGAGGCGAGACCCATGAACGCGAGTTCGGCGGTCACAAGCCACCAGAAGTATCCCTTGCCGCCGGTGGGCGACTTCACCATGCGGTCGATGACGAATCGACGCTGCACAACTCCGAACAGACCGAGCGCGCCCAGCACAAAGATCTTGACCAGCACGAGGATCCCGTACGGAGTCAGCAGGTTGGCGAACGTCCCCACGCGGATCTCCGCGCTGACATACCCCGATGCGGCCACAACTACGAACGAGATCAGCGCGAGCGTTGAGTACCGCTCCAGGACCTTGGCGAGGCGCTTCGTGCCGAGCACGTCGCGCGAAATGATGATGGTGAGAAGTCCGCCGAGCCAGATTGCCGCAAACAGCACGTGCAGCCAGATGGCGGTGATTGCCGAGTCGTGGCTCGCCTGGTCACCCGCGTGGCCCTGCAGCGACATGGGAACGATGCCCACGACGGCGAAGATCAGCACGAAGACGAGGGCGGTCTGGTTGCGGACGGCAAAGCACAGCACGGTGAGGGCGGCGGAGATGAGGGTGGTGGCCAACCACGCTTGTCCGAGCTCGTTGGAGGTCATGAAGCTCGCGAGCAGGTCGCCAAAGCGGTTGTCGAGGCTGATCGGCTGGTTGTAGACGCTGAGGAACGTGAGGATGGCAACGACGGCCGAGGCGACGGCCCAGACCGCAGACGACGCCGCCGCGACATCCAATGCCCTGTTGTATTCCGGCTTGTTGGAGGAGAGCGCGAACGCGGTCAGGAGGAGGGCACCGATCGCGCCGGCAGCACCGAGGTTGACGAGCATCTTCGCCATGGGGAGTCCGTACCGCACCACGACACCCGGGTCGATGGCGATGGGGGCTGCCGCTCCCCCGCCGTACGCCAAAGAGGCCAGCAGCGCCGCGAAGGCGACTACGAGCAGAACAGCGGGACCCGTAATACGGGCAAGGCGAGGCACCATGAAAGCTTATTCGAGGCGGAGGTGTCAAACGACGGGTCCAGCCGTGAGTGCTCCCACAATCCCGGGCCGTCACGTGCGGTAGCGACGAACGACCGCGTTAACGACAGAGGGACGGCGACCTCGCGGTCGTCGTCCCTCTGGCTAAAGCTGGTGGTACGTGGAGCGAATGCTACTTAGCTGCAGCCTTCAGCTTGCTGCCGGCGCTGATCTTGACACCGAAGCTAGCCTGAATCTGGATAGCCTCACCGGTCTGCGGGTTGCGACCGGCACGAGCGGCACGGTGCGTGCGCTCAACCGCGAGCCAGCCCGGGATCGTTACCTTGGTGCCCTCGTTGACCGAAGTCGCGAGGGTCGAGAAAAGCGCGTCAAGAATTCCGTTGACGGTGGCCTGGCTCTGGCCAGACTCTGCAGCGACAGCTGCGACGAGCTCAGTGCGGTTCAGTGACTTGTCAGCCATGAGTTGTCCTCCTCGGACCATTTGTAATTAGAGACCGGTCCATTCAGGCCGAGGCGCTGTGGAACCGGATCGAACTTACCAGCTTGACTTGGTGATTCCGGGCAATTCGCCCCGGTGCGCCATGTCGCGGAAGCGAACACGGGAAACACCGAACTGGCTCAGGTAACCACGGGGGCGACCATCGATGGCGTCGCGACCGCGTACGCGGATCGGCGAAGCATTGCGCGGAAGCTTCTGGAGACCGACGCGGGCGGCTTCGCGAGAAGCGTCCGTTCCGGCCGGGTCAACGAGGGCCTTCTTCAGCTCGAGGCGCTTCGTCGCGTAACGCGCGACGATGACCTTGCGCTGTTCGTTCTTGGCAATCTTGCTCTTCTTGGCCATGTGTTAGCGCTCCTCGCGGAATTCGACGTGCTGGCGTACGACGGGGTCGTACTTCTTCAACACGAGACGGTCAGGGTCGTTGCGGCGGTTCTTGCGGGTCACGTAGGTGTACCCGGTTCCCGCGGTGGAGCGGAGCTTGATGATCGGACGTACGTCCTGGTGCTTTGCCACTAGATCTTCACCCCACGAGCCAGAATGTCCTTGACGACGGACTCGATGCCACGAGCGTCGATGGTCTTGATGCCCTTGACGCTGAGCGTCAGGGTGACCTTACGGCGCAGCGAGGGGACGTAGTACGTCTTCTTCTGCACGTTCGGGTCGAAACGGCGCTTGGTGCGCCGGTGCGAATGCGAGATGTTGTGTCCGAAGCCGGGAATGGCTCCAGTCACTTGGCATACAGCTGCCATGTGTCTACTCCTTCAATACCGTAGAGCGAAGTGCCCTACCCAAGGTCTCTTGTCGGCACGCGCAAAATCCCCTGATTCCCGGAGGAATTGAGGATTGGCGTACATGCGGGTGTGGATACCACCCAGCCAGCGTCCAAGACTACGGGGTTCCGGGCGTGTCGCGCAAGCTGATAATGATATCCAGTCACCACCTGCAGAGCCGCGCGTTGTACTGTCGGGGCTATGAGCAGCGATCACGGGCACACGAGCGGGCACTCCCACACCCCCGGTGACTCCTCGCGCACCCGTCTGACGATCGCTTTTGTCATTACGGCGGTCATCCTCCTCGCCGAGGTCGTTGGGGCCGCGATCACGGGCAGCCTCGCGCTCCTCGTCGACGCCGGCCACATGCTCACCGATGCCGGCGGACTCCTCCTCGCCCTCTTCGCCGCCAATCTCGCCACCCGCGCGGCGAGCGCCCGGCGCACGTGGGGCTACGGACGCGCCGAGGTGCTCGCGGCCACCGCACAGGCCGGCGTCCTGCTCGCGGTAGGCGTGTTCGTCGTGGTCGAGGGAATCCAGCGGTTGGTTCATCCGCCCGAAATCGCCGCAAACGGACTGCTCGTCTTCGGCATCATCGGCCTTGCGGGAAACATCGCCTCGATCCTGGTGCTGGCCAGCAGCCGCAAGTCCAACTTCAACCTGCGCGCGGCGTTCCTCGAGGTGGTCAATGACGCGCTCGGCTCGCTCGCGGTCATCGTGGCGGCCATCGTCATCGCAACCACCGGCTGGACCCGTGCCGACGCCGTCGCAGCACTCCTCGTGGGCGCGTTGATCCTTCCCCGCAGCTTCATCCTGCTGCGGGAGACCGTGGACGTGCTGCTCGAGTCGACACCCCGCGGGCTCGACCTCGACTCTGTGCGTGCGCACCTGCTGGAGGTGCCGCACGTCGTGGCGGTACACGACCTGCACGCGACCCAGATCGCCACGGGGCTGCCGGTACTCACCGCTCACGTCGTGGTCGACGACAGCTGCTTCTACGACGGCCACGCGTCATCAATGCTGGACGACCTGCAGGAGTGCGTGGCATCCCACTTCTCGGTGCAAATCGAGCACTCGACGTTCCAGCTCGAGCGGGCCGTGCACAGCGCCCACGAGCACGAAACGCACGCTTAGACGGAGATCTTGCCTGCCGCGGCGAGCTTTGTGCAGTCAGCGCAGAGGCCGAACACGTCCACGACGTGACTCGGCTGGGTGAACCCGTGCTGGCCTGCCACCTGGGCGGCCCAGCTCTCGACCGCATCGGCCTCGATTTCCACCGTGAGCCCGCAGTTGCGGCAGATCAGGTGGTGGTGGTGGCTGCCGGGAGTGCAGGCGCGGTAGAGGCTCTCGCCCTCCTGCTGCAGTGAGTCGGCGTCGCCCTCGATCGCGAGGTCGGCGAGCGCGCGGTACACGGTGGCAAGCCCGATCGGCGACCCGGATTCGCGCAGGGACGAATGCAGCGCCTGCGCACTCACAAATCCCTCGGAGGTACCCAGCGCTTCCCGCACTGCCTCGCGCTGCCAGGTGTTTCGCTTCACAACCAAATTCTATCGACCAACCCTCACGAGCGTCCGGCGGTCGTAGGCCCCGCGCTTGGAGCGCCGCCACCCGACGATGCGACAGATCACGTAGATGGTGAACGAGATCGTGGTGACGTACGGGCTGATCGGCAGGCCGCCGCCCAACGCCAGCAGAATGCCACCGACCACCGACGTGACGGCGAAAATGACGCTGAGCACGGGCGTCCACAGCGTCGACGACGTGACCCGCATGGCCGCGGCCGCGGGCGTCACGAGCAGCGACAGCACCAGCAGCGCGCCAACCACCTGAATGGAGACCGCGGTGGCGAGCCCCAGCAGGATCATGAACACGATCGCGAGGGTACGCACCGGAAGCCCGCGCGCCCGGGCGACATCGGCGTCGACACTCGCGAAGGTGAGGGGACGCCACACCACGAGCAACCCGACGATCACGATCGCGGAGATCACCAGCAGCAGGGTGAGCTGCGGGTTGTCCACCGACACGATCTGCCCGGTCAGCAACCCAAACTTGTTGGCGCTCCTGCCCTTGTACAGCGCGAGGAACAGAATCCCGAGGCCCAGGCCGAACGGCATGAGCACCGCGATGATCGAATTGCGGTCACGGGCACGTGACCCGAGCACGCCGATGAGCAACGCGGCGAGCAGCGATCCCGCCATGGAGCCCGTCACCACATTTGCCCCGATGAGCAGGGCAGCGGATGCCCCGGCAAATGACAACTCGCTGATGCCGTGCACCGCGAACGCGAGGTCACGCTTCACGACGAAGGGCCCGATCAGGCCGCCGAGGATGCCCAGCACCGCGCCGGCGATGATGGAGTTCTTGACCAGTGCGAGCAGCTCGCCGTAGTTCTGGAATCCGAAGATCTGGGACCACACCGACGGGTCATCCGTCGCCAGCGCGATCATCGTGTGCATCACAGTGCGCCGCCCGCGGGGGAGATCGGGCCGTGCGGGGCACGGGGTTCCACGTGGTGGGTGAGACCGTGCTCGGGCGCACCCACGACGACGATGCGTCCGCGGCTGCGGATCACGTCGACGGGTGTTCCGTACATCTCGGTGAGCACCTCGGAGCGCAGCACCTCATCGGGCGTGCCGATGCGGAACTGGCCGCCCGCGAGGTACAGCACCCGGTCGACCATGCCGAGGATCGGGTTCACGTCGTGGGTGACGAACACGACCGCGGTGTTCAGACGGGTGCGCTGCTCGTTGATCAGCTCGCTCACACCGCGCTGGTGCGCCATGTCGAGCGAGAGCAGCGGCTCATCGCAGAGCAGAAGCTTCGGGTCCCCGACGATGGACTGACCGACGCGCACGCGCTGCTGCTCGCCGCCCGAGAGGGTAGCGACCGGTGTGTTCGCGTAGGCAGTGGCACCGACGGCCGCGATCGCGGCGTCGACGCGGGCGCGGTTGCCCGGGTTCGTCAGCGGCAGTCCCCACCGGTGCCCGTCGAGGCCAAAGCCCACGAGGTCGCGGGCGCGCAGGGGGCTGCCCGGGTCCAGCGGTTTCTGCTGCGGGATGTAGCCGATCTCGCGGCTGCCATCGTGCACCTCGTGTCCCATCAGGGAGATGGACCCGCCCGTGAGGCGTTGCTGCCCCAGGATGACCCGGAGCAGGCTCGTCTTTCCCGTTCCGTTGGGGCCGAGCACCGCGAGAAACTCGCCGGGCGCGACGTCGAGATCGAGTCCCGACCAGAGGGTGCGCTGCCCGAACGCCAGGGTCGCCGAACGCAGGCTCAGTACGGCCGGTGGGCGTTCGTCAGTCACAGGGTCCTCGCGAATAGTGGGTTGAAGCCTAGCCGAGGGCCGCGGCGAGGGCGTCGAGGTTGTCCGACTGCCACTGGATGTAGTCGACCCCCTTGGGGAGCGTCTCGGTGACCGGAACGATGGCGATGCCAGCATCCTTGGCCGCCGTCAGCACGGCTTCGGTCTCCGCGCCCGTGGTCTGCTCGTTGTAGGCCAGAAGCTTCACGGTGTGGTCGGAGAAGAGGGCAAGCGTGTCGCGGAGCACCGCGGGCGAGACATCCGACCCCTCTTCTATCGCCTCGCTGAAGGCCTCGGGAGTTTTGTTGACAAGGCCGGCCGCCTCGAGCATGTACAGCGGCACGGGCTCGGTGATTGCTACACCGGCGCCCGCGGAGGTCGACTTGATGGTGGCTTCCTTCGCCTCGAGCGCCTGCAGCTGGGTGGTGAATGCGGCGGCGTTCGCCCGGAAGGTGTCCGCGGCCGCGGAGTCGAGGGTCGTCAGCTCCGCGGTGATGCGGGCAGCGACCTTCTCGATGGTGGGGAAGTCGTACCAGAGGTGCTCGTTGAACTCCCCCTCGGCGGGCTTCTGGTCGTACCCGGAGATCTCGGCGGCGTTGAGGAGCACGACGCCGGAATTGCCCGCACCGGTGAGGAGGGTGTCGACGAAGTCGTCGTACCCGCCGCCGTTCTCGATCACGATGTCTGCCTTGGACAGGGACAGCTGCACCTGCGCATCGGCTTCGAACGAATGGGGGTCCTGGGACGGGTCGGACATGATCGACGTCACGTCGACCAGGTCACCGCCGATCGCCGAGGCGATGCTGCCATAGGCGCTGGTGGATGCCACGATTCGGATGGTTCCGTCGTCGGCGGCCGAGGTCGCCGTCGAGCAGCCCGTCACGGCAAGGGCGGTGACGGCGACGCCCGCGAGGGCGACGGCGATGCGGGGGGAGTGGGGCAAACGCATGGGGTGGTGCTTTCTAAGTCGTGTGACGAGAACCATAATGAGACTCGTTATCAACAACTATACGGATGCACCGCCTGATCGCCCAAATCGGCGCCGGCGCCCCGCTACTCGAGGAGCAGCGCGGGCTCCTCGATGATGCTGGCGACATCGGCGAGGAAGCGGCTGGCCACGTCACCGTCGACGATCCGGTGATCGAAGCTGGCGCCGATGGTCGTCACGAACCGGGGACGAACCTCGCCGTCGACGATCCACGGCTTCTGCTTGATCGTGCCGAGGGCCACGATCGCGGCCTCGCCCGAGTTGAGAATCGGCGTTCCGGTGTCCATACCGAAGACACCGATGTTGGTGATGGTGATCGTTCCGTTCGACATTTCCGCCGGGCTCGTCTTGCCGTCACGCGCGGTGAGAGTCAGCTGCTCGAGTGCCTGGGCGAGCTCGAGCAGGGACATCGCCTGCGCTTCCTTGACGTTCGGCACGACGAGCCCGCGCGGGGTTGCCGCGGCGATGCCGAGGTTCACGTAGTGGTGCACCGAGATCTCCTGGTCGCCCCACGAGGAGTTCACCATCGGGTTGCGGCGCACGGCCCAGATCATTGCCTTGGCCATGATCAGCAGCGGCGAGACGCGCACGCCGGTGAAGTCCGTCGAGTTCTTGAGGCGCTTGACGAATTCCATCGTGCGCGTGGCATCCACGTCCACAAACAGGCTGACGTGCGGCGCGGTGAAGGCGCTGTTGACCATCGCCTTGGCGATCGCCTTGCGCACACCCTTCACGGGGATCTTCTCCTCGCGCTCATCGGACCACTCGGGCGTCTCGATGTTGCGGAACACGCTCGCCTGCGTCGCCTGGCGCACCACGTCGTCGCGCGTGATCTCACCAACGAGGCCGGTGGCCTCGACGAGCGAGAGGTCGACGCCGAGATCCTTGGCAAGCTTGCGAATCGGCGGCTTGGCGATGATGGTGGATGCCGCGGCCGCGGGCACCGACGAGGGCCGGGGCGCTGCCGGGGCTGGTGTTGGGGTCACCGCTGCGGGGGCTGGCACGCGAGCGGCGCCACCACGACGGCGCGATCCGCCGTGTCCCTTTGTGCCGTAGCCCACGAGAACGGCTCCCGGCTTGTCCTCGGCGACGGCCTCGGTCGAGATGCTGCTGGCGGTGTCGACGACGGCCGCCACCGTTTCGGCGTCGGCGACGGGCGGGGTGGGCGTCTGCACGGGCGCGGCACCGTCGCTGGAGACGACGATGATCGGCGTACCGACATCCACCGTCTGTCCCTCTTCTGCAAGAAGCTGGGAAACGGTCCCGGCAAACGGCGAGGGAAGCTCCACGAGCGACTTGGCGGTTTCGATCTCGACGAGAATCTGGTTGATCTCGACGGTTTCGCCGGGCTGGACGCGCCAGGCGACGATTTCCGCCTCGGTCAGGCCTTCGCCCGCGTCGGGCATGTTGAATTCAAAATTGGCCATGAGTGATCCTTCGCCTAGTACGCCAGGGCGCGGTCGACAGCTTCGAGCACGCGGTCGGCGTCCGGCAGATAGATCGTTTCGAGCTTGGCTGGGGGGAACGGGGTGTTGAACCCACTCACCCTCAGTACGGGGGATTCGAGCGAGTAGAACGCGCGCTCGGTGACGGTCGCGGCGATCTCGGAACTGATGCTGACGAAGCTGGGGGCCTCGGAGGCGACGATGAGGCGTCCGGTTTTGCGCACCGAGTCGAGAATCGGTGCGTAGTCGATGGGGGAGAGCGAGCGGATGTCGACGACCTCGATGCTCGTGCCCTCCTCGGCCGCGATCTCCGCGGCCTCCAGCAGCACACTCAGCATGGCGCCGTGGCCGAGCAGGGTGACCTCGGTGCCCTCGCGCACGACCCGGGTGGAGTGCAGGGGCGCAGAGCTGGCGGACAGGTCAACTTCGCCCTTGGGCCAGTAACGGCTCTTGGGCTCGAAGAACATCACCGGGTCGTTGCTCGCGATTGCTTCCTGGATCATCCAGTAGGCATCGTTCGGCGTCGAGGGGCTCACGATGCGCAAGCCTGCGGTGTGCGCGAACAGGGCCTCGGGGCTCTCCTGGTGGTGCTCGACCGCGCCGATGTGTCCGCCGTAGGGCACCCGGATGACGACGGGCATGGTGATCTGCCCCTCGTGACGGTTGGTGAGCTTCGCCAGCTGGGTGGTGATCTGGTTGAAGCCGGGGAAGATGAAGCCGTCGAACTGGATCTCCGCGACGGGGCGGTACCCGCGCATCGCCAGACCGATGGCCGTGCCGATGATGCCGGACTCGGCGAGTGGGGTATCCATGACGCGGTGCTTGCCGAACTCGGCCTGCAGGCCCTCGGTCACACGGAAGACGCCGCCCAGCGGACCGATGTCCTCGCCCATGAGCAGCACTTTGTCGTTCTCGGTCAGTGCCTTGCGCAGTCCCGCATTGATGGCCTTGGCCATGGGCATGGTCTTCATGTCGCTCACGCCTGGCCACCGTTCGTGTCGAAGGATGCCTCGTAGGCGGTCAGTCGCGCCTTTTCTTCGGCCATCAGGGGGTGGGGTTCGGAGTACACGTGGTCGAACATCAACGACGCGGGCGGGTTCTCGAGGGTCAGGGTGCGGCGGCGGATGTCGGCGGCGAGATCATCCGCTTCCTGCTGAACCTCGGCGAAGAACGCGTCGCCCTCGCCACGCGAGCGCAGGTAGGTCTCGAACCGAACGATCGGGTCGCGGGCGACCCAGGTCTGCAGGTCGGAGTCCAGGCGATACTTCGTGGGGTCGTCACTGGAGGTGTGAGCGCCGATGCGGTACGTCAGCGCCTCGATGAACCGGGGGCCAGCGCCGGAGCGTGCCTCGTCAAGGTTCTTCGCGGTGACGGCGTAGCTGGCGAGGACGTCGTTGCCGTCCACCTGCACACCGGGGATACCGAAGCCGGACGGACGCAGGTACAGGGGCGTGCGCGACTGCGTGCTCACCGGCACCGAGATTGCCCAGTGGTTGTTCTGCAGGAAGAAGACCTGGGGCGTCTGGAAGCTCGCGGCGAAGACCATGGCTTCGCTCACGTCACCCTGGCTCGTGGAGCCGTCTCCGAAATACACGATGACGGCTTCGTCGGTCTCGGGGTTTCCCGTTCCGGACTTGCCGTCCAGCGCGATTCCCATGGCGTACCCGGTGGCGTGCAGGGTATGCGCGCCGATCACCAGTGTGTAGAGGTGGAAGTTCCCGTTTTCCGCCGGGTTCCATCCGCCGTGCGTGATTCCGCGCAGCAGTCGAACGATGTCAATCGGGTCGACGCCTCTAATGCGCGCAATGGCATGTTCGCGGTAGGCGGGGAAAATGTGGTCCTGGCGCTTGGCGGCGAAGCCGGAACCGACCTGCGCTGCCTCCTGCCCGACGCTCGGGACCCACAGTCCCATCTCACCCTGGCGCTGCAGGTTCGCGGCCTCGTAGTCGAATCCACGGATCACCACCATGTGGCGATGGAACTCGCGCAGTTGATCGTCGCTCAGCGCGTCGATGTAGGGCAAATATTCTTCGGACGCGTCACTGGTGACGAGCGAGCCCTCGGGAGAGAGGATCTGGATCGTCGCCTCGGTGTAAGACATGGGATCTAATCTAGCCCGGGGGTCGAGTGGCCCGTTCGGAGGTTTCGCACAACCTCCGCCGAAGCCCTTAGGAGTTTGTCCACAGAGGCGGGCTCCCCAATGCTCACCCGGATGCCCTCGCCCAGTGCCCTAGTGACGATGCCGTGGCTCGTGAAAACATCCGCCGCTGCGGCGGTTGCCTCGCCCGTGGGCAGCCAGACAAAGTTGCCGTGCGCCTTCGGCACATCCCATCCCTGGTCAACGAGGGCCTGCCACACCTGGTCACGCAGCATCGCGATGCGGGCGACGCGCTCGAGCAGTTCGTCCTCGTGGTCGAGCGACGCCATGGCTCCGCGCTGGGCCAGCTCGATGACGGACAGGGGGATGGATGTCGCGCGCGCGGCATCCATCACGTACTCCGCGCCCACCGCGTAGCCGATGCGAAGGCCGGCCAGCCCGTATGCCTTGGAGAAGGTCCTGAGCACCACCAGGTTGGGATAGTCGGCCAACAACGGGATGCCACGGACGGCGGACGGGTCGCTGACGAACTCGATATATGCCTCATCGAGAATGACCAGGACGCTCTGCGGCACCGCCGCCATGAAGGCGACGAACTCGTCGAGCGTGACGATGGTGCTCGTGGGGTTATTAGGGCTGCACACGATGATGACCCGGGTGCGATCGGTGACGGCGGCCGCCATGGCCGGGAGGTCGTGGCGGTACTGCGCGTCGTTCGGAACCTGCACGCTGGTGGCGCCCGACACGGTCACGATTCCCGGGTAGGCCTCGAAGCTGCGCCAGCTGTAGAGAACCTCGTCTCCCGGTGCGGCGGCGGCCAGCACCAGCTGCGTCAGTACGGCAACCGATCCCGCACCCACCTGAATCTGTTCGGGAGTGACGCCGTGAATGGACGCCAGGCGCTGGCGCAGTTCCCACGCGCTCGAGTCCGGGTACCGGTTGATCGGGGAACTGGCGAGCGCCTCGAGAACCGCAGGAAGCGGTTCAAACGGGTTTTCGTTGGAGGAGAGCTTGAATGCATCGGCGGCAGCGGGCTTGCCCTGTCGGTATGGGACCAGGGCTTCGATTTCGGCGCGGAGGCGCACTCGTGGAGAAGTCACAGCCGCCAGCCTAATTGCGGCGCGGGAAGCGCTACGTGCATAGTGGTCGAATGACTAGATTCCTCGTGCGCCTCATCATCAATGCGGTTGCCCTCTGGCTCACCACTCTCATCCTGGCGGAGGGCGTGCGCGTGGTTCCCTACGCCCCCGGGGACACTCTCGAGATCGTGGTGACCTATCTTCTGGTCGCACTGGTCTTCGGCATCGTCAATGGGCTGATCGGAAACTTCATCCGTATCGTCGCATTCCCGTTGTACATCCTCACCCTCGGTCTGATCGCGCTGATCGTGAACGGGCTCCTGCTGCTGCTCGTCGCCTGGCTTTCCGATGTTGCGGGCTTCGGTCTCGTCATCGACGGATTCTGGTGGGGAGTGCTCGGAGCTCTGGTTCTCGGACTGCTGAGTTGGCTCATCAACGTGCTGCTTCGTCCCTTCATCGGCCGCCAGCGCTAACTGGCGCGGCCACGGGAACGCGCGACGCGACGTAGCTGCGCGACTCCACCCGGGTTGCGCCGTCACTGAACGCCCGCAGGCGCTCGGTGACGGCGAGCAGCTCCGGACCGTCAGCGTCGTCGACGAGCCGGGCCGTCTCCTCGTAGAAGCGAATCTCGTGCGCCGGCACCACCTCGGTAGACGGCACCGGCCGGTCGTCGAAGAGGCTTCTCTCCACCACAACGGTGTGGTCGCTGATGTCGGACCCACCGAGGGCGGGTACGAGATCCTCGCTGTGGCGTATCGCCAGCTGCGGCACCTGGCGAGGAATTTCCACCTGTCCCGCAGGAGCGCCGAAGGTCACCACCTGCTCCACGCGGTAGTCGCCCGACGCCGCGACCAGTGCCGCCATCAGTCCGCCCTGCGAGTACCCGGTCAGCACAACGGGGGAGTCCGCCGTTACTCCGGCGGCCCGCATGGCCTCCGTCACGGCGAGGTAGGACCCGGCCGGCAGACCCGACAGGCCTTCCACGTTGGACGACATGTCCCACGGCTCCGCACCCGCCATCAACCCGAAGTCCACGGTTCCCGCGATGTACACCTCGAAGCTGTCGCTCTGGCCCGGTCGGTGGTACCTGTCGATGCGAATCTGCTGGGGCTCCGCCACCGTCGGTCGCGGGATCCTCGCCGCCCGGTCGGCGATGGACATCGCCGGTGTGCCCCGTGTGCCGGCCCCGCCGCGGACGCGAACCACGGCTGCGTCCGCCGTCGACAAGCCGTGCGTGACCAGCGCGAGCAACGCCGCCGTGGTGCTGAGCCCCGTCAGGTGCAGTCCCTCGTCTCCCAGCAGCTCCGCCAATCCCGGTGGCAGCCGCGCCAAGCCGCCAACGACATCGTCGCTGCTCATGACCGCCTGACGGATCAGCGCGACGACCGCGGGATTGGTGAGCAGCTCATTGTTGTCCCGGATCCAGAGTCCGAGTGCCGACAAGAGCAGGCTCCCGCCGTCCGAATCAGACCCGGTGGACCGCCCGGCGCCCGCCACGGAGGCGATGACGGCGGCCGCTGCCGTTATCCCCAGCACCGGAAGCATCTGCAGCATGACCAGCGGGGCGAGTATTCCCATGCCGTATCCCATGGCCGCCGACGCCCGTTGCATCAGGTTCTCCGCGGTGCGCTCGGCCGCGCCGTAAGCGGTGATGGCGGCGCGCAGGGCGACCACGAGACCGTGCGTCCGCAGAGCAACGGATGTCACGAGAGAGGCCGCACGCTCCAGCTCCTGCTCTGCGGCGAGCGCGCTGATCGGGGCATCCGCTGCCCGCAAATCTGCCGGGGAGAGCCTCGCGCGAAGGCCGGCGAGCTGATGTCGCACCCCGTGAAGGTCGTCGACCAGCCGGTGCAACCGGTGGACCTGCGCGCGCAATTCGTCCGAGGCGATCGCGATGCCGCCCCCGCCGGACACCATGAGGTCATCGGACACGACCGGCCACACTGGTCATCGCCCGGGCGGTCTCGGCCTCCGCCGAACGCAGGCAGTCGCCCAGTCCGCGGACGGCGGACCGCACATCGGCGAGCGCGCCGTCGTAGGCGCGCCTCGCGGGACCCGACCACCGCCCGGCATCACCGACCGGACCGGTGGCGCGCAGCGCGTCGTCCAGCATCGAGATCAGCCCGCGCAGGGTCGTGGCCTGATCGCCCAGTGCCGACGTCAGCCTGGCGTCGGTGGTGGAGAGTGTCATCAGGGGCTCCCGTCTCGTCGTGGCATCCATTCCCCTCCAGCGTCCACTCCGCCGACCGTGTCGGCCACCGGATGCACCGGATTGGGGGACGTCTGGCCGAATGCGGTCGTGTGGAGGACAAGAAACTGCGGGAGACTAGTCGAATGAGCTTTGACCGCACTCTCGACGAGTCGGCGCTCTTCCGAATCTGTTTCGTCTGTACGGGCAACATCTGCCGCTCTCCGATGGCGGAGGCGGTCTTCAAGAGTTTGATTCGGAAGTCCGGACTCGGCGACTCCATTGCCGTGATCTCCGCGGGCACCGGAGACTGGCACGTGGGAGAGCCCTCCGACGAGCGCACCGTTACGGCGCTGAAGTCGCACGGCCACGACGGCTCCGCTCACCGCGCAAAGCAGTTCGACCCCGAGTGGTTCGAGAACCTCGACCTCGTGGTGGTCTTCGACCGTGGTCAGGAGCGCATCCTGCGGGCCTGGGCCGGCAACGAGCCCGACCGTTCCAAGGTGCAGCTGCTGCTGAGCTTCGACACCGAGCAGTCAGGCACACTCGACGTGCCCGACCCGTACTACTCCGACGCCGAGATGTTCGACACCGTGCTCGGCATGATCGAACGCGCGTCCACCTCGCTTTTTCACCAAATAACACCAGGAATCCGACAGGGAGTCTCATGAGCCCACTGCCCGAACAGCCAATCAGCCCGCTCGACGGCCGATATCGCGCCGCCGTCACGGGGCTCGGTGAGCACCTGTCCGAGGCAGGGCTCAACCGTGCCCGCGTGCTCGTCGAGGTCGAATGGCTGATCTACCTCACCGACCGGGAGCTCTTCGGCTCCAAGCGGATGACCCTCGAGCAGGCCCGCCAGCTCCGCGCCCTCGTCACCGACTTCGGCCAGACCGAAATCGATGAGCTCGCGCGCCTCGAGGCGACCACCCGCCACGACGTCAAGGCGGTCGAGTACCTGGTGCGCGGCAAGCTTGCCGAGCTGGGATTGACGGATGTCGCGGAGTTGACCCACTTCGCCTGCACGAGTGAAGACATCAACAACCTCTCGTACGCACTCACCATCGGGTCCGCTGTGCGCGAGATCTGGCTGCCGAAGTTCGACGCCGTCATCGAGAAGCTGCGCGAGCGCGCACTCACCCATCGCGACGATCCCATGCTCGCCCATACCCACGGCCAGCCGGCGACCCCGACCACCGTCGGTAAGGAGTTCGCGGTCTTCGTGCACCGACTCGAGCGGATCCGTTCGCAGATCGACGCGACCGAGTACCTGGGCAAGTTCAGCGGCGCCACCGGCACGTTCGCTGCCCACGTCGCGGCCGACGCCAGCCAGGACTGGCCGGCGATCTCCCGGGAGTTCGTCACCTCGCTTGGGCTGGACTGGAATCCCCTGACCACCCAGATCGAGTCCCACGACTGGCAGGCGGAGCTGTACGGCCGCATCAGTCACGCCAACCGGGTACTCCACAACCTGTGCACGGACATCTGGACCTACATCTCGATGGGGTACTTCACCCAGATCCCGCAGGCGGGGGCCACCGGGTCATCCACCATGCCGCACAAGATCAACCCGATTCGTTTCGAGAACGCGGAAGCGAACCTCGAGCTGTCGAGCGCCCTGCTCGACTCGCTGGCGGCAACTCTGGTGACATCCCGCCTGCAGCGTGACCTCACGGACTCCACGACGCAGCGCAACATCGGCGTGGCCCTCGGCCACTCCATGCTCGCGCTCGACAACATCACGCGGGGCCTCGGGGAGATCGACGTCAACCTGGTCAAGCTCGCGTCCGACCTCGACTCCAACTGGGAGATCCTCGGCGAGGCGATCCAGACCGTCATCCGTGCGGAGATCACCGCCGGCCGCAGTTCGATCAGCGACCCGTACGCGATGCTCAAGGAGCTCACGCGTGGCAAGCGCATCGATCAGGCCGATCTGGTGGCGTTCATCGACGCCCTCGACATTGGTGAGGACGCGAAGGCACGCCTGCGGGTCCTCACCCCGGCGGGCTACGCCGGCCTGGCGAGCGACCTGGTCGCGTTCATCGCCAAGTAGTTCCCGGTCGGGACACGTTCCCGCCCACGCAACAGGCCAGCCGCGCGAGCGACTGGCCTGTGGTGTTTTCTGGGTGCTTAGTGACCGCGCGGGCGCTCGGGCGCGGAGGGATCCGGCGGCCCGGCGATGCGGTTCTGCTCGTCGATGTCATAGCGCTCGGCGCCGTCGGGCTTGGCGTACAGCGCGAGCATCGCGAAGGTCAGTAGCGCGAGGATGAAGCCGATGCCACCGAAGATGGCGCCGAGCTCCAGCTGGCGGGTCGAGGCGAAGACCACAACGCCCACAAAGACCGCGACGATGGCCGACATCACTATCAGCTCGACCGGTCGCGACCGGTCCTTCTTGCTTGGCGCGGTCATGATGCGGTTCCGTCCTGTACTGCCGATTTCGGTGCCCATTTCAGCGACAGGCCCGCGATTACGAGATACACCGCCACGATGGCCCCGTACGCACCAAGCGCACCGACCACAACGACTGATGTGCTGAGCACCCGCACGACGTTGTCGGGGCCGGTGAAGTGCTGCACGAAGTCCGGCGGCATAACGAGAATCACGATGGCGAAGATCGCGGTGAGTCCGCCAACAAAGAGCCAGTCACGGGATGACGCGTTCCGGCCGCGAGCCCGAACACCCGCGTAGAGCTCGAGGAAGCCCGTCACGGCCGCCCAGAACGTCACGAGCAGCAGGAGGAAGCCGAGGCCGGCGTGGGGCCACAGCAGGGCAACAGCGCCCGCGATGAAACTCACCGCCCCCTGGGTGATGAAGATTCCGCGCAGGATGCCCCGGTCGAGGGTGCGTGCGCTGAGCAGCGCGACGGTGAGGCCCGACAGCAGGGCGAAGACGCCGAAGGTGAGAAATCCCAACTCGGGGGAGTGGTCAGCAACGAACGTGGTCACGATCGCCGCAAATGCTGCGGGTACCGCTCGCACAATGGGGACGTACCAATAGGCCGTATCCCGTGCTGTGTACTCTGCGCTCGCCATCACGCTTCAGTTTACGCTGCCGCGATAGCTCCAACCTGCGGGCCGGATGTGGCCCACGGCCCTAGCTTCCCGGTGGAAGATCGACGAAACGGGAGAAATGCCCGTGGAAGCCGATCGTCAGGGTGTCCGTCGGACCGTTACGGTGCTTCGCGATGATGAGGTCGGCCTCACCCTGGCGCGGGCTGTCCTTCTCGTAGGCGCTCTCGCGGTGCAGCAGGATCACCATGTCGGCGTCCTGCTCCAGCGAACCAGACTCACGCAGGTCGGACAGCGCGGGCTTCTTGTCCGCACGCTGCTCGGGTCCACGGTTCAGCTGGCTGATCGCGATGACCGGCACGCCGATCTCCTTCGCGAGAAGCTTCAGCGCACGCGAGAACTCGGAGACTTCCTGCTGGCGGGATTCGACCTTCTTGCCCGAGGTCATCAGCTGCAGGTAGTCGATGATGACCATCTTCAGGCCGACCTTCTGCTTCAGTCGGCGACACTTGGCCCGGATCTCGACCAGCGTCATGTTCGGGCTGTCGTCGATGTACAGCGGCGCATCGGCGATCTGCCCGCGGATGCTGGCGAGCTTCGTCCAGTCGCGGGTGTCGACGGTTCCCTTACGCATTGCCTGGAGGGGAACGGATGCCTCGGCGGAGAGCAAGCGCATCGCGATCTCACTCCGGCCCATCTCGAGGGAGAACACGATGGTGGGCATGTCGTTGTGGATGGCGGCCGAGCGGGCGAAGTCGAGCGCGAGGGTCGACTTACCGATGGCGGGGCGCGCGGCGAGGATGATCATCTGGCCGGGGTGCAGGCCGTTGGTGAGCGCGTCCAGCTGGGCGAACCCGGTGGGAACACCAATCATCTGGCCGTCGCGGCCGGCGGCAGCTTCGATCTCGTCGACAGCGGCCGTGACAGCCTCGGCGAGGGGAACGTAGTCCTCGCTCTCCACGCCTCCGGTGACGGCGTAGATCTCGGCCTGGGCGTTGTTGACGAGGTCCACGACCTCGCCCTCGCTGGCGTAGCCCATTTGCACGATGCGGGTGCCCGCCTCCACGAGGCGGCGCAGCACGGCCTTCTCGGCGACGATCGTCGAGTAGAAGCCGGCGTTGGCCGCGGTGGGGACGAGGCCGGTCAGTGTGTGCAGGTACTCGGCACCGCCGGCGCGCGTGAGTTCACCCGACTTGGTCAGCTCGTCGGTGACCGCAATGACGTCGGTCGGCTCACCATGGGAGTACAGCCCCAGGATCGCGTCGAAGATGATCTCGTGCTTCGGGATGTAGAAGTCGATGCCGCGCACGGCCTCGACGACGTCGGCAACAGCGTCCTTGCTGAGCAGCATTCCGCCGATGGCGCTCTGCTCTGCGAGAAGGTCGTGGGGAGGTACCCGGTCTCCCGGACGTGAGTCCCGCGAATCCGAACGTGAATCTGCAGCCAGACCAAGATGTGCGATCGACAAACGACACCTCCCAGTGACTTGCGCTGTGCATAGATATACCCCGGGCCAACGACATTCGGGGTGAGATCGGCCGGTGTTTCAGCCTGCGCCTTGGGCGCTGCTACACATTAGGAACTGGGGTGATCTGGGCACAACTCACCCTGTGTATAGAACTGTGGAAAGTCAGAGCGAAACGCCGCAAACCGTGTGAGCAACCTGTGGAGAGGGGTGTTAGCAACTCGGTGAATCGAAAATAAATACCACCCCTGACCAGCATTTACTCTATTCAGGCTGCGTGTGTAGAAACATGCTTAGAGTGTGAGTTGAGGGTTGGTCCCGCTACGTTAAACCTGTGTACAAAAACTTGACATGGAAACGCAAAAAGCGGTAGCGCCGGGAGACCCGACGCTACCGCTTTGAGAGGAAACTACTTAGCTGCAACCACCTGAAGGGTGATCGTCGCGACGATGTCGTCACGAAGGCGAACACTCGCCTCGTGGGTTCCGGTGAGCTTGATCGGAGAGGTGATCTCGATCTTGCGCTTGTCGACACTGCCGAGTCCGGCAGCGGCCACGGCGTCAGCGACGTCGGAGGTCTTGACGGAGCCGAACAGACGTCCGCCTTCGCCAGCCTTGACGGTCAGCTTGACCGTAGCGGCCTGGAGCTTCGCGCGAAGGTCCTGTGCCTCTTCGATCGTGGCGTGCTCGCGGGCTACGCGGGCTGCCTTGATGGATTCGACCTGCTTCTCGCCACCGCGGGTCCACGCAACTGCGAAGCCCTGGGGGATGAGGTAGTTGCGAGCGAACCCGTTCTTGACGTCGATGACGTCTCCGGGGGCGCCGAGGCCGGTGACCTCGTGCGTGAGGATCAACTTAGACATATCAATGCTCCTTAACGGCCTGAGCCGGCGTAGGGAAGCAGTGCCATCTCGCGCGCGTTCTTGACGGCACGGGCGATGAGGCGCTGCTCCTGAACGGAGACACCGGTGATACGACGGGCGCGAATCTTTCCACGCTCCGAGATGAACTTGCGAAGGGTTGCAACGTCCTTGTAGTCGATGACGCCAACGCGAATCGACTTCGCCGGGGCGGCGTTCTTGCCACCCTTGGCGTTGCGGAGCGGCTTGCGGCGGTCGCCGCTGCTCTTTCCAGCCATGGTTATTTTTCCTTAAAGTCTTTTTAGAAGGGGGTTTCGTCGCTGTAGCTGCCTGGCGTGTTCCACACGTCACCCGATGCCGAGGCATCCGGTGCGCTTGCGGCCCACGGCTCGTCTGCAACCTGGGGAGCGGATCCTCCACGCTGTCCACCGCCGCCGCCTTCGCGGGACGATGCTGCGCGGGTGACCTGGGCGGTGGCGTACCGCAGCGATGGGCCGATCTCGTCGACCTCCAACTCGATGCTGGTGCGCTTCTCGCCTTCCTTGGTCTCGTAGGAGCGCTGCTTGAGTCGACCGGTCGCCACGACGCGGGATCCCTTTGTCAGGGAACCTGCAACGTGCTCGGCAAACTCGCGCCACACACTGGCACGGAGAAAGAGTGCGTCTCCGTCTTTCCAGTCGTTGCTTGCGCGGTCGAACGAACGAGGTGTGGAAGCAATGGTGAAGTTTGCAACCGCAAGACCGCCCTGCGTGTAACGCAGTTCGGGGTCACTGGTGAGGTTTCCCACCACGGTGATAACGGTTTCTCCAGCCATGAGCTACTCGGCAGCCGTCTCGGTAGCGGCGGGTGCAGCCGGAGCTGCGGGTGCGGCAGCGGCAGGCGCGGCGGGAGCTGCTGCAACAACGGGCTTGGCGGGAGCGGCTGCCTTGCGGGCTGCCTTCTCTGCTGCGGCCTTGGCTGCTTCTGCTACCTGAGCGATGCCCTCTTCTGCACGGAGAACCTTGGTGCGCATGACTGCTTCGCTGAGTGACAGCTGGCGGTCGAGCTCCTTGGTTGCATCCGGGTTGGCCGTGAGCTGAACGACGGCGTAGATGCCCTCGGTCTTCTTGTTGATCTCGTAGGCCAGGCGACGGCGGCCCCAGATGTCAACGTTGTCGATGGTTCCACCATCGTTGCGAATGACATTGAGGAACTTGTCTAGGCTGGGTGCCACGGTGCGCTCATCGATCTCTGGATCGAGGATCACCATGAGTTCATACTGATGCGTCATAAACCCACCTCCTTCGGACTAAAACGGCCACAGACTGTCTGTGACAGGAGGGTGTTGACGTATCGTCTAACGACCGCGGGGGTCGAGACAACCTGCCAAGTGTAGTTGTTATTCGTCCTTCCTATCAAGGAGCACTTCGTCATGACCCTCCGGGTTGCCATCGCCGGCGTAGGAAACTGCGCTAACTCCCTCATTCAGGGCGTCACCTTTTACAACGACGCCGCCGACGATGCTCTGGTCCCTGGCCTCATGCACACACGCTTCGGGCAGTACCGCGTGCGCGACATCGAGTTCGTCGCCGCGTTCGACGTGGATGCCGCCAAGGTGGGTCTCGACCTCGCCGACGCCATCTGGGCCGGACAGAACGACACCTGGAAGTTCGCGGATGTCGCAACCTCCGGTGTAACGGTGCAGCGGGGCGACACCCTCGACGGACTCGGCGAGTACTACCGCGAGGTCGTCGAGGAATCGGATGCCCCGGCCGTCGACATCGTGCAGGCGCTGAAGGACAGCGGAGCCCAGGTTCTGGTCTGCTACCTCCCCGTCGGATCCGAAGAGGCGGTCCGTTACTACGCGCAGGCAGCCATTGACGCCGGAGTGGCGTTCGTCAACGCCCTGCCCGTCTTCATCGCCAGCGACCCGGTGTGGGCGGAGAAGTTCCGCGTTGCAGGGATCCCGATCGTGGGGGACGACATCAAGAGCCAGCTCGGCGCCACCATCACCCACCGCGTGCTCGCCCGCCTGTTTGAGGAGCGCGGCCTTGTTCTCGACCGCACGTACCAGCTGAACGTCGGCGGCAACATGGACTTCAAGAACATGCTCGAGCGCAAGCGCCTCGAGTCGAAGAAGATCTCGAAGACGCAGGCCGTCACGAGCAACATCGACGCCACCATCGCCCCCGAAAACGTGCACATCGGCCCGAGCGACCACGTGCCGTGGTTGAACGACCGCAAGATGGCATTCGTTCGGCTCGAGGGACACGGCTTCGGCAACGCTCCCACCAGCCTCGAGTACAAGCTCGAGGTGTGGGACTCGCCCAACAGCGCAGGTGTCGTCATCGATGCCATTCGTGCGGCCGGAATGGCGCTGGCCGCAGGCCACGGTGGCCCGGTCGAAGCGGCATCCGCGTACTTTATGAAGTCGCCTGCCGTGCAGTACCCCGACCCCATCGCCCGCGAGCTGCTCGAGGCGTTCATCGCCGAGAACACCGTGGCGGACGCGGACGCCCCCGCCGCATAGCGCCACGCCCGGCCCCGCAGTAGCGGGTGGCGGGAGAAACTGGCGACTGGAGGGAGTCATAGCTCCCGCCAGTTGCTAGCGACTCCCGCCAGAACCTGCGTTATCTCCCGCCGCACGGGCCGCCCACCAGGCGCGCAGGCGCGTTTCGGCCTCATCCGCGCCGAGGGGACCCTCGTCCAGGCGCAGGTCGAGCAGGAAGCGGTATGCCTCGCCGACCTCGCGTCCGGGGCTGATGCCGAGAATGGCCATGATCGCTTCGCCGTCGAGGTCGGGGCGCACTGCCGCGAGACCCTCCGCCTCCGCGATTTCCGCGATACGTTCCTCGAGGTTGTCGTAGGCGAACGCGAGCTGATCGGACTTGCGACGGTTACGGGTGGTGACATCCGCCCGCGTGAGCATGTGGAGACGCTCGAGCTGCGGGCCGGCGTCCCGCACGTACCGGCGCACGGCGGAGTCTGTCCAGGCGCCCTCGGTGTACCCGAAGAAGCGCAGGTGCAGCTCGATGAGCCGGGCCACCGCCGCGGTGGTGTCCTTGTCGAACCGCAGCGTCTTCAGCCGCCGTGCCGCCAGCTTCGAGCCGACCACATCGTGATGATAGAAACTGACGACTCCGCCGGCTTCCACCTTCTTCGTCGCCGGCTTGCCGATGTCGTGCAGCAGCGCGGCGAGACGCAGCACGAGGTCGGGGGAGTGGCCGCGGGCCTTCTCGTAGCTGATCGCCTGGTCCAGCACGGTAAGACTGTGCTCGTAGACGTCCTTGTGGTGTGCGTGCTCGTCGATCTCCAGCTTCAGCGCGGGGATCTCCGGGATGAATACGTCGGCGAGGCCTGTCTCGACCAGCAACCGGATGCCGGCGCGCGGGGCATCCGTCAGCAAAAGCTTGCCGAACTCGTCGCTGATGCGCTCCGCGCTGATGATCGACAACTTGTCGGCGAGCTCGCGCATCGCCGCAACGGTCTCGTCGTCGACGGCGAATCCGAGCTTGCTCGCGAAGCGCGCGGCACGGAGCATCCGCAGCGGGTCATCGCCGAACGAGACGTGGGCGGGGCCGGGGGTGGTGATGCGTCCGGCGAGCAGGTCGTCGAATCCACCGTAGGGATCAACGAGCACGCGCTCGGGAAGGCGGAAGGCCATCGCGTTGATCGTGAGGTCGCGCCGCACGAGGTCACCCTCGAGGGTGTCGCCGAACGCCACGATCGGCTTGCGCGTCTCGCCGTCGTACAGGTCCGCGCGGTAGGTGGTGATCTCCACCTTTTCGCCCTGCACCTGCGCACCGATCGTGCCGAAGTCGCGGCCGATGTCCCACTGCGCCTCGGAGATGGGACGCACGATCGCGAGAATCTGGTCAGGGTTCGCGTTGGTGGCGAAGTCGAAGTCGTTGACGGGGCGACCGAGGAAGGCGTCGCGCACGGGGCCGCCCACAAGCGCGAGCTCAAAGCCCGCCGCGGAGAAGGCGGAGGCCAGCAGCGCGATCGACGGAGTTTCAGCGAGGTCGTCCAGTCGCTGGATTGCTGAAGCGACGCTGTCCATAGTGATACAGCTTGCCATAGGGGCAGCGGGCCTCACCGAGCCTTCAGGACGATGCCCATAGACTCTCCCCATGCTGGCCGAAGGATTCTGCGGAGTCAGCTCGTGATCGTTAAGCCGTTTGGAGCGGCGATTGCCCTGCTGCTCGGCCTTGCCGGCACAGTGATCGCCGGTCCCGTTTCTGCATCGCCGAGCCCACTCGCCACCGCTGCCCTCCCGGCGGCCACCTCGACGACCTCCCTCGCTGCCGCGACCGGTGACGACATTGCCGTGAATGTCACCCCCGGCAACCTCGGGTCCCTCACCGATGGCGACCAGCTGCGCCTCACCGTCACCATCGCGAACTCGTCGGCGTCGTCGATCCAGATCGCCGAGGTCACCGCGTCGATCAACCGCGCCCGCCTCACCACCCGCAACCAGCTGGACACGTGGTTCGCCGCCACGGACGCCACCGTCTCCGCTCCCTCTTCTATAGCGCGCGAGACAGTTTCGGCGATCAACCCCAACGAAACCCGAACCATCCAGCTCGCCGTGCCCGCATCGTCGCTGGGCTTCACCTCCGCCGGTGTGTACCCGGTTCTCATCGGCGTCGTCAGCAATGGCGCCGTCATCGGCTCGGCCCGCACGGCGGTTGTTTGGAAAGTGGATGGCTCGAAGGTCGTCAAACTCGCCGTCGCAGCGCCCCTCGTGGTGCCCACCGCCGTGGTCGATCCCACAACACCCGCTCCAACGTCGGGTCTCATCGATGCAGCCACCCTGGAGTCCTACACGGCGCCGGATGGCTTGCTGACGACGCAGCTCAACGCGATGGCCCGCTCGGGGGTGACGATCGGCGTCGACCCCCGCATCCTGGCCTCCATCCGGGTGCTCGGCACCGCTGCCCCCCAGTCGGCCCTTGACTGGGTCGAGCGCCTCCGGTTCGTGAGCAACGACACGTTCCCCCTTAACTACGCGGATGCCGACGCCACCCTGATGCTGCAGGCGGGAGGCAAGTCCCTCGTCGAACCGACGTCGTTCGACTTCGCCATCGACGCCGGCCGCTTCGCGACTCCCGAGCCGACCCCCACCGACGGCAGCGCGCCGGCCGCGCCCGCTGACCCGACGCAGCCCCAGGTGCCCACGCTGCAGGAGGCCCTCGCGTGGAACTACTCGATCCCCAGCGTCTCCTGGCCCACGGCGAACGCGGTCACGAAGTCGAACCTGGAGTCACTGGTCAACTCCGGGGCATCCACCGTCATCCTCTCCAGCGGCAACGTGACGCAACGCAGTCCGCTCGCGAACGCCGCGGCCGTCGTCGACACGGCGAACGTTGTGGTGGCGGATGACTCGCTCTCCGGTCTTCTCAACGACGCGGTCACCGCCCCCTCACTTGCCGACTGGAGCGCCGCGACCGCCCGCCTCTCCGCGGCGGTTGCCATCACCAGCAATGTCGCACGATCCGGAGCACCCACGCTGCTCGCCACCGTCGGGCGCAGCTGGCCCACCACCGGCTACCGTCTCGAGCAGACGCTGGCGGCACTGAACTCGAACCCGTGGGTCGTCGGCACGAGCCTGCAGACCGCGATCACCAGCGCATCGTCCCCCGGTTCCATCGCCGACCGCCCCGAAACGGCGGACCGCCTCTCGCAGGCAACCCTCATGCGCGCGGCCGAGGTTCGCGAGAACCGGTTCTCCGCCATCGTCGAAGACCCGCTGGCGCTTACGGCCGAGCGCCGGCTCGCGTTGATGTCGCTGCTGTCCAATGCCTGGGTGGATGACCCGGACGGCTGGGACGCCGCCACGGACGCCTTCCTCGACGAATCACAGGCGATGGTGTCATCCGTCAAAATTGCCGAGAGCAGCACCGTGACGCTCGCCAACTCGAGCGGCTCGTTGCCGGTGAGCGTGAGCAATTCCTACACGCAGCCGGTGACCGTCTACGTGCAGGTTCGACCGCAGACCGCGCTCATCGCCGTGGACGAACCGTCGGTCAAGATCACCATCGAACCGGGTTCGCTGCACAAGGCGCAGATCCCGGTACAGTCGCTGTCGAACGGCACCGTGGAACTGACGGTGTCCCTGGCCGACGAACTCGGCCGCATCGTCGGCACACCGACCGAGATCAAGATGAACGTGCACGCCGACTGGGAGTCGCTCGGCACCGTCATCTTCGGCGCGTTCGTCGTCGTGATCTTCGGCATCGGAATCATCCGTACGATCCGAAAGCGGCGCCGGCGTGCCGGGACAGTGGATGCCCCGGAGGCGACGACCGATGCCACGCCCCATGAGTAGCCCGGCGGCTCCCTCCTCGGGCGTGGGTCGCGCGAGCCTCTTCCTCGCCAGCGGAACCCTCGTCTCCCGCCTGCTCGGCTTCGTCAGTGCCTACGTTCTCGCGCAGACGCTGGGTAACTCGGGCGTTGGCTCCAACACCTTTGCCGTTGCCAACCAGCTGCCGAACAACATCTACGCGATCATCGCCGGGGGACTGCTCAGCGCGGTGCTCGTTCCGCAGATCGTCCGCGCCGGGATGCATGACGATGGCGGCCAGAAATTCATCAACCGCATCGTCACGCTCGGGGCCGTCGTCTTCGTCGCGGTCGCCGCCATCGCCACCGTGTGTGCGCCGTTCCTGGTGAACCTGTACGCCCGGCAGTCGGTAACCGGCGAAGGTGGTTACTCCCCATCGGAAATCGCGCTCACCACAGCGTTTGCCTACTGGTGCCTGCCGCAGATCCTCTTTTACGCGCTGTACAGCCTGCTCGGCGAGGTGCTGAACGCCCGCAAGGTCTTTGGTCCGTTCACCTGGGCGCCCGTCGTCAACAACGTCGTCGCCATCGCCGGACTTCTCATCTTCAACCTCGCGTTCGGGGGGATGAATCCCGCGGATGCCGCGGCCGGCCAGTGGACTCCGGGGATGATCACGGTCATTGCTGGCAGCGCCACCCTCGGGGTTGCCGCGCAGGCGTTTGTGCTCTTCCTCTTCTGGCGCCGCGCTGGGCTCAAGTACCGTCCGGAGTTCCAGTGGCGCGGTGTGGGGCTCGGCCGGGTGGGCAAGGCCGCGGCCTGGACCTTCGGCATGATCCTTGTAACCCAGTTAGCTGGTTTGGTGCAAAGCTACGTCGCCACCTCGGCGGGGGCAGACAATCCGTCGAGCGCGGCACTGAAGTTTGCGTGGCTGATCTTCATGCTTCCGCACTCGATCGTGACGGTGTCGGTGGCCACGGCCTACTTCACCCGGATGAGTGGCCACGCCAAAGACGGCGACCTGCGGTCGATGAAGCGCGACATCTCCTCGTCGCTGCGCACCATCGGTTTGATCATGGTGTTCGCCGCGGTGGGGCTGATCGTTCTGGCGTTCCCGTTCTCCTCTCTGTTTGCCAACAACCACGACTTCACCGAGACCGATGCCATGGCGAAGGTGCTCATCGCGTTTCTCCCCGGGCTGATCCCCTTTACGGTCCTGTTCGTTCTGCAGCGAGCGTTCTACGCGCTCGAGGACACCCGCACCCCGTTCTTCATCCAGGTCGTGCAGTCGGTCATCTTCGTCATCGGTGCGGCACTCGTCAGCGGACTGCCCCACGACCAGATCGCGGCAGGAATCGCCTGGGTAACCACCATTGCCGGAACAGTGCAGGCACTCACCACCGCGCTCATCCTGCGCCGGCGCATCGGCGGGTTCGGCGGGCGCCTCATCGTGCGCCAGTTCAGCGTCTTTCTGCTTGCCACGGTTCCCGCGGCGGCGGTCGGCGTCGCCCTGATTTCCGCCCTCGGCGGTTTCGCCGAACACGGCTTCGCAGTCGGCAGCACCTTCGGCGCGCTCTTCTCGATGGCGTTGGTCGGCATCGTCATGGCGCTCGTGTACTTCGTCGTCCTGGTCATGCTGCGGCCGCCGGAGCTGCGCGCCCTCATACTTCCGCTCACGTCACGCCTGCGCCGGCGATAACTGGCGCCCGGGTCATCCCGAATCAATGCCTGCATTCACGGCCGGCGCCTATCCCCATCGGCTAACCTGTGGCACCCCCGACGGCGTGGAATACCCGGACCATACAATTGGTTATACCGCCTAGGAAAAGCTCTAAAAGGAGATGTTAGACGTGCGTCAAGTCATCATTATCGGCTCCGGCCCCGCCGGATACACCGCTGCGATCTACGCCGCGCGTGCGAACCTGAAGCCTCTCTTGATCGCCAGTTCCGTTGAAGCCGGTGGCGAGCTCATGAAGACGACCGAGGTGGAGAACTACCCCGGATTCGCCGAGGGCATCCAGGGCCCCGACCTCATGATGAAGATGCAGGAGCAAGCCGAGAAGTTCGGCACCGAGATCATTCTCGACGACGTCGTTTCCCTCGACCTCACCGGTGACATCAAGACGGTTACCCTTGGCAACGGCGACGTTCACGAGGCTCTCACCGTGATCTTCGCCACTGGTTCCGCGTACCGCAAGCTCGGCCTCGAAGACGAAGAGCGTCTCAGCGGCCAGGGCGTCTCGTGGTGTGCCACGTGCGACGGATTCTTCTTCCGCAAGAAGACGATCGCCGTTGTGGGCGGTGGCGACTCCGCGATGGAGGAGGCCACCTTCCTCACCAAGTTCGCCGACAAGGTCTACCTGATCCACCGCAGCGACAGCTTCCGCGCCTCCAAGGTCATGCTTGACCGCGCCGCCGCCAACGAGAAAATCGAGTTCGTGTTCAACAAGCGCGTTGAGCACATCTACGGAGATGGCCTCGTCAACGGCCTCGGCCTCATTGACACGGTGGATGGCACGGAGACGACGCTCAACGTCGGTGGCCTGTTCATCGCGATCGGCGCGGACCCCCGCACCCACCTCGTCCACGGCCAGCTGGACCTCACCAGCTTCGGCACCATCGCTGTGGACGGCCGCAGTTCGCGCACGAACCTCCCCGGAGTGTTCGCGGCCGGCGACGTCATCGACCCCACCTACCGTCAGGCCGTCACGGCTGCCGGTTCCGGAACGGTCGCCGCTCTCGACGCCGAGCACTACCTCGCAGGTCTCCCCAAGGAACTCACAGAGCTGGTCGAAGCCGTCTCTGTCACCGCTTAATCTCTCCCCCCAACGAAAAAGGAATTCAAATGTCTAGCGCCAAGGATGTAACCGACGCCACGTTCGTCGACGACGTACTCAACTCCAGCGACACGATCATGGTCGACTTCTGGGCCGAGTGGTGTGGCCCCTGTAAGGCTGTATCCCCGATCCTCGATGCGATTGCTTCCGAGCACTCCGACAAGATCAAGATCGTCAAGCTCAACGTGGACGACAACCCCGAGATGGCGATGAAGTACCAGATCACGTCGATCCCCGCCATGAAGGTCTTCCGCGGCGGCGAGGTCGTCAAGACCGTTATCGGCGCAAAGCCCAAGCCGGCCCTCGAGGCCGACCTGGCGGAGTTCCTCGTCTAATCAGACACAAGGAAACGGCCGCCCAGACACTCGTCTGGGCGGCCGTTTTGTTTTAAACCCATATTCTTGAACGCACGATAGGGAACGGAATCCAATGACAAACCAGGGCAACAACCTCGACAAGTGGTACGGACATTACGCCAACCGCACGGCCGGCCTCGCAGCCTCCGAAGTCCGGGCCCTGTTTGCCGTTGCCTCCCGCCCCGAGGTTGTCTCGCTTGCCGGCGGAATGCCCTTCGTTTCCGCGCTTCCCACCGACATCGTGTCGGGTGTCATGGAACGTGTCATCCGCGACAAGGGACCGCAGGCTCTGCAGTACGGATCCGGCCAGGGCGTGCCGCTCCTGCGCGAGCAGATCCTCGAGGTAATGGCCCTGGAAGGCATCCGCGCCAACGTGGATGACGTCGTGGTCACCACGGGCTCCCAGCACGCCCTGGAGCTCGTTACAAAGCTGTTTATCGACCCGGGAGACGTGGTTCTCGCCGAGGGCCCGAGCTACGTCACCGCAATGGTCGTGTTCAAGTCCTTCCAGGCGCAGGTCGAGCACGTCGAAATGGATGAGTTCGGTCTCGTGCCCGAGGCACTGCGCCAGAAGATCGCCCGCCTGAAGGCCGACGGCAAGCGCATCAAGTTCCTGTACTCCATCCCGACCTTCAGCAACCCCGCCGGCGTGACCCTCACCTGGGAGCGTCGCCTCGAGGTGCTCGAGATCGCGCGCTCGAACGACATTCTCGTTCTCGAAGACAACCCGTACGGTCTGCTCTACTTCGACGGAGCGCCGCCCCACGCAATGCGGTCGGTGGAAGAGGATGGCGTCGTCTACCTCGGCACCTTCTCCAAGACCCTTGCTCCCGGCTTCCGGGTGGGCTGGGCTCTTGCCCCTCATGCTATCCGAGAAAAACTCATTCTTGCGAATGAGGCGGCCGTGTTGTCGCCAAGCTCGTTCACCCAGATGATCATCTCGGAATACCTCTCTACGGCCGACTGGAAGGGCCAGATCAACACCTTCCGCGACGTCTACCGCGAACGACGCGACGCGATGCTGCGGGCACTGGAGGACTACCTCCCCGATCTCAGCTGGACGACCCCCACCGGCGGCTTCTACATCTGGCTCACTCTTCCCGACAACATCGACAGCAAGTCGATGTTGCCCCGCGCGGTGAAGGAGCTCGTCGCCTACACACCGGGCACGGCGTTCTACGCCGATGGGGGAGGACGCAACAAGGTTCGCCTCGCCTTCTGCTACCCAGAGCCGTCGTACATCCGCGAGGGAATCCGCCGCCTGTCGACCGTCATCAATGGTGAGCTCGAGCTTCTCAACACCTTCTCGCAGACCGCGCCCCTCAATCTCCGCGGCGCCGAGCACAACATCATCAACCCACCCGCGAACCTCGGCTAGGACCCCCTCATGAACTCGATCGACTACACCCGAGTCGTTGTCCTCGCCGGCGGCATTTCGCACGAGCGCGATGTCTCCCTCCGGTCCGGCCGTCGCGTCGCCGACAGCCTCGCCGAACTCGGTATCTCCGTAGAACTACGGGATCCGGATGCCACGCTGCTCGACCACCTCCGCGACACGCGTCCCGACGTGGTGTGGCCAGCTCTGCACGGCGCCAGCGGTGAGGACGGAGCCCTTCGGGGCCTTCTCGACTTCCTGCGCATCCCGTACGTCGGATCCCGCTCCGACGCTGCTCGCCTCGCCTGGGACAAGCCCACCGCCAAGGTGCTCGCCGCACGCGCGGGCGTGGCGACGCCTCACTCCATCACGTTTCCACGCGATGCCTTCCGCGAACTGGGTGCCAGCAGCGTTCTCGCTACCATCGCTGACGAGCTCGGGTTCCCCGTTGTCGTCAAGCCCGCCCAGGGTGGGTCAGCCCAGGGAGTCACCCTCGTCGAGGATGCCGCTGGACTTCCACGCGCAATGGTCGATGCGTACACATACTGGGACGTAGCCCTCATCGAGCGCAAGATCGTCGGCACCGAGATCGCCGTGGGTGTCCTGGACACGGGAGATGGCCCTGTTGCCCTCCCGGCAGTGGAGATCGTTCCCCTGTCCGGCGTCTACAGCTTCGAAGCGCGTTACAACGCGGGGGAGACCCGCTTTTTCACGCCCGCCCGCATCTCCGAAGAGCAGGCGCATGAGGCTGCAGCGGCGGCCATCACCGTTCACAACGCGCTGGGACTCCGCCACCTTTCCCGCGTTGACATCATCATCGACGCGAACGGTACCCCGTGGTTCCTGGAAGCCAACGTACTTCCCGGACTCACGGAAACGTCCCTCATGCCGCAGGCACTCGAAGCCGCAGGCCACGACCTCGGGTGGGTCTACTCGGCCCTGGCCGACGCCGCGGTGCGCGAGAGCGAGTAGCCGCTTTGACGGGGATGTTTCACGTGAAACATCCCCTCTGATTCGTGCGGCCAACGCTCCACCGACCCCCGCCGCCCCACGCCCTCGCCGCCCCACGCCCCACGCCCCACGCATCTCGCATCTCGCATCTCGCATCTCGCATCTCTGACGCGCTTACTCTGCGTAGGTCCCAGCCTCGTCCGCAGCAACGCGAGTCCATGCCGCCACCCAACGGCGCGCACTCTCGGGCATGCCCCATCCATAGGCACCAGCTCACAGAGCGGCCGTACAACGACGTCACTCCGGCCGACGAAAGCTCGTGACTAGCACGCCGCAGCAATGTTCCACGTGAAACATCTGTCGTCTCCGCGCCACCGTTGCCAGCGCGGCGCACGTGTTCGCACCGCGTACTGGACACCCAGCCGAGAGCAACTCCCCAGAACAGCGTTACTCACCCGCGGTATCCACCTTCAGCGCACCAACACGCGCCGCCGCAGGAAATCCCTCACCGACGCCACCAAGTTCGATGAAGCCCCACCAGCCCATCCGAAACACGCCGCGACGAAGCCCCCTATCCATTGAATAGGGGATGATGTCGATGGGGGAGCCAACGCACAGACCGCGTCGATCTTGCCGTAAGGGGTTCCGACCCAAACCCACAACCTCACGTCGCCACCGCTCATCGCCCCAGCAGGGTCGCCACTGTTCTTCGCGCGAGTGGGATTGCGGGGGAGTACCGTGCGCCGAGTACTCACCCGGATCTCGAGGCTCAATCTCCTGCCGAACCCGTCCCGAATACAGGTCCTCAATCGGCTCGGCGACACGCGCAGTGACAGACACACTCGCCTTGCGCCCGCCTACAACCACCCGGATCACCACGGCGACCGCGAAGAGTACCCAGGCCGCCGTAATGAGATTGCCAAGCAACTCGCTGCCGACGGCAGGGGAAGCCAGCAGCAGCCAGCAGACAACCACGAGAACGACCACCAACACAGCCATCGTTACTCTCGCTACTACCTGCCGCGCGTGCACGTTCATCAGACCCGCCTCGCTCCGGCGTCGCTACCGGATTTCACTCACTCTACGGCGAACTAGG
>NZ_JAAVUZ010000048.1 GCF_018449675.1 Glaciihabitans sp. dw_435 | reverse complement strand
AGTTGTCCCGGCAGATCCTCCACGCCGTCCGGTCCGACATCGCTTGCCCGTTGCTGCGGGCTTCGTCGGCGAGGAGGCGGTGACCGAATTCGGGGTCGTCCCGGTGCGCGTCGAACAACGCGTCCGCACGGTATGCCCCGGCCACGTCCCTTGCCGTCACCGGGTTCGCCAGCCACCGGTAGTAGGGCTGGCGAGAGAGCTTCAAGACCCGACACGTCACCGTCACAGGGATCCCTGCAGCGGTGAGCTCCATCACGAGCGGGTAGAACCTTTTCCCGGCAGGTTCGCCTGCGACAGATACGCTGCCGCCCGCCGTAACACCTCGTTCTCCTGCTCGAGGAGACGAATCCGTTTCCGCGCCTCCCGCAACTCCACCTGCTCAGAACGGGACTGACCAGGCTTCACACCCTCGTCGATGTCACCTCGACGCAGCCAGGTTTGCAAAGTCATCGGATGGACTCCGAAGTCTTTCGCGATCTGCTCGATCGTCACTCCGGGCTCACGGTTCTTCGCGACACGCACGACGTCGTCACGGAACTCAGCAGGGTAGGGCTTGGGCACGGGAACATCCTTCCAGGCCCACCCTCACGGGCAAGCCAGATCAGATGTCACCTAACCGTGCAGCAGACCCA
>NZ_JAAVUZ010000047.1 GCF_018449675.1 Glaciihabitans sp. dw_435 | reverse complement strand
TGTACTTCCCAAGGACGTTGTGAACAGCGTGGCATCAGCTGAATAGGCGAAGACCTCCGGTATCGAAGTGGGTTACCACACTCAATTCGATTCCAGGAGGTCTTCGTGCTCCACGCTAATGCCCCGCTGACGCCAGTCGGGCGTCTTCGTCTGGCCAGTCTCATCGTCGATCAGGGATGGACGGTCCGCCGGGCCGCGGAACGGTTCCAGGTGTCGCCGGCGACGGCGTCGAGATGGGCGTCCCGGCATCGCGCCGGACTGCCCATGACCGATCTGTCGTCGCGCCCACACCGCTCACCTCACCGCACCAGCCGCCGTCTGGAGCGACGGATCGTGGCACTGCGATTCACCCGCCGGTGGGGACCCCACCGCATCGGATACCACCTCGGAGTCGCCCGCTCCACGGTCGAGCAGGTATTAGCCCGCTACCGGATGCCACCTCTGGCTCATCTGGACCACGCCACCGGGCTGCCGGTGCGTCGGCCGAAGCCAATCCGCTACGAACATCCCGCCCCGGGCGATCTGGTCCACGTTGACATCAAGAAACAGGGACGCATCCCTGACGGCGGCGGCCACCGAATGCTTGGCCGCACCATCGGTAACCACAACAACAAGCAAAAGGGGCGCGGCTACTCATTCCTGCACCACGCCGTTGACGACCACTCCAGGGTGGCCTACTCCGAGATCCTCGGCGACGAAAAGAAAGAGACCGCGGCTGCGTTCTGGGGCCGCGCGAACGCGTTCTTCCACGGCCTGGGCATCACCGTCAAACGGGTCATCACCGACAACGGGTCCTGCTACCGGTCGCGCACCTTTGCCGAGGCCCTGGGCCCCAACATCACCCACAAGTACACCCGCCCCTACCGGCCCCAGACAAACGGGAAGGTCGAACGCTTCAACCGCACCCTCGCCCAGGAATGGGCATACGCCCACACCTACACGTC
>NZ_JAAVUZ010000046.1 GCF_018449675.1 Glaciihabitans sp. dw_435 | reverse complement strand
TGTACTGCCCAGGGACGTTGGTTGATGTGTGACGTCTTGATATGACGAAGACCTCCGGTGGAGGGTGGAGCTGTCTAGTTCCCCAACCCAGTCCGGAGGTCTTCGTGTCTCACGCTAATGCTGCTCTTGCTCCCGTTCAACGACTCCGCATCGCGCGGCTGATTGTCGATGAAGGATGGCCGGTCGCGCACGCAGCGATGTTCTTCCATGTGTCGTGGCCGACCGCGAAGCGGTGGGCCGATCGGTATGCGGCGATGGGTCGCGACGGGATGACCGATCGGTCGTCACGTCCGCACCGGTCGCCGAATCGCACGAGTCAGGAGCTGGTGCGCAAGATCGTGCATTTGCGGTGGAAGAAACGCTTGGGGCCGGTCGCGATCGGAGCCAAAGTTGGGATGCCGGCGTCGACCGTTCACGCGGTTCTGGTCCGAGCGAGATTGAACCGTTTGCATCATGTCGATGTCAGAACCGGTGAGCCGATCAGACGTTACGAGCACGACTCGCCCGGTGCGATGATCCACGTCGATGTGAAAAAGATCGGCAATATCCCTGACGGCGGCGGGTGGCGATACGTCGGTCGACAGCAAGGCGTGAAGAACCGGTCGGCGACAGCGAAGCGCACCGGGCGACGAGGGATCGCTGGTGATCTAACCGTCGGGACCGCCTTCGTCCATACCGTGATCGATGACCATTCGCGGGTGGCTTATGCCGAGATCCACGACGACGAGAAATCAGAGACCGCCATCGGTGTCCTGCGGCGGGCAGTGGCGTGGTTTGCTGCCCGCGGTGTCACCGTTGAACGTGTGCTCTCCGACAACGGCTCCGCCTACAAGTCTCACGCCTGGCGCGACACCTGCAGCGAATTGAATATCAAACCGAAGAAGACCCGTCCCTACCGCCCGCAGACCAACGGGAAGATCGAGCGCTTCCACCGCACCCTCGCCGAAGGGTGGGCATTCTCGCGCCACTACAACAGCGAGTCAGCCCGCCGAGCAGCACTCCCGGCGTGGCTACATGAATACAATCACCACAGGCCCCATACCGCTATCGGAGCAAAGCCACCCATCAGCCGATTAACCAACCTGCCTGGGCAGTACA
>NZ_JAAVUZ010000045.1 GCF_018449675.1 Glaciihabitans sp. dw_435 | reverse complement strand
ACGACAGCGGTGCGGCGGTGGGTGCGGGAAGCTGGCGGGGTGATGCCTTCTCATTTGTTGCGCCCGTTGTCCGGACGATATTTGGGTCCCGTGGAGCGGGTGATGATTCAGTCCAACGCTGCGGTGGGTATGTCGGTGCGGGCCAGTGCTGCGGTGCTGGGTAGGTCGCCATCGACGGTCAGTAGAGAGTTGTTGCGGGGGCGACGGTTGAACGGGATCGATGCCGCCGGTGGGCAGCGATATCAGCCCTATAACGCGGTCATGGCGCAGGCTCGTGCTGAGCGGCGGGGGTTGCGTCCCCAGGCCGGGAAGTTGTCGTTGAGGCCGGAACTGCGCCGGTATGTGCAGAAGCAGTTGAATAAGAAGTGGTCGCCGGAACAGATCAGCAAATCGTTGGTAGTGGAGTTCCCCAGTGAGGAATTGATGCGGGTGTCTCACGAAACGATTTACCACTCGATTTATCTGCAAACGCGGGGCTCGTTGAAGAAAGAGCTGGTCGTGAAGTTGCGGACGGGGCGAACGTTGCGTAAATCCCACCGTGGGGACGACCGTAATAGTCGCGGAGTGAAGCGGATTCCGGGGATGGTAAATATTGCGGAGCGTCCTGCGGAGGTCGACGATCGTGCAGTTCCGGGGCATTGGGAAGGTGACCTGATCGTGGGGACGGTCAATGGTTCCCAGATTGGCACGTTGGTGGAACGCACGACTCGGTATTGCATGCTCGTCCATCTGCCCGGAACGCGGTCGGCAGACGTGATGGCGGAGGCGTTGATCGCGACGATGAAAACGTTGCCGGCCGAGTTGGCGAAAACGTTGACCTGGGACCAAGGCATCGAGATGGCCAAACATGCAACGGTGTCGATGGCGACGGATATGGAAATCTATTTTTGTGATCCCCATTCGCCCTGGCAGCGGGGATCGAACGAGAACACGAACGGGTTACTGCGGCAATATTTTCCCAAGGGAACGGATTTGTCCGTGCATAGCAAGGAACACCTTGAGTTCGTCGCCCGGGAGCTCAACGGCCGTCCCCGCAAGACTCTGGGGTGGAAGTCTCCAGCCCAGGCATTCAGCGAGCTACTGTTGGGCGTTCAACAAACCGGTGTTGCAACGACGCCCTGAACCCAAG
>NZ_JAAVUZ010000044.1 GCF_018449675.1 Glaciihabitans sp. dw_435 | reverse complement strand
ATGAGTCGCGTGATTGTTCATAGCCAGGTTCTGGTCACGATGAATGATGTCGAAGGCCCGAGTGATCGTGTTGTCCGTAGTCCATCAAGGAATGACCAAGGCTGAAGCGGCACGAAAATTTGACGTCTCCTGGCGATGGGTCCACACCCTCGTCACCCGCTACGAAGCGGGTGGGCTCGACGCAGTCGAGCCCCGATCACACCGGCCAGCCCACAACCCACGCGCCACACCCATCGAAGTTCGAGACAAGATCCTCGCGCTGCGCCAGCAGCTGACCGCGGACGGACTCGACGCCGGCCCCGTCACGATCGCCTGGCACCTCGAACACGCCGGACTCCACGTCCCGTCGACCTCGACGATTCGCCGCATCCTGACCACAGCCGGGCTGATCACTCCGGAGCCAAAGAAGCGCCCCAAGTCCTCGCTGCGCCGCTTCGCGGCCGATCAACCCAACGAGACCTGGCAATCCGACTTCACCCACTGGCGCCTGGCCGATCTTCAGGACGTCGAGATCCTGAACTGGCTCGACGACCACTCACGGCTGCTGCTGTCCAGCACCGTTTACCCCCACGTCACCGGCCCCCTCGTCGTGGAAACCTTCACCGCCAACATAGAGAAATACGGGCCACCGGCATCCACCCTGACCGATAACGGGCTGGTTTACACCGCAAAATATCGAGGCTCCCGCAACGCGTTCGAGTACCTCCTCGCCGACCTCGGCATTCAGCAGAAAAACGGCCACCCCTACCACCCGCAAACCCAGGGCAAGATCGAACGGTTCCACCAAACCCTGAAACTCTGGCTCGCCCAGCAACCCGCGGCTGCCACGATCAGGGATCTGCAAGCCCAGCTCGACCGGTTCCAGAGCATCTATAACGAGCAACGCCCACACCGCGCGCTGGATCGGAAGACACCCCGGCAGGCCTACGACGCCACCCTCAAAGCAACCCCGGCAACAGCCCGACAGGTTCACTATCGGGTCCGCTACGACGTCGTCGACAAGTTCGGCAAACTCACCCTCCGCCATGCCGGAACCCTCCACCACCTCGGCGTCGGACGCTCCCACGGCGGCACCCCCGTGATGATCCTCGTCACCGAACACGACGTCACCGTCGCCCACCACACCACCGGCG
>NZ_JAAVUZ010000043.1 GCF_018449675.1 Glaciihabitans sp. dw_435 | reverse complement strand
AGCGCGCGGTATTTGTCAACCTGTGTGAGACAGGTTGGGGTTTCTTTTGTGGGGGTCGTTGATGGCGGCTGTGCTGGGCATGGTTGGTGGTGTGGGGCGGCCGTGGTGGTGGCGTTCGGGGTGGGCGCGCCAGATCCGTTCTTGGGTTGCGCGTCGGGCTGCGCTGACTGGGGTGGTGCAGCCCTGGTGAACATTGTTGGGGGTGTGCCAGCCGATGCCGGAGTGGCGGTGGTTGGTGTTGTATTCGTGAACGAACCAGGTGCAGAATGCTTCGGCGTCGGCGAGGGAGGCGAAGCGTTCGGGGAACGCGAGGTCATATTTGAGGGTCTTGAAGAGGGCTTCGGAATACGGGTTGTCGTTGGAGACTTTTGGGCGTGAGAACGACTTAGCAATACCCAATTTTTGCAGCAGCAATGACATGGGGCCGCTGACCATCGCGGAGCCGTTATCGGAATGCAGATAGCGGGGTGCTGACCCGTTCGCGGTCACTGCCGCAGCCATCATCTGTTGGGCAAGTTCTCCAGATTCGACGTCTTCGACCCGCCAACCAACTATTTTGCGGGAGAAGATATCGGCGATGACGTAGAGGTGAAAGTATTGGCCGCGGCAGGGTCCGTGAAGTTTAGTGATGTCCCAGGACCACACTTGTGAGGGGCGGGTGGCGAGCAGTTCGGGAATCTTTTTCGGCGTCGATGTTGCTTGTCGGCGGCGGTCGTGGACTTGTCCGGCGCGACGTGCGATGCGATACCAGGATGAGCGTGAGGCAACATAGTGGCCCGCGTCCCAGGCCCGATAGAAGGTCTGGGCGATGGAGAATCCGGCATAGTCGTCGCTGTTCAATAACGCCAATACCTGCTGATGCTCAGCGTCATTCAGCGCTGCCGGTTGATAGCGGTTAGCTTGTGGAATTGGTGGCCGAGACGGCTTGGTTGGGCCGGCGAGGTAACGGTAATACGAGGCACGTGGAAAGCCAACCAGCTGACAGGCGCGCAGCCCCGTCATGCCACCGCTGACCAACGTCGTGATGGTGGTGAGCTTTATTTGCCGGGCCCCCGGAATGTGTCCGGCAGTGTGGGTTGCTCGCTGCGTGGTGGGAGCTCGGGGATCGCTGGTGGCAGTTGCTGCACTCGCAGGTCCGAGCTCTTGGCCAACGCGGTCAAGAGCTCGGATGCTTTTCCCAAAACATCTACCGCGCTCTCCGATTGCGCCAGTTTCAATTTCAACGCCTCGTTCTCCCGTTGCAGGCGAACGAGCTCGTACCGTTCTCGCTTGCTCATCATGGAAGCCATCCTCGTCGTGTTACCCGGGACAAGGCGACCTTCTCGCTGAGCTGCTAACCATTTCCCCGGTGTTCGCGGATCGATGCCTAACCGACGGCACAAGGCGGACTTCTGCCCCATATCGACACACAATGCGAACTCCGCCAGAATCGCCAACCGTTCATCGGCGGTGAAGTTGTGGTTATTCGTTGGACGAGGAGGGATCTCAGAAATATTCATACGTGCTCCATTTCCCACCCGAGATACTCAGAACCTGCGGCAGACAATCTGTCTCACCACAGGCTGACACTCAGGGCGCGC
>NZ_JAAVUZ010000042.1 GCF_018449675.1 Glaciihabitans sp. dw_435 | reverse complement strand
CACCACACCATGTGAGTGCAACGGCAAAAGGCCGCCCTGTCGGGCGGCCTTTTCCTCGTTAACGCTCGGAATCAGCGGGCGGACGATGCGGGTCGGCCGGCAGCTCGGCCCTCGAGAAGGTTGAGTGTGAAGCCGGCGATGTCGTCGCCGAGGCCGGCCCAGGAGCGAGCGTCGGGGGCCTGGGCGCCAACTGTGTCGAGGATCGATTCGAGAGCGAGCTCAACGACGCGTCCCGCATTGCGCAGCCCCCAGGACACACCTTCCTCAATGAGATCCTCGGCAGTGATCGCTGCGTGGGGGTATTGACCGTTGATGGCCATCGCCATTCGTCCATCGAGATCCGCGTGGTGAGTCAGAGGCACCATGTCGTAGACGGGGGCAAGAGAGGCCGAACCGTCGGGGAGGTGCAGTATCGACAGGTTCTTCCCGTGCAGATCGAGGTTCCCCACACTCACGGCGAGCACGTTCGCGCGCAGGAGTCGGCGGAGGGAATCGGTGTCTCCCCGCTCGGAGAAGATTCGCGCGATCCGGCTGAGCGACATCTGTCCGCTGCCACGCTCCTGGTACTTCGCATCCTGGCGGGCGCCGAGGGCCTGGTTCATGTCCTCTTGGTGGATGCGACCGCCGGCGATAGAGCTGGACCTGTCGTACCTCTCGATGACGAGGCCCGCGACCGACTTGAACTCGACAATGCGTGAATCGTAGGCGGCCAGTCCGAGCGCTCGGACGAAGCGAGAGCCATACTCCTCGTCGAAGATGACGGTGGGGTTCTTCTCGAGCTCGGGCTTGATGATGTGATTGCTGGGATACCCGTCGAGGACCTGGTGCCATGTCCCATCAATGAGAGCGACCACTGCCTTGGGCTGAACACCGGCCAGGGAGGACTTTCCCTGCAGGGGTTTGTTCCCCAGGGGTTGGCTCCCGAGATCCAGGAGCATCGCCTCGACCTGGGCGATCGTCAGCGCCTCCGTCCGGGGAGTGCGGGGCTCTTCCGGGTCATCCGGATCCCATATCTGCACTGCGCCGGCGACGTCCCGTCCGTACGCGGACAACATGCCGATGGTGTTGGAAGGATCAACGCGGGCTCGTCTGGCGAGGTCCTCCAGGGAGGATCCTTCGGGGAGCAACTCTGAGAAGAAGTTTCTGCGGCGATCCGCGCGGCCCCGGGTCTGGACCAGCTCGAGCGGAACGGCTTCACTGAGAACAGTGCTGCCGAGTTGGAAGTGTTCGAAGGCTCCGCGATCGATGACGAAGTCGAATGAGCGCCAGTCGGCACCGCGAAGTGTGCCGATCGTGTGACCGTATAGCTGGACGATGAGGTCAGCCATCGGTTGGCTCGTTGTCGGTGTCAGCATCGCGGATGTGGCGGTCGTCCAGCTCGATGGTCATCTCCGCACCGGTAGCGCGCATCATCTCGAACAGGCGGGTGGCGAACTTGGTCGGTTTGCCCGATTCCATCTCGTAGACGTACTTCTGGGTTACGCCGAGATGATCGGCGAGTTCCCGCTGCGTCAGCCCCTGGAGTAGACGACCCTGCTGGATCATCCGGCCGAGCTGCTCCGCACTGTGCACTGTTCCGGTGTACTTGGCCATACTGATTCCCCTCGCACGTTTTCGTAGTCATTCTTCCTGACTACGTTTTCGACGTCAATGCGTTTGACTATGTTTTCATAGTCAGAGGCATGCGATCCGCGAGATGCCGCGGGCGTCAGCCCGCGACACGCCCGGGGTGTGGTTGGTTTTGGTGGTGGGT
>NZ_JAAVUZ010000041.1 GCF_018449675.1 Glaciihabitans sp. dw_435 | reverse complement strand
CGCCGGTAGGCGGGCTTTTGTTGCCGAGGGGCGGCAGGGCGGCCCGGTGTCGGAGTTGCTAGGTCGTGACGACAATTTTCCCGTGGGTGTGTCGTGCGGCTTGCGCGATGACGGCATCTTGAATGCGGTCGAGCGGGAACTTCTCGGCAATTGGGACGCGCAGTTGTCCGGCGAGGATCGCATCGGTAATGATGTCCATGGCGTGCGGGGCGGCGTCTCGTGCACTGGTTAATAAAACCCCGATAGGTAGAGCTGATCTGGCGGCAATTGCGGAGATTCGGTTGTGTGGGACTCGAAGCGTGAGGGCGGCGTGGGCGGTCTCGGTTCCGAAGAGGTCGGTCGCGGCGGAGACGTGCGCGCCAGCCATTGCACTAATCCTGTTGGCAAGGTCCGGGCCGTAGCTGATCGGTTCGGCCCCAAGTTCCCGTAGGAATGGCGCGGTTGTTGATGCTGCTGTGCCGATGACGGTGGCGCCAATGAGTCTTGCCAGCTGCACGGCAAATACTCCTACGCCTCCCGCGGCGCCGCCAATCAGGACCGTGTCTGAGGAACTGACGCCGATGACCGAGAGCGCCGCCGATGCTGTCAGGCCGGCGACAGTGAGAGTGCTCGCAACATCGTCAGGGATACCGCCGGGGGTGCGGTACACGATGTCAGTTGGACCAATAATGAGATGGTCCGCGGCGGCCCTGCTGGAGACACTCCCAAAGACGCGGTCGCCCGCGGCGAAGCCGAGAGAGGTGTCCGCGATCTCATCGACCACGCCGGCGAAGTCATGGGCGAATCCCGAGGGAATAGAGACACCGAACGCCGCCGCAAGAGCGGCGTCGGAGGAGATCATCCAGTCCATCGGGTTCAGTCCGATCGCTGTGACACGCACACGCGCCTGGCCCGGCCCCGGGCGCGGTTCCACGGTCCGCCGGAGGAGAAGCTGTTCGGGTCCACCGAATCGCTCAAAAATCACGACGCGGCTCACGGGCGCACATCTCGTGAATTGTTCTCCGCTGAAGCGATGAAGCGGGGGACGGCGTTGCTCACGAGGTACGGCACTGTCTCCGGCGTCACGACGCCGCAGTTCACCAACGCGGAGATCCCCTGGATCGCCGCCAAGAACACTGTGGCCGTCAGTTCGGCCTCCCCAGCGGGCACCACCCCGTGGAGTTCTCCGTCGTGAAAGAGTTGTAAGAGCGGCTCGAACGTCTTGGCTGCGCTCGCCCCGATTACCCCATCATCATTTGCTCTTTCGTGCCGGAACATGACATCGACCAGGTTCGCCTTCTCGATGGAAAAAGCGACGTATGCCGCCGCCACAAGGCGCGCTTGGCCTTGCAGCTCGCGTGTCGACGCGATCGCCCGGGTGATTTCCTCGGCGAGTTGTTCGAAGCCTTCAACAGCCAAGGCCTGAAGAAGGCGCTGGCGGTCGGCGAAATGTCGGGCCGGCGCTGCATGAGACACGCCGAGATCGCGCGCCAGTTCGCGAAGCGACAACGCTTCCACACCACGTTGGCCGAGGACAGTCATGGCTCGATCCAGGACGGCCTCTCGGAGATTACTCCGCCGATAAGAGATATTTTCCACCATGAGACCAGTCTACTCGCTTGGTTGCCATTGACAACATTATTGGCAATGCCTACAGTCGAGGCATGACACGTCTTACTTCCGCCTCCCTCATTCCTGACCAAACCGGACGATCGGCGGTGATCACGGGAGGCAACAGCGGTATCGGCTACGCGGCCGCCGTCGCACTCTCCGCGAAAGGGGCGCAGGTGATCCTCGCGGTCCGCGACCTCGAGAAAGGCCAGGCTGCTGCGAATAAGATCGGGGCCGGCGCAGAAGCTCGTCGCCTTGACCTGTCTTCATTGTCCTCCGTGCGCGAATTCGCGGATGGTATACACGGATCCGTCGACTACCTGATCAACAACGCAGGGGCCATGGCTGGCACACGGCAGACCACCACTGATGGTTTTGAAAGCCAGTTCGGCGTGAACCACCTCGGCCACTTCGCGCTCACGAATCTATTGATCGATCGCGTCACCGACCGAGTCGTGACAATTACTTCCGCCGCGCACAGCTCTGCAAAAATCGATTTCGACGACTTGCAGTGGGAGCACCGCCCGTACAGTCCATTCGGCGCCTACGGGCAGTCGAAGCTGGCGAACCTGCTGTTCACGGCCGAACTGCAACGACGCCTTGCGAGTGCCGGATCGCCGGTGCGCTCAAACGCCGCCCATCCCGGTTGGGCGTCGACAGGATTCACCATCACCAGCGGAAACCGAGTCCTTGACCTCTTGAGTGCTCTCGCTACTCCCCTGATGGCACACGGACCAGAAGGCGGCGCCCTCCCCACCCTCCTCGCCGCCACCAGCGATATTCCAGGTAACTCCTTCGCCGGCCCCAGCCGATTTGGCGTCCGTGGTCCCGCCACCCTGGTCGACCGCTCAGCGACGGCAAGCGAAGTTCAGCTTGCACAGCGGCTCTGGGCGATCTCCGAAGAGCTCACCCACACCACCTTCCCCCTCGCATCGAAAACTGCCGCCTAACACATCGCGACCGGTCAAGAGCCCGGTTGGAGTCCCGGTCGCAGGTTGTACCGAAATCGTTCGTATCCGCCACAAGCGGGCGAGCTGGTCCG
>NZ_JAAVUZ010000040.1 GCF_018449675.1 Glaciihabitans sp. dw_435 | reverse complement strand
CGACGGTGAGGGTGTGCCGGATCTGGACGGGCCGGTTCGGAGCACTTTGTAGCGAAACTCAGGACCAGCTTTGTGGAGCGATTCTTTCCCTCGGGGTTGAGTTTCGGTCGATTCAAGACAGGGGTCATCTCCTCGGATACGCGCGCGTGTCCACCAACGAACAAGACGTCGCCCTGCAGGCCGACGCGTGTGAAGTTCGTCGGTCGATGGCGGTGTTCTGTGATCGCTTCGTGGCGCGGTTGCCGATGACGAGGATGCTGGGGTCGGCTTCCATGACATCGTCGGTGATGGTTTCCAGTTCGTTGAACTTAAGCACTCGGGCTACCGGGGTGGGGGCAGGCGAGGAGGTGCGGACTCGGGCCGACAGTTAGAGAGTGTCTGGGCGTCCGTCATATGCATCCCTGTGTCGTTCGACTTCGGCGAGGTGGTCGGCCGTCCAGGCGCGCAGCATCAAAAAGGGCTCCTGAAGCGTTCGACCCAGCGGCGTGATCCGGTATTCCACAGCGACGGGGCGTTGCTGCAGCACCCGGCGCTCGACGAGGCCGTTGCGCTCCAACCGTCGCAGTGACTGCGTCAACGGCTTTTGAGTGATCCCGTCGAACTCTCTCTTGAGTTCGTTGAAGCGTCGCGGCTGTTCGCACAATGTGGTCAACAGCAACTGGCCCCACTTGTCCAGGAGCTGATCCAGGAGCTCGCGCTGCGGGCCGACGATGGTCTTGAGGTCAGCGTGGCCTTCGGGGGCACTAGGTTTCGTTGAAGTAACTGCCATGCACCAGGTATACCAGAGATACTGCAAATCTGATAGGAATCTCATGACCCAACAGCCCCTGACCACCCTCCACCTCAAGCGCCAGGACGGAGTTTTATGGGTCTCGATTGATGTCCCACCCGTCAACCTGATGACGGCCCAGCTCCTGCTCGACCTTGACGCCGTCGCTGCATCGGCCGAGAACGATCCCGACCTGCACGTCATCGTGGTCCAAAGTGCTAACCCCGAGTTCTTCATGGCACATGGCGACCTGACATTCGTCGAGAACCCTGAGACGTACGCCGCCCTCCCGATCGCGGAAGAGACGCTCGTCGGAACCGGCCCGATGATGCGGCTCCACGAACGCTGGCGGCTTCTGCCCCAGACCACCATCGCGAAGGTCGCAGGACTTGCCCGTGGCGGCGGCCCCGAGATGATCTCCAGCCTGGACCTCCGCTTCGCAGCGCTCGAAAGCGCCAAGTTTGGCCAGTTTGAGACCCTGACGGGCATCGTCCCCGGAGCAGGCGCGACGGCTCACCTGCCTCGCCTCGTCGGTCGCGCTCGTGCACTCGAGATCGTTCTCACAGGCGCGCTCATCGACGCCGCGACCGCCGAACGCTGGGGATGGGTAAACCGAGCCCTTCCCGCCGCCGAACTGGACGCTTACGTCGACTGGGTCGCACAGACCATCGCCAACCTGCCCGCAGGCGTTCGCGTCGCAGCAACCAAGGCAATCGACGCCGCCGAGGGTCCGCTTGAAGATGCACTGCGCGCGGAGAACCACTACCTCGGGGAAACGTTCAACAGCGTTTCCGGAGGGCTCGCGAAGGCAGCGCTCGAGGCCGGCGCCCACACGCGCGAGGTTGAACTCAAGCTCGAAGAGGTCCTGCGGGCAAACCTCGCCCACCTTTCCTGAACATTGCTCTGCGGTGCCGGAATGCAGAAGTCCACGCCCTCCGAGCTCGGCGCTTGCGCGCCGGCCAACACTCGGGGTACCGCACGCGGCGTCAGGCATGACCTGGGCATGCTTCGAGCTCTGCTTCGGCATCCGAACCTATCGGGCGCGCCCCGGCCGCGACCCAAATCTTAAGGAGAACCAATGACCGAATACCGTCTCGACGACCAGTTCGCGCAGGCAATCGCGCAACTCCCTCCGGAGTTCATGAACACGCCGGAGCCTCCCGCGAATGATGTGCGGGCGTTGAGAGATGTAATCAATTACCAGTACACCGAGATGGGTAGGCTCGCGCCGCCCGTCCCGAACGGTGTCAACCGAGAGGACGTCTGCATTCCCGTTGGTGACGGCGTCACGCTCGAGGCCCGCTGGTACACCAAGGGCGGCTCAAGTCCCGGCTCCGCCGTCGTCTACGCTCACGGAGGCGGTCAGGTGGCCGGCACCCTCGATCACTACGACCGCAGAATGCGAGTCTACGTCGCTGAGACGTCCGTCCCCATCCTGTCAATCGGCTACCGCGTCGCGCCCGAGGGAAAAGGTCAGCAGCTCAGCGAGGACGTTTTCGCCGGGGTGATGTGGTTGATCGAGCACGAAGACCGGCTAGGGGTAGATCCTGCCCGCATTGCTGTGATGGGTGACAGCGGCGGCGGGGGGCTCGCGGCGGCGGCCGCCGTGATGGCGAGGGATCGTGGAATCAAGATCGCCCAGCAGATCCTGATCTACGCCATGCTCGACGACAGGGTCGCCACCGCCAGCGACGCCCTCGCGCCCTTCCTCGCATGGACCGCGACCATGAATGCGACCTCCTGGAAAGCCCGCGCCGACGGTCCGGTCTCGGAGACGACCTCTCCCGCGCGCCTGATCGACGCCCGCGGTCTGGCGGCGGCGTACATCGAGGTGGGCGATCTCGACCTCATGCGCGACGAGAGCATCGCCTATGCCCTGAAGTTGGCGGCCGCCGACGTCCCCCTCGAGCTCCACGTTCATCCCGGGACACCACATGCCTACGAATGGTTGGACGAGAGCGCAGCCGTAACTCAGCGCGCCCTGGCGGACCGCTACCGCGTCCTCCGCTCTCTTTGATGCTGACCATGGATGTGGCTGACGGGGAGGGCTAGC
>NZ_JAAVUZ010000039.1 GCF_018449675.1 Glaciihabitans sp. dw_435 | reverse complement strand
CCGGCAGCCTGCGTGACACGTTTAGTCCTCATGATTGCTAACGAAAGTTTAGAATCGCCTCGATCATGGCCTCTGGGTTCTCTTCCGCTGGGTAGTGGCCCGCCTTGTCGATGAGAAGCGTGGTGACGTCCGTGCCAGTCAGCCGCATGGTGGTGCCGACACCTTCACCCAGGCCTAGGGCTCCGCCGATGGCCAGGATCGGGATCGGGATCGGGGCGAGCTGTCGCTGCACGTTCTGGGCCATGGTGGTCTCGAGAGCACGGTAGAACTCGAAGCTGGTGCGAAGGGCTGCGGGGTCGCGGGTGATCGCGTCGACGTATTCGTGGATCGCATGCTCGGGCAGCGCGTCCCGTGTGGCGGCCTTGGTGCGGAACTGCTCGGAAAGGAACTCATATTCGTGGCCGCGCACGAGTATCTCGTTCAGCTTCGGGAGGCGATTGAACCCGAAGTGCCAGAGCTTGGAGTTGACGAGGTCGTCGCTGAAGATCGGGGCGGACGGGGTGAGCCCGGGGATGGCGGCTTCGGCGACAATGACCCGGTCCAGTGCCTGGGGGTGGTCGGTCGCGATGGCGTAGGCGGTCCACATCCCGATGTCGTGGCCGACCATCGTGAACCGGTCGTGGCCGAGGGCGGCCATGAGGTCGACCATGTCACGGGCGAGGGTGCCGGTGTCGTAGCCGTTGTCGGGTTTGTCGGAGAGCCCGACTCCGCGGGGTTCGGCGGCGATGACGGTGAAGTGCTCGGCGAGGGCGGGCATGACGTGCCGCCAGGCGTACCAGGTCTGCGGCCAGCCGGCGAGGAGCAGCAGGGCGGGGCCGGTTCCGCCGGTGACGACGTGCAGGCGAACGGTGCCGGTGTCGACGAGGGTGCTGGTGAAGCGGTCGGTGAACCCGGAGGGGAGGTGGGGGACGGTCGTGACGCTGCCGGGGCCGTCGATGGTGGTGCGGGTGCTGGTGGGCTTGGTCATGTTGGATGCCTTTCGTGGGTGGGGACGTGCTACTGGCGGAGTCCTCGGCGCGCGGCGAGACCGCTGCCAATCGCGGTGATGACGACGATGACGACGAACAGGATGAGCGTCGACGCCGTGGTGCCGAGGGTCTGGTTCAAGATGCCGAGACCGAGCGTGGGGACTGTCGAGCCGATGTAAGCGGCCAGGAAGTACGTCGCGACCATGTCGGCACGTCGTTCGGGGTCGGCCAAGCGCTGTGTCACGCCGATGCCGCGGCCGAACACCAGGCCGACACCGGCGCCGGCGACGACGGTGCCAACGATAAACAGGGAAACGGACCCGGCGAGAAGTCCGGTTTCGAAAACGATGGATCCAGCAATCAGGATCACCGGCCCGGCGAGGGGCCCGTCAGCGATGCGGGGGTGCGGAAGTACCTGAGCGAGGAGGGCGGCGAAGAAGACGATGCTTACCAAAGCCGCCGAGGCCAACGCGTCGTCGATGTGCAGCTGGTTCTGGACAAAGGCGGGCACGAGCGAGGAGAAGACGCCGTTGACCGCGAAGGCGGCGAGGACGAGACCCAGGATCCCGAGGAACATCCGCCGGTCGTGGCCGCCGGGAAGCGATGGTCGCCGGACTTCGGCATGGAATCCCGCCTCTTTTTTCACCGTCTCGGGAACGACGATCACGGCGACGACCGCGAGGCCGACGACGATGAGATACCACCAGAACACCTCGTGGGTCGGGTCCGAGAAGAACCGGGCGACAGTGCCGGCAGCGATGCTCCCGAGCCCGAGCCCGCCCATGTTCGCCACCGTCGACATGGTCGACGCGGCCTGCGGCTTGTCTTTCCGGGCAAGCTCGGCCAGGGCGGCGTTCGCGGTGGCGGTAATGACGCCGGCGGCTAGGCCGAACACGAACCGGGCGATCAGGAGACCGGTGAGGTCCCCGGCGACGAGGAACACGGCGGTGCTGATGCCGAGCACGATCAGAGCGCCGATCAGAACCGGTCGGCGCCCGAGCTGGTCCGACAGGGATGCGAAAACGAGAAGCGAGACGAGGACACCGAAGGCGTAGACGGCGAAGATCGCCGTCGTACCGAACGATCCAAAATGCATCGACGCCGACCAGAACCGGTAGAGAGGGATAGGCAGGGTGCCGCCCATCATCACCACCGCATAGACCGCGGCGACCAGCCAGAAACCGATGCGGGTGCTCCGTCGAGAGGTCGTGCGGCCTCGTTTTCGTGGGGTAATGGTCGTCATCGCGGGTGCTCTCTCGTCATCGGCATTCATGTTGGTCCGATCAGTCCAACATAGTTGGACTGATCGGTCAAGCTTGATTACACTGGAGTCCGGAGGTTCAAATGGCAGGCAAAAAGCAGTTCGACGTCGACGGCGCGCTCGACACGGTGATGACTCTCTTCTGGGAGCGCGGCTACGCGGAGACATCGTTGGACCTCATCGTCACGGCGACAGGGCTCGGCAAGGGGACGTTGTACGGCACTTTTGGAGCCAAGCCCGAGCTGTTCCGCCGGGCGCTCGACCGCTATGCCGACACGTTTGGTCATCAGTACGAGGCGGCGTTGGGTGGGCACTCCGATCCCGCTGCGGCGATCCAGGCGTTCTTCGACGTGGTGCTCGCGCGTATCGCCGATCCCGATCTGCCGGGCGGGTGCCTCATCGCGCTCTCGGCGATGGCCGCGCCGACGCTCGACGAGACGAGCCGAATGCACGTCCGCGCACTCCTCGCGCGACAGCGAGAGCGCGTGCAGGCGGCTCTAGAGGGTGTTATGTCGAACCCAGGGGTATTGGCCCTCTCCGTCGTCGGCGCGAATCAGGCTCTGGCGGTGATGGACCGCGCGGGGGCGAGTGCTGCGGACCTGGCCAGCATCGTCGCTGTCACGGTCGACGGCGTGCGTGCGACAAAGCCCACGGACCACTAAATACCCGCATGCCTGTGGCTTTAGG
>NZ_JAAVUZ010000004.1 GCF_018449675.1 Glaciihabitans sp. dw_435 | reverse complement strand
CCTCGACCGAAAGCATGCGTGCCGTCCGTTCGCGTGAGTGCGCGCGCACGGTACGTGTCGCGGGACCGCTGGCGAACCCGAGACAAAGGAACAAGAACGTCATCAGATACAGCGGCGAATAGGCCAGATCGATCGCGGTCATCAGTGCCAGGTTTCCGCTGAGATGGGCCAGATCCATGGCAATGACCACGATGCTCAGAAAGATGCCGCAAACGCTCCCCGCGACAAGCACACCCGGAGAGAGCGCTTGCAATCCCGCGCTGATTTGGACTTGTCGCGCACCGAGCACCGCCATCGCCGCAAGCACAATCCCGTAGTAGGCGAACTGGATCGCCGAATATGCCGCTGCAGCCGACTGTGTGCCGAGATCGAGCATAAATGTTGTCGTAGTTACACCACGCTCAATGAGTGCAAAAGCCGTAATCGCCAAGCCGAGCGCAACCAAGAGCGCAACTGGGCTGAGCGCAAATCGGATGGGTAGCGGCTGATTCTCGGAAGCTCTTGCGACGCCGCGACCGAGGAAGAAAACTCCGGTCATTAGAGTCAAGTCCGCTAACAAAGTGACTAGATTGACCCCGCCGGCTAGCGCATCGAGCGTCCGGTACACCACGTCGATGTTGAGAGTCGTCGCAAGTGCGATGGTCAGCGCCGCATAGGTGATGTTTCGCTCGGCGCGTCCACGACGCAAGACCAGTAAGCATGCGGCTAGCAGCCACATGAACACAGAAACGACGATTGCGATCATCCGAATATTTCCAAGTAACGGGAGCTTTGCATCGTAGCTCCCCGAATCGCCGCAGCGAGGCGATCAGCAAGTGACTCCGCCAGAATCTCCTCGGCGGTATCGAGGTCTTGGCGCTTTAGCAGCCGGGCGCGTGTCTCGGACGAAATGTCAGGGAGAAGGATGTCGGGACCATCGCCGTTGTCCTCGACGTTGTGACCGAGGATCATGTGCGCTAGTTCATGAAGAACGAATTGTTGGCGATGAAGTGCCGAATCACTGTGCGCGTGAAGCACGAGATCCTCGGCGTCAGTCATGATCCAGACGGCACACAAACCGTCCTCAATCCCCAGGTCGCTGAGTTCTACGATTCTCAGCCGCCGGCGACGTTGGCGCTGGAGGGCATCGACCAGCTCATCGAAAGTGAAGGCCGCCCCGAGCACAAGCTCGTCGAGCGACGGGTCCAGGTCAATCTCGATGGTCATGCGAATTCACATCCTCTCCGATGTGCGCGGGCTCGTCCCGTCGAGGCGCGCTCGCACTCTGATAGCTACGTTGGCGCGATCTCCTCGTCTAGGAATTTGCTGATAGCGCGAAGCGCGTCAGGCGAGATGTCCCCGAGTGTCCGCGCCGCGTAGGACTTGACACGCGCGGATCGCATTGCTCGGACGAGGTCGAGTTGTGCGCTCACTTTCGCGGGTGTACCAACGCCGGCATCACCGGCGAGGAAGGCGGGGTCGACGTCGAAGAACGCCGCTAGCCCTTCAAAGAGAGCGGGATCCTGGACGTAGCGATGCCCATTCACCATGTAGGTCCAACGTGACCTCGATAGGTTGGCGCCGCGCTCCTCGAGGAACGCAGCGATCTGGCCAAAGGTTGGCTCAGTCCCCGTCTCAGCGATTGAGACATCGAGCAGTAGCCGAAGGCGCTTGGCGAGGTCCTCTGCTTTTGCTTTGTTGTCGAGTTCAGTCATCTCGGCCACCTTTCACCCTCGGGCGAGGCAAAGCTGTTCGATCTACGTGTGCCCGTGCAGTGGGCATTGACAGGCACCAATCTACGCTTTGATCATGCCCAAAACAAGGATTGCGCGTGCTCAAAACTGGTGATAGAACGAAGTCTCACTCGGTCGTTGAGCATGCTCAACTCGTACAAGTTGCGGCCAGAGTTGGAGGTACGGGTCGGCGCACCTCTGGGTCAGCCACGCACTCACGCGCGGCAGCCAAAGAGGAAGGTAATTGTTGTGCCAGGGAATCCGCCCTCGCGAGACACTCGGGATCTGCAGCTCGCCCAACTTCACGAACGCCTGACCGCCGCAGTCGAGACCTTGGTCACCGGGAACGAGTGGCGTCGAGCGCTCGAGTTCGCTGCCAGGTTCCGAGCTCGCTCTTTCAACAACACGCTCCTGATCTGGAGCCAGCATGCGGCGGCCTTCGAACGCGGGTCTGTGCTCACACCTCTGCCCAGCTTCGTGGCGGGTTTCGGGCAGTGGCTGACACTTGGTCGACATGTATCGCCGGGCCAGAAGGGCTACATGATCTTCGCTCCAGTCACGGCACGTTTCGCCTCTTCAGCTCCAGCTGACCAGGCTTCTTGGCGCAGACTGAGTCGAAACGAGAGGCCGCGTGACCACAGTCGGCGACCGCGGCTCCCGTTCATCGCAACGCTCCGTACGCAGAGTCGCCATCATGCCCCCCGACAAAATCCGCACCCTGCCGTTTGGAACGGGCTTGATTCTCCTGCGCGCCGCGCCACCCGTCGTGGCAAGACTTCGGATGTGGACTGCGCGATCCGATGCTGAGGAACTTCGAGCGAATCGCGCCGAAATCGAAATGCTCATGCAGAAGCCAGCCCAGGCCGGACCAGCGGAGGACGCTGCCAGCGAGGACTGAGGGCGAGTGTGGATCGGCGCACCTCATAGCGAGCGCGGATCGCACCGACCCGCCCGACTAGAGGAGGTTGAGTCCCATGACGCTTCACACCCAGCTATCTCTTTCCGGCTTCATCGCTTCGGAGCCGCAGCACTCGGTAACCGAGAACGGAGACAGTCGTTTCTATGTCCGGATCGGCCAGCAGCACTTCCGACGCGAGGATGACGGCGGTTTCACGGAGCTTGACCCAAGTTTCCATGACATGGTCGCGTATCGTGCTACTGCCGATCGAGCACTCGACCGTTTTGCCAAGGGCGACAGTTTCGTGGCCGAAGGCTACGTCCGCTCCTTTCAAGTCGAACGAGATGGCGAAGCCGTCGAGCGGGAAGAGTTCGTCGCCAAGAAGATCGGCCACGACCTCGCCCGTACCAACTACGAGGTCGACCGAACCCGGCGTGCGCCCGGTGCCACGGAGCGAGATGCGCCGGTGGTCGGCAACATGGTCTTGCAGGACGCGGGGCCCATTCGCGGGAACACAACCTCGCTCGCCCTTTGAAGTCGGCTATGCCCGAACAGCTTTTCGACTTGGACCCCGATGACAGCGGGGAACGCTTAGCCGACGACGACTTCGACGAACTCGAAGGGCCGCTCCTAGCGGAGCCGCCACATCCCATCAACTGGAACCTACTCACTGCCGAGGAAGCCGAAACCGAGTGGATCGAACTCAACCGCTGGGTCAACTGGCTCCGACGAACCTACGGCCTCCCAGCATCAGTTGTTCCCCCGTTCTGGCATCGACACCCCGAACTCGTCTGGGAACTCTCGGCGCTCCACCTGCACTGGCTGTGCGCCTACGACCCAGACCAACACGGTTCGGCACCCTTCGGCTGGCACCGCGACTTCGCCGACGCCCGCCAGCGCCTCCGCGATTGGATCGCGAGCTCAGGTACACGACTGGATCGCGACCGACCGACGCGCCAGACAGCTTGGCCCGGCGAGCCTAGCGCTGACTCGGTCGAAGACATTGTGATCAACGATCGCGACAACGACTTCGTGGACTTCGTCATCGAAGACACCGCGAGACGGCGTCAGGCCGAGGCTGATTTCTATGCCCGAGAAGAAACAAATAAGGCGAGCACGGAACCGGTCTGATACCTTTTTCTCGACGGCGGTCCAACGAAGAACCGCGAGATCTGGCCATTGCAGTGCAGGCCCAACCCACATTGGAAAGGGATGCACTGTTATGTCTGCTTGTACCAAAAAACCTTACGCAAGTCCGAGCGAGGCGCTCAAAGCGCTCTCGATTTTGCGCCGTCGTGGATATCCACATCTCGCCGGCATCCACTGGTGTTCATACTGTCGGTGCTGGCACACGACGTCGAAGAAGCAGAGTGGTCGCCGTATTGCTCGAATTCGTCAACACAGTCGGGCGAGCCGTTCAGTGTGAGAGCTGCCGCATGCCTGAACCGGCCTGAAGTGCCTATCGACGGTGAGGCATCGTGGACGCGCTTCTAGGCACTACTTCGTGACCGATCTCATGCTTAGTTCGTCCGCCTCCTCCTCGGTGACGATGCCGACGAGCTCGGCGATCTTCACGACAATGTCTTCCATCGATTCTTCCGCCGTGCTGAATCCACCTCGCGACGCGAGTGTTGGGGTGACCTGGTCAAGCTCCTCGAACGTCACGCCATGCATGACCGGCACCAAGAGGCTTCGACGCAGCAACGCGCTCAGCTCATTGCTCGCAATGCTTCGATCGGTACGCAGCTTGTCGAGCATGGCGGGAGTGACCAACACGATCCCCATGCGTGAACTCACCAACCCGCGGTCGATGGCAACTCGCATATCCGTACCCGGACGAAGACTCACTTCGCTAAACCACACCGACACGTCTTTTCCGATGAGCAGCTCGTAGACGTCATTCGCAGCCGCTTGGCGATCGGGCCAGGCATGACATAGGAATACATCGTTCGCCTGTGTACGAACGACCGTTGCCGCACGTACAGACTGAAGGTCGCGCACCTGCTGTTGCGTGTACGAGACAGTCGATCCGCTGGGCTGCCAAGCCGGACGGGCGGTACCGCCTCCCACGCCGCCGGTACTGCCCGACAAGCTCCCGCTCCTCCGCACAGGCGCGGCCGGTGTGGGGTATGACGGGTATGACCGAGGCTGCGAGTAGGAACGCCCATATCCGGACGAGCATGCAGGGCAGTTCGCGCGACCACTTGCAGTGCGGTGGCCTTCTCTTGGAGCTGTGCATTGAGCCATGTGCTGATCGTAGTGAAGACCTACGACACCGCGTCAACAAAGCCCGCCGCTGCCCAGAAGGTGATCGTTGACTAGACGAATTTTGCACAACGCACCAACGAGCGTTTCAGTCGCGCGTTCTCCGACTGGCGGATACCCTGAACAAACCTTCTGAGAGGACGAAACTTGGCGAGCGAGCAGATCGAACCTGTGGAAGTACATGCGATCACCGAGCGGCGATTCAACGCCCACGTGGTCTGGGCGCGGGGCGCAGGACTGCTTCCCCTGGTCAAGGAAGTGGAGTGGTTGGAGATCAAGCCGGGTCGAGTACTTGGGACTGTGTTTCTTGACCTCACCGATCAAGACCTCAACGGCGCAGTGTTAGCCCCCGATCTCGCGGGCAGATATCGAGGTGTAGACACGATAGGCAGTCACACCAACATCCCTGATGTGATCAACGACACTGCTGCGAGCATGGTTCGCGTTCATCGCGACTATGACCAATCGCGGACACAAGGCGATGAGAGGCCTTCAGAGGACTTCTTCGCGAAAGCGGCTAAGGAGAGCAAACTCCACCCCCGGTTTATGTATCTCCGGGATAGCCCGAGCGCTGTGGCCGCACGACGCCTCATTGAGATCGCTATGCGCTGGTTCGAGAATCAAGACGGCTCTTTCGTAGAGCAGTTTCAGACGACTGCCTTTGATGCTCGGATCTGGGAGCTATACCTCTGGGCCATGCTTCGGGAGGCAAATCTCAGAGTCGAGCAGCCAAAGCCCGCCCCGGACTTCCTGGCTCGTGGCCTCGAAGGCGACTTCTATGTGGAAGCCACGACAGCAAATCCGCCGCCGTCTGACAAGGTGGTTCCGGTTCCCGAAACCGGCGAGGCGACCTTCGACTACATCCACAACTACCTGCCCACCCGTTTCTCTGGGCCTCTGTGCGCCAAGCTAGACAAGCGCTATTGGGAACGCAAAGGCGTAGAGGACATTCCCTTCGTCATCGCCATCCAAGACTTTCATCGGGAACTCTCAATGACCTGGAGCCAGTCAGCGTTGTTCGAGTATTTGTACGGCGTGAGGATCGAAGAAGTCGAAATTGATGGCTCAATGCAGGACGTCGAGGTGCCGGTGACGAACATCAAGTGGGGCGACAAGGAGCTGCCGTCGGGATTCTTCAAGCTGGCGGACTCGGAGCACATCAGCGCGGTTGCGTTCAACGCGGCCGGGACCCTCACCAAGTTCAATCGCATGGGCATCGCAGCGGGTATGGGAGAGCCAACTGTCAGAGCGCAGCATGCTGGTCGACGATTCTCCAACTCGACCGACGGTGTGGAGGAAGCGTTTTCGCATTTGGTAACGGAGGACTACGAGGAAGGCTGGATCGACGGTCTCACCGTATTTCACAATCCATCCGCGCTTCGCCCACTCCCATTTGAGGCGCTGCCAGGGGCAGCGCATGTCTTCGAGGAAGGGGGTCTGCGCCGTCAGTTCACTCCGGCTGGACATCTTGTCACTAGCACTACGACGCTCATCTCAAGTTCCGGTCCTGAACCGGACGCGCGGACTGCAGGCCTTAGCTGAGAACTCCAGACAGAGATTCGCGAAAACCAATCAAGAGCCGTCAAGTCTCTCGAGCATGGGACCATGTCGACGTGACGATCATCGAGGAACACGCGATACAAGCTCGCATCACCTTGTCTGCCGTCGGCTGGGTCATTTCCGATGCCGCGACCATGGTGGGCTCGGTTCCGGGACTGTATTCGATTCACGCAGCACAAGATGGCTGGGCCGAGCTGGGTCTCGACTATCGAGCCGGCATTCCGCTGTATGTGGGCAAGTCCGAGTCAAACCTTGCCCACCGGGAGCTGGGTCAGCATTTCGCGATCAATCCAGCTGTGCCTTCTCGGACCGGCGGTTCGACCGTCCGCCGATCTTTCGCTGCGTTGTTACGCGAGCCTCTCGGACTTCGCGGTGTACCGCGCAACAAAGACAATCCAGAGCGCTTTGCGAACTTCGGACTGGAGCCAGACGGGGACCACCTTCTAACTCAATGGATGCATGAGCACCTCACTTTGGCCGTATGGCCCATGCCCAACAACGTGGACATCAAGCAGCTGGGAGCGGTCGAGATTGATGTGATCAAGTATTGGGTCCCGCCATTGAACATCAAGGACAACCCTGGACGCCTCCGACACCTTCGCGTGGCTCGAGCACAACTAGCCGCTGACGCTCGCGCCTGGGCGTCTAGAGGCCATCCCGTCCTATAGAGCACATGCCATCTGCTCATTGTGTTTCTGGTGGTGCAAGTTGTTGCATGATTGCCGCTGGCTCCGCTTTCACAGTGCGATCCGGCTCGGCATAGTGGTCTCTCGTCGTCGACGTTGAGGTGTGCCCGAGCACGTCGGCCGCAGCCTGCAGACCAAGTTCATTGGCGAGAAGAGTTGCCCCGGTTCGGCGGAAAGCGTGCGGCGTGATCTCCAGGCCCTCGAGTCCCGCGTTCTTGAGGATCGCGCGGAACGTGCGTCGAACGTTGTGCGGCGCTCTCAACGTCCCCTTGTAGGTGAAGAAGAGCGGATGCTCGTCGTCCTCCCCAGCAATCGACTCAAGGCGGCGGCGGATCACCTCAGCCGCAAACTGGGGCACTCCCACGACGCGGTTCGACTCGTGAGTCTTGGGATGCGACTGCCGAACCACACCCGCTCCCGTCTTCACCAGGACAGTCCCATTGATATAGACGAGCGGAGGCTCGGCATCCATGTCCACGTCGCATTTCCTCAGTGCCAGGGTCTCACCGATGCGGGTAGCGGTGCCGAGCATGACTTCGATGATGTCGCGGATCTGGCCGTCGGGCTGCGGGCCCATTCGGCCCTCTTCAGTCCGCCAACTCTGGGCGGCAGCACGGATGGCAGCGATCTGCTCGGTCGTGAGTGCCTTCGGGGTGTGCGGGGGCTTCTTCATCCGAGAAAGGTCCTTGACCGGGTTTCGAGGGATGATTCCCCGCCGCACGGCGAATCCCAGAATCATTCCTAGGATCGTTCGCGAGTGCTTCGCGCGAGGGTAGGAGATGGCACGCTGCTCCTTAAGAAACGGCTCGATGCGCCCGACTGTCACCTCGCGGATCGTGAAATTACTGAAGACCGGCAAAACCAGCGTGCGCAGTTCGCGCTGGTAGATCTCTTTCGTGCTGTCCGCGCGATCGACGTCCATGAGCAAATCCTCGACCCAGGCGGCGGCCAGTGCCTCGAACGAGGAGTCTGCGTTCAATGAGTCGCCAGCGCCGCCGACGTGCCGACCGACGAGTTCGACTTTGAGGGCAGCCGCAGCCTCGTTGGCGCTGGTTCCTGTGGCGCTGACCTGCCGGGTTTCCCCATCCCAATCACGGAAGCGCGTGTACGCGCGGTATCGCCCCGGACCGACCTTCGCCGTCTTGATCGTGCCGAAGGTACTCACTGGCAATCGCGGTCGACCCGCCATCAGAGCTGGCCTTCAGCGAGGGCAAGGCTGGGTTGCGGCTCGTGCAGGTCATCGAGCCAATGACGCACATCGGAGATCCGATAGCGGATCTCGCGTCCCACTCGAAAACCGGACGGGCCGCGTCCGTCGTTCCGCAGATCGTAGATGGCCTGCACGTGCACGCCGAGGTATTCAGCGAGCTCGCTTGTTGTCAGCACGGGCTCCAAACCGAGCCCAAGGTAGCGTTCAGTATCCATACCCCGTAGGTGTCCGAGGTCATCCCAGACGAACCTAGATGAATCGAACACCCCGCGAAACGGCGCGCTTAAGCATCCGAAATCTGGCAATACTTGCTGTATAAACGTTAAACGCATCAGGTCTTGTCCTTTTCTTGGAACAAGAAATCCTGATCAGACCGTCTATTTCGTAGGGCGGACGGGACTTGAACCCGTGACCGACGGATTATGAGTCCGCTGCTCTAACCAGCTGAGCTACCACCCCGCACCGCATTACGACAATTACCTGCCGTGTGCGGTCACTGCCGCTCGAAAGCAGCAGCGCTATTACGATACAGGCTCACCCGCTACGCGGTGATACACGGCTCCCGTCGGTTTCCCGAGGCAGTGCCGTCGCCGCCGAGCGCTCCTCTGACGCTATTCAGTCGGGCGGAGCTTTGCGGTCAACTTGGCCCGCCAGGCGGACTTGGGCTCGGCGGCCGCGCGGGGGTCGGCGGCTTCCTCAACGATGGTGTCGGTGACGAGCTCTCCGCGGTACAACGCTTCGAAGGTGGTGAGCGTCCGCTGGATGTCATGCGCTTCGACGATCTTGAGGCTCTCGCGCTTGAAGCGCTGCAGCTCCTCTTCCGGCATCGTCAGAACGTCGTTCAGACGGTCGCGGAACTGATCGATGTTGCCCGGCTCAAAGAGGAAGCCGTTTTCGCCATCGTGCACAAGGTGCGGAAGCGCCATGGCGTTGGCCGCGACGATGGGCAGGCCTGAGGCCATCGCCTCCATGGTCGCGATGCTCTGGAGCTCGGCGATGGAGGGCATCGCGAACACGGTCGCGCGGGTCAGTGCATTGCGGAGGTACTCCTCGGTCACGTAGCCCGTGAAGACGACCCGATCGCTGACGCCCAGCGACGCCGCGAGCGAGGTGAGCTGGTGGACGATCTCTCCCCCGCCGACGATCTCGAGCTTGGCGTTCAGCGACGCGTCAAGCTTGGCAAAAGCACGAATCAGCTTGTCGAGCTGCTTCTCCCCCGTCACTCGTCCCACGAAGACGATGAGGTTTTCCTTGCGCGGCGTGAAGTCAGGCGTGTAGTTGTCCGCGTCGATGCCACACGAGATCGCGAGAACTCCCCGGAGCTTGGTGTTTGCCTCGAGGAAGTCCGCGGCCTTGCGCGTGGGCGTTGTGATCGCTTCGGCACGCCCGAAGGATCGCGCCGCCGCATTCCAGGCGGCCTGGACTGCGGCCCGCTGGAAGCGCTTCGGGATGCGCGTGTGCTCGAGCATGTTCTCGGGCATGAAGTGATTGGTGCCGATCACGCGAATGCCGCGCTTGACCGCCTGGTTCGAGAGTCCGCGTCCCACGATGATGTGCGACTGGAAGTGCACGACGTCAGGCTTGACCTCGTCGAGGATCCGGGCGCTGTTCTGTTCGATGCGGAACGGCATGGCGAACCGCAGCCACGGGTGCGGGTACCAGCGCGCACTGAACAGGCGGTGCACGACGAACTGCTGTCCCTCGTGCGTCTCGAGGAACGTGCCGAACTTCCGGTACGAACCGGCCGGCGCAACCATGTGCACCTCGTGTCCGCGGGCGGTGAGTCCAGCCGCGAGACGGGCTGTGAACATCGCCGCGCCGTTAATCTCGGGCGCGAAGGTGTCGGCTCCGATAACAATGCGCAACGGCTTCACTGCGGAAGTCGCATCCTGCGGGGCGTCAGTCAAGATGAGGAATCCCTAAATGTTGTCGAGCTGCGGGACGAACCCGCAGTTTGGGCAATGCGGAGAGTACAACCAACGTACCCTAGCGGTTCGTTTGGGGGTGGTGTTTGGCAAGTTGAAACACCCCGTACACGGCAAGTGCGCCGGCAACGAGGAAGGCGGGTATGGCCCAGATGGGAGCGTTGGCGGCCTCCCCCAGGACGATGACCCCGATCGAGACACCGACAACGGGGTCGATGACGGTCAGCCCGGCGACGACCAGGTCCGGCGGACCGGACGAATAGGCGGTCTGCACGAAGTAGGAACCGAGGAGGGATGTCACGATGAGCGCGATCACGCACAACACCGTCAGCCATTCCACCGTGTTCAGCTGAAAACCGGTGAGGGCCAGCGTGTGGACCCGGTCAATGACAACCTTCGCGAGGGTTGCGACGAAACCAAAGAGAACACCGGCGCCGACGATATAGAAAATCGCGCCGAACCGGGCCCGGAGGGTCGCGAAGACAATACTGAAGGCGACCAGCACGACGGCGAGAATGATCAGCACCGTGACCAGTTCGCGTTCCGCGATCGGTTTGGATGTCGCGGTGAACGCCGCGACCGTCACGAACAGTCCAACTCCACCCACGCAGAAGATGATCGCGCGGATCGATTCCCGGTCCAGCTTCACCTTGCTCACCCGCGAGTTCACGACGGCGGTGATCACGAGCGCCACGGCGCCCAGGGGCTGCACGACGATCAGTGGCGCAAGCCAGAGGCTCGTGAGTTGCAGAACGATGGCGAGACCCAGCATCAGGGTACCGATGACCCATGAGGGTCTGGTCAGCAGCGCGCCCAGCTGACGCATGCTGAGACCCTTTTGCGCGCCGGATGCCGCGAACTGGGCGTCCACCTTGCCGACACCCCGGTGCTGAAACTGCGCACCGAGCGCGAGAAAGACCGATCCGACCAACGCGACCGGGATGCCGAGCGCTTGCGACGGCGTCAGCGAGATCGGGCTAACGGGGACAGCGAGGTCAAGGAGCACGCATCGAATCTACCCGCCACACGACCGATAACCTGTGTGAATGGCCGTTCTCCCCATTCTCATTACAGGCGATCCCGTGTTGCACGGCTCCGCGTCATCCGTCACCGTCTTCGACGACTCCCTGCGCGAACTTGTCGCCGACATGGTCGAAACGATGCATGCGGCTCCCGGCGTGGGTCTCGCCGCTCCGCAGGTCGGGTTCCCGCTGCGTCTCTTCGTCTTTCATTGGGTGGATGACTCGGATACCGAGTTCAGTGGAGTGGCCGTCAATCCCGAGCTGTGGGTCAGCCCTCCCCCGGTCGGCGAGCTCGACGAGGACGAGGAGTCCGAGGGGTGCCTGTCCGTTCCGGGCGAGCGGTACCCGCTGCACCGGTCGGAACTCGCGATTCTGCGGGCGGTCGATCTGGACCAGAACCCCTTCGAGATCAGGGCGGAAGGATGGCTCGCGCGAATCTTCCAGCACGAGTACGACCACCTCGACGGCGTCCTCTACGTCGATCGTCTCGAGCACGTTCATGCGAAGACCGCGGCGAAGGTCATCCGCAAGGCCGGCTGGGGAACACCGGGGCTGAGCTGGACCCCGGGCGTCGACGACCTCGAGGGCTAACCGCGGTCGCTGAGCGCTGACCGCATCACGGTCGAACCGCTGTCGCCCTGACGCCCTTTGTCAGGTCCACAGCCGGATGAGGGCCGCCGTCGCCGCCGAGGCAACGATCACGATGACAAACGGGACGCGCAGCGCGAAGAGTCCCGCGGCGAGGATCAGTGCCGGCACCCGGGCATCGAGCACAATCGCGGTTCCGCTGACCACCGTCTGCACGGCGATCAGCGCTGACAGCAGCGCGACGGTGAGCAGGGAGCTGATGCGGGCCGGTTTTGGGCGCTCCGCAAAGGCGGGAGGCACGAGATATCCCGCGAGCTTCAACGCCAGAATCACGATCGACGAGACGAGTACGATCTGCCAGAGGGTCATGACGCGTCCTCCCCGGTCGGGCGCGAACGCCGCCCCGTTCCGAACCAGTTGGTGAAGCCCACCACGACCGCGACGAGTGCCGCGGCAAGCACCGGCAGTCCGACCGGCAACGCGGGCGAGAGCACCGTTGCCACGATGGCAGCACCAATTGCGACAACGACGGGCTGCAGGGCACGCAGGCGCGGCCAGAGCAACCCGAGGAAGGCTGCCCCGGCTGCGGCGTCCAACCCGTACTGACGAACGTCGCCGAGGAGGTCTCCCACGAAGGCGCCGACGAGGGTGGTGAGGTTCCAGCCGATGTAGATGGCGATACCCGTCCACCAGAAGCCTGTGCGTTGGGCGTCACGGGTCGGCTGGGCCGTGGCGACCGCGGTGCTCTCATCGATCGTGATGTGCGCGGCCAACGCCCGACGCAGTGGAGATCCGCCGATGACCGGTGCCATGCGGATGCCGTACAGGGTGTTGCGCACACCGAGCAACGCGGCACTGGTGATGGCGGCTGCTCCCGCGGACGTGCCGCCACTGGCAATCACGCCGATCAGAGCAAACTGCGACCCGCCGGAAAACATCAACAGGCTGAGCACGCAGGTCTGCCAGATATCCAGGCCCGCCGCGACCGACAGTGCTCCGAACGAAACACCGTAGGCGGACACAGCAAAGGCGACGGACAGGCTTGCCCGCACTGCAGCGGTGCGGGGGCTCGGGACATCCCGTGCCGTGTTCTTGCGCTCTCTCACGCGTCCAGGTTGACGCCGTGGACGCCGTTGTGGAAGCGGAGCGCGGGGAACGCGGCGGCGACGGAGAAACCGACACCGGGCACCGAGTAGGCGGTGAAGACGCCACCGAAGAGTGCCGCACGCTCGCGCATCTCGGTGATGCCGGCGCCGCTGACCTCTTCGGTGAGGGCGCTGAGGTTCTCGTCCACGTCGTAGACACGTTCGCGGGAGATCTGGTTGGGGTTCAGTCCGGCGCGGCGCTGCCGTGCGCGTTCGCCGTCGTCATCGATGAGCAGGCGAAGGCCTTCCTCGGTCCACGCGAACGAGATCTTGACCTCCGTGCCCTCCCCGCCGTGTTTGAGGGAGTTGGAGAGGGACTCCTGAAGGATGCGGAAGACGGCGAGTTCGGCGCCGGGCACCAGATCGAAGCGTTCGCCGGTCTCCTCGTAGGTGAGAACAAGGCCCGCCTCGCGCATCATCTTGAACAGCTCGCGGGCAGACTTGAGACGGGGCTGCGGAGCGCCGTCGGCTTCGCCCTCGCGCACGACCGTCATCACCCGACGGAGATCGGCGAGGGTGCTGCGGGCACCGTCTGCGATACCGGCAACGGATCGGAGGGCGGCGGTGGGGTCCTGCTCGCCGGCATACCGGGCGCCCTCCGCCTGGCTGATGATCACAGACACGGAGTGGATGGCGACCTCGTGCAGTTCGCGAATGATGCGAAGCCTGGCCGTTTGCTCGGCGAGGGCGAGCTCGAGGTCGACACGATCACGTTCGGCGTCTTCGCGGTCGAACGCCTGCTCGCGGCGAAGATGGCGCGATCGCAGCCACAGTACGAGCAGCACGATCGTCAGCACGAGAAGCACTACGGAAGCGGCGGACAGCATCGGAAGAAGTACATCCGAGTTGTCGTCGAGCCACGTGATCATGCGTCCGGTCTCCCTCTGGGCCCAATTTGGCCCAGAGGCAGACTAGCGCGGTACCCGGTTGTCTACTTGGCTCCGGGGGCGTATCCGTTGTTGGCGCGAAGGACCTCGAGGCGTGCCCGGTACTCCTTCTCGTCGATGTCGCCCTGGGCGAACCGCTCGGCGAGCGTCGATTCCGCGCTGCGGGACGGGCTGCCCCACGGACCGTGGCCCTCGAAGCCCGCCATGCGAGCCCGGCGGAAACGGCGACCGAAGATGGCGAAGATTACGACGAACAGGGCGATCCAGAACAGCGGGATAAGGAAGAACAGGAAACCGAATCCGGCTCCCCAGGGTCCGCCGACGTGGGCGATGGTGGTGAGGGCTACTGCTGAAAACACGGTGGAATCCATTCTGTGAGGGGGAAAACCTGATGCCTCAAGCCTCACGAGATTCGATCGCCGGCGAATCTTCCGTGCGGAGTCGATCGCGTACTCCCCGGGGCGCACGCCGCAGCGGGTGGGTACTCTCGGCGGACGCCTTGAGCCACGTGTGGCTGCGCCAGGTGCTCACAGCGGGCCCGGGCGCCCGCGGTGATGCCTGGCCCCTGCGGCTGGGGAACGGCGGATGCCGGCGCTGAGGCTTAGTCGTGCCGACCGGCCCGGACGAGGCCGGTCTCGTAGGCGACGACAACGAGCTGAACGCGGTCGCGTGCGGCCAGCTTGGACATGATCCGGCTGACGTGCGTCTTGGCCGTCAGCGGGCTCATGAACAGGGTGCTGCCGATTTCGTCGTTGGTCAGGCCCTGGCCGACCAGTCCGAGGACCTCGTGTTCGCGTTCGGTGAGCACCCGCAGCTGCGAGGCATCCGGTGTGTCCCGCAACTGACCGGCAACGCGCTCGAGAAGCCGGCGAGTGACACTCGGGCTGAGCAACGCCTCTCCCCCGGCAACGACCCGTACGGCGCGGATGAGTTCGACCGGTTCCGTGTCCTTGACCAGGAAGCCGCTCGCGCCCGCGCGGATGGCCTGCCCGACGTACTCGTCCAGCTCGAACGTCGTGACGATCACGATGTGCGTCGATGCGAGGCGCGGGTCCGCTGCGATTTGCTCGGTTGCCCAGAGTCCGTCGCCGTCGGGCATGCGGATGTCCATCAGAACGACGTCGGGCGCCTGTGCCTTGACGAGGGCAACGGCCTCCGCGCCGGTCGCCGCTTCACCGACGATGTCGATGTCGGGCTCATTTTCAAGCAGGCTGCGAAAACCCGCCCGAATGAGCTGCTGGTCGTCGGCGATGGCTACACGAATCACGGGCGGGTCTCCTTGGCGGGTTTCGGAATGCGCGCGAGGACGCGGAAGCCTCCGGTGTCGAGCGGTCCGGCATCGAGGGTCCCGCCCAGCAGCTCGGCGCGCTCGTGCATACCGAGAAGCCCGCGGCCGCCCGAATCGGGGCTGGGTTGCGCCGGAACACCGACACCATCGTCAGTCACCTCGACGGTGAAGGCGTCTGCGGATTCGCCCAGGGTGACGGTCGCGTTTCTGGCTTTTGCATGGCGCGCGACGTTGGTAAGGGATTCCTGCACGATGCGATAGACGGCCAGCTGTGTTGCCTGCGGAACGTCGGCGGGTGCGCCGGTCACGGTGACCGTGATTCCCTGGGATGTCACGGACGCCGCGAGCCCGGGCAGACGACTGAGGTCGGGCTCGGGCACCAGCGGAGCATCCGCGGACACGCCGCCCTCCGCTCTTAGCACCCCGAGAACCGACCGGACCTCATCCAGGGCGGACTTGCTCGTTGACTTGATGCTCGTGAGGGCCTCGCGGGCCTTGTCCGGGTGGTTGTCCATGAGGTGCAGGCCGACGCCGGCCTGCACGTTGATCTGGCTGAGGGAATGCGCGAGCACATCGTGCAACTCCCGGGCAATGCGTACACGCTCGGCCTGCACCTCGCTCTGACGGCGTTGGGCGAGTACCCGGCGAATCTCGTCACCACGGTCCTTGCGGGTGCGAATGGCTTCGGCCAGGCCAAAGACGATGATGATCCCGACCGTCGTGCTGGCAATGCGGAAGGGCTGCCAGGACACCCCAAGCACACCGGCGAGCGTCAGGCTGGCCAGCCACGCGGTGGACACAGCCACCCACGCCCACACCCGGGCGCCGCGAACCACGGCGCTGACGAGGGCGAAGGCCAGGGCGATGTACGGCGGTCCATCTTCCTGGGATCCGACGAACAGGTCGATCGCCGCCACCAGCGAGACGAAGGCGATCACCGGTCCGGGGAACCGTCGGGCCGCAAGCAGCGCAAGGGGGCCGGCCACGGCCAACAGGAGTTCGAGGGCGATCTGCACGGGCGTCAGCGTCGATGGCGTCAGCGACCTGTTGTGGAACACGAAGAACACCGACGGCACCTGCACGAACAGCGAGATAATCACCGGGACGAACAGGCGGAGGTTCTTCGCCACCCGGGTGTCGCGGGGCCGAACTGACCACTCGCCATTCCAGGGCTCGTGCCAGGCGTCCTGGCGACCGGGGTCGAAGCGCGATGGACCCGGGAATGGCATGCCTCGATCGTACGCGGCGACTGCAGCACGGGACATCCGCCCCCGGGTGCCCGGGCACTACTCCCCGGGGAGTACGACGACACAACGATGTCGCACGGAGGCGCCGGCGCGGGGCGTTCGACGAACCGAATCCGGAAACGAAAAAACCCTCACCCGTGGAGGGGTGAGGGTTTCGCTCCTCGACTTGGACTCGAACCAAGAACCTACGCATTAACAGTGCGTTGCTCTGCCAATTGAGCTATCGAGGATTGCTGAAACAGCGTAGTTACTCTACCAAAGGATCGTCATCTACCAAATCGAGAGGCTACGGTGAGGCATATGAGCGAGTATTTCATCCGCTTGGCGACACCCGCGGACGTCGATCGCCTGTGGCCGCTCTTCGACGAAAGCGAGAACGAACGACTCTTTCATGCTGATGAGAAGGCACTTCTCCTCGCCGAGGAACGACGCGAGGAGCTGGTGAAACTTTTGCTCAATCCGACACGCCCGGTGTTAGTTGCCTATTCCGGCATACGAGCCGTTGGCTACCTTTCGGAAGCGGATGACACGCCCTATGTCTCGCCCAGCTGGCGAAGTCTCGGGGTCGACGAAGAGCTGCTCGACCACCGGGATCTACACCGCTGACGGCCCGGACTGCCCATGCTCGAGCCCTCAGGCGGTGAGTTCGTCGGCCCGCTTGATGTCCTCGAGCGCGCGCGTAAGGCCCTCGACGTATTCATGGGTGGGTGCATCGAGAACCTCGTCCACGTTTCCCAGCCCCACAAAGACACCTCGGTGCATCACTGCGACGCGATTGCTGAAGTGGCGCACCTCACTCATGGTGTGACTGACGATGAGGGCCGAGAACTGGCGATCATGGTGCAGGTCACGAATCGTGTCGAGAATCGCGCCGCGCACCGTGACATCGATGCCCGACGTCGGATCATCGGCGATAAGCAGCGTCGGTTCGAGGATGAGGGCGCGCGCTATCGCGACCCGCTGACGCTGGCCACGGCTGAGCTCGTGCGGGTAGCTGTTCATTACACTCATGGGCAGCCGCACCGCATCCAGGAGCGTCGCGACGGCGGCACCAGCCTCCAGCTGATCGAAACGACGGTCCCGCAGATAAATCGGCTCGGCCACGTTCTCGCCGATGGTCAGACGCGGTTGCAGCTTCGCACCGGCATCCTGCGGCACATACCCGATCTTGAGGGTCAACTTATCCCGGCGGCGTTCCGAAATTCCCCGGACCTTCTGGCCGAGAACCGTCAGTGCCCCGCCGGAGATCTGCGGTGAGCCGGGCTTGTGCGTTCCGGCCACCCCGGCGACTGCTGCCGCGAGGGTGCTCTTGCCGGAACCCGTCTCACCGATGAGTCCGAGGATCTCACCCTCGCGGATGTCGAACGTGACGCCCTTGACCGCCTCAAACTGCGATTCTCCCCGGTGCGCGTCGTATCGAACGGACAGGTCATCCACTGACACCGCCAGTGGAAATGTCTCGGTCATCGTCTAACTTTCGCCTCGCAGGCCGCGCAGCACTTCGCGGCGCGACGCCTGTTCGATCGGGTCGGGAACCGGCAGTGATGCCAGCAACCGCTGGGTGTATGGATCCTGGGGGTTACCGAGCACTTCCGCACCGGTTCCCTCCTCCACCAGTTTGCCCCGATAGAGCACCGCAATGCGATCGGCGAGCAGGTCTACCACCGCGAGGTCGTGACTGATAAAGAGGGCAGCAAAGCCCAGGTCCTTCTGCAGTTCTGAGAACAGCTCCAGCACCTTCGCCTGCACGGACACGTCGAGAGCACTCGTCGGTTCATCCGCGATCAGCAGCGTCGGATCCAGCGCGAGCGACCGAGCAAGGCTGGCCCGCTGTCGCTGGCCACCGCTCAGTTCGTGGGGGTACCGGTCGCCGAATGCCTTGGGGAGCTGCACGGCTTCGAGGAGCTCATCCACGCGCTTGCGAGCGGATGCCGCGTCGCGAGCCTTCCCGTGCACGATCAGCGGTTCCGCCACACACGCCGCGATCGTCAGCAGTGGGTTGAAGCTCGAGGCGGGGTCCTGGAACACGAATCCGATGTCCCGGCGTAGCGGCTTGAAGGACTTCTCCTTCACGCCCAGCATCTCCTGACCGATCACCTTCAGCGATCCGCCGGACACGCGGGTCAGCCCACCAATGGCGCGCCCGATCGTCGTCTTGCCCGATCCGCTCTCGCCCACGAGACCGAGAACCTCGCCCGCGTGAATGCGGAAACTCACGCCGTCGACGGCGCGGAAACCGCTGCGGCCGAACCTGCCCGGGTATTCGATGATCAGGTTGTCGGCCACAACGACTGGGGCTTCCTCGATCACGGGGCGGGCGGCAGCACGCTCCTGGGTGCGGGCAAGTCCCGATCCGAGCTTCGGTACCGACGCCAGCAGTCGCTTCGTGTAGTCGTCCTGCGGCGAGGAGAACAACGTGAGTGCGTCCGCCTCCTCGACGACCTTCCCGTTGAACATCACGGCGACGCGGTCGGCGAGATCGGCGACCACGCCCATGTTGTGCGTGATGAGCACGATGGCCGCACCGAATTCGTCACGGCAGCGGCGAAGCAGGTCGAGGATTTCGGCCTGAACCGTCACGTCGAGTGCCGTGGTGGGCTCGTCAGCGACGATCACGCCCGGTTCGAGCACGAGTGCCATCGCGATGATGACGCGCTGCTTCTGTCCACCGGAGAACTGGTGCGGGTAGTGATCGACGCGCTCTTCCGGCTGCGGGATTCCGACCTTGCCGAGAATCTCGATGGCCTTGGCCTTCGCCTGCTTGCGCGTGTACTTTCCGTGCGCGCGCAGTCCCTCGGCGATCTGCCATCCGACGGTGTAGACGGGGTTCAGTGCCGTGGACGGCTCCTGGAACACCATCGCGACGTCGGTACCGCGAATCTCCCGCAGGCGGGCTCCGCTGAGCTGCACGACGTCGTTCGCACCCAGCATCACGGCGCCGGACACAGTCGCCGTCTCGGGCAACAGGCCAAGAATTGACTTGGCCGTCACGGTCTTTCCGCTGCCGGACTCACCGACGATGGCGAGAACCTGCCCGGCTTCGACAGTGAGGCTCACCCCATCGACGGCGTTGACGGGATCGGCATCGGTTGCGAACGTGACCCGCAGATCGCGAATGTCTACTACGGCGCTCATGGTCGAGCCTCCAGCTGATCGATGTTGCCGACTTCGTCGAGCGTTCCGCCGGGAATGACGGTGACGTCCCCCGCGGGCGGGAGCGACCCGATTGCCCGACGACGTGTGCGCAGGCGCGGGTCCGCCAGGTCGTTAAGGCTCTCCCCCACGAGGGTGATGCCGAGAACCACCAGCACGATGGCGAGACCCGGGAACAGTGCCGTCCACCAAATTCCGCTGGTGACGTCGGAGATTGCCTTGTGCAGGTCGTAGCCCCACTCGGCGGCCGCGGTCGGTTCAATACCGAAGCCGAGGAAGCCGAGGCCCGCGAGCGTCAGGATTGCCTCCGACGCGTTGAGCGTGAAGATCAGTGGCAGCGTGCGCGTGGCGTTACGCAGCACGTGACGGAACATGATGCGCGAGCGGTTGGATCCGATGACCTTCGCCGATTCGACGTAGGCCTCGGCCTTGATGCGCAGCGTTTCCGCGCGGATCACCCGGAAGTACTGCGGGATGAAGACGACGGTGATCGACACCGCAGCGGAGGTGACTCCGGCCCAGAGCCCCGACTGTCCACCGGAGATCACGATCGAGATCACGATCGCCAGCAGCAAGCTCGGGAACGCGTACACGGCGTCGGCGACGACAACGAGGATGCGGTCGAGCCAGCCGCCGAGATACCCGGAGACGAGTCCGAGGAACACACCGATGAAGATCGACAGGATGATCGCAACGACGATCACCAGGAACGCTGTCTGCGTACCCCAGATCACGCGCGAGAGCACGTCGTACCCACCGACGGTCGTCCCGAGCAGGTGGGCGCTCGACGGTGCCTGCTGGGTCGGGAAGTCGCCGTCGTCACCCTTCAGCTGCGAGAAGCCGTAGGGGGCAAGCAGCGGGGCGAAGATCGCCGTGAGCAGGAAGATCGCGACGAGCACGAGGCCCGCGACGAGCATTCCACGCTGCAGGCCGACACTCTGTCGCAGCTGGTGGACGACGGGGATGCGCTGCCAGATGCTGCGCTTGGGAGCGAGAGAAGTGGATGCCACGATCAGTACCTCACTCGCGGGTCGATGGCTGCGGCAATGATGTCCACGATGAAGTTCGTGATTGCGACGATGACGGCGAGCAGGGCAACGATGCCCTGCACGGCGACAAAGTCCCGGGCCGAGAGGTACTGCGCGAGCATGAATCCGAGCCCCTTCCATTCGAATGTGGTTTCGGTCAGCACCGCGCCGCTGAGGAGCAGGGCGATCTGCAGGCCGATGACCGTGATGATCGGGATCAGTGCGGGCTTATAGGCGTGCTTCGTCACCAGTCGGAACTCTCCGACACCGCGCGAACGGGCCGCGTCCACGTAGTCGGTCGACAGTGTGCCGATGACGTTGGTGCGGACGAGACGGAGGAACACTCCTGCGGTGAGGAGACCGAGAGCAACACCCGGGAGCACCGCGTGGGCGAGCACGTCACCGATGATCTGTGGATCCCCGATGCGGAACGCGTCGATGAGGTAGATACCCGTGGGATTCGGAAGCAGTTGCATCTGCAACTCGGTGTTGGTTGTCCCCCTGCCGGCAATCGGCAGTACATCGAGCCAGACGCCGAAGATGAGCTGCAGGATGAGGCCCGCGAAGAACACCGGGGTCGCATAGAACAAGATCGCGAGAACACGGAGAACAGCGTCGGGCCAACGATCGCGCAGGTAGGCGGCCAGCATGCCGAGCGGGATGCCCACGATGAACGCCACGATGAGGGCGTAGAACGCCAGCTCGAGCGTCGCTCCGCCGTAGGTGAGGAGAACCTCGGTGATGGGACGGTTGTCGCTGATGGTGTTGCCGAAGTTCCCGGTGAAGATCTGACCGAGGTATTCGAAGTACTGCACCAGCACGGGGCGGTCGTAGCCTGCCGCGTGGATGCGCTCCTGGAGTTGCGCTGCGTTGAGCTTCCCGCCGAGCGCCGCACTGATCGGGTCACCGATCGTTCGCATGAGGAGGAAGACAAGGGTGACGAGTATGAACACCGTCGGGATGATCAGGAGGAAGCGGATAACGATGTAGCGACCGAGGCCACCACCGCGCTTCTTCTCTGTCTTGGTCTGTGTGGGTGGGGCCACGGGTGTGCCCACCTCTGTTGAGGTCGTTGTCATCGTGCCCGATCGATTGTGGAGCTGAAGTTCCTACGAAGAAAGCTGGTGAACACCGGGGGCGACCCGCACAGTGTGCGGGTCGCCCCCGGCAAAGCGATTAGACGATCCTAACCGGCTTGGTGTTCTAGCCCACCTTGCTCAGTGCCGCGTAGCGGAACTTGAACGACGCGTCGAGGGTGTCCTTGACTCCCTCTACGCCCTTCACTGCGACGGCGACCTGGTCGCCCTGCAGCATCGGGATCGTCGGCAGCTGTGCTGCGACCTTTGCCTGGATCTCCTCGATGATCTTGGCGCGAGCCTTGGCGTCGCTGGTGACACCCTGCTCCAGGATCAGCTTGTCGACGGCGGGGTCGTCGTAGTGGTTGATGATGAACGCTTCGGTGTCCGTCGGGTTGTAGAAGAACGGCGTCAGGTAGTTGTCCGCGTCGGAGTAGTCAGGGAACCATCCGAGCTGGAAGACCGAGTAGACGCCGGCCTTGCGGTCCTTGGAGTACTGCACGTACTCGGTGGACTGCAGGTTGACGGTGAAGAGACCGGTTGCTTCGAGCTGGCTCTTGATGGCCGCGTACTCGTCGCTGGAGGACTCGCCGTAGTGATCGGTGTTGTACTGCAGGTCGAGCTTCACCGGGGTGGTGATTCCTGCGGCCTCGAGGGTTGCCTTCGCCGCGTCAGCGTCTGGGCCACCCTTCTTGTCGCCGTACAGGCTCTTGAGCACGGTGGTCGCGCCCGTCAGTCCGTCCGGAACGTAGGAGTACAGCGGGGAGTAGGTGCCCTTGTAGACGTTCTTCGACAGTGCGTCACGGTCGATCAGGTCAGCGGCGGCCTGGCGAACGGCGAGAGCCTTCGCGGGGTCGGCGTCGGCCGTCTTGGTTCCGAACGGCTGCGTCTCGAAGTTGAAGACGAAGTAGCGGATTTCTCCACCGGGACCGTGGTACACGGTCACCTTCTTGTCCGACTCGAGGCTCGAGATGTCGGTGGGCGACAGGCTGCGGAACGCGACATCAATGTTGCCCTGCTGGATGTCCAGCTTGAGGTTGCTCTGCGACGTGTAGTACTTCACGTTGACAACGTCGGTCTTCGCCTTGCCAAGAACACCCTGGTAGTCGGGGTTGGCCTTGTAGCCGATGAGCGTGTTGAACGTGTAGCTGGTGATCGTGTACTGGCCGGCAAATGCGTTGCCCTTGACGATCTCGTCATCGGTGGCGAGCTTGTCCGCGGGGAACACGTCCTCGTCAACGATGGGGCCGGCGGGGCTGGACAGGATCTGCTTGAAGACCTGGTCGTTTGCGGTCTTGAGCGTGAAGACGACGGTCGTGTCATCCGGAGCCGCAACGCTGGCGAGGTTGTAGAGCAGCGACGAGGGGCCGTTGCCATCCGCGATCTTCAGGTCGCGGTCGAAGGTGAACTTCACGTCGGAGGAGGTGAGCGCGTTTCCGTTGGCGAACTTCAGGCCGGGCTTCAGCTTGACAGTGAACTCGGTCGGCGACGTGAAGTCTCCAGACTCCGCGATGTCGGGCTCGACGTCCGAGCTGCCGTACGGGGTGTTGTACAGGAACGGAAAGACCTGGTTCTGCACGGCGAAGGAGCCGTTGTCGTACGAGCCGGCCGGGTCAAGCGTGGTGACCTTGTCGGTTGTTCCGATGGTGAGCGTCTTGGCAACCGTGCCATCGCTCGAGCTGGAGCCGCCGGCGGCGCAACCAGCAAGCACCAGCGCGAACGCTGCGGTGCCTGCGACCACGGCGAGAGTTCGCCTGGTCTTTGTGTATGCGGACGTCATTGAGGGATACCTCTTCCTGGTAGGAATGCAGGGAACTACGTGGATCCGCGCCGAATGAGCCGGGCAGACCGACGATTGCTGTGAATCAGGTGTAACACACGCCGCGGCGCCAGTTACAACTGAGAGGCCCTCGGGGTACAAAGATTTACGGGAACGAAATGTTCGAGGATGTGTCACACCCGACGGATCCGTCTACTCGCTGCGCAGAACCCGACGTTCGATTTCGACATTCATCAGGTCGCGCTGGATGCGACTGTATCTCTCGGGGTCCGCGGCCGAGTCGGTGCGCTGGAGGGAGCCGAGCAGGTCTGCTTTCGCCCGCAATAGGTCGCGCTCGACGAGGTTGGTCGTGACGCCCTTGCAGTACGCGGCCAGCTTCTCCCCGCGCTCGGGGATGGGTGCGATCGCCAGCTGCTGCACGATGGTGGCGAACGGGGCCGGCACCTCGCTGACAACCATGGGAAGCCACCCGGGCGTGTCCATGGTGTCGAGGCTGGTGGCGATGGCGTCCCGAACGACCGCCAGGGTCGCGTTGGTGAAACTCACCCGAGCCGCGCGTGCCAGCATTTCGCGCCCGATATCGGTCGGGTACTGCAGCATCGCCATGATGGCGTCCCGTTCGAGACGGGTGGCCGGGTCCATGGGGAGGTCCATAATGGATGGCCCGGGCTCGGGCGATCCGGCGTAGTAGTCGTCCTGTCCGCCGCGGTCGTCGTACCCGGCGGTGGGCTCACCGCCCGCACGGGCACCCCCGGGGTGCTGCAGTGGTGCCGATCCCCCGGGACGCTGCGCGCCCTGCTGCGTCTGTGCCGATCCGGCCTGGCCGGGGCGCTGTGCGCCGTCCTGCGAGGGCACCGACGGTGCGTTGCCGGCGGCGATGGTGCCCGCCTGCGGCTGACCCGAGGGGAACCCCTGCCGGTAGCTGCCCGCCGACGAGGAGCCCGCCGCTGGCGTACGGCCCGCTTCCTGCTGGCGCGCAGCGCCGCGGTCGGTCGTGCGGTCGCCGGGGCGGTGGTCGCCGGACGCGCGGGTGGTGGCAGCGCGGGCGGATGACACGGCGCGCGTCACCTCGCTCGGGTCCATGCCGAGCCATCCGGCGAGGTTGCGGGTGTACCCGGAGTTCATCGCCTGATCGCGAATTCCCGCGACGACGGGAGCCGCAGCGCGCAGGGCGGCGACGCGACCCTCGACGGTCTCGAGATTGTGGTCGGCGAGCGTGCGACGGATCATGAACTCGAACATCGGCTTGCGGGTACGCACGAGCCGGCGAACAGCGTCATCGCCACGCTGGAGCCGGAGGTCGCAGGGGTCGAGCCCGTCGGGGGCGACGGCGACAAACGTCTGGGCGGCGAAGCGCTGTTCTTCGCTGAACGCGCGGCTCGCGGCCTTCTGACCGGCCTCGTCGGGGTCGAAGGTGAAGATGACCTCGCCGGTGCCGGTGGTGTCCGCGTTGTCGAAGTCACCCAGCACGCGGCGGACGATCTTGACGTGGTCGCCACCGAAGGCGGTGCCACAGGTCGCGACAGCGGTGGTGACGCCGGCGAGGTGGCACGCCATCACGTCGGTGTAGCCCTCGACGATCACGATCTGCTTGCCGCGCGCGACATCGCGCTTGGCAAGGTCGAGTCCGTAGAGCACCTGGCTCTTGTGGTACACCGGCGTCTCCGGTGTATTGAGGTACTTCGGCCCCTTGTCGTCGTCGAGGAGTTTGCGTGCACCGAAGCCGAGAGTCTGGCCCGTGACATCCCGAATCGGCCACACGAGCCGCCCCCGGAAGCGGTCGTACACCGAGCCGCGATCGTTCTGGCTGAGGAGCCCGGCGGTGACGAGTTCAAGCTCCGTGTAGCCGAGCGACTTGAGGTGTTTGCCCAGAGCGTCGAAGGACTTCGGGGCGAAGCCGACACCAAAGCGTTCCGCGGCGGCCTGGTCGAATCCGCGCTGACCGAGGAACATGCGGGCCGGCTCGGCGTCGGGGGTCGCCAGCTGGGCGATGAAGAAGTCTTCCGCCGACTTGTTGGCGGCGAGGATGCGGGCACGGTTGCCGTGATCGGTGGCCTGCCCGCCGTCTTCGTAGTGCACCTCGTACCCGATGCGGGCAGCCATGCGCTCGACCGCCTCGGCGAACGTGACGTGGTCCATCTTCTGCAGGAACGTGAAGACGTCACCGCCCTCACCGCAGCCGAAGCAGTGGTAGTACCCGACCTGGGGGCGGACGTGGAAGCTGGGGCTACGTTCCTCGTGGAACGGGCACAGTCCCTTCATGGAACCGACCCCGGCGCTCTTGAGGGTCACGTAGTCTCCGACGATGTCGGCCAGGTTTACGCGCGCCCGAACCTCATCGATATCGCTTCGTCGGATCAGGCCTGCCACAGTGTGATTCTACGGTTGCCGGCGGGGTCCCCGCTGGCTGTGTACCGGCCGCACGGAGTGTTGCCGCTGTGGAGGGGAAGACGCGCCGGGACCCCGCGTCAGCGAACGAGCCGCGTGTGCCACGCCATCGCCGACTGGTCGGTGAGCGAGGCAACCTGGTCGACAACGACACGCTTGCGCCCCGCGTCATCCCCCGCCGCATTCCAGTCGACAGCGAAACCCGCGTCCAGGTGGTTCGGACCGGTGACGAGGAGAACGTCCGCCAGTTCGGTGAGGATGTCCCGCTGCCGGGCGTATATCGGACGGCGCGCGTTCGTGGACATCACGTTAGCGGCCACGATGCCCTTGAGGACGGCGATCTCCGCCTGCGTCTGCCGGGGCACGATGACGTCCGCGTTGAAGCGGATGAGGGTTGACTGGGCGTGCGCGGCACGGGTGGCGTGCACGGCGGAATGCGCGAACCGGCCGATGAGCTGGCTCGTGAGGTTCTTCAGTCGCGCGAGGTCGACGCGGGACCCGGTCCACGCCGTGAGCCAGTAGTCGAGGCTGTCGAGCCGGTCGAAGGCGGCGATCAGCTCGTCGTGGGTGATCTCTCCGCCGATCCAGACGAACATCGAGTTGACGAGTTCTTCGTGGTCGGCGCGGGCGCTGAGCGCGGGCACGTCGAGGTACCCGCCGACGATGGCGTCCTCGAAGTCGTGCACCGAGTAGGCGATGTCGTCGCTGAGGTCCATGATCTGGGCCTCGACGCACCGCTTGCGGTCGGGAGCGCCCTGCCGCAGCCACGCGAACGCGGCGGTGTCGTCGTCATAGAAGCCGAACTTCATGCGACCGCTGGGGTCGGGGATGCCCTGCGCAGCCGGCCACGGGTACTTGGTGCTCGCGTCGAGGCTCGCGCGAGTGAGGTTGAGGCCGTAGCTGAAGCCGTCGTTGCCGAAGACCTTCGGCTCGAGGCGGGTGAGCAGGCGCAGCGTCTGCGCGTTGCCCTCGAACCCACCGATGTCGTCCGACCACTCGGAGAGGGCCTTCTCGCCGTTGTGGCCGAAGGGCGGGTGTCCGATGTCGTGCGCGAGACAGGCGGTGTCGACGACGTCGGGGTCAAGGCGCAGGCTCTCGGCGAGCTCGCGTCCGACCTGGGCCACCTCGAGCGAGTGTGTCAGGCGGTTGCGGGCGAAGTCCAGTCCCTGCGTCGGGCTGAGCACCTGGGTCTTGGCCGCGAGCCTCCGCAGCGCGCTGGAATGCAGCAGGCGTGCGCGGTCGCGGGCGAAGTCGCTGCGGCGGCTCGAGTGCAGTTCGGGGAACCAGCGCTCGGCGTCAGCTTCCGTATACGGGGCGGGAATGCTGCCCACGTGCGCGTTATCCGCCACTGGTGCTCAGTTCGGCTTCGGCCAGTTCCACGCGGTGGTCCTCCTGCAGGTCACGGCTGTCGAGCCATCCATAGGGCAACGACGGGTTCTTGGGAGTGCCGGCGCGTCCCCGCTGCCCCTCGGCGTCGGCGCCGGGGTACGGCGCGTCCCAGTCGAGGGTCGCGAGCAGGTCATCGAGCTGGTCGAGGGTCTGCACCATCGCGAGGGCTGCACGAAGCTCGCCGCCGACGGCGTATCCCTTGAAGTACCAGGCGACATGCTTGCGGATGTCCCGGCAGGCGCGATCCTCGTCGTCGAAGAACTCCACCAGCAGCTCCGCGTGACGCTTGAACGCCTGCGCGACCTGGCCAAGGTTCGGCTGGGCCTTGATCTTCTCGCCCTTGAACGCGGCGGCGAGGTCACCGAACAGCCACGGACGACCGAGGCAGCCGCGGCCGACAACGACCCCGTCGCATCCGGTCTCCCGCACCATGCGCAGCGCGTCCTCAGCGCTCCAGATGTCACCGTTGCCGAGCACCGGAACGCTGGTAATGGTGTTCTTGAGGGTCTCGATGGCGGACCAGTCGGCGGTGCCCGAGTAGAACTCCGCCGCAGTGCGGGCGTGCAGCGCGATGCTCGCGACCCCGGCGCCCTCGGCGATGCGGCCGGCCTCGAGGTACGTCAGGTGGTCGGAGTCGATGCCCTTGCGCATCTTGATGGTGAGCGGGATGTCCCCCGCCGCCGCGACTGCTCCCTCGACGATGTCCCGGAAGAGGTCAAGCTTCCAGGGGAGAGCCGCTCCTCCGCCCTTGCGGGTGACCTTCGGCACGGGGCATCCGAAATTCAGGTCGATGTGATCGGCACGATCCTCGGCGACCAGCATCGTGACGGCGTCAGAGACCGTCTTGGGATCGACGCCGTAGAGCTGGATGCTGCGGGTGGTCTCGGACTCGTGGTGACGGATGAGCCGCATGCTCTCGGGCGTGCGTTCGACCAGCGCACGGCTGGTGATCATCTCGGAGACGTACAGACCCGCGCCATACTCGCGGCACAGCCGACGGAACGCGGTGTTGGTGATACCCGCCATGGGGGCAAGCACCACGGGAACATCGAGCTCCAGGTTGCCGATGCGCAGAGGCGTGGACCCGGTGATGGGGGCATGGATACCCGTAGACACGGGCGCTGTGATGGTGGACATTTGTTCAATTGTCCCAGATGCGAGGAGCGAGGACATGACAGAGATCAAGTCCATCCCCGGACTGACGGTAACGCTGGCGCGGAACGCCCAGTCCGACGTGATCATTCACGGGTTTCACATCGGTGCCCGGGTGATCGCCGGTCGCGAGGATCACGAATATCACGTGACCATTCGGGCCGCCCATGTGGCCGACTTCGCGGCGGCCCTCGGGGGCGACACCGCCGAGGACGCGTGGGAAAAACACCATATCGAGATGGTCTATCAGGGCGAGACGGCGTGGCTGCGTGCCCACGGGATTCCGTTTGAGCTCTCGGTGATCTGACGAAACCGTACAAACGTCTGCCGAGACCGCGGCGCCCGATACGCACGCGGTCCCGACAGAACTCTGGGGGGATCTAACGTGCGCGGGTGTACCGCGGGATCAGGGGGCAGGCGGATGAGGCAACGCTCGGGGCGCAGTGGCGCATCGGATCGGGTTCCTTGCACTCGACATCGGGTGGGCGTGCCGAACCGTCCGCCGGGGCCGCTAGGACAACCCCGCCGGTCGGGAGATCAGGTGGTGCGCCGAATTCGGGTACGGCGCGACACAATCACTCTCTCGGCAGTGTCCCCCAAAATAGGGACATGACGGGGCGGTGTCAACGGGGATGCGGGGTGAGTTTTCGGGCGTTACAGTGCGCCGCAACCGATCGTGAGCCCGATCGTGCTTCGCGGCGGTCCGAGGATTTCCCGTATCGTTCAACCACCACGAATGGGAGATGTGATGACGGGACGCGAACGAGTCGAAGCCGATGCCGCGGAGCGGGGTATCGACATCGAGATCATCGAGCGGCCCGCCGCCGATTCGCTGGAGGGCGCCGCGGAACTGCTGGGCGTCTCCCCTGCGGAGATCGTGAAGACTCTGGTCGTCAAGCGGCACGACGGCACGTTCCTGTTCGCCCTCATTCCGGGTGACCGTCAGATCTCCTGGGGCAAGCTCCGTGGAATCGTCGGCGTCAACAAGTTGCGCCTGCCCGAGGCATCCGTCGCATTCGACGTCACCGGGTACGAACGCGGAACCATCACGCCGTTTGGCAGCACCACCGCCTGGCCGGTGTTCGCCGATGAGCGGATCCGCGGGCTTCGGGTGGGCATGGGAGCCGGAGAACCCGGCTTCAGTGCGTTCGTGGATGCCGACGCCATGATCGCCGGGTTCGACGCCACCGTCGCAGACATCAGCGACTAAGGGCGACCCGGCGCAGCAATCACCCGCGCGAGATCAGTTGCTGACTGCCCCCGGGTAGCTCTCACCAGCGGGCGACGGCGCCCCGGGGCATCCGTTCGTTAAATGTCGCCGGAGTCCAGGCGGTCGATGACGGCCGCGCGATCGGTTCGCACGGGAACGTCGCAGAAGTCTCCGACGCAGGCCGCGCCCGCGTCGCCCAGAAGTTGCAGCGGTGCGAGGACGGGCGGGACGACGGGCATTGTCGCCGTCTGCGGTCCGGTGAGGCCGCTCATGCGGTGACCTCTTCGCGTTCGCTGCGCACCTGCTGCAGCACGTTGGTGAAGGTCTGGGCATCCTGCGCACCGGAGACGCCGTACTTGCCGTCGATGACGAAGAACGGGACTCCCTGAATTCCGTATTCCTGCGCCTGGGCGACATCGGCCTTCACGTCGGAGAGGAACTCGTTCGACTCGAGGGCGGCGACGACCTCAGCACGGTCGAGACCGATTTCCGCGGCGAGGTCTGCGAGATCCTCGATGCGTCCGACGTGGGCACCGTCGACGAAGTACGCCTTCAGCAGGCGCTCCTTCATGTCGAGCTGGCGTCCCTTGGACTTCGCAAAGTGCAGGAGTTCGTGCGCCTTGACGGTGTTGGTCTGGTGGATGTCGTCGTAGTGGTAGTCGAGCCCGACGTCGGCGGCAATGCCGATGACACGGTCAAGCATCGGTCCAACCTGCTCGAGCGGGATGCCCTTGCGCTGGCTGAGGTAGTCGGCGGGGGTGCCATCGAAATCGACCGGGGTGTCGGGCGCCAGTTCGAAGGAGTGGTACTCGACCTCGACCTGTCCGTCGAAGAGGGCGGCGCCCGCCTCGAACTTGCGCTTTCCGATGTAGCACCAGGGGCACTGAACGTCGGACCAGATGTCTACTTTGATAGCTTCACTCACGTATGGTGCAACCCCGAGGGGTGAGGGCTGTATTCCCGATCGCGACAGAATGCGAACGGCGCCGCCTCCCGGGATGCGGGAGGCGACGCCGTAAGCGTGGTGAAACGGACGTTACGCGCCGATCAGCTGCTCGGCGAGGTAGCCGTGCAGGCGGTCGAGCGAGACGCGCTCCTGCGCCATGGTGTCGCGCTCGCGGATCGTGACCGCGTTGTCCTCAAGGGAATCGAAGTCGACGGTGACGCAGAACGGCGTGCCGATCTCGTCCTGACGACGGTACCGACGGCCGATGGCACCGGCATCGTCGAAGTCGATGTTCCAGTACTTACGGAGGTCGGCCGCGACGGACTTCGCGAGCGGCGTGAGCTGCTCGTTGCGCGACAGCGGCAGCACCGCAACCTTGATCGGCGAGAGGCGGCGGTCGAGTCGCAGGACAGTGCGCTTGTCGACACCACCCTTGGTGTTGGGAGCCTCGTCCTCCGAGTACGCGTCAATGAGGAAGGCCATCAGGGCGCGGGTGAGTCCGAACGCGGGCTCGATCACGTACGGGAACCAGCGCTCGTTCTTCGTCTGGTCAAAGTACGAAAGGTCGGTACCGGATGCCTCGGAGTGCGTCTTCAGGTCGAAGTCGGTGCGGTTCGCGATACCCATGAGCTCGCCCCACTCGCTTCCCGCGAAACGGAAACGGTACTCGACGTCGACGGTGCGCGTGGAGTAGTGCGACAGCTTCTCGACGGGGTGCTCGTACAGGCGGATGTTGTCGGGGTTGATGCCGAGGCCCAGGTACCAGTCGCGCGACGCATCGATCCAGTACTGGTGCCATTCCTTGTCCGTGCCCGGCTCGACGAAGAACTCCATCTCCATCTGCTCGAACTCGCGGGTGCGGAAGATGAAGTTTCCGGGGGTGATCTCGTTGCGGAAGCTCTTGCCGATCTGCGCGATACCGAAGGGAGGCTTCATCCGCGACGATCCGAGAACGTTAGCGAAGTTGACGAAGATTCCCTGCGCGGTCTCGGGGCGGAGGTAGGCCATGCCCTCCTCGTTGTCCACGGGACCGAGGAAGGTCTTGAGCAGTCCGGAGAAGTTCTGCGGTTCCGTCCAGGAGCCGGGCTGGCCGGTCTCGGGGTCGCGAATATCGGCGAGGCCGTTCACCGGCGGGTGGCCGTGCTTCTCCTCGTACTGCTCGAGGAGGTGATCGGCGCGGTAGCGCTTGTGGGTGTGGAGCGACTCCACCAGCGGGTCGGAGAACACCTCGACGTGGCCGGATGCTTCCCACACCTTGCGAGGCAGGATGACGGATGAGTCGATGCCGACGATGTCGTCGCGACCCTGCACCATGAACTGCCACCACTGGCGCTTGATGTTTTCTTTCAGCGCGGTACCGAGGGGACCGTAGTCCCAGGCGGAACGGGAGCCACCGTAGATCTCACCCGCCTGAAAAACAAACCCGCGCCTCTTGGCGAGGGCGATGACGGCGTCGAGAGGATTTGGCGTTGCCACGTGTTACTCCTGTATTTCCACACCGAGCTGGATACCCGGTCGTTTGCGAGTCCCCAGCCTACCGGCGGGAAAGGTGAGGTCAGGGTCAGTGCTTCCACTGCGCGTGCGCCTGCTCGAGGATGCGCATGGTCGCCAGCGCCGTGTAGGGATCGACCGGCACCGGTGCGCCCTCGAGGATTGCGGCGGCGACACCCGCGTAGAAGGCCGGGTAATCACCGCGTTCGGTCTCGACCGGGGTCGGCGGGAACTCGGGGCTCTGGCCTCCCACACGACCCCACTCGCTTTCCGGCGTGACCCCATACGCGGCGTCACCGGGACGCAGGCCCTCCTTGAGCGCGGGCTCCTGCCCGTCGAGGCCGTACACCGTGTAGGCGCTCTCCGTTCCCAGAACGCGGAAGCGCGGGCCCGACTGTGCGGCAAGGCGGCTCACCGTGAGGTGCGACACCACACCACTCTCGTGGGCGAGCGAGAAGAACGCGTCGTCGTCGCTCGCGCCGCCATCCCGAAGGATGCGCAGCTCTGCGCGCTCGAGGGTGGCGGGTCCGAACAGGTGCAGCGCCTGGTCGATCAGGTGGCTGCCGAGGTCGTAGGTGATGCCGGCGCCCTGCGCGGGTGTGGTGGTGTCCTGCCAGCGGGGACGAAGCCCTCCCGAGAAGCGCTCGAACGTCGACTCGAAACGGTGGACGCGACCGAGCTGGCCCGAAGCAACGAGCTTGCTCGCGGTGAGAAAGTCGCCGTCCCACCGGCGGTTTTGGAACACGATGAGTGGGCGGCCGACGCGCTCGGCGGTGGCGATCAGGGTTTCGGCGTCGGCAACGGACGCGGCGAACGGCTTGTCGATGACGACGGCCGCGCCGGACTCCAGGGCCGCGATGCCCTGCTCGAGGTGGGCGTGGGGCGGGGACGCCAGCACAACGAGGTCGAGATCCCGCGAGAGCAGCTCCTCGGGTGTGCTCACCACCGGATACAGCGCCCCGGCCTGCGCCTGACGCTCGGGGTTGCCCGTCGCGACGACATCAATGCTGAAGGCGGGATTAGCGGCGAGGAACGGTTCGTGGAAGATGCGTCCGGAGAGGCCAAAGCCGATGATGCCGGTGCGGATTACTGCGGTGGAAGCCATGGCCCAAGCCTAGGGTCATCCACTCGTCCTACCAGGCAGTCACGCTCCAGCGGAAGTCCTGCCACTGCACCGTCAGCGGCTTGAGGCCGTCCTTTGCCGCGTCCGTCTTGTAGAACACGAGCGTCTGGGTGCGGGAGTCGGCGGTCAGTTTGGTGGCGGCAACGGTCAGGGCCGTCTTGTAGCCCTTCTCTGCCTTCTTGACCGCGGCGGCGTCTTCGGCGGTTGCCGAGTCCCCCATCACCTGCTGAATCTGGGAGATGTTGCCGCTCTTCAGCGCCGAGCGCAGCAGAGCGATGTACCCGTCGAGCGATTCGCTGTCGGCCGCCGGGTCGTTCGCGACCAGTTCGTTCGGCAGGTTCTCGGGGCTTGCGGCGATTGCCACACCCGAGAAACTCTGGTCAAACGCGAAGCCGAGGGGTCCCGTGTATCCGATGGTGATCTGGTCGAAGGAGGCAATCTTGCCCGCCTCCGGCACCACGCTGAAACCGAAGTAGCGAAGCTCCCCGCCCTTGAGCGTGTACGGCAGCTTCACCGGAGTCGTTGCCCACGCCGGAAGCGCAGCCGCGGCGGTCGCGTCGGCGGCTGCAGTTCCGTCGGTCACCGGCAGTGCGGTCTTTGCCGGGCTCAAAAAGACCTGGGGAACGGAAGCGGTGGATGACGCGTTGACCTTGATGCTCGTGATGTCGACCGGCCACGGGGAGTTGTTACGCACCCACCCCGCCTGCGCGGTGAACGGAAGCGTCTTGGTTGCGGAGCCGGTGACGGTCGAACCGCCGCCCATGGCTACACCGGTCTTCGTACCGAGCGCGAGCACGGTGACGACGCCCCCGGCCACGATGAGCAGAAAGACGATGAAGGTAATGAGGCCGGTTGTTCTTCTCATGGTCTGGTTCCCTTGTGTCCGTGCGAATCAGGTGGTCGGAGTGTCGATGGCGCCACCGAAGCGGCGATTTCTCGAAGCGTATATCGAGACGGCGTCCCACAGCTGCGTGCGCGTGAAGTCGGGCCACAGCGTGTCGAGAAAGACCATCTCCGCGTAAGCGCTCTGCCAGAGCATGAAGTTGCTCGTGCGCTGCTCACCCGAACTGCGGACGAACAGGTCGACATCGGGAAGTTCCGGCGCGTACAGCGCTTTCTGGATGGTCTTCTCGCTGATTCCGGACGGCTTGAGGCGGCCGGCGGCAACCTCGGCGGCGATCGAGCGGACGGCGTCGGTGATCTCGGTTCGCCCTCCGTAGTTCACGCACATGGTGAGGGTGAGCACGGAGTTGGACGCCGTGAGCTGCTCGGCGTACTGCAGTTCGTTGATGACCGACGCCCACAGGCGGGGCTTACGTCCGGCCCATCGCACGCGCACACCCCAGTCGTTGAGCTGGTCGCGCCTGCGGTGCAGCACATCCCGGTTGAATCCCATGAGGAAACGCACCTCATCGGGCGAGCGACGCCAGTTCTCGGTGGAAAACGCGTAGACGCTGAGGTGCTTGACGCCCAGCTGGATTGCCCCGGCAACGACATCGAGGAGGGATGCCTCGCCCGCCTTGTGCCCCTCGATGCGGGTGAGCCCCTTGCCGTTGGCCCAGCGGCCGTTACCGTCCATCACGATCGCGACGTGATTGGGGACTGCACGGCGATCGATCGCCGGAGGATAGATCCCCGTCCAGTCGATCGGCTTGAAGTCGACCGCATCGCGGTGGGTCTTGGAAACGGGGGTCATGAGGCTCCGGCCACGGTTGAGGATGCGGCGTGCTGGGCCGCGACGCGCGCGGCGGCGCGCTCGGTCGACCCGTCGTGAGCCGGTGAACGATCCACGTGCTGCAGGGAACGCAGCCCACGTTCGAGATGGAACTGCGTGTAGGCGGCAACGACACCGCTCGCCTGATTGCGGGCGCGTTCGTCGGCGGCTTCGGCATAGTCCCAGTCCCCGGCGAGAAGCGACGAGAGCAGGTCGAGGGTCGCGAGATCGAGTCGCGGGGCCCCGGGAGGCGCGACGGAGTCGGCGACGACGCCACCCATCTGAACGACGAAAACCGTGTGCGGACCGGGTGCACCGGTGACGGCGCAGTCCACGAAGCTGGGCGCCCACCCGGCGATGGACAAAGCGCGCAGCAGGTACGAATCGAGGGTGAGCCCTGGAGCATGCTCGTGGCGCGACAGGGAGCGGAGTGCACCGACGAGCAGGAGGTACTGCTGCAGGCTCCCGTCGTCGTCGGTCACCTTGTCTGCGGTCTCCACCATCGCGGTCGCCGCCGTGTAGCTGGCGTAATCACTGGCGATCTCGGCCCCGTACGACCCCAGGGATTCCGCCTGCGTGATGATGTCGAGGGTGCGGCCCTCGAACAGCTGAACATCGGCAACCATGAAGGGCTCAAGACGGGATCCGAACTTCGATGCCGTACGCCGGACACCCTTGGCGACCGCACGGATCTTGCCGTGATTGCGCGAGAGCATCGTCACGATGCGATCGGCTTCGCCCAACTTGTGGGTTCGCAGTACGACTGCTTCGTCACGATAGAGGGGCACCCGTCCAGTATCCCCCGACCGGGATGAATCGGTGTGACCGGCGTGCGCACTATCCCCGATTCTGGGGCGCAGTTCGTGCCGGCGGACCAGCACCACCTCCCCCGCCGTGGTAGAAACGGACAATGATCACAGCGGCCTTCATGATCCCGCCGTGGGCGGATGTGCTCGCCGTCGGAATCGGTGCCCTGCAGGGCGCGTTGTTCGCAGGGCAGTTCCGCAGTCGACGGCTCGATCTGCTCGGGGTGGCGATTGTCGGGATCGCGACAGGGTTCGGTGGCGGTCTGCTCCGTGACATCCTGCTGTCCCAGGTCCCTGCAGCCCTCAACAGCAATTGGTACCTGCCCGTTGCCGTCGTCGCCGCTTTGCTCGGGATGCTCCTTGAGCGTGTGTTCTCCAAGCTGAACGCGGTCATCACCACGCTGGACGCCCTCACCATCGGGCTGTTCGGGGCGATCGGAACGACCAAGGCGCTGTCGCTCGGAATGCCCGCGGTGCCGGCCGTGTTCGTGGGCGTGCTGTCCGCGGTGGGCGGGTCGATTCTGCGGGACCTGCTGCTGAACAGCCCCATCGCGATGATGTACGTCGGATCGCTCTACGCGGTCGCGGCCATTCTCGGCACGTCGGCGGTGGCGATTCTCATCACGCTTGGCGTCCCGGTCTTTGTGGCGGCAATCATCGGCGTGGCCGTCACGTTCGGGGTGCGGGTGCTTGCGGTGCTGTTCAACTGGAGCCTGCCGGAGCAGCGGCGGCTGGAGCGTATCCCCCGCATCCCGCGACTTCCGCACATCGGCACCGGCTGGGCCCGGCGGTCACCTCGCTCTCCCCGCGCACCGGGGTCCACGGCGTCTCCTGCCAATCCCACATCTCCCGGCAAGCCGCGGCGTTAGGGAGTTCATGCGGGGTGCGGGACCGCGTGGCATCCGCCCGGCTGGGCTGTGGCCGCAGCAAGACCCGCGTCGCGCGTGCATGGCCGGAGGGAGAAACGAGCACGCGGCGGGAGCTATGACTCCCGCCGCGTGATTTTTACTCCCGGGTGAATTCAAGTCGTCGTTGCAACACCTGGTTGTTCGTGAAGGTTTGACAGTAACTCGTCCATGGCTTGGGCTGGTGTTTTCCAAGCCAGAGTTTTGCGGGGTCGTCCGTTGAGTTCGCGGGCCACGAATTCCAGGTGTTCTTTGCTGTGGACGGAAAGATCGGTGCCTTTGGGGAAATATTGGCGCAGTAATCCGTTGGTGTTTTCGTTGGAACCACGCTGCCATGGCGAATGCGGGTCACAGAAATAGATGTCCGCGTCCGTGGCAACGGTCACATTCTGGTGTCCGGCCATCTCGATTCCCTGATCCCACGTCAACGTCTTCATCAACTCGCTGGGCAATGTTTGGATTGTCTCGATCAGCGCTGCAGCCATTACATCGGCGTCTCTGCTGGTGGGCAAATGGACGAGCATCACATACCGGGTCGCGCGCTCCACTAGGGTTCCGATCTGGCTCCCGTTGTATTCACCGATGATCAAATCCCCTTCCCAATGCCCGGGAACAGCACGGTCATCGACGTCCGCAGGTCGTTCGGAAATCATCAGCATGTTCGCGATTCGGTTCTTGCCCCGCCCGTCGGCAGCCGCCCGTTTGTGGGGTTTGCGCAGCGTGCGTCCGGTGCGGAGTTTGGCTTCAACTTCCCGTTTCAGCGACCCACGGGCCTGAATAAACAGGGATCGGTAGATCGTTTCGTGACTCACCCGCATCCTTTCATCGTCCGGATGATCAACCTTCAGCGTGCTACTTATTTGTTCCGGCGACCATCGTTGATGCAACCGAGTCTGCACGTATTCGTGCAGCAGTGGCTGCTGAGATAGCTTCGACGGTTGCGGACGAGGCAATCGTTTCTCCGTCCATAACTGCGCCGAACGAGCGTCATAGGGTGCAAACCGCACGATGCCGTTCTGCACCTTCTTGACCTCACGGTTGCGGCGCACTTCCCGACTAATCGTCGACGGAGACCGACCCAGCATCGCTGCGATCGACCGGATCGACTTTCCCTCCCGCTGGGCGACCATGATCGTGGCTCGTTCGGTCGCATCCAGAAATCGGCCGGACGGTGACAGTAAAAGATGACGAGGAATCACCCCGCCAGCCTGCCGCACCCACACCCGTCCCACAGTCGGTTTCCCGCCCGCCACAGTCATCGCTGCCTCGACCGACGCGCCCTCGTGAAACGCTCTCCAAAACATCGTCTTCGCAGCTCGTGGCAACGACATAAACACCACCCTCGTCAGAGGTGTTGCAACGACGACCTGAACTCAAGCCGCCGAGACCTGCGATTACTCCCGCCGCATCGGATGCGGAGGCGTGCGCTGGCGGCGACGTGAGTGCGCCGGACGGGCGCAGCCGTTAGACGGCGAGCAGTTCGCGATCGCCGGCTTCCGTGCGCACCGCACGGTTGACGGCGGAGACGACGGCCTTGAGTGAGGCGGTCGAAATGTCCGCATCGATGCCGACGCCCCAGAGCGTCTTGCCGTTGACACGCAGCTCGACGTAGGACGCGGCCAGCGCGTCACCTCCGGCACTCAACGCGTGCTCGACGTAGTCGAAGAGTTCGACCTCGATGCCCTGCTCGGCCATGATGCCGAGGAACGCGGCGATCGGACCGTTACCGGTCGCACTCGCCGCCTGAACCTCGTCTCCGATTCGCAGCTGGATGTCGAGCGACACGTCACCAGTCAGATCGCTGGCAGTGCGCATGCGGGTGAGCTCGAAGCGTCCCCACTTGTCCTCGGGGCGCGACGCGGGCGCCGGCAGGTACTCATCCTGGAAGATGCTCCAGATCTGGTCGCTCGTGACTTCGCCGCCCTCGGCGTCCGTCTTTGCCTGCACGACTCCGCTGAACTCGATCTGCAGTCGACGCGGCAGGTCGATGGCATGGTCCGTCTTCAGCAGGTAGGCGACGCCACCCTTGCCCGACTGCGAGTTGACCCGGACGACTGCCTCGTAGCCGCGACCGACATCCTTCGGGTCGATCGGCAGGTAGGGAACCGCCCACACCAGGTCGTTGACCGTGACGCCCTTGTCCTTCGCCTCGACGGCCATGGCCTCAAAGCCCTTCTTGATGGCGTCCTGGTGCGAGCCGCTGAACGCGGTGTAGACCAGGTCGCCCGCCCACGGGCTGCGCTCGTGCACCTTGAGCTGGTTGCAGTACTCGGCGGTGCGGCGGATCTCGTCGAGGTCACTAAAGTCGATCTCCGGGTCGACGCCCTGCGTGAACATGTTGAGGCCGAGCGCAACGAGATCCACGTTGCCGGTGCGTTCGCCGTTGCCGAACAGGCATCCCTCGATGCGGTCGGCGCCGGCCAGGTAGCCGAGTTCGGCCGCCGCGATGCCGGTGCCGCGGTCGTTGTGCGGGTGCAGGCTGAGCAGCACGTTCTCGCGGTGTGCCAGGCGCCGGGACATCCACTCGATTGAATCGGCGTAGACATTGGGGGTCGCCATCTCGACAGTTGCCGGCAGGTTGATGATGACCTTGCGCTCGGGGGTCGGTTCGAAGACCTCGATGACGGCGTTGCTGATCTCCAGGGCGAAGTCGAGCTCGGTGCCCGTGTAGCTCTCCGGCGAGTACTCGTAGTAGATCTCAGTGCCGGGGACCATCGACTCGGCCGCCTTGCACAGACGCGCGCCCTCGAGGGCGATGTCGATGATGCCCTGGCGGTCCTGCCGGAATACGACCTCGCGCTGCAGGATGCTGGTGGAGTTGTAGAGGTGCACGATCGCACGCTTGGCGCCGATGATCGACTCGTAGGTGCGGTTGATCAGGTGCTCGCGCGCCTGCGTCAGCACCTGGATGGTGACGTCGTCGGGGATCAGGTCGTCCTCAATGAGGCTGCGAACGAAGTCGAAGTCCGTCTGGCTCGCGCTGGGGAAGCCGACCTCGATCTGCTTGTAGCCCATGCGCACCAGCAGGTCGAACATGATGCGCTTGCGCTCGGGACTCATCGGGTCGATGAGCGCCTGGTTGCCATCGCGCAGGTCGACCGCACACCAGATGGGCGCCTTCGTGATCTGCTTCGTGGGCCAGGTGCGGTCGGGCAGATCGACGGCAAAGGTCTCGGCGTACGGACGGTACTTGTGCGTCGGCATCGGCGACGGCTGTTGTGTGTTCTTCATGGTCTCGTTTTCTCTTCGCTTGAGTGGTCAGCCAACGACAAACTCCGCGACGAGTGAGGCCTGAAGTTAGGACTCGTCGCGGCAGCTAAGGAGAAGCAGACCGAACAACACCATTCGAGGGTAGCACTGCAGGACTGTGCAGTCTTCTCCGAAATCGTCGAGGGACGAGCGGATGCCCCGGGCCGCGGCTCCCCGGCAGGCCGCTGTCATCCCGTGACAGCCCGTGACAGCGGCGTGACACCGCACCCCGGGCACCATCGGTGATGACCCAAGGAGGAATCAGGACTGCTGCAATCGAAGCACGCGGCCTCACCAAGCATTTCGGAAAGACCGTCGCCCTCGACGGCATCGATCTCACCGTCGAGCCCGGGCGCGTGCTCGGCGTGCTCGGCCCCAACGGCGCCGGCAAGACCACCGCCGTGCGCATTCTCGCGACGCTGCTCACACCCGACGCCGGATCGGCGAAGATCGCCGGATTCGACGTCGTCGACTCGCCCTCGGAGGTGCGCCGCCGCATCGGGCTGACGGGACAGTACGCGAGCGTTGACGAGGACCTCACGGGCATCGAGAACCTCGTGATGATCGGACGCCTGCTCGAGCTCTCGCGCATCGACGCCAAGACGCGGGCCACGGAGTTGCTCGAGGAGTTTGACCTCACGTCCGCCGGGCGGCGCCTCGCAAAGACCTACTCGGGCGGCATGCGCCGCCGGCTCGACCTCGCCGCCTCCCTCATCGGGCGACCGAGCGTTGTCTACCTGGACGAGCCCACCACCGGACTCGACCCTGCCAAGCGGGACGACGTCTGGGAGATGGTGCGCTCGCTCACCCGCTCCGGAACGACGGTGCTGCTGACCACCCAGTACCTCGAGGAGGCCGACGCCCTCGCCAACGAGATCACCGTCATCGACCACGGGCGCGTGATCGCCCACGACACCCCGCAGGGGCTCAAGCGGCAGGTGGGTGGGCAAACCCTCGAGGTGCGTCCCACCGATGTGCGTGACCTGGAGCGGGTGACAGCGCTGCTGGCGTCCGTCGGCACCCGCGCCCCGGAGCATCCGTCCGTCGACCTGGTCTCCGTGCCGGTGGCAAACGCGGACGCCTTCACCGCGACCGTCACCCGCCTCGCTGCCGAAAACATCGCCGTCACCGAGATGTCGCTGCGGCTGCCCAGCCTCGATGAGGTCTTCTACTCCCTGACCGGGCACGTCGAGGCGGGCTCCGCCAGCGACGAATCCCCGATCGACACCCCCGCAACGGAAGGAGCGGCAGCCTGATGGTCCGCGACTCACTCATCCTCGCCCAACGCACCGTCACCAAGATGGTGCGCAACCCGGAACAGTTCATCGACGTAACGGTGCAGCCGATCATCATGACGGTGATCTTCGTGTTCATCTTCGGCGGCGCGATCGCCGGCAACAGTCACGACTACCTGCAGCTGACGCTCCCCGGCATCATCGTGCAGACGATCATGTTCACCTCGCTCACCATCGGCGTGAACCTCAATACCGACCTCAAGAACGGCGTGTTCGACCGGTTCCGTTCGCTGCCGATCTCCCGCTCCGCTCCCCTGCTGGGCGCGGTCAGCGGTGACATCGTGCGTCACACGATCGCGATCGCCGTGACCTTGGCGTTCGGTTCGCTCATCGGGTTCCGCTTCCTGACCTCCCCGCTCGAGGTGGTCGGCGCCGTGCTGCTGATGATCGTGTTCGCCGTCAGCCTGTGCTGGATCTCGGTCTTCATCGGCATGCTGGCGCGTAGCTCCGGGGCAGTGCAGGGACTGTCGTTCCTCATCGTGTTCCCGCTCACGTTCGGGTCCTCGACCTTCGTGCCCGCGTCGACGCTGCCCACCTGGTTGCAGGGCTGGGTCGCGATCAACCCGGTGACGCACGTGATCGAGGCGATGCGCGGCTTGCTGGTCGGACCGTCCATCATGAGTCCCGGAACGACCGTCGGTGGTGAGGTCGCGTGGGTTCTCGGATGGTGCGTGGTTCTGGTCGCCGTGTTCTTCCCGCTGGCCACCTGGGCCTACCGCAAGAAGATCTAGCGTCTATTCGACGAGGTGGCGCAGCGCTTCGATGGCGATCGGGCGGGATGGGGTGGATGCCCCGTTCCGCCCGATTCCGGCGTCCGCCGCTTTCTCGATTCGCACCACGGCGGGTGCCGTGGCATCGTACGCACCGACGATCGCGGTCGACAGGTCCAGCGCGCGCAGCGCCTCGGGGACATCACCCCGTGCCAGTGCGAGCCACCCGAGATTCAGGGCGAGCTCGCCGATGATCGGGTGGTCCATGGTGATGAGGGCGAAGCGGGCGGCCGAGCGGAGTGCTTCCGTCGCGGCATCCAGTTCCCCCTGCATGATGCAGACTTCTGCCCGCGCCATCTCGGCCCAGGCGAGGATCTGCGAGGGCATCCCCGGCCACTCGTGGGCAATCTCGTCGATCGAGACGAGGCACTCCTGCGCGGCGGGGATGTCACCGAAGGCGAGGTAGACCGAGACGGCGGACACACGGGCCTGCAGAAGGGTGCGGGCGTTACCGCTTGCCCGAGCCCCATCGAGCAGCTGCTCGGCACGCTTCTTCGCCAGGTCGAACTTTCCCTGCCGCAGAAGGATCCGAATGGCGAGCCCCGCCTGCTGGGCGACATCCCAGTTAGAGGTGAGCGACTGGGTGGTCGAGATTGACGCCTCGACGAGCGCGTACGCCTCGTCGAGGGATCCCTGCAGCGTCAGCCACTCGGCCCGCAATTGCTGCGCGAGCGTGAGTGCCCAGAGATCCCCAATCTCGGCGAACTGCGCGACCGCCTGCGCCGAGTTCTCGCCGAGTTCGTCAATATCGCCGCGGTTTTGGGCGACCGCTGCCCGAACGACGTGCAGGAGCGCGGTGGGCCAGGGACCGAGTCCCAGGTCCTCGCCGCGGGGCAATTGGACATTGATCATCCACTCACCGGCGGTGCCAGCGCCCCGGAACGACTCCAGCAGCACGGGAACCAACTGGATAAGGTCATTGCCGCTTCCGGCAGCCGCCGCCTTCAGGCTGGAGATGTCTTCCAGCGCGGAGGCGATGATGGAGTCGAGAGCCAACCTCTCGCTCGGGGGATCGCCCGCGGTGGACCCCATGTTCGATGCGCTCACCGCCTGAATGATGGGCACAAGCAGCCGCACGAGCCTGGCGTCTTCTGCCTCCGCGTCATCGGCCCCGACCGCTCCGGCACCATCTGCACCATCGGTGTTCGCGACCTGCCCTGCCGACATTGCCGCAAGGCTCGGGAACCAGAACGTTGCGTCGTCCTCGCGGTCGCGGATCGCCCAGTACCAGGCCGACGACATGGCAAGTTGCAACGCGCGATTCGCTTGTCCTGTTTGGGCCGCGTATCGCAGGGCCGCGCCGATGTTGTCGTCCTCGGCGTCGAACCAGACGATCGCCTCGCGAATGCGCGGCCCCCGCAACAGCGGATCGGTCTCCCGCGCGCGCATCGTGATGTACGCCACCTGCGCGTCGCGCGCCTGCGCCAGCAGGCCATCTTCTGCGAGGCGCTCCACCCCGTATTCGCGAATGGTCTCGAGCGCGCGGTAGCGTCCCCGCACCCGCTGCAGCAACGACCGGTCCACGAGGGAGTCGAGGGCGGATGCCTCGGAGAGCCCCATCGCGCTCGCCGCCCGCGTCGCGTCCCGCACGCCGATGCCACCCGGGAACACCGCAATGCTCGTGAGTGCGCGTCGCTCGTCCGCCGACAGGAGGCTCCAGCTCCAGTCGATCATCGCGCGCAGCGTCTGGTGCCGTGGCAGGGCGGTGCGGAATCCGCCGGACAGAAGCGTAAAGCGGCTGTCGAGACCCTCGAGCACCTCCGCTGGCGTCATGGTGCGCAGTTTCGCAGCCGCCAATTCGATGGCAAGCGGAAGTCCATCGAGCCGGACGCAGATGCGGGCGGCCGTGATGAGCTCGCCGTGGGACGGCTCCTCCCCGGTCGCGGCGAGGGCGCGTTGACGGAAGAGTTCCACCGCTGCGTACGCTGTCAGCGCCGCGTCATCCAAACCAGCGAGGTCGTCGTCGGCCGGCGTAGGAAGTGCTCCGACCCCGACGAACGCTTCGCCCGCGACGCCGAGGGGCTCGCGGCTGGTGGCGAGGATGCGCAGATGTGGGAGGTACGTCAGCAGGTCGTGCGCAAGCGCTGCGGCCTCCGCGATGACGTGCTCGCAGTTGTCGAGCACGAGCAGCACGTCCCGGCCGTGGATCGTCTCGAGCACCCGTTCCCGGGCGCCCGTCGGCTCGGCACTCGCGTCGATGCTGCGCAGTTCGCGTCCCGTCGCGGCGGCGACTGCCGCGTACAGCTCCTCCGGACCGACCGGGGCAAGCTCGACGAGGTATGAGCCGGGCCGGGCCGACGCCGTCTCCACCGCGAGCCGGGTCTTACCCGCGCCGCCCGTGCCGATGATGGTGACGAGCCTGCTGAGCGAGAGCTGCTCCGCGATCTTCTCGAGCTCACGTTCACGGCCTACCAGCGAGGTCAGCGGTGTCGGAATGGGCGGGGCCTGCGCCGGCGCGGGTCCACCGGGAGTTACCCCACCCAGCTCGAGTGCCCGTGCCCGGTCCCGCGCGAGATCGCGTTCGAACCAGTCAAAGTTGGTCGATGGGACCCAGGGCTCCCCCGCCCACAACCCGAGCGCTTCGCTGGCGATGCGGGACGCGTCATCCGGTGTCTGCGCGTTCGACGCCGCGGCGACAAGGTCGCCGAATACCAGAGCATCGACGTCGGTGCGGGCCAGCGTCAGGCGGTACCCACCGACGGTGGATTCGATCGCGCCGGAGGGAAGCTGCGACCGCAGCCGGGACACGATCGACTGCAGTGCTGCGCGGGCGTTGTCCGGAGCGTCGAGCGACCAGATGTCCTCGGCGATCGCCCGGTAGCTGACCGCAGACCCCGCGTCGACGGCGAGCCTGAACAGCACGGCGAGCTGCATCGCGCCCGTTACCGAAATGGACCGGCCATCGTGCTCGATGCGCAGTCCGCCCAGCAGTCCGATATGCACGGTCCAACTCTATGACCGGGGCGGGCACGGCCGGGACACGGCGAGCCGCACCGGACCGCCATGGCGGGGAGCGCCGGGCCACGCACGCGCTGCCCCGTGTGGCCCGACGCGGCCGGCGCTCAGTCCACCGCGAGGGCGATGACCGGTGTCACCCGGGTCGCACGACGCGACGGAGCGATGGATGCCACGAGCGTGAGTACCCCGGCGGCGACGATGATCACCCCGAGCAGCGGTAGCGGTATCGCGGGCCAGATGATCCCCGGACTGCCGGTGATACCCCCGAGCAGCGACTGTGCTCCCGCCCAGCCGTAGACGGTGCCGAGCACGAGTCCGACGAGCACCGCCGCCGTGGTGAGCTGCGCACTTTCGGCGAGGATCATCGACCGCATCTGGCGCCCGGTGAACCCCAGCGCCCGCAAGAGACCCAGCTCCCTGCGGCGCTGCAGCACGCTGAGCGACAGGTTGTTGACCATGCCGACGGCCGCGATGAGCGCACTGAAACCGATGAGCACCGAAAAGACCACCACGGTGATCTGGAGCGACTCGTCGATCCCGCCGTAGTAGGTGGGGTTGGCGGCCTGCGCACGCAACAACATCTGCTGGTAGCTCTCCACCGCGACCGCGAACATCGTGACGAGGGTGACGCCGATGACAAGTCCGATCGTGGTGCGCGAGCTGCGTTCCGGGTACCGCACCGCATTCTCGGCGGCGAGCCGGGCCGGCGCGCTGCGGCCGAACGCCCTGCCCACCAGCCGCAGCGCCGGCGGCATCACGAGCTGGGCACCGAGCACGATTCCGGTGAAGGAGAAGAGGCCACCGACGATCCCGATGAGCACGCCGAGCGGCGACACCAGTCCCACGACCACTCCGGCGATCAGCAGCGCCGTTCCGATGGCGAACAGGGTGATCGCGATCCCGTTGCGGGCACGACGGGATCCCACCTCCTCGAGCGAGTGCTCCTGGGCCGCCCCCGTCGCCTGCATGGGCGAGACCACCAGCACCCGCCGGGACCCCACCCACGACGCCAACCAGGTGGTGAGCACCACAGCGACGATCGGAAGCACAAGATCAGGGTGCACGTACCCGTACGGCAGGTCGGGGATCGTACCCGCCGCCGTGCCAACGCCCACGAGCGCGACAGTAGCCGCGGTGCCCACGACGGTTCCCACCAGGGCCCCGATCACGCCGACGGCGAGGCCCTCCCGCGCGACCGCGCGCCGCTGGGTGACCGCGCTCGATCCGATGAGACGCAGCAGCGCGATCGTCCGGGTGCGCCCGGCAATGATCGTCGCGAAGGTGTTGGACGTGACGATGGATGACACGTAGACGGCGATCACGATGAACACCGCAGACACGATCCGCAGCAGGGCCGCCACGGTGCGGCTGTCGCCGGTCACATCGTCCGCCTCGATGATCTGCGTGAGCATCCCCGTGGCCTGCAGCAGGCACACCCCGAACGCCGCGCTGATCGTCGCCACGAGGATGCTGGGCGTGTGCTCGCGGGCGTTGAAGGCTCCGAACCGTGATCGGCGGCTCATGATGCCCGCTCCATGCCGAGCATGAAGCTGCTGATTTCCTCGGCTGTCGACCGGGAGCGCTCCTCGACCACGCGACCGTCCGCGAGAAACAGGATCCGGTCGGCGAAGCTCGCCGCAATGGGATCGTGGGTGACCATCGCGATGCTCTGACCGTACTGGGCGCTGGCGGCCGCAAGCAGTGACAGCACCTCGCGGCCGGTGCGGGAGTCGAGGTTTCCGGTCGGCTCGTCGGCGAACACCAGGTCGGGGCGGGAACCGAGGGCCCGCGCGATCGCGACGCGCTGCTGTTGGCCACCCGAGAGCTCGTGCGGCCGGTGCCGCAGCCGCGGGGCAAGGCCGAGCGTGTCGATCAACTGGTCCACCCACTGGCGTTCCTGTGTCGTGGGACGGCGCCCGTCCAGCTCGAACGGCAGCAGGATGTTGCCCTCGACGTCGAGGGTCGGCACCAGGTTGAACGATTGAAATACGAATCCCACCCGGCGTCGTCGCAGCAGGGTCAGCTCGGTGTCGCTCATCCCCGTGATGTCCGTATCGCCGAGCCAGACCCGGCCAGAGGTCGGCGAGTCGAGCCCCGCCATGATGTGCATCAGCGTGGACTTACCCGATCCGCTCGGTCCCATAATCGCCGTGAACTGTCCGCGCTTCAGCCCGATCGAGACGTCCGAGAGCGCGGAGACGATGGTGCTGCCCGCACCGTACGACTTGGTGAGGCCGGCGACGCGGGCAACGACGCCGGGATCTTGTGTGATTGTTTCCATGTCATCAAGGCTTTCGGATGACCCGGGGTGCGCGAATCAAGCGAGAGAGGTCATCCCCTCCCCCTGCAGGATGATTCGCGGGTCAGTCGACAAGGCGGTTTTCGAACGCGAATACCACCAGTTGCACGCGATCGCGCAGCGACAGCTTCCCGAGGATGCGGCTGATGTGCGTCTTCACCGTCGCCTCGCTGAGGAACTCCGCCGAGGCGATCTCGGCGTTGCTGAGCCCGCGGGCGGCCAACAGGAAGATGTCGTTCTCCCGCGCGGTGAGGGTGCCGAAGGAATCGGGGGCGGCCGGCGCCTGCGCCTGCGAGTCGAAGTGCTGGAACAACTCGCGCGTGGCCGCGGCGGCGATCACCGCGGTTCCGGCGTGCACGGTGCGGATGGCGGCGAGCAGAAATTCCGGGTCCGTGTCCTTGAGGAGGAAGCCGCTCGCTCCCCCACGAATGGCCCGGGTCGCCGCCTCGTCGAGGTCGAAGGTCGTAAGCACGATCACGCGCGGAGGGCGATCGCCGCGGGCGTCTGCGGCGGCGAGGATCGACCTCGTCGACTCGATGCCGTCCATCACCGGCATCCGGATGTCCATCAGGATGACGTCCGGCCGTGCTTCCGCCGCCATCGTGATCCCGTCGACGCCATTACCCGCCTCGCCGACGAACTCCAGGTCCGGCTGGGAGGAGACGAGCATGCGGATGCCCGCACGGAACAGCGCCTGGTCGTCAACGAGCCCGACGCGGATGGTCCCAGTCTCGGTCACGAGCGCACCGCCGCCGCCGTCGGCACCGACGCCATGACCACGAACCGGTTGTCGCGGGGCAACGCGGTGAGCCATCCCCCGGCGAGGGTCGCGCGCTCGCGCATGCCGGCGAGGCCGTGCCCAAGTCGCAGTTCGCCGGTGTGCGGGGATGCGGTGAGTGCGCTGTCGATGGTGACCTCCAGGTCGGTTGCCGTCCAGTTGAACAGCACGGTTACTTCTTTGAGCACGTTGCCGTGCCTCAGGACATTGGTGAGTGCTTCCTGCACGATGCGGTAGATCGCCAGCTGCTGGCCGGTTCCCAGCTGCAGCGGCGGACCGACTGTCTCGTCACGGATGAGGAGACCGGATGCGCGCAGCTGGTCGAGCAGGCGGTCGAGCTCGGCGAGTCCCGGTTGCGGGCCCTCGGCCTGGCTGTGCCGCAGCTGCCCGAGCAACAGTCGCACGTCGGCAAGGGCGTCCCGTGCTGTCGACGAAATGGCCGTGAGTGCGCCATCCACCGCCGCCGGATCGCTCGCCCGGGCATAGCGGGCACCGTCGGCCTGCGCGATCACGACGGCGAGCGAGTGCGCGACAACGTCGTGCATGTCGCGGGCGATCCGGTTGCGCTCCTGCTCGACGATGACACCCTGCTCGGCGATCTCCGCCTGCCGGCTCGCCTCGATCTCGGCCTCCTTGTTTTCCCGCGCCACGACGCGGGTGCGGACGAGGAGGCCCACCGTCCAGGGCAGCCCGAGCAGAACGAGCATCGCGATGAAGAGGAAGAAGAACTGCACGATCCGCTGCGCGTCCAGCGACAGGTCGCCGGAACCGAAGTTGAGACCAAAGATATCGCCGTTGCCGGACAGCACGAGGTACATGCTGCCCAGCAGCGAACCCACCCCGACCGAGACCAGACCTGCCCACTTGACGACGCGACCGCCGTACGCCGCGGACGTGTAGAGCACCGCGAGGATGGCGAAGTCCGTGAAGGTGGGGGTGAGGTTCACCACGTACATCTGGCCGAGGGCTGCAACCCACGACACACTGAGCGACCATGCCGGTGCGATCCTGCGCAGCAGCAGCGCAATGGTCAGGGCGGCAGCAAGAAGGTACTCGGCCCCGCGCCCGCCGCTCAGCGCAAAGGACGACGCCAGGAACAGCCCCGCGATGACGATGTCCACCGCGAGCTGGTAGGGGCGGAGAAAACGGAACATACGGTACACGCTAGGCGGAATCAGGCGCCGCGCATCGCGAGAACGACGGAAATCATCCTCGCGATGTAGGGACCGCGACTAGAAGCCGAGGCGCCCCAGCTGCTTGGGGTCGCGCTGCCAGTCCTTTGCCACCTTCACGCGGATCGACAGGAACACCTGCTTGCCCACGAGCTTCTCGATCTGCACACGCGCGCGGGCGCCGACGTCCTGCAGGCGCTCGCCCTTGTGGCCGATGATGATGCCCTTCTGGCTGTCGCGTTCGACGAAGAGGTTGGCGTAGATCTCGACGAGGTCCTTGTCGTCGCGCTCGATCATGTCATCGATGGTGACGGCGATCGAGTGCGGGAGTTCGTCTTCGACGCCCTCGAGCACCGCCTCGCGGATGAGCTCGCTGACGCGGGCCTCGATGCTCTCGTCGGTGATCGCGTCGGACGGGTAGAGCGCCTGCGACGTCGGCATGAGCTTGATCAGCTGGGTGGTGAGGGTGTCGAGCTGAATGCGACTTGTCGACGAGATCGGAACGATGGCTTCCCAGTCGCGCAGTTCACTGACGGCCAGGAGCTGCTGGGCGACGGCGGGGCGACTGGCCGCGTCGATCTTGGTGACGATCGCAACCTTCTTTGCCCGCGGAAAGCTGTCCAGCTGCTCGTTGATGTACTTGTCGCCAGGCCCGATCTTCTCGTTGGCGGGAATGCAGAACCCAACGATGTCGACGTCGGCGAGGGTGTCCTGCACGATGCTGTTCAGACGCTCACCGAGCAGGGTGCGCGGCCGGTGCATACCGGGGGTGTCCACCACGATCAGCTGGCCGTTGCCCTGGTGCACGATGCCGCGGATGGCCCGGCGGGTCGTTTGAGGCTTGGATGACGTGATCGCCACCTTCTCGCCGACGAGCGCGTTGGTCAGGGTCGACTTGCCGACGTTGGGGCGGCCGACGAAGCTGACGAAGCCGGCCCGGAAGTCGGAGTCGGGCGTGAGGTGGGACATGTGCGTGTTCCTTTGTGTGGAGCGCTGATCGGAAGTACGGGAGGTTAGGCGGAGGGTTCGCGCGATGCGGCGGCGGTCTCGCCCGTGTGGGGTGCGTCGTTGGCGCCAAACGCCGCCTGCGCGTCGAGGAGTTCCTGGTCTGCCTCGACCAGGATGGTGCTGACGCGCTTGCGGCGGCCCTCGGTGCGTTCGGCCGTGAGAATCAGCCCGGACGCCGTGGCGACGGAGCCGGTGATGGGCAGCCTGCCGAGCGACTTCGTGAGCAGTCCACCGACGGAGTCCACCTCGTCATCGTCGAGCTCGATGCCGAACAGGTCCCCGAGCTCGTCCACCGACATGCGGGCACTCACGCGGAAACGGCCGGGCTCGATCTCCTCGAACTCCGCGACCTCGCGGTCGTACTCGTCCGAGATCTCCCCCACAAGTTCCTCGATGAGGTCCTCAAGGGTGACGAGGCCCGCGATTCCGCCGTACTCGTCGACCACCATGGCGAGGTGATTGGATTCGAGCTGCATCTGGCGCAGCGTGTCATCCGCTTTCTTGGATTCCGGCACAAACAGGGCGGGCCTCGACAACTCGACGACGCTGGGCGCGTGCGAGTCGAGGGTCTGCTCGTATGTGACGCGGGCGACGTCGCGGAGGTAGAGCACGCCGAGGATCTCGTCGATGTCGGTACCGACGACGGGCACGCGTGACACGCCGCGACTGAGGAAGAGCCCCATGGCGTGGTCGAGGGTGTCGTCGTCGTCGATCGTGATCATGTCGGTGCGGGGCACCATCACCTCGCGCACGACGGTGTCGTTGAACTCGAAGATCGAGTGGATGAGTTCGCGGTCGTCTTCCTCGAGCACGTCGAGCTCCGTGGCCTCGTCGACCATGCTGAGCAGCTGCTCCTCGCTCGAGAACGTTGCGTTCTTCGGGCGGCCGGGCGTGACGCGGTTGCCGATCGCGACCAGAGCGTTGGCAATCGGACCGAGAAAGACACGGATGGAGTGGATGACCGCTGCCGAGAACCTCAGCACGGACCGCGCGTGAGCACGACCGACGCTCCGCGGGCTGGAACCCACGAGCACGAACGAGACCGCGGTCATCAGCAGGGCACTGGCCAGCAGGGCCCACCACCACTCGGTGAGCGAGTACGCGAACACGAGCGACACGAGCACGGCCGCCGTTGTCTCGGACACGACACGCATGAAGTTGATGGCATTGACGTGCGCTCCGCCGTCTTCGGCGATGGCCAGGAGCGACCGGCGTGACCGGCTGTGGGAGGCAAGGTCGATGATGTCGGTGCGGCTGAGCACCTGCAGTGCGGCATCGGCCGCCGCGAGGAGCCCGCCGAAGACGACGAGCACAACCGCAACGACGATGAAGGTGGCGATCATCGGATCAACGTCGTCGCTCTGCCATGGCGAATCCAACCAGGAGGTCGCGCTGCAGGCCGAACATTTCCTTCTCGTCTTCGGGTTCGGCGTGGTCGAAACCCAGCAGGTGCAGCAGGCCGTGGGTCGTCAGCAACAGCATTTCCTCGAGGGGGCTGTGCCCGGCGGCCTCCGCCTGCACGACGGCAACCTGCGGGCAGACGACGATGTCGCCGAGCAACCCTGGCTCGGTCGGCATGTCCTCGGAGCCGGGGCGCAGTTCGTCCATCGGAAAACTCAGGACGTCGGTGGGGCCTGGCTCGTCCATCCACTGCACGTGGAGCTGCTCCATGGCGGCTTCGTCGACGAACAGGATCGCCAGTTCGGCGTCCGGGTGCACGTGCAACTGGTCGAGGTTGTACGCGATCAGCCGCTGGATCTTGGGCTCGTCGACGTCGATGCCTGACTCGTTGTTGATCTCGATCGACATTTAGCGACCCCACCTCTTGTCTGGTCGTGCCGGTCGGTTCTTGTCTTCTTCGAACTTTGCTGCCTGGCGCTCTGCGTCGTACTTCGTGTAGGCGTCGACGATCTGACCGACGAGCGTGTGTCGCACCACATCGGCGCTGGTCAGACGGGAGAAGTGGATGTCTTCGATCTCCTCGAGCACGCGGGTGACGAGCTGCAGTCCGCTCGCGCCGACGGGCAGGTCGACCTGCGTGATGTCGCCGGTGATGACCATCTTGGAGCCGTGTCCCAGGCGGGTCAGGAACATCTTCATCTGCTCTGGCGTGGTGTTCTGCGCCTCGTCGAGCACGATGAAGGCGTTGTTGAGCGTGCGGCCGCGCATGTACGCGAGGGGGGCGACCTCGACGGTGCCCGAGGCGAGCAGCTTCGGCACGATCTCCGGGTCCATCATCTCGTTGAGCGCGTCGTACAGGGGGCGCAGGTACGGGTCGATCTTGTCGGTCAGGGTGCCGGGCAGGAATCCGAGGCGCTCGCCCGCCTCGACGGCGGGGCGCGTCAGGATGATCCGCTCGACCTCCTTGCGCTGCAGGGCCTGTACCGCCTTCGCCATGGCGAGGTAGGTCTTTCCCGTTCCCGCCGGTCCGATGCCAAACACGATCGTGTTGGTGTCGACGGCGTCGACATACTCCTTCTGTCCGAGGGTCTTCGGACGGATGCTCTTACCGCGGCTCGTGAGAATCGCCTGGCTCAGCAGCTCGGCCGGGCTCCCGGCGTTTGCGTCGAGAATGCGGGCCGAGGACGTCACGTCCGCAGACCCGAGGTCGGCACCATTGCGCACCATCTGTATGAGTTCCTCCACCAGCCGCCGCGCGGCCTCTACCTGCGCGGCCTCGCCGTTCAGGGTGATTTCGTTGCCCCGAACGAGCACCTGCACGTCGGGATACTGCCGCTCAATGGTTTTGAGCAGGCGGTCCTGGGGACCCAGGAGCCGCACCATCGCCACGCCGTCCACCCTTAAGTCGACCCGGACAGTGCCGGCGTCGGAGTTGTGGGGGAAACTGTCGCTACTGGGCAAGGGAGCCTTCCTCGAGTGCCCCACCCAGCACGTGGGCGTGGACGTGGAACACGGTTTGACCGGCGCTTTCACCGGAGTTGAAAATCAGACGGAACTCGCCACCGGCGTATTCGGCGGCGAGGGCATTGGCCGTCGCGACGACCTCGGCGAGCAGTGCCGGGTCGCCCGCAGCCAGCTCGGAGACATTCGCGTACTCCTGCGTCTTCGGAACGACGAGCAGGTGCACGGGAGCCTTCGGCGCGATGTCGCGAAACGCGATGACCGAGTCGTTTTCGAAGACGATATCGGCCGGAATTTCGCGCGCGACGATGCGGGTGAAGATCGACGGTTCGGCGGAAGTCATAGTGCCCAGCTTAATGGGTGGCCCCCTACCAACGCCCGAGTTTCGCGCTCAGCACAGCGATGGCTGCCGGTCCGGCGGTCGAGGTCCGCAGCACCGTGCGCCCGAGACGGACAATGGATGCCCCGGCGGTCCGCAGCGCGTGAAGTTCCTGGTCCGCGATCCCACCCTCGGGACCGACCACGAGCACCACGTCGCGGGTGTCGGTCTCGATCTCGGTCAGTGCCTGCTCCCCGGTCGGGTCGAGCACAAGCACCTGTGCGGACGCGGCAAGGGCAACGAGCTGCTTGGTGGAGACGAGGTCGGCGACCTCGGGCATCCAGGCACGAACGGACTGCTTGGTCGCCTCACGCACGATGGCAACCCAGCGGTCGTGTCCCTTGACGACCTTTGCGCCCTCCCACCGGGAAATGCTGCGGGACGCCGACCACGGGATGACTCCGTCCACGCCGAGCTCAGTTGCTGCCTGCACCGCAAGCTCGTCGCGGTCGCCCTTCGCCAGGGCCTGCGCCAGCCAGATGGCGGGGGCCGCGGCCGGTTCGAGCTGCACCGACTCGACGTCGATGGTCAGCTGCGTGGCATCCGCTGTCCGCACCGTTCCGGAGACGACGAGACCGGCGCCATTGCCCATGGTGAGGGCGTCGCCCGGCTTGACCCGGCTGACCGTGACGGCATGACGCGCTTCCGCGCCAACGAGTTCCGCGGTGCCACCGATCTCGGCGGACAGGAGAAACTCGTTGAGGTAGAAGTGCGCCATGCGCTCACTTTCGTCGTGCGGTGCTGGGGTAGACGGGCCGGGGTCGCTAGACGTTGAGGAAGCGGTCCCGCAGCTTGGCGAAGAGGCCCTGCTGGAAGTGCGCGAGGTGCGGGGCAACCGACTTCTGCGACTTCGCGAGCTCCTTGATGAGGTTCTGCTCCTTGTGGTTCAGCTTGGTGGGGGTGACCACCTGGATGCCGATCTTCAGGTCGCCCCGGCCGCTGCCACGCAGGTGCGTGATACCGCGGTCGCGGACGGTCAGGACTTCAGCGCTCTGGGTGCCCGCCTTGATATCGAGAGTCACTTCGCCATCGAGGGTCTTCAGGGTCGTCGTCGTTCCGAGGATCGCGTCGGTCATCTGCACCTCGAGCGTGGCGAGCAGGTCGTCACCGTTGCGGCTGAAGGTCTCGTGGTGGCGCACCTTGACCTCGAGGTACAGGTCGCCCTGCGGTCCTCCGGCGGGTCCAACCTCGCCCTGCGACGGCATCTGCAGACGCAGGCCCGTCTCGACACCGGCGGGGATGTCCACCGAGATGGTGCGGGTCGCGCGCACGCGGCCCTGGCCCTGGCAGGTGGGGCACGGGTTCGGGATGACGGTGCCGTATCCACGGCAGGTACCGCAGGGGCTTGAGGTCATGACGTTGCCGAGCAGGCTCCGGACTGCGCGCTGGATGGAGCCGCTTCCGTGGCAGATGTCGCAGGTGACGGGGGACGTCCCCGGCGCACAGCAGCTGCCGTTGCAGGTCTCGCAGAGAACCGCGGTGTTGACCTCGATATCGCGCTTCGTGCCGAAGACGATCTCATCCAGGTCCATCTCGACGCGGATGAGAGCGTCCTGTCCGCGTTCGCGGCGGGACTTCGGCCCGCGGGTCTGCCCGCCACCGAAGAACGTCTCGAAGATGTCGCCGAATCCACCGAAGCCCTGGCCGCCCCCGCCGAAACTCGGCTGTGGGCCGAGGTCGTACTGCTGGCGCTGCTGGGGGTCACTGAGAACGTCGTAGGCGTGCGTGACCAGCTTGAACTGGTCGGATGCCTCCGGGTCCGGGTTGACGTCGGGGTGAAGCTCCCGGGCAAGACGGCGGTACGCCTTCTTGATCTCTTCGGGAGTGGCGTTGTTGTCTACGCCGAGTACTTCGTAATGGTCTGCCACTTATTCCTCACCGAGCAGCCGCGTCAGGTAGCGAGCGACTGCTCGTACCGCGGCAATGTTGTTCGAATAGTCCATGCGTGTTGGGCCCAACACGCCAAGTCGTGCAATGCTTCCCCCGGATGACGCGTACCCGCTGGTCAGAACCGAGGTCTCCCCCAGCCCGAACACCGCGTTTTCGCGCCCGATGCTCACCGACACTCCGTTTTGGTCGACGGCCATTTCGCTGAAGAGCTTGAGGAGAGTCACCTGCTCCTCGATCGCCTCCATCACCGGGAAAATGCTTCCGGAGAAGTCATCTTCCGTACGAACGAGGTTCGCAGCTCCGGCCATCACGAGCTTGTCCTGGCGGTTTGCCGCGACCTGCTCGATAAGGCTCGTGGTGATCAGGCCGACGATGGCCCGCCGGTCCTGGGGAAACTGGTCCGGCATTGCCGCCAGCGCATCGGCCGCTTCGGCGAGACCGAGCCCGCCGATCGACGCGTTCAGGCGGGTGCGCAGCTCGGCGAGGAACACCTCGTCGAGGGGAAACGACACGTCGAGCATCCGCTGTTCCACGCGTCCGCTGTCCGTGATGAACACGGTCATCAACCGGGTCAGCGTGAGGGGGACGATCTCGATGTGACGGACGCGGGAGCGGGCGAGCGACGGATACTGCACGAGCGCCACCTGCCGGGTGAGCTGGGAGAGCAGACGGACGGTGCGCGCGAGCACGTCGTCGAGGTCGACGGATTGCCCGAGGAACGCTTCGATCGCCTGCCGTTGCGCGCCGGTGAGCGGACGAACATCGGCGAGGTGATCGACGAAGACGCGGTAGCCCTTGTCCGTCGGCACACGTCCAGACGATGTGTGGGGCGCCGTAATGAGGTCCTCTTCTTCGAGGAGCGCCATGTCGTTGCGGATCGTCGCCGCAGACACGCCGAAGGAGTGGCGTTCCACGATGGACTTGGAGCCGACCGGCTCCCGGGACGCCACATAATCCTGCACAATGACGCGAAGTACTTCGAGGCTGCGCTCCGAAACCATTCGATGCACCCCTTTCCTTCTGTGACTGGCACTCGTCGATCGTGACTGCCAATTCTACCCGAGGGTGAGGCAAATCGTCGTTGCACGCCACCAGCGGGAGGCACTACCTTGTGCTTGTACTGCGTATCCCTCACATGGGGGACCCACGCGCGGGCTATCCGGCCCGCCTCGTTCTCCGGGACCAAGCCGCGTTTTCTTGAAAGGCGACAGATCATGACCGAATCAAACCCGCACCCCGCCTCCGCACCGGGCGCTCCGCTCTCCCCCGCGGAGGACCGCCAGTGGGCGTCGTTTGCGCACTTTGGCAACATCATCCCGCTGATCCCCGCGCTCGTTATCTACCTCGTCTTCAAGGACCGTGGCACGCTCACGCGCCAGGAGTCGAAGGAAGCACTGAACTGGACGATCAACGTCGTCGGCATCATCATCGCCGGCAACATCGTGGCGACGATCCTGGGGTTCATTCCGATCATCGGCATCATCGTTGGTTTGCTCATCGGCCTGATCATCTGGGTCGTGTACGTGCTCAACCTCGTGTTTGCCATCATGGGCGGCGTGAAGGTCAACGGCGGTGGCTCGTACCGCTACCCGTTCAACATCCGCTGGATCAAGTAGCGCGAAGCGCTCCCCCAGTTCCACGAAGGTCGGGCGGTTCGCCCGGCCTTCTTGGTTTAATGGAAACCATGTCCGAGTCAACGCCTCCGCACGATCCCTCCGCCCCGCTCGGCCCACCGCTGGCAATGCGCGACCAGAAGATGTGGGCGACGCTCGTGCACATCGGTGGAATCTTCCTGGCGTTCCTGCCGTCCCTCGTCGGCTACCTGACGCTCAAGGACAGGGGGCGGTTCGTGCGGGATCACACCATCTCCGCGCTGAACTTCCAGCTGACCTTCCTCATCGTTTCCGCCATCGGATGGATCACGTCCCTCATCGCGGTCGGCGTCGTTATCCTCGCCGTGGCGGGAGTGCTCATCATCATCTTCAGCATCTTCGCTGCGCTGGCCGCCAACCGCGGCGAGCAGTACACCTACCCGCTGAGCTACCGCTTCATCAAATAGGGGGCGGGGAACTAATCCTCGAGCAGACGCCGCACGACGGCGTCGGCCAACAGCCTGCCGCGCAGGGTCAATTCGATCGTCCCGTGCATTGCCGCGCGCGCGTCCACCAGCTCGTCGGCGATGAGGCCGGCGACCGCGGTGCGTCCCTGCGGCGTCAGATCGCTGATCGCCAGTCCCTGGCGGATGCGGGTACTGAGCAAAACTCGCTCGACGCGCCGGGTCTCATCGTCAAGCGTTTCCCGACCGGCCGCCGGGGACAGCCCGGCACCGATGCGGTCGGCATACGCCGCCGGGTGCTTGACGTTCCACCACCGCACGCCGCCGACGTGACTGTGTGCGCCGGGACCGATGCCCCACCAGTCGTGGCCCTGCCAGTACGCGAGATTGTGCCGCGAGCGGTAGTCCGAGTCGCTCTCGGCGGGTCGGCCGACGCCGGGAATGCCGTCGGCCCCACGGTCGCCGCGCGCCCAGTTGCTGACCTCGTACCAGGAGTACCCGGCCCCGGTCAGCAGGCCGTCAACCAGCTCGTACATGTCGGCCTGGAGGTCGTCGTCGGGCATCGCCAGCTCGCCGCGGCGGATCTGCCGGGCCAGCTTGGTGCCGTCCTCGACAATGAGCGCGTAGGCGGAGATGTGGTCGGGCGATTGCGCGAGAGCGTGCTCGACGGACGCCCGCCAGTCCTCGATGCTCTCCCCCGGGGTTCCGTAGATGAGGTCGAGGCTGACCTGCAGCCCCGCCTGCCGAGCCCACTCCACAACGAGGGGCACCCGCGCTGGGTCGTGCGTGCGCTCGAGAGTGGCGAGCACGTGTGGCACCGCCGACTGCATGCCGAAGGACACCCGGGTGAACCCGGCGGCACGCAGCGCGAGCAGGTAGTCCAGATCGACGGAGTCGGGGTTCGCCTCCGTCGTGACCTCCGCGCCGGGCACGAGCCCCCACGTGTCAACAACCGACGACAGCATGGCCGTCAGGTCGGTCACCGGAAGCATCGTGGGAGTTCCCCCACCGAAGAACACGGTGGACACCGGGCGGGCGGGCAACCCCGACGCGGCGATCACGTGGGCGGCCTGGTGCACCTCATCGATCGCCTGGCCGGCGTAGTCCGACCTCTTTGCTCCGCGCAGTTCCTCGGCGGTGTACGTGTTGAAGTCGCAGTATCCGCAGCGCACGCGACAGAAGGGCACGTGAAGATAGACACCGAAATTGCGGGATGACGCGTCCGCCGTTACGGAGGCGGGCAAGAGTCCGTCCGCGGGAGCCGGGTCGGCGAGGGGTAAGGCGCTGGGCATGGGTGACGCGTTCTATTCTGCGATTGGGCCGGCGAGCGAACGCTCGTACCGGCGGGTGAAGATCGCCTGCATGACCCGGAGCCCCGGGTACGCGATCCACCAGAACCAGCGGGAGGGGCGCGAAAACGCGCGGATCGTGAGCCAGACCGAACCATCGTCGGTGCGTTCGACGATCCAGGCTTCTTCGCCGCTCTCGGGGTGACCGACGAGTGTGCCGTACCCGAATCCCTTGCGCTGCGGCTCGTCGACCACGTAGACGACGCGCACGGGCGCGCTGAACTTGAGGGGACCCACGGGGATGACGACATTGGCCGAGTCCCCCGGCTTGATGAACGCGGTGCCATCGGGGGCGTACACGGCGTGGCCACCGGCGTCCGTGGTGGCGGGCTCGACCGGCACTCCGTTGTCATCGAAGACCACGGGTGTGTAGGTCATGTCGGTGACGGCGGCGGGGGCATCGCTCGGGTGCACGATCATCCCGCTCATCCTCTGCACTCCCCAGGTGAGGGTCTGGGTCCAGGCGTACTCCCACCGGGCGTCGCCGAAGCCGAGACGCACACGGCGGGTGATCGCGCGGAAGCCGACCGGCGGGTGCTGCATGAGGTCATCGGCCTGCGTGGCGCCGACAGCTCCGTAGCTGACCGGACGCTCCCACAGGGCGCGTGACTTCACTACTTCTTGTCCTTCTTCGTTTCCGTGTCTCCCGTGAGCGCAGCAACGAACGCTTCCTGAGGGACTTCGACGCGTCCGACCATCTTCATGCGCTTCTTGCCCTCTTTTTGCTTCTCGAGGAGCTTGCGCTTGCGGGTGATGTCGCCGCCGTAGCACTTGGCGAGGACGTCCTTGCGCATGGCGCTGATCGACTCGCGGGCGATAATGCGGGCGCCGATGGCGGCCTGGATCGGTACCTCGAACTGCTGGCGCGGGATGAGCTTCTTGAGGCGCTCGGTCATCAGCACACCGTAGGCATACGCCTTGTCGCGATGCACGATGGCACTGAACGCGTCAACGGCCTCGCCCTGCAGGAGGATGTCGACCTTCACGAGGTCGGCATCCTGCGATCCGGTGGGTTCGTAGTCGAGGCTCGCGTACCCGGCGGTCTTGCTCTTGAGCTGGTCGAAGAAGTCGAAGACAATCTCGCCGAGCGGCATCGTGTAGTGCAGTTCGACGCGGTCCTCGCCGACGTACTCCATGCCGTTCATGGTGCCGCGGCGACCCTGGCAGAGTTCCATGACGGTTCCGACGTAGTCCTTGGGCAGCAGGATCGATGCCTTCACGACGGGCTCGCTGACGGAAGCAATCTTGCCGCCCGGGAACTCGCTCGGGTTGGTCACGGTGACGGTCTTTTTGTCGTCCGTCGTGACCTCGTAGATCACCGAGGGCGCGGTGGCGATGAGGTCGATGCCGAACTCGCGCTCCAGGCGCTCCGTGATGATCTCCAGGTGCAGCAGCCCGAGGAAGCCACAGCGGAATCCGAAGCCGAGAGCGACGGATGTCTCGGGCTCGTACACCAGTGCGGCGTCCGACAACTTGAGCTTGTCGAGCGCCTCACGCAGCAGCGGGTAGTCGGACCCGTCGATCGGGTACAGCCCCGAGAACACCATGGGCATCGGTTCGGAGTAACCCTTGAGCGCGACGGTCGCGGGCTTGGCGTGGTTGGTCACCGTGTCGCCGACCTTGGACAGGCGCACGTCCTTGACGCCCGTGATGAGGTAGCCGACCTCGCCGACGCCCAGCCCCTTTGTCGGGGTGGGCTCCGGAGCGCTCACGCCGATCTCGAGCACTTCGTGAGCACTCTTGGTGCTCATCATCATGATCTTCTCGCGCGGGGTCAGCTGACCATCGATCATGCGAACGTAGGTGATGACGCCGCGGTAGGCGTCATAGACGGAGTCAAAGATCATCGCGCGGGCCGGGGCATCCGCATCGCCCTTGGGAGCCGGGATGAGGCGCGTTGCCTGGTCGAGCAGCTCAGCGACGCCGACGCCGGTCTTGCCGGACACGAGGAGGATGTCCTCGGGCTTGCACCCGATGAGACCGACGATCTCCTTGATGTACTTCTCGGGATCGGCGGCGGGAAGGTCGATCTTGTTGAGCACCGGAATGATCGTGAGGTCATTCTCGAGTGCGAGGTAGAGGTTGGCGAGCGTCTGCGCCTCGATGCCCTGGGCGGCGTCCACCAGCAGGATGGCACCCTCGCAGGCGGCCAGCGAGCGGGACACCTCGTAGGTGAAGTCGACGTGCCCGGGGGTATCGATCATGTTGAGGGCGTAGGTCTGCCCATCGAGTTCCCACGGCATGCGTACTGCCTGGCTCTTGATGGTGATGCCGCGCTCACGCTCGATATCCATGCGGTCGAGGTACTGGGCACGCATATCGCGGTCGCTGACAACACCAGTGATCTGCAACATGCGGTCGGCCAGGGTCGACTTTCCGTGGTCGATGTGGGCGATGATGCAGAAGTTGCGGATGAACGCTGGGTCGGTCGAGGCAGGCTCGAGGGCCTTGAGTGCGCGCGGAGACATTTGTGTCATTCTTCCACGCCGGAGCCCCCGACCGCGCACCGTGTCACGCGGGACGCGCGGTCAGGGCGCGTTTCGGCCCGTTACAGCCAGTGGAAAATCGCGAAAGGAACCGCGATCAGCGCGCCGAGAATGAGAACGGCGACCCATCCGAACAGCGCGATGATGCCGAGCGCGATGCCCCAGTTGGCGTAGGCGCGACTGTACGGCTCACGCTGGCGGGCGAGGAAACCGAGCACGATCGCCGCGACCGGGATGAGCACCGTCTGCCCGAAGACGATCGAGGCGATGCCCCCGATGAGGCTGAGAATTCCGAGGGTACGGGCCGGTGAGAGTGCGGGCGCCGGGCGCGGTTGCAGGGCTGGCTGGGCGAAGGCGGGATCCGCGGGCGGGAGTGGTGCGTGCGGCGCTCCCGCTGCCGGGCCGCCGTTATCGGTTGTGGTCATGGTTTGAGGCTACGAGTCTGTCTGGTCAACCACTATCGGGGTATCCCCCGATTAATCCCTGATCTGTTCGCGCTTCAGGATGTTGCGCAACGCCGCTTCGAGCTCCGGGTACTGAAAGACGAAGCCCTCCCGCTGCAGCCGGGTAGGCAATACCCACCGGCTCTTGAGGAGCAATTCGGACTCCGACCGGATGGCAAAGGATCCGAGCTCGATCATCCAGCGGAACAGGGGCAGGCCGAAGCCGACACCGAGCACACGGCGCAGCGTCGCCATGAGGTCACGGTTGCGCACCGGCTGGGGTGACGACACGTTGACGGTGCCTTCGAACGTGGCATCCGCCTCAATAAAGCGGATGGCGCGGTAGACGTCTTCGATGTGGATCCAGCTGAACCACTGGCGACCGCCGCCCGACTTGCCGCCGCGTTGCGGGCCCCCGAACCCGAGCCGGGTGAGCGCAACGAGGGGTTTCAGGGCGGATCCATCGCCGAGGACGATCGCGAGCCGCAGGGCAACCTGGCGGACGCCCTTGCGGTGGTGGGCAAAGAACTCACGCTCCCAGGCAGTCGCCACGTTGACGGAGAATCCCTGGCCGAGTTCGCCGGTGTCGTCCGTCATCGGTCGGTCGTCGGCATGCCGGTAGATCGTGGCGGTGCTGGCGTTCAGCCAGAGTCGCGGCGGACGCGCGACGGACTCGACTGCGCGGCCAAGCTCGCCGGTGGTCAGCACGCGGGAACCGAGAATCGCCGTCTTCACCTTCTCGCTGTAGCGCGCGTTCACGCTCTTGCCGGCGAGGTTCAGCAGCAGGTCTGCCCCGTCGATGGCCGCCTCGATCGCGACGGTGTCGCCCCACGAGGCATCCGCTCCGCTGCGTCCGATCGTGACGACCGAGTAGCCATCCGCGCGGAACTTGGCGACGAAGTAGGTGCCCATGAAGCCGCCGGCTCCGGCGATGACGACGCGACGGGCCTTCGACTCCTTGGGGGTCTTCGGTGGCTTGGGCGCCTTTGCGTCCTTCGGCGGGGTCATGCGGTCACCGCGGGCGCGGGCAGCTTGCCGAGGCCGGTCATCAGGATCTCGTGGCTGACGGCGAGGCTGACGCGGATCCAGCCCTCGCCGGATGCCCCGAAGGCTGTCCCGGGGGCGACGGCGACCCGCTGGTAGACGAGGAAGGTTTCCGCCCAGGCGGCGACGTCCCCGCGGCTTGCGGTGCTGACGTCGATCCAGAGGTAGAACGCGCCGGTGGGACGCAGGTAGCGGATGCCCCGCTCGTCGAGCAATCTCGTCGCCGCGGCGATGTTCTCGCGGTAGTGCTCGCGCGCCTCGACGACCTGCGTGTGATCACCGGTGATCGCCGCGATGGCCGCGTACTGGGCGGGGGTGTCGACGCAGCTGATCGTCGTCTCCTGCACGTTGCGCATGATGTCGGTGAGGCCGGGCGGCGTGACAAGGTAGCCCACGCGGATTCCGGTCATCGCGTAGGTCTTCGACAGGGAGAACGCGGTGAAGACGCGGTCTTCCCTGTCGAGGCTGGCGATGCTGATGTGCGGTTCGTCCCAGGTGAAGTACTCGTAGACCTCGTCGCTGATGATCCACAGGTCGTGGCGCGACGCGAAGTCGAGAAGCTCGCGCAGCACCGGTTCGGGCAGCACCGTGCCGAGGGGGTTGGACGGCGAGTTGATGATCAGCACCCGGGTGCGCTCGGTGATGAGGCTTTCGAGTTCTTCGAGGTCCGGCATGAAATCGCGGTCGACGCGGAGGCTGTAGGGCACGGGCGTCGCGTTGAGCAACCGGGCGGTCATCGTGAAGGTCGTATATCCCGGGTCGGGCACGAGAACCTCGTCGCCCGCCGCGAGCAGCAGGTGCATGGCCTGGTTCAGGCCCTGGGTGGCTCCCACGGTGACCCACACCTGTTCGACCTTGACCCGCATCGAGTTTTCACGGGCGAGCTTTTCGACAATCGCATCACGGAACGGCCGGATACCGCCGTTGTCGGTGTAGTCGGTCAGGTCGTCGTCCCAGGCCTGCTTCGCCGCCGCTGCGATGTGCGGGGCAACTGCGACATCCGGCTCGCCGATGACCAGGGAGGTGATCCCCTCGAGCTGCTGTGACAGCTGAAAAATTCGGCGAATACCCGACGCCGGCACGAGTGGGATGTGCGGAGCGAGGAACGGCATGGCCCCTACGCTACTGGTTCGGCACCGTCCTGCTGCGACCGACGTTCGCTGAGAATTCGCTCGGCAGCGGAGGGAGCGCGGGTTTCCTCGGGCACCATACTGGCGGTGATTCCGCTGACCAACACGGCGGGGTCAATGTCGAGACCGCCCGCGAGCTTGATGATGTTGTGCAGGCTCAGGTTTCGGGTTCCGCGTTCGACCTGACCGACGAACGTCCAGTGCACGCCCGACAGTTCGGCGAGCGTCTCCTGGCTGATGCCCAGGCGCTGACGGTGCTCACGTACGCGACCGCCGAAGGTGCTGGCGGCATCGGACTTCGGTTCACGCATGCGTCATGACTACCCATCCCAAGTCGGGCGGACCAGAGATTTGGCGACGCGTGACGATGTATACAAAGACTATGGGTATTATTCACCTGATCGGCGCCGCACATGAGTGGCCGATTTGCCCTCAAATGCGGGAATTGGCTGCAGCCGGCGTGAATATCGGGCATGATGGGAGAAGAAACACGGGTGCACCACGCGACGACTTCATGCCGGCCGCTCAGCACTACTCGCGGAGAACGCTTCCGAAAGTGCTGTCGATTGCCCAATCGAACCACGTATCTTTGCCTGTTGGCATACGCGTACCACGTTTGCATTGCGAACGGAACGCGGACCGTGGTCGCGGATCGGTATCTGATCGGATCCTGGCGGCCCCTCCAACTACTCACGCAAACGAAAAGGTAATTCACGTGGCAAACATCAAGTCGCAGATCAAGCGCATCGGCACCAACAAGAAGGCCCAGGACCGCAACAAGGCGATCAAGAGCCAGCTCAAGACGGCAATCCGCGCCACGCGCGAGGCCATCGTCGCCGGCGACAAGGAGAAGGCCGCCACCGCGCTGGTCTTCGCGTCCAAGAAGCTGGACAAGGCCGCCAGCAAGGGCGTCATCCACAAGAACCAGGCTGCGAACAAGAAGTCCGCAATCGCCAAGGCTGTTTCGGCTCTCTAAGCCACAGGGCTCCCTCCGGAGCCTGCACGACAAAGCGCTCATCACCGGTCGGTGGTGGGCGCTTTGTCGTGGAAGGACGCGCCCGGCTGAGCTGTTAGCGTTCGCCCCGGTTGCTGATAACACCGATCATTCGCTCGAGGGAGTAGACGGGGTCTCGGCCGCCGCCCTTGACCTGGGCGTCGGTCTCGGCGAGCAGGTTGATCGCGTTGCCGAGTCCCTCATCGGTCCAGCCCTGCAGGTCACGACGGGCCCTGTCGACCTGCCAGGGCGCCAGACCGAACTGCTGGGCCAACTGGCCCGACCCACCACGGGCGCCGGAAATCTTGCCCATCGTGCGCAGCTTTGCCGCGAAAGCGGCGACCATGGGTACCGGGTCGGCTCCGGACGCCAGTGCGTGCCGCAGCAGCACGAGCGCCTCACCCCGCCGCCCGGCAATGGCCGCATCGGCCACCTTAAACGAGTTGGTCTCGACGCGCCCGGAGTAGTACTTCTCCACCGTGACCTCGGTGATCTCCTCGCTGGCGTCTGCCAGCAGCTGCTGGCACGCCGCAGCGAGCTCGGCCAGGTCGTCGGCGAACGCCGACACGAGCGCGCGCAGTGCGCTGGCCGTTACCCGTCGCTTCTGCGAGGAGAATTCGGCGGCGGCGAAGTCGAGCTTGTCGCTGTCTTTCTTCAGCTCGGCACAGACGACCTCGATGCCACCGCCGAGGCCGCCCCGCACGGCATCCAGGAGTTTCTTGCCCCGGACTCCCCCACCGTGGCGCAGCACCAGGTACGTGTCGTCAGCGGGATTCTCGAGATAACTGAGCGTCTCGCTGAGGAAGGCGTCCGTGCTCTTCTCGACGTTCGTTACCCGGATCATGCGCGGCTCCGCGAAGAGCGACGGGCTGGCCAGCGTGATCAACTGGCCGGGAGCGTAGCCATCGGCCTCAATGTCGCTGACCTCGAGGCTGGGGTCTTCCGCGCGAAGCGTGTCACGCAACAAGCGCAGGGCGCGGTCAGCGAGGAAGGCTTCTGGTCCGGAGATGAGAACGACACTCGCGGGCCGGATGGCGTTCCAGCTGAGCTGAGCGATCGCGGGCGCGGATTTTGCGGCCGGTTTGGCAGGCACGTGTGTGTCCCCTTTCCGCTGGCAAGCCTAGCCGCCGGGTGCGACACCCGACCGCTGCGTCCACACCCGCACCGAGCCGTCGGCACCTCCGGGCGCGACGAGAACGAGCCCGTCGAGGTCCGTTCGCTCCACGCCTGTCTTCACCGACGCCAGTATCTCCAGGAGCCGGGAGGTGGGATGACCGTATCCGTTGTCCACCCCGACACCGATGAGTCCGACCGTGGCGGCGACGCGGGCGTAAAACCGGTCGCTCTGATCACTGCTTCCGTGGTGGGCGACCTCGATGACATCGACCGTCAGCGGTCCGGGATTGGCCGCGAGCATGCGGTTCTGGGCGTCTTCGCCGAGGTCTCCGGGAAACAGGGAGCTGAGGCATCCGCCCGCGCACTCTCCCGCCGGCTCGAACATGATCGTGACGCTGGCGGCGTTGCCCGGCTCGATGTCCCCCAGCGTCGCGGGAGGCCAGAGCAGGCGCCACCGCAGGTCGCCGAGCATGCCCTCCGGACCGCGCGACACCTGCTCGACGATGGCGCCCGATGCCGACAGTGCGTTCACGATGTCCTGGTCCGCGGCCCCGGCGACGGGACCCACGAAGGCGTGCGTGACCTTGCTGTACACCGCGGAAACTCCCCCGACGTGGTCGAGGTCGAAGTGGCTGAGCACCAGGAGGTCGATGTGATCGATGCCGAGGGTGCGCAGGCAGGCCGTCAGCGGGGCGGGATCGGGTCCCGTGTCCATGAGGGCGACCTGCCCCGCGCTGCGGACGACCATCGCATCACCCTGACCGATGTCGCAGGCGGCGATCTGCCAGTCGTCCAGCCATCCCGACCGTTGGGCGATGTGGCTGCCGACCGCGGCCGCCGCCACCACGACGCCCACCACGACGAACAGAGCCACCCCCGCCTGCCTCAGCCAGCGGCGTACGGGAGCAAGGACCAACACGAGCCCGAACGCGGTGGCGATCGCCAGCAGGAGCGCTCCCGGTACGCCGACCGGCCACGGGATACGCGCAACGGGAAGGCCCGAGAAGAAATCCGCGACAGCGGCGATCCACGCCGAGGGGAGCCAGGCGAGCCTGGCCACGAGCACCCCGATGACGGGAACGACGGGAACAAGCAGGCACGCGATCAACCCGGCGACCGTCGCGATGGGAGCCGCCGGCGCCGCGAGAACGTTCGCAACGATTCCATACACGGGCAGCGAGGGAGCGAGCAGGATCAGCACGGGCTGGCAGGCAAGCTGGGCAGCCAGGGGTACCGCGATGACCGCCGCCAGCCAGCGTGGCAGCCAGCCTGACAGCACCCGCGTCAGAGGAGCAGCCAGCACGAGCAATCCCGCGGTCGCCAGCACCGAGAGGGCGAATCCGTAGTTGCGGGCCAGCCAGGGGTCGGTGACCAGCATCACCAGCACGGCAAGCGCCACAACGGGCAGCCCTCGCACGGGACGCCCGCTGGCCATCGCCACGAGCACAAGCGTTGCCATGACCGCCGCCCGCATCACGCTGGGCTCGGGACTCACCAGCACCACGAACAGCACGAGGACACAGACGGATGCCACGATCCGGGCCTTCCTCCCGAGGCCTGCCATCGCCCCCGCCGCGAGGATCACCCCGATCACCACGGCGCAGTTGGCGCCGGACACCGCCGTGAGATGACTGAGCGAGCTCGTCTTCATGTCGGCATCGAGGGAATCACTCACCGCGGTGGTGTCTCCGATCGCCAGGCCGGGCAGCAGCCGCCCACCATCTCCCGGCAGTTCGCCGGCAGCGGCCGAGAACGCGTCACGCAACCCGTTTGCCCAGTCGAGATACCAGGGAGGCGGCGCCCGTACCGACGGCGGTCCGTCCGCGAACAGGAGGAACGCCGTGCCGTCTTCCGGAGCCGTCGGCTTCGCCTTCACTGTCACCGCGATGGTGGTCCCTATTCCCACGCGGTGCGCCGGAGAGGCGTCGAACACCCGCACGGGTACGCGCACCGCCGTCGCCCCCACTGCCGTCAGGGTCGCGGCAAAGTTCTCGTCTCCCGGGACCACCGTCTGCGTGGTCACCACGGCTGCATCGATTCGCGTGCCGTGGGACGCCGCGCTCACCAACCACGGCGGTCGCCGTGCATCGGCGCGGGACGCCGCCGATGTCGTCACCAGGGCCACCGCAGCCAGTACGGCTGCGGCCGTGGCGAGAACGCCAACAAGGCCCCGGCCGCGTCGCGGACGACGAACTGCCACGATTCCACCAATCACCAGGAGTGCCGACACGACCCAGCTCGCCGCCGCTACCGGCCAGAGGACGCCGGGGACCGGCAGCACCAGCACAAGCCCGATCCACGCGGCTGCCGCGGGAACGGCGAGCCGCAGATCAACGCCCGTCACGTCGTCACCTCGTCCCGAAAGCCGTCCAGCGTCTTCTGTCCGATTCCGGTGACGTTGAGCAGGTCGTCAACGGAAGCGAACGGCCCGTTGGCCTGACGCCAGTCGACGATCCGACCCGCGAGGGCTGGCCCGACACCCGTGAGGGACTCGAGCGCCGAGGCATCCGCCGTATTGATATTGATCTTGGCGCCCGCGACCGCGCCGCCTCCGCCAGCGGACGGCGGTGCCGCCGGTGTCGCGCCCACCCGCGGCACGATGATCTGTTCGCCGTCGGTAATGAACCGGGCAAGGTTGAGCTGGGTCTGATCGGCGCGCGAAGTCAGTCCGCCCGCAGCAGCGACCGCGTCGATGGCCCGGTCGCCCTGATGGAGCTCGTACAGTCCGGGGCGCGCGACCTCGCCAAGGATGTGAACGAACACCGTGGTTGCCGACGAGGTGGCGATCGCCCCGGGCTTGGCGGAGGCGCTGGCGGACGCTGCGACCTGCGGCGCGGCGCGCGTCACCGTCGCCGAATGCGTGGTGGGCGAGGTTGCGGTGACGAGTACGCCGATGCCGGCGGCAGCGAGGACCACAACAACCGCGGCGCCGAGCTTCAGGCGCAGGCGTGCCCGGCCACGGTTCTGGTCGTCGGAACGCTCTCGGTGCGGTGCCACGCGGGCAGACTATGTCCGCACGCGTGGCTCCCGACCGGGAACGGATGATTCTGTGGAGGAGCTTCTACTTGGTCGCGATGTTGACGACTCGAGGGGCCCGGACGATCACGTTGACGATCTCGCGGTCACCCACGGCGCGGACGACCCCGGCGGACGCGCGGGCGAGCTTCTCGAGCTCGTCGGACCCGATCTTCGGCGAGACGGTGACACGGTCGCGCACCTTGCCATCGACCTGGATGATCGCCGTCACCGAGTCCTCGACCAGCAGGGTGGGGTCGGCCTTGCGCCAGCCGGCAAGCGCGACCGTTGGCTCGTAGCCCAGCTTCTGCCACATCTCCTCGGCCGTGTACGGCGCGAACAGGCTCAACGCGATGGCGATGACCTCTGTTGCCTCGCGCACGGCAGCGTCGCCGCCGCCGGCGCCCGTGTCGATTGCCTTGCGCGTCGCGTTGACCAGCTCCATGATCTTGGCGACGAGCACGTTGAACTTGAAGGCTTCGATCAGACCCGGTCCCTCGGCGAGGAAGCGGTGGGTGAGGCGACGCAGCGCCTGGTCTCCCGTTCTCCACTCGATGTCGGGCGAGCTCGTGACATCACCGGCGAGACGCCAGGCGCGCTTCAGGAACTTGGCGGAGGCGGCGGGCGCGACATCCGCCCAGTCAATGTCGTCCTCGGGAGGTCCGGCGAACGCCATCGTGAGACGGACGGCGTCGACACCGTGCAGGTCGAGCTGCTCGCTCAGGCTGACGATGTTGCCCTTGCTCTTGCTCATGGCGGAGCCCTCCATGAGGACCATGCCCTGATTGAGCAGCGCCGTGAACGGCTCGGTAAAGCCGACATATCCGAGGTCGAAGAGCACCTTCGTGATGAAGCGCGCGTAGAGCAGGTGGAGGATCGCGTGGGTAACGCCTCCGACGTACTGGTCAACCGGAGCCCACTTGTCGGCGAGACGCGGGTCGAACGCCTGCGTCTCGTCGTTGGGGTTCAGGAAGCGCAGGAAGTACCACGAGCTGTCGACGAAGGTGTCCATCGTGTCGGGATCACGCAGCGCGGGACTGCCGTCGCGGGGGTCGGGCACATTGACCCACTCCTCGGCGGCGCCCAGCGGCGACTGACCCTTCGGCTGCAGGTCGAGGCCCTCGGTCGGCGGCAACAGGATCGGCAGCTGGTCCTCGGACACCGGCAGCAATGCACCGTCGGAGCCGTGGATGATCGGGATTGGCGTGCCCCAGTACCGCTGGCGGGAGATCAGCCAGTCGCGCAAGCGATAGGTCTTGGCAGCGCGGCCGTTACCGGCGGCGGACAGCTGCTCGATGATCTTCTTGATCGCGTGGGTCTTGCTCAGACCGTCGATCGGTCCGGAGTTGATCATGCGACCGTCGCCGGTGAGGGCGGTACCGGTCGAGCGCGGGTCGAGAGGCGGGAGGTCATCCGGCAGGATCGCCTCGCCGTTCTCGTCGAGTTCGAGCACGGGGATCGACGTGGTGATCGGCGCGTTGGTGTCGACAACGACGCGAATCGGCAGGTCGAACTTGATGGCGAAGTCGAGGTCACGCTGATCGTGGGCAGGAACCGCCATCACGGCGCCGTGTCCGTAGTCGGCCAGAACGTAGTCGGCCACCCAGATCGGCATGCGCTCGCCCGTGACCGGGTTGATCGCGAAACGGTCGAGGGAGACACCGGTCTTCGGCCGGCTGGCGTCCTGACGCTCGATCTCGGTGGACTTTTGCACCTGCTCGAGGTAGTCCTGGAACGCCATGCGGGCCGTCGCCGTCGATCCGGCAACCAGCTCCGCGGCCAGGTCGGAGTCCGGAGCAACAACCATGAAGGTTGCGCCGTACAGGGTGTCCGGGCGGGTCGTGAAGACCGTCACCTTCTCGGCGCGACCCTCGATCTCGAAGTCAACATCGGCACCGACGGACCGGCCGATCCAGTTGCGCTGCATGGCGATGACCTTCGAGGGCCACGCGCCTTCCAGCTGGTTCAGGTCGTCCAACAGGCGGTCTGCGTAATCTGTGATCTTGAAGTACCACTGGGTCTTCTTCTTCTTGACCACGATCGCACCGGAGCGCTCCGACGTGCCGTCCGGCAGCACCTGCTCGTTAGCGAGCACCGTCTGGTCCACCGGGTCCCAGTTGACCCAGCTGTCCTTGCGGTAGGCAAGACCCTTCTTGAAGAGCTCGAGGAACAGCCACTGGTTCCACTTGTAGTACTCGGGGTCGCTCGTGTGCAGCTCGCGGTCCCAGTCGAAGGATGCCGCGTACCGGCGCATGCTCGCCTTCTGCTGGTCGATGTTGGCGTAGGTCCACACGCGCGGGTCGATTCCGCGCTTGATGGCGGCGTTCTCCGCGGGAAGTCCGAACGAGTCCCAGCCGATGGGGTGCATGACGTTGAAGCCCTGCAGGCGCCAGTAGCGCGCGATGACGTCACCGAGGGCGTACGCCTCCGCGTGACCCATGTGCAGGTCACCCGAGGGGTACGGGAACATGTCGAGCACGTACTTGCGGGGGCGCTTGTCCTCGGGGTTGCCGCTGGCGAAGGGCTTGAGCTCATCCCAGACGCCCTGCCACTTCCGCTCGATGGCAGGAATGTCGTACTCGGATGCCTCGTCGGCTGCGCTGCGATCGTGCTCGTGCTCGTGTGCCACGGATTTCTCAATTCATTGCGGGGAGAGGTGGGGCCGGCCGAATCAGTGGCCAAATGCCCCGGATAACTGTACTAAACCCAGCAGTGTCGCGCCGCGCTTGCGGGTTCGGCGCCCGGCGGGCCACCATGGGGCACGCGCCGACACCAAGGAGATACGCGTGGATGACCCGGAGATCACTCACACCGTTCACATCCAGGCACCACGCTCCCACGTCTGGGACGCACTCACCCAGCCGGAGCTTGTCGCCCAGTGGTTCGGTGACGACGCCCAGTTCGCGCTGACGCCGGGCGCCGTCGGCTCCCTCACGTTCGAGGGCTACGGCACCTTCCGGATCGTGATCGAAGAAATTGATGCACCGGCGGTGTTCGGGTTCCGTTGGGCGCGCACCGCCGACACGGACCCGACGGACGGACACGCGACGCGGGTGCGATTCACCCTCGACGACGAGGACGGCGGCACCCGGGTAACGGTCGTGGAAGACGGGTGGGCATCGCTCGACGACAGTTACGACGTGACCGCAGCCATGAAGGACAACCTCGATGGCTGGGTGCAGGAGCTCGACGAACTTCGTGCCGACCTGGAGAAACAGGACTCGCAGTAACGGGCACGCGTGCCGGTCAGTCGTCGGCGCCGAGAACTCCGAGCAGCGCGGCCGCCTTTAGGTACACCTCGTCGAGTTCTTCCGCGGGGTCGCTCAGGGCGGTAATGCCTCCGCCCGAGCCGACGGTGGCGCCGTCCGCGTCGATCACGATACTGCGGATCACCATGGCCAGATCGATGCGGCCGTCGAGCCCGAAGTATCCGAAAGCTCCCGAGTAGATGCCCCGGGGACGCTGCTCGATCCGGTCGAGAATCTCGGTCGCGGCGCGCTTGGGCGCGCCGGTCATCGACCCCGCGGGAAAGCACGCGGCGACGGCGTCGACACCGTGCAAATCGGCGCGGAGCTGCCCCCGCACGGTGCTCACCAACTGATGCACCTGCGCGTAGCTTTCGACCGCGAGCAGGCTCGTTACATCGACGGACCCAATCTCGCTGACCTGTGCGATGTCATTGCGCATCAGGTCAACGATCATCAGGTTCTCCGCGCGTTCCTTCTCGCTGTGCAGCAGTTCGTCACGGAGAAGCGCATCTTCGTCCGGGGTGGCGCCGCGACGTCTCGTCCCCTTGATGGGGCGCGACTGGATGACACCGTCCGGCGACACCGACAGGAACTGCTCCGGAGAGGCACTGAGCAGCGCGACTCCCCCAATGCGCAGAAGACCACCGTGGTGGCTGGGGCTCGCCGTCCGCAGCGCACGGTACGTCGACACCACATCGGGCGCACCCTGCACGCGGAACTCGCTCGTCAGACACAGCAGGTACGCATCCCCCGCGGCGATCGCTGCCTGGGCCTCCCCGATCATCGCCAGGTATTTGTCGTCGCTGTAGCGCCAGTATGCCGACCCGAGCAGCCGCGGTTTCCGCGGTCGCGCCGGCGGCCTCGCTCCGCGAAGTGCCTCGGTCGTCTCATCGCGCCACGCGGTGAGCTCGTCGTCCCACTCCGAGCCGAGTGCCAGCAGGGTGATGGTGGATGTCCCGTGGTCGAACTCAATCGCCCGGTCCAGATACAGGAACGCCGCATCCGGGTATCGCGACCGGCGTGTGCGCTCCGCCCCCATCGTTTCGAACCGGAGTTCATAGCTCAACCAGCCGAGCCAGCCGAGGGCGAACCCATCGCGCCCCGCGTCGACCTCGACCGCGCCCAGTTCTGCGCGCAAGAAATCCAGTACGGATCCATCGATGTCATCCGACGAGACCGTGCGCGCGGCGCGCCCGAGGTAGCTCTTGCCCGCCGCTGCCGAGTTGCTGTCCAGCCACACCACGTCGGTACTGTCACCGAACAGGGCCACAAACGCGGCATCGGGATCGACCACAACGTCGATCGGATGCCAGAGGATTCGGGGGCGCATACCCTAAGCCTATGAGTGTCAACAGCATCTACCGGTGGCAGGGCGGCGCACTCGCCGCGCTGGATTACTGCGACCCGCACGAAACTTCCCTGACCGTGGCCGATTCGTGGCGGGTGAGTGATGGGCTCACTCTCGCCCTCGGCCTCCACCGCGACCGGTTCATGTCGGCAATCCCGGCACCGGTGCGCGGCGAGCTCGACGCCGACGCCTTCTGGGACAACGCCATCGCCCTGATCCCGCGCGACGGGGACTGGTTCCCGCGGGTCGAGCTCGAGGAGGGCAGGGGCGCGCCGTCCCTGGTATTCCGGCTCCGGAGCGCCCCGGACACCACGCGCTCCGTCGTTGTTGCCACACACCAGGGGGATGACCCGCGCCACACTCCCCTCGTCAAGGGACCGGATCTCGCACGCCTGTTGCAGGCGCGTGTTGCCGTCCAGGCCGCCGGTGCCGACGAGGCGATACTGCTGACGGAAGAGGGCTACATCGTGGAGGGCGCGTACAGCGGGCTCCTCTGGTGGAGGGGAAACATCCTGTGCGGTCCGCTGTCAACCTTTGACCGCGTCGACAGCGTGACGGTCAGAAGCGTCCTGGCACTCGCCACGGCGCTGGGCATCGAGACCTACGAAGAAGCTGTCACCCCCACGGAGATCGACGGCGTCGAGCTGTGGTCGCTGAACGCTCTGCACGGCATCCGCATCGTCACGCGATGGGTTGACGGGCCCGCGCTGGCCGAACTCCCCTCACGCCTCGGAACCTGGCGTGCCCGTCTCCAGGCACTGCGCGCGGAAATCTGACCTGCGGACGCAACGACAAAGGGCGGGCACCAGCACGGTGCCCGCCCCTCAACCGCGTCGGGTGTTACTTGACGAGGCCCTTGTCGGCGAGCCACGCCTTGGCGATGACGGCAGCCGACTTCTGGTCGTTGACGCTCTCCGAGTTGAGGCTCACGAGGTCGTCAGCAGTCAGGGCCGCGTCGACATCGTTGAGGATGCCCTCGGCCTTGGTGTCGACGTTCTTCGACACGACGGGAACAACGTTGTCGGGGAAGAACAGGGCGTCGGGGTCCTGGAGGGCCACGAGCTTGTTCGTCTTGATGTTCGGGTCGGCCGTGTAGATGTTGGCGAGCTGAATGGTGTTATCCACCAGCGCCTTCACCGTCAGCGGTCCGCCGCTGTCCTGAACCGCCTTGAAGCCGGCGATCTTGATGCCGTACTTGCTCTCGAGGGTCTTCGGTCCGTACGGACGCGTCTGCAGCTCGGAGTTACCTCCGACCGTGATCGGCTCGGTGACATTCTTCAGCGACGCGAGGTCGGTGAGGCTGTACTTGTCGGCGAACGCCTGCGTGACTGTCCAGGAGTTCTGGTCGGATGCACCGGCCGCGTCGAGAACACGCAGGTTGTCGGGAAGCGCGGCGGCGAGAGCCGTGTGCACCTCATCCGGCGTTCCGCTGACAGCAGTCTTGTCGAGGGCCTGGAGAAGGCTTCCCGAGTACTCGGGGAACACGTCAATCTTGCCCGCCTCGATCTCGGGCAGGTACACCTCGCGCTGACCGATCTTGAAGGATCGCGTCACGGTGTAGCCGCCGTTTTCGAGGGCCTCCGAGTAGATTTCGGCGATGATTTCGTTGGAGTAGTAATCCTGCGAACCGACGATCAGGGTTCCGCCTGCGGCGTCGGTCGAATTGCCTCCGGTGGAGAGCGGGTCGCTCGAAGCACACCCTGAAAGGGCTATTGCTGCCCCAACCACGACTGCGCCAAACGCGACGAGCCGGCCTCTTCCTGCTGTGAACATTCTTGATTCCTTACTATGAGGGGCGTTAGCCCACTACCGCGCGAGATCGGGATGACTTCGTGCGGACGGTTGTGGGGGCGCGTGATTTCACGCCGGCGGGGACGACCAGTCGTTCGAGAACGCTGAAGATCGCCTCGGACAGCAGGGCGAGGGCGACAACAATGATCGATCCCGCGAGCATCTGCGGGTAATCGTTGGTCTGCAGTCCCAGAAAAATGAAGTGGCCGAGCCCGCCACCGCCGACATAGTCGGCGAGAGTTGCCGTGGCGATGACCTGCAGCGAGGCCGAGCGGAGCCCGCCCATCAGCAGCGGCAGCCCGAGCGGGATCTCTACCTTGCCGGCGATCTGCCACTCGGTCATGCCGACGGCGCGGGCCGCATCAATGGTGCGGCGATCAACGGCCTCGAACCCCGCGTACGCACCGGCGAGAATCGAGGGAATGGCGAGCACAACGAAGGCGATGATGGGCGCCTCGAGTCCAATACCGAGCGTCAGGGCCAGGATGATGGTGAGTCCGAGGGTCGGCAGGGCACGCACTCCGCCGGACACCGCGACGGCGAGAGTGCGCCCGCGACCCGTGTGCCCGATGAAGTAGCCGAGCGGGACGGCGATGACCGCCGCGATCAGCAGCGAGATCAGGCTGATCCTCAGGTGTTCCAGAATGCGGGTGTCAATTCCATCGACGCCGCCGTAGTGCGCGGGATCAAAGACCCAGGCGAGCCCCTCGAAGAAGATGTTCACGCGGTCACCTCCCGTTCGGCGAGGCGGCCGCGCGAGTCATCCCGAGTCTTGCGTGGCGCTCGCGTCCACGGCATGAGCAGGCGTCCGAGCTGGACGATCACGAGATCGAAAATCAGGGCGAGCACGATGGTCACCACAATGCCGGTGTAGATCTCCGCGGTGATGCTGCGCTGGAACCCGTCGGTGAACAAGCTGCCGAGACTCGAGATGCCCAGCACCGCGCCGACCGTCGTGAGGCTGATCGTGCTGACGGAAACGACGCGAACGCCGGCCAGCAACACGGGACCAGCCAACGGCAGTTCCACGCGCCAGAAGCGCGTCCAGGTGGAGTAACCCATCGCCGTGGCGGACTGGATGACGTCACCGTCGACGGACGCGAGACCGTCGGCCGTGCTGCGCACCATGAGGGCGATGCCATACAGGGTGAGCGCGATCGTCATGTTGATTGGGTCGCGGAGCCCGGTGCCGATGACCACGGGGATGACGATGAACAGGGGAAGCGACGGGATTGCGTACAGCAGGCTCGAGAGGGTGAGCAGCACGCCCCGGCTCCAGGCGAAACGGTTGGCGAGCCACCCGATGGGAATCGACAGGATGAAGCTCAGGAGGATCGGCGGAAGCGCGATCGCGAGGTGATCGAGGCTGAGCTGCCCGATCAACTCAAGGTTGTTGGATATCCACTTCATCGCGGTACCCGTCCCTTCTCCCGCCGGGGCATCAGGCGTCGCCGGCCTGGTCGGTCTTGTTCGAGATGCTGCGCGACTTGGGACTGGGGTTTCCCACGGCGAGGCGCCCACCGGGCGCGGAAATCACACCGGCGGCGTACCCACCGGCGTCCACGAGAAGCAGGTCGTCGCCGCTGGCGGCGATGTTGGCGTCAACCGTGAGGCGGCGCTTACCCCGGTCTGCACCGATGAAGCTGGCGACGAAGTCGTTGACGGGGTTCGCAAGGATCTCCTCCGGGGTTCCCTGCTGGGCAATCTTGGCGCCCTTCTGGAGGATGACCACCTGGTCTCCCAGGAGGAACGCTTCGTCAATGTCGTGGGTCACGAAGACGACAGTCTTGTCGAGATCGCGCTGCAGGCGGATGGTCTCCTGCTGAAGGTCGGACCGCACGATGGGGTCGACCGCGCCGAAGGGCTCGTCCATGAGAAGGATGTTGGGATTGACCGCGAGCCCACGGGCGACGCCGACGCGCTGCTGCTGTCCACCGGACAGCTGGCTCGGGTAGCGGTTCGCCAGCGAGCGGTCGAGACCTACCCGGTCGAGAAGATCGAGGGCGTCAGCGTGTGCCTGCTTGCGGGGCACTCCGTTGAGCAGTGGAACCGTCGCCACGTTGTCGATCACCTTGCGGTGCGGCAACAGGCCGGAGTTCTGCATCACATAGCCGATGCCACGACGCAGATGCACCGGCTCGACCGCGGAGATGTTCTCTCCATCGATCTCGATGGATCCGCTCGAGGGATCCACCATGCGGTTGATCATGCGCAGCAGTGTCGTCTTGCCACAGCCGGATGACCCGACAAAGACCGTCGTCTTGCGGGAGGGAATCGTGATGCTGAAGTCGTCGACCGCGCGGGTCCCGTCGGGGAACTGCTTTGACACGGAGCGGAATTCAATCATCGTGCGGCTCATTCCTCGTGGCTTCCACGGATCGACACTTGCCCGTTAGCTTTCAGTTAAACACTATTCGGCACCACCGACGAAACCGGATTGCTAATTGTTACCGCAATCTGACGATGTCTCCGGTGCCTAGCATTCAACGTCTCACCGGCGGGGAAATTCCCGCGCCGACGAAGTCTCCCGGGGGAGATCTGTTGCAGTCCTGCGCACGGCTCGGCGGCCCCTAGAGCGTCGTTGCTCCGAAGTGCTCGCTGAGAACGGAGCGCACGATGGTGCGAGCCTGCTCGAGGAAGCGGGGGTCACCCTCCGGGTCCCGGGCGAATGCCCGCGCGACGAGCGCGTCGCTGATCTCGATAGCCGTCTCAAACGCGAAACGGCTTTCGTCGGTGTCCTCGAGATCGAAACGCTCGACGAGCGCGCGCATCATTTCATCAGCCACGCGGGAGTTGAACGTCTCGGGATCGAGCGGCGGTCGCAGGTCGAGCACATCGCCGACGCGCAGAGAACGGAACCCCGGCTCCACGCGGAAGGCCTCGACGAAGATGTCAAAGCTGGCGCTCAGTGCCTCGAGCCACGTCTGGTGACGCTCGTCGAAGAAGTCGGCGCGAATGCGCCCGAGCACGCGATCGAGGTTGCGCCCCGCGAGGGCCTGAAGAACCGCGATGCGATCAGGAAAATAGCGGTACACCGTGCCAATTGAGGCACCGGCGTGTTCGGCCACCATCGCTGTGGTGAGCCTCTCGTAGCCGAGATCGTCGACAACGGACGCGGCGGCGTCCAGCAACGTCTCCAGTCGCGCCGCGCTCCGAGCCTGTACGGGCTCATTGCGAAGCTGCGCTGGTCTCCCGACCGGAACTTCGGTGAGATCTGTAAGCGGCACTGCGCCTCCTTGTTTTCTTGAGACGAGATACTACCGCGCCCCCGTTGCGGGGGCGGCAGTTTCGTTGTATCCGCATGTCGCAGGTTTTTGACAAACTAACGAGCATGTGTGGACGTTTTGTTGTGGACAAGAGATCCGACGATTTGGTCAGCCTGTTTGAGGTGGATGTCACGGGCGAGAACCTTCCCGGACCCTCCTGGAACATCGCGCCGACCCAGAAGATCGCGGTCATCATCGACGCGAAGCCGAAGGGCGATGGAGCCGATATCCCCGTGCGTCGGCTCGAGTCCGCACGATGGGGTCTCGTGCCCGGCTGGGCCTCCGATCCCAGTGCTGGCGCGCCATTGTTCAATGCCAGAAGCGAATCCGTCGCCGAAACGAAGTCATTTCAGGCAGCCGTCGCCGGGCGCCGCGCCGCGATTCCCGCCACCGGGTACTACGAGTGGATCACCCGGGATAACGTGAAAACCCCGCTCTACGTTTCGCTGCCCGACGACGAGGTGATGCTCTTCGCCGGGCTCTACGAGTGGTGGAAAAATCCGGCGGCACCCGAGGGCTCTCCCGACCGGTGGCTGCTCTCGGCAACGATTTTGACGCACCCATCGACGGGTCCGCTCGCCGAAATTCACGACAGAATGCCAGTTTTCCTCGACCCTGAGTTCGCCGCGGAGTGGCTCGACCCGTTCGAGGCCGGAGACGAGCTGCTCGTGGAACAGATCTCCGAGGCGGCCGCGGACGTTGCCGACCGGGTCGGATTCCACCCCGTCGGAACCGACGTGGGCAACGTTGCAAACAACTCCCCCGCGCTGACCGCGCCACTGGGCTGAGGTGCACGTCAGGTCGGTGGCGGTCACGGACGTGCCAGACTTACCCCATGGGCCGCTCACTTCGCAGGACTAAGGCTGCGGCCGAGCCGATCCTTCACCGGGCGGCGCGCATCGAGGATGCGCTTCACGACTTCAGGGAAAAGCGGGCCCGCAAGCGGGGGCTGACGGCGACCGTCATTCCGTACACCGGTTACGGCGGCAAAGGCTGGGCGCGGGTGTTGTGCCGGGTGCTGCTGACAAAGCCTGGTCCCCCCGAGAGCTCCGAACAGGCGAGGTACCGCAACATTCGCGGCTGGCGCAGCTTCACGAGCGTTCCCGTCGACGATATTCCCGTTCTCGTCTCTGCCGGAGGGCGCGAGTTCACCGTCACTGCCGACCGTGGCGGCGTCGTTGACGTCCGCATCGAAGTGGACCTCCCCCAGGGCTGGAACACAATTCAGCTCAGCACCGAGGACTCACCTGTTGTCGAGGCATCCATCTATGTCGTCGATCCGACGGCCAGGTTCGGCGTGGTGTCGGACGTGGATGACACGGTCATGGTCACCGCTCTTCCCCGCCCCTTCCTCGCGGCATGGAACACGTTCGTGCTCGACGAGCACGCGCGTCGCCCCGTGCCGGGCATGTCCGTGCTCTACGAACGGCTCACCCGTGCCCACCCGGGCTCCCCCGTGCTCTACCTCTCCACCGGAGCATGGAACGTCGCCCCGACCCTGAGCCGGTTCCTGTCACGCAACCTCTACCCCGCTGGCCCCCTGCTGCTCACCGACTGGGGACCGACCCACGACCGCTGGTTCCGCAGCGGACGCGAGCACAAGCGCGACACGTTGCGCCGGCTGTCTGCGGAGTTCCCCGACATCCGCTGGCTCCTGATCGGCGACGACGGCCAGCACGACGAAGAGCTGTACAGCGAGTTCCTCAGTGACCACCCGGGCAATGTCGCGGCCGTCTGCATCCGGCAGCTGTCCAACAGCGAGGCTGTATTCGCCGGCGGTCGCAGCATGGCGGATGCGCACAACGCGAACGGGATGGCCTGGATGTACGCACCCGACGGCGCCGGACTGTCCGAGCACCTCACGAACGCGGGCATCCTCCCCAAGGAGCTCCTGCCGTGAGTCGGTTCAGCGACGGTTCTGCCGGTGACGCCAACTACGCGGTGATCGGGGAGGGCTACGCGAAGATCCGCCAGCCCGACCCCCGGATTGCCGCCGCGATCCTCGACGCGCTCGGGGATGCCCGCACGGTGCTGAACGTGGGCGCCGGCGCCGGGTCGTATGAACCCACCGATCGCGAGGTTACGGCGGTCGAGCCATCCGCTTCCATGCGCGCGCAGCGGCCCCCGCACCTGACCCGAGCCATTGACGGAACGTCGGACCACCTCCCCTTCGCGGACAACGCCTTCGACGCGGCCATGGCCAGCGTGACGGTGCACCAGTGGCCGGAGCTCGAGAAAGGACTCGGCGAAATGCGTCGGGTCACGAGCGGTCCGGTTGCGATCCTGACCATTGACCCCGCGCCGCCCGTGCACTGGTGGCTCATGGACTACGCGCCCGAATTCTTCGAGGTCGAGGGACGACGGATGCCCCGGCTGGAGCGCATCGCGGACGCCCTCGGCGGTGACACCGACATCCGCACCGTGCCCGTTCCCGTTGACAGCACCGACGGCTTCGCCCAGGCCTTCTTTGGGCGACCGGAACGCCTGCTCGAGCCCGAGGTGCGACGCGCAACCTCCGCGTGGAGCTTCATCGGCGGGGAGGCCGTCACCCGGTTCGAGAACCGCCTGCGGGAGGATCTCGCCTCCGGGGCCTGGGACCACGCCCACGGAAATCTGCGCACAACGCCGTCGTTTGACGTCGGCATGCGGCTTGTCGTCAGCCGCTGATCAGTTTCACAGCACATTCATCAGTGAGGATGGGCGTATGCCCCTGAACATCGAGGATTACGCCCTCATCGGAGACACGCACACCGGAGCGCTCGTGGGCCGCAACGGGTCGATCGACTGGTTGTGTCTCCCGCGCTTCGACTCGGCCTCCGTCTTCGGTGCGATCCTCGGTTCGGAGGACCACGGGCGATGGTTGCTCGCTCCCGCGGACTCGTCGGCCACCGCCACCCGCGACTACCTGCCCGACACGTTTGTGCTCTCCACTCGCTGGGTGACGCAGAGCGGCGTCGTCGAGGTGACCGACTTCATGCCGCACGGCGACCGCAGGGCGGACATCGTGCGCCGCGTTCGCGGCATCTCGGGTGTCGTCGAGATGCGCCAGGACCTGCGCATGCGGTTCGACTATGCGGCTGCCATCCCCTGGGTGCGCCAGGCACCCCACGAGGGAGGAAATGCGCTGATCGCCGTGGCCGGTCCGGATGCGCTCGTCATCCGCGGCCCGCGTCTGCACCCCAACGACCACTTCCACTCCGCCGAATTCGCGATCGCCGAGGGAGAGACTGTCGACATCGTGATGACCTGGTACCCGGCGCACCGCCAGCCGCCCGAGGCCAAGGACGTCGACGCGCAGCTGGAGCACACCATCGGCTGGTGGCGGGACTGGGCGTCGTCCTCCGTCGTTCCCGCGCGATACGCCTCCATCGTGCACCGCTCCCTCCTCGTGCTGCGCGCCCTCACTCACGAAGACACCGGTGGAATCGTGGCGGCGGCCACCACGAGCCTTCCCGAACAGATCGGCGGCGGCCGCAACTGGGACTACCGCTACGTCTGGCTCCGCGACGCGTCCCTCACCCTGGACGTGCTCATCGGACACGGGTTCGCGAGCGAGGCAAACTCCTGGCGCAACTGGCTGCTGCGCGCCATCGCGGGAGACCCCGCCGACGTGCAGATCATGTACGGCCTGTCCGGGGAGAGGCGCCTCACCGAGTGGGAGGTGCCGACCCTCCCCGGGTATCGCAACTCCAGCCCCGTCCGGGTCGGCAACGACGCGTACGTTCAGTACCAGGGCGACATCTTCGGCGAGGTGTTGCGCGCGCTCGAAAACGCCCGCGTCGCCGGCGTCAAGGAGACCGATTTCTCCTGGTCACTGCAGCGGGCGCTGCTGCAGTTTGTCGAGGACAACTGGCGTCGGCCCGACAACGGCATCTGGGAGATCCGCGGGCCCGAGCGCGAATTCACCCACTCCCGCGTCATGCTCTGGTCGGCCCTCGACTGCGGCATCCGCGCGGTGCGCGAACACGGACTGCGCGGACCCGTCTCTCGCTGGGTCAAGCTGCGCGATGAACTCGCAGAGGAGATCCACACCCGCGGATTCGATGAGACCATCGGCAGCTACACGCAGTACTACGGCAGCGGCACGGTGGACGCCTCATTGCTGCAGATGGTGCAGGTGGGCTTCATTGCAGCGGATGACCCGCGCATGCTCGGTACCGTCGCGCGCATCGAGTCCGAACTCATGCAGGACGGTCTTCTCGCCCGCTACCGCACCCAGTCCGGCGTTGATGGTCTCGCCGGCGGGGAACACCCGTTCCTCGCCTGCTCCTTCTGGCTCGTCGAGCAGTACGCCGCCTCGCACCGACTCGCCGACGCCACGGAACTCATGGACCGCCTCGTGAGCTACAGCAATGACGTGGGACTGCTCAGCGAAGAGTATGACGTGCAGGGCAAGCGCCTTGTCGGCAACTTCCCGCAGGCCCTGTCACACCTCGCCCTCGTACGGGCTGCCGACGCCATTGATGCGGCGGAGAAGCGCACAACCCAGCAGGCTGCACAAACCCGTCACGCCGGTTAACGGCCGCGGTCGGGCACCGGGTGGGTGCCCGACCGCGGTCGGCGTGCTGGCGCGAATCGCTGTTATTCGCCGATCGCCGACAGTTCGGCGAACTCATCGTCGGTCAGCTGGATGTCCGCCGCCGCGACGTTGTCGTTGAGGTGATCGACGCTCGCGGTGCCGGGGATCGGCAGAATCACCGGTGAGCGACGCAGCAGCCAGGCGAGGGCGAGCTGGGATGCGGATGACCCGTGGCGCGCTGCGACCTCGTCGAGCGGGCCGCCGGCCTTGGCGAGCTTGCCGGTGGCGAGCGGGAACCACGGAATGAAGGCGATGTTGTTCGCCTCGGCGTACTCGAGGAGAGGCTCCGCCGTGCGGGTGGCGAGGTTGAACATGTTCTGCACCGACACGATCGTCGCGAGCTTCTGGGCGGCCTTCAGCTCGTCGACCGTCACCTCGCTGAGACCGAGGTGGCGGATCTTGCCCTCGGACTGCATGGCCACGAGTTCCCCCAGCTGGTCTTCGAGGGCAACCTTCGGGTCGATCCGGTGCAGCTGCAGCAGGTCGATCTGCTCGACACCGAGGTGACGCAGGTTGAGCTCGACCTGCTGGCGCAGGTACTCGGGGCGTCCGACGGGGATCCACTTGTTGGGACCCTGGCGTGTGAAGCCCACCTTGGTGGCGATGACCAGATCGTCGGCGTACGGGTGCAACGCCTCGCGGATCAGGTGGTCGGCCACAAACGGGCCGTAGGAGTCGGCGGTGTCGATCAGGGTGATTCCCAGTTCGACGGTGCGACGGAGCACCCGAATGGCGTTCTCCGGGTCGCGCGAGGGACCCCACACGCCGGCTCCGGGGAGCTGCATGACTCCGTAGCCCAGGCGATGGACGGGGAGGTCGGATCCGATGGAGAAGCTTCCGGATGCCGCGGCTGATTGTTTTGTCATGGTCCAACGGTACGCCGAAATAATCGACCACATTAATACTTGCCAGATGACCCCTCAATGGGGCACGGTGCCGATTGACCCCAAACATGACGGCTGATAGTTTTTTGCTTGCTGGTTCGATGTCCTCTCTTTGGAGGACATTGCTCCCCACGACGTTGTACCCGACAGCGTCGGTTCCTACCCGAAAGGAACTGCCAGCGCATGCCCATTTCAGTATCTGCACGTTCCGTGGCCGGTAATACTCCGGCCCACCGCATTCGCACGCCCCTGTTGATCACGCTCGCTGCCTCGGCAGTCGTCGCTGTCTCCCTGGTGGTCGGTAGCGCGCTTACCCCGCCGCCAGCCGCCTCTGCGACGACGTCCGACCCCGACCCCATGTCGTACACCGAACATGAGCTCGACGGAACCCAGCTCCCTACCCTGGAGCTCGACGAGAGCGATCAACTGCCCTAACCCCGCGTTCCCGCAGCGGTGACCTGTCCGCCGAGGTCGCCGCAGCGGGAGCCGGATAGCCTTGGGTCGTGAAGATTCCGGCTACCCTCCGCCTCCAGACCAGGTCGTCCCTGCCGCAGGTACTGAAGACCTCGGTGGCCGCAATCGCCTCCTGGTTGCTTGCCGCGGTGCTCCTGGGCCAGCCACTGCCCATCTTCGCCGCCATCGCCGCCCTGCTCGTCGTGCAGCCGAGTCTCACCCAATCGCTCGCGCGTGGAATCGAGCGCAGCATCGGCGTCATCCTCGGCGTGCTGCTCGCCGAGACCATCGGGTACTTCTTCGGATCCGCCAGCTGGATCGTGCTCTCGGTGATCGTGATTTCGCTGCTTCTCGCGTGGTTGCTCCGGCTCGGACCGGCCTCGGCCAACCAGATCCCGATCAGCGCCATGCTCGTGCTCGTCGTGGGGTCACAGACGCCCGCGTACGCCTTTGACCGGATCCTCGAGACCATTCTCGGGGCCGCCGTCGCCCTGGCCGTCAACATTCTCATCGTGCCGCCGGTGACGGTGGCGCCGGCCCACGCCGCGGTTGCGCGACTGCTGCGGGAGAGCGCCGCGAGCCTCGACCTGCTGGCGACGACACTGCGGACCCCGCAGGACGCCGCAAGCCTCACGGCCCTCATGACCCAGGTGCGCACGCTGCCCGGGCTTCGCGATGTGGCAACGGCGGCCGTGGCATCCGGATCCGACAGCCTGACCATGAACCCGCGCAAGGGACGCAACCGTCAGGTGCTGGAACGCGACACCGAACTGTTGCGTCGCCTCAGCGTGCTGGTGAACCGCATCGTGGGCATGGCGCGGGCACTGCACGACCGGTACGACGACGACCTGCACGTCGAGCCGACGGTCGCCGACATAGCCAGGGAGCTCACCCGGGCGGCCCACGACCTGCGGCTCCTCGGTCACGGCGGCGAGGGTACGGATGACGCGTCCGTGCAGCAGATCGTCGAGCCGCCGGCGCTCACGGCTCCGCTCTCGATTGCCCGGCCGCACCCGCGGCACTGGGTACTGATCGGCTCACTCGTCGAAGACATGCGCCGGGTGCGCGAGGAAATCGTCGGCGCGATCGACGGCTGAGCGGCACGGGGACACGGCGCTCAGATTGCACGAGCACGGGCGTACCCACTAGGTTCAACCCCGATGACAACGAGGACGCGACTTCCGGGCTATGCGCCCCTCGGTCTCACGACGAACGCCGCGGAGCTCGGGCTGACCGAGACCACCGTGCGCAGCGAACTCGGCTCTGCCGTCGCCCGGTCGCGCCGGACAAGCCCGTCGCCCCGCGCGACGATCTTCCTGCACGGCGCCGCCGGTTCCTGGACCACCTGGACGCCGCTGCTCGAGACCGCCGGGTCGCTGGGCATCACCGTGCACAATCCGGTGCTGCTCGACCTGCCCGGCTGGGGTGACGGATCGCTCACCGCGAGCGGGGAACACGTCGCGATCGAGGCCGTCTGCTCGCTCGTCAAGGACTGCGCAGAGGAGCTGGGTTTCACGGAGTGGGACATCGTCGGTCACTCCATGGGTGGCTTCATCGCGCTCCACCTGGCATCGCTGTGGCCACAGAACGTGATGTCGGTCGGCGTTGTGTCCGCGACCGGAGGCTCCGTCATCTCCAGCGTCGAGCACCCCATCCGAAACTTCCGCGCCCTTCCCGGGTTCATCCTCCTCTGGCAGGGGATGCGCCTGCTCGCACCCCTGGGCAAGGCCGGCACGGCATTCGTGCGGGCGCTGCGGGCGGTCGGACTCCTGCGTTTCATGGTGACGCCGCTGTTCCGCCATCCGCTGTCCATCGACGCGTCCGTTGTCGATGCGCTTGCCACCGAACTGCGTCCCCGTCCCTTTACCCTCGCCGCAGAGATCGCGCGTGGCTACGACGCCGACGCGCGCTGGGCGATGATCGAGTGCCCGGTGCGCGCCGTGAAGGGCGACGATGACGTATTCTCGACCGCTGCGGATCTTGCGCAGCTGGGACGGGCGCTGCCGGACAGCGTGCGCACGATCATCGCCGACTGCGGACACTTTGCCGCGGTGGAGCGTCCCGACGAGGTGCTGGTCGCGCTCGGGTATTAGCTCACCAGAGAGCTATTACGCCTGACGACTGGGGGCCAGCCAGGTGAGCGAGGCGAAGTCTTCGGGGCTGAGACCGAACTCGGTCGCCCCGCGGGCGATCTTGGCGCGCAATTCTGGCTGACCCGAACCGTCCCGCACTATGACGTCGATTCCGGCGGGCGTGAACAGGGTGCGGGCGAACCGCAACACGACGATGCTGGCGTCGTCGCTGACGCCCACGACCGACCAGTGGCTCGCGGCGACGCGAAGGAGGCCACGGCCGCGCCAGACGAACGTGTCACCCTGCAGACGATCGACGCCGCGCACGTGACCGCGTTCGCCGGTCTTCTTGGTGAACGAGACATCGTCGCCCAGCACGAGCGGGTCCGGCGAGATCAGGGTGTAGGTGAACTGCGGGTCGGTGCGGTCGCCACCGAGCCACATGGGGAAGTTCGTGGCGGCGACTGTCCAGGTTCCCGGGAGAAGTGAAGCAAGTGTCTGGTCGTCCCCGGCGTCGCGCATCAGACCAACTTAGCCTCTCGAACGTCGCCGAACCTGTCAGATCCCACACCCCACCGACACCGCCCCATACGATTGCCCAATGCCCAACAAAGCGGTGGCGCTCGCGCTGTCAACTCACCCCGGTCCCGCACTGGCGGTGACGGCGATCACGGCGCTGCTCGGCGCCGGTCTCGGCTTCGATCCGGGTCGCCTGACCCTGCTCGGGCTGATGATGCTTGCCAACCAGGCATCGGTGGGCCTGTCGAACGACTGGATCGATGCGGAACGCGATCGTGCCGTCGGCCGCACCGACAAGCCGATCGCGCGCGGCTGGGTGAGCGCGCCCGCCGTACGGACGGCGGCGTTCGCCACGGCGGCCGCCAGCGTGCTGCTGAGCCTCCCGCTTGGCGCCGGGACGCTCGCCACCAACCTGCTCTTCATCGCGTCCGCATGGGCGTACAACGCGTGGCTTAAGCGGTCGGTGTTCTCGATCCTCCCGTACATCGTGAGCTTCGGCGTGCTTCCCCTCATCGTCACGCTCGCCGGGGTGCGGCCTGCCGCCGCGGCATGGTGGGCCCTCATCGCCGGCGCGCTGCTCGGCGTTGCCGCACACATCGCCAACGTGCTGCCGGACCTCGACGACGACAGACGCACCGGCGTGCAGGGGTTCGCCCATCGCCTCGGACGCCGTGTCGCCGGCGTGACGACCTACGCCTCCCTAACTGTCGCATCGGCGTTCGTCGTCTTCGGGCCCGGTGGCACCCCGGACATCGCGGGCTGGACCGGCCTCGGCCTCACCGTGGTGATCGCCGTCATCGGCATCTCCCTGGCGATCACGAGACCACCGAGTCGCCTGCTCTTCCAGCTCATCCTGGGGGCAGCAGTCATCAACGTCGCGCTCCTCGCGCTGAGCGGCAGCAAGCTGCTCGCCTGACGCCGCCGGCGATCGTCAGTCGGCGAGGAACGCGGTGATGTCCTCGATCTGGTCGAGGGTGACAGGGACGACCTCGCGCACGAACGCGGGGAGGATCGGCCCGTAGATGTGCGGATACTCCTGCCCGTTCTTCGCGCGCTCGTAGAGCACGTCGGTCCCGGCATCCCGAACCTGCGTGTCATCCATCACGAGCATGACGAGCGGGGTGGATGACCCGGTCCACACCCTGCGCGCGGTCGCCGCCACCTGGTGCCGGGTCGACGCGTGGATGAAGCCCTCCTGGGCGAGGGTGGCTTCGCGGCTGGAGACGCGGTACTCCCCCGCGGCGACGGCCTCGGCCCAGTCCGCCGCCCGGGCGATGTGCAGGATGATCACGACTGAGCGCCGGTGGAATCGGGTGTGGCGGTGCTGGCTCCGGCTGAGGCTCCGGCCTCGCTGGTGGCGCGCGGGGCGTGCTTCGGGTTCTGGATGCCGATGGCCGATACCACCCCTCCCACGATGAGGAGACCAGCGGTGGCGATGAGACCGCGGTGGAAGCCGTCGGTATCGAGGGTCTCCCCCACGATGAGTCCGGTGAGCGCCACGGCAATCAGACCGGCGACGCGGCTGACCGCGTTGTTGATGGCGGAGCCGATGCCCGACTGCGTTTCGGAGATCGAGCCGAGGATCGCGGCGGTGAGCGGAGCGACGGTCGCCGACAGTCCGACGGCGAAGAGCAGCACCCCGGGGAAGATCTGCGACCAGTAATTGACGTCCTTGTCGGCGGTGAGCATGAGCAGGTATCCGATGCCGGCGAGGATCGGACCGGCCGCCATGAAGAGGCGGGGTCCGTACTTGCCGGACAGCGTGCCGAAGTAGGAGGACGCGACGATGTTGATGATCGTCATGGGCAGCAGGGCGAGGGCGGCGAGCGTCGCGGGGAAACCGGCGACCTCCTGCAGGAAGAGCACCACCACAAAGCCACCGAGGGACAGCGCGCCGTAAATGAAGGTCGTGGCGACGTTGCCGACCCAGAAGTTGCGGACGGTGAACAGCCCGAGCGGCATGAGGGGCTGCCTGGCAACCCGCTGGCGCCAGATGAAGGCGGCGAACGCGACGAGCCCGAGGATCATCGGCAGCAGCACGGCGGGGCTCTGCCAGCCGAGGTTGCCCTGCTCGATGAGGGCGAACACGGGACCACCGAGACCCAGCACACAGAGCGCCGCACCGAGATAGTCGATGTGCACCCCGGCCACGCGGGTGTCCTTCTGCTTGAGGATCGCGAGCAGGTAGAGGGTGATCGCGATCGGGATCACGTTGATGGCGAAGACCCAGCGCCAGCTGAGGTAGTCGACGAAGAGACCGCCGAGCAGCGGTCCCGCGAGGAACGCGGTACTCGTCCAGGCCGTCCACTGGCCGATGGCCTTGGACTGTTCGGCACCACGGAACGCGGAAAGAATGATCGCGAGCGAGCTGGGCACGAGAAGCGCCCCGGCGATGCCCTGCAGGCCACGCGAGACGATGAGGAACTCCGGGAACGGCGAGATCGCGCAGAGGATCGAGGTGATCCCGAATCCAATGAGCCCGATGCGGAGGATGAGGATGCGTCCGAGCACGTCCGACAGCGACCCTGCCAACAGAATGAGCGACCCAAGAGTGATCAGGTAGGCGTCGACGACCCACTGCTGCACCGACAGCCCGCCACCCAGCTCCCGGACGATAGCCGGCAGCGCCACGTTGATGACGCTGCCATCGAGGAACGCCACGAACGAGGCGAGAACCGCGATGGCGAGGATGAGTCGCTGATGTTTGTGCACCAGCCAAGTAAACACCGCGGGCGCCAGCCACCGCTGGCCCGGTCACCTAATTGCGGGCGGCACTTTCGATGAGGTCGAGCACCTGGCGCATGCCCAGCAGCCGGAAGTGGCCGCCGACCGGAACCTCGATGTTTCTCGCGCCCGCAAGGCGACTGCCCTCGGGAATATGCGGGTCGAAGGTGGAGTAGATCGAGGTGATGCGGGAGTTTGCGGCGGCGTTCGCGGCGAGCTTGAGGATCGTCTCCTCGGTGGGGGCGAAATCGCGCAGCGGCCCGCGCGAAATGTAGCGGGCGTGCCGGGATCCGGCGAAGGGCGAGTTGACGGCGATCAGGCGCGAGATGCGGCCTTGCGGGGCATCCGCCCCTCGCGCCTCGTCGGCTTCTTCGACGACCATCATGTGCTTGCCGACGACGCCGCCCTTGCTGTGGGCGACGATGATCACCTCCCGCAGGTCGCGCTCGACGAGCAGAGCGTGGGCCCGTGCCGCGGTCGCCGGGATCGACACCAGGTTGTAGCCGAGGTCGGGAACGACATGCACGGGATGACCCGCGCGGTGTAGCATCTCGGCGGCCGGCCGCAGAAACTGCCACGTTTCGTAGACGCCCGGCAACACCAGAACCGGGGCGAGATGTCCGCTCTGCAGGGAGGACGCGTCCCATCCCCCGGCAAGGTGACGCAGCTGCCAGTAGCTGGCGTACGCCTGGTCGCGCCAGAACGACACGGAGCGGGCGAGAAGGACGCGGAGGTTGCCGGTCAAACTTCCGCCGGAGCGCCGGCCGCGATACCGTAATGCGTCACGCGATGCCGCGGGTCGGGTCATCCGGGACATCGCATCATTCTAGAACCGCGCCCGAGGGTGCAGAATTGTTGCCATGTCCAACATTTACCAGCCCGGTGTGTGCAACATCGGTCCCGCGGAGATTCGCTCCCGTCGCCTCACCGGCATCGTCGGTGCCGTTCTGACCGTCGTTCTGTTCGTCGTCTTCGTGGTGACGAGCGTGCCGACGCCGTGGAGACTGTTCATCCTGATTCCCGCGGGAATGGGGGCGGCCGGGTTCCTGCAGGCGGGGCTGCACTTCTGTGCCCGCTTCGGAATGGCCGGCCTGTTCAACTTCGGTGACGACACGAAGACGCACGAGCAGGTCTACGAGCAGGAGTACCGCCGCAAGGACCAGCGCAAGGCCATCATCATCCTCGTCGGGTCCGCGCTCATCGCCGTCGCGGCCTTCGTGATCACCGCGGTCGTCTGATGAGCGACATCGGAAGCAACTGGGCAAACAGCCACCACTACGGCGCCGCGTCGCTGCAGCGGCCCACCACCGTCGACGAGGTGCAGGCGATCGTGCGCCGGGGAACGAAGGTGCGGGCGCTGGGCTCACGGCATTCCTTTACCGACATCGCCGACACCACCGGTGACCTCGTCACCCTCGAGGGACTCGATCCCTCCATCGTTGTGGATACCGAGGCCGGCACGGTGACGGTGGCCGCGGGCATCCGCTACGGCGAACTCGCCGAACGGCTGCACGACGAGGGCTGGGCGCTGCACAACCTCGCCTCTCTCCCCCACATCTCGGTCGCCGGCGCCGTCGCCACCGCGACCCACGGTTCGGGCGACCGCAACGGCAACCTTGCCACCGCGGTCGCGGCCTTCGACTTCGTCGACGGCACGGGCGAGCTCGTGCACCTCGAACGCGGCGACGCCGACTTCGACGGCGCGGTCGTCGGCCTCGGCGCGCTCGGCATCGTCACGAGCGTCATGCTCGACGTGCAGCCGACCTACGAGGTGCGTCAGGACGTCTTCACCGACCTCACCTGGGACAACCTGCTGGCGAACTTCGACGGCGTCACCTCCAGCGCCTATAGCGTCAGCGTCTTCACCGACTGGCTGGGCGACACCATCGGCGGCACGTGGCTCAAGTCGCGGATGGATGCCTCGGCTCCGCCGCTCACTCTCTTCGGAGCACCGCGCCAGACGCGCGAGATGCACCCGCTGCCGCTGCAGGAGTCGACCAACACCACGACGCAGGGCGGAATCCCGGGACCCTGGAGCGACAGGCTCGCCCACTTCAAGCTCGGGTACACGCCGAGCAACGGCGATGAGCTGCAGAGCGAATACCTCGTGCCGCGGCGGAGCATCCTTCCCGCCCTGCGGCAGCTGCGCGCGATGGGTGACAGGATCGCGCCGCTCCTGCTCATCACCGAGCTGCGCACCATGAAGGCCGACACCCTCTGGATGAGCGGCGCCTATGACCGGGACACGGTCGGCATCCACTTCACCTGGAAGAAGCTGCCGGACGAGGTGCGCGCGCTGCTTCCCGCCATCGAGGCGATCCTGCTGCCCCTGGGCGCCCGGCCCCACTGGGGCAAGGTGTTCACTGCCACCGCGGAGCAGATCGAGCCGCTGTATCCCCGCCTGAACGACTTCCGCGCGCTCGTGCGGAAATACGACCCGAACGGGGTGTTCGGAAACGACTTCCTCGCGCGCACGCTCGGGCTGTAGGGCGCGGCTGCCTCAGCCGGCGAGACGCGTCATGAGTGACATGGCGTCGTAGGGGGCACGCACCTTCACGTCGTTGTCGAAGTAGACGAAGGCGTCGCGCCCCGGGGCATCCGCTCGCCCACCGTTCGTCATCCACCCCCGGATGTCGGCGGCCCAGCGATCGAGCGCCTCCGCTGTGTAGCCGCTCGTGTACAGTTCATCGGCGCCGTGCAGCCGCAGGTAGACGAAGTCGCTGGTGACGTGGCGCAGCAGCGGCCACTTGCCGGCGGTGTCCGCGACGACGGGGGCGACGTCGTGCGCACGCAGCAGCTCGGGAACCTCCGGCGACTCGAAGCTCGCGTGGCGCACCTCGAGGGCGTGCCGCAGGGGACGATCCTCCGTCGCGTGCAGCCACGCGCGGTCATCGAGGCGCTCGTCGTGCCGGCGGGCAAGGGCGAGGGCTTCGCCGGTGGAGCGTGGGAGCTGGGCGAAGAAGGTCTCCAGCTGCTCTGCATCGAATGGATGCCTCGGCGGGAGCTGCCACAGCGTCGGTCCGAGCTTCTCGCGCAGCGCCAGCACGCCCGAGGCGTAAAAGTTGGCGAGGGGCGTCGCCGCGTTACGCAGGTGCAACATGTGGGTGATGTATCGCGGACCCTTGACCGAGAACATGAAGGTCTCGGGGGTCTCGTCGTACCAGCGGAGAAAGCTGGACGGCAGCTGCAGGGAGTAAAACGAGCCGTTGATCTCGATGGACGACAGGTGCTCGGAGGCGTAAGCGAGCTCGCTGCGCTGCGGCAGCCCCTTCGGATAAAAGTCACCGCGCCACGGCGGATAACGCCAGCCCGAGATGCCCACGCGCGCGGTTGCCATGCTTCGACGCTAGCGCCGGTGCATACCCGCGGCGCCGGGGTTGCGCGCCGGTCTGCGGCGACCTAGGCGCGAGCGCCCGCAGCGGCGTGGTCGATCGGACCGACGGCCGTGACGCGCACGACGGCGACGCCCTGCTCGTTGGACTCGGCGAGGTCGACAATTGCGCTGATGCCCCAGTCGTGGTCCTTCTCCGGGTCGGCAAAGATCTGGCGGACCGTCCATTGCGTGGGTCCCTCATCGATCATCAGCATCGCCGAGCTACGCGCGTCGCCGTTGGTTCCGATGTCGTCGTGCAGTTCGAAGTAGGCGTCGAGCGCATCGGCCCACGCGTCGGCGTCGAATCCGGCCGCGGCATCCAGCTCCCCGAGCTCGTCGATCTTGTCCAGCGCCGCGAGCTGCACGCGTCGGAATAGCTCGTTGCGCACGAGCACCCGGAAAGCACGGGGGTTGGTGACGACGCCGGGCGGGGCGGGAGGCAGGATGGGCGTTCCGTCAGCCTCGGCGGCGTTCGGGTTGGTGAGCGCCTCCCACTCGTCCAGGAGACTCGAGTCCACTTGGCGCACGAGTTCGCCGAGCCACTCGATGATGTCGAGCAGGTCCTCCGTCTTCGCCTCGTCCGGGATGGTCTGCCGGGCCGCACGGTACGCGTCGGAGAGGTACCGCAGCACGAGTCCCTCGCTGCGGGCGAGCTTGTAGTAGCCGGTGTAGTCGGCGAAGGTCATTGCGCGCTCGTACAGGTCGCGCACCACCGACTTGGGGCGCAGCTCGAAGTCGGCGATCCACGCCTGCGTCGCGCTGTAGGTGACGAACGCCTCGTCGAGAAGTTCCTTGAGTGGTTGGGGGTGCACGATCTGTTCGAGCAGCTCCATGCGCTGGTCGTACTCGATGCCCTCGGACTTCATGGCCGCGACCGCCTCGCCCCGGGCCTGGAACTGCTGCTGCGAGATCACCGGACGCGGGTCATCCAGCGTCGCCTCGATGACGGAAATCATGTCGAGCGCGTAGTTTCCCGTTCCCGCGCTCTTGGCCGGGTCGGGATCGAGCAGGTCGAACACGGCGAGCGCGAACGGCGACAGGGGCTGGTTCAGGGCGAAGTTCGGCTGCAGGTCGAGGGTGAGGCTGATCGTGCCATCCGGAGCCTGCTGAACGATCTCTGCCGTGCGCAGGGTGCGGTAGATGCCCAGGGCGCGGCGGGCGAGCGCCAGCTGCCGGATCCAGGGCTCGTGATTGTCGAAGATGAGGGCGTGCACGTTGGCGAACACGTCGCCCCCGCGACCGATCACGTTGATGAGCATGGCCGAAGTCATCTGCATGCTGGAGGTCAGCGTCTCGGGCTCGGCGGAGATCAGCCGGGTGAAGCTGGGCTCACCCCACGAGACGAAGCCTTCCGGGGCCTTCTTGCGCACCACCTTCTTGAGCTTCTTCGGGTCGTCCCCGGCGCGGGCGAGCAGCCTCGCGTTCTCGGTCTCGTGATCGGGCGCCTGGCAGACCACCGTGCCGGCGGTATCGAAGCCCGCACGTCCCGCGCGACCGGCGATCTGGTGGAATTCGCGCGCGCTGAGCTGCCGCATCTTCGTTCCGTCGAACTTGGTGAGCGCCGTCAGCAGCACACTGCGGATCGGCACGTTGATGCCCACGCCGAGCGTGTCCGTTCCACAGATCACGCGAAGCAGCCCGCTCTGGGCGAGCTGCTCGACAAGGCGCCGGTACTTGGGCAGCATTCCGGCGTGATGAACACCAATACCCGAGCGGATGAGCCGCGACAGCGTCTTTCCGAAGTTGGTGGTGAACCGGAACCCCCCAATGAGCTCCGCGATGGCGTCGCGCTGCTCGCGGGTTGCCACCTTGACCGAGGTCAGCGCCTGCGCGCGCTCCAGCGCCGCCGCCTGCGAGAAGTGGACAACGTAGATCGGTGCCTGCTGCGTGGCGAGCAGGTCCTCGACGGTCTCGTGCACCGGGGTCGTCGCGTACGAGTAGTGCAGCGGTACAGGCCGGGTGACACCCGTGACGGTTGCGGTCTCGCGCCCCGTGCGGCGGCTCAGGTCATCGACGAGCCACGACACGTCGCCGAGGGTTGCCGACATCACGATGAACTGCACCCGCGGCAGAGTCAGCAGCGGCACCTGCCACGCCCACCCACGATCGGGGTCCGAGTAGAAGTGGAACTCGTCCATCACGACCTGGTCAACATCGCTGTCGTCCCCGTGCCGCAGGGCAAGGTTCGCCAGGATCTCCGCCGTGCAGCAGATGATCGGCGCATCCGGGTTGACCGAGGAGTCTCCGGTGACCATCCCCACGTTCTCCGGACCAAAGATGTCCACGAGGGCGAAGAACTTCTCCGACACGAGCGCCTTGATGGGCGCCGTGTAGTAGCTGCGCTTACCCTCCACCAGGGCCGCATAGTGCGCGGCAACGGCCACGAGGGACTTCCCGGTTCCCGTCGGCGTGCTGAGGATCAGGTTCGCCCCCGAGACGATTTCGATGATCGCCTCGTCCTGCGCCGGGTACAGCGTGAGACCCCGGCTCTCCGTCCACAACACGAAGCGTTCGTACACCTCGTCGGGCTCGAGCCGGGTGTCCGTTGCCGCGGGAATGAGGAGCGGCGCGATTGTCATGGCATAACCGTGTCATGGATGCGCCCGCCGCGCGATTCGTGGCGCGCGCTCCGGCTCGGGCTACAGGCGAATGCGGGCGTAACTCTCCAGCACGTAGTCCCAGAAGCCCTCGACGTCGAGCGCCACCGGAACGATCGCGTTGGGGACCGCCGCGTCGAAGTCCACCACGGTCATGCCCGACGTGAACGTGCCTGTCGTCTCCACCTCCACGTGGGCAAGACGTGACTGGAACAGGTCAGGTCGCGCCACGAAGGCGACGGCGACCACGTCGTGCACGGCCTGCCCCGTGGGGTCGTCCTTCCAGAACGTCGAGAGCGGCACGACCAGGTCGTTGCCGAGACGCCCGAGCAGTGCCATCCGCTCGACAATCTCGTGCGTGGCAATCGCCTGATTGGTGAGATCCAGCCCCACCATCACGGTCTGCCACCCCGCCGCGAACACGACGGCAGCCGCCTCGGGGTCGGCGAGGATGTTGAACTCGGCCGCCGGCGTCGCGTTGCCCCGCGTGAAGGAACCACCCATGATCGTGAACGAGGCGACAAGGTCGATGATCGCCGGGTCCTGGTGCAGCGCCAGGGCGATATTGGTCAGCGGCCCGGTGGCGACGAGGTGAATCTCGCCGGGGCTTGCGCGCAGGGTCTCCACGATGAGGTCGACGGCAGGGGTGACGGATGCCTCGAGCCGGGCAGCCGGCAGAACAACGTTACCCAGCCCCTCGTCGCCGTGCACCTCGGCGGCGCTGATCGCGGGGCGCACGAGCGGCGCCGCTGCCCCGGCCGCGACGGGAATGTGCTCGAGCCCGAGATACTCCCGCAGCTGCAGGGCATTCCGCGTGGTGTTGGCGAGGTCGACGTTGCCCCCGACGGTCGTGATGGCGATCAGTTCGAGTGCGTGGTCGCCGTGGGCGAGCAGGATGGCGAGCGCGTCGTCGAGCCCCGGGTCGCAGTCGAGAAGAATCTTCTTGGCGGTCATTGCTTAACCGTGGCATACCAGTGCCACCGCCGAGCCCCACGCTGCCGGGCTGGGCTAGAATCTCGTGTGACTTCCGGGACCAACACCACCGCCGACATGCCCTCTGACGACCCCGCCGGCATCGACCCGGAGCAGCTGGCCATCGCCCTGCGCGTTCTCGACGAGATGAACGCCCTCGACGAGGAACACCCCGACTTCATCGCCATCCGCCGCGCGACCGCCCGCATGTTCAAGTCAGTGAAGAAGAACCGCAGGCTCGAGAAGCGCGCCCTCATCGCCGAAGCAGACCTCACGGTGATCGCGGCCACCGCAACGGGCGCTGCCGACCGCATCGACGATGAGACCCGCGGCATTCCTCTGGCCACGTCGACCGAACTGCCCACCGCCGGCACCCTGCTCAAGTCGCGCGCCTGCTACATCTGCAAGGACCACTACACGCAGGTGGACGCGTTCTACCACCAGCTGTGCCCGAACTGTGCGGCCATGAGCCACGCCAAGCGCGACGCAACCACCAACCTCGAGGGCAAGCGCGCCCTGCTGACCGGTGGGCGCGCCAAGATCGGCATGTACATCGCGCTGCGATTGCTGCGGGATGGCGCGCACACGACGATCACGACACGATTCCCCCGTGACGCCGTGCGCAGGTTCGCGAGCCTCCCGGACTCCGCCGACTGGCTGCACCGCCTGCGCGTCGTGGGAATCGACCTGCGCGACCCCGCCCAGGTCATCGGTCTCGCGGACGCCGTTGCCGCGGCCGGCCCGCTCGACATCCTCATCAACAACGCGGCCCAGACCGTGCGGCGCTCCCCCGGGTCCTACGCACCGCTGGCGGAGGCCGAACTCGCACCACTGCCCGACGGCCCTCTGCCCGAACTGCTGACGTTCGGCCACACCAATGACGCGCACCCCCAGGCGCTCGCTGCGTCCGTCGCCTCGCACCCCCTGCTCTCCCTCGACGCCCTCGGCCCCACGGGATCGTCCACCGCCGAATCCCTCACCGCCGCCGCCATGGCCGCCGGGTCGTCGTCGCTCGCCCGCCTTGCCGCGGGTACCGCGATCGACGCGGGCGGACTCGTCCCCGACGAGCACGCCATCAACAGCTGGACCCAGCACGTGGACCAGGTCGATCCCCTCGAAATGCTCGAGGTGCAGCTTGCCAACATGACGGCGCCATTCCTTCTCATCAGCAGGCTGCGCCCCGCGATGGCCGCGTCCACCGCCCGGCGCAAGTACGTGGTCAACGTGTCGGCGATGGAGGGCGTGTTCTCCCGCCGGTACAAGGGCCCGGGTCATCCGCACACCAACATGGCCAAGGCGGCGCTCAACATGCTCACGCGCACGAGCGCGGGGGAAATGTTCGAGACCGACGGCATCCTCATGACGAGCGTCGACACCGGGTGGATCACCGACGAGCGTCCGCACCCGACCAAGGTGCGGCTTGCGGAGGAGGGCTTCCACGCCCCGCTCGACCTCGTGGACGGCGCCGCGCGCGTGTACGACCCGATCGTGCAGGGCGAGGCCGGTGTTGACCTGCAGGGCGTCTTCCTCAAGGACTACAAACCCTCCGCCTGGTAACGCTGAGCAGCCACCTGGTGTAGCCCAGTTTCGGGGGCGTCGCCGGCGGGCGTCTCGCCACCGGACGGCCCCGCTCGGCTACCGTGATGCTCAGCGCAGTGTCGCCCGACGCAGGACCCTCGACCCTCCATTTCACCCACCCGGGAGCAGACATGATCGGTGACGACGCACGGCTCCTGCTGGCCGGCGCCGACCTGGGTACCCGGGTGGTTGTCAGGTATCGACTGGGCACCGGGGCCACGGACGCGCTCGGCTACCTGCGCGAGAGGACCGATACCACCTGTCTCATCGAGACGAAGCGCGGTCACGACCGGATACGCCTCGACGAGGTCATTGCGGCACGGTTTGTGCCGGAACCACCGCCCCCGCGCCCCAGAGCCCGGCCTGTCTCTCAATAGCGTTTTGCGCAAAAAGAAACAAGCCTCGCAATTTGGTATTGCGTCACCTTTCCGGTGGGCTAGGCTGGTTGGCGAGTCACTGCGAGATTTTTCACAGTGATCGAGAGGCTCCGGTATTCGGGACCGACCGAATGCAACAGAAGGAGTCATCATGGCAACCGGAACAGTCAAGTGGTTTAACGCTGAAAAGGGTTTTGGATTCATTTCCCCCGAAGACGGCAGCCCCGACGTGTTCGCCCACTACTCGGCGATCGCTTCCAGCGGATACAAGTCCCTGGACGAGAACCAGAAGGTCGAATTCGACATCGCCCAGGGCCCCAAGGGTCCCCAGGCTGAGAACATTCGCCCCCTCTAAGCCTCACGCTTGTAGGAAGGCTCGTTAGCTCCGGCTAGCGAAGTTCTTTACCAAAAGCCCCCGATCTCTCACGAGGTCGGGGGCTTTTTTGTGCCCCGGGCCACGCGGCTGAGCTGCACGGCGGAGAACGCGGAGACGTAAACGACGAGGGGCGGATGACCCGGGGCGAGCCTTATCGGCCGCCCGGGTCATCCGCCCCTCGCTGTAGTACTGGTGCGGGTTATCCGAAGCGGCCGTTGACGTAGTCGAGGGTGCGCGGGTCCTGCGGGGACTCGAACATCGACTTGGTGGCACCGTGCTCGACGATGACGCCCGGCGTGCCGGCCTCGGCGAGGAAGAACGCGCACTGGTCGGACACCCGGGCAGCCTGCTGCATGTTGTGCGTCACGATGACGATGGTGACCTCGGTGCCGAGCTCCATGATCGTCTGCTCAATGCGCCGCGTGGAGCTGGGGTCGAGAGCGGAGCACGGCTCGTCCATGAGCAGCACCCGCGGCTGCACCGCGAGGGACCGCGCGATGCACAGACGCTGTTGCTGGCCGCCCGAGAGGCCACCACCGGGGGCGCGCAGGCGGTCCTTGACCTCGTTCCACAGCCCGGCCTTTGCCAGGCTGTACTCGACGAGGTCGGACTTCTCGCTCTTGCTCTTCTTGATGCCGGTGAGGGCGAGTCCGGCGATGACGTTGTCCTGAATGCTCATCGCGGGGAACGGGTTCGGCTTCTGGAACACCATGCCGATATCGCGGCGTGCCTCGGTGATGCGGCGGCTCGCGTCGTAGATGTCGCTGCCGTCGAGCAGTACCTCGCCCGCCAGCTGGGCGGAGGGCACCAGCTCGTGCATGCGGTTCAGGGTGCGCAGGAACGTGCTCTTACCGCAGCCCGACGGCCCGATGAGGGCGGTGACCTGGCCCGCGGGCATGGTCAGCGATACCCGGTCGAGCACCTTGTGGTCGCCGAACCACGCGGAGATGTCACGCGCCTCGAGGGTCGCGAGTCCTTCTCCCGTGGGCAGCTCCCCACGCGGACGGGTGGACACTCCCCCGCTGGCGATCGTCGGGATGCGCACCGTCTCGGCCTCGGCGGGCGCCGGCGTCGTGACGAGCAGTTGCGTGGGGCTGTCCCCCGAGACCGCCGTGCCGGCCTGCGCGGAGTTCGCGTCGTTCATAGGTGTCCTTGTCGAGTACGTGGTCGGAAATTACAGAAGATTGGGGAGGATGACGGATGCCTGTTGGGCGGTGAAGCAGCCGATGGCGAGCAGCACGGGCACCGCGACGACCCAGCTCTGCCACCGGCCCCAGTAGCGAATGCTGATCGCCATGAGGGCCAGCGTCACCAGGAGTCCGATGAGACCGAGAAGCAGCATCGGCCATCCCGCGGGATTGCCGGCCATGGTCAGCTCGTCGTCGTCGAGGGCGCCGTAGGTGAGGACGCGCCCGGGGCTCGCCTGGGCCGGGGTGGTCAGTGTCGCGTCGACGCGAACAATGCCGTTGGGGAGGAACGGGAGTCCCGATGCGCTAACCAGGGTGAGACGGCCGCCACCGGCAGCGAGGGCAGCGGGCAGCGGGTCACCGGTATGGCGCACTCCGGAGACGGTGTAAGTGGCGACGCCCTGGCCGGTGGTCGCCGTGATGACATCGCCCTTTTTCAGACTGCCAATGGCAGCAAAGGGGGCGCCGTACGTGGACTGGCGTCCGACGATGACGCTCGCGCCGGCCTGGCCGGGGAGTGGGGTGTCGCGGCGGTGGCCGGGCCCGGACTGGGTGACATCGGACGACGTTCCCTCGAGAACGACGGCGTGCAGCTTGATGGAGTCGATGTCGAGTACCGACACCTCGGTGCCCATGGGCAGGAGTCGGTTGTCAACGCCGGTCTGGCCGACGGGCGCGGTGGCGTTGGCCAGCTGGTACCGGTAGTCGTCGAACGAGAGCTGCTGGTCGCGAAGGTAGCTGACCTGCGAGATGCCGGCGAACTGGACGGCGAATCCGACGAGGAGGAGGCCGAGGGCTACCAGGATTGACCCGGTGAGGCGGAACTGTTCGGGAGCGTCCAGCTGGGGTACCGAGCGCGATGTGGGACGGTTGGCCGCTTCGATCGCGTAGGCGGCGTTCTCTTCGTCCCTGCGCTTCTTGCGAGCGGCCTCCTGGGCAACTCGGGTACGCGCGCGCGCCATCTTCGCGAGTGTGCGGGATGGCATTCGCCAGCTGGTCTGCCTCATGTGGTGCGGGGCCTCTCGGGCTTTACGAAACGGAAAACGCACGCCGTCCCGGATCAATGATCCGGGACGGCGCCGTTGTGTTACGGAGTTACTACTTCTTGATCTTGACGACGATGCCGGTCTTCGACGCGGCGTTCACCAGGGGTGAACCGTTGAAGACGACGGTCAACGTGTGGTTGCCCTTCTTGAGCTTCGGAAGCGTGAACGTTCCGGTGGAGCCCTTGAAGGCGGCCTTCGAGACGAGGACCTTTGAGCCCTGCTTGATGGTGATCGTTCCCGAGGTAACTACTCCGGGAGCTGCCACAACCACGGTGACCTTGGCCTTGGCCTTGGCGGATACGGACTTGATCGCACCAACCTTGATCACAGCGGTGGCCTTGGCAACCGGAACCGTCTTGACGGCGCTGGAGCTTCCGATGGTGGAAGAACCGGCAGCCGGCGTGTAGTACGCGGTCAGCTTGTACGCGACGGTCTTCGGCACGAAGGAGACGACAACCTTGCCCTTACCGGCGGGGATGACCATCTTCGCGACCAGGGTTCCACCCGAGCGCAGCTGAACGACACCGGCAGCGGCGGACGGGTTGACGACCGTGATGGCAATCGGAAGGACCTTACCGACGGTCGGCTTGGTGCCGATCGCGGAGATGGTGACTGCCGACTTCGTGGCGGTCGGTGCCGGAGGCGGCGTGACGACCGGGGTCGACGCGATGATCGTCTGCGCTGCCGAGGTGCTGGCAGCAACACCGGGCAGAGCCGGAATGAACGTCGCGGTGACGGGGAGCGAACCAGCCGTAGTCGGCGTGATCGTCGTGGCGGCCGTGGTGGCACCGTTTGCAACAGCAGCAATTCCGACGAGGACTCCGCCGCTCTTGAACTGGACCGTGCCGCCACCGTTGTTGGTGGAGACGACGTTCGCGGTCGCGGTAACGGGGGTGCCAACCGTGGTCGACGGCGAGCTCAAGGCGAACGTGGTCGAGCTTGCCGACGCAACGTACGCGCGGGTGAGGGTGTTTCCACACGCCGTCGCGATGTTGCCCGCTCCGGTGAGGAGACCGAATCCGTAGCGCTCGATGGCTGCGGTCTGGCTGCAGACGAGCGACCCGGTGCCGACGAACGTCTTGGCGACGTCGCTGGCCGGGTCGTCAACGAGGTTCGACGGAACAACGTTGTAGACGTTACGAACCATGGCGGAGTATGCCGGGTTCAGCGTGTACTTGCTGGTAGCCAGGGTGGCCGGCGCAACGGCATTGAGCGTTGCGATCGAGACGCCGTGACGGCGGTCGGTCGTGACGGCGTTTGCCTGGGCGATCCACTGCGAGACAGAGAACGGCACGATTGCGGTGGCGTCTCCGACGAGCGCGGTTCCATCGTGCTCTTCCACGGGAGCGGAAGCGGATCCGAAGGTGTCCTTGATGACGCCGCTGGACTTCAGTCCCGTGATGTCGGTCTCGGTGAGGTTCAGCTTGCCGATGAAGTAGCTGCGGGTTCCCGAGCCAGCCTTGGGCAGCAGCGCCTGGATCTTGTTGGCGGTCGTGCCGGTGGGGCCGGTCGACGTCTTGCCAACGGAGTTATACGTGGCGTCAGCGTTCAGGTACACGTACGCGACGTCGCCGCGGTAGATGTTGTAGAGCGAAGCAACCGTGGAACCGGCGGTGGTGGAGTCACCGAGGATCAGGTTGGGGATCTTCGACAGCGCGCTACCGGGGTTGACCGCGACGGACACTGCGTCCTTCGCGAACGGCACGTAGGTGAGCACACCAGATGAGGTGACGTCCGTGGTAGCGGGACCGCTGGAGCTGCGGGCGAAGTCGATGTAGCCGACGGAGTTTGCTGCCGTCGCTGCGTCGGAAACGCCGCTCGGGCGGGTGATGGTTGCGGTGGCGGTCTGTCCGATGGCGACACGGAGCACGTTGATTCCCGCACCCGAACCGCTGGCGCGGGGGGTCGTGACGGACGAACCGGCACGCGTGGTGACGGTGTCGGTTCCGATGGCGTCGTACGATGCCATCGCGCCGGCCGGCAGAAGGGCAGCGATGCCGTTCATGACGTCCTGCGTCGTGTCGGAGCCGAGTCCGACGAGCTTGCCAAACGGACTGGACGAGCCGGGGTCAGCCATTGCCGGAGCCGCGAAGCCGCCGACGATCAATGCCGCCGCGCACACGGAGACGGTGAACTTGCTGAAGGTGGTTACCTTCATGAGTGGGTTTCCTTCCTGATTGGAGACTCGCCCAAAGCGCTGTGATCGCCCCTGAGTCCGAGCTGAGAGAAAAGCTATGAGGGTTGGGCCAACCGGCGCCCAATGAATGGTGAACAGCAGGCGTACGGCGAGCGGCGCACCGGGGTCGATATTCCCCGGTGCGCATATGTCCTATTTCGGCTTCTGCAAGTCACTCAGACGGGCCAGTTTGCGGCCACGTCGGATGAACACCGGACCGGCGATCATGGTCGGGATTCCCAATCCGAGGGCAGCCAGGAGACCGAGGCGTCCGGTGGGGAGCGGCGTGTCCACCGTGCGGTGGACCACCGGTACGACGGTCGCCGTGGGTGTCGGAGTGGGACTCGCGACGGGCGGCGATGAGACGACGGGGGCGGGGTCGACCACCGGGGGAATGTCCGCAATGGGTGTCTGCGGCGGAGCCACCACCACGGGCTCCTTCGTCGGAGTGGGCGTCGGCGTCGGAGTCGGAGTTGGCGTGGACGGCAGTTCGCAGATGCCCTTGTGTTCGAAGGCTCGCTTCAGGTCGCTGACGACCGAGGCCGTCTGCGCCTTGAACGCCGGGCTGAGCGGCACATAGCCGCGGGGAAGCTGACCCTGTGCCTCGCCGCTGACCTGTCCGGCACCCACCGCATACTTGAGCAATTTGCCGTAGTCGGCGAGCGTGGCGGCATCCGGCACGCACATGTTGATGGCGGCGTACGTGAGAATTCCCAGCGGGTAGGACCCCGCCTTGATGGCGGTGGGGTCGTAGACCTTGACGCCCTTGACGGTGGAATCCACCATATTTGACAGTCCCGCCGTGATCGAGGTGGCCGTCGGTGCGATCGCTTCACCGGACGAGTTGACGATCCTGGCGGTCGAGAGCCCGTAGCGCGCCGCCGCGGATGCGTCCGTCAGAGCCAGCATGAAGTGACGACCCGGCAGCTGCGGGCCCGCGGATACGAACGCGGGCGGAAGTTTGGTTTCGTCCCAGGTCGTCTTAACCCCGGCGTCTGCTTTGAGCGCCCGGTACGCCGCTTCGTTGAAGTCGTTGGTGTACGGGCGCATGTCGAGCGTTCCAAATCCCGGCTCCGGCACGTTCGCCGAGTCCCGGTAAGTGCTCAGGTCGGCCTTGGGAAAACTGTCGACCGTGGTGTCGGTGTCGAGCGACAGCTCCTTGTACGTCGGGTTGATCTGCATGTCCCACGGGTCCGCCTTGCCACTGAGGAAGGAGGCCGCATCGGCGTCGGAGCGCAACCAGGCCCAGACGTGAGCCGCGGCGTCGCTGCTTCCGAGGGCGACGATCAATCCGTCGGGCTCGGCGAGGCTGGCAAAACCGGCGAACTCGGGGTTGAGCGCGACGAATTCGGGGTCGACCGTCAAGCCCATGGGGTTGCCAGCGACCACGCGATTCTTGGCCGCAAGGCCGGGCACATCAACGCGATAGGACTGGGTCAGCAACTTGGCCACCAGTCGCGCGTTGAGAGTGATGTCCTTCACGAGGGTGCCGTTTTTCCCCGCGTTGGGGGAATCGGCGTTGAGCGCGTAATCGATGTTGAAGGCCACGACGATCGCCGATTGTGTCACCGGCGCGTATTCGATGGTTGCCTTCGCCCGCGTCGTGTCATCGAGGGGTTCGGACACAAACCCGAGGGCGGCCGATCCCTCGATTCCGCTGACGATCTGTCGACGGGCTTCTCCGTCACCAATCTGCGAGTACCCGTACGTCGTTCCCGTGGTGCACAGCGCCGGCTGCCAGGACGTGATGGAGTCGCCCACGAGTTCCGACCCGACAACCCGGCGCTCGGCGTTACCGATCGGGCAGGACTGCGAAACGGGCTGGAAATCGAGCTTCACGGCGATGCGCTGGGCCCAGTTCGACTGCGAGAAGGGAGACCCGCTGATGCGACCGGAGAGCGCGTCACTCGCCTTCGAGCCGTCGGTGCTGATCTCGCCACGCGGAACGACGACCAGCCAGCAGGAGCGCGCGGTGCTGACGGAGTTTGCCGTGATCACGGCGCCGCAGCCGAGCTGCGGCGCTTCGAGCGCCGTCTGCGTCTCGACAACGACTTCGCCCGTGCCGTCGGATCCCGTGCGGGCGGCACTGATCTCGTTGGTTGTTGCGGAGGTGAAGAACTGGCTCATGTCGAAGGTCGACACTCCCTTCACCGAGGTGAATGGGTACGAGTAAGCCTTGAGGTTCGGGTTGGTGTCCGGGGCCGGAAGGAGCAGGTCGGGCGAGTAGTTCTGTTTGGCGTCCTCGCCGTTGTTCAGGTCGCGCCCCGCGGCGCCGATGCCCATGAGGTTTCCGACGGTGTTGCTCGGCGCGCCCCACTGGCACTGCTGTTGCGTCGGGCCGTCGGCAGCGTCGCCCCAGCACTGCATGATCTGCAGGTAGTCGGTCGCGTACTCCCCGGGAGACGTCGTCTTTGCCCCGGTCCAGGAGACGGTGACACCCTGGTTCACGAGGTTCTTGGTCTGGCTGACCGACACCGTGAGGTCTTTGAAGGCGTCATAGTTCGGGTCGGTGGTGTCGGTGTGGGTTGCCGCCCACGCGACGGAGACGCTTGAGCTCGTGTCATCCGCCGCCTCAACCGGAGTGGTCACGAGGAGCGTTGCCGACACGGTGGTCACGACCAGTCCGAAGACCGCCGCGACGTTACCGAGTCGGATAAGGGAACGGTGGTTCATCCGCGCCTCCTACGGCGTGAGGTGAGCTGGGCGATGAGGGGCGGCACGACGACGAGTCCGATCAGCAGAACGACGGCGCCGGTCATGAGGGACTGGGGAACGCCCCAGCTGCTGGTGGCAGCAACCTCAACGGGAAGGGCCACGACATTGGCGCAGACTCCCGTGTCGGCCTCACAGGACACGGGGCCGGCGGTGAGGCCCGTCGTCGTTCCACCGGTGGCCGTGCCGACAGTTCCGGTGGAGGTACCGCCGGTGGCCGCATCGGGGGTGCCGGGGTTGACCGCAGAAGACCCGTCACTGGCCGTGGCTCCGCCCGTCGTGGTCGTGCCGCCGGTCGTCGTTCCTCCTGTGGTGGTGCCGCCGGTCGAGGTGCCGGGGGTGACGGCGGGGGTGGTGACCGGGGTGTCCGTCTTGCTGCCGCCCGTGCCATCCGTGCACTGCGTTGCGCCCTTTTTGTCACACTCGGACGGCTGCGGTGCCTTCGCAGCGAGGGTGTTCGTTCCGTCCTTGGAGAAGGTGGGGTTGTTGCACTTGGCAATGTTCACCGTCGACGTGCCGACACCGGGGATCTTGGCGATCTGCTCAAGACCCGCCTTGACCAGGTTGATGGGGAGCGGTGAGTATCCGAGCACCTCTGCCTGCTGCTGACCCTCGCACAGGAAATATGAGGCGAAGGCGCCGAGGGTCTTGCCCTTGTCTTCGGTGAAGTTGTTCTGCGTCGACGTCGGGATGATCATGTAGGAGTAGGACGACAGCGGGTAGGTGCGCTTATCTGGGTTGGCGTAGACGCCGTCCAGGATTTGCGTGAGGTAGCTGCTGGAGGTTGCCGTGGTGTTGATCTTCGCGCCCAGGAGTCCGACGGCGACGTTCGACGCGGTCGGCTCGACGTAGTAGCCGGCCGAGTTGAGAACCTTGGCGACCGGGTAGCCGGTCTTCAGCGCGTAGGAGTACTCGACGTAGGTGATGGTTCCGATGTTTGCCTTCTGGGCCACGTAGCCGGAGACGCCCTGCGAGTTGGGCTGGGCGATGAAGCCCGTGCCGGGAATTGTCGGATAGTTCGAGGTCACGCCGCAGGGGGCGGAGCGACCGGCGCGAACGCAGTACGCGTCCCAGTCCGCCTGGTACTGCTTGCTCATCCACGTGGTGAACTGTGCCGTCGAGCCGGAGCCGTCGGAGCGCACGATCGGGACGATCTTGCGCTTCGGGAGGGCAAGTCCGGGGTTGTCGGCGGCGATCGCCGGGTCATCCCAGCTCGTGATCTTCGCGGTGAAGATCTTGGTGATGACCGAACCCGACAGGCGGAGGTTGGTGATCTGCTTTCCGCCTGCCTGCAGGTTGTACATGAAGGCAGTACCACCGGCGACGATCGGGATGTACGAGTACGCGCGGCTCGGCGGGGTATCAACGACACCGCCGTCCTTGATGCCGTACGGGATCTCCGACACGGCGAAGTCGACGGTTCCGGCCTTGTACTGGTTGCGTCCGTCCGATGAGCCGGTGTTCGCGTAGTTGATCCGCATGCCGTACTGCTGCACGTTGCGACGCCACTGATCGATGGCGTTGGAGCTCCAGGATGACCCGGCTCCGCTGATGGGGACGTAGTCGACAGCTGCGGCCGACGTTGTCGGCACAATCACCAGAGCGGTGATGGCGAGCGCAAGTATCGCCGGAAGGAGGCGGCGGCGTGCACGGGTCATACTGTGTCGTCCTTGTTCGTCGGGGTGGAGTCGGATTTGCGGGCGGCATGCGCCGAGCCGGACCGGGTGGTCAGGCGGCGCGCAAGCCGGGCGGTGCGGGCGGGAAGAGTGGCGAGTCCGTGGGCGCGGGCGCGAAGGTCCGCCGCGAGTTCAATGCGCTGCTGGCGGGCGCGTTCCTTCTTTGCGATCGTCTGGCCGCCGATGAGGCGCGCGATCACGAAGAGGAGGAGCACAACGAGCATCAGCACCGCGGCGGTGCCGAACCCGCGCGCGATCATGGTCGGCTCTGGCGACTTCACGAACTGGAAGATGGCCAGCGGCAGCGAGACCATCGGTCCGTGCAGGGGGTCGACGTTGAGGGATGCGGTGAAGCCCGAGGTCAGGAGCACGGGCGATGTCTCGCCGATGCCACGCGCCGTTGCGAGGATGATCGCGGTGACGAGACCGGAACGCGAGGTCGGCAACACGACCCGCCACACGGTCGCCCACTGGCCGGCACCGAGGCCGGTCGAGGCTTCCTTGAGGGTGCTCGGCACGAGACGCAGCACCACGTCTGCCGACCGGATCATGATGGGCAGCATCATGACGCTGATGGCGAGAGAGGCGGCGAATCCCGACTTCTCAAAGCCGAGGAGCAGGATCAGGGACGCGTAGATGAACAGTCCGGCCACGATCGACGGCAACGCGGTCATCGCCTCGACGATGGTGCGCACGAACCTGGCGAATGGTCCGGGCACCTCGTTGAGGAAGACCGCGGTCGTCAGCCCCAGGGGAATCGTGATCGCGAGGGCGATCGCGATCTGGATGAGCGTTCCCACGATCGCGTGCAGCACTCCACCGTCAGACAGCGGGTCAAGGGGCCCCGCGAGCGACATGTCCTGCGTATAGAAGTTGAGGTGCGGCAGTGCCTGGGCGCCCCGGATCAGGCTGAACAGCACGACGAAGACAAGCGTGATGAAGATGGTGAACGCCAGCGAGTGCACGATGACCAGCACGATGCGGTCCCGAACGACGGGTCCCGTCTCGTCCGCGGCGACGAGGATGCTGTAGAACACCACGAACAGGATGTAGGCGATGACGCCGAACGCCACCGGTCCCTGAATGGGTGCCAGCTGGGTCACGAGGAAGGTGGTGGCCGCGAGGGAGGCGATGGCGGCGCCGATCGCCGAGAGCAGGTCACTGATGCGCAGGGCGGATGTCCGTCGCGGCTGCTGCTCCGTCACCAACTCGGGCGGCAATTCGGACAGCACGTTGCGCGGCAGCGTGGTGCCCGCCGGAACAGCCTGGACGATGGATGTCTCACCCGTCGCGGCATCCAGACGCTCATGAATCGCGCGTACATCGATGGTCGAACTCATCAGCTGCTAGCTCCCGACCGCGAGCGGGCGACAATGGCCGACGCTGCGAAGTTGATGATCAGCGTCATGATGAACAGCGCGAGTCCCGCCGCCATCAGAGCCGAGGTTCCGAATTCGGTGGCCTCGCCGTACTTGAGGGCGATGAGCGACGACACCGAGCTGGCCCCCGCCTGCAGGATGTGCGGCTGAATGACGAACACGGGCGAGATGATCATGTACACGGCGATGGTCTCGCCGAGCGCGCGGCCGAGACCGAGCATGGTGCCACCGATCATGCCACCGAGGCCGAACGGGATGACCACCGAGCGGATCATCCCCCATTTGGTCGATCCCAGGGCAAGCGCGCCCTCGCGCTCCCCCACCGGTGCCTGCGAAAACACTTCGCGCATGATGGAGGTGATGATGGGGGCGATCATCAACGCGACAACGATGCCGGCGATGAACGTGGACGAGGTATAGACGGTGGAGCTGGCGAGCGGGTCGTTGGGATCCGCTCCGTCCACCGCGAAGATCGGGATCCAGCCGAACGTGTGGGAGATCCACCGCGAAATGTCAGTGATGTTGCCCTGCAGGAAGAAGAAGCCCCAGAGGCCATACACGACACTGGGGATGGCCGCCATGAGGTCGACGAGACCGATCAGCGTCTGCTTGATGCGACGCGGTGCGTAGTCCGTGATGTAGAGGGCAGTGCCGGTGGCGAGCGGCACCGCGATGACGATGGCGACAAGCGCAATGAGGATGGTGCCCACAAGCACAGCCGCGATGCCGAATTTGCCAGCGTCGGGCTCCCACGACTGTTCGGTGAAGAAGCTCCAGCCGGCCACCTGCAGTGCCTGTGTGGCGCGGTAGGCGAGGAACAGTCCCACCAGCGACATGATGGCGAGAACCGTGATGCCGGCGGTGCGGGCGACCCCCCGAAAAAGAAGGTCGACGGGGTCGCGGAGCAGGGAAAGCTTGCGCGGGGTGTCGAGCGTCACGGCGTCCTTTTCGGCAGGGCGGATCTGGGGAACGGCTTAGAGTGACAGCGCGCGGAGTCCAGCCGGCGTCCGAAAGGTGTCTTGCAGGTGTCCAGTAGGTAGCTCAACGGAAATGCTGGCGAGCGCTCTCGCGGGTACGCAAAAACCCCCGGATGCAGGGCGCATCCGGGGGTGTCTGTGTCTCTGCTGCGGCTAGGAGGCCAGAATGTCCCTGACCATCGGGATCACCTTCGTGCCGTACAACTCGATGCTGTGCATCGACTTCTCGTGGGCGAGGGGTCCTGCGCTGTACTTGAGATCGAAGCGGTCGAGCCCGAGGGTCTTCGCGGTAGCGGCGATCTTGCGCGCGACCGTCTCGGGCGATCCGACGTACAGAGATCCGAAGTCGGCTTCCTGATCGAACTCACCACGCTGCATGGGGCTCCAGCCACGCTCCGCGCCAATACGGTCACGGTTCGCCTTGAAGTGGGGCCAGAGTTCTTCGCGAGCCTGCTCGTCCGTGTCGGCGATGTAACCGGGCGAGTGGACACCGATCGGCCGCGTCGGCATCTCGAACTGAGCGAGCGCACGGTGGTAGAGGTCGACGTACGGCGCAAATCGCGACGGGTCTCCCCCGATGATGGCGAGCATCATCGGCAGTCCGTAGCGCGCGGCACGCACCACAGACTCGGGGCTTCCACCCACGCCGATCCAGGCCTTGAGCGCGCCGGACTCCGTCTTGGGGTACACCTGCTGGTTCGTCAGGGCGGCACGGGTGGTCCCGGCCCACGTGATGGGCCCCTCCTTCAGCACCTCGGAAAAGAGATCGAGCTTCTCTTCGAAGAGTTCCTCGTACTGGGCGAGGTCGAACCCAAAGAGAGGGAACGATTCGGTGAAGGAGCCACGGCCGAGGATGACCTCGGCGCGCCCGTTCGACACCGCATCGACTGTCGCGAAGCGCTGGAACACGCGAATCGGGTCGTCGGAGCTCAACACGGTGACCGCGGAGCCAAGGCGAATCCGCGACGTGCGCGCGGCAATGGCGGCGAGAACAACCTCGGGCGCCGACACGGCAAAGTCGTCGCGATGATGCTCACCGACGCCGATGAAGTCGACTCCGACCTCGTCCGCCAGCACCGCTTCGTCGACCAGGTTACGGATTACCTGGGCGTAGGGCAGGCTCACGCCGTCGGCACCCGCTGTCACGTCGCCAAATGTGTCGAGACCCAGCTCGAGTTCCTGTGTCATGTCGTGCTCCTAATCTCCATGCAAATGCATCGTTCTCTGCAACAACGCATCCGCCACCAGCATTCCACGCTGTCAACGGGGTTTCCCCGGATTTGCGCGCGGGCGTATCCTCTGGCGCACGGGGACCGGAACACCCGGAACCGCCCAGTCCGTATTCCGTGGGGTGCCCCGAGGATCACACCGTCGTGATCCGCGAAGGGACACGACAATGCTCCTCTCCGCAGCGCTGATAACCGCCGGTGGTCTCCCGCGGGCGGATGACCCGATCGAACCCGCCAGCAGCGAGGCGCAACTTATCATTGCGGCGGTCATCGGCGTGGCCGTCATCATCGCTCTGATCACCTGGCTCAAGGTGCATCCATTCCTCGCCCTCGCCGTCGGCGGTATCGGCGTGGGTATCGGCGCCGGTCTCGCACCCGGGGCATCGGTGCTGAGCTTCGGCGCAGGCTTCGGCGCCACGATGACGAGCGTCGGAATCCTCGTGGGATTCGGGGCAATGTTCGGCAAACTGCTGGCAGATTCGGGCGGCGCCGACCGCATCGTGGACACCCTCGTCTCCCGGTCGAGCGCCCGCACACTGCCATGGACCATGGCCTTGATCGGGGCTCTCATCGGATTGCCCATGTTCTTCGAGGTGGGCTTGGTTCTGCTCATCCCGGTGATCATCCTCGTGGCGCGACGGTCGAAGGTGCCGCTGCTGGCGATCGCCATTCCCGCGCTCGCCGGCCTTTCCGTTATGCACGGACTCGTGCCGCCTCACCCCGGCCCCCTAGTGGCGGTTGCCGCCCTGAACGCGAACCTGGGTCTCACCCTCGGACTCGGGGTGATCGTGGCCATCCCGACGGTCATCATTGCCGGGCCGGTGTTCGGCCGCATCGCCGCGCGGTGGGTGGACCTGCCCGTCCCCAATATGTTCCTCACGTCAGAGGACGAGGGAGACAGCCCCAGCGATCGCAAGCGTCCCAGCTTTGTCGCCTCGATCATCGGCATCCTGCTCCCCGTTGTCCTCATGCTTGCCCGCACCGTCGCAGAGGCAACGGCCCCGGGATCGACGGCGCCACTGAACGCGCTGCTGGTCTTCCTCGGTACTCCCATGGTGGCGCTGGGCATCGCCGTGATTTACGCGATGATCGTCTTCGGCCGCGGCGGCGGGATGACCCGCAATGACGTGTCGACCTCCCTGACCAATGCGCTCCCCCCGATCGCGGGCATCCTGCTCATCGTTGGCGCCGGGGGTGGATTCAAGCAGGTGCTCATCGACACGGGGATCGGCACCGTCATCGCAAACGCGGTCAACGGCAGCAACCTGTCCGTGCTGTTTCTCGCGTGGTTCGTCGCCGCGCTCATCCGGGTCGCGACCGGTTCGGCGACGGTCGCGACGGTGACTGCCTCCGGAATCCTCGCACCGGTGGCGGCCGACCTCTCGATGCCGCACGTGTCGCTCATGGTGCTGGCCATCGGGGCCGGCTCCCTCTTCCTCTCCCATGTGAACGACGCTGGGTTCTGGCTGGTAAAGGAGTATCTGGGTGCATCGGTGGGGCAAAACCTCAAGACGTGGACCATCATGGAATGCATCATCTCCGTCGTCGGCCTCGGCGGCGTCCTCGCACTCAGTTTGGTGATTTAGATGTTCCCCACAAGTCAGCCCGTCCTCGTGATCATGGGCGTTTCAGGCTCCGGCAAGTCCACCGTCGCCGGCATTCTCGCCGGGCAGCTCGGCTGGGACCTGGAGGAAGGGGACGATCTGCACCCCGATGAGAACGTGGCCAAGATGGCGGACGGAATCCCTCTGGGCGACGAGGACCGGCAGCCGTGGCTCGAGACAATCTCGTCGTGGATCGTCGAGCACACGATGGCCGATGTGCCGGGCATCATCACGTGTTCAGCCCTCAAGCGCCGCTACCGCAACACGCTCCGCGAGCAAAACGTCGTCTTCGTCTTCCTCAGTGGGTCGAAGGAACTCATTGGCCGGCGGCTGACCCAACGTCTTGATCACTTTATGCCTGCATCGCTCCTCGACTCTCAGCTCGACGCGCTGGAGCCACCGGAAGAGGATGAACGGGCCATCACCATCGCCGCCGGGCGCACACCGGCCGAGCAGGCGTCGGAGATCGTCACCCGCCTCGGGCTCAGTCCGCGCCCCGGCTCGTCCAGCCTCGGTGCCGTCAATCCGGGTAAGTCGAGTGTTCCCACCGATCGGTAATAGCCGCCCGCTGCCCGCCTGGGGCTAGGCGGGAAGAAGGCTCGGCAGCGCCTGCACCAGGGGAGCAAGTTCGGGAAGTTCCCGCGCATCGGCGAGTGCCCGTTCCAGCGTTGCGTCGTGCACCGGCCGCGCCCGCGTGAGCAGTTCCTGCCCGGCCGCGGTCAACTCCGTGTAGATGCCCCTGCGATCGTCGAGACACAGAATGCGGGTCAGCAGGGCGCGATCCTCCAGCCGGTTCACCAGCCGGGTCGTCGCGCTGGGCGAAAGCGCGGTGGCGCGCCCGAGTTGCTGCATCCGCATGTGCCAGCCGTCCTGACGGCTGAGGACGTCGAGCACTGTGTACTCGACCACGGACAGACGATGCTCGGACTGCAGAGACTTCTCCAGCTCGGACTCGATCAATCCGTGCAGCGCGGCCAACGTGCGCCACCCCTGGGCGCGCACTTCGACGGCGTCATCTTCGATGCTCATCGCTCTTCTCCTCGTTTCCCAAAAGTAGTTGCTTGCGCGGGATAGTTGCGTGTGCAATCATTTATCCCGCGCTTGCAAGTAATAGTTTACGTGGCTTGTGCGCGCGTTCATGGATTTTTTGAGGAGACACAGCCAATGCCCATCGGATTACTCGCCCTCGCCCTTGGTGGCTTCGGCATCGGCCTCACCGAGTTCGTCATTGTCGGGTTGTTGCCCGAGGTTGCTGCCGACTTCTCGGTGGACGAGGCGGCTGCGGGATGGCTCGTGACGGGGTACGCACTGAGCGTCGCCGTGGGTGCACTGCTCATCACCGCCGCTGTCACACGACTCCCGCGCAAGCGCGTCCTCCTCGGGCTCCTCGTGCTGTTCATCATCGGCAACGTGTTGTCCGCGTTCTCCACGGAGTACTCCGTCATGCTTCTCGGCCGGATCATCGCCGCCCTGTGCCACGGCGCCTTCTTCGGCATCGGCTCCGTGCTCGCCGCGAGCATGGTCGCACCCGACAAGAAAGCGGGTGCCATCGCGATCATGTTTACGGGACTCACCCTTGCCAATGTTCTGGGCGTGCCCTTCGGAACCCTGATCGGACAGAGCCTCGGCTGGCGCGCAACCTTCTGGGCCATCAGCATCATCGGCGTTCTCGCGTTTCTCGGCATCGTGCTTCTCGTTCCGGCCGTCGCCTCGACTACCGCGGCCGGCGCACTGCGCAACGAGTTGCGGGCATTCAGATCCGGTCAGGTCTGGCTCTCACTTGTCGTGACGATTCTCGGCTTCGGCGGCATGTTCGGGGCCTTCACCTACATGGCCTACACGCTCACCGAGGTCGGCGGTTTCGCCAGCAGTGCCGTGCCGTGGCTCCTCATCCTGTTCGGCGCTGGCCTCTTCGTCGGAAACATCGTCGGCGGCAAGGCAGCCGACAAGTCGCTCGATGCAACGCTCATCACCCTGTTGCTCGCCCTCGCCGTGGTGCTGGTGATCTTCGCGCTCACCGCACAAAACCAGATCGCGACGATGATCCTGCTGGTACTCATGGGCGGCTTCGGGTTCGCCACGGTTCCCGGACTGCAGATGCGGGTGCTTCTGTACGCGGGCGACAACTCAACGCTGGTCTCGGGTGCGAACATCGGGGCGTTCAACGTGGGAAACGCTCTGGGAGCATGGATCGGCGGCCTGACCATTTCGGCGGGGCTCGGGTACACCTCTCCCCTGTGGGCGGGTGCCGCCATCACCGTCGCTGCGCTCGCTGTCATGGTCGCCGCGGCGACCACAGCCCACCGTCGCCCCCGCTCCGCCCCGCCCGTGCGCCCGGGTGCCGCGGAGCCCGTCGCCGCCCAGGTCAACTAACGCCCGGGCACCCGCCCATATCACCGGTTCTCACTCGCGGAAAGCCCCCGGCCCCGACCAACGCCGTAACTTATCGTGGCGCGTAGTGATAAACCACCAACTCCGACCGATACCGCTGTCGCCCCAGGCAGCGGTATTCGGCGTGTCCGGGGAGCAGAACGCCACGACACTGCCCACCCCCGGAGATATTGGCGCTGCGCTTCGTCTTGCAGCCTCGCTTGGTGCCACTCTCCCCACCCCGGGCAGCGGCAACACCGCACTGCTCTGGGAGACCCTTGCATCCATCGCCGCGGTGGACCTCGGCATCGTGCGGGCCGTCGAGCCCCATCTGGACGCCATCGCCATTCTTGGTCAGTGGCGGGACAGCGACTCCTCTTCGCAAAATCTCGGGATCGGGGCATCCGCAAGCTGGGGCGTTTTTGCCGCCGAGGGAAGCGCTCCGCTGACGGCCATCCCGCCGACGGACGCGTCGGAGACCGGATGGACCCTCACCGGCACGAAACCGTGGTGCTCCCTCGCCGGAGTTCTGGACGCAGCGCTGGTGTCCGCCACCCTTCCAGACGGCAGTCGCCGGCTGTTCGCCGTCAATCTCGCACTCCCGGGCGTGCGAGTGGCGGAGAGCGGATGGCTCGCGCGCGGCCTCACCGAAATTCCGAGCGGTCCCGTGACCTTTGATAACGTGCCCGCCGTCGCCATCGGCGATGCCGGGTGGTATCTCGACCGTCCCGGCTTCTCGTGGGGCGCGATCGGCGTCGCGGCCTGCTGGTTCGGGGGCGCCGTTGGCATCGGACGCACCCTGTTCGAGGCCGCACGCGCCAAACCCGGCGACCCCTTCCTCCTCATGCACCTCGGCGCGGTCGACGAACTCCTGCAGTCGTCGCGCCGTGCACTGCGCGAAGCCGCGGAACTCGTGGACGCGGGCGAGGCGACGGGACCGGCGGGCAAGCTGCTGTCCCGCCGGGTGCGCGCCACCGTCGTGCGGGCAAGCGAGGAAATCCTCGATCGCGCCGCCCACGCGCTTGGCCCCGCCCCACTGGCGATGGACGCGGCCCACGCCAAGCGCGTCGCCGACCTGCAGCTGTACCTACGCCAGGACCACGCCGAAAAGGATCTCGCAGCCCTGGGCGGAAAGCTTCTCGATGCGGGGGTCGTCCCGTGGTGAGTTTCGATGCCCGCGAGCCGGGTACGCCCGCGCAGCTGTGGTCGGCCGACCCCCGCATGACCACGCTGCCCTCCCTCGGGCTCGACGGGGTGGGCGAACTCCTGGTCATCGCGGCGCACCCCGATGACGAGACCCTCGGAGCCGGTGGCCTCATCGCCGAGGCCGCGGCCCGGGACATCCGCGTCCATATCGTCATCGTCACCGATGGCGCGGCCTCGCACCCCGGATCCTCCGGGGTAGAAGGCGAGAGCATGGCGCTGCGTCGCCGCATCGAGGCGCAGGTCGCAGCGCGGGAGCTCGCGCCGGGCAGCCGGGTCACGTTCCTCAACCTCCCCGACGGTCAGGTGCGCGAGCACCGGGAGCACCTGACGGACCTGCTGACCCCGATCATCACGGCAACCGGGCCGTCGGCGCTTATCGCGGCTCCGTGGCGGGGCGATGGACATCGTGATCACCGGGTGGTGGGAGAGGTCTGTGCGGATGTCTCGGACCGCAGCCACCGCACCCTCATCGAGTACCCCATCTGGATGTGGCACTGGGCCTCCCCCGACGACGCGACAACACCGTGGCCACGGTTACTCGCGTTGCCCCTCCAGACGGAATCCCTCGACGCCAAGCGTCGCGCGATGCTCGAGTACCAGTCCCAGGTCGCACCCCTGTCACAAGCACCCGGCGACGAAGCCCTGCTGCACCCGCTCTTTTTGCTCAACTTCCTTCGAGACATCGAGGTGTTTGTCATGCCGACCGCCGACAATTCGGTGCCCGCCGAACGCATCGCCGAGAACTACTTCGACGCGACGTACGAGCGACACGATGACCCGTGGGGCTTCCAGACCCGCTGGTACGAGGCACGCAAGCGCGCGCTGACCATGGCAGCGCTCCCGGCAGAACGCTATGGAGCGGCGCTGGAGGTCGGATGCTCCATCGGCGTACTCACCCGTGAGCTGGCCGCACGCACCGACCGGCTGCTCGCGGTCGACATCTCCCAGGCGGCCGTCGACCGGGCGACCGCGCGCAACGCGGACCTGCCCCAGGTGACGGTGCGCAAGACCGACGTCGTCGATCACTTTCCCGCGGGGGAATTCGATCTCGTGGTGCTCAGCGAGGTCGGGTACTACTTCGACCTCCCGTCGCTGACGGTCGTGCTCGGCCAGATCGAGCGGTCGCTCGGCGCGACGGGCACTCTCGTGGCATGCCACTGGCGCCATCCCGTCGAGGACTACCTGCTCACCGGTGATGCAGTCCACGCCGCCATCGCGGAGTTCACGGGCCTCACCCGCCTGTCGACCGTGTCGGAGAAGGATTTCATTCTCGAGGTCTTCTCTGCCGATCCACGCTCCGTCGCCGAACGAACGGGGCTCGCGTGACTCCCCCGGAGGTCGCCAAGGCCAAGCGCGCTGCCCGGCCGGTGAGAACCGTCTCCCCCACCGCCATCCGGGCCATTGCCGTCGTGATCCCCGCCCGGGACGAAGAGGAACTGATCGGCCAGTGCCTGCGCTCCGTGCAGGTTGCCGTGCAGTACCTCCAGACGGCACGCGGCACGCTGGCGCCACCGGTCACGATCATTGTGGTGGCAGACGGATGCCTCGACCGCACGGCATCCGTCGCGCGGGCGTTCCCGGGCGTGCGTGTCGTCGAGCTCGAGTCTGCCAACGTGGGCGCCGCCCGTGCCTCCGGTGTCGACGCCGCACTCGCGACGCGCCACGTGCCGGAGAAACGCCTGTGGATCGCCAACACCGACGCGGACTCCGTCGTTCCCCGCCACTGGCTCTCGCACCAGCTCGAGCTGGCCGATGCCGGTCACGACGTGATGATCGGCACCGTTCGCCCCGACTTCAAGGACCTCACCGCGGCGCAGATTCGCGCGTGGCGGGCAACCCACAAGCCCGGCGCGGCAAACGGGCACGTGCACGGCGCCAACCTCGGGGTGCGGGCGTCGGCCTATACGCGGGCCGGCGGATACCTCTCCCGCGCCGAGCACGAGGACAACGATCTCGTCGACCGGCTGAGGGAAACAGCGGCCGATCTCCTCGCCACCGACCGCTGCGAGGTCGTCACCTCCGGCCGCCAGGTCGGACGCACCCCCGGCGGCTACGCCGGTTACCTGCGATCCCAACTGCTGGAACTTGCCTCCCACACGGCCGCCCAGCAGGTGACCGACGCACAATAGTTTCTGGACTCGTACACCGAGGCTTCAGAATCCGAAAGATCCATCATCACCACACAAGGAAAGGCAATTCTGATGACAACAACTGTCGAACGCGATGTTCACGTCCCCGCCGATGGTGGGGCAAAGCCCACGAGGCGTCAGAACGCCGAGCGCGGTTTCAAGGCATCGAAGCAGCTCACGGACAACCTGCAGAAGGTACTCGTCGACCTGGTCGAGCTCCACATCCAGGGCAAGCAGGCGCACTGGAACGTCGTCGGAAAGAACTTCCGCGACCTGCACCTGCAGCTCGACGAGATCATCGACTTCGCCCGCGAGTCCAGCGATGAGGTAGCCGAGCGCCTGCGCGCCCTGCACGCCGTGCCGGACGGACGCAGCGACACCGTCGCCGCCACCACGACCCTTCCGGAGTACCCGAACGGCGAGATCGACACCGCCGTCACGGTCGACCTCATCACGACACGTCTGGAAGCCGCCGTCGGAACCATGCGCGACGTGCACGACGATGTCGACGACGAGGACCCGACCAGCGCGGACATCCTGCACGCGATCATCTCGCAGCTCGAGCAGTACGCCTGGATGGTCTCCGCGGAGAACCGCACCGCCGCCAAGCGTTCCTAGTCAGTCTGGCTACTCCTCCGGGCGCGAACCCTCGCGCTCGGAGGCCCAGGCGGTCATCCACCGCGGAACCGGAACCGTGTGCTCCGAGGCGCGAGCAACGACGTCGACCGACACGAGCCGCTTCGCCGCTTCTGCTTCCGTCGTCAGGAACCACGACCCCACCATCTTCTCCCCCGTGTAGGGAGCGAGCACGCAGATACCCGTGATGGTGAACGTGCCGTAGGGTTCCTGCACAAACGTCGCCTCCACGACATCGCCGTGTGCGAGAGAGGCCACCGTGCTCGCCACGTGGGCGAGGTGCAGCGGCTCCGCGTCATCCGCTTCCGTGTCCCGCGGTTCGAGCGTCATCAGTTCGCGCACCGGCTTACCGTTGTTGCCGACTTCGATTCCGCCGAGGTGCATGGACGATCCGATCGCGACGCGACCGACGACCGAGTAGGCGCCGTACGGCTCCGAGTTGAACCGTGCCTCCACCAGCTCTCCCTGCGGCAGCGCCGCGAGCATCGCGCCGAGTTCCGCGGCCTTGCGGCGGGGCGGAATCTGAAGAGCTTGCAATCGATCCACGCGGGTCCCCCTTGGTGTGTGGCAGGGGCCCAGTTTAGTCGCGCCGGGCGGGGGCCTTTCTGGACGCCTGCGTCAGCGGGACTGGATCAGGCGACGGGATGCCTCGACCGCGGCAGCCCTGTGCGCGGCGATCACGGCCGGCGCTTCGGCCGATCCCGTGGTGCCGGGCGCCTGCGTCCACGCGAGGCCGATCCCGAAGAGCAGCGGGATGAGCTCGTCCGGTTTCCACGACGCATCGACGAGTCCTGCCGCCTGCGCTTCACGGATCGAGTCGGACTTCGCCCGCTCGCTCTCCATGACGGCGGAGTGGAGATCGAAGTTGAAGCCCTCCAGCCGCGCCCAGGTCATCATCCGCAGGTGCTCGGGATGGCTGAGCGAGTGATCGAACACCCGGCCCACGAAGTCGGGGATATCGGCGGGGCTCAGAGAAACCGCCTCGAAGAACTCCATGCCGTTGAGGTTGAGCACCGCCTGGAACAGGGCGACCTTGTCGGCAAAGTGGGCGTACAGGCGCTCCTTACTCGAGTTCGCGCCCTTGGCGATGCGATCGACGCGTGCCCCGGCGAGACCATGTTCGGCAAACTCGGCGCGAGCGGACAGCAGTATCCGATGCTCGACGTTCATCTCCTGGTTAGCCATGACTCCACTATAGTAATACTAACCGGTTGGTTAGGTCACGGAATCCGTCGTGACCAACAGGCCGGCACCACTCTCACCTGGAGCTTCTCATTTCTTTGCCTGATGTACGTCGTGACGCCCGCGCGTCCGCCGCTGAACACCCCAACCGTCGCTGGATCATCCTCGGCGTCGCCGCACTTTCCCAGCTCATGGTCGTCCTCGACGGCACGATCGTGAACATTGCCCTTCCCGATGCCCAGCTCGAACTCGGCATGTCCGACGGCACGCGTGGATGGGTGGTCACTCTCTACGCGCTCGCGTTCGGCTCCCTGCTCCTCCTCGGCGGACGCATCGCCGACTTCTGGGGCCGCAAGCGCTCCTTCATCGTCGGTATGGCCGGCTTCGCCATCGCCTCCGGCATCGGTGGCCTGGCCACGAGCGGCGGAATGCTGCTGCTCGCCCGCGGCTTCCAGGGTGTGTTCGCCGCGCTGCTCGCCCCCGCGGCACTGGCGGTCCTCACGGTGACCTTCCCCTCCGGACCGGACCGCACCCGCGCGTTTGCCATCTTCGGCACCATCGCCGGAGCGGGAGCCGCCATTGGGCTGCTTCTCGGAGGCGTACTCACTGAATACCTCACGTGGAACTGGTGCCTCCTGGTCAACGTGCCAATCGCCGTCATTGCGATCATCGCCGCACTGTTCATCCTGAAGGAGAGTCGGGCCGACGGAGATACCCGGTACGACGTTCCCGGCACCCTGATGATCACGCTCGGCCTCGGCTCGATCGTCTACGGCTTCTCCCGCGCCGAGCTTGGTTGGGGACGTGCGGACACCATCGGATTCCTCGCACTGGGCGCCGTCGGCGTCGCGCTCTTCCTCTGGTGGCAGACACGTGCGGCCAACCCGCTCCTGCCGCTCCGCATCATCGCCGACAAGGTCCGCGGCGGCACGTTCCTCATCGCGATCCTGCAGGGTGCCGCGATGCTCGGAGCGCTGCTCTACCTGACGCTGCACTTCCAGATCGTCATGGGCATGTCACCGCTGGCATCCGGCGTTGCATCGCTGCCCTTCGCGGGGAGCATCATCGTGACGGCCGCGATTCTGTCGAACGTTATCGGCAAGGTCGGCCCGCGCATCCTCATCACCATCGGCCCCGTTCTGTCCGCGGCAGGGCTGTTGCTGCTCAGCCGAGTGACGCCCGACGGAACCTACCTCGCGCAGATCCTCCCTGGACAGATCCTGTTCGGTATCGGAGCGGCGTTCGTGTTCGTTCCCATGCAGAACCTCGCGCTGGCGGGCATTCAGCCGCGTGACTCCGGCGTAGCCGGTGCCGCGCTCACGGCCGCCCAGCAGGTGGGTGGGTCGATCGGTATCGCCGTCTTCACCGCGCTGTACACCTCGGCCGTGGCATCCTCCACCTCCGCCAGCACGGCGAACCCGTTTGGAGGCCTGGTGGACGGCTATTCCATCGTCTTCATCGCCGCGGCGATCGCGATGATCGTCGCCATTCCCATCGGTTGGTTCATGGTGCGGGTCTCCAAGGAGGACTTCACCGCCGGAGAAGGCGCCGTCCACCTCGGATAACGCCCACTCCGCCAGCACCAATGACACTGGGCCAGTTCCTCACCGGAAGCTGGCCCAGTGTCGTTGTGTCGTTAGGGCACCCGCACTGGCCCCGAGGAAACGGCTACTGACTGCGTGGGAATCGCCGAAGTGGGGCTGTCGTTGCCCTCTACCGCGAATTCGCTGTGGTTGTTGCGGTGACGGAACACGATCCACGCTATGGCCAGCCCGACGAATGTCACCGCGGACAGCAGCGTGTACAGCACGGTAGGACCCACGGCGATGAGACCTGGCGTGAGTGCCGCGAGAATTGCCGCGGCCACCCGGGCAACGGCGATGATCGAGCCCTGAGCCGTTGAGCGGATGAGAGTGGGGAATGACTCCTGCGCCCAGACCTTCATGATCGTTTCAAAGGCGAATGAGCTGCCGAGTGCAAACAGGACGCCCATCACGAGATAGCTCGTCACACTGAAACCAAAGACCGCCGGCACCAGCAGACCGACGACCCAGACGATGCCGCCGGCGGTGAAGTACGAGAAACGGTAGGGCCCGTCGGCGATGCGCATGAACCAGAGGTAGCCGGCAATGAGCACCGGGATGGACACCAGGCCGAGGAGCGCCGCGGTGGAGACATCGACCTTTGCCACATTGACCAGCAAATACGTGCCGAACTGTCCGTTGGTGTTCGCAGCAAGATTGACGAGCGTATAGAAACCGATCAGGGCGAGCACCGGCACCAGGTAAGGCCGACGCAGGAGCCGCGTGGGAGCCGCTCGCTGTGCCCGGATCGTCGGGACGCCCGCGTGACGGTCGGCCCGGGCTGCGAGCCACGTCGCCGACTCGGGAATGCGCAGTCGGGCGACGAGCACGATTGCGGCGACCAGCCCGATGTGGGCGAAGAGAATCTGTCCGCCGATTCTGCCGGCGTTGCCCACGAGGGCCGCGCCGATGCTTGCGGCGATGATGCCGGCGACCCAGAGAAGGTTCGAGAATCCCAGAAATTTACCGCGGTTGCTGTCATCTGCGGCTTCGGCGATTGTCGCCAGCGACACGGGCAGATCGGCGCCCGTTCCCACCCCGATCAGAATGGCACCCACCAGCAACATCGGGAAGGCTGTGGCGAGAACTGCCGACACGGCGCCAAGAGCGATGAGGATCATCGTGACGGTGAAGACCGGGCGACGCCCATAACGGTCGCCAAGTCTCCCTCCCACCACAGCACCGATGGCAATCGAGAATGTCAGCACTCCCGAGGCGATCCCCACCTGCGCTGGCGTGAGCCCGAGCGCCGTCTGGTAGATGACGACGGCCGTGCCGAAGCTTATTATCGAGGCCGAATCGATGTACGACGCCATGCCAGAAACGGTTGCGATGTACCAGGATCCTGGCTCACGGGATGCGGAAATTGTACTCACAAACTTCTCCTTTGAAGTGGGATTTCCCCCACGGCAACGTGCGGTCGGTGTCATCCATTGAAAGGATTCAACCGTGCCGCCACGCTAGCGGGCGGCCGTGTGCGTCGCAAGCAATGGGCAGAAAATATATTGTCTTGAGGACATTGCATTTATTCTGATAGACAGTACTTCGACGGAGAGATTTCCCGTGCGCCACCCCGTTCAAAGGAGAACATCGCATGACGCTTGACGACATCGCCCGCAACATCGCGACACCGGCAATCGAGTTTCGACCGGAATTGCGCTGGTGGCTCGCCGAGGGACTCCACACCGACGAGACCCTCCGGTACGAGGTCGAGACCGCCCACCGGCTCGGTTTTGGCGGGATGGAATTTCTCGCGATGGACGAGGGCGAAATCGACCACGCCCGCTACGGGTGGGGTTCGGAGGAGTGGGTTCACGACTCGCAGATCGTCGTGGAAGAAACGACGAGCCGCAACATGTCGGTGAGCTTCACATCAGGCACCAATTGGTCCAACGCGAACCTGCCGACCATCGATGCCGATCATCCCGCGGCGGCCAAGGAGCTGGATGTGGTGAGCGAGGAATTGGCTGCGGGCACCTCCCGCAGCGGACCGCTCCCCCGCATCGACCTGTCAGTGGCGTCATCCGAAAATACCGTTCCGGGAGAACGCGGCGAAATCCGCACTCAGCAGTTCGTCGCCGTGGTTGCCATCCGGGCAGTACCGGGAGAGGACAGCGCTACGGTGCTCGACGCGGAGTCGGTGATCTACCTGACCGGCGACGTCACAGACGGAAGCCTGGACTGGACCGCGCCTGGCACGGGAACCTGGCGCCTCTTCGTCTACTGGATGCATGGCACAGGGCAGACAGCGTCACCGTCGGCGACCATCAACTGGACTGTCAATTACCTCGAACGGGCAGGAGTCGACGCCGTCATCGAATACTGGGACACCGTGGTTCTCACTCCGGCGCTGCGGGAGCAGATTGCCCGCAACCCGCGCGCACAGATGTACATGGACTCTCTGGAGCTGGCAACCTACGGCGCAGGCGGATTGTTCTGGGGCGAACACATCGCGGAGGAGTTTCGCACCCGCCGGGGATACGACATCACGACCTGGCTACCCTTTCTCAGTCGTAACGCCCCGTTCATGGCCTCAAGCACCGTGTACCACCACGACCCGCTGACGAACCAGCGGGTAACGGTGGAGAAAGTTCGCTTCGACTACGTGCGAACGCTCACCGATCTCTACATCGAGAACATGCTTCGTCCGTTCGCGGAATTCCTCCACGCCAACGGAATGACCTTGCGTTCAGAGATTAGCTATGGGCTGCCATTCGAACTCACCCGACCAGGGCCCGAGGTTGACGGAATCGAAACAGAGTCCCTGGAGTTCGGATCCCAGATTGACGGCTACCGCCTTCTGGCTGGACCGGCACACCTGTTCGGCAAGCAGTACTCGTCAGAGACCGGCGCCACCACGCGGAACCACATTCTCGATCATCGGTTCTACGACCAGATCATCGCAACGCAACTTGCGGCGGGGGTGACAAAGACTGTTCTGCACGGCTGGGCAAGCATGGCGGGGGCAGAAGGCGTAACCGAATGGCCGGGCCACGAGGGTATGTGGAGCATGTTCTCGGAGCGATTCGACACCAGGCAGCCTGCGTCGGAGTTCTATCCGCTGTGGAATGCAGCGATCGGTCGTTACCAGTTCCTGTTACGTCAGGGACTCCCCAGAATCGACGTTGGAATCCTGCACACCGATCACTTCACCGACAACGTGTCCGGAATCGCGCTCGTCGACGAGGCGGGGCGCCGTGTGCCCGATGAGGATGCGTACGGCTCCTCTTGGATGCGCGATCGCGAGAACCACTGGTGGCAGGACCTCGGCATGCAGGACGCAGGATGGAGCTACGAGTTCTTCGACGGAACGCTCCTGCTCCGCGACGATGTCACGATTGGCGACGGTCTCATCCAGCCCGGCGGACCGGGGTACCAAGCGCTCATCGTTTTCCAAAACGCCCTCGATCCCGACGCCGCGGCCAAGTTGCTCGACTGGGCGCGCGAGGGCACGAAAGTACTGCTCGTCCACGGAACGCGCGAGCTGAAATCGCTCGTCAACCGCACCTACACCTCCCACGAGCGCGCAGCAGAACTGACACCAGGTCTGGACGGGCGCGACGCAGAACTGGCCGCAACGATCGCTGAGCTGCTCGCCCTCCCGACAGTGTCAGAGATCGACGACGCTGCGCACACGGTCGTGGCGCTGCGTGCTCTCGGAGTCATGGGGCGCGCCGAGTTCGTCGGGGACAACCCGAACGTGTTGTCTCACCTCCGCGAGGACGGTGAACTGTTGCACTTGTACCTCTACCACTTTCTCTACGAGACGGGCGAGGAAACAACCGTCGACGTGACGCTGCCAGGTAATGGCGCCGTCTACCGCATCAACGGCTGGTCGGGCGAGGTGCGGCCGCAGCAGGGAGTGCGGCACCGTGACGGGCGCACCATTGTCACCGTCACCCTTGCGCCGGGCGAGACCGCGCTGCTGACCCTCGACCGGTCGGCGGATGGTAAGGATTCGGCTGCCGAAACGCATGGGACCGTCGCCGACATTGCCGAGTGGCAAATCGCTGTGGACAGCTGGGACGCGGGAGAGAATCAGCTCATCACCGAGGACCGGGGACGGGGATATGAATCCCGCGAGGTGCGCCCCCTCACGGCCGTGACACGGCTGGATGCCGGCACCGGCGCATTGCGCCCGTGGAAGGACATTGCCGGGATAGGTCCGGAGGTGTCGGGCGTTGGCAGCTACCGTTCAACATTCACGCTGAATGGGGATCCGGTCGACGGTGCACGCTACACGGTGGACCTCGGCTCCACCGGCGGGGGTCTTGGGTCCGTGCGGATCAACGGTGGCGACGAGGTGGGTTTCGACACGTCCTCCCCCGTCGTGGACGTGACCGGGTTGGTGCACGCGGGCGAAAACACCATCGAGGTCCGGGTCGCGAGTTCGCTCAATAACCGGTTGCTCGCGCGGGGTTACTACGCCAAGTTGCCCGACGTCGTCGCGGAGATGTTGTTGGGTGAGCCGAGGATGCAGCAGACCGAGGTGCACGATCACGGCCTGCTCGGCCCGGTTCGGGTCATCCGCTCTAGCCAATCGAATTGATCACGGGCTGCCCGGAGCGGGCAATAGACTCCCTCCGGGCAGTCCCCAGGGAAGGATCATCGTGGCGAGACCGCACAAGGACCAGTTGGCCACCAGCACCTCCGTGGACCTCACTCCCGTGATCGAACGGGACCTCCTTGACATCCGCGTCTCCCTGTCGACCCTCGTGCACTGGGCAGACAGCCAGGAAGTGCGCCGCGAGGTGATGGCCGCCATCGATTTTCCCGTGGATGAGCTCTCGATGTTTCTCGTCGTCAATCAGCTGACGTTGCGCGGTGCGATGCGTCCACGAGACCTCGCAACCGTGCTCGGCACGGGGCAGGCGAACATGACCAAGATCGCTCACAGGCTCCAGGATCACAACCTGATCGTGCGGGTGCCATCGCCCAGTGACGACCGGGGAATTCTGTTGGCGCTCACCGCGGAAGGCAGGGCGATGGGCGAGCGAATCGTGGCGTTCTCCTCGTCGAAACTCGAAGCGACGCTCGCCCACTGGAGCGCGAAGGACAGGGATGCCCTCAACCTCACACTCGCCCGCCTCGCGCGCGACATGGCAGCGCCAGGCTTTCACTAGCGCAACCAGCGTGGTGGGCTACCGGGCGAGCGAGCCGTATCGGTTGGCCGCCGCCGCAATGTCGTTCACGTACTTCTCCAGGTGGTTGTAGGAGAAGACGGCGGCCCGCCAGGTCTTCGGTGCCGACAGGTCGCCCGAGGCGCACAGGTAATTGGCCGCGGCCAACGCCGCGTCATCGATCTGGTTCGGATCGGCGAGCCCATCACCGTTGCCGTCGGCACCCCAGGCCGACCAGGTCTGCGGGATGAACTGCAGCGGCCCTACCGCGTGGTCCCACTCCGTATCGCCATCCCATGCGCCACGATCACTGTCGTGCACCTGGGCGAAGTCTCCTCCGTCCAGGCGCGGGCCGAGGATGCGGGTCTTGGTGAATCCGCTGGCCAGCAGCGTTGTTCCCCCGTGGGTGCCGTGGCCGGACTCGATGAAGCCGAGGGCCGCAAGGGTCGTCCATCCCAGGTGACATTCGGGTTGCGACTCTGCAAGCACCACCGACGCCCCACCGTAGGCCTCCAGCGCACGTCGGGGAATCCCCGTTTCTTTCGCGACCCGGGTCACCCAGGTGGCCGCGACCCTCGACGAGATTCCCACGGGAACGGATGCCGCGGGCGCGGCGTCCGTGATGGCGACGGGGGCCGACGCGGGCGCCTGTCCCGTGGCATCCGCCAGCGGAGCGACCATGTCTGCATCGACGCCGGATGCGCGGCTTTCCGGAGCGAAGGCGGCGGAGGAATTCCAGAGCGCCCAGCCACACAGGCCGAGGACGGCGATGATCGCCAGGATGGACACCCACTCGAACCGGCCGCGCACGTGACGAGACGCAGACTTCTTTGTGCGTTTCTTGGCGGCGGGCGTCACTGTCTCAACCCTAGGCGCTCGGGGACTCGCCACCGGCTACCCCGAGGTTATCGCCGTCGTCGTTTACGCATTATTCATCGCGCAAGGGGCTCGACGCCGACGCACCGGCGTGGAATAGTCGTGCTCGAAATCCTCATGGTGCCTTTGACACGGGCAAACGACAAGCGAATTGGGTGGGAAATCTCGTGGTAGCTAATGCTCGGTTGTTCTGGATCCTGAGTGGATTCTTTCTCCTCGCCGATATTGCATACACCGTGTGGAACGTGATCTACGACGCACAGGGGCTTGCCACCCAGTCCGTGAGCGGTGCATACGCTCTCCCCATCGAATGGGTCGGCACCATCGGGCTCTTCCTCACCGCGGTTCTGGCGGCCCTCATCGCCTTCTACCTGCGCCGCACCCACCGCGCGCAGGGAGCAGAACTCCCCGAAGACATCGTGAGCGCCAACATCGATGACGGCGATGCCGAGCAGGGTTTCTTCAGCCCGTGGAGCTGGTGGCCCGTGGTGCTCGCCGGATGTGCGGCGCTGATGTTCCTGGGTCTCGCGGTGGGCGTCTGGATCGCCATCATCGGCGGCACCATCGGCGCCGTCGCGCTGGTGGGGTGGACGTTCGAGTACCACCGCAGGTACTTCGGGCACTGAACCACCCACGTCGTCACCGTGATTTAACGCGCTCGTAACAGATAACTGGACAAATGCCCAGTTATCGCACCTAGTCTGGGGGAATGTCCCCCGACGCCTGCATCACCAGGAACCCGGCCAGTGCCGCGCGAAGCCCGCGCCGCAGCGCCGAGTAGTCCTCGGGGTCCGGGTGAGCGAGACGATGCAGGGCAAAGCCGTCGATCATGGCGATGACTGCTGCGCTCGCGCCCACCGCGTCGCGCACTCCGTACCGTCGCAGTGCCGCCTCCGCCGTGCGCCTGGTCGCGGCAATGATCTCCACGGTGCGGGCCTGCAGGGCGGGCTTGCGGGACGCGAACAGGTACACCTCGAACTGAGCCGTGTAGTCGGCGTCGGATGCCCCGGCCACGAGATCAACGAACGCGTCGATGGTTTGCTCGGGCGTGAGGTCATCCGCTTCCACCTGCTGTTGCAGCTCGTCCAGGCGCTGAATCTCCCGGAGCATCACTCCGGAGAGCGCCTCACCGATCAGGTCGTCGATCGTGTCGAAGAAGTAGGTCGTCGACGACGCCGGAACTCCCGCGTGCGCGGCAATCGCGCGGTGCGTTGCCCCGGACACCCCGCGCTCATAAATGACCTGGATCGCGGCATCCAGCAACTGTTGGCGACGCAACTCCCCGCGCGCGCGCCGGGGACGTTCGCTGATCACCATGCAACGCCACCTCATTCACTTGTGTGGTTACCCGCGCCATTACGGGCAGCCGCTTCCATCTTGGCATCTAAACGCGTACTACCTACCCCGAGCAGGAGAGCTTCATGACCCTTTTGAGCCTGGACACCCCCGAGATCCGCGGCGATGGCGACATCATCGACGTCGTCGTCGTCGGAGCGGGACTCGCGGGGCTGTCTGCCGCCCGCAATCTGGTTGCCCTCGGACGCTCCGTCGTCGTGTTCGAGGCGGCAGATCGCGTGGGCGGTCGCACCAAGGCCGCATCCGTCGCCGGCGTGCACGTCGATCTCGGCGGCACCTTCGTCGGTCCGACCCAGGACCGCATCATCGCGCTGGCCGAGGAGGTCGGCGTCGGCAGGTTCGACACCTGGGAGCACGGGTCGAACGTTGTCAGCTGGCGTGGCGCGGTCAAGCACTACCGCGGAACCATTCCCCCGATCGGCGCGATCGGGCTCCTCGACATCGCCCGGGTTCAGGCGAGCATCGACCGCATCGGCAAGAGCATCGACACCGCGCGCCCGTGGCTCTCGCCCAACGCCGCCAAGTGGGACTCCCACTCCCTGAAGACGTGGCTGCAGTCGATCCACGCCCTGCAGAGCTCGCACGACCTGATGAGCATCGTGACGGGCACGACCTGGGGCTGCGAACCCAGCGAAATCTCGTTCCTGCAGGTACTTCGCTACATCAAGATGGCCGGCGGCATCTCGATGATGCTCGACACCCGCGGAGGCGCCCAGGAGGAGCACTTCACCGAGGGCTCGTGGCAGATCTCCGCCCGGGTCGCGGAGGCGCTCGGAGACCGCGTGCACCTCGACTCCCCCGTGACCAGCATCGAATGGGATGACACGGGCGCCACCGTTACCGCGGGAGAACACACTGTTCGCGCGCGCCGCGTCATCGTCGCCGTCCCCCCGGCGCTGCGCACGCGCATCACGTTCTCTCCGGCCCTCCCCTACAACTACGCCGCGCTCTCCCAGCGATGGCCGCAGGGGGTGCTTTCCAAGGCGTACGCCGTCTACGAAACTCCGTTCTGGCGGGAGGCCGGGCTGAGCGGCCAGGCGTTGTCCGACCGCGGGCCAGTCTTCATCACGTTTGACGCGAGCCCGCAGGACGCCAGCGCCGGCGTGCTGCTCGGTTTCATCGGAGGCGACATGGCGCGCGGCTGGGACAACCTGCCCGAGGAGGAGCGCCGTGTTCGCGCGCTGTCCTCGTTCGCCGAGATGTTCGGACCGCGGGCGCTCGAACCCACCGGATTCGTCGACCAGCGGTGGGCGACCGAGCAGTGGACGGGCGGAGGACCCACCGCCGCTCCCGGGGTGGGGACTGTCGCGGCATCCGCCCCCTATCTGACCGCCCCTGTCGGCCCGATCAACTGGGCAGGCACCGAGACCGCCGAACGCTGGTCCGGCTTCATGGATGGCGCCGTCCGCTCGGGCGAACGCGCGGCCCGTGACGCCTCGGCCGCGCTCTCTGCAGCATCCGTTTCCACAACAGCAAAGGCACTGTAATGACCTGGACCGCCCAGCACACCCAACTGACCACGGCAACCGCAGACGGCGTCTGGCGCCGCTGGATCACGCCCGAATTCTGGGGACCGGATGACCCGGACACCGCGTGGGCTACCTTCGACGCGCCCGCAGCGCCCGGCGTTCGCGGACGCGTGAAGGCTCTCGGTTCCCCGGTGCAGCGCTTCACGTTCACCAGTGTGGAGCCGGGCCACGGCATGAACTTCGTGATTTCGCTGCCGCTGGCGAAGCTGTCATTTCCCCACAGCATGCGGGAGACGCCGGCCGGACTGGAGGTCACGCACGGCGTGCGCCTCGATGGGCCGCTCGCGGGTCTCTACGCGATCATCATCGGGCGTTCACTCGCCCGGGGACTGCCCGAGGTCGTCCGACTCGTGACGGCGGCCGCGCTGTAGTCGACGGCACTGTGCTCCCGCCCGACGTGGCGGGAGATAAAAGCGGATGGCGGGAGTTATAACTCCCGCCATCCGCTTTTTTCTCCGTCCGCCGCCTGCGTTATCCCCCGCCAACGGCGGGAGGGCGGCCCGGGTCAGTCGAGCGAGCGCACCCGCAGGATGGCCAGGCCACCAGCGACAAGCGCAAGGGCGCTCAACACGAACAGCCAGACGAATCCACCCGTCAGCGCCACGATGATGGCCCCGAGCAGTGGTCCGACGTTCTGCGGCACCGCGACGGCGATGTTCATCACGCCCAGGTACTTGCCGCGCGATTCGGCGTCGGGGAGCACCTGGGTGGACACGGCCTGGTCCACGGACAGGAACGCGCCCCACCCGAACCCCAGCAGCGCCGCGGCGACGAGCGCCATCGGCGGCGACGGCACGAACGCGAGCAACGCCGCCGCAAGACCCTGGGCAACTCCACCGACCAGAACGAACGCCTTGCGCTTGCCCAGGCGGTCCGAGAGGTTGCCCCCGAAGACGGCGACGAGCAGCGTCACCGCGACATAGATCAGGATCGTGTTCACGAGGAAGTCCTCGGCATCGGCGATCTTCAGCGCGAACCCGAAGTAGTAGAGCAGCAGTGCGGTCCCGAGGGCATTGCCGAGGTACACGAGAATCCGCGACGCGAGTGCCCAGGTGTAGTCCGGGTGGGCCCGCAGGTTGACACCGATGCGCGCGCCGTCGGTGACGGATTCGGATGCCACGAGCCGCGCCTGACCCGCAGTGAGCGGCTCATCCCTCATCCGCACCAGGAACGGCGTCGTACAGACGACGAGCAGCACGGCGATGACGAGATAGCCCAGTTCCTGCTGCGTGATGATCAGACCGACGAGCGCGACCCCCAGCACCGTGCCGATGGCGTTGGCGCCGGCGACACCGGACGAGATGACTCCCCGCTGCGATACCGGCACCTGATCGCTGACCACCGCGGTGAGGGCGGCGGATGCGACACAGAACCCGACGACAGCCAATGCCCAGGTGATGGCCATCCCCACGAGTGTCGTCTGGATGCCGGTCAGCGCGAGCCCCACGGCAAACAGCAGCACGCCGCCGGCGATCCAGGGGCGTCGGCGCCCAAAGCGGGACACCGTACGATCCGACAGCGCACCCGCGACCGGGTACACCACTATCGCGAGCACGCCACCGACGCCGGCGACGATGCCGAACGCCATAACCGTGCGGATCCACTCGCTGTCGGCGGCAATGATTCCTACCTGGTTGGGAAGCAAAATCTGCAGCGGTGCGATTTGCGCCATCCACAGGCCGAGCCAGACCACCGAGAACCCGGTCATCCACCGTCCTCGCACCCGCACGACGGGTTCGGCGAAGGCGCCCGTGGGCGATGGCGGGACTGTGATGGCGGGATGAGGTGTCGTCATGTCTCGACGCTAGCCTTCGTAATTGCACAAATGTCCCGTTAAGTGTTTCGGGCATGTAAAACCCCGGCGTCACGGGCGAGACCGGCAATCCTGAGCCAAATTTCACCCCCCGTTAACGTCACACTCCTAACGTCGTGTCGGTCAGGGCGCTGTGTCGCATCCGCGGCACGTCGAAAACCCCTTGGCGAAGGGACGAGCGAATATGGACGTCTTTGCCACCGTTGTTCTGGTCATCGGGATAGCCCTCGTGTTCGATTTCACGAACGGTTTCCACGACACCGCCAACGCAATGGCCACCTCCGTGGTCACTGGGGCTCTGAAACCCCGGGTCGCCGTCACCATCTCGGCCGTGCTCAATCTCGCCGGGGCGTTCCTGTCCACCGAGGTTGCCAGCACGATCTCCAACGGAATCATCCGGGAGGGCGACGGGGTTTCCGTCACCCCCGTAATGATCTTCGCCGGGCTTGTCGGTGCGGTCCTGTGGAACCTCACCACCTGGTACCTCGGCCTCCCGTCGAGTTCCTCCCACGCGCTGTTCGGCGGGCTCATCGGCGCGGCGGTCATCGGAGCCGGATTCGGCTCCGTCGATTTCTCCGTCCTCCTGGCTAAAGTGGTGCTGCCGGCACTCGTGTCCCCGTTCGTCGCCTGCGTCGTGGCCCTCGTCGCCACGTACGCGGCCTATCGCATCACCAGGAACGCCACGGCCCGGGGATCGGTGGCGGGCTTCCGGCACGGGCAAACCATCTCGGCCTCACTCGTCTCCCTCGCGCACGGCACCAATGACGCGCAAAAGACGATGGGTGTCATCACCCTCACCCTCGTCGCCGCCGGTTACCAGAACTCGGGCACTGCCCCACAGATTTGGGTCACCATCGCCTGCGGGCTGGCGATCGCCCTTGGCACCTACGTGGGCGGCTGGCGCATCATCCGCACGGTAGGCAAACGCATCACCGACGTGCAATCCCCCCAGGGGTTTGCGGCCGAAACAAGCTCCGCAGCAACGATCCTCATTTCCTCCCACCTCGGCTTCGCGCTCTCTACCACGCAGGTGACCTCCGGATCCATCGTCGGTGCCGGGCTCGGCAAGCGTCTGGCGACAGTGCACTGGGGCGTCGTCGGCAAGATCGCGACCGCCTGGGTCGTAACACTGCCGGCGGCCGCGCTCGTGGGCGGCCTCGCTGCCTGGCTGGCAAGTTCTGGGTCCATCGGCCTCATCATCGTCGCCGTCCTGGCGGTTGTTGGCGGAGGAACGCTCTACGTCCTCGCCCGCCGCCACCCCGTCAACCACGAAAACGTCAATGACTCGGACGAGGCTCCCGCGAGCGAGTCCGCCGACAAGGAAGGAAGCGTTGCACGATGATGGCCACTCTCACGCCGACCGTCTCCGCGGCGGCAAGCGGTCAGTTCCTCGGCGTTGACTGGGGCAACTTCGTAGTTGTTTTCATCGTCGCCCTGCTGGCGACTGTCGTCGCCGTGGTGTTCTACGCGGCGGGACTGCGGTTGCTCTCCCATGGTGAACTCGAGCCCTCTCCCGACGCCGCAGGATCACCCCCTGCGGGCCCCCGCACACCCCGCCCGGCGCTCGTGACGACCGGTGCATTCGCCTGCTTTGCAGTCGCGGCGGCCGCCATTCTGTATGGGCTGTACCTGGCTATCCCGCAGTTCCACTAACTCTCTGCCCGGCCCGGATGGTGCGCCGATCCTCGCATCGTCCGGCGCTGGAGAGGAGAATGGATGTCCCGACGAAGCGAGCATCCCGTGAGCACAGGCACCCCTCCCGACGCATCTCCCGCGGACGCCGCCGCGTTCACCGCCCGTGATTTTCGGCCGGGCGCCATCCGGCACATCGTGCTCTTTCGCTTCCGGGACGGCACATCCGACACCCAGATGGACGACGTCGAGCGACGCTTTCGGGCGCTGGCCTACACTCCGCGTGACGACGGCCTTCCGTACATCCTCAGCATCGACGCGGGCCCGCAGATGAGCCTCGAGGGCGCCGGGAGCGGCTTCGATCGCGGCTTCATCGTCACGTTTGCATCGGTGGGAGATCGCAACTTCTACGTCGGCACTCCCGTCGTGAGCGATCCCCGCCACGTCGACGCGGAGCACGACGCGTTCAAGCGCTGGGTGGCGCCGTTGCTTGCTCCGGACGGCGTTGTGGTCTTCGATCTTACCGTGTGAGCCGTAAGGCAACTATTGCTCACCTCGTGCAATCTGTTTACCAAATCGAAACACAAGACCCTTTCCCACCCGAATGGGGGGTAGTTACGATAATCGCCATCGGGACGGTACCTAGCCGTCCCGAAATGGTTCCGATGACGCGACCAGATAACGAATCGTCGCCTTCGAACCGATTTTCGTAGGCGGTTACATCCCTTTTTCGCACGCGATTTTCCTGATCGCGTGCGATCCCGTGAAAGGCATGTCGTGATCGAAAATACTGCTGTGCGCCCACCCGCCGAACCCCAGGCGACAATCGAAGAGCAACCCAAGCATCTTCCTTCTCCCCCATCGGACGCCGAGGTCTACACCTACCTCGGATCCCAGAACCGACTCGTTCAACTCGCGATGACGGGGGCCTTCGTCCTCGCCGCTGTGAGCCTCACGCGGTTCAGTCTCATGTCGCCGTGGCTGTATCCACTCCTCGCGATTCTGGCGGTGAGCGTCATCGGTTCCGTCCTGTCGATGATCTCCGGACTCAACAAGCGGCGGGTGTCCAAGAAGAGCCACCAGGAGCTCATCACCCACTGGGCGGCCACACATCCACCCCAGGAATTCCCCACCGTCGACGTCTATCTGCCGTGCTGCGGTGAAGACCTCGACATCCTGAGGAACACCTACACCCACGTCAGCAAGATGGAGTGGGGCGGCGAACTGAACGTCTGGGTTCTCGACGACGGTGACATGCCTGCCGTGGCCGAGCTCGCCCGTGAGTTTGGATTCCACTACATCGTCCGGGCCAACCGCGGTGTGCTCAAAAAGGCTGGCAACCTGCGCAACGCATATGACACCACGTGGGGTGAGTTCATCGTCATCTTTGACGCCGATTTCAGTCCCCGCCACGATTTCCTGCTGCACTCCATGCCGTACATGGACGATCGTCGCATCGGCATCGTGCAGACCCCGCAGTACTTCGACTCGAAGCCCGCCATGTCCTGGCTGGAGCGAACGGCCGGGGCAACGCAGGAGCTGTTCTATCGCTGGGTTCAGCCGTCGCGGGACCGCGCCGGTGCACCCATCTGCGTCGGCACCTGCGCCGTGTACCGCCGCAAGGCGCTCGAGCGTGCCGGCGGATTCGCCCAGATCGAGCACAGCGAAGACGTGCACACCGGCATCGCCCTCATCCGGGCCGGATTCGTGACCCGGTACGTGCCCGTGGTGGTCTCGCGCGGCCTGTGCCCGTCGGACCTCCGCGGGTTCCTCAACCAGCAGTACCGCTGGTGCAACGGGTCCATCACTCTCATGCGCAGCGGCGAGGCCCAGCAACGCCCACTCACGCTCTGGCAGCGCATCTGCTTCTGGGCGGGGTTCATGTACTACGTCAGCACGGCCCTCAACGTTTTTGCTGTGCACATCCCCGGTCTCGTCATGGCCGTGTTCTTCGCCTCGGAGATCCGCGCAGTCCACTATGTTCCGTTCCTCGCCGGCGCCTGGGTGTACTTCGTACTGTTGCCGGTGGTATCGAGATCGACCTGGCGATTCGAAGTGCTGCGCGTGCAAATGGCCTACAGTTTCTGCCACGCAGTTGCGCTTGCCCACAAGCTCACCGGGCGCACCGCGGGATGGGTCCCCACCGGCGCAGTCGGCAAGAAGAACAACCTCGCACGCACCATCGCGATAGTCGGATCCGTCACGCTGACGCTGCTCATCGGAGCCTCGTGGACGGCCTTCGTTGTGGACGTCCGACAGTTCGGGTGGCAGAACTTCTGGCCGATGGCCGTGTTCCTCGCCGGCTACACCTACCTGGCCGCTCCGCTCGTCTGGGGTTTCATCCAGGTGATGTTCCCGTCGTACTTCGCGTCGACCCGCCTGCGCCTGTCGTCCCGTGCCATCATGAGCGCGGTCGAGACCTCCGGTTTGGCTCCCCAGCGCGAACTGCGGGGATCCGGCGCATGAAAGACGACAAGATCCGTCCGTCGTCCGCCCGGCCCGATGATGTCGGCGGACCCATCACCGCCCTCCAGGCGGTGTCCTACACCGCGCTGCTTGGCCTCATCGCCGCAGTCGCTTCCGGTTGGTTCGACGCGATGATTCCCTGGGGGACCCCATGACCGCAACCCTGCTTCCCACCCATCGACGATCCCGCACGATCGCCGCGCCCAATCCCCCGCGTTTCCAGACCGATGTCGAGGGCCTGCGCGCGGTGGCGGTCTTCGTTGTCGTCGCGTTCCACGCCTCCGTGCCGGGATTCACCGGCGGATTCGTAGGAGTCGACGTCTTCTTCGTCATCTCCGGCTACCTCATCACCCGGCTCCTTATCCGTGAAGCGCTGAGCACCGGTCGCATCAGCTTCCAGGGGTTCTACGCCCGGCGCGCGAGAAGGATCCTGCCCGCGGCATCCGTCGTCCTCGTCGCCACCGCGATCGGGTCCTGGCTGATCCTCCCGTCGCTGGCGGCGTACCGTACAGCGAGCGATCTGGTGTCGGCCGCGCTGTACTTCGCCAACTGGCACTTCATCGGGCTCGGAACGAACTACCTGGCGCAATCCACGGAGCACAGCGTGGTTCTGCACTTCTGGTCCCTCGCCGTCGAAGAACAGTTCTACATCGTCTGGCCGCTGCTCGTGCTCGTGGCTGTCGGGTTGTCCCGACGGTTCCCGCTCGCTGGCACCCGCGTGTTGTGCCTTGTGCTCGGGTCCGTGACGGTCATCTCGTTCGTGGCGTCGTACGTTCTGACGACGACCGATCCGGGGCTTGCCTACATGGCGACCACCACCCGCGCCTGGCAGTTTGGCGCCGGCGGTCTGCTCGCGGTCATCAGCCACTGGTTGCTCGCCCAGCGCACCGATCGACCGGGCCTCGCCCGCGTCGGCTGGTTCGTCGGCTGGGCCGGGCTCGCTGCGATCATTGCCGGGGTCGTGGGATTCGACGAGAGCACTCCGTTCCCGGGAACGGCGGCGCTGCTGCCGACCCTGGGGACCGTCGCGGTGATTGCAGGTGGCCTGCTCTGGGGCACGACGGCCGGAGCCGCCGGAGGACTGCTCTCTCTGGCTCCGATTCGCTTCATCGGCAAGGTGTCGTTCTCCTGGTACCTGTGGCACTGGCCGGTGTTGATCCTCACGGAGTCCATCACCGGAACGCTGTCGTGGCAGATCCGTTCGCTGCTCATGCTCGGGGCGCTCGGCCTCGCCATCCTCACCTACTACGGCGTGGAGAAGGCGGCGGCCAACTGGCCCACCGTCAAGAAGCGGGTGAGCTCGGCGCTCGCACTGGGAGTGCTGTGCATGGTCGTGTCGACGTCGGTGGCGCTCGGCACGGGCTCGGCCGCCGTGGCCAAGCTCGTCGGCACCGAGGGCGGAACGGTGACCGCGGCGAGCTACGCCAGTGTCTTCGGTTCGGACTCGGGAGCGAATTCCGGCCCCGTGGTGCCCAGCGCGCTCAAGGCGGCAAAGGACATCCCCCAGCCCGACGTCTGCCTTCTCGACCACAGCATCGCTCAGCCGAAACAGTGTGTGGTGGGAGACCCCAACGGTGCCGATGTCGTGCTCTTCGGCGACAGTCACGCGCACCAGTGGGTGCCCGCGCTCACGAAGATCGCGATCGAACGCCATTGGCGCATGACGATCATGGCGAAGTCCGGATGTCCCGTGCCCGCCATCGCACCCCGCGCGGACGGCAGCCGGATGTCCGAGCCCGAGTGTGCACAGTGGCGACAGCAGTCCATCAACACGATCCTCGGCAGCATGAAGCCGACCATGGTGATCGTGTCGTCACTGAGTACCTACATCCCGGACTCCGGTGAAACTCTCACCGCCTGGAACGCGACGCTCGACCAGCTCCGCAAGGTCGGTGCCCCGATCGTCTACATCCGCGACACCCCGGTACCCACACAGGACATCCCGACCTGCATCTCGGGTGCCCTGGATGACTGGTCGAAGTGTGCGTTCAACCTGAAAGACAAGCCGCGCGTTGAACCTGTCGTACTCGAAGCGGTGAAGGGCACGGAGGACGCCGTCCATGTCGTCGACCTCACGGGCTTCTTCTGTGACACGAGCGGTGAATGTCCGGCGGTACGCAACGGCACGCTCCTCTACCGCGACGACTCGCACATCACCGCGACGGCCGCGAGCCTCCTGGCCCCGGCGATGGACGCGGCACTGGTGGACGCGGGGGTGGTGAAGAAGATCCCCAAGTAGGCACGTCTCTGCCGCATCACACACACCACGAGCCCCAGCCGAAGGATCGGCTGGGGCTCGTGGTGTGTCGCGCTGCGGGTGTTGTTAGCCCACTGCCTTGTCGATCAACGGCACGAGGGTGTCGATGGCGTACTTGGTCGCGAGGGTCGTTCCGAGGGAGTAGGCGGATGACACGTCGCCGGAGATCACCACGGAGTGTCCGGCGGCAACCGCGGGGATGGCCTTCCAGAGTGCATCGCCCGTGATCTCCGTCTCGTCGATGAAGATCGGGAATGCCACGACGAGGTCAGCGTCGAGCAGGTCGAGCTTCTCCGACGAGATGTCCACGGAGAATCCGCTCGCATTGGGCTTCAGGGCCGCGATCGTCGGGCTCTGCACGAAGCCGAGCTTCTCGAGGAAGGTCACTCGATCGCTGCCCTCGATGTAGGCACCCCAGCCCTCGCTGGTCTTGGTCGCGGCGGCGACGGTCTTGCCGGCCCACTCGGGGTGAGCCGCCTTCGCGTCGGCGTATTCCTTCTCGACGGCAGCGAGGAGAGTCTCGCCCTCCGCCTTCTTACCGAGTGCGGTGGAGATCATGGTCATCTGCTCGGTCGGCGTGGTCAGGTAGCTGTCGCCATCTTTGGGAACGCCGATGGTCGGTGCGATCGACGAGAGACGATCGTAGCGTGCCTGGTCGCCCGAGCTCTTGGTGTCGAGGATGAGGTCGGGCTTGAGAGCCGCGATTGCCTCGTAGGAGGGCTCGAGGGTCTCGATGATCTTCGGGGCCGTGGTGTACAGACCCTTTGCCCACGGGCCGACGCCCTCTCCGCCGAAACCGAGCCAGTCGGAGGCGCCAACCGGCTGCGCGCCGAGCGCGAGGGCCGTCTCAGCATCGCCCCAGCCGAGGGCGACGATGCGCTCGGGCGCCTTGTCGATCGTGACATCGCCGAACTTCGTCGAGACGGTCGCCGGGAACGCCGCGCTGGCGCTAGCCGAGGCGGACGCATCGGTCGCCGGCGTCGCCGAGGGGCTGGAACATGCCGTGAGGGCCAGTGCGGCGATTGCTACCGCGGCAAGCCCGAGACGGGAAAGCTTCATGGGGGATGGATCCTTTTGTCGTTGCCTCACACCGAGGCGATTCGCGTGCTGTGCCGACTGTCGGCCAGTTCCGGGGAACATGATCAGTAAGGCTAGCCTAAGCTAAGGCCTGTGACGAGCCGGATAACAGATCGTGCCCCCGAGGCGTCCCGGGCCGGTGTGGCTCAGAAACGGACCACGCGAACCCTTGGCTGGGTGCTCGCGCTCGGGCTTCTCGGACTCTCCGTGATCGCGAGCCTTGCCATCGGATCACGCACGATCGACCCGTCCGTTGTGCTCGGAGCGCTGCTCGGGACATCCACTCATTCCACCGACGCCATCGTCGTGATTGACTCGCGCCTGCCGCGCACCATCGTCGGCCTGGCGGCGGGGCTGTCACTGGGCCTCGCCGGCGGCCTCATCCAGGCGGTCACCCGCAATCCGCTCGCGGACCCGGGAATTCTCGGTGTGACCTCGGGTGCCGCGTTTGCCGTGGCGATCGCCGTCGGGGTGCTGGGCATCACGTCGGCGCAGAATTACGTGTGGTTCGCCTTCGGCGGGGCGCTTGTTGCGACGGTCTTTGTCTACATCGTCGGATCCGCGGGGCGCAGCGGTGGGAGTCCCGTGCGGCTCACGCTGACGGGTGTCGCCCTTGGTGCTGTGCTGGCCGGCATCACGTCGGGCATGCTGCTTGCCGATCCCCGGGGGTTCGCCGCCATGCAGGCCTGGCAGTCCGGCTCGCTGCAGGATCGGGGGTGGGAAAGCCTCGCACCCGTCGCCCCGTTCCTCGTCGTGGGAGTCGTGCTCGCCTTCGTGATCGCCCGTCCGCTCAACGCCGTGGCACTCGGTGACGACCTCGCCGCCTCGCTCGGAGCCAATGTCGCGGTGGTGCGGGTCGTCGCGGTGATCGCGGTGACCCTGCTCGCCGGCGGCAGCACTGCCATCGCCGGTCCGATCGCGTTTGTCGGGCTCGCCGTTCCGCACATCGCGCGCTGGATCGTCGGCCCGGACCAACGCTGGATACTTGCCTACACTCTCGTGCTTGCGCCAGTTTTGCTGCTGCTCGCCGATATCGTCGGACGGGTGATCATGCCACCGGGTGAAGTGCAGGCTGGCATCATCACCGCGGCTCTGGGGGCGCCGGTGCTGATCTACCTGGTCCGCCGGTCGAAAGCGATCAGCCTGTGACCGCCCCGGCGACGGTGCCCCCGACGATATCGGAGGCCCGCCGGCTTCATCGTGCATCCACCATCCGGATACCGGTGCTCGGGATGCGCGTGCGCCGCAGGGTCGTCCTTGTGAGCGCAGCTCTCGCCGTGGCATCCATCGTCCTCGCCCTCGTCGCGCTGGGTACCGGCGACTTCCCGCTCAGCATCCCCGAGGTCGTGCGCGCAATGTTCGCAACCGACGGCGGATTCGCCACCACCGTCGTGCTCGAATGGCGACTGCCGCGGGTGTTGGTCGCCCTGCTCTTTGGAGCGGCGCTCTCGGTTTCGGGCGCGATCTTCCAATCGCTCACCCGTAACCCGCTCGGCTCCCCCGACATCATCGGCTTCGCCACCGGCTCGTACACCGGGGCACTGATCGCCATCACGGTCGTCGGCAGCGCCTACCTATCCACCGCCGTCGGTGCACTCGTCGGCGGGCTGCTGACGGCACTGGTGGTCTACTTTCTCGCCTACAAGGGCGGGATGCAGGGCTTCCGGCTCATCATCGTCGGCATTGGCGTCACGGCCATCCTTCACTCGGTCAACACGTTCCTGCTACTGCGAGCACAGACCGAGGTTGCCATGGCGGCGTCCATCTGGGGTGCGGGGTCTATCTCTCTGGTGGGCTGGAACCAGCTTGCCCCCGCCACCATCGCCCTTGTCGTTCTGGGGATCATCATCGCGCTGCTGGCGCGCTCTCTCGGACAGCTGGAGATCGGTGACGATGCCGCCCGGTCCCACGGGCTTCGCCTGGAACCGACGCGCCTCGCCCTGCTCGTCACGGGCGTCGCGCTGACCGCGGTGGTCACTGCCAGTGCCGGCCCCATCGCCTTCGTCGCCCTCGCGACCCCGCAGATTGCGCGGCGACTTACCGGGACGGCCGGCATTTCCCTGGTGCCCGCCGCGCTGACCGGTGCCTTTCTCCTGCTGGGAGCCGACTTCGTGGCCCAGCACCTCCTGCCCGGATCACTTCCGGTCGGCATCGTGACGGTGGTGGCGGGCGGCGCCTACCTCATCGTTCTTCTCATCAGCGAGGCGCGCAAACGACTATGACAACTCCCGACACCGACACCGACTCCGCCGCCCGGCTCGCGGCACGGAACGCCACCCTCGCCTACGACAAGCGCGTGATCTCCGAGAAGCTGTCGGTGGAGATCCCCGACGGTTCATTTACGGCGATCGTCGGCCCCAACGCCTGCGGTAAGTCGACCCTGCTGCGCGCGCTGTCGCGCCTGCTGACGCCGGACAGTGGCGACGTCGTGCTCGACGGCACTGCCCTGTCGAAGTACCGCCCCAAAGAAGTTGCCCGCACCATTGGCCTCCTCCCCCAGTCGTCGATCGCTCCGGAGGGCATCTCCGTCGCCGACCTGGTGGGCCGTGGACGGTATCCCCACCAGAAGATGATCCGGCAGTGGACGGAAACCGATGAGGAAGCGGTGTGGACGGCCATGCAGGCGACGGATGTCGCGTCCATCGCAGATCGCCCCGTTTCCGAGCTTTCCGGCGGTCAGCGCCAGCGTGTCTGGGCCGCCATGGTGTTGGCCCAGCAGACGCCGATCATGCTGCTGGACGAGCCGACCACCTTCCTTGACATCGCCCACCAGATCGAGCTCCTCGACCTGTTCGCGGGACTCCACCGCGAGGGCAACACGATCGTCGCGGTGCTGCACGACCTCAACCATGCTGCCCGGTACGCGACCCACCTAATCGTGATGAAGGCTGGGTCCATCGTCGCGACAGGGGTACCCTCGGAGATCCTCACCGCGGAGCTTGTCGAGGACGTGTTCGGGCTGCCCTGCATGGTGATCGAGGACCCCGTGTCGGGAACGCCGCTGATCGTGCCCAAGGGCGGCCGCTTTAAGGACTGACCAACGAAAAAGTCCCGGCCAGCCGAAGCTGAGCGGGACTTTTCGTATGTGTCCTGATTGAGGACTCGGGTGGATCCAAGGGGATTCGAACCCCTGACCCCCTGCATGCCATGCAGGTGCGCTACCGGGCTGCGCCATGGACCCTCGTTTTGTTACCCGCGAAGGCAACTAGAAAAGGTTACTACAGAGTTGGACCTTGTCTGACACACCAGCCGCAACTTTCGGCGCCGATCCGGGAATCCGTGCGGGAGTAGTCAGAAAAATTGGTGGGAGCTGTCGGAAAAAACGATGCTGCCCCCGTGAGTCCGGCGCGAGGCATCCGGAACCCACAGGGGCAGCGATGTGACGAGGTCAGTCCCTACGAGACGGGAATGACGAGGCCACCCCAGGTCTTCTCGATGAAGGCCTTCGTTTTGGGGTCGAGCAGCAGCTTCTTGAGCTCCACGATGCGCGGGTCGCTCTCGAGCTTCGCGGTGGTCGCCAGCACGTTGTAGTACGGGGCGTCCTTGTCCTCGATGAGGATCGAGTCCTTGGCCGTCAGTCCCGCGGGAAGAGCAAACGAGATGGTGACGAAGGCGGCATCGACGTCGGGCAGCGACTGCGCGAGCGTGGCGTTCTCAATCTCGACAAAGTCGAAGTTGTGAGTGTTCGCGGTGATGTCCTTGAGCGTCGTCGGGTTCTCCGTCGTCGTGATCAGGTCCTGTGCCGCGAGGATCTTCAGCGCACGGCCCTCGTTGGTCGGGTCATTCGGGATGGCGATCTTCGCGCCGTCCTTGAGGTCGTCGAGGCTCTTCACCTTGGTGCTGTAGAACGCAGCGGACGGCAGGTAAATCTCGCCGGCGCTGACGAGCGTGTCGTTGGACGCCTCGTTGTACGTCTTCAGGAACGTGCTGTTCTGGAAGAGGTTGGCGTCGATCGAGCCGTCGCTGAGGGCAAGGTTCGGGGTGTTGTAGTCAGTGAAGTCTGTGACCTGGATGTCCAGTCCGGCATCCTTCGCCAGGTTGTCCTGGACGAACTTCAGGATGTCACCGGCCGGGGTCGCGAGAGCCCCCACCTTGATGGTGCCGAGGCTCGCGCTACCCGAATCGGACGACGTGGTCGAGGAGCAAGCGCTGAGGCCGAGGGCAAGGATCGCTGCAACGGCGGCACCAGCAAGGCGCGCGCTGCGAGGGGTGAATCGCATTATGGTGACTCTTCTCTTGGGTTGGGTGATGTGTTGCGGCCGTGATGCTGACTTCGGCCGCGGGGTGGAAAGCTGTGGGGCGAAGCGGGAGCTAGATGCCGCCGGTGAGCGTGTCGGCGGCGAGGCGGCGAGATGCCCTGCCGCCTTTCTCGTCGAACGAGTTCCGAGCGAATCGCTTCGCGAAGTACGTCAGGACTGCCTGCAGGATCATGACGATCACAAAGATGACGATGACAACAACGACGATGTGGATGGTACTGAACCGCTGGTATCCGTAGCGGAACGCGACATCCCCCAGCCCACCTCCGGCGACCGTGCCGACCATTGCGGAGAAGTTGATGATGGAGGTGATCGTCGTGGCCAGGCCGAGGAACATGCTCGGCAGCGCCTCGGGAACCAGGATCTTGGTGACGATCTGCCAGCGGGTGGCCCCCAGGGAATGGGCGGCCTCGGTCAGGCCCGGGTCGACCTCCTTGATGCCGATCTCGACCATGCGGGCAAAGAACGGGATCGCGACGAGCGCCAGCGGCACGATCGCTGCGGTTGATCCGATGAAGGTGCCCACGACGAAGCGGGTGAAGGGAATCACGGCGATCATCAGAATGATGAACGGCACCGAACGCCCCAGGTTGACGACAAATTCAAGGACGGTGTGGATGACCCGGCCGACGCGCGTGGAACCGAAGAGTCGCTCGAACAGCCCCCCGCGCTCCGTACCCACCAGCAGGATGCCAAGCGGCAGCCCGATGATGATGGTGAAGAGCAGGGCGAAGCCGACCATGTAGAGGGTCTGACCGAGGCCGACGAGGACGACCTGAATGAGCTCGGGCCAGAACGTTGGGCTGTTGACGTCGATCATGCTGCTTCTCCTCCGACGACCTCGACCAGAAGCCCCTGGGCACGCAGGTCGGAAATGATGGCCGAGTGTGCCTGAGCGGTGCCGGGCAGCTCGAGACGGGTGCGGCCCGCCTGGTTGCCGGCGATCGTCTCGATGGCGGCACCGAGGATGCTGATGTCCAGCGAGTGATCCCGCGCGAGCTGGGCGATGACCGGACGATCGGCGTTACCGCCGCTGAAAGTAATGTCGATGACCGTTGTGCCGGGACGGACCGTCACGGCACCGAGCGGGAACAGGTCGCGCGCCAGGCGCGACCCCGGTGTGGAGATGAGCTCGACAAGCTTGCCATGTTCGAGGATGCGCCCGCCCTCGAGCAGGGCTGCAGAGTCGCACACCGTCTTGACGACGTCCATTTCGTGGGTGATAAGCAGCACCGTCAGGCCAAGCTCGGTGTTGATGGTGCGCAGCAGCTCGAGGATCGACCGGGTGGTCTCGGGGTCGAGCGCGCTAGTCGCCTCATCGGACAGCAACACCGAAGGGTTGGCCGCCAGCGCGCGGGCGATGCCCACGCGCTGCTTCTGTCCGCCGGAGAGCTGCGCGGGATAGGAACCGGCCTTGGCCGTGAGGCCGACGAGATCCAGAATTTCCGCGGCGCGACGCTTGCGCTCACGCGGGTCGCGTCCGATCACCTCGAGGGCGAGCTCGACGTTGCCCTGGACCGTACGGCTCGACAGCAGGTTGAAGTGCTGGAAGATCATGCCGATGCCCTGGCGGGCGATACGCAGCTCCTGGGCCCGCAGCGCCGTCAGGTTCACACCATCGACGGTAATTGTGCCGCTGTCGGGCCGCTCAAGCAGGTTCACCGTGCGAATGAGGGTGCTTTTACCTGCACCGCTCTGCCCGACGACACCAAACATTTCGCCCCGCGCCACCTCGAGACTGACATTGTCGAGTGCAACGGTGCGGCGTTCGCCCGCTCCGAAGGACTTGCTGACGGAACTGATGGAAATCATGGGCTACCCGTGCGTCGGAGTGAGGGATCGAAGAAAGACTCTCGTGTGGCAGACGCGGACGTCGGACACACGAGTTTCGCGGCGCGACGGTGAGCGGCTAGACCACTAATACTGGCGGGCAGTGGGGATCCCGGCAAAATCCGTTACCCCGTGTGACGGAAACACGCCGTGCTTTCGACGCGCCGCCGTCCGCGGGCGGATTACTCGGCGGTCGTGGAGACCGGGACGCCCAGGTCAAGCGGGATCGCCGGGCAGTCCTTCCACAGGCGCTCGAGGGCGTAGTAGAGGCGGTCTTCCTCGTGGAAGACGTGGACGATGACGTCGCCGAAGTCGAGCAGGATCCAGCGACCCTCCTGGCGGCCTTCGCGACGGAGGAGCTTGGCTCCAGATTCGAGGAGCTTGTCTTCGATTTCACCGGCGATGGCGACGACGTTGCGCTCGTTACGCCCGGTGGCGATCAGAAAGATGTCCGTGAGCGGCAGCGGGCCGGACACGTCCAACGCGACGAGATCCTCGGCTTGCTTCGAGTCGGCGGCGATGGCCGCGATCTTGACGAGGTCAATGGCGTGGGATGTAGCGGTCACGAGGTCCTTACAGAGAATGGGGAGTGAAACATGGAGTTAGAAAATCTTCAGCGCGAAGCCGGCGATGAGAAGGCCAACGACGCCGACGGCCATGCTGGACGCCGAGATCACCATGACGGTGAGCATGCGGTTGCCCTGCGGCTTGCGGTTCGAGATGATGCCCTGGCTTGATGTGTGGGTGCTGACGGCCCGGATGGCACGAACCGGTGCCGAGTTGGTCGACGGTGCTTCGCGGTCCAGCGGGTCAAGCTCAAAGTCGGAGTTGTCGAGACGATCGGGGTGAACACCCGTGGAGCCGAGGCTGCGGGGCAGATCGATCGATCCGGTGATCATGATTTCACCGGTCGCCAGGTACGGCATGGTCATGTCCGACGACTGGGGAATCGACGGCAAAACCAGTGCGCTGGTGGTGACGGTTCCACTGCTGGAACCGACTGTACGCGTGAAGGTGCTTTCGAGTGCTTCGAGCGCCTCGGCTTCGTCGTCCTTGTCGATGTCGACGGACCAGTGACCCGGCTCACGCGCGGAGGCGGGAGCGGCCTGGGGCTCGATGAATACGGGCTGAACGGGCGCCGCGGAGTCGGCTGCGGGCTCCGCCTCGATCAGGGCGGGAAGCTCTTCGTTCTCCACCACGCTGACCGCGGATCGGGGAGCAGTGTCGGGGCCGGCCTCGATCACGATCTCGGCGTCGTCGTCATCGTCATCGACACCGGACGTGGTGTCGTCGGCGTCGATGGCGCTGTCGACAGGCGTTTCGGGGACAGCCTCCACGAATACGACGGGTTCCGGCTTCGCGGGCTCGCTCGCGACGGGGATCGGGTGCGGTTCGGGCTGCTCGGCCTCGGCGACCTGCTGTGCCTCGTCGTCGTCCGTGTCGTCGGCGGCGTCGGCCACATCGGCAGCCGCGGCTTCCTGGGCTGCTTCGGCGGCGGCGGCGCGGTCAGCACGGCTCTTGCGGCGGCCCCATCCCCATCCGGACGACTCTTTGGCGGGAGCAGCCTCGGCGGCAATTTCTTCCGCCTCGACGGCGGAGGTGGCCTCGGCGATGATGGCGTCGACTGACGCCGCACCATCAACCGGGGCGCTGGATTCGGCGACGGGCTCCACAGGCGCGACGGGCGGCGCGATGATGCTCTGCTCGCGGGTCAGTGCCTCGTACTCGGCGCGGGCCGCGGCTTCACGCTCGTCGGTGCTGACGATGTCAATCGTCGACGTGCCGTCGCGCTCGGCGGCGGCCTTTTCGGCGGCGTTGCGCAATTCGCGCAATTCACGGCGCGTCATGGTGAACCCGGTCGCGGGCGACTGGTCGTCGACGTAGGCGGGGGGCGCATCCACGACGACTACAGGCTCAACGGGCGTACTGGCCGGAGCAAAGTCAGGGATGCTCGACACCGGAGCGACGGTGTCCGTCTCCTCCTGTGCCTTCTTGGACGAAGGAATGCTGGACGTGAGGGATGCCTCGACGTCGCCTCCCGCGGCGAGGGTCGCGCGCCGGCCCTGGGGGCTGAAGTCGCGCGGCCGGGATGCGGCGGACGGGGCATCCGCCTGCGAATCGGCCGACGGGGCCTCGACCGCGGTCTCGCCCGTCGCGGGAGCAACGATGTCGCGGAACGCGGGAGTGGCGTAGGTGGGGATCTGCGGACGATTGAGCGTCACGTAGGTCGAGGGTTCCGGGGCGACCTCGTCGGCCGGCGACGCGGTCGTAGAGTCGACAACGGCAGCGTCATCGGCGGTCGTCGACTCGTCGCTCGTGGACTCGGCGGGCACGCCGGATGTCTCGCCATCGGCGGGAACAACTTCTTCGCGCCACTCGGTCGACGACGCCAATTGGGCGCGACGACCCGTGGGAGCAGCCGTCGGTGTGGCCGACGAATCTCCCTCAGTGCGCTCGCTGTTGCGAAGCGCACGCCGACTATGCGGTGGCGGATCCTGGAAAGTGGTCATGCATTACTCCGATACAAGTGGTGTTTGGAGATGTACTGAACGACACCATCGGGAACCAAATACCAGACCGGAAAACCCCGGCTAACCCTGCTGCGACAGTCCGTTGAGGATATCGACAGCGCAGGCACTTCTAATGAGCTTACGCCCTGCTCGGGTAATGCGCCAATGGTGAGGTCGTGGCCCGGTCGCGAGACCGCGATGAAGTGGGCGAGCGACCACAGCTCGGTGACGTCTTTCCACTCGAGGATCTGCGCGATGGCGTCAGCTCCCGAGATAAAGAACAGGTCGGCGTCGGGACGTTGCTTGCGGATGTCCCGGAGCGTATCAATCGTGTAGGTGGGGCCATCCCGGTCGATGTCGACCCGGCTCACCTCGAACCGCGGGTTTGCAGCGGTGGCAATGACGGTCATCAGATACCGGTGCTCGCCGTCGGTAACCTTCGGCTTCATCCAGGGTTGACCCGTCGGAACGAACAGAACCTCATCGAGGTCAAAGAACTGCTGCACTTCGCTTGCCGCAACGAGGTGACCGTTGTGGATCGGGTCGAAGGTGCCACCCATCACGCCGACGCGGGCTCGCCGCTTCGGGCTCTCAGCCATGAAGGCTACTCGCTAGTGGCCAGCGCCATGGGAGTCGTCGTGACCGTGACCACCCGTGGTGAATTTCTCGCTGTGACGGTAGGCAACGTTGCGGTAGCTCCACGCGGTGACGCCGAGAACCAGGAAGAACGCGAACGCGAGCAGGGGAAACACGAACACGGGCAGGATCGTGGGGTAGTGCTTTTCAGCCTCGGCGAGGGTGATTGCCAGTAGTGTCATGAAATTCTCCGATCGGGACTACTGAATTCTAGCCACGCACCTGGCCCGTACCGCGCACAACCCACTTGGTGCTGGTCAATTCGGACAGTCCCATCGGTCCTCGCGTGTGCAGTTTCTGCGTCGAAATCCCCACTTCTGCGCCGAATCCGAACTCTCCCCCGTCGGTGAACCGGGTGGAGGCGTTGACCATAACGACCGCAGAATCGACCTCCGCGAGAAAGCGTTCGGCCCGCGCGAAGTCATTGGTGATGATCGACTCGGTGTGGTGGGTCGAGTACTGCCGGATGTGCGCCAGCGCGGCATCCAGATCGTCCACCACCCGCACCGACACGTCCAGTGACATGTACTCGGTGCTCCAGTCGTCCTCCGTGGCCGGCACCACGTCGACGAACAGCGCGGCCGTGCGCTCATCGGCGTGAATGGTGACACCGGCCTCCCTCAGGCGTCCGAGAACAGACGGAAGAAGACGGGCGGCGGATGACTCGTGCACCAGCAGCGTCTCGAGCGCGTTACACACACTCGGGCGCTGCACCTTGGCGTTGTGCACGATATTGACGGAAATCTGTTCGTCGGCGGACTCGTCGAGGTAGACGTGCACCACCCCGGCTCCCGTTTCGATGACGGGGACCTTGGATTCGGCGACCACCGTGTTGATGAGGTCTGCGCTGCCGCGGGGAATGAGAACGTCGATGTACCCGCGGGCGGCCATCAGATCGCGGGCACCCTCGCGCCCAAACTCGTCGATCGTCTGCACGGAGAGCGCGGGAAGCCCGACGCTGGCGATCGCCTCCTGCAGCAGCTCGACGAGCACGCGGTTGGTGTTGAGAGCGGCAGAGCCTCCGCGGAGAACCGCGGCGTTGCCGCTCTTCAACGCGAGGGCGGCGATGTCGATGGTCACATTGGGCCGGGCCTCGTAGATCACACCGACGACGCCGAATGGCACCCGCACCTGCGAGATCTTGAGCCCATTGGGCAGCGTCGATCCGCGCACCGACTCCCCCACCGGGTCAACGAGTGACGCAATCTGGGTGACGGCGGACGCCAGGCCCGCAAGACGCTGCTCATCGAGGCGCAGGCGGTCCTGTAGTCCGACGCTCAGACCGTTGTCGCGGGCGTTGGCGAGATCGAGGTCGTTCGCTGGAAGGATCCGGTCGGCTCCGGAGGTGACCGCCGCGGCGATGGCGAGCAGCGCGGCGTTCTTGCGCTCGGCGGTCGCCGTGGCGAGCGTGATCGATGCGTCGCGGGCCGCGTCGAGCTTTTCGAGGAACGAGGGTGCGAGGAGTGTCTCCGACATGCCCAGAGTTTACGGCAGACCGCGCCTGGAGCGGGCGGAATGGTGCTTCCGGATCAGGCGGACACGACGGGCAGCGTGCCCGTCGTGGGCGCGATGGCGGCCGCGTCGAACCACGTGCCGATTTCCACGCCCGCCAGGGCATCGGAAACACGCCCGGTTGCCGTGAGCAACACCGCGGTGCCGTGCGCGGCGGCCAGCTTGGCCGCGGCCACCTTGGTGCCAGCTCCCCCGGTTCCGACACCGGCGGAGCCGATATCACCGAAGGTGACACCATCGAGGTCGTCGTGAATGCCCACGTGGTCGATGCGCACGGCGCCCGGCTCGTGGGGAGGACGGGAGTAAAGCGCGTCGACATCGGACAGCAGCACCAGCAGGTCCGCCTTGACGAGGATTGACACGAGAGCGGCGAGGCGATCGTTGTCGCCGAAGCGGATCTCCTGCGTGGCCACCGTATCGTTCTCATTGACGATGGGAAGGATGCGCAGTCCGAGCAGCCGCTCCATTGCCCGCTGGGCGTTGCTGCGGTGCGTCGGGTTCTCCAGGTCACCTGCGGTGAGCAGCACCTGACCGGCGACAATCTCGTACCGGTCGAGGCTCTCCTGGTACCGGTAGATCAGGACGTTCTGGCCCACGGCGGCAGCTGCCTGCTGGGTGGCGAGGTCCGTCGGACGCGAGTCGAGCTTGAGATACGGGATGCCGGTGGCGATTGCTCCGGATGACACGAGGATGACCTCGGCCCCGCGTCCGTGAGCCTCGGCGAGGGCGTCCACCAGGTGCGGGATCTGCCCGGCGTTGGGCCCACTGATCGACGACGAGCCGACCTTGACGACAATGCGCTTGGCGCGCGGCACGTCGGAGCGTGTGAGAACCGGGGCCTCACCGCTCACCGGACGTGTCGCGGCGTCAGTCACGATCGGCCGAGTCGAGCGCCTGCTGCTGAGCTTCCCGGGCTGCTTCTTCTTCCGAAGCAATCTCATCGTCGACGTTCCACATGCCGGAGCGACGCTCGACGAGGTCCGCGGCGCGGGCGGCTGCCTTGGCATCCATCCGCTCCGTGTAGGTCTCGCGGCGCTTGTTGCTCGTCTGGCGGTTGTTGCTGTCCAGACGCGAGTCGGTTCCACGCGGCGCGGTGACGAGCTCCGCGGTTGAGGTGAGCGTGGGCTCCCAGTCAAAGATGATGCCGTTGCCGGGCCCGATGATGACAGTGGAGCCCGCGACGGCACCGGACTTGAACAGTCCCTCTTCGACGCCCAGCTTGGCGAGGCGGTCGGCGAGGAAGCCGATTGCTTCGTCGTTGGTGAAGTCGGTCTGCTGAACCCAGCGTTCCGGCTTCTCACCGATGATGCGGTAGATGTTGCCGTCAGATCCGCCCTCGACCTTGATGACGAAGTCGGTCTCGTTGACGGCGCGCGGACGAATCACGATGCGCTCAACGGCGGGCTCGAGGGCCTTCGTGGCGCGATCCTCGTCGACGAGGCCGGCGAGGGCGAAGCTCAGCTCGCGCAGTCCCTCACGGGACACGGCGGAAATCTCGAAGACGCGGTATCCGCGGCCCTCGAGCTCTGCACGCACGAAGTCGGCGAGCTCGCGACCCTCGGGGACGTCAACCTTGTTCAGGGCGACGAGCTGGGGGCGCTCAAGCAGCGGGAGCTGGCCCTCGGGCACCGGGTAGGCGGCCAGTTCACCGAGGATGACGTCGAGGTCGCTGATGGGGTCGCGCCCGGGCTCGAGGGTGGCGCAGTCGAGAACGTGCAGGAGAGCCGTGCACCGCTCGACGTGACGGAGGAACTCGAGACCGAGTCCCTTGCCCTCGCTGGCTCCCTCGATGAGGCCGGGAACATCCGCGATCGTGTACCGGGTCTCCCCCGCCTGCACGACACCGAGGTTCGGGTGCAATGTGGTGAAGGGGTAGTCGGCGATCTTCGGCTTGGCCGCGGACATGGCCGCGATCAGGCTGGACTTGCCGGCCGACGGGTAACCCACCAGGGCAACATCGGCGACGGTCTTCAGTTCGAGGCGAATGTCGCCTTCCCAGCCGGTGGTGCCGAGGAGGGCGAATCCGGGCGCCTTGCGCTTGGTCGTGGCGAGAGCCGCGTTGCCGAGGCCGCCCTGACCTCCCGCAGCGACGACAAAGCGCAGCCCCGGGACATCCATGTCAATCAGTTCATTGCCGTCGGCGTCCTTGACAACCGTGCCGACCGGTACGGCCAGCTCGATGTCCTCTGCCGTTGCGCCCGCGCGGTGGTCGCCCATTCCGGGGCCGCCGTTGCCGGAGCTGCGGTGGGGAGCGCGGTGGTGGCCGAGCAGGGTGGTGGTGCCGGTGTCGCTGACGAGCCAGATGGTTCCGCCGTTGCCGCCGTTACCGCCGTCGGGACCCGCGAGGGGCTTGAACTTTTCACGCTTGACGGACACGCAACCGTTGCCACCGCTACCGGCTCGCAGGTGCAGTGTCACTTGGTCAACAAACGTTGCCATGACGAGTGCTCCTTAGATGGGTGATGCGGATGGTACGGATGTAGCTACAAACAACAAAAGCGAGCCGAAGCTCGCCTCTGCTGGTGAAGAAGAAAAACTATGCTGCGACCGGAGCGACGATGTTGACGACCTTGCGGCCGCCCTTCGCACCGAACTCGACCGAACCAGCGGCGAGGGCGAACAGTGTGTCGTCGCGACCACGTCCCACGTTCACGCCGGGGTGGAAGTGCGTGCCGCGCTGGCGAACGATGATCTCGCCCGACTTGACGACCTGGCCACCGAAGCGCTTGACGCCGAGGTACTGCGCGTTGGAGTCGCGACCGTTACGAGAGGAGCTTGCGCCCTTTTTGTGTGCCATTTATTCTCAGCCCCTGTCGACTACTTGGTGATGCTGGTGATCTTGATGCGCGTGAGCTCCTGGCGGTGCCCCTGGCGCTTCTTGTAACCAGTCTTGTTCTTGAACTTCTGGATGACGATCTTGGGACCGCGCAGGTCGCCGACGACCTCGGCGGTGACCTTGACGTTCGCAAGCGCCTCAACGCCGTGCGTAATCGTCTCACCGTCGACGAGGAGGACCGGAGCCAACGAAACGTTGCCGTTCTCGTCAGCCTTGATGCGGTCGAGTACGACGATGGTGCCGACCTCTACCTTTTCCTGCCGACCACCGGCGCGCACAACTGCGTAAACCACTTGGAACCCTTTGTTAGAAAGACACTTGTCTTGGAGAGAAAGCTTCTGGTGTTAATAGCGGGCTTTGCCCAGCGGTGACACCAAGGGTCAACAATACGTGATTGGTGACCGTTTGGTCAAACGTGCGCACGCGTGTCGCTGCCCGTGTCGGCTGCCGCGCGGCGCCCCAGCCCGATCCACACGAGGATTCCCGCGAGCAGCGTCAGCGGAACGACCTCAATGAGCAGGGATATGGCGGATGCCACGGCACCCACCAGCCCGTAGATGACGTCCAGCCCGGGCGCGGAGATCCCGGGGAAAGCATGACCGAACAGCGAGCCATCCACCTGAAAATGATTGACGATGCCGTACAGACTGATCACCACGAACGCGGCCGCCACACCGATCAGCGCGGCGATAACGCTCCGGATCACGACGGTGCGGAGCCACAGGCCCGCGGACACGGGTGTAATCAGGCGGAGGGTCACGAAGATGCCGACGCCCACGGGAAGGATCCGCGTGCCGAACGTTTCCAGCCCCGCCTGGATGTATCCGAGAGCCTGATCTGAGATGCCGTCCGAGGGATCGCTCTGCACCTCGTACAGCACGGTGCCGATCTGGTTCGCAAGGATCTGGACGACGAACCCGGCGATCATGGCGGTGACCACACCGAGCGCGACGAGCAGCGGCACTCCCACTCCCCCGCGACGACCGCCGACCTGCTGGTTGGCCTGGGTGGCATTGTCTGACGTCATGTCGTCTCCTCGGCTGCATCCAGTGGTGCGTCTGCACCCAGAATAGGGGTCTGGCTGCGGCCCGGCCAGGGTGCACGGCTGGCTAGGATCGTGGAATGACAGCCAGCGCCGCCGATTCCCCGATGGGAGCAGCGTGATCCTCATCGATCAGCCGATCTGGCCGGCGCACGGAACACTCTGGGCGCACATCGTCAGTGACTCGAATCTCGACGAGCTGCACGCGTTTGCCGCGGTGGCGGGTATCCCCCGCCGCGCCTTCGATCAGGACCACTACGACGTGCCACGGGAGCGGTGGGACGAGCTCGTACGTCAGGGGGCAGAACCGGTCACCGTGCGGCAGCTGGTGGAGCGACTGCGGGCAAGCGGGCTGCGGGTATCGCAGCGCGAGAAGCGCGGTCTCTGAGCTCGGTGCGGCGCAGGGTCATCCTCTCGCCGCATGCGTGCCGTTACGTCGCACAGACGGCAAACCAGCCCCGCGGACGACGTCATGGCGAGACGTCCATACACACACGAACGGCGCGGGGAGCATTGCTCCCCGCGCCGTTTAGTCGGTCTCAGCCTGAGAATTACTCTTTGGCGGCGTCCGTCGTGATGATTCCGGCGCCGGTGCTTGAGGCACGGCGCGAGGTGCGCGAACGGCCCTGGCCGGGCTGCTTGGGCTCCGGCAGAGCGTCGAGCACCGAGTCAAGGATCTGCTCGGCATCGTGGGTGCTGATCCGACGCGAGGCCCGTGTCGACTTCGTGACCGGGATGTCGAGGATGGCGACGGGAACATCGACGGCGGGCGTCGACGGCTCCTCGGATGCCTCGACAGGGGTACGCTCGGCGCGCTGTCCGCGACCCGACTGGCGACCGGAGGTCGTGCGGCCGGTCGGTGCCGTCTCGGCGGGAGCAGCCTGGGCGGCTTCCTTCGCGACGACTTCCTCGACCGCCGCGGCGACGACCTCGGTGGACGGAGGGATGATCGCTACCTGCTCGGTGTGGACCGTGCTTGCGGCAATCTTCGAGAGTGCCTTGCGGGCGTCCTCGGTGATCGCGTGAGTTGCGGGCACGACGGGCGCAGCGGCTCCGACGGGCACGGTGGCGGCAGCGCCATTGTTGTTGCCGTTACCGTTCGAGTTGCCGTTTGAGTTGCCGTTTCCACGCTGGCCGTTCGACGGGGGTGTCGTTGCCGGACCCTTGCTCCCGCGTCCGCGGCGTCCCGTGCCCTCGGGCTGCTGCTGGGGCGTCTGGCGGTGCTTGGTCGTGGGGTCGTGGTGGATGATGATTCCGCGGCCGGCGCAGTGCTCGCAGGGCTCGCTGAAGGACTCGATCAGACCGAGGCCCAGCTTCTTTCGCGTCATCTGCACGAGTCCAAGACTCGTGACCTCGGCGACCTGGTGCTTGGTGCGGTCGCGGCTGAGGCACTCGACGAGCCGACGCAGTACGAGATCCCGGTTGGACTCGAGCACCATGTCGATGAAGTCGACGACGATGATTCCACCGATGTCGCGCAGTCGCAGTTGGCGCACGATCTCTTCGGCCGCCTCCAGGTTGTTCTTGGTGACGGTCTCCTCGAGGTTTCCCCCGGAGCCGACGAACTTGCCGGTGTTGACGTCAACGACGGTCATGGCCTCGGTGCGGTCGATGACGAGCGAACCACCGGAGGGCAGCCAGACCTTGCGGTCGAGAGCCTTCTCGATCTGCTCGGTGACGCGGTACGCGTCGAAGGAGTCGGTGTCGCCCTCGTAGGTCTCCACACGCTCGAGCAGGTCGGGTGCGACGGATCGCAGGTATGTCTCGATGGTTCCCTGTGCCTCGGGTCCGGCGATGACGAGCTTCTGGAAGTCCTCGTTGAAGACGTCCCGCACGATCTTCACGAGCAGGTCAGGCTCGCTGTGCAACAGCACGGGAGCCTGCGACGTTTCGACCAGGCGGCTGATCTCGGCCCACTGGCTCGTCAGGCGGTTGACGTCCAGCGTCAACTGCTCTTCGGTCGCACCCTCTGATGCCGTGCGCACGATGACGCCGACGTTCTCGGGCAGAACCTCCTTGAGGATCTTCTTCAGGCGCGCGCGCTCGGTGTCGGGCAGCTTGCGGCTGATTCCGTTCATGGAACCGTTCGGCACGTACACGAGGTAGCGACCCGGCAGGCTGACCTGGCTGGTGAGGCGGGCGCCCTTGTGACCGATCGGGTCCTTGGTGACCTGGACGAGCACGCGGTCGCCGGGCTTGAGCGCGAGCTCGATGCGGCGGGGCTGGTTCTTGGTGTCGCTGTCGGCGGCTGCGGCGTCCCAGTCGACCTCACCGGAGTACAGCACGGCGTTGCGGCCGCGCCCGATGTCGACGAAGGCTGCTTCCATGCTGGGGAGAACATTCTGAACGCGACCGAGGTAGACGTTCCCAATCAGGCTCGCCTCGGCGGCCTTGGCCACGTAGTGCTCGACGAGGACACCGTCTTCGAGGACGGCGATCTGGGTCTTGTCGAACTTGGAGCGGACGACCATGACGCGGTCGACGCTCTCGCGGCGCGCAAGGAACTCGGCTTCTGTGATGACCGGACGACGACGACCGGCGTCTCGACCGTCACGACGGCGCTGCTTCTTGGCTTCCAGACGCGTCGAACCCTTAATGCGCTGAGGTTCCGTGATGAGTTCGGGCTCGGGCTGCTGACGCGGCTGGCGCACCTTGACGACGGTGTTCGGGTCGGTGTCGCCGGCGCGCGGCTCCTCACCCGGACGGCGACGTGAGCGACGGCGGACGCCCTGCGGCTCGTCGTCCTGCAGGTCGTCACGACGGAAGTCGGAACGCGCGTCATCGCCACGCTGGCTGTCGGCACGCTGGTTATCGCGACGATTGTCACCGCGGCGCGGCGCGTCGAGGTTCTGGTCGTCCCGCGACCAATCGCGACGGTCGTCCCGGGCGGTCTCGCGCATGGGCGGCAGATCCGGTGCCTGGAAGAGAAGCGACGTGCTGGGGCGCGGCGGGGTGCGACGGGCGGGAGGCGCGTCGATGGAATCGTTGGTGGTCAAAGCGGGTGCGACCTCAGCCGTCTCGGTGGTCTTGCGCGGGGCGGAGCGGCGGACGGGAGCCTTTGTGGGCGCGTCTGCATCGGCGGGAGCCTCGGTGCTGGTCTGCTTTGCGGGTGCGCGGCGGCGGGGAGCTGTCGCGGCGGGCGCGTCCTGAACGGGAGCGGCCGGTTCGGGAGCGGATGCCTCGACGACGGGCGCCTCGATGGGAGCCTCCGCCACCGGGGCGGGTGTCTCCGCCACCTGAGCTGCGGCCGCTGCCTCAGCCGCGGCTGCTGCTGCCTTGCGGCCACCAAACAGACGACTGCGCTTTTTCGGTGCTTCGTTGTTTTCGTTTGTATTCACCATTGCTGGTGTACTCCTTGCCGGCTGGGCGACCGCGCCACCCACCGGGTACTCTCACGAGCGTTCTTCGCTCTTGCGAAAACGCTACTAATCCTTCATGTCCCGCAACCGCCGCCGAACCGAAGTGGTCTGGCGCTCACGGTTGCCCATGCTGTGTGTTCACACTGACTGTCACTTCAGTGCACGGAACTTGCTATCCGTCACCGCAACATCCTTGAGTTGCATATGGTGGCCCGGTTTCATGCCCGGTAAGCCTTCTTTGGCGCCAATTCGAGCGCGGCTCGAGTGACTACTCGAATTATCGCATGTATTGGCTCCAAACCGGCGCTTTGACCCGTGCAATAATCCGACTGTGATCGACAGCCCCGCAGCCAAGCGCCCCATAGCCCTCGCCATCTTCCTGATCATCAGCGGCGCGATCGGTCTTTACTCGGCTTTTGAACTGACCCTGGCAAAGTTCGAAGTTCTCGAGAACCCACAGGCAACGCTGAGCTGTAACTTCAGCCTCATCGTCCAGTGCGGCAAGAACCTCGAGTCGGCGCAGGGGGCAATCTTCGGGTTCCCCAACCCTGTGTTTGGACTCGGATGTTTCGTGGCGCCCATTGCGGTCGGCGTCGGCGTCCTCGCCGGCGCGCAGTTCGCCCGGTGGTTCTGGATCGCCTTCAACGTTGGCGTGGCCCTTGCCCTGACGTTGGTCATCTGGCTGTTGTCGCAGAGCATTTTTGTTCTCGGAACCCTGTGCCCCTGGTGCATGGTCGTCTGGGCCGTCGTCATCCCCATGTTCTGGGCCGTCACGCTGTACACGTTGTCGACCGGGATCATCCCCACGTCGCGATCGGCGCGGGCCTTCTTCGAGCGGGCCTACGGATGGATCCCGATCATCACCCTCCTGTCTTACGTGGTCGTTGCCGTCATCGCTCAGCTGCGTTTGGACGTGCTGGCGCACCTGTAACCGCACTCAGGTCGCGATCAGCATCGTCATAGGATCTCCATACATCCGATTCCTAACGTCTCCGGTGGGCAACACGGCCCACTGAACGACTGAGGGTGCATGTCTATCCAGGGATCCGGCGATCGGCTGACAAAGAACGAGAAGCGGGAGCACGCGCGGGAACTCGCCCGGGCGACCCGCGAGGCCGATGCAAAGCGCAAACGTCGCCGGAGGTGGATCACCCAGGGTGGTATCGGCGTTGGTGTCATTGCCATCGCCGCGATCGTCGCTCTCGTCGTCACCATGGGTGGCAAGGGCAGTGCCGGGCCACTGAACATGCTGAGCGATGGAATAGTTCTTCAAGGCGACGGCACGACGACGACCGCCGTGCAGACAGCTGCGCTGGCCGCCGATGCCACGCCGGTTCCCACCGACGTCACGGCCAAGACCACCACTGCGAACATCGTCATGTACGTCGACTACCTCTGCCCCTATTGCAATCAGTTCGAGACTGCCAACTCGGCGCAGATCGAAAGCTGGGTGAAGGCCGGCACCGCGACCCTCGAGATCCATCCGATTGCCATTCTGGACAGCTCGTCGCTCGGCACCAAGTATTCGACCCGCGCCGCGAATGCCGCGGCCTGCGTTGCGAATTATGATCCCAACAACTTCCTGGCTGTCAGCGATGCGCTGTACGCGAGCCAACCCGACGAGGGCACTGCTGGCCTGACCAACGACGAGCTGATTTCGCTCGTGCAGGGCGCCGGCGTCACGAACACGGACGTTCCCGCCTGCATCACCAAGGGGACCTTCGGCGGCTGGGTCACCGATGAGACCGCGCGAGCACTCAAGGGACCGCTTCCCAACAGCACCGTCGCCGCCGTGACGGGCACCCCCACGGTCATCGTCAACGGCACCCAGTACGACGGCTCGCTGACGGATGCAACCGTGTTCAGCGACTTCGTCACCGCGCAGATGACCGCCGCCGGCTAACCTCCGGAAACGACAAACGGGGAGCATGCCGTCACCGGCATGCTCCCCGTTTGGGTGTGCGGTCTTAGAACCAGAGAGCGAGTTCGCGGGCGGCAGACTCGGGCGAGTCGCTGCCGTGCACGAGGTTCTGCTGAACCTTCAGTCCCCAGTCGCGGCCGAGGTCGCCCCGGATCGTGCCTGCGGGCGCGGTGGTCGGGTCGGTGGTGCCGGCCAGGGCACGGAAGCCCTCGATGACACGGTTGCCAGCGACACGAATCGCGACGATGGGGCCGCTCTCCATGAAGTCGACGAGGGGCTCGTAGAACGGCTTTCCCTCGTGCTCGGCGTAGTGGGCTGCAAGCAGCTCACGGGATGCTTCGACCAGCTTGATGTCGACGAGGCTGTAGCCCTTTGCCTCGATGCGGCGCAGGATCTCGCCGGTGAGGTTGCGGGCGACACCGTCGGGCTTGACCAGTACCAGGGTTTCTTCGACGTTCATGGGTTCATCTTCCTTCGGTGTTAGGCGGTAGGAGGGGTGGTGGGATCTGTGTCGCGAAAGGATGCCGCGGCGGCGGCCTGAAAACGGTCGAGCTGTCTGCCCTTCCAGAAGCAGAACACCCAGATCGCGACAAACACAGCACCGACGACGTAGAGCGTCGGCAGAATGATGCCGGTGAGGATCAGGGCCAGCTGCAGTGCCCAGCCGAGCCACATGCCCCACGGAAACCGCAGGACGAGTGCGGTCAGCAGCAGCAGCACGCACAGCAGCGCTCCCCCGCCGAACGCCCAGAACGGATCGAGCGCCTTGAGGCCGAACACGGTCAGCGTGATGAAGAAACCGAGAACCGCCTCCAGCACCAGCACGATCGACAGCAACATCTCCGTCACGCTGCGTGCGCGACGGGGACGTGCTTGCCGGGGTTCGGTCACGGCTTCCAGCCCTGATCGGTGGCGATGGCCATGACGTCGGCGATAAGCGTGATCGAACCGGCGACGAGCACAGCGCCCTTTTCGGTTCGCTCAGCCTGATCGCGCGCGTACTCCATGGCTGACTCGATGGTCATTTCCACGATGACCCGATCGGCCCCGGCGATCGACACGACGATGGACGCGAGGTCATCGGCGGGAATGGCGCGGTCCGAGCTGGACTGCGTGACGACAAATTCGTCGACGACGTCATTCAGCGCGCGCACGATCCCTTCCGCGTCCTTGTCGGCGAGGACGCCGATCACCGCGGTGACGTGGTCGAACGTGAAGTACTGGCCAATCGAGGCGGCCAGGGCGGCGGCACCGTGCGGGTTGTGAGCCGCGTCGACGAGGACCGTCGGTTCGATGCCCACGACTTGCAGTCGTCCGGGAGAGGTGACGGTGGCGAAGCCCTCGGCGAGGATGTCAGGGTTCAGCGCCTGCGTTCCGCCGCCAATGAACGACTCGACCGCCGCGACGGCCAGGGCGGCGTTGCTCGCCTGATGATCGCCGAACAGCGGAAGGAAGAGGTCGGTGTACGTCCCGGCAAGACCCTTGATCGTCATGACCTGACCGCCGACCGCGACGGTGCTGGAGACGAGCGAGAACCCGTCCCCCTCGACGGCAATGGTGCCGTTCTTCTCTCCGGCGATCCGGCTGAGAACCTCGAGTGCTTCCGGAGTCTGCCGCGCGGAAACAACGGCGGCATCCTCCTTGATGATGCCGCCCTTGGTCAGCGCGATCTCGGCAATCGTGTTGCCGAGGCGGGCGGTGTGGTCGAGGGCGATGGGGGCGAAGACCGCGACCTGGCCGTCGGCGACGTTGGTGGAATCCCACTCGCCGCCCATTCCGACCTCGATGACGGCAACGTCGATGGGAGCATCGGCGAACGCGGCGTACGCCAGCACGGTGAGGGCCTCGAAGAAGCTCAGGGGCTGCTCCCCCGCGGCGACGAGCTCGGCATCCGCGATGTCGAGGAACGGTGTGATGTCGCGCCAGTTGTCCACCAGGGCGGTGTTGCTGATCGGCTCGCCGTCGATGACAATCCGCTCGTTGACGCGTTCCAGGTGGGGGCTCGTGAGCATGCCCGTGCGCAGGTCGTGCGCGCGCAGCAGGCTCTCGATCATCCGGCTCGTGGACGTCTTACCGTTCGTACCCGTGATGTGGATGATCGGGTATGCCTTCTGCGGGTCACCCAGCAGTTCGACGGCCCGGCGGGTCGCAGACAGTCGCGGCTGCGGCGTGCCCTCGCCGATGCGGGACAGCAGGGCCTCGTAGACCTCACGCGCCTCACGCTCGAAGAGAGAGTCGTCGTAGTCGCCGACTTCGCGTTCGTCGTCGTCGTTGTTGTTCTTAGACATCCACTGCTTCCGATTTCCAAAGGTCGATCACGAGTACGCCCGCGTTGGCGTATTGGCCGACTGCGAGCGTCGCGCGCTGTGTGCCGGCCACCGAGGTTAGCGCGGCCTGCGTCTCGGCGTCGGGCGCGTACGCCAGCCGCACGTCGCGAGCGAGCGTCTCTGTTCCAATCGTCTCACCGAACGCCGTGAGGGATTCGATGTCGGCAACGGAATCACCCGTGATGCTGACGGTGATGCGGTCGCTGACCTGCAGTCCGGCGGCCTTGCGCGTGTCCTGGATGGCTCGGATGACGTCGCGCGCGAAGCCCTCGGCCTCCAGTTCCGGGGTCATCACGGTATCCAGCAGCACGAAGCCACCGTCCGAGAGGAAGGCGATCGCATTTGCCGGGTCGGCCGACTGCAGCTCGAGGTCGAATTCTGCGGGCAAGAGCTCGATGCCGCCCACCACGACGGTATCTCCGGTCTGCGACCAGTCGCCGGCGCGGGCTGCCTGAATGACCGTCTGCACCTGCTTTCCGATACGCGGACCGGCGGCACGCGCGTTGACCGTCAGTTTCTTGGAGATTCCGAACCGTTCGAGGCTGTCGCCCTCGAAGACAACGAACTCGACATCCTTGACGTTGAGCTCTTCACGCAGGATTCCCGAGAACTCCGCAAGGGCGTCCGTCGCACCGCTGACCACTGTCAGGCGCGCGAGAGGGAGTCGGACGCGCAGGCTCTTCGCCTTGCGCAGCGCAAGACCCGAGGATGCAATCTCGCGCACCCGGTCCATCGTGGAAACCAACACGTCGTCGGCGGGGAACTGGCCGGCGTCGGGCCAGTCGGTCAGGTGGACGCTGCGGCCACCCGTCAGCCCGCGCCACATCTCTTCCCCGACGAGCGGGATGAGCGGAGCAGCGACGCGGGTGACGGTTTCGAGCACCGTGTACAGGGTGTCGAAGGCGTCCTCGTTGTCGCCGGACCAGAACCGGTCGCGACTGCGACGGACATACCAGTTGGTGAGAACGTCCGCGAAGTCCCGCAGGCGCAGCGCGGCTGTCGGGCTGTCGAGCGCGTCGAGCTCCGTTGTGACGTCTTCGATGAGCTGGCGCGTCTTGGCGAGCAGGTAGCGGTCGAGGACATCGGTGGAGTCGGTCCGCCACTTCGCCTCGTACCCGTCCGGGCTCGCCGCGTTGGCGTACAGGGAAAAGAAGTAGTAGGTGCTCCACAGCGGAAGCATGAACTGCCGCACCGCCTCTCGGATGCCCTCCTCGGTGACGATGAGGTTGCCCCCGCGGATCACCGACGACGACATGAGGAACCACCGCATCGCGTCGGCGCCGTCGCGATCGAAGACCTCCGAGACATCCGGGTAGTTGCGCAGGCTCTTGGACATCTTCTGGCCGTCGCTGCCGAGCACGATTCCGTGACTGATGACGTTCTTGAACGCGGGTCGGTCGAACAGCGCCGTCGAGAGCGTGTGGAGCATGTAGAACCAGCCACGCGTCTGTCCGATGTACTCGACGATGAAGTCCGCGGGGTTGTGGGACTCGAACCACTCGCGGTTCTCGAACGGGTAGTGCACCTGCGCGAACGGCATCGATCCGGAGTCGAACCACACGTCGAGCACGTCTTCGATGCGGCGCATCGTGGACTGACCGGTCGGGTCATCCGGGTTTGAACGCGTCAGCTCGTCGATGAACGGGCGGTGCAGGTCCGTCGGACGCACGCCGAAATCGGCCTCGAGTTCGTCGAGCGACCCGTACACATCAATGCGCGGGTACTCGGGGTTGTCGCTCTTCCACACCGGGATCGGTGATCCCCAGTACCGGTTGCGCGAGATCGACCAGTCGCGGGCGTTGCCGACCCACTTGCCGAACTGGCCGTCCTTGACGTTGGCCGGGACCCAGTTGATCTCCTGGTTGAGGTCGCTCATGCGGTCGCGGAATTCGGGAACGCGGATGAACCAGCTGGAGACAGCCTTGTAGATGAGCGGGTTCCGGCAGCGCCAGCAGTGCGGGTAGCTGTGCTCGTAGCTGGCAACCTTCAGCAGGCGTCCGTCGGCGCGGAGCTTCTGGATGAGCGGCTTGTTGGCCTCGAAGACCTGCAGCCCCGCGACATCCGCAATGATCGGAAGGAAGCGTGCTCCCTCGTCGACCGAGATGATGACGGGGATGCCTGCCTTGCCCGTGACGATCTGGTCGTCTTCACCGTAGGCGGGTGCCTGGTGGACGATTCCCGTTCCCTCTCCGGTGGCGACGTAATCGGCCACGAGAATCTGCCAGGCGTTCTCGGTTCCCCAGGTCTCGGTGTCGGCGTAGTAGTCCCACAGCATGTCGTAGGTGACGCCATCGAGTTCTGCTCCGAGCACGCTGCGGCTGACGGCGGCGACGGCTTCGGGAGCCGAGGCGTACCCGAGCTCCTTCGCGTAGGCCGCGATCGTGTCGGTGGCGAGCAGGTATTCGGACACGCCCTCCTCGGCACCATCACCGGCGCCGAGTGGACCGCTCGGCACCACCGAGTACGAGATGTCGGGGCCGACGGCGAGGGCAAAGTTCGTCGGAAGCGTCCACGGCGTCGTCGTCCACGCGAGAGCCTTCACGCCGGTAAGGCCAAGAGCCTCCGCCTTGATACCGTCCAGCGGGAAGGTCACGGTGACCGACTGGTCCTGGCGCATCTTGTAGACGTCGTCGTCCATGCGCAGTTCGTGGTTGGACAGCGGAGTTTCGTCGTGCCAGCAGTACGGGAGCACGCGGAAGCCCTCGTACGCGAGACCCTTCGTATGCAGCTGCTTGAAGGCCCAGATCACGGACTCCATGAACGTGACGTCAAGCGTCTTGTAATCGTTTTCGAAGTCGACCCAGCGTGCCTGACGGGTGACGTACTGCTCCCACTCCTCGGTGTAGTGCAGCACGGACTCGCGCGCCTTCGCGTTGAACGCGGCGATGCCCATTTCTTCAATCTGGTGCTTCTCGGTGATTCCGAGCTGGCGCATCGCCTCGAGCTCGGCGGGAAGACCGTGGGTGTCCCAGCCGAAGCGGCGATGCACCTGCTTGCCGCGCATCGTCTGGAACCGCGGGAAGAGGTCTTTGGCATAGCCGGTCAGCAGGTGACCGTAGTGAGGGAGACCGTTGGCGAAGGGCGGTCCGTCATAGAACACCCACTCGTCGGCGCCTTCGCGCTGGTCGATGGATGCCTGGAAGGTGCCGTCCTGCTTCCAGAAGGCGAGAACGCGCTGTTCGATCGCCGGGAAGTTGGGAGAGGCGGGGATGCCGAACGCGGCGCCAGTCTGCGCGCTGTTCTGGTCGGCGGTGCTGTCGCCGGTGCTGCGGGGGTATGCCATGGGGTCTCCGTCGTGTGTCAACACGAGGACGACGATTGCCGCGGTACCACCTCGCTTGCCATTACCGAGTTCACGATTCCCAGGGGAATCGGTCGTCCGACGATGACCGCTCTTACCGGCGATAACGGGCCGACCCGGTCGGTTCTACTGGGCGCTGGTGGGCGCTGTTCTTCCAACGACTCCCCGGTGATGGCCGGATCAATGTCTTTCACCATAATGCTAGCGGTTTCGTTCGGGCCGGCGGGCAATCTGCTGAGAATGCGTCCCCGGTGCCACCGCCGGGGCGACCGGCGCAGTTCGACAGGGCGGCGGCGCTGCAACAAAATGGGGCCATGGCAAAAGCTTCCGCGACCGTGATCATCGCCTTCGGCGCAAACCTTGCTGTCGCCGTCGCGAAGACGATCGCCGGCGTTCTGACCGGGTCCGCATCCATCGTGGCGGAGGCCGCGCACTCGTGGGCTGACACCGGCAACGAGATCTTCCTTCTGGTCGCGGACCGTCGCGGAGCCGGACAGCGCGATGCGGAGCATCCGCTCGGATATGGACGCGAGTCGTATTTCTGGTCGACCATCGCGGCGTTCGGGCTGTTCACCGCAGGCGCGGTCGTCGCCGTGTATCACGGCGTACAGGAACTGCTGAACCCGGAACCTGCCACCGACTTCTGGGTGGCTTACCTCGTGCTCGCGCTGTCGGCGGTGCTCGAGGGCATCTCGTTCCGGCAGGCGTTCCGGCAGGCCCGCGCGTCGGCGCGCGAGACAGGCGTGGGGACCATCGAGCATGTGCTCGGGAGTTCGAATTCCACGCTGCGCGTAGTCTTTGCCGAAGACTCGGCAGCACTCATCGGACTCGCGATCGCGTTCATCGGCGTGCTCCTGCACCAGCTCACCGGTGACTCCCTCTATGACGCGCTCGGCTCGATCCTCGTTGGCCTGCTGCTCGGCGTCGTTGCCATCGTTCTGATCGACCGGAACCGGCGTTTTCTCGTCGGACAGGAAGTCAGTGGTGACATCGACGTCGTCGTCCTGAAGATCCTGCTTGCCCGCTCCGATATCTCCCGCGTGACCTACCTGCACCTCGAGTACGTCGGTCCGGGCCGGGTGTACCTCGTCGCGGCGATCGACCTCACCGGGAACGAGGACGAGGAGCACGTTGCCGTCCGACTGCGCCGCATCGAGCGCGATCTCGAAACCAACGACCGGGTCGAGGAAGCCGTGCTCACTCTCTCCACCCCGGACGAGGCGTCGCTCACCGCCTGACCTGCCTCCTCGCGTGGACTTGATGAGAAATTTCTCATACTCGCCGACGCACACTCTCGCGCGGCGACAATTGAGTCATGCGACGAACAGCCCTCGGTCTTCTTGCGTCCGCCGTGCTCGCCGCCGTTCTTCTCGGTGGCGGGGCACTGGTCTATGCGTCGCTCCTGCCCGGCAAGGAACCCGCCGGGGTCGTCGACATCAGCGCCGTTGTGTCCACGGCTGTGCCCAGTGCCTCTCCCACGCTGCCTCCGGTCGGGGTACCGACGCCGACATCGACGAGCGGTCCGCAACCCGTGACCCCCGCCGCGCCGGTCACTGTCGACGACACTCCGCACGCGGAAGATCACGGCGGCGGCAGCGGGAGCGGCAAGGGCAACAGCAACCCGTCCACCTCTACCCCCTCCCCCGAGTCCGGCAAGGGCAAGGGCGGCGGCCACGGTTCGGACGACGACTCCAGCGACGACTGATCCGAAGATGAGAGGTCTCTCACAGCGGCCTCCTTCTCCTCTCATACGGCGTCCCAAGACTGTAGGAACAAGAGATTCCGCAGGAATCCCGCCTACAGAACGGATCACCCCATGACCACCGTGAAGAAATGGACCACCATCACCGCCGCATCCGTCATCGGCATCGGCCTCATGGTCGGAGGCGGAGTCGCCGCGGCCAACGCACACGGCACGCCCGGAGCGGATGACACGGCGCCGACCAGCTCGTCGACGACCTCCGACGACACCATTCGCCTCCAGCCGGGCACGCTCATTCCGGCTCCGTCCACCACCCCAGTTGCTGCGACTCCGACGGCGGCCCCCATCGCTCCGGCTCCGAGCGCGACACCGTCGGCCGTTCCCGCCGCCCCGTCAACGACGCCGGATGACTCCGGGCACCACGCGGCCGGCGACGACAAGGGCGGGCTCTCGACTCACGTCGAGCCGGGCGACGACAAGGGCGGACAGTCGGCTCACGTCGAACCCAGAGACGACAAGGGAGGCTCAAGCCACGCGGAGTCCGGTGACGACAAGGTGGCATCGACGTCGGCCACGACCGATGACAAGAACAACAACCGCCACGGCGGCTCGGGATCGCACGGCACGCACTCCGGCGGCCACAAGTAAGAACCGCCCGCGCACTGCCCGGCCCCCTGGGGTCGGGCATTGCGGCGTTAATGGCACCGCACAGAACAGCACCGCGCCGCACCGCGCACTACTTGAAGCGATACCCCATTCCGCGCACGGTCTCGATCCTGTCGGCACCGAGCTTGCCCCGCAGGTACCGGACGTACACGTCAACGACGTTCGAGCCGGGGTCGAAGTCGACGCCCCACACCCGGCTGAGTAGCTGCTCCCGGCTCAAGACCTGGTCGGGGTGGCGCAGGAACTCCTCGGCGAGCGCGAACTCCCGGGCCGACAGGTCGACGACGCGGTCGCCCACGGTCGCGCGTCGGGTGCGCAGATCGAGGCTGAGATCGTCGCTGTCCAGCGTCGCAACCGTCACCGACTCGGCCTCACGCAACCGCAGCCGCACACGGGCGAGGAGCTCATCGAACTTGAACGGCTTGGGCATGTAGTCGTTCGCCCCGCCGTCGAGTCCCGCGACGGTGTCGCTGACCGACGACCGGGCCGTGAGCATCACCACGGGAATCGTTGACCCCGACAGCCGCAGCTGCCGCAGCACCTCGAACCCATCAATCCCGGGCAGTCCGACGTCGAGCAGCACGAGATCGTACGACCCGCTCTGCGCGTGCGCGAGGGCGTCGGGACCCGTGGCAACCACCGTCGCCTGAAAACCCGCCGCCCGCAGGCCCTTCTCGACAAAACCGGAGATGCGGGGTTCATCTTCGGCGATCAGGATGCTGCTCACGATGATTCCTCTGCGTTGGCCGTCGGCGCGAAGCCAGCGGGCGTGGCCGTCATGGGGATGATGATTCCAAACCGCGATCCGGCCGGGGACGACGCAAGGCTGACAGTCCCTCCGTGCGCGGCGGCGATCGCCTTCACGATCGGAAGGCCGAGACCAGACCCGCGGATGCCACGGCCGGCGTCCACCCGTCCGAACCGCTCGAAGATCCGACCCTCGGCGCCCGCGGGAATCCCGCTACCCGCATCCGCGACCCAGAACTCGACCGACCGGCCGGCGGACGGATCAGCGGAGCCGCCGGCCGCGAGCTCGGTACTGCCAATCTCCACCCGCGAGCCCTCCGGCGAGTACTTGGACGCGTTGTCGACGAGTTGGAGCCACGCCTGGGTGATCCGCGCGGGGTCGAGCGCGACACTCGCCTGCGCAAACCTCGCCCAGCACCCAGTCGTGCCCGCCGATCCCCGACGCCTTCGCGAAGACCTCCTCCGTGAGATCGGCAATATCGGTGGGGCGCACCACCGGCGCGATGCGCTGCGAATCGGCGAGGGATTCGATGTCATCCACGAGGCCCGTCATGCGGTCCAGCTCGTCGAGAGCAAGCACCCGCGTCGCCTCGACCTCTGCCGGATCGTCCGCGTTGAGCAACTCGAGGTGCCCCCGAACGATCGTGATCGGTGTCTTCAGCTCGTGCCTCACGTCGTCGAGCAGCTGCCGCTGTCCGGTGAGGGCGGCGTCCAGCCGGTCGAGCATGCTGTTGACCGTCTCCGTCAACAGGGACACGTCGTCCCTCCCCACGACGGGAATCCGCTCGTTCCGCTCGCTCGCCGTGATGCGCGACGCCGCGGCGCTGAGCCGGCGAATGGGACGCAGCAGACGCCCGGCCACGAACCAGCCAACGAGGCCGATGGCCACGAGAGCGGCGGATGCCACGAGCTCATAGGTGCGGAACGACTCCGTCACTTCCGCGAGCCGGGCGTCGAGGTCAACGGCCGTGACGTACACGGCGCCCGTGTCCGCTCCCGCCACGCTGACCGGTGTGGCGATGTAGCGCAACCGGCCCACCGAGGTCACGGCGGTTCCCAGCCGAACCGTTCCGTCCGCGACATCCCGCGTCACCCGGGCAATGAAGGCCGGGTCGTCCTCCAGGTGAAAATCCGTCTGCACACCCGGGGTGTAGGTCGCCTCGCCCTGGTAGATCCCCAGAGCGCTCTCGCCACTGTCGGGGATGAGCTGTTGGAGAACGCCGTAGAGGGCCAGCTTCGAGCTGGCGAAGCCCGTCGTGGTGGTCGCGCCCGAGGCATCCGTCACCGCAGTGCCCTTGGACACGATCGCGCGGGCCGATTCGATCCGCGACTGCAGTCGGTCATCGATCTGGGACAGGGCGCGGTCGCGCTGCACGAGGAAGGTGATACCTCCGGCTCCGGTGAGCCCGAGCGCGGCGACCAGCAGGATCGACGCGAGGATGCGAGAGCGCACCGAAAATCGGGCACCCGCGAATCGACGTGGTTTCTGCCCGGACATGCCTTCAGTATGTCGAAACTGTGCCCACGGAAGGAGTTGATGAGAACTTCCTCACGAAGGGACCGACGAGGGGTCGGGAATGAATCGGCCCGTCACTATGCTCTACCTCCGTGACTACTACAACGAGTGGCAAAGCGCCAACCACTTCACCGTCCTCACCCAGAACAGTCCGCAAGGTTGTCTGGGCCTCCTTTGTAGGGACCGCGCTGGAGTCGTATGACTTCTACGTGTTCGCCTACTTTGCGGCATTTTTTGTCGGCCCCCTGTTCTTCGAACCCCTCGGCGCATTCGGCGGAGTCCTCGCCGGATTCCTCACCATCGCCGTCGGATTCATCATTCGCCCCATCGGCGCGATCATCTTCGGTCACCTGGGTGACCGCATCGGTCGCCGCAAAACCCTCATCGTGACCATCACGACCATGGGTGTCGCGACGAGCCTGATCGGTGTTCTTCCCCCGTACGCGGTTGCGGGATGGCTCGGAGCGATCCTCCTCGTCGTCCTCCGGCTCCTGCAGGGGATCTCCCTCGGAGGTGAGTGGGGAGGGGCAGTACTTCTGGCAACGGAGCACACGGACACGCGTCACCGCGGCTTCTTCTCCGCGCTTCCGCAACTGGGCTCACCCGTCGGCTCCATCCTGTCCGCCCTGCTGTTCATCGCCCTGACCGCGAGCATCTCGCCCGCGGCGATGTCGGAATGGGGATGGCGGATTCCGTTCCTCACCGCCATACCCCTGCTGCTCGTCTCCCTGTACCTTCGCTGGTCGATTGACGAGACGCCGCTGTTCAAGACGCTCGTCGCCACGGACCACCGGGAGCGCCTGCCCTTGCTGGCAGTCCTTCGGGCCCAGCCGGCGGCGCTCATCCTCGCGGTAGGAGCGGGACTGCTCGGCATCGGGTCGTACTCGCTGATGAACACCTACACGCTGAACTACGGTTCGACCGTGCTCGGCTTCAGCTATACGGACCTCCTGCTCGCCACCACCATCGGCGGGTTCCTGCAGCTCATCACCATTCCGTTGTTCGGGTTGTGGGCCGTGCGGATCGGGTCGGCGAGGGTCGTCGCGTGGGGTGCCCTCGGCACGCTCCTCGTTGCCTTCCCCCTGTACTGGGTACTCCAGGAAGCCACCTTCCCGATCCTGGTTGCCACGATGATCATCGGCGGAATCCTGCCGACCATGGCGTGGGCCGGACTCGGCGGCCTGATGAGTGACCTGTTTGCCACCCGCTGGCGCTACTCGGCTCTCGCTTTCGCGTACAGCATCGCCGCGGTCATCTCGGGATTCGTCCCGTCCATCACGCTGGCACTCGGTAACGCCACGAAATTCGCGTGGTGGCACCCCGGCATCGTCCTCGCGGTGATGTCCGCGATCACGCTGATTGCCGCCATAGTCGCCGCGCGACGGAAGCCACCGGTCGACGACGTCGTGCTCGCCTCCTAACCACCAGGAGGGAGTGTCGCTAGCTCGTGTTCAGGATCCCGTCTGCAAACCGCCTAGGGTAGGGCGCAGATAACTATGAGCAACGACACTCCCTCCGAACCAGACCAGCCGACGAGCGACGTTCCAACCGAGGCCTCTGGCCCGCTTGGTTTCGATGACCTCATCCGGGGAACACGACCCTCGGCGCCCCGCGCCCCGATCGTGCCGCCCGTCGAGCCGGCCACGAGCCCGGAGCCCGCTGCGCCCCAGGCCGCCGCCGCTCCCGAGCCGACCGGCGCCGACGTGCCCACCGTTGCCACCCCGGTGTCCGCTCCTTCCGACGAGCCCGTCGAGACCGAGGCCATCGGAACCGACATCTTCCGTTTCGACGACGATGAGCCCGACGAGCCCGCGACAGCGCCGACGAGCACCAACGACATTCCCTCCCACTGGTCCGCGGCCGACACCACCGAGACGAACGAGCCGACGGCCTACGTTCCGACCGCTCCCCCGCTGTACCCGGCGACGACCGTCATTCCCTCCTCGGGATTCACTCCTCCCACCCCCACGGCCAATGCCGACGACGACTTCGCCACGGAACTCTTTGGCGCGAGCGCCGCGGGTGCGGGTGCGGGTGCGGCAGCTGCTGCGCCCACGGCGGTATTTGGGCAGTCTGCCAACACGGCCCCGATTCCGGTCTCCACCGGAGCTGCTGGGACGGCGGGAGCCGGCGCCAGCGGCGTTCTTCCCGCGGGAGATTCACGCAGAACCGTGATTATTCTCGCCTCGGTCGGTGCGGCGCTCGTCGTTGCGATCATTATCGTGTTGCTGGTTCTCGGCAGCCGCGGGGCGACGGTCGTTCCGGCGATCACCGACTCTCCGACCCCGTCCGACACGGCAACGACCGAGCCGACCGCGACGGACACCCCGACTCCGACGGCCACCGAGACTTCGACGCCGACTCCGACGCAAACTCCAACAAAGACGGCGGCGCCCACCCCGACGAAGTCGGCAACTCCGAAGCCCACGAAGACGGCAACGCCGACCCCGACTCCCACGAAGTCGGCTACGCCCACCCCGACCGCCGTTCCGACAACGACGCCGAGCCCCACGACGACGCCCACGACTCCTGTCGTCACGCCTCCCGTGGTGATTCCGACGGTCCCGGCCGTCGACGCGCCCGTGACCCAGTAGCCCCGAGGCATCCGCCCCACCGCCTATAAGGCTTGACCTATATTCGCCCGCGTTCAACCATGGAAGCGTGCGCGCTTTCGACGTCCTCGGAGATCCCGTCCGCCGGCGTTTGCTCGAACTGCTCGGAACGCAGGAGCGAACGCCGGGAGACATGGCCGCGGTGATCCAGGAGGAGTTTGGCCTGTCGCAGCCTGCCGTCTCGCAGCACCTCAAGGTGTTGCGCGATGCCGGGTTCGCAACCGTCCGCGTTGAGGGCACCCGACGCATCTACGCGATCAACGCCGCACCGTTGCGGGACGTCGACGGGTGGGTCAGCGCATTCCGACATCTGTGGATACATGACGAAGGGACAGCCCGGCAATGATCACGATCGCCCTCACCAGCATCTTTGTGGAAGACCAGCAGCGCGCTCTCGACTTCTATACCTCGGTCGTTGGCTTCGAAAAAAAGCTCGATGAACCCGTCGGAGAGTTTCGCTGGCTGACCGTAACGACGGCGGGGGTGACCGATGGCGTGCAGCTGCTGCTGGAACCCAACGACAATCCGGTGTCACAGGCGTTTCAGAAGGGCATCCGTGAGCAGGGCATCCCCGCGACATCGTTCGTCGTCGATGACCTGGAGATGGAATTCGAGCGGATGACCCTGGCGGGCGCCGTCTTCGTACAGCCACCGACCGACCTTGGCGGGGTTCTCGGGGCGACGTTCGACGACACGGTCGGCAATCTCATCGGCCTGACGCAGGTCTGAGCGGCCCCACCGCGGCATGGTTTAAGCTGGGGGAAACCCCATACTCAGGCACCTTTACCTCTGACACGGTGCCGCACACATTGAACCGGAGAACCATGTCCTCGCTCGACGCGTCCACGCCCCCCACCACACCGGCCGCCGCCAGCGTGATTCCCGACAAGCCGGCCCTGGAGGGGCTCGAGAGCAAGTGGGCTCCGGTCTGGGAAAAGGACGGCACCTACCGCTTCGATCGCGAGAACGCGACCCGCAAGAACGTCTTCTCGGTCGACACTCCCCCGCCGACGGCCTCCGGCTCGCTGCACATCGGCCACGTCTTCAGCTACACCCACATGGATGTGGTGACGCGCTACCAGCGCATGCTGGGCAAGTCGATCTTCTACCCGATGGGTTGGGACGACAACGGCCTGCCGACCGAGCGCCGCGTGCAGAACTACTACGGCGTGCGCTGCGACCCGTCCCTCCCCTACGTGCACGACTTCGTGCCGCCGCTCGAGGGGGGCGACAATGCCTCGTCGAAGGCCGCCGACCAGCAGCCCGTCTCGCGCCGCAACTTCATCGAGCTGTGCGAGCGCCTCACCATCGAGGACGAGAAGCAGTTCGAAGACCTCTGGCGCACCCTCGGCCTCAGCGTCGACTGGGCACAGACCTACCGCACCATCGGCAACGAGGCGCAGACCGCCGCCCAGCGTGCGTTCCTGCGCAACCTCGACCGCGGCGAGGCTTACCAGGCCGATGCCCCCACGCTCTGGGACATCACCTTCCGTACCGCCGTCGCGCAGGCTGAGCTGGAAGACAAGGAAATGCCCGCGGCTTACCATCGCCTCGCCTTCCACCAGGCGAACGGCGAGGACATCTTCATCGAGACCACGCGTCCCGAGTTGCTCGCCGCCTGCGTCGCCCTTGTCGCCCACCCGGACGACGAGCGGTACCAGCACCTGTTCGGCACCAACGTCACGACCCCGCTGTTCGGCGTCGAGGTGCCGGTCGTCGCCCACCACCTCGCCCAGAAGGACAAGGGATCGGGCATCGCCATGATCTGTACCTTCGGCGACGTGACAGACGTCATCTGGTGGCGTGAACTCGACCTCCCCAACCGCACGATCATGGGCGCCGACGGACGCATCATCGCCGATGCCCCCGACGTGATCGTCACCGACGAGGCAGTGGCCGCCTACGCGGAGCTCGCGGGTAAGACCGTGTTCAGTGCCAAGGCCAAGATCATCGAGCTGCTGAAGAACACCGGCGAGATGGTCGGTGACCCGAAGCCGATCATGCACTCGGTGAAGTTCTTCGAGAAGGGCGACAAGCCCCTCGAGATCATCTCCACCCGCCAGTGGTACATCCGCAATGGATCACGGGATGCCGCGTTGCGCGACAAGCTCGTGGAGGACGGCCGTCAGATCAACTTCACCCCCGACCACATGCGCGTGCGGTACGAGAACTGGGTCGGTGGCCTGACCGGCGACTGGCTCGTGTCCCGCCAGCGCTTCTTCGGTGTGCCGATCCCGCTCTGGTATCACCTGGACGCCGAGGGAAACAAGACGACCCCGATCGCGCCGAGCGAGGACGCGCTGCCCGTTGACCCCGCCTCCGAGACGGCTCCCGGCTTCGACGAGTCGCAGCGTGGCGTTCCCGGCGGCTTTGCCGGCGAGGTGGACATCATGGACACCTGGGCCACTTCCTCCCTCACCCCGCAGATCGCCGGCGGCTGGGAGCGCGATCCCGAACTGTTCGACCTCGTCTTCCCCTACTCGCTGCGCAGCCAGGGCCAGGACATCATCCGCACCTGGCTCTTCACGACTGTGCTGCGGTCCGAGCTTGAGCACGGCCAGGTGCCGTGGAAGAACGCTGGCATCTCCGGCTTCATCGTCGACCCCGACCGCAAGAAGATGTCGAAGTCCAAGGGCAACGTGGTCACCCCCGCTGCCATGCTCGACGTGCACGGCTCCGACGCGGTCCGGTACTGGGCGGCCTCCAGCCGGCTGGGAACGGATGCCGCGTTCGACCCGCAGAACCCCAAGCAGATCAAGATCGGCCGCCGTCTGGCCATCAAGGTGCTCAACGCCGCGAAGTTCGTGTACGCGTTCCCGGTGGCGGAGGCCGAGGCATCCACCACCAACCCCCTCGACGCCGATCTGCTCGCCGAACTCGACCGCGTGATCACGGTCGCCACCGCCGCGTTCGACGAGTTCGATCACGCCAAGGCGCTGGAGACCGCGGAACAGTTCTTCTGGATCTTCTGCGATGACTACCTCGAGCTGGTCAAGGAGCGCGCCTACGGTGCCGGCTCCCCCGAGGGCCAGGCGTCCGCCGTCCGCACGCTGCGCGAGGCCGTCGACGTGCTGCTGCGCCTGTTTGCACCCTTCATTCCGTTCGCCACCGAAGAGGTGTGGAGCTGGACGCACGAGGGCTCCGTGCACACCGCCTCGTGGCCGACCGTGCGGGGCGCGGGCGAGCCCACCGGGCTGCTGCCGCTCGTGAGCGAAGCGCTCATCAGCATCCGCCGCGCGAAGACCGATGCAAAGGCGTCGCAGAAGACAGAGGTCGTCTCGGCGACCATTGCCGGCCCCGCACTGCTCGAACTCGCCATTGACGACCTGAGCGCCGTTGGCCGCATCGCGACCGTCGGCTTCGTTGAGGCGGCGGATGTCTCGGTCAGCGACATCGTCCTCGCCGAGCAGCCCGTGGTGGTCGACCCCGCATGACGCAGGTGCGGGATCTCGCGGCGGGCGACCGCGCGGCGTGGCAGGAGCTGTACGCCGGCTACGGGGACTTCTACGAGACCCCGCTGACGGAGGAGAAAGCCGAGCTCGTGTTCGGCTGGCTCCTCGCCGACGACAACGAGTCGTTTTGCCTCGTCGCCACCGACGACAACGCGCGGGTCATCGGAATCGCTCATTACCGCGAGTTCTCGCGCCCGCTCGCCGGTGGCCGCGGGCTGTACCTCGATGACCTGTTCACGGCCAGCGATGCGCGCGGAACGGGAACGGCATCGGCCCTGATCGCCCGGCTGCGAGAGATCGCCGTCGAACGCGGCATCCGCAAGATCCGATGGATCACCGCGGAGGACAACACCACCGCACAGCGCTTGTACGACACCCTCGCGACCCGCACGACGTGGGTCACGTACGACATGGATCTGGACGCCAACTAATGCAAATGGGAACACGCTGGAGCGTCGGAGCCACGGCCCCCGACCGCCTGCCCGAGAACGTGCGCGCGGCCGTCGCCGCCGAAGAGCTGGAGCTCGCCGGCACCGACACCAGCCAGTGGCGCTGGACGCTCACCTGGCTTGAGGGCCGTCCGGTCGTCGAACTGGACGACGGGACGACCATCCGGGTCGATCACGCGGGAGACGTCACCGTGGAGCACCCGGAAGACTGAGACGCCGCAACGGTCTGCCCGACAGCGGCCGAGCGCACTGCCCGCAGGCGGTTGCCAGGCAGTGCGCTCAGCGCTGGATCGGGACGACGAACGACCGACGATATTCCTCACGGAGCTGCGCGGCGTTGCGCCGCATGAGGTCGACCTCTTCGGCCGTCAGCACCGGGCGTTCCGCACGCCGGTGCGACCAGCGCAGCAGGAATAGCGCGAAACGCGCCACGACGATGTCGGACGCCGACCGATGCAGATGCCGGCGGGATGTGCTTGCGATTGTCATGATCTTCACCTCCTCAGCTGTGTCAAAACTAGAGGAGACCACCGACATTCCCGGGTAGTTTCACCGGAGTAAAACTATCGGCGGATCAGGGGTTTTAGTGATTAACCCCCGGAGGGTCAGCGGCCGAGGTAGACGAACGTTGCGAGAGTGGATGCCTCGCGCTGATCGCGCGCGTTGCTGCGCAGCAACTCGACCTCTGCCGGGGCCAGTCCGGGGCGGTCGGCCTCGCGGTCGGCCCAGCGGAGCATGCGCTGCGCGACGTGCGCAACGAGTGCGTCGACCGGCGAGCGATGAGCGTGCCGGGACGAAGAACTAGCTATTGCCATGATTGTCACCTCCCTGAGGGGTCGGGGTAGTGCCGGACGGAGCGGCACGCCGCGCGTCGAGAACGGGGAAAGCATTGAAGTGCACCTGCACCGGGCGGGCATCGGGGTCGGTACGGCCTCGGTACCGGGCGACGTAGGTGTCCAGCACTGCCATGACATCGCCCGCCATGCTCGCGAGCTCGTCGGCCGTCAGGCGCACGTTGACGGTGGATACCTCGCTGGCGTCTGTCCACTTCGGGGGCAGCTGATCGAGGCCGTGCTCCTCGTAGTCACGCAAGAGCGCCTCGCGGGAGCGTGACCACTCGCGGGAGATCATGTCACCCACCGCACGAGCGCTCGGGCTCTCCCGCAGCGTCTGCGGGCGGATCGCGATGCCGCCGGGGACCCGCTCCCACCAGCGTTCGCGGCCGGTTCCCCTGCCTGTCACCTCACGCACGAAACCCTGCTTCTCCAGCTGGCGCAGGTGGTAGCTGGTTGCCCCACTGGACTCGCCCAGCCGTTCGGCCAGCCCGCTTGCCGTAAACGGTCCCCAGATGGAGAGGGTGTCGACGATCTGCACACGGAGGGGATGCGCGAGGGCCTTCAGCCCATCGAGATCGATGGACCGTTCGGGTGGCAGCGCCGCCTCGCCCCCGGTGGGTTCGCTCTGGTCGGTATCCATAGTGCAAAGATACCTCTGCAAAGAAGTCTTTGCAACAGTTTCTTTGCAAACTTAACTTTGCAATGTTTTCTTTGCGGTAGGCCCACCGCTCGGTGTCCTCCGCCCACGCCCCGGCGGGTGCCGCCCTAGGCTGGAACAATGTCGAACCCGTTCTTTGCCCCGAGCACCCTCCCGTACGGACTGCCTCCCTTCGCCGACATCCGCGACGAGCACTACCGTCCCGCCTTCGAGAAGGGCTTCGCCGATCACCTCGCCGAAATTCAGGACGTGGTCGACTCCCCCGAGGCGCCGACATTCGAGAACACCATGCTCCCCCTTGAGCGCGCGGGCTCGGTGTTGGAACGCGTCGCCGTTGTGTTCTTCAACAAGAGCTCGGCCGACAGCACGGACTTCACCAACGAGCTCGAGGAGGAGATCGCCCCGCAGCTCGCCGCGCATTCCGACGCCATCCGTCTGAACTCCGCCCTGTACGCCCGCATCGCCCGGTTGCACGAGAGCCGCCACGAGCTCGGGATCGAGCCCGAGGGCATCTACCTGATCGAACGCTACTTCGCCGAGTTCACCCAGGCAGGCGCGGGACTGGATGACACGGACAAGGAGCAAGTGCGGGAACTGAACCGTAAGCTCTCCACCCTCACCACCCGGTTTGAGAAGAACCTCCTCGCCGACACCAACGATCTTGCCGTGGTCATCGACGACGCGGCGGAGCTGGATGGCCTCAGCGACGGGGAAATCTCGGCCGCGGCCGCTGCGGCAGCCGAGCGCGGGCTCGAGGGCAAGTTCCTCATCACGCTTGTGCTGCCCACGGGGCATCCATACCTCGCTTCCCTCACCAACCGCACCACCCGCGAACGCATCATGACCGCGTCCCGCTCGCGTGGAATCCGGGGCGGCGACTGGGACAACCGGGAACTCGTCACCGAGATCACCGCGCTGCGCGCCGAGCGCGCGGCCCTGCTCGGATTCCCGACGCACGCCGCCTTTGTCACGTCCGACGAGACGGCGAAGACGCCCGAGGCCGTCGACGCGATGCTCCGCAAGCTTGCCCCCGCCGCTGCCCGCAATGCCATCGCCGAGCAGGCCGACCTGCAGGCGCAAATCGACGAACTCGCCGCGGCTGGCCACGGCGACGCATTCACCCTTGCCTCGTGGGACTGGGCGTTCTACAGCGAGAAGGTTCGCAAGGCCACCTACGACGTGGACACGGCAGAGATGCGGCCGTACTTCGAGGCGGAGCGCGTGCTGCACGACGGAGTCTTCTTCGCGGCAACCCAGCTCTACGGCGTCACCTTCACCGAGCGGCCGGACCTGATCTCCTACCACCCCGAGGCCCGCGTCTTCGAGGTGTTCGACGGCGACGGATCGCCCGTTGGCCTCTACGTGTACGACCTGTACACGCGGGATTCCAAGCGGGGCGGCGCGTGGATGAACTCGCTCATCTCACAGTCGACACTGCTCGACCACGCGGTCATCGTCACGAACAACCTGAATGTGCCCAAGCCCGCCACGGGCTCCCCCACGCTGCTGACGTATGACGAGGTGACCACGCTGTTCCACGAGTTCGGGCACGCGCTGCACGGGCTGTTTGCGCGGGTGACGTATCCCAAGTTCGCGGGAACGAACGTGTTCCGCGACTTCGTGGAGTTCCCCAGCCAGGTGAACGAGATGTGGATGCTCTGGCCCGAGGTGCTGGCGAACTACGCCGTGCATCACGAGACGGGCGAGCCGATGCCGCAGGACTTCGTCGACAAGCTGCAGGCATCCTCCGCGTTCAACGAGGGCTTCTCGACGTCGGAGTACTTGACAGCCGCGTTGCTCGACCAAGCGTGGCACACGATCACCGCCGAGGACGACGTCACGGATGTCGCCGAGTTCGAGCAGCACGCGATCGCCAGCTTCGGCCTCGACAACCCCGCGGTGCCCACGCGCTACTCCAGCACCTACTTCGCCCACACGTTCTCGGGCGGCTACGACGCCGGGTACTACTCCTACATCTGGAGCGAAGTGCTCGATGCCGACACCGTGGTCTGGTTTAAGGACAACGGGGGGATGACCCGGGCCAACGGTGATCGCTTCCGTGCGCGCCTTCTCGGCGTTGGTGGGTCCAAGGATCCCCTGGAGGCATTCCGCGACTTCCGCGGGCGCGACGCTACCATCCAGCCGTTGCTCGACCGCCGCGGCCTGAACTAACAGCCGCGGCGCGCCGGGCGCTACGCCACGATGTCGCGCAGGGTGCGGAGCTTGGACTCCTGGCCCGCACTCTGCGGAACAACGATGACCTCGTCCGCGCCCGTGCTCGCCACGAGCTCGGTGATGCGGGTACGCACGAAGTCGGCGTCTCCGACGGCTTGGTGGGCGTTGCGCTCGGCGACAAACGCCTTCTCGGCGAAGGTCCAGTCATGGGCCTCGGATTCCTCCAGCGAGGGCACCTGCCCGGGACGTCCCGTGCGCAACCGGGTGGAGAACAACCCGTACGGGCCGGCGAGACGCTCGGCCTCGGCCGCGTCATCCCCGACAACGGCGCCCACGGCGACCATGGAGTGCGGCTTCGCGAGCACAGCGCCCGGCGTGAAGTGGTTGCGGTAGATCTCGAACGCGACGGGCGTGTTGTCGCCGCCGGCAAAGTGGTGGGCGAACGCGAAGGGCAGGCCCATCATGCCAGCGAGCTGGGCGCTGTATCCACTGGATCCGAGCAGCCACATCTCGGGCGAATCGCCGAGTCCCGGCATGGCGACGATGCGGGAGCCGATTCCGTTTTCCAGGGGATCGATGGTGCCGAACCACGCGAGCAGCTCGATGACCTGCTGGGGGAAGTCGTCGACGGTCTCGGTTCCAACATTGCGGCGAAGCACGGCCGAGGTCAGCTGGTCGGTGCCGGGCGCGCGCCCGAGCCCCAGGTCGATGCGGTCCCCGTGCAGCGCGACGAGCGTGCCGAACTGCTCGGCGATGACGAGGGACGAGTGGTTCGGAAGCATGACGCCGCCGGATCCGACGCGGATGGTCGATGTGGCGGCGGCGATCGCACCGATGAGCACCGCCGGCGCGGAGCTGGCCACGGCCACCATGCCGTGGTGCTCTGCTACCCAGAAACGGTTATACCCGAGCGATTCCGCCTGGACGGCGGTATCGATCGTCTGCGCGAGGGCGGTCGAGGGCGCCATCCCCGAGTAGACGGTAGCGAGGTCGAGCACGGACAGCGGGAGGCCAGCGAGAGATGTCATCACTTCATCAACCGGCACGGGCGCACAGACATTCCGTCGGCCGCGCACCGGCCCGCCGCGCTGTGTCTGCGGTGTCAGACGCTTGCCCCGCGGGATGCCTTGTTGCGCGTGGTTCGGGTCAGTTGACTGTGCATATGGAATCGTCACGGCGCGTGTCATCCGCTTCCCCGTCCGGTCGTGCCGATGGGCGAATGATGCGCCTCGGCTATTTCGTCAACTACGGCGGTCCCGGAGCCTGGCGCCTTCCGGGGAGCGGCATCGAGCGGCAGAGCGAGCACGCCTACTACGCAGACATCGCACGGGCACTCGAGGCGGCGCGCTTCGACTTCCTGTTTCGCGGGGACCTGCTGTCGTTCTCGGTTCCCCAGGCGGAGACGAGTGTCGCCAGCTATTTCGAACCGCTCACGTTTCTCGCGTCCCTCATCCCCGTCACCGAGCGCCTGGGGCTCGTCGCGACAGTGTCGACATCGTTCAGCGAGCCGTTCAACGTCGCCCGGGCATTTGCGACTCTCGATCACCTCAGCGGCGGGCGCATCGGCTGGAACATCGTGACGTCGGGCCTCGGCGCCGAGCAATTTGGCGAAGCGGCTCTTCCCGATGAGTCCGCGCGCTATGCCCGGGCCCGCGAGTACGTGGACGTCGTGACCGCACTGTGGCAGAGCTGGGACCGGGACGCGATGGTGCTGGACCGCGCGAGCGGACAATATGCGGATGCCTCGAAGATCGGTACCATCGACCACCGCGGTGACCACTTCACTGTCGCCGGGCCCCTCAACATCGAGCGGTCACCCCAGACGCATCCGGTTTTCGTGCAGGCCGGCGGCTCCGATCTCGGGCGGGCGTTTGGTGCCGACGTCGCGGAAATCCTGTTCTCCGCCTCCCCCACCATCGACGTCGCTCGTCAGTACTACACAGACATGCGGCACCGCATTGCCGCCGCCGGACGCGTGGCGGATGACGTGGCCGTGATGACAGGAGTGAGTCTCATCATCGGCACGACCCGGGCAGAGGCGCGGGAACTGCAGCAGTACTTCCGGGATCAGATCGACCTGGTCGCCGGGGTGCGCAGTGTCGAGTCACAACTCGGGGTGTCCCTCGCCGACCTGGAGCTCGACGAGCCCATCCCGGCTGAGCGACTCGTCGGTGCGGGAGCGGGAGCAGCCCGCAAGGGCCGTGCCTCCCTGATGGTGGGCCTCGCCGCCGACCCCACGAAGACCCTCCGCGACGTAATCGTGGACATGAACACCAACGGGGTGTACTGGCAGCCGGTCGGATCCCCCGTCGACATTGCCGACGCCCTGGAGACCTGGTTCACCACCGGCGCCGCCGACGGCTTCATGCTGACGCCCGCACACTACCCGGACGGGCTCGGACTGTTTCTCGAGGAGGTCGTGCCGATCCTGCAGGAGCGAGGGTTGGCCCGCACCGAGTACGAGGACGGGACGTTCCGCGAAAATCTCGGCCTGGTTCCCATCCCCTGACGCCGTCCGCGCGTTATCGAACCAGGGCCTCCGCCGCCGCGGAAACCAGCGATTCGGGGCTCACGCCTCGCGAGGTCGCCAGCGCGGCGAGCTTCACGGCGATGTCGGGACTGACCGTCACGGTGAGAGTGGTGGGCGCTGTGTCGGCCGTGACGGTGCCTGGCACCGACGGGATCGCGACCTGCGGGACATCCCGCACAAAAATTCCGACGACCGGCACAACGATGGTGCCAAGCACATCGAGAATGGCGATGACTCCGACGAAGCGCCAGTAGCCGTCGCCTCCGTCGAACCCGGAGATGAGTATCGGAAGGCAGATGAGAATGGCAAGAAGGGCGATCATGACGAGCGTCGCGTACAGCGCCGCCCGGAACGGCCGGTTGCGGCGTGCGGCCAGAAGAAGAAGCAGATTGGCGTGGGCGAGGCTGAAGGCGATCGTCGCCAGCACTCCCAGTGCACGCAGCCAGCCCTCGATCCAGTCGCCGACGTTGCTCCAGTCGGTCCACACGAGGACGAGCCCCACCACGGCTGCGGCGGCGCTGACGGCGATGCCGACAAATCCGACGAGTTGAATGCGACGACCCACCACCGCGAGATGGCAGAGCGAGGTGACGGCAAAGCCCGCGACGACGAGCGTGGTCAGGAGTGTCTTCCCCTGCACCTCGCCGAAACCGCTGAAGAGGGCGACGATGCCGACGAGCGCCGTCAGGGACAGCGACACGATGATGGTGATGATCGCGATCCTGCGGGCGCCGCGCACAGCGGACGGTGCTGGTGTGGTGGTCATGCGCCCCACCCTAGGGCCAACGAGCAGTTAGGTTCGGGGGACGCTCCGACGCCGCTCCCAGCCGAGCCAGGCCATCACGATCCCGCCGACGAGGAGTCCCCAGAACGCCGACCCGACGTTGAGCACCACAATCCCGGATGCGACAACGAGGAAGGTGGCAATGGCGGCGACCCGGTGGGCCGGCTGCTCGAGGGCCGTGGTGATCGCGCCGATCAGGGCCCCGAGGACCGCAAGGCCCGCCACGGCGGTGATGAGGATCGGTGGAGCCGCCGACACGAGAGCCGTGGCGAACCCCGCCACCAGGCCGAGCACCAGGTAGAAGACTCCCGCGGAGAAGGATGACACCCACCGGCGTTCCTTGTCGGGGTGCGCCTCCGGACTCGCCATGATGGCCGCGGTGATCGCGGCGAGGTTGATGACGTGACCGCCGAAGAGTGCCGCGGCTCCCGACACCGCTCCGGAGCCAACGAGGGCAGCGCGCGGGGGAACCGTGTACCCGAACGAGGACATCACCACGATGCCGGGCACGTTCTGTCCGGCCATGGTGACGACGAACAGTGGGAGGCCGAGGCTCAGGACAACCACCGGGTCGAAATGCGGCACGACAAAACTCAGCTGAGGCGAGAGGTGCGCGTTCTCTGTCCACGAACCTCCCGCGGACACGAGGATCATCACGATGGCGACGACCATCGCCGCCGGTACCGCCCAGCGCGGGGCCAGCCGGAACAGGACCAGCCAGGTCAGCACGATCGGGATCGCGTACTGCGGCAGTGTGACGACGGCGGTGACCGGAGCCAGACAGATGGGAAAGAGAATGCCGGCAAGCATCGCACTGGCCAGGGGTTTGGGGATGCGCGTAATCGCCCGACCCAGAGCCGGCCATAGTCCGCACAACACGATGAGAATCGCGCAGACGAGGAAGGCACCGACGGCGGAGGCGAAGTCAACGTGACCGGTTGCACCGGCGGCAATGAGAAGCGCAGCTCCCGGTGTCGACCACGCGAAGGAGATCGGAATGCGCAGCCACAGGGTCAGCGTGATGCTGATGGCCGCGACCGCGAGACACAGCGCAAACAGACCGGACGATGCCTGCGCCTGGGTGGCGCCGACGGCCTGAAGCCCGGCGATCACCAGGGCAAACGAGGTGGCAAAGCCGGTGATCGCCGCGACGATCCCGGCCGAGATCGGCTGGAAAATGGCCGTGCGTTACTAGGCGGACTTTTCCGTACGAAGTACCTCGCGAGGCACGATCGTCGGAGCGGCGTTGTCGAGCACTGTCTGCTTCGTCACGATCACGCGGGCAACATCGTCGTTCGACGGGATGTCGAACATGATCGGCCCGAGCACTTCTTCCATGATGGCGCGCAGTCCGCGGGCACCCGTCTTGCGCAGGACCGCGAGGTCGGCGATGGCCTCGAGCGCGTCGAGGTCGAAGTCGAGTTCCACCCCGTCGATCTCGAACATGCGCTGGTACTGACGCACGAGCGCGTTCTTCGGAACCGTGAGGATCTCCATGAGCGCGACCTGGTCGAGAGGCGTCACCGTGGTGACGACGGGAAGCCGGCCAATGAATTCGGGAATGAGTCCAAACTTGTGCAGGTCTTCGGGAAGAACCTCGCCGAACAGGTTAACGTCGTCGCCCTTGCTGTGCAGAGGAGCGCCGAAGCCGATGCCCTTCTTACCCGCACGCTGCGAAATGATCTCCTCGAGGCCGGCGAACGCGCCCGCAACGATGAAGAGCACGTTCGTCGTGTCGACCTGGATGAATTCCTGGTGGGGGTGCTTGCGGCCGCCCTGCGGCGGAACCGATGCGACGGTGCCCTCGAGAATCTTCAGCAGCGCCTGCTGAACTCCCTCGCCGGACACATCCCGCGTGATGGAGGGGTTTTCGGCCTTGCGCGCGATCTTGTCGATCTCGTCGATGTAGATGATGCCGGTCTCTGCGCGCTTGACGTCATAGTCGGCGGCCTGAATGAGCTTGAGGAGAATGTTCTCCACGTCTTCGCCGACGTAGCCGGCCTCGGTCAGCGCCGTGGCATCCGCTACAGCAAAGGGAACGTTGAGGCGTTTGGCGAGGGTCTGGGCGAGGTAGGTCTTGCCGCACCCGGTCGGCCCGATGAGGAGGATGTTCGACTTGGCAATCTCGACATCGTCGAGGAGGGCGTCGGCGGCACTCAGCGTGCTGTGCGCGCGAATGCGCTTGTAGTGGTTGTAGACGGCGACGGACAGGGCGCGCTTGGCGGCATCCTGCCCAATGACGTATTCCTCGAGGAACGCGTAAATCTCGCGGGGCTTGGGCAGGTCGAACTCGCTCGACGCCTCTTCGCCGGCCTCGGCCAGGCGTTCCTCAATGATCTCGTTGCACAACTCGACGCATTCGTCGCAGATGTACACACCAGGCCCAGCAATGAGCTGCTGCACCTGCTTCTGGCTCTTTCCGCAGAAAGAACATTTGAGCAGATCGGCGCTTTCCCCGATTCGAGCCACGGTCGCTCTCCCTCAATTCAACGTGCTACGTCTACCGAGCCTAACCCGTGCCGCCGACACGAGGCTCCCCGGCGACATAATCGGTCTTCGGCGAGCCGCAATGTGACGGTCGCGCCGCCTCTCCAATCCATTCTTGCCTCGCCTCCGAACTCTTAGCGTTGTGGCACGATACTTACTGGGAAGGTCGGGTTCGACATGACAACGAGATGGATGCGCGTGCTTCGCGGCACCCTCGCGTCGGTCGTTGCGACCTTTGTCGCCGCCTTCTCCCACGTTCTCGCGGGGGGCGCGATGCCGAACCTCTGGGCGATTTCGCTGTCCTTCGCGCTGTCCACCCTCGCGTGCATCGCCCTTGCCGGTCGGGGGTTGTCGCTGTGGCGCACCATCGCGTCGGTCGGGTTCAGCCAGGTTCTCTTCCACGGACTGTTCAGTTCAATGGGGGCTGCCAGCACCGGGACATCCGCGTCCATGACGATGACGATGTCCGGGCACGCCGGCCATGCCGATTCGGTTCTCACCGTCACCGGTGATGCACTCGGATCCGCGACCATTCACACGCCGGCCATGTGGGCAGCTCATGCGATAGCTGCCGTCATCACGGTGGTTGCCCTCCGGCACGGCGAGCGTGCGTTCTGGACCCTGCGCTCCACCGCGTCCCTCTACTTTTCCCGTCTGCTGCGGGCCGCGCACGCGGCGCACATTGCCCGGGATGACTCGCCCGCCCGCATCGGTTGCACCGGGTCAGTTCTCCCCCGCGACCTCCGCGTGCTGTTTTCCGCCCTGCACCACCGCGGCCCGCCGTCCCTCGTCGTCGCCTACATTCGCCGCCCACCTCGGGCATGCCCATCTCGGGCTGGGGCACTCGCCCCGCCGCACCCGCGGCACATTCGCTCCACCGGCGGCAGCATGCCCACGCGCCATGCGCCGCCCTCCCCTTCGGTCGTTACCACGACCCGCACACCAAGGACCACCATGAAGAAAAGCACCATCACCAAGTCCGCCACCGCAGTGATCGCCGGCGCGTTCCTGGCGATCGCCGTTCCGCTGGCCGCCAGCGCTCACGTGTCGATCAGCCCAAACACCGCCGCCGCCGACAGCTACTCGGTCATCACGTTCAAGGTGCCGAACGAGTCGGCGACCACGACCACCACGAAGCTGGAGGTGACGCTACCCACGGATCATCCGTTCCTCAGCGTCAGCTACGTCCCGGTTCCCGGGTGGACAACGCAGCTCGTCACCACGAAGCTTGATACCCCGGTGAAGGCCGACGACGACGAGATCACGGAAGCCACGACGAAGGTGATCTGGACGGCCGCAGCCGGATCAGAGATCACGGCAGGACAGCTGCAGCAGTTCAGCCTGTCCCTCGGCCCGGTGCCGGATACCGGCAGCGTCACCTTCACCGCCGACCAGACCTACAGCGACGGAAAGGTCGTCAGCTGGAGCGAGACCGGAGACGACGCCGAAAACCCGGCTCCCGTGCTGTACATCAACGACGAAGCTCCGGCCGGACAACATGGTGCCGCGACGGCCACCCACACGGAAGCGGATGCCTCGACAGCGTCGGCATCCTCTGACGACCTGGTGGCCCGGGTGCTCAGCATCATCGCGCTGGTCCTCGGTGCCGTCGGCCTCGTCCTCGGCATCACCGCCCGACGCAAGAACGCCGCGTAGTCGCGATGTCACGGTCACGACTCACCTGGGCGACCAGGTTCCCGGCCCTGCTTGCCTTCGGTGGGCTCGTGGCCGCTGCCACCGTGCTCGGCACCGCCACGGCGGCCCAGGCGCACAACTACCTGGTCTCCTCGTCGCCCGCGGCGAACCAAACCCTGACGGAGTTGCCAGCCACGTTCGAGATCACCACCAATGAGGACCTGCTGAACCTCGATGGCAAGGGCGCGGGATTCGCGCTCCGCATCGTCGACGCGAAGGGTCTGTACTACGGCGACGGTTGCGTGACGGTAAAGAACGCCACCATGAGCGTTGCACCGCAGATTGGGGCCGCCGGCAGCTATACCGTCATCTGGCAGGTGGTCTCGGCCGACGGACACACGGTCTCTGACGAGTTCCCCTTCACGTGGGCACCCGCGGATGCGTCAGCGCCGGTTTCCACGGGTACGACCACCCCGCAGACCTGCGGTGGTACCTCGGGCGGGGCGGCTCCCGCCGTTCCCGAGTCGACAGCGCCCGCGGCATCCGCTGCTCCCGCAAATGCCGACCTCGGTGACGTGTTGTGGATCGGAGGCGCCGTTGTGGCCGTGGGTCTCGCGATCGGCGTGACGATCTTCGTTGTCGGACGCCGCAAGAAGGATGAGCCGGCGAAGAAATAACCTCCGGCGCATACAACAACGGAAGGGCCGCTCCCCGTGGGGAACGGCCCTTCCGTTGTTTGTGGTGACGCTCGTTACTTGACGAGCATCGGGAGGTTCTTGCGGCTGGTCAGCACCTGGTCGATCAGACCGTACTCGAGAGCCTCTGCTGCGCTGAGGATCTTGTCGCGGTCGATGTCCTTGTTGACCTGCTCGACCGAACGGTTCGAGTGACGCGACAGCGTCTCCTCGAGCCACTCGCGCATGCGAAGGATCTCGCGGGCCTGGATCTCGATGTCCGACGCCTGTCCGCGGCCGGCGTCACCGGTCGAGGGCTGGTGGATGAGGATGCGGGCGTTCGGCAGCGCGAGGCGCTTGCCGGGGGTTCCCGCGGCCATGAGCACGGAGGCCGCGGAGGCAGCCTGGCCGAGCACAACCGTCTGAATCTGCGGACGGATGTACTGCATCGTGTCGTAGATCGCCGTCATCGCGGTGAACGAGCCACCGGGAGAGTTGATGTACATGATGATGTCGCGGTCGGGGTCCTGGCTCTCGAGAACGAGAAGCTGGGCCATGACGTCATCGGCCGACGCGTCATCGATCTGCACGCCGAGGAAGACGATGCGGTCTTCGAACAGCTTGGCGTACGGGTCCTGACGCTTGTAGCCGTAAGCCGTGCGCTCCTCGAACGTGGGGAGGATGTAGCGCGACTCGGGCAGGTTGCCCGCCATGCCGGAGGCACCAGCGGTGCCGAGGTTGAAGTTATCCATCGTCTTTCCTACTTGTCTGACGCAATGTCGTCGGAGGTTACGGACTCGTCGGTTCCGCCGCCACCAATGACGTCGGATGCGAATGCACGCATGTGGTCGACAAAGCCGTAGTCCAGTGCGCCCTGTGCGTCGAACCAGTTGTCACGGTCGTTGTCGATGAGAATCTGCTCGACGGACTTGCCCGTCTGCTCGGCGGTGAGCTCAGCCATACGCTTCTTCATGTCGAGAATGACATGCGCCTGCGTCTGGATGTCGGCGGAAGTTCCACCGAATCCACCCGACGGCTGGTGGAGAAGCACTCGCGCGTTCGGCGTGATGTACCGCTTGCCCTTGGTACCCGAGGACAGCAGGAACTGGCCCATGGATGCCGCGAGGCCAATGCCAACGGTCACGATGTCGTTGGGGACGAACTGCATGGTGTCGTAAATCGCCATGCCCGCGGTGATGGATCCACCGGGAGAGTTGATGTAGAGGAAGATGTCCTTCTCGGAGTCTTCGGCGGCGAGAAGCAGCAGCTTGGCTGCGATCTCGTTAGCGTTTTCGTCGCGAACCTCTGAACCAAGCCAGATGATGCGATCCTTCAGCAGCCGATCGAAAATACTGCTTACAAGTGCCGGTTCGGCCATTGTTGCGCTCCCATTCAGTTATTGCGTTGAGACGAATCTACTGGAGCCAACGTCGCCGTACGGCTGTGTTCGCCGTGGGCAGATCGGAGGGTCACTACGGGTGCGTCCTAAGCTCGTCGGATGAGCACATCAGCAGACGAAGACTGGGAGCGCGCGGTCGCCGACCTCTGGAGCATGGCGGCACGCATCTCTCCCGCCATCCTCATGGAAACGATGACGGATCTCGCATCGCACCGGCCGCACGACGACGCCGCGGCCCTATTCGAGCTCGCGAGCGCCTGCGATTTTGCCGATCACGAAACAGAGGCCGAACCGCTCTACCGCCGAGCCCTCGATGCCGGGCTGACGGAGCCACGCCGGGGCCGTGCCCTCATCCAACTGGCAAGCACGTTGCGCAACCTCGGGCGACCGACCGAGGCGATAGATCTCCTGCAGGACGGGTTTGCCGCGACCCCGGGGCATCCGCTCTCCGATGCCGCCCGGGCATTTCTCGCGCTGTGCCTCGCCGACACGGGGCAACAGAACCTCGCCATTGCCGTCGCGCTCGACGCGCTGTCCGGGCACCTCCCCGAGTACGCGAACGCCGTGCGGCGCTACGCGAACGATCTCACGCGGTAGGCGCCTCCGTCGGGAACAGGGGAATGGTGCCGAGCGATCGCACCAGGGCGGCCCGCTCCCCCAGTACGTCGCGCCAGTCGTCGCCCTCTTCGAGCAGCACGCCGATACCGACAACGATTGCGCCAGCCCGGTCGAGCAGTCGAAGAGCGGCGGCGACGGATGACCCGCTGGAAAGCACATCGTCAACGAACACCACGCGCTTGCCGGCGATCGCCGGGATCCGGGCCTGGTCGAGCAGGAATTCCGAGCCGCTGTCGCTGGTGATCGCCCGCACCGATTCGCGCAGGGCGTCGCGCAGGTGCACCTTCTGGGACTTCTGCAGGATGAGGTAGTCGTCGAGTCCCAGGTGGCGGGTGACCTCGATCGCCACGGGGATGCCGAGCGTTGCGGCGGACACGACTATCTCCGGCTCAAGCGGTCGCAGTTGCTCGGCAAGTTCGCGGCCGGCGACGTCGAGGAAGGCAACGCCGTGGTCGATCGTCATGAACAGCGCGATCGTCAGGGTATCGCTGACCGGCACGAGGGGAAGGGTGGCGGTCTGGCTGCCGATGCGGGCGTCGTAGGTGGCGGCGGTCATGCGGGTGCTCCTTGGTGTGGGTGAAAAAAGGACCCGCCACCGAAGTGACGGGTCCTTTCATCAGGACGCGCTGCCCGCCGAAGCGTGCGGCGCTATCCGACTAGCTGTGGTCGTGTCCGTAGTGCTCGTTGGTCGACTTGCGTCCGTGAGCGTCGCGCTGGGATGACCCGTGCGAGTGGCCCTCGTGCGAACCCTCGTTGGCCTGGGCGAGCATGCTCGCGGCGTCGGAGGTGTCGAAGCCGTCGTCGCCGGCGCCACCCTCGTCACCACTGGACATGGTGGCGGTGAACTCGGAAACGTCCACCTTCTTGCCCTTGGAGTCGACGACGTCGGCCTTGTCGAGGATGACGGCGAGTGCCTTGGCGCGGGCGACCTCACCGATCATGGCGGGGATCTGGCCGTTCTTGTCCAGAACCTGGATGAACTCGCCGGGCTCCATGCCGTACTGCGCTGCGCCCTGGATGAGGTACTGGGTGAGCTCGTCCTGGCTGACCTTGATCTCTTCCTTCTCCGCAATCGCGTCGAGGAGGATCTGGCTGCGGAACGTCTTCTCGCTGGACTCGGCGACCTCTGCGCGGTGCACGTCGTCTTCGAGGCGGTTCTCGTTCTCAAGGTGACGCTGCACCTCTGCCTCGATGAGCGCGGCGGGAACGGGGATCTCGACGAGCTCAACGAGCTTGTCGACGATCTGGTCGCGAGCCTCGGCGCCCTGGCCGAAGACCTTGGACTTCTCGATCTGGACCTTCAGGTCGGCCTTCAGTTCCTTGATGGTGTCGAACTGGCTGGCGATCTGGGCGAAGTCGTCGTCGGCCTCAGGAAGCTCGCGCTCCTTGACGGCGAGCAGGGTGACGGAGATCAGGGCGGTCTCGCCTTCCTTGTCGCCACCGAGCAGGGTGGACTCGAAGGTCGTGCTCTCACCGGCGGTGAGGGAGTCGAGGGCCTCGTCGATGCCCTCGATCAGCTCGCCGGAGCCGATCTCGTAGCTGATGTTGTTGGCCGTGTCGACCTCTTCGTCACCGATCGTGGCAACGAGGTCGAGCTGGGCGAAGTCGCCGGTCTTGGCCGGGCGGTCGACGGTCACGAGCGTGCCGAAGCGGCTGCGCAGGTTGTCGAGCTCGGTCTTGATGTCGTCGGCGGAGACGGTGGTCGCCTCGACCTCGAGCTTGAGTCCGTCGTAGTTCGGGATCTCGAACTCGGGGCGGATGTCGACCTCGATGGCCAGCAGCAGGTCGCCGCTGTAGTCCTTGACGCTGGGCCACTCGGCGATGTCTGCCTCGGGGCGTCCGAGAACGCGGATCTTCTCTTCCTCGACCGCCTGACGGTAGAACTTGTCCATTCCGTCGCTAACCGCGTGGTTAAGCACCTCTTCGCGACCGACGCGCTGGTCGATCAGCTGCGGCGGAACCTTGCCCTTGCGGAAGCCGGGAATGTTTACCGACTCGGCAATGTGGGTGTAGGCGTGATCGATGCTCGGGCGCAGCTCTTCCGGCGTCACAGCAATGTTCAGCTTGATGCGGGTGGGGCTCAGCTTCTCAACCGTGGTCTTCACGTTGTCGTTCTCCTGATGTTCTTCGTAACTGGTTAGCAATCCATTTATGTCGGGATGACAGGAGTCGAACCTGCGACATCTCGGCCCCAAACCGAGCACTCTACCAAGCTGAGCTACATCCCGTTCCCGTGTCACACACGGAAATCTCCGACACAACCACACGGTGACAAAGCATGCATCCCCGAAATGGCCTCGCCAAGTCTAGCTGAGTTGGGATGACACTCGGCTTGCGGTGATTTTGAAGCCGCGCGGTATGCATTAGGGTTGTACCGCACCAATGATCCTTACCGGATCAGGCGCGGGAATGTAGCTCAATGGTAGAGCCTCAGTCTTCCAAACTGATGACGCCAGTTCGATCCTGGTCATTCCCTCCACATTGCATGATCAGCAAGAAATAGGGCCAGAAGCGGATGTCGCTTCTGGCCTTTTTCCTGTCAACGCCCATCTACGACGCCTCGGGTACCGACTCCGTCGATGAGCACCGGGGCGACCCGCCGAATCAAGAGGCGCCCCGTCGTCGCTGCTCGCGGCGACAGCGCTACGCCGGTCGTCCGCGGTCGAGCCCGCTCCTACGCGGTAGGCGCCGAGGGATCGATCTGCGTCAGGTGCTGGACCGCAGGAATTCCTGTTGACAGCGCCCGGGCTTTGTCCAGTTCCTCCCGGTCAAATCCCGTCGTACGCTCCTCGTGCTGGCTCAGATGCTCCCGCCACGATCCCACCGAAAAAGCCTCGACGATCACGGCCGGGGTCTCGCGATCGTCGTACAGCTCCCACTGGCGGGCGCCGGTGCGCAGTCGTGTGCGCCGCACCCGTTGCATCTGAGCCACGAAGGCGACCCGGTCGTCGGTGCTCACCGTGTATCTGACGAGCACGAGAGTCTGGGCGTCATCGCTGATCGACAGTGGCGGCAGGTCGTCGACCGGTGGCACATCAGTGAGGGGAATAGTGACGACGCCGCGTTCCTTGCCCGCCGTGGACAACAGCGGCCAGAGCAGCTGGCTGGCAGCGACAGCCATGACTACCACTCCTGCCCCCACGCTGGTCGGAATCACCCCTGTGCTCTGGGCTGCCGCACCGGCGATAGCCGACCCTGCGGCCGTAGCGCCGAACAGCACCAGTTGATACACCGACAGCCCCCGGGACCGAACCCAGGCCGGCAGAAACGCCTGAACGGAACCATTCAGCGACGCGATCACTGCGATCCACCCGATGCCGCCGACGACCAGAACCAGCAGGGTGAGGATGATCGATGTCGAGATCGCCGATATAACCATGACGGCGCCGAAAGCGGCGGAGGCGATCAACACCGTGATGTTCGCGCCGAGTTTTGCCCGTGCCCGTGGCACGACGAACGCACCTCCAACCGACCCAACCCCCAGTGCGCCGAGGAGCAGACCATAGCCGTTGGAGTCCAGCCACAGCTGCGCGGAGGCGACGAGGGGCAGCAACGCCCAGAGCGCCGACGCCGGGACGATGAACAGAGCGAGCCTGCCGAGCACGCGACGAACCACGCCCGAGTTCCAGACGTAGCGCACCCCCGCCCGGGTTGCTTCGATGAACGGCTCCGGCCTGTGTGCCGGCGGCGAGTACCCCCTCCACGCGAGGAGTACCACGAGAAATACCGCAAATGACAGGGCGTTCAGCGCGAACACGAAAGGAATACCAAATCCCGCGATGACGATCCCGGCGAGTGCCGGTCCGATGGACCGCGCGATATTCACACCGATCGAGCTGAGCGCCGCAGCGCTGGGGATCACGTCACGAGGCACTATTTCCGGCACCAGCGCCTGATACGCCGGGCCCTGGATGGCGGATCCGGCACCGAGCAGGAATGTGAAGGCGAGCAGGAGGTTCGGCGTCATGCCCCCGGTCCACGTCATCACGCTGAGGACCACGCCGACCGCTACGAGGCTTGCCTGCACCGCGATGAGGAGGGAGCGTCGGTTGACGAATTCCCCCAGCACTCCAGCGGGCAGCCCGAGAAGGAGAAACGGAGCGGCCGACGCCGTCTGGATGAGAGCAACCACCGCCGTGTCGCTGTGATGCTCGACCAGAAACCATTGAGCGCCAACGGTCTGCATCCATCCGCCAATGCTGCTGACGAGTGATGCGATCCACAGCGCTCGAAAGAGCTTGATGCGCAGTGGGCCCAGAGCGGATGTCGTGGACGGAGCCGGATGGCTCGTCGTCGGCGTGGTCATGGCAGGTCCTCAGTGGTGGTTGCGGAGCCGGGTCAGGAGTCGGTCGTCGTGCCCGGGGAAAGTCGCAAGAGGTATCGATGCTCACCCCGCAAGACAATCTCGCCGCGCTGGTTGTGCACCGTAACCGCGGTGGTCACAACTCCATTGCCCGCCTGTTCCTCCAGCGAAGAGATCACGAGCTGGGAGTACAGCGTGTCGCCGCTGTGCACCTCTCCAGTGAACTCACAGGACAAACCGGTGAACGCTATGAAGACTTCCCCGATCACATGAGGGAACAGGGTGGCCCCGGGGGCGGTGAACGCGAGCACCTGCAGCCCGTGAACAACCGGCGCGCTATGGCCGTGGGCTGCCGCCCAGACCGCGTCGTAGTGCACCGGGTGGTTGTCCGCCGACACGGTCTGAAATGCCGAGCTGTGGGCGTCCGTGAGGGTGCGGCTCGGCGCCCGAAAGACATCGCCGACCACGAGTTCTTCAAAGGTCTTGGCTTGAACGATCGCGAAGTTCAGAGGGTCAAACGCGGTGTCGTGTGGGGGCAGGTCAAGTGCGGTCATAGAGAACCTCCAGTCGTGGCAAGACTGTCGCCCGCCGGCGCCGGATGCACGTCTCTTTGCTCTCGGTGCAGACGGATGCGCTCAGAGTATGAGCACAGCGCCGCCGCCGCAGCAGACCCTCGTCAAGGCGATGCCAGACAGATGTCGAGTGTTGCTGGGCAGTCGACAATGCCGGGATTTGCTGTACGCGCACAGCGGAAATGCGCCGCGATGGGTGGATAAACGCGACCGGGCGGTGAACATTGGGTGAGCCATCCGCCCCCACAGGCGATTGCATGATTCTGTCTGCTGATTCCCAAGAAGTTCCCAATACTGTGGATCTGCGTCACTGGCGCCGACCCGCAAGCGAAAGAAGATCCAATGACGTACCTCCCCGTGACACGATGAGCGAATTGCACTCGCGCACCGGGGACTCGCACTTTCCGGACACCAAGGACCACCTGGGCGCCCGCGACGACGTCAGCCGCTTCCTCATGGCGTACAAGTTCGGTCTCGACGAAGTAATGACGAAGGTGAACATCCTCAAGGAGGAGTTCAGCTACGTACACGAGTACAACCCGATCGAACACGTGCGGTCGCGCCTGAAGTCGCCCGAGAGCATCCTGCGCAAGGCGGAGCGGAAGAACTGCCCGCTCAACCCTGACGACATCAAGGCGCGCATCTCGGACATTGCCGGCGTTCGCATCACCTGCAGCTTCATCGCCGACACCTACGTGATCCAGGAGATGTTGAGCCGTCAGGACGACATCACCGTCATCGAGGTCAAGGACTACATCGCCTCCCCCAAGTCGAACGGGTACCAGAGCCTGCACATGATCGTCGAGGTGCCCGTCTTCATGTCGGATCACGTCGAGCCCGTGCGCGTGGAGATCCAGATTCGTACAGTCGCCATGGACTTCTGGGCGAGCGTCGAACACAAGATTTACTACAAGTACGACGGGGATGTCCCCGCAGAGCTGCTGGGCGAGCTCGCTGCGGCCGCGAACGCCGTGAACAGCCTCGACCTCAAGATGGAGCGCCTCTACGACGAGGTGGCCAAGCTCGACCACGGACGTGCCGCGGCCATGGAGGTCACGTCCATTGCCGAGATGGCCGTGTCCGACCCCGCGCTTGCCGCATTCAAACCCCGCGGCTCCGCGGCGTAGCGGCACACCGTACTCCCGCGATAACCTCGGCAGCACATCAGCTGCCTTGCACCACTTCACCCGTGGGAGTACATCGTGGATCTGCATCTTCAGGGCAAAACCGCCGTGGTTACCGGCGCAAGCAAAGGCATCGGCCTTGCGGTCGTGCAGGCGCTGGTCGCCGAGGGGGTGCGGGTCATCGCCGGCGCGCGAACCATCTCGCCGGCGCTGCGCGACCTTGAGTCTGCGGGGAGCGTGCTCCCGGTGAGCGTCGACCTCTCCACGGCCGACGGTCCCGCAGAGCTCGTCGGCCACGCGGCATCCGTCGGCGGTCTCGACATTGTTGTCAACAATGTGGGCGCGGTGACGCCCCGCACGGAGGGGTTTCTTGCGATCTCCGACGAGGAGTGGCTCAGCACCCTCACGTTGAGCTTTCTTGCGACCGTGCGCACCACGCGCGCGGCAATACCGCTGCTGATCGAACGCGGTGGGGGAAACGTCGTGACCATCGGTTCGGTCAATGCCTTCCTGCCCGACCCCGGGGTCATTGACTACTCCGCTGCGAAGGCCGCCGTGTGGAATGTGTCCAAATCCTGGTCGAAGGAGTTCGGACCCCAGAACCTGCGGTTCAACACCATCAGTCCCGGTCCCGTCGCCACCGATCTCTGGCTGGGCGAACATGGGGTCGCGGCAACCATTGCCGCGGCAACCGGGGTGGACTTCGAGACTGCGAAAGCTACCGTCGTCGCCAGCCAGGGTGGATTCTCGACGGGACGGTTCACCGAGCCGGCGGAAGTCGCCGACCTCGTCCTGCTCCTCGCGAGCAACCGAGCGGGCAATGTGACGGGCTCCGATTTCCTCATCGACGGCGGGCTGATCAAAACGCTGTAGGGCCCGGCATTCCGACCTGGTAACGGTGTGTGCACTAATGGCGGGCGGTAGACAGATCGGGCGATAAGGTGAGCAAATTACCGCTGTGCGCACGCCAGGTGGTGATCGCTACCTGAGGAGCCGCACCATCGTGGACGATTCATCGAAAGACTTCGCGCAGTTCGCCGGGCACGTGGTGTTCCCGGAATCCATCGCCGCGTTGAGTGACACCACCGTCTGCCCCGCCTGCCAGAACGTGTTGACCGACGTGGTGTGTTCGGTGTGCGGTCTCGATCTCACGAACCCCGCCGCGAAGGAGCTCGCTCTCGTCTCCATCGGAGCCGCCCGGCTCCTCAACAGACGGGTGAACCTCATCGGGCGCATCCGGCATGCGACCACAGAGCAGGCGGAGAGTGCTGCCCGCGCGGAATCCGACGCAGCCCTGCGAGCGTCTATCCCCGTCGAGTCCGTACTTCCCCTGCAGCCCCAGGATGAGTCACTCGCGGGGTTCGACGATCTCCTCGCCGCATCATCCGTCGCACCTCCCATCGTCCCACCTGCGCCGGCAACGCCCAAGTCCACGGCACCGGCAGCACCACGACGGTCCAGCGTGCAGGTCACCATCCTCGTGGTCGCGGCCGCACTTCTGTCGCTGGCCGCCATTTACTTCCTGATCTACGCGTTCGTCACCTACGGAATCGGCGTTCGCAGCGCGATCATCGGCGCAATCACCGTCGCCGCCTACGTCACGGCGTCCCTGGTGCGACGACGCGGCCTGGCCGCCACGGCCGAGTCGATCGGCGCCGTGGCCATCGTGCTCACCTACCTGGATGTGTACGCCGCGCGCGCCAACGACCTGGCAGGCCTCGCGGACACCCGCAGCTCGGTCTACTGGGGCTTGGCGCTAGTCATCTCGGCCATCGGCCTCGCGGCCTGGAGCCGATTCTCCGCGGTGCGCATGCCCGGCATCACCGCCTCCATCGCGTTCCCCTCCGGCATCGGGCTTCTCGTCTACGCCCTCTCCACACCGCTGGAATGGGACCTGCGCGTGGTCGCCAGCCTCATCGCAGTCGCCCTGGCCGGTCTGGTCCACCCGCTCGCTCCGCGGCTGCGCCCACCATCGTCGCCGTCACGCGACGCCGTCGCCGAGCGCGTGTCCATCCTCTCCGTCGCGGGGGTCAGCCTGGCGATCGCCGGCCTGATCTCCATCCTGTCGGGGTCCCTGGACAACTATCACTGGGCAATCTCCCTCGCTGCCGTCGCCGTGACGGCAGCGGCGCATCTTGTCGTGGCACTGCGGACGACGGATGCCCCGGCGGGCGACACCTCGTCGGTCCTTACCATCACGGCCGGCACCGCCGCCGTCTTCACGGCCGGACCTCTGGCGCTCCTCGGCGTTGCCGTGGCCGTCGCAACGGATAACACCAGCGTCGACATGATCGTGCCCGTCAGTGTCGCCGTCGTGGTGTTCGTGCTGGCGGATCTGTTCCGCCGCCGCATGCCCGCCGGCCCTCTTCGGGTGCCCGTCACGTCATCGGCGGTCGCGACAGCGGTCGTGATCTCCATCGGTACGGCGGTCGTCCCCGTTGGCACGGCGATCTACACCACCGGACGCGCGCTCTACACGGCTCTCGCCTTCGCCACCGATCGCAGCACTGGACTCGCTCTGCTACCCCCGTCGGAAGGCGCGGCCTCCGCGGTTGTCGCCCTGGCTATCGTGCTGCTGCTCGCTACGGCGTACCTGGCGACAACCCGCACCCTCGCAGCGCGAGCCGTGTGGCTGGCGTGGGCGACCGGGTTCCTGGTCATCGTGACGGTGCCCCTCCTCACGTCCGTCGTCGGCATAACGAGCGGATGGATGGCAGTGGCCGTCGCCGCTCTCGTCGCCGTGCTGTATGTCCGACCCGGAGCCCCGCTCGCCCTCCGCCTGCGGTGGCCGCTGCTCACCGTCGCCGCTGTCTCCATGGTCGCCGGATACCTCGAGAGCTGGGCAAGCACGGGAGCGTGGTGGTGGGCGTCCGTCGTGACCATCGCTCTGTTGCTCGCCGCGCGTCGCGTTGTCAGCGCCGGCTCCGTCGCCGTGCGCGCCAGTCTGCTGTCGCTCGCCACGATTGTCGCGCTGTTCGGGGTGAGTGTGCTCGCCACCCCCTGGGCGGGAATAGTCAGTGACGCTGCTTCTACCGGCGCCACCTACCAGAATTCGACCCGGTTTATCGGCATCCTCGCGACCGTCCTGTTCGTTCTCGCGGGGCTCCCACGCCTCTCCGACCCGACGAATCCGGCAGCCCTGAGCTTCTCCACCCTCGACCGTCGCGTGATCTTCTGGCTCACGGGCATCACCTGGGCCGCCTGCCTGTCTGCCGGTACGTCCGGTTCCGTTCAGGCACCCGGCCTCGTGTTCGCCGAACCCGCGACATCCGTCGTCCTGAGTCTTGTGCCGCTCGCGGCTCTGGCCCTGTGGATCCTGCCCACTACCGCGGAGCGGCTCCGGCCGGAACGCGCCGCTGCCGCGATTGCCGTTGCCCCTCTCGCCGCCGTCGCGTTCGACGCGGTTCTCTGGGCTGCCAACGTCCGGCCCGACGACTGGACAAGCCTGACCGCGGTGCCCACGCTGGTGATCGCTGCGGTGAGCCTGTGTCTGTCGATCGCTCGTCCCCAGAGCGTTCCGCGCTGGGCAATGGATGCCGGTGTCGCCGCCGTTGCGCTGGGACTGGTGGTCGCCGTGGCCGTAACCGCCGTGCTGCAGGACTCACCCGTGTGGCTGACGCTGCTGCTTATCGCCGCCACCGTTCTCCTTCTCGCGATCGACCGCACCGGGCTGTTCGCCTCGAAGTCGAACCGCCGGCACCTCGGATGGCTCGCCCTCGCCATCGGAACAGCCAGCCTGTGGAGCGCTCTTGGCTTTGCCGGCGATGACGACCACCCAGCCTCCGTCGAGGCGTACGTGCTGCCGGTCAGTGGAGCGCTGCTGATCATCGCCGCGCTCATGTGGCGCGCGGCGCGACTACAGGCCGGGACCTCCGAGCCCGAAACGCAGGAGGCACGTGTCACCGTGCTGAGCCGGATCGGCGCCGCGCCCCTCGTGCTCGTGATCGCGATTGTCGTGTCGCTCGTACCGATCGCCGTCGCCGGGCAAGAGGGCTCCCCCACGCGCGCGATCACGGTTGGGGCCGTCTCTGCCGCACTCCTGCTGATTCCCCTGTGGTGGCGGGTGTCCGCTGGCGCGCGTCCCTACACACTGGCCGTCGCCGTCGCGGGAGCGATCGGTGCTGTCGTCACCGTCGTCGCGCGGGTCGTGGGAACCTCCCACTGGTCCTCCGGCGTCGAAGCACCCCACCTCGATCTCTGGGTCGGTGTCGGCACCCTGGTGTTCATCGCGGCGGCATTCGGCTGGTCGCGTCTGAGTACCGAGCGGCGGATGATCCTGCCCTCGCGATCGGTCGTCATCGTGACGATGGTCGTTGCCGTGCTCCTCGAATTCCAGGGGCTGTTCTCGCCGGAGTTGGGCCTGGCGCGCGCACTGACGATCGTGATCGCCGGGTCTGCGGTGTACGTGCTCGGCTATGCGCTCAACCGCCTGCCCATTGATGTGCTGGTGGGCAAGTGCGCCATCGTGATTGCCACGCTCGTGGCCGTGACCGGCCTGGTCGTGGATACCGTCGACCCGATCGAGCAGGTCAGCGTTCCCCTGGCCCTCGGACTGCTCGGGGCGGGAGGCATCCGTCTGGCACGCGTCCCCGCGCTCCGCAGCTGGTCGACCATCGGCCTGGGAACCGTCGTCCTGTTGGTGCCTTCCCTCATCTCGACGTGGGTGGACCCCACGGCCTGGCGTCTTGTCGGGCTGGCCGTCGTCGCGGTCGCCGCGCTCGTCGTGGGAATCGTGTTGCGGCTGCAGGCACCGTTTGTCCTCGGCACCGTTGTGGTGCTGATCCACGCGATCGGTTCCTTCGCCGATGAAATTCGCGCGGTCTACGAGAACGTGCCGTTCTGGTGGTGGCTCGCCATCGGCGGCGTGCTGCTGTTGCTCCTCGGCGCGCGGTACGAGCGCCGAGTGCAGAACCTCAAGTCCGTGGTGTTGAAGGTGGGATCGCTGAGGTAAGCGGTCGGGCGTCGGCGCCGGTTAGCGCTGCAGCCAGGCGAGGACGGCGAGGACGCGGCGATGGTCGGTGCCCGAGTCATCCAGTCCCAGCTTCTGGAAGATGGCGGTGACGTTCTTCTCGACTGCTCCGGTTCCGATGACCAGGGCAGCCGCAATCGCTGCATTGGTGCGCCCCTCGCCCATGAGGGCAAGCACCTCGCGCTCGCGCGGGGTCAGGCGGGCAAGCGGGTCGTGGCGACGTCCGATGAGCTGTGCGACGACCTCGGGGTCGAGCACCGTACCGCCGGCCGCGATGCGGTCGATCGCGTCGACAAGCTGGTCAAGCGAAGCGACGCGATCCTTGAGCAGGTAGCCGACCCCACCCGTTCCGGATGACAGAAGCTCCTGGGCGTAGGCGACCTCGACGTACTGGGACAGCAGCAGGATGCCGACGTCGGGGAATCGACCCCGGGCAGTGATGGCGGCACGGACGCCCTCGTCGCGGAATGTGGGAGGCATTCGCACGTCGAGCACGATCAACTCGGGGCGGGTCTCCTCCAGCGCGTCGAGCAGCTGGTCGGCGTCGGGGTACGACCCCACCACCTGGACACCTGCCTCGACCAACACGCGAACGAGTCCCTCCCGCAGTAGGAGGGAATCGTCGGCGACCACAACGCGAATAGAACTCATTCCCCCCAGCCTAGGGTCGGCGGCCGTCACACGCTTCCGCGGAGTGCTGTCGTGACCGGCAGCTGCACGGTGACTTCGGTGGGACCGCCGATGGGGCTGGACAGCTGGAAGCTGCCGCCGAGGCCGTGCATGCGCTCCTCGAGACCGGCGAGCCCATGCCCCGCGATCGGTGACGCTCCCCCCCGACCGTTGTCGGCGACGCGGATCGCCAGCCACGTGTCATCCGTCTGCGGTACGCGGCGCAGACCGACCCGCACTTCGACGTCGGTGGCTCCCGAGTGCTTGGCGGCATTCATGATCGCCTCACTCGCGGCGAAGTAGGCGTTGCGTTCGATCTCCTGCGGCAGAACGACTCCGTCGGGCAGATCGCTGAGAATGCGGGTGGGAACCGTGCTGCGGATGGCGGCGGACTCGAGAGCCGCGACCAGGCCCCGGTCAAGCAGGATGGGCGGCGCGAACCCGCGGGACAGCGCCCGCAGCTCTTCGAGGGCATCCTTCGCCTGCACCATGGCTTCGGCGATGAGGGCGTGTGCCTTGGCGGGATCGACGTCGACCTGGCGGTCCGCAGACGACAGGTCCATTTGCAGCCGAACGAGACGCTGCTGCGGGCCATCGTGAATGTCGCGCTCGAGGCGGCGCAGGGAGTGCCCTTCGGCCGAGACTGCCGCGCCACGCGAGGCGCTGAGGGCGATGACTTCGCGCTGGAGGGCATCGGACTTGAACGGTCCGAGAGTGACCTTGGCGATCACATCGTGAAGCACCACGAGTCCGCGCGTGACGAAGGGCAGGAGGGCGGTGAAGATGGCGCCAAGCACGAAGTAGAGGACAGAGTCGGCGACGACGACGAACCCGGACGACGCGATCCCGAGCTGCGCGGCAAGCCAGTCGGACAGGTCCCAGTTCGAATCGTCCTGGGTGACAAAGAACTGCCAGAACCAGTACGTGAGCCCGGCCAGCGAAATGCTGGTCCACACGATGGTGATGGTCCAGGTCACCAGCGATACGACAAAGTTGATGACGCTGGTGTGAAGGAGGTACAACCAGTAGTGACCGTTACCGACGAGGCCCCGGAGCCACCCCCAGAAGCCCTGCCGCGCCCGTGCGTCCTGCCACTCGGGACGGGTCGTCGCCGGCCGTCCCGCCCACTCCAGCCGGGTGAGTTCGAGGGTTCCGAATGCGCGTGACGCGTACAACGCGGCGACGATCACGAACAGGCCGAGGAAGGTCACCAGCAACCCGGCGCCGGCGGTGAAGAGGGTGATGGCGGTGATGAAACCGGCAAGCGCGATGGGCAGGTTGATGATGAGAAAACCAAGTTCCCTCAGCACTCCCCGCCACAGTCGTCGATAGAGGGACGACGCACTGCGCGGCTCCGCGGGCGTCGGTGCTGGACCGCGCTGCGGCGTCTGGGTGTCGGGTGCGAAGTCGGTTGTCATGGTGTCTCCCTCGATTGTGCCAGCAGGGTGCGAGGTGCTGGGCATGTATCCAGACTCGCGACGGCAACCTCCTGCGAGTATCCGGCGGACGACCGGATTGGCCCGGGGGTTATCCCCCCGCACGGCCCACAGGGGGCGTAAATCCCCGCAGTTAGGCGTGCCTCAGCTTCCTTGCGGAATGTTTGAGGCTGAGTAGCGTTACACCAGACATAAGGAAAAGGGAGGTCTGAAATGACCAATGTTGTAGTAGTTCCAGAGAGTTCAGTTGACCCGGACATCACGTCGGGCGTCGCCCAGTTCCTCGGCCCCGTAGTGGTCGACCTCACCGCCCTCGCGGTGGATGGCAAGCAGGCGCACTGGCATGTTCGCGGCGCAAACTTCCAGGCCGTGCACGAGCTGCTCGACTCCGTCGTTGACCACGCCCACGACTACGCCGACACCGCCGCAGAGCGCGTCGTCGCCCTCGGCCTGCCGATCGACGCTCGCATCCAGACCGTTGGTACCAAGACCACGACCCCACAGATCAACGCCGGGTTCCAGCAGGCCGACGCCGTGATCGCTCAGGTCATCGCCTCGATCGATGCGACCCTCGTGACGGTGCGCACCGCCGTGGACGAGCTCGCCGAGCTGGACGCAGTGAGCCAGGACGTCGCGATCGAGATCGCCCGTGGCCTCGAAAAGGACCGCTGGTTCCTCTTCGCCCACATCAGCAACTAACTCCCTCTTCTCCATCCGGAAGCCGGCCCCGCCGCGTGCATCGCACGTGGTGGGCCGGCTTCCGGCGTTAACGGATCAGGGCAGTGCGTTGTAGGTGAAGCGCCCTCCGAGGAGGGTAGCGACCACCGGCATGGTGCTGAGCTTCTCACCCGGGGCGGCAAAGGGGTCGGCGTCGAGGACGACGAGGTCCGCGGGCTGGCCCACGCGGATGCTGCTGCGGGTCGAGGCGGACAGCGCCTCGCCGAGACTGATCGACTGCTCGGGATGCCACGGCTGCCGTCCTCCGCGGGTGCGCGTCACCGCGGCCGAGATGCTCACCCACGGGTCGAGCGGCGACACGGGTGCGTCCGACCCCAGGCGGATCGTGGCGCCCGAGTCCAGCAGTGATCGCAGCGGGAACGAGTGTCCGGTGCGCCCGGCCCAGTGTCGCTCGGCAACATCACGGTCGTCCATCGCGTGGTCGGGCTGGACACTCGCGATGACCCCGAGCTTCTCAAACCGGGGCAGGTCGGCGTCGGACAGCAGCTGTGCGTGCTCGATGACTCCGTGGCATCCGACCTCTTCGAACGCATCGAGGGCGACGGTGTTCGCGTGATCGCCGATGGCGTGCACGGCGGGCACGATCCCGGCGTCCCAGGCGCGACGCATCAGCGGCACGAGCTGCTCGGGAGCGACAACAAGCATGCCGTGCGAGCCCTCCTGCCCCTCACGCCCCGGGTACTCGTCGTAGCAGTAGGCGGTGCGCGTGTTAAGCGAGCCGTCGGTGAGCACCTTGAACGGGCCGACCGAGATGAGCTCGTCGATCTGCTGCCCGGTGTGCAGCCCCTCGGCGATCGCGCGGTCGAGGTGCTCGGAGTAGATGCCGAAGTTCACCCGCAGCGAGTCGAATCCGGCGGCGCGGCGACGCGTCCACGTGCCGAGGCTCCAGGTCATCTCCAGATCCACGATTCCCACGACCCCGCGGCTCGCGGCCTGGCGCCCCGCGGCGATCGCCCACTCGTCGAGCAGGGCCTCCGGCACGCTGTCGATGCGGCGGGTGATCTCGAAGGCCTCGTCCTCGCGCAGCAGACCGGTGGGGTGGTCCCCGTGGCCGTAGAGCTCGAGGGCAGCGGAGTTCAGCCACACGGCGTGGAGGTCTCCGCTGACCAGCACCACGGGGAAACCACCGGAGGCTGCATCGAGGTCGATCCTGTTCGGGGCATCCGCCCACAGGCCGTCCCGGAAGCCGACCGCGACAAACGGAATTGTCACGTCCCGCGGCACCGTGCTCAGCTCGAGGGCCGCAGCGACCGCCGCCGCCGCGTCCGCCGCCGATTCCGCGGTCGAAATATCGAGGCGCTGACTGCCGAGGGTCCACTGGCTGAAGTGCACGTGGTTGTCCCAGAGCCCCGGGATCAGCCAGCGGCCCTGCAGATCGACCTCCGTTGGTGCCGCCGCGTCGTCCGGCGTCGCGGCAGTGCCGGGAGAGGTGGATGCCACGGCAGCCGCCCCCGGATGCTCGAGCGTGCCCGACTCTCCCATCGCAACGATCGTGCCGTCGACGATGAGCACGTCCATGGCGATGGCCGCGGGGTCCCCCGCGAAGCGCACGTTACGAAGCAGCATCGCCGGCCTCCCCTGCACGCGCCGCCGTATCGTCGCTGGCATCGAGGGTGCGTTGCGCAGCCTCACCTGCGCGGCGGCCAACCTCGCGACGCATTTCTGCCGCGAGGGCCGGCGAGATGTAGGGGCCTTCGCCCTCCAGCTCGGTGATGATCCTCTCAACGACCTCGGGCGCCTTGTTTTGGCTCAGCTTCAGTCGCGCGTCGAAGCGGGTCACCCGCAACCGGATGCCGACAGTGCCGCGGGCGATGTTGCGGGCGGCGCGCTCATCGATCTCGAGACTCATCGGATCCGGCATCCGCTGCTCAAAATGGTCGACGAGGTCGCCAAGCACCTCAAAGTTTTCTTCGTCGCTGAGAATCTCGGGCACGCCGTAGAGGTGGGCGGTCACGTGATTCCAGGTGGGAACGAAGTCGCCCTCGGCGTACCAGGCGGGCGAGATGTAGCCGTGCGGCCCCTGGATGATCACGAGAATTTCGTGCTGACCGAGCTCGTGCAGCTTCTCATCGGGGCGTCCGACGTGGCTGACGATGCTGATGCCCTCGGTGGTCTCCTCGAGGACGACGGGATAGTGCGAGGCGACAAGCCCGGTGGCGGTGTTCGACACGATCGTGGCCCACGGGTTCTCCCGGATCAGGCGTTTGACTTCGTCGGGATCGGTCAGAACATAGGTCGGGGTATGCCGCATGCGACCAGCTTGCCACGACCTGTGGTTACGCCTGATCCTTCGGGCAGTAGTAGAGCTTGCGGCCGGCCGCGACCTCCATCACGATGGGCGTTCCGCACACGCGACACGGCTTTCCTGTGCGGTGGTACACCCAGTGTCGGTCATCGCGGTGTGCGAGTGCGGCCACGTACGCGTCGCCGGTGAGTCCGTCCATGGTGAGCATCTGCCCGGTACGAACGCCGATTTCGAGCAGGTGCGTCCAGTCGCGCCAGAGCTCGCGCAGCAGTTCCTTCGGCACAAGCTTGCCGGGCGTGTGCGGGTTCAGACGTGCACGAAAGAGCATCTCCGCGCGGTAGACGTTGCCGATGCCGCTGATGATGTTCTGGTCCATGAGGATGAGCCCGATCGGAGTGGGCTTCTTCGAGGCGCGGTCGACGAAGCGTTCCTCGCCCTCCGCCGGGTCATCGACCAGCGGATCGGGTCCGAGCTTGTCGATCACGGCCTGCACCTGCTCCGGCTGCAACACCTCGCAGGCGGTCGGCCCGCGCAGGTCGGCGACGGCGACATCCGTCAGCAGTCGTACCCGCACGGCGCCAATCGGCTCCGGCGGGAACGATTCGATCTCCTCGCCGAGCTTCTCGGATTCCGCCATGCGCAAGCGGGTGCGGCGCGGTGCGCCGATGCTGTGCAGGGATGCCTCGTTCTGGCCGTTCTGGCCGGCGCCCGGGTCATCCGCCCCGCCGTCGTCCGTCTCCAGGACCGTGCCGCGCTGATTGGTCTGCCCCATGCGGCCGTTCGCCGACGTCGTGGTGGCATCGGCTGTGATGTCACCGGCGAAGTCCCACGCCCCGTACATGCCCAGGTGCACCCGCAACCAGCGATCGCCGTTGAACTCCAGGAACATCTGTTTGCCGACCGCTTTGGCGTCGGTCATTTCGAGACCGTTGATCTCACTCGCTCCCCCAGCGAAACGCCCCTGGGGAGAGGATGCCTCGACCCGGTGCCCCACGAAGTGCAGGGCGAACTGGCGGGCGATGCGATGGACGGAGTGACCCTCTGGCATGCGCTACGAGATCTCGTGACCCGTGATGGAGCCCGTCGTCTCGTACTCGGCGAGCTGGGCGATGCGGCGAACATGACGTTCTTCGTGCGTGAAGGGCGTCGCAATGAACGTGTCGATGAATTCGATGACGTCCTCGACGGGGTGCTGGCGAGCGCCGATGGCAATCAGGTTTGCGTCGTTGTGTTCGCGGCCGAGCTTCGCGGTCGCGATGTTCCAGACGAGGGCGGCGCGCGCGCCGGTCACCTTGTTGGCGGCGATGGCCTCGCCGTTGCCTGAGCCGCCGAACACGATTCCGAGCGCCTCGATGCCTGCGGTCTGGTCGGCGACAACGGCACGGGCCGCGTTGATGCAGAAACTCGGGTAGTCGTCCAGCGGCTCGTAGGTCTTCGGTCCGTGGTCGATGACCTCGTGCCCCGCTTCCGCGAGGTGCTTCTGAAGATCCTGGCTGAATTCGAGACCCGCATGGTCGGTCGCGATGTGAATGCGCATTACCTCAGCTTAGAAGCCGAGGGACCCCCACGTGTGACCGCTTGGTGGAATCACCAAGATCGAGGTGAAATCACGGATTGCATCTGGATTAGATGCAAAACGAAGCGCACACTGGGAACCACCGGTTTCGAGTCTTTGGAGGCCCTCATGCAAGGGGTTAACACCGAACTACTGATGCCCGTCCTTTCACCGGGACGGCACCGCAGCCCTCGCCGTGGCGCGTGCTTCATGGAATACGCGTCCTATCTGGCCGGACTTCGCTGGAGCGATCATCCGTCCTGCACCCACCCCTCCGTTGCGGCCCTCGCCCGTCTCGTCAACGACGTGACGTCGGATCAGGCCCGTGCGCGGCTCCCCGAACTGATTCCATCGGTCGTCGGGCTGGTCGGCAACGATCCACGGGTTCCCCTGGTGGTCTCGTCCCTCGCCGCGGCGAGCGCGCTGCCGATCTGCAGCGAGAGTCGTCAGCGTGCGCTGGCGGCGGGACTGCTGCGCTGCGAGCGACTGCTGGCCGCGTACTCCGATCCGGTGTCGGAGCGCACGCTGAATACCGTGCGTGCCGCGCTTGTGAGCGCACCGGAAGCCGAGGCGTGGGCGAGAGCCTTCGAGGCCGACGACGCGGTCGACAGGCCGCGCCCGGTTGCCATCAACGAAGAGGCCATCCTGCGTGCATCGGTGATCGGTATCGCGGAAGCGTGTGTTGTCGACCGGGGCGACCGTCTCGTGCGCCTTCTCACGTCCGTGATTGAGGAGACCACCGAGATCCTTGAGCCCGCGGTCAGCGTGACGGAAATCCTCCCGTCACGGATTCCGACCAACGCCCGCTCGTAGACCTCGTCTCGTCACCCCGACGCGTCAGTCCATGGTGCTCGAATGGTGACCTGAGCTAGGCTCAGCCCACCATTCGGGCAGTGCCGCCCGGACGCGAAGGGAGACCCATCATGACCCGCACCTACGTTGTCACCGGAGCCGCTTCGGGAATCGGTAAGGCCACCGCCGAGCTGCTCACGAGCCGCGGAGAAACAGTCATCGGCGTCGATCTTCACGACGCTGACGTGACCGTCGATCTCAATTCCCCCGAGGGACGCGATGAGCTTGTCACCGAGGTCGCCCGCATCAGCGGGGGCACCATCGACGGAGTTCTCGCCATCGCGGGGTTGGCGGCGGAGAGCTGCGCCACCGTCGGCGTCAATTACTTCGGCATGATCGCGACGCTCGAGGGTCTGCGCCCACTGCTGGCAGGTTCTCCCGCTCCCCGTGCCGTCGGCGTCGCATCCATGGCCAGCCTTCATCCCGTCGACACCGAGCTCGTCGACGATATGCGGGAAATGGATGAACCGGCCGCCCTGCTGCGCGCCTCGGAGATCGAGAGCGACGTCACCGGCGGACGCATCTACGCCTCGACCAAGCGGGCGTTCGCGCAGTGGATCCGCAGGACGGCACCCACCGATGACTGGGCTGGCGCCGGAATCCCCCTCAACGCCATCGCCCCCGGTGTGATCATCACCCCCATGACCGCTGGTCTGCTCGCGACAGAGGAAGGTCGCGAGCAGACCCGCGCTGGCGTCCCGATGCCCCTCGGCGGGTTCGCCGACGCCATCGTGCCCGCCCGCCTGCTCGCCTGGCTCGCCGGAGAAGAGAACAGCCACCTGTGCGGGCAGGTCGTGTTCGTGGACGGCGGCAGCGATGCCGTGATCCGCGGCGACTCCACCTGGTAGCACCCGAGACGGCCGCATTTGGGCGGGCTGCGGGCGGTTTAGGCTGAACCCCGGACATAATCCCCGCTGCGAAGGAGCAAAACCCGTGCCAGGAGAAAACCTCACCCGTATCGAGGCCCAGGAACGCAAGGCAATCGTCACCGTGACGAGCTATAGCGTCAACCTCGACCTCACGACCGGAGATGAGACGTTCGCCGCGACGACGACGGTGAACTTTGCAGCGACCCCCGGGGCATCCACCTTTATCGATGCCATTACCCGTACCGTGCACTCGGTCAGCCTCAACGGCGTTTCGCTTGACCCGAGCGTCGTGAGCGACGGCGTGCGCATCCAGCTCGACAACCTTGCCGAGCAGAACGTGCTCACCGTCGTCGCCGACGCCGAATACACCAACACCGGTGAGGGCCTGCACCGCTTCGTCGACCCGGTGGATAACGAGGTCTACCTCTACACGCAGTTCGAAGTGCCGGACTCCCGCCGCGTCTTCGCGGTGTTTGAGCAGCCCGACCTGAAGGCGACGTTCCAGTTCACGGTCACCGCGCCGAGCGCCTGGGCCGTCGTCAGCAACTCGCCGACTCCCGCGCCGGAGATGCTGGACGCGACCCGCTCCGTCTGGTCGTTCTCCCCCACCCCCGTGCTCTCCAGCTACATCACGGCACTCGTTGCCGGCCCCTACGCCAAGGTCGAGAGCGAGCTCACGAGCCGCGACGGCCGGGTCATCCCCCTCGGCCTGTACGCCCGCAAGTCACTCAGCCAGTACCTCGACGCCGACTACATCTTCGAGAAGACCCGCCAGGGCTTTGGCTACTTCGAGGAGAAGTTCGACTACGCCTACCCGTTTGAGAAGTACGACCAGCTCTTCGTTCCCGAGTTCAACGCGGGCGCCATGGAGAACGCGGGCATCGTCACGTTCACCGAGACCTACGTCTTCCGCTCGAAGGTGACCGACGCCATCAAGGAGCGCCGCGTCGTCACGATCCTGCACGAGCTCGCCCACATGTGGTTCGGCGACCTCGTCACCATGAAGTGGTGGAACGACCTCTGGCTGAACGAGTCTTTCGCCGAGTGGGCATCGACCATCGCCACCGCCGAGGCCACCGAGTGGACCGAAGCCTGGACCACGTTCCAGGCCATGGAAAAGAGCTGGGCGTACCGCCAGGACCAGCTGCCGTCCACCCACCCGGTCGTCGCCACCATCAACGACCTCGAAGACGTGCAGGTCAACTTCGATGGCATCACCTACGCGAAGGGCGGCTCGGTCATCAAGCAGCTCGTCGCCTGGGTGGGTATCGACGCGTTCTTCGCCGGTGTCGCCGCGTACTTCAAGAAGCACGCGTACGGCAACACCGAGCTGTCCGACCTTCTCGCCGAGCTCGAGATCACCAGCGGACGTGACCTGAGCGGTTGGTCGGCACAGTGGCTCGAAACGGCCGGCGTCAACACGCTTCGTCCATCGATCCAGACGGATGCCTCGGGCACGATCACCGCGTTCGCTGTCGAGCAGTCCGCGGTCGCCGACTACCCCACGATCCGCCCGCACCGCCTTGCCATCGGGTTCTACACGCTGGCCGACGGCGTGCTCAGCCGCAGTCACCGCCTCGAGCTGGATATCGACGGCGAGCGCACCGAGGTTCCCGAGCTGGTGGGACTCACCAAGCCCGACCTCGTGCTGCTCAACGACGACGACCTCGCCTACGCGAAGATTCGCCTCGATGACGCATCGCTCGAGACGGCCATCGAGCACCTCGCCGGCATCGAGAACGCGCTCGCCCGCTCGATCGTCTGGGGTGCCGTCTGGGATGCCACCCGCGACGGCGAGGCATCGCCCAGCGACTACGTGCGCCTCGTGCTCAGCAACATCGCGACCGAGACCGAGAGCACGACGCTGCGCACCACGCTCGGACAGCTCGGCACCGTCGCCCGCATGTACGTGGCCCCCGCGCAGCGTGCCAACACGATCCGCCTCATCGGTGACACCCTCTGGGAGCTCGCGCAGAACGCCGAGGCCGGCTCCGACGCGCAGTTCCAGTTCGTGAAGTTCTTCGCGTCGCTCGCCTCCATGCCGGAGCACGCGGAGACGCTCGCCCACCTGCGCGATGGTTCCATCACGCTGCCGGGACTGGAGATCGACACGGACCTCAGCTGGGAGCTGCTCGAGGGCCTGGTGCTCACGGGCGCCGCTGGCACGGCGGAGATCGAGGCAGCCCTGGCGAAGGACACCACCGCAAACGGCCAGCAGGCCGCCGCCCGCGCGAGCGCGACCATCACGACGACCGAGGGCAAGCTTGCGGCGTTCGACTCGATGGCGGACAGCGACAAGCTGCCCAACGCCATCGTGCGCAACATCACGCTCGGCTACGGTCACGTGAACGACCCGGCGCCCCTCGCCGACATGGTTGCCCCGTACTTTGCTGCCATTGATGGCATCTGGAAGTCGCGTAGCTACGCCATCGCCCAGACGTTCATCGTCGGCCTCTACCCTGCTGCGCTCGCGTCGCAGGACCTGGTGGATGCCACGCGCGCCTGGCTCGACGCAAACCCCGAGGTGCCCGCGCTGCGCCGCCTCGTGATCGAGAACCTCGCCGGCGTCGAGCGCGCCCTTCTCGCGCAGGCGCGGGACGCGAAGTAACGACACACCGGTACCACAGCACCACGGATCACCTCCATCGGGGATGTCCCGCACTCGCGGACATCCCCGGTGGGGGTTAACCCCCCAATAACGAGTCACGTCGTTCCACACCGTGACACGGCAATATCGCTCCCCCTAGGCTCGGGCGCATGAGGAATCTTTCATGATTGAAGCCCAGGGTCTCACCAAGCGCTACGGCGCCAAGACCGCCGTCGACGGAATCACCTTCTCGGTCAAACCCGGCATGGTGACCGGATTCCTCGGTCCCAACGGGGCCGGCAAGTCCACCACCATGCGCATGATCGTGGGGCTCGACCGTCCCACGGCCGGCAGCGTCACCGTCAACGGCAAGCCATACGCCGAGCACCGCTCTCCCCTGCGCGAGGTCGGGGTGCTGCTCGACGCGAAGGCCGTCCACACGGGCCGCAGTGCGCTCGGACACCTGCTCGCCATCGGGGCTACCCACAACATCAAGCGTTCCCGCGTGGACGAGGTCATCGCCCTCACCGGCCTCGACAGCGTCGCCCGCAAGCGCGTCGGTGGCTTCTCGCTGGGAATGGGCCAGCGCCTCGGCATCGCCACCGCGCTGCTCGGCGACCCCGCCACCCTCATCCTCGACGAACCCGTCAACGGTCTCGACCCGGAAGGTGTCATCTGGGTGCGCCAGCTGGCCCGTCACCTCGCGTCCGAGGGCCGCACCGTCTTTCTCTCCTCCCATCTCATGAGCGAGATGGCCCAGACCGCCGACCACATCATCGTTCTCGGCAAGGGCAAGGTGATCGCCGACTCCCCCGTCGCCGACATCATCGCCCTGGCCACCGGTACGTCGGTGCGCGTCCGCACTCCCGACGCGTCCCGACTGACCGAGCTCATGCGCACCGACGCCGTGACAGTCACCAGCGCGGAACCGTCGCTGCTCGAGGTCAACGGCCTCACGGCGCCGCAGATCGGCGAACTCGCCGCTCGTTCCGGCATCGTGCTGCACGAGCTCACCCCCGCCGTTGGTTCCCTCGAGGACGCCTACCTCTCCCTGACCCAGGACGTGGTGGAGTACCACGCCGGCGGTACCCCCGCCGGGGCATCCGCTTCGCCCACCCCTTCCACTCCGACGGAGGACGTCCGATGACCACCGTTACCGCCCGCGACTCGGCCACGCTGTCCACCCTGACCTTCGGCGGCGTTCTGCGCTCCGAATGGATCAAGTTGCGCACCCTGCGCTCCACCGTCTGGTGCTTCCAGATCCTCGCCTTCCTCACCCTTGCCGTCGGCGTTCTCGTGGCGCTCAACACCGGAGAGGAAGGCGCCCCGCAGGCGGTCCAGCAGAACATCGTGCTGCAGGCGTCCACGGCGGCGATTAGCTTCAGCCAGCTCGTCGCCTGCGTGCTCGGGGTACTGGTCATCTCCGGCGAATATGGAACGGGGATGATCCGGTCGACCCTCACCGCGGTCCCCCGCCGTCTCCCCGCCCTCTACGCCAAGGTGATCGTCTTCGGTGTCGTGACCTTCGTGGTCGCCGCCGTGTCGATCCTCGTCACCTCGCTCCTCGCCGCCGCACTGCTCGCACCGTCGGGGGTCTATCCGGACCTCGGCGACGGAGATTACTGGCTCGCGTTGGTCGGCGGCGCCACGTACCTGGCGCTTCTGGGAGTGATGGCGCTGGCCATCGGGGCGATCATCCGCAACAGCGCCGGCGGTATCGCGGCAGCGCTCGGGCTCGTCCTCGTGCTGCCCGGCGTGATCCAGCTCATTGGTGTCCTCATCGATGCGAAGTGGCTCCAGAACGTTGCCTTCTTCCTGCCCGATCAGGCGGGCCGGAAGATGTTCTCCTACGGCGCCCCCAACTCGGTGACCGATGGCATCGTGAGCCTCGGCAACTGGCAGGGTGGGCTCGTCCTGGTTGGCTGGGTCGTGGTCTTGCTCGTTCTGGCGAGCGTGCTCCTCAAGCGCAGGGACGTGTAACGCCCGCCCCTTGCGGAGGCCGTTCTGAGCCCGCTCAGAGGTGCCCGAATAGACTGGTGCGAATATGACTGCAACAGACTGGGCGCACTTCTGGGCGGGCTTCACCGCGTTCATGAACATCTGGGGAAAGCCGATCAAGATCATCGGCACCGTCCTCATCGCCATCGCGATTCGATGGGTTCTGCGATTCGTGATCGACCGGGTCGTCTCCCGCGTGGTGAACGGAGTGAAGAAGCGTCAGAGCATTGATGACACGCAGGCGCTGCTGACCTCGTCCCCCATGAACGCCGTGCGCACCGTGCAGCGCACCCGAACTCTCGGCAGCGTTCTCAACAACATCGTCACGTCCGTGATCGTCATCGTCGCTACCCTGTCGATCGTCACCACTATCGACTCGGGCATCACCAGCTCGTTCGCCCTCGTGACCGCGGCCCTCGGGGCCGGGCTCGGTTTCGGCGCCCAGAACATCGTCAAGGACGTTCTCAACGGCCTGTTCATGGTGGCGGAGGACCAGCTGGGCGTCGGTGATGTTGTCGACCTCGGGCCGGCAACGGGAGTTGTCGAGGCCGTGGGCATCCGGATCACGCAGATCCGGGACGTCAACGGCACCGTGTGGTTCGTCCGCAACGGCGAAATCCTGCGGGTCGGCAACATGTCGCAGGGGTGGTCGCGCGTGATCATCGATCTCGCCGTACCGTACGACGCCGACGTTGTCGCGGTGCAGGAGCGGATGCTCTCCACGGCGATGGACCTTGCCACCAATACGAAGTGGCGCTCGCGAATCCTCGAGCGCCCGGAGGTCTGGGGCATCGAGTCGATCTCCGATTCGAACGTGGTCATCCGGCTCGTGGTGAAGACGCGTCCCGGCACGAAGGACGACGTTGCGCGTGTCCTGCGGGCGGCGCTGAAGACCGCCCTGGACGAGATGGACATCAAGCTGCCGTCGCTGTCCGCCGTCGTTCTCGCCGGGTTTGACGGCGCGGACAGCATCAAGGGCGCCCGGCCGCCACGGACGCGCCCCAACCCCACCGTCACGACAGAAGATCCGAAGTCGCCGCGGGCGCCCCGCGCCCCGCGCGCTCCCCGGGCACCGAAAGGCACCGACCAATGAGCGAGCCGAACCCCGTCACACTCCGCATGAGCCAGAGCGGCGAATCAGTGCAGGGCAATTTCTGGGAGCAGGTGGGCGGTCGCCCCACGTTTGAGCGACTCGTTCGCTCCTTCTACGAGGGCATCAAGAGTGATCCCGTGCTGCTGCCGATGTACCCGGCGGAAGACCTCGAGGGTGCCATCCAGCGCCTCACCGGGTTTCTTGAGCAGTACTGGGGCGGCCCCGGAACCTACAGCGAGGAACGCGGCCATCCACGGCTGCGTCAGCGGCACATGCCGTTCAAGGTCAACCCGGACGCCCGCGACAGATGGCTGCTGCACATGCGCGCCGCCCTCGACGAGCTGAAACTGTCGCCGCTGCACGACGCCACGATGTGGGCGTACCTTGACCGCGCCGCGCACGCGATGGTGAACACCTTCGACGAGTAGCGGGTACCGCTGGGGCTAGACCTGAATGCCTGCCCGTTCCATCTCGCCGCGCTCAACGCAGAACTCGTTTCCCTCCGGATCCTGCATGACGACCCACCCGCGACCGTCCGGCAGCCGCCGGTCATCCATCATGGTGGCACCGAGTTCGTACAGCCGCTCCACTTCCGCGTCACGGGTGCCTTCCACCGGGGCGACGTCCAGGTGCACCCGGTTCTTCACGGACTTGCCCTCGGGCACGCGAATGAACAGCAGCGTAGTGACGCCATCGGGAGAGGTCAGCGCGGTCTCGTCGTTGTCGGGGAGATTCGGGTCATCCGGGTCCTCGGCGAAGCCGCTGGCGGCTGCCCAGAACTGCGCCTGACCGTAGGGATCGGCCGCGTCGAACGTGATGTGATTGATTTTCAGCGTCATAACGCTCCATCAGACACCCTCGGGCACCTGGGCTCAAGTGCCTTCCGTGCGGCGCGGCCGTCGGCTACTACAGCGCGGCGGCGAGGCCGTCCTTGAGGGAGGTCGTCGGGCGGCCGATGAGCTCGCGCAGCTCGCCGGTGGTGACAGCCAGGAGGCCGTCGCGGATGTTCGTGTCGAGCCCGGCGACAAAACCGGCCGTGCCCTCGTCGAGTCCCGCGCCGATCATTCCGGCGACGTGGTCGTCGGTGCTCACGGACACGAAGGCGACGTCACGACCGAGCAGCTCGGCGGCGGTGGAGGCGAGTTCGGTGAAGTCCCAGGCAGTGTCTCCGGAGAGCTCGTAGGTCTTGCCGATCTGTCCGTCGGTCGTGAGGACCGCGGCAACGGCATCCGCGTAGTCCGCACGGGCGGCGCTGGCGACCCTGCCCTCGCCGACGCTGGCGACGATGGTTCCGGTCTGGGCAGCCTGCTGCACGGTGCCCACGTAGTTTTCGGTGTACCACCCGTTGCGCAGGATGGTGAAGGGAACACCGGACGCCCGCAGGTACTGCTCGGTCGCCTTGTGGTCGGGGGCGAGAATCAGCGCGCTCGTGTCGGCGGCGGGTGCGCTCGTGTACACGAGCTGGGAAACTCCGGCTGCCGCGGCAGCATCGATGACGGCGGTGTGCTGCGGGAAACGCTGGCCCACCTCGCTGCTGGAGACCAGGGCTACTTTCTCGGCGCCCGCGAATGCGGCGTCGAGGGTCGCGGGGTCGGAGTAGTCGATGGTCGCGACGCGCACGCCGCGCTCGGCCAGATCGCTCAGCTTCGCGAGGTTGCGGCCTCCGGCGACGATGTCCGACGGGGCAACGCCATCGCGCAGCAGACCTTCGACGATGAGGCGACCGAGGTGGCCGGTGGCACCGGTGACGACAATAGACATGGAGATGTTCCTTTCGTGGATGTACTCCAGCTGTAACCGGGCCCGCGCCGCGTAACTTCCCATCACGCAGTACCCACTTTTAGGTAAGGTACCCACATGAAGGTTAGTTACGTGACACAGCGCCAGGGTTTCGGGTTCACCGACGGAATATTGCCATCGCAGTGTCCCTCCCGCACCGTGCTCGACCACGTGACCAGCAAGTGGGGCGTGCTCGTGCTCGTCGCACTGTCGGAAGAGACGCTCCGCTGGGGAGAGCTGCGGCGCGTTGTGGAGGGCATCAGCGAGAAGATGCTGGCCCAGACGCTTAAGACGCTGGAAGCGGATGGTTTCATCAACCGCGAGGCACAGCCGTCCATCCCACCGCGGGTCGATTACTCCCTCACCGATCGGGGGCACGACGTCGTCGAGCGCCTCCTCCCGCTCATGGAGTGGATCGCCGACAACGCGGCCGACATCGTCACCGGATCCTCAGGCTCGCGCGCGGCCGTAGCGAGCTGACGGCGGCGCATCCGTCCAGCCGCGCCGAGTCCTCCGCTTCCGGTCGCCCTTCTCTCCGTGGCATCCGCTCGGTTATTCTCTGAGCAGTCGTCACGAAGGACAAGGGAGTCCGGATGTCACCCACCACTGCACCCACCGTCATCATCGGTTCCGGTCTCGCGGGCCTCGTTGCCGCCGCGGAGATCATTGACGCGGGCAAACCCGTCGTCATCCTCGAACAGGAACCGGAATCCGGCCTCGGCGGACAGGCGTGGTGGTCGTTCGGGGGAATCTTTCTCGTTGACTCAGCGGAACAGCGCCGACTTGGCGTGCGGGACAGCATCGAACTGGCCCGCCAGGACTGGTTCGGGAGCGCCGGATTTGACCGGGACGACGACGAATGGCCGCGTCGCTGGGCCGAGGCGTACCTGCAATTTGCCGCCGGTGAGAAGCGCCAGTGGCTGCGCGACCGCGGGGTGAAATTCTTTCCCATCGTGGGGTGGGCGGAGCGCGGCGGATCGACAGCAACGGGGCACGGTAACTCCGTGCCGCGATTCCACATTGTGTGGGGCACCGGGCCCGGCGTAGTGGGGCCCTTCATCGAGCGGGTACTCGAGGGCGTCGCCACTGGACTCGTGGACCTCCGGTTCCGCCACCGCGTCGACGAGCTCGTCACCGAGGGTGGCACCGTCGTGGGTGTGCGCGGCGCCATCCTGGCTCCGGATGACGCGGAGCGCGGCGCCCCAAGCAACAGGGATGTCGCCGGCGACTTCGAGCTGCGTGGCGCGGCGGTGATCATGGCGAGCGGCGGCATCGGGGGCAACCACGACCTGGTGCGCTCGGTGTGGCCCGAGCGTCTCGGAACTCCGCCAGCCCACATGCTCAGTGGGGTCCCCGCACACGTCGACGGGCGCATGCTCGCCATCGCGGAGGCCGCCGGCGCCCGGCTCATCAATCAGGACCGCATGTGGCACTACGTGGAGGGCATCACCAATTACGACCCCGTGTGGGCGAGGCACGGCATCCGCATTCTGCCCGGGCCGTCGAGCCTGTGGCTGGATGCAACGGGTGCGCGCCTCCCCGCACCCCTGTTCCCGGGGTTCGACACCCTCGGCACCCTCGAGCATCTGCGGCACACCGGGTATGACCACAGCTGGTTCATCCTCACCCAGAAGATCATCGAGAAGGAGTTCGCGCTGTCCGGCAGCGAGCAGAACCCGGACCTCACCGGCAGGGACCTGCGCCTGCTGGCCGCCCGGGTTCGCGCGGGCGCTCCTGGTCCGGTCGAGGCCTTCAAAGACCGCGGTGCCGATTTTGTCGTCGCCGATACCCTCGACGAGCTGTTCGCCGGCATGCAGGGGCTCTCCCCCGAGGTCACCATCGACACCGCCCGCGTGCGCACCGAGATCGAAGCGCACGACAGGGAGATTGCGAACTCGTTCTCCAAGGACGCACAGATCACCGCCGTGCGTCAGGCGCGCACGTACCTCGGCGACAAGATCATCCGCGTAGCCACTCCGCACCGGTTCCTCGACCCGGCGGCCGGCCCGCTGATAGCGGTCAAGCTGCACGTGCTCACCCGCAAGAGCCTCGGAGGCATCGAGACCGATCTCGCTGCGCGCGCGCTCGGCGCCGATGGCGAGCCCATCCCGGGCCTGTACGCCGTGGGTGAGGCGAGCGGCTTCGGCGGCGGAGGCATCCACGGCTATCGCGCGCTCGAAGGCACCTTCCTGGGCGGATGCCTCTTCACCGGACGCACAGCGGGACGATCGGCGGCGGCCCTCGGTGGGTGACGCGCGGGACAGCGGATGCCCCGGGCGGGAGCTTCGGCGCTAGCGGTCGTGAACCCGACCCGCCACGAGAAACGCACTCACACCGAGCAGCGCGGAGAGGATGAAGGATCCCGTATAGGCGACGGTGCCGCCGGCGGAGGTCAGTACCGCAAAGACGGCGCCCGTGGCCGCGAGAGCGAGAGCGGCCCCGATGGAGTCGGCGATGAGGAGGGCCGATGACGTGAAGCCCTGGGCTTCCGGGGACGAGAGGCGAAGCACGCGGCCGCTCTGGCGGGGCGCCAGCATGCCCATGCCGCCGCCGGCCAGCGCCCAGCCGAGAATCGACACCAACGGCGACAAATCCCAGAGCGAGGTCAGCGCAGACGCGACGATCGCCAGCACGACGAGGGAGGACCCCAGCCGCATGCTCCCACGGTCGGACAGGAGATGCGGGTACTTGCCCTGCGCCCAGGACGCCGCCGCCCAGGTCACGCCGGAGGTGGTAAGTGCCAGTCCCGCGAGGGATGGGGACAGCCCGAAGTGACCGGTGAGGAGGTAGGGCAGATACACCTCCGCCGACATGTAGGCGCCCGAGATGAGTCCGCGAACGGCGATCACCACCGGCAGACCCGGCCGGGCGGTGAGGGTGCCCGCCGGAAGAAGCGGTCGCACGGCAACGGCGGCGATCACGAACGACCCCACGACGCACACCCACATGAGCGCCCCGGTCAGCTGAGCCGACATAGAGGCGGCGAGGACAGCGGCGGCGGCCGCCAGTGACCACGCCGTGCGGGAGAGCTGCCAGGGCACGACGGGGCGACCTGGCTGCTCGCCGCTTGCTATCGTGCGCAGCGCCGGCGCCAGCAGGATGACGGCGACGGGAACGAGCGCAGCGACGCCGAGAAAGACCCAGTGCCAGCCGAAGTACTGGGCGACGACACCGGCGATGAATGGACCAACAAGGGCAGGCACCAGCCACGCGGCCGAGAACGCGGCGAAGATCCTCGGGTGCAGTTGTTGCGGGTAGATGCGGGCGACCACGACGTAGAGCGCGACGCTGACGGCTCCCCCGCCGAGGCCGTGGATCAGGCGTCCGACGACGAGGATCTGCATGCTTGTCGCGGTTCCGGCGATGACCAGGCCGACGATGAAGAGCGCACCGGCGGTGAGGACCACGCGCACGGGTCCCGAGCGGTCCGACCAGTTGCCCGCGGCGACCATTCCAACGACGCCGATGGCGAGGGGACCGGCGAATGCCACGGCGTAGAGGGATTGCCCGTTGAGGGCGGCGCTGATGGTGGGCATCACCGTCGTCACCGCGAGCGCCTCAAACGCCGCAAGGAACACCAACGCGATGATGCCGATCGTGACCGGCAGCAGCTGACGCCCGAAGATGGACGACGGCGTCGGGGTGTGCGCGGGTGGGGACGTGGAGAGCATGATCCCTCTCACCCTAGCGGCGGTGACACGCCCTAGAGAGCGAGAAGGCTGCCCCTGGCCGTCTCGTGAACGACCGCGGAGATTTCATCCAGAAGCGGAGAGGGAAGGTTCCATCGCTGCCAGTAGAGCTGGACGTCGACGGGGTCGTCGGGTGCGAGTTCGATCAGCGCCCCGCTGCGGAGTTCGGCGAGGCACTGCTGTTCCGGCAGCAGGGCCCACCCGAGTCCGAGCACCACCGCGCGGGCAAAATCCGAGGAGGTGGGCACGTAGTGCCGCGGCGGTCGCGCGGCAATTCCCATGACCGTTCGCAGGAAGTCGTGCTGCAGTTCGTCCTTGCGGTCGAAGTTGACCACGGGCGCGTCGGCGAACCGGGCCCGGATCTCCGGGGCATCCGTTCGTTTCGGCACGCCGCCAGTCAGCCACCGGTCGGCGAAGGCCGTCGAGCACACCGCGCGATACCGCATGATCCCCAGCGGGGTGGACGTGCAGCCCTGCACCGGCTCCGCGGTCGAGGTGATCGCGGCCATGACCGTTCCCGAGCGCAGGAGGGCCGTCGTGTGCTCCTGGTCGTCCCGCACCAGGTCGAAAACCGCGTCCACGGTGGGAGTCAGCACCGCGAGAGCCTCGAGGAACCAGGTGGCGAGGGAGTCGGCGTTGACGGCCAGGGCTATCGACACGCGTCCGCCCTGGTGGATGCCACGGGCGAGTTCGGTCTCGGTGTCGTGCTCCAGCACCTGCACCTGTCGCGCGAGGCGCAGCACGATGTCGCCCGCGGCGGTGGCGACAACGGGATTAGTTCGCTGCACGAGGATCTGCCCGGCGGCCTGCTCCATCGCCTTCACGCGCTGGGAGATGGCGGACGCCGTCACGCGGAGGCGCCCCGCGGCCGCATCGAAGGTTCCCTCTTCGACGAGCACGAGTAACGTGCGCAGCTGGTCGAGCTGGAATGCCATCATTAGCCTCGCTTAGGTATCGTAAGAAACTGTAGCTGTACTGAACAATGAACGCCTCCTACGGTTGCAGCATGAGCTTCGCGACGACCCTCCTGCCCGCACTCTTCGGGCTGGGCACCGGGCTCTCGCTGATCGTCGCGATCGGCTCCCAGAATGCGTACCTCCTGCGCCTCGGGATCGAAAAGCGCGAACGGTCGATCCTGCCCATGGTGCTGATCTGCGCACTCTCCGACGCGGTGTTGATCGTGGCCGGCGTTCTCGGCATCGGGGCGATCATCTCCGCGGCGCCGATGGCACTCATCGTGATTCGCATCGTCGGATCGGGTTTTCTGCTGGTGTACGGAGTTATCGCGGCGGTCCGTGCCATCCGCCCCGCCGCACTCGTGACGGACACCCCGGCGACAGTGACCACCACCCGCGTGGCGATCACCACCATGATCGCCCTGACCTGGCTCAATCCCCACGTGTACCTGGACACCGTGATCTTCCTCGGCTCCGTCGCGAACCAGCAGGGCGTGGACGAGTGCTGGTGGTGGGCTGCGGGAGCCATCGCCGGTAGCTTCCTGTGGTTCTTTTCGCTCGGTTACGGGGCGAGGCTTCTGCGTCCGTTTTTCGCCCGGCCGGCGTCGTGGCGGGTGCTTGACGTCATCATCGCGCTGGTCATGCTGACCCTTGGCACACGAATGGCGCTGGGGCTCTAGCACCGCAGCAGTGAGGCTCCGTCGTTAGCGGGCGAGCGTCCAGGCGCGGCGCTTGATCAGCACGTGTCCAAGAGGCGTGGTGAGCCGGGTCCACGGACCGGTCTCGAAGATGGCGACGGATGGCACGGACCCGAGGAATCCCAGCGACAGGGCGGCGAACGCGCCACCGGCGGGCACGTGCTCGAGCCCCTCGATCTCGCGACCCCACACCTCGGAGCGCACCCGGTGCACGATCTGTTCACCGGTGCCGGTGGGCACAGCCTCGGCGACCTCCTCGATCCCGGCCTTGGCTACCGTCGCCATTAATTCGGCGCGGGCCGGGGGCAACGTCACCCAGCCGCCACGCGGCGGTGAGATCGCGGCCCAGGTGACGGTGTTGACCTGGAGCGGCAGGGTCACAGTGACCGGCTCCGTGTCATCCGTCACCAATTCTTCGAGGCGGTTGACCCGCTCGAGCAGCGAGCGAACGGGAACAACGGCATCGAAATCGTCGGTATTGAACACCTCGAACGTGCGCAGACCGAGCACCGTGGGCGCCTGGTCGAGCAGTCCGATGGGATAGAACACCGCGACATACACCGCCAGAACACCATTGGCGGCAATCAGGCGCACGGAACCGTCCTCGACGCGCATGGCGCGCCCGAGGAAAACCTGCAGGTCGCGCAGGGAGAGGGCATCTTGGAGAGTGAATGTGGGGCTCATCTGCGATCTAAACTACAGGGCATGAGTGACCCATTGTCGGGACTGCTGGCTGCCCTCGATCTCACCGACACCGGTGCCCGCACCTCCGAAGACATTTTCACCGGTCCGAGCCAGTGGCAACCGCTGGGCAGAGTCTTTGGCGGGCAGGTGCTTGCGCAGTCCCTGTTGGCCGCCATGCGCACGGTTGACGCCGACCGGATCATCCACTCCATGCACGGCTATTTTTTGAGACCCGGGGATGTCACACTGCCGATCACCTTCTCGGTAGACCGGATCCACGACGGCCGCTCGTTTTCCACGCGCCGAACACAGGCGTACCAGAAGGGCGTGCCGATCCTGTCCCTCATCGCCTCGTTCCAGGACGAGGACGAGGGACTCGAGCACCAGACGGCCATGCCCGAGGGAATCCCGGACCCGGAAACGCTGCCGAGTGCTGCCGAATCGTTGGAGGGTGTTGACCACCCGATCGCCCACTACTGGGCTACCGAGCGCGCGTTCGACATGCGACACGTTCCCTCGCCCATCTACTTCAGCGTGGAGGGGGCGCACGTGCCCCACCAGGCCGTGTGGATCAAGGCGATCGGCCCGATGCCCGACGATCCGAATCTGCACCGCGCAGCGCTGGCGTACGCGAGCGACTACTCGATCCTCGAACCCATCATGCGTGCACACGGTGTCGCGTGGGGAACGCCGGGCCTGAAAGCCGCGAGTCTCGACCACGCGATGTGGTGGCACAGGTTTTCCCGAGTTGATGAGTGGATGCTGTACGTGCAGGAGTCTCCGAATGCGAAAGGCGGTCGAGGCCTGTCCCTCGGTCGCATCTATAGCCGTGATGGCGCTCTGATCGCGAGCGTCGCCCAAGAAGGAATGGTCCGGGTACCAAGCGAATGACCGATACACAGCAGTACTCCCCCGCCGATCTCAGCCGCCGCATCGGCATTTTCCAGAGCCACGACGCAAACGGCACCCCCGACGTGCGCCAGTTCACCATGCCGTACACGCCCTTCCCCATGGCGCCGCTCGAGGAGTCTGTCGCACGCCAGATCTTCCCGCTCGCCCCGCGCCCGACGGAATACGAAGGCGTGTACTACTACGGACACCCCGGCATCGGCGCGGGCTGGCTGCGCCTGGAGAACTTCTCGGACGACGAGGTTGCCCGGGTGCATCGTCTCCTCGTCCCCGACGCCTCCGTGGCGCCGACGCTGGCGCTCCCACAGGCAACAACGGCCGCGGCCGCCGCGACTCCGGCAGCACGCTCCCGCGGCGGCAACCCCATTCTTCTCGTCGTGTGGGGCGCGGTCGCGGTCATCGTCGGCATTGCCACGCTTCTGACCACCGTCTCGGAGCTGTCCGTGGGCGTGGGTGCCTGGCGCGCTCTCGCCTGGGTGTTGACGATCATCATCTCGGGCGCGCTGGTCGCGCTCGGCGCCGTGCTGGTGACCCGTGGGATAACCCGACTGACGGGTTCGCAGAGCTCTCGGGATCGCACCCCAGCCCGGGGCATCCACTCTCCCGATGATCTGGGTGGCGCGGGCGTCTGATCAGTCCGTCCAAGGGAATACTGCGCGGCTAACTCCGGTTATAGAGAATAGTTCTCAATACGATTGGATGGCCATGCAGGTTCGCAACTCGCTCCACACGCTCAAGCAGGTTCCCGGTTCCCAGGTGGTGCGCCGCCGTGGACGCACCTTCGTGATCAACCGCCTCAACCCGCGCATGAAGACCCGCCAGGGCTAGTCAGCCTAAAACGCGAGAACGCCCCGCCCTCACAGAGATGAGGGCGGGGCGTTCTTGCGCCGGCGCGGAGCGCGCGGCGTGAAAGCTGTGGGCGAATCAGCGGGCTTCGAACCGGCGATCAGGCGAGCCATAAATGCCGAGGCCGCGCTGGCGGGAATCGCCGTCACCGTCGCGCATCGAGCTCGTGCGACGTCCGTCACCGAAACGGTCATTGAACGGTTCACCGAGGGCGGAGACGCGGGTGATCACCGTGTGGTCGATCTCCTGGGCGGGAACCTCGGGCGTCTTCGGGGCGGGCACGAAGGTGCGCTCGAAACGACGGGCGTGCGATTGCGACATGATCATCCTCAACCAGATTCGAGACCGTCATCGTGAGACGGTCTTCGCTATCCAGTGTCGGTCGAAGTCGCGATTCGGTTATGGACAAATCCGGTCATTGGCCGCAGGAGGCCATATTTTTTACCTCGACCGCGACGGAGTGTCACGAAGCTCCCGCGTTTCGCGCAGGTCAGCCCCGTTTGGTGAAGGTTACAGGTTCCTCGACGTACGGAGCCCACGCGTCACGAAGGTCGGGAGTGATCCGCTGGGGACGACCCGTCGCCGCGGTCACCATCACGAGAGTGGTGGCAGCGCGGGTGAACAGCACGCGAGGGGTGACGCCGATCGGAGAATACAACTCGTAACAGATCTCGAGGCTGGCGCCGCCGATCCTCCCAATCCACATCTCGATGTCGATGGGTTGGCGCATGTACGGAATCGGAGCGAGGTACTCGATCTCCTGGCGGGCAATCAGCCCGATCGATTCGGCACCGGGGCGGGCATCCAGAATCGCCGTTGCCGCTCCCGGAGCGCTACCGGCGTCCGGCCGCCAGAACGCCTGGATGCGGGCCTCCTCGAGAAGACGCAGCATCTCAGCGTTGTTGACGTGTGCGTACGCGTCGAAGTCCGACCATCGCAGCGGTATCTGAATATTGAGTCGCGTCATGCTGCTCCCCTGATCGATGGCGGCACCGACACTCCGCCTGATGTGTCATCCGACGGGGCGCGGCGCCGCACTGGCGTCACGCCCCGTCAGATTGCTAGTCGCGGGTGAGCTTGCGGTAGGTGGAACGGTTCGGCTTGCCGGCATCCGCCCCGAGGCGCTCGATCTTGTTCTCTTCGTAGGATTCGAAGTTGCCCTCGAACCAGTGCCAGTTGGACGGGTTCTCTTCCGTGCCCTCGTACGCGAGGATGTGCGTCGCGATGCGGTCGAGGAACCACCGATCGTGAGTGATGACCACAGCGCAACCGGGGAACTCGAGGAGCGCGTTCTCGAGGCTTCCGAGAGTCTCGACGTCCAGGTCATTGGTCGGTTCGTCGAGCAGGAGCAGGTTTCCGCCCTGCTTCAACGTCAGCGCCAGGTTGAGCCGGTTGCGCTCTCCACCGGAAAGCACGCCCGCCTTCTTTTGCTGGTCGGGACCCTTGAATCCGAACTGTGACACATAGCCGCGCGACGGAATTTCGGTCTTTCCGACCTGGATGTAGTCCTGACCGTCGGAGACGACCTCCCAGAGAGTCTTATTGGGGTCGATGCCGCCACGATCCTGATCGACGTACGAGATGTCGACGGTGTCACCGATTTTCAGGTCCCCGGAATCCAGGGGCTCGAGTCCGGTAATGGTCTTGAACAGCGTGGTCTTTCCCACACCGTTGGGACCGATCACTCCGACGATTCCGTTGCGGGGAAGCGTGAAGCTGAGGCCATTGATCAGGACTCGCTCGTCGAAGCCCTTTTTCAGGTTCTTCGCGTCGATGACCTGAGCTCCGAGACGCGGGCCCACGGGGATTACGAGCTCTTCGAAGTCGAGCTTGCGCGTCTTCTCTGCCTCGTTGACCATCTCTTCGTAGCGCGCCAGGCGAGCCTTCGACTTGACCTGGCGGCCCTTTGCGTTGCTCCGCACCCACTCGAGCTCGGACGACAGACGCTTGGCCAGCTTGGCGTCCTTCTTGCCCTGGACTTCCAGGCGAGCGCCCTTCTTCTCCAGGTAGGTCGAGTAGTTGCCCTCGTACGGGTACAGGTGTCCGCGGTCGACCTCGGCGATCCACTCCGCAACGTGATCAAGGAAGTACCTATCGTGAGTGACTGCCAGCACGGCGCCCGGGTACTTCGCGAGGTGCTGCTCGAGCCAGAGAACACTCTCCGCATCGAGGTGGTTAGTGGGCTCGTCGAGCAGCAAGAGGTCGGGCTTCTGCAGCAGCAATTTGGTGAGCGCGACGCGTCGCTTTTCTCCACCGGACAGGTTTGCCACGGAGTAGTCGCCGGGCGGGGTGCGCAGGGCGTCCATTGCCTGCTCCAGCTGGGAATCGAGGTCCCACGCGTCGGCAGCATCGATTGCTTCCTGCAGAACGCCCATCTCGGCCAGCAGGGCGTCGAAGTCCGCATCGGGCTCGGCCATTGCCAGGGAGATCTCGTTGAAACGATCGACCTTCGCCTTGATCGGGCCGACGCCCTCCTGCACGTTCTCGAGCACGGTCTTGCTCTCGTCGAGCTCCGGCTCCTGCATCAGGATGCCCACGGTGTAGCCGGGGCTCAGTCGTGCTTCGCCGTTGCTGGGAGTATCCAGCCCGGCCATGATCTTGAGGATGGTTGACTTACCGGCGCCGTTGGGGCCGACAATGCCAATTTTCGCCCCCGGGAGGAATGACATAGTCACATCGTCGAGAATGAGCTTGTCGCCCACTGCCTTTCGGGCGCGGACCATCGAGTACACATATTCGGCCATGCCTACCAGTCTATGGCGCGCGTCTTACCGATCAGACAGGTGTTGCTCGCCAGCAGCGGGGCAGCGAATGCGTGGAAATGCACAATCCCGGTCTGACCGACCAGGCAGGTCTTGTTGATTTTGACCGAGAACTCGATGTTGTCGGCGTCCAGGCCCACCGCCGTCTTGTCAGGAGTTACCTCCATGTGGTCCTTCGCAAATCCCAGGCTCGCCAGGTGATCGATGATCGCCTTACCTTTGGCGCTGGGATTCTTGGTGAAATACGAGGACATGACCGACTCGAAGTAAGCAAGGTTGTCGTCCGCGGATCCAAGCGGGTCAAGTGCCAGCGGAGTCGCCGACGCCGAGGGCGTGGCTCCCGCTGACGCTGGGGCGGAAGCACTCGTCGTTGGCGCGGGATCCGGAGTGACGGACGTGCACCCCGACAGCAGCGCGATGGCACCAACGGTGGCGGCAACACTCACACCAAGACGTCCGCCGGATATACCGCGCATGGATTAGACCCTTCCGCAAGGCCGCACATGCGTCCTTCCAAGGGCGATTCTAGAGTGGGATCCGGGACAAACGCTGCACGGTCAGAAGGGACTGTCCTCCCCTCCCGTGGCGTGTGAGAGCTCAGCTGTGGCCGCCGTGGCTTCGCCATCGGGACCTCGCTCCGGGCTGCTCGCGCCCATATCGTCGAATTCATCCGGCTCTGAATCCGTCGAGGGGCCCGACTCTGATGACGCGGGCGGCGCGACCGCCGCAGCGGCTCGGCTTACGCGGGTAAACGTCGTCGTCCCCCAGCTGAGGTCATGGCCAAGGGACTCGGCTTCGACTTCGATGTTGGTCCCAGACTTATCGCCCGCCGACCAATCGCGAATCTTGAGCCTGCCGCTGACAATGACCCGCTCTCCCTTGCGCAAGGACGCAGCGATGTTGGTGGCGAGGTGTCGAAACGCCGTGATGGTGTACCAGTTGGTGTCTCCATCGACCCATGCTCCCGTGGAGCGATCGAACCTTCGGTGGGTTGATGCCAGCCGGAAACTCGCGATGGACAGCTTCTGCGAAGTTTCGATGACGTTGGGGATCGTTGCGACGATACCCGTGATGGTGATGCTGTCTGACATGGGGTCCTCCCTGGATTGTGGTCAACGCGACGAGGTTCGGCGCGGCGCTCGTGCCGGGATGGCCGCGCCGAACCTGTGCCCCTCAGCTTTGGCCCAGGGCGCATAAGAAAACGCCGATCCCCTCCATCGGTGGAGGGGATCGGCGTTGGACGCGGTGGGGAGGACAAGCTCCGGTCACCACACGCGATGACGCTGGCGGGGCTAGTGTTCGGTGAAGTCCGGCCAATCGCTGCCCGGCGGCAACGCCGAGTAGAGGGCGTTCTTCGCCACCTCGATCGTGGGGAAAATCCCTCGAGGCTCCTTGTCACCAAGAAGTCTGAAGGTGTACCCCTCCTCGATGCGATGCACCGAGGCGATGACCCCGGCGGGCCCCGAGGCCACCCAGGTCTGGCTGATTACCGAGTTGTCGCTCATCATTGAGCTCCTTTCCGTTGCACTGACTATTCTGCAACGGAAGGAGCCCACCGACCGGGATTATGACGCGAGAACGTACTCCGCGTAGGACTTACGGATCTTATTGACCTTCGGAAGCGCAACGGCGAGGCAGTACCCCTGGGCGGGGTTCTTGGCGAAGAAGTCCTGGTGGTAGTCCTCGGCCACGTAATACTCGCCCAGCGGTGCGATCTCCGTGACAAGTCCGCCATCCCAGTACTCGGAGGCACGGGCAAGCGCCGCCTCGAACTCAGCCTTTTGCGTGTCATCCGCGTAGAACATGGCCGAACGGTACTGGGTACCGATGTCGTTGCCCTGACGGTTCAGCTGGCGGGGGTCGTGAAGAGTGAAGAACACGTCCAGGATGACCTCGGCGGGGATGACCTCGGGATCGAATGTGACGGCGACGGCCTCGGCATGTCCGGTGCGACCCGTGCACACGGCCTCGTAGCTGGGGTTTACGGTCTGGCCGCCGGTGTAACCCGACACGACATCAGACACGCCCTTGAGCGTGCGATAGACGGCGTCAAGACACCAAAAACAGCCACCGGCGACAACGAATGTTTGCATGGCGAAAGCCTACTTTCATTAGGTGGGGAGGTACCTCAGGTACCTCCTACAAGAACATCAGGCGGCGCCCAGCCATTCCCCGGCGGACGCCCGGCAATAAGCTGTCGATATGCCTTATATCGCCGAAGAAGCCCGATACGAATCTATTGACTACAAGCGCGTGGGAAAGAGTGGGCTGAAGCTGCCCGCTGTCTCTCTTGGGCTCTGGAACAACTTTGGCCACGACCGGCCCCTGGACACCCAGCGGGCGATTCTGCGCCGTGCCTTCGATCTGGGCATCACCCACTTCGACCTGGCGAACAACTACGGCCCTCCCGCCGGATCCGCGGAAACGAACTTCGGCCGCGTGTTCGCGGAGGACTTCCGTCCGTATCGCGACGAAATGATCATCTCCAGCAAGGCTGGCTACGACATGTGGGCGGGGCCCTACGGTGAATGGGGATCGCGCAAGTACATGCTCGCGTCGCTCGACCAGAGCCTTGGCCGCCTTGGCCTGGAGTACGTCGACATCTTCTACTCCCACCGTCCCGACCCGGAAACTCCCATTGAAGAAACGATGGGAGCCTTGGCTACCGCCGTCCAGCAGGGCAAGGCTCTGTACGTGGGTGTCTCGAACTACAGTCCGGAAGAGACGCTGGCCGCCGAGAAGGCTCTCGCCGCACACAACATCCCGCTCACGATCCACCAGCCGCGGTACAACATGTTCGACCGCCACATCGAAAACGGCCTCTTCCCGGTGCTCGATCAGATCGGCGCGGGAAGCATCGTGTTCTCCCCGTTGGCACAGGGCCTCCTCACCGATCGCTACATCGACGGGAACATCCCGTCCGACTCCCGCGTTGCTGAGGGTCGGTGGCTGGGTGCCGAGAAGATCACCGACGTGTACCTCGAGCGTGTGCGCGCGCTCAACTCCATTGCGGCAGATCGTGGCCAAAGCCTCGCGCAGCTGGCTCTGACCTGGGTGCTTCGTCACCCGCAGGTCACGTCGGCCCTGATTGGTGCAAGCAGCGTCGCGCAGCTGGAAAACAACGTCGGAGCACTGTCCAGCGCTCCGCTGACGGCAGACGAAATCGCCGCGATCGAGCCGTTCGCCGTGGACGGTACGAGCCTGCGCTAAATTCCGCCACGAACCGCGGGAAGCGGATGTCGGTGGCTGATTCTAATCTGAGTGTGTCCTTAACCGTTGGGCCGGCTACACACTCGAAAAGAACACCATGACACTCTTGGATTTTCCCGGGACGACAGCTCCCGCGGTTCGCACCGGCATTGCGATGGTGCAGTTGCACAACGACCTGTGGCGGGTCACCCGCACCTCAGGCGAGGTCCTCGGCTACGTCGAAGGATTTATTGAGGGCGGCGACCGTCGCTATCGGGCCAAGCGAATGCTGACGGGAGCGGCCCGCTCACTGCCGCTCGGAGAGTTCTGGGACATCGACGACGCGATCGATTGCTTCCGGTTCAACTGATCTCTGTAGCAGATCACAACACTCGGGTCGAGCTACGCTGCGGTATCCCCGTCCGGGGGTACTGTGCGACTCATGCAGTGGTGGAATGATTTTGTGACCTGGCTCTCCTCCGACGACGGATGGCGCGTGATCTCGGGTGCAATTCTCCCGTTTATCGCGATCGTCGTCGCCGGCCTCATCGCGTCGCTCATCGCACGCGCATCCTCAAAACGCCTTCTCGAGTTCCAGGACCGCGAGCTGAAAGCAGCTGCGGTCATGGCTCTCATTGGTGCCGGTCGCAAGGCGACGGTCTGGAGTTCCCTCGGCGGTGACGAGAAGCAGCGCGTCGACGGCCAGCTCAGCGAGTCGGACATCCGCATTCGACTGCTCCCTGTCAACGGAACGAACGCGGCCGCCGACTGGGCAGCGCACGAACTTGCCACGATGAAGAAGAACTCGGCGAACTTTAGCTTCCAGGCCGAGCAGACCTTCGTCGAGTACCGAGACCGCCTCCTCGAGTGGCAGAACAAGCCGAAGCGTGCCCGCAAGCTCTTCGCCTACGACCTCGAGCAGTGGCGATACGAAGACGCCAATGCCGACAAGACGCTGGTCGAGAAGCAGCAGAAGTGGGCCGCCAACCAGGTCGATGGAGATGCCACTCCGGCGACCGGTGCCACGACCACTGCGATGCCCGTCGCCGACGTGACGCCTGCTTCCGCGCCCGTCCCGGCGGAAGAGACGGAGACAGTTGCCGTTACAAAGCCGGCAACGGCACCGAACCCCCTCACCCCCTCGTGGACGCCCCCGCCCGCGGCAGCGGCGACCGAGACGAGCGAATACACCTCGCCCGTTCCGCAGACAACGTCGGCTTTCGCGATGCCCGCAGCCGAGCCGGAGCGCATGCCCGCCCCGAATTTCCCGGTGCCGCTGGCTCGCCAGGACACCCCGGCTGCGACCACACCTGTGACCGACTTCTCTGACGAGGAATACGCTCCCCCGGTAACCGCGGGAACCGTTCGCCAGCGCACGGATCCGGAAAAGACCGACGACGACAACTAGCCGTCAACCACTGAAATCCCAGTATTCGTCCCGTGCGAAAACTGGGATTTCAGTGGTTAAACCATGCCTATGCGGGTTAAAGTTCCTCATGGGCGGTGACGCGGGTCGGCACTTCTCATGCTCGTCGTCGCTGAGGCCGGCGGAAGGAACCTCGTCCCAGGTCGAGGACCCTGGTGCCAGTCGTCCGAGGCAGCGCTGTGGTCCCCGCCGCTACCTCGAATGGTGAGCCCCATGTCAGATCACGCATTGCTTCTACTCGAAATGGACTACACGACCTACGGTCAGTCCTGCCGCGAGCCCCACATCACGCCGTCGTCGGAGTTGGTGGAGTGCCGGCGCGATCGGGGCCACAGCGCCGACGTCCACGCAACCCGGGCCGGCGCCGGCATCATTGTGTGGGAAATCTCCGCCGAGGCCGCATAACGCGTCCCCGGGACGCCGCTGGGTGCCCCCGGCAGGATTCGAACCTGCGACAAAGAGATTAGAAGGCTCCTGCTCTATCCCCTGAGCTACGGGGGCAATCCGCAGCGCCTGAAAGTCTATTACGCGACGGTAACCACTTCGCGTGTCGACAGGCAGTCCGGGTTGTACACCCGCTCGGTCGACGCGGGATTGGCTGCCATCTTCTCCAGCGCTCGGGTCGGTCGATTGCTCAACGCCCCGCCGCAGTTGGGACAGCGACCCCCGGCGAACCCCGCAGCGCAATCCGCACACCACGTGCACTCAAACGAGCAGATAAGCACGGATGCGTCCTGCGCCGACAGGTCACGGTCGCAGCACTCGCAGTTCGGGCGCATCTCCAGCATGTCGTGTCCTTTCGTCCCCGACAGGCTATCGGCGGAGCGGTCAGATCATGAGGTTAAAGTAGATGACCTTGCGTTCCAAACCAGTGAAGGTGACGGTGACGGCCTTCGAGGGATCAGTCGAGGGACGCGTGTCTTCCCCGGTCTGCCAGTAAGTAACGGGATGACCGTCCGCCGCCCGTCCCGTGACCGAGACCTTGTACGTTCCCGCCGTCAGCTGCTGGTGAAATTCCGAGCCGTCCATCGTGGTCGAGATCACGGCGCCCGTGGTGGTGTTGACGATGGAAACGGGAGCTGCAACGAACGTCGGGTCGGTGGGACGACTCAGCGTCCATACGACTCCGACCATTTCGAACAGGTCGTCGACCACCACGTCAGCGTTGGTGATGAGGGTACGCGGCTTGTCCCCGTACTGGGCCCGCACTGACCACCACCACCCGGTCACCGGATACCCGGGCGCCCGGCTGTACTCCACGAGGAAGTCACTGAGCGGAAGCCCATTCACCGAGTATCTGCCCTGGGCGTCTGCGTGGGTGGTCACCGTCATTTTTACATCGGACCCGGTCGCCACCACGAGCGCTCCGGGTACCGGGTTGCCCGCGTTATCCCGCACGGTTCCGCCGATGGAGCCGCCGAGCCGCATCACCACGACGACCCACGAATGCTTGCCCGCGGTGACGGGAACACCCCAGCGCACGCCCGGCAGGCGGGTCCAGATGCCGGCACCGGCGGGCGCAACGGCCCGAATCATCCAATGATCCCCTGCGGGTGCGTCGTACAGCGTTACCTGGCCGTTGGATGCCGTGCGGCCCGACCTCACCACACCCTTTTCGTTCGTCATGACGACGGATGCCCCGGCCATTGCGAGCTCCTGCTTCGAGGTCGTCATGAGCATGACGGTGACAGTCCCCGTGCTCGTCGTCGCCGCGGACGCCGCGGCGGGAACTCCGATAACGCCGAACAGCGCGATCGCCGCCGTCATCGTGGCAATGCGGTGCGTGAGCCTCATGTGTCCCCCAGCCGTCGACCCTGGCCGGAGTGTCGGTGGTCGACTGGCGTGGGTGGTACGGTCTGTCTACCCATGAACCGGGGACAAGTCAAGCGTCCGCAGCAGAACCAGTACCACGAGCGCACGAGGGGCCCACCGCCGCGACCACTGTGGCCCGGAGCGTGTGACTTTTAGACGGCCTTCGCGAGAGCGACGAGCACCTGGTTGATGGTGGGCACTCCCTCGGCGCGGAACACTTCATCGCCGGAGGCGGAACGCACGATCACGGTGGGAGTCGAACGGATACCATCACGCTCGGCTACCTCGATGAACTGGGCGACATCGCGCTCAACGATTTCGGCACCCGGTACGAGCCGGGACACTTCACCGAGCACGGAGCGGGTTTGAATGCAGGGGTCGCAGAACGACGAGGAGTAGAAATCGAGCTTCACACTCGTCCTAACCGCTGCGACCCCGGGGAGATTCCCGTTAGAGCTCGCCGCGTTCTTCGACGGCCTCGTAGCTGTCGCTGTCCGGGGCGTCCCAGGCGTACGTCACCTGGAGCTGCTCGCCGACGAGCTTGTTGGACACGGTCTTGTAGACCCACTGCTGCTCGTGGCCGTCAACGGCGGCGAGAACAGTCAGTTCGGAGTCGAACGATCCGTCGGTGCTGATACGGGTATCGTCGCGTCCGTCGTAGGGGCCGCCCTGGTAGAAGACGATGTATTCGTCACCGGGAGTGATTGTGGGCGTGTTGTCAGTCATGCCTTTAGTTGTAGCAGACGGGGATGCCACGGACCCGACTAAACGGCTCCCGCGAGGCTCAGGATGCCGAAGACGGCCGAAACGAGGGCGATCAGGAGCGCGACACCGATCAGGATCGCGTGGACCCGCAGAAACGCGGTGGGGCGGCCCGAGGCATCCCGCGCCCGCTCGTCCCTGGAGATGCGGCGAAAGAACTGCGGCCACACGATGACGTTGAAGGCGGCATTGACGAGAAGAAGAATGGCCAGCATTCGGCAAGTTTAGGCACGCGAAGCGCATATGATTTCCGCGTGACGCAGACAGACATCCTCGAGTCCCTTTTGGTATCGAACCATCGCCTCACCCGCATCGCGGCGCAGGGAACGGGCAACGCTACGCCCGCCGCCGTCTGGCGCACGCTGTCGATCCTGCACAACGATGGAGCAATGCGGATTGGCGCGCTCGCTGCCTCCAGTCGTATCAGCCAGCCGGGCATGACCAAGTTGCTCCCCGCCCTCGTCGAAGAAGAACTGGTGCACCGCATCGCCGACGCCGACGACTCGCGGGCCTGGTTGATCGCCATTTCCGACAAGGGCAAGGCGGCCCTCGAGGAATGGCGGGGCTCGCTCGCCGCCTCGCTGCTCCCCGTGTTCGACGATCTCACGCCGGAACAGTGGGCCACGCTGGAAGCTGCAGCCGAGATTTTGCAGTCGCGGCTGGCCTCCGCACACGACGCCTGAGTGCTGTCGGCGCTCCCCGTTAGAATTGCGCAATGGCTGCTTCTGAAGATCGTATGGTGTGGATCGACTGCGAAATGACGGGGCTCGATCTCTCGATCGATGAGCTCGTCGAAGTTGCGGTGGTGATCACCGACTACAACCTCGAACCCGTAGCCGAGGGATTCGACATCGTCATCAAGCCCGACGCCTCCGCGTGGGACAACATGAATGACTTCGTGCGGGCGATGCACACCTCCAGCGGCCTCATCAACGAGGTCCCGAACGGTGTGACGCTGGCCGAGGCCGAGTACGAGATTCTCGAGTACATCCTCAAGTACGTGCCGAACCCGTCGAGCGCGCCGCTCGCCGGCAACACCATCGGTACGGACCGTGCGTTCCTCAACAAGTTCATGCCGCGGGTAGACAACCACCTGCACTACCGCAGCATCGACGTCTCATCGATCAAGGAACTTTCGCGCCACTGGTTCCCCCGCGTCTACTTCAACGCGCCGTCGAAAGACGGTGGCCACCGTGCGCTCGCAGATATTTTGGAATCAATTCGCGAGCTCGCGTACTACCGAAAAGCCGCATTTGTCGCGGATCCCGGCCCCACTTCCGATGAAGTGAAGGCAGTGTCGGCCGAAGTTGTGGCGGAATGGGCCCCGCGTCTGTAATAAGATACTTGGGTTGCCATGTGCGATACATGGTGGTCGTAGCTCAGTTGGCAGAGCGCTGGCTTGTGGAGCCGGATGTCGCGGGTTCGAGCCCCGTCGATCACCCCACACAGAACGGCCCGACTTCGGTCGGGCCGTTCTGCTTTTAACCCCTTAGTCGCCGAGGTGATCGAGGAAGCGCGCGGGAGCCTCCAGGAAGCTCTTCCAGTTCTCCACGAGGCCGAGCTGCTGCCAGTCCTGGCGGCGGAGTCCCCAGGGGCCCACCTCGTAGATGGCCGCGCCCGGCAGCGCGGCGAGTATCGGCGAGTGGGTCGACATGATCACCTGCGAGTCTCCGTCCGCCAGTTTGTTCTCCAGCATTGCCAGCAGGGACAGGCATCCCGAGAACGACAGCGCCGACTCAGGTTCATCCAGCACCCACACCCCCGGACCGCGAAACCTGCTGGCGACGAGCTCGATGAACGATTCGCCGTGGGACATGTCGTGAAACGCAATGTCGCGGTGCGACAGGGGCGGGTTGTTCTCGAGGAACGTGTAGAAGCCGTGCATGGTCTCCGCACGGAGGAAATACCCCCGGGGCGCGGTGCGGGGGTTCCGGGTCAGCTGCAGATGCTGGCCGAGTTCGGATTCCGTCGGCCGGGTGGAATGCTCCGCTCCCAGCGACCCTCCCTCGGGCGACAGTCCGTACGCGATGGCGATGGCCTCGACGAGCGTCGACTTTCCCGAGCCGTTCTCGCCGACGAACACGGTCGCGGCGCCGAGGTCAAGGCCGTGTTCGAGAACGTGGGCGACGGGCGCCAGGGTCGCCGGCCAGGTGCCCCTCGCCAGGGGAAACGCGGCAAACTCGGCGATGCGGTAGATCGGCAACCTGTCAGTACGCATGGGGCCATGCTCTCAGATGTGCGAGGCTTGGAGCGTGGTACAGACGCTCGATCGCACCGATCTCAACGCGGTGGTCGAACAGGGCGAACTCGTTCTCCTCGACCAGCCGTGGGTCACTCTGGTCTGGAACGACCCCGTGAACCTCATGTCGTATGTGTCGTGGGTGTTCCGCAGCTACTTTGGCTTCGACAAGGCCGAGGCCGACCGCCGCATGCTGCTCGTGCACACAGAGGGTCGCGCGGTCGTCGCGACCGGCGTGCGCGAGGAGATGGAGCGCCACGTCGAAGCGATGCACGACTTCGGCTTGTGGGCGACCCTGCAGAAGGCGGACGCGTGAGCGGGTTCAGCCGCAGCCGCAGCGGCGACGTGACCGGAACCTTCAGCGTGGATGAAGCACGAATCATCCGCGACCTCGCCGGACAGATCTCCGGTCTGCTCACCGACCGGGTCACCCACGGCTCGGACCCGGCGCTCGACCGGCTCCTCCCCGATGCCTACCGCGACAACGACGACAACGCCGCCGAATTCCGCCGGTTCACCGAAGATGATCTCGCCGAACGCAAGGTGCGCAACGCGGGCGTGGTGGTGCTGTCGCTGGACGTGGCTCCCAAGCGCAAGCGCGTCAGCATCGAGGTGGATGACCCGGGCGTGCAGTCATGGCTGCGCACTCTCACCGATATCCGCCTGACGCTCGGATCGCGCCTGAACACCGTCGACGAGGCCCCACGAACGCCCCAGGACGAGAACGAGGAGATCATGCTCTCGATCTACGACTGGCTCGGCTACGTGCAGGAAACCCTGATCCGCGCCATCGACGTATGAGTGACGGAACCACACCGATGGACGCCCTCTCAGAAGACGAGTTCGAGAAGCTCGTGATCGCAGAACTCGACGCGCTGCCGGACGACATGGTCGACGGACTCGAGAACCTCATTTTCGTGACCGAGGCCCGACCGGAAAATGGCTCGCTGGACGCCCTCGGGCTCTACGACGGCATCGCGCTCACCGAACGCGACCGCTACGGGTTCGGGGAACTTCCCGACCGCATCATCCTGTACCGGGAACCGCTGCTGGCGATGTGTGCCGACCTGACGGAACTCAGGGATCAGATCCACATCACGCTGGTACACGAGATCGCGCATTTCTATGGCATCGACGACGACCAGCTGCACGAACTGGGCTGGAGCTGACCCGACTCAGGCGGGCGTGACCGACTCAAGCGGCAGGCTCGGATCGGCCGACCATTCCTCGAGCGATCCGTCGTAGATCCTCACGGCGCGAACGCCGATCTCCGCGAGGGTCAGGGCGTTGGCGGCGGCCGAGATCCCGCCACCGCAGTACAGCAGCACCTCGGTGCTGTCATCGCGCACGTTGACGCCCGCCGCGTCGTAGGCGAGCGCGATCTCCACCCGCGACTTCACCCCGCCGTCGGAGGCAAACAGATCACGGCTCGAGACATTCACGCTGCCCGGAATATGGCCACGCCGGGCGTACCGGCTCGCCGCCTCCCCGCTGAACGAGGTGGCCGGCAGGCCGCACACCAGCGGTCGACCGTCGCTCGCGGTGCGCTCGATGAGTTCTTCCTTGCTCACCCAGAAGTCACGGCGGTTGTCCGCCGGCCACGAGGCGACCGCCGCACGCTTCGCGGGCGTCTCGCCGGATTCGACGGGATGTCCCGCCTCCGTCCACGCGCGGATTCCGCCGTCGAGCACGCGGGCGTTGACGCCAATCCACCGCAGCAGGTACCACAGGCGCGCGCCCCAGAGGGTGCCAGTTGAGTCGTAGATCACGACGGACGTGTCCCGCGGGATCCCGAGACGGGCAAGTTCGTCGGCAATGGCCTGCGGGGCCGGGTGCGTGTAGTGCAGGGGCGCTGTGGTGTCACTGAACTGCGTGCTGACGTCGACGTGAAGTGACCCGGGAATGTGGCCCTCCACCCACGACGGGTATCCGCTGTCGATGCGGTAGTCCCCGTCGAATGCGGCAGGGTGCAACACGAGGCTCGCGTCCAGAACGACGGGCGGGGTGCGGCTGGAGAGTGCGTCGGCGAGTTCGGACACGGCGATAAAGGGTGAGGTCACTCCCCCATGCTTGCAGCCGTGATGGCATTCCGCCACCGCGCGGCGGCGGCCGCGACATCCGCCCCATCAATCTCCGCGTCGGCAAGAGAACGCGAGTTTTCGCGGGTGTAGAAGGCGTCTTCCTGCGCTGCCCAGCGATCCCAGTGCGGCGCATACATGGCGCCGTCCCGCTCGAGGGCGCGGCGGCGGCGGGTTGCCGGGTCGAGTTCCACCCAGAGAGCGGATGCCGCGAGCGCGCGATTCGCGACGCTCAGCGCACCGCAGCCTTCGATCACGATCGGCCGTGTGCGGTCGAGCAGGTGCGTCTCGGCGTAGCGGGAACTGGCCCAGTCCCACCGCACCCAGGAGAAGTCGGTGAGGATTCTCTCGTGCACGATGTCACTTGCCGCCTGCAGGCCGTCCCAGCCGGGATAGATGTCGTCGAGTCGCACGAGTTGGGCCTCCGGCCAGAGCGAAACGAGTGCCTGCGCGAACTCGGTCTTCCCCGACCCGGAACGACCGTCGATGAGAACAACGGTGGGGGGATCGACCGGTACGGGTGCCGGGGGCATCGCGGTCACGCGCGGGCCAGCCGGGCCACGCCGGCGAAATCGACCCGCACGGTGACGGTGGTGCCGGTCGGCAGCATCCGATCGTCCCGTCCGGTCGCCGTTACCTCACCCACGCCCTCGATGTGCAACCGCAGGCGCACCCCGGCGACGGCCGTTGTGCTGCTCAGCACGGTTCCCACGATGCCCGAGTCCGCCACGACAAGGGCGCCGGGCCGCAGCGCGATGGGCGTCGTCGAGCTGGGATCCACGATCCGGGCGGCGTAATTATCGAGCACGCTCGTGTACCCGAGGAAACGTGCGATGTCTGCGGTGGCGGGGTTTCGCCAGACGTCCGCCGGCGCCCCGATCTGCAGAAGGCGGCCGGCTCCCATGATGCCGACCCGGTCGGACAGCGCAAACGCCTCGTCCTGATCGTGCGTCACCATGATCGCGGTGGTGCCCGTCGTCGTCAGGATGCGCCGCAGGTCACCGGTGAGGCGGTCGCGAAGCTCCCGGTCCAGCGAGCTCAGTGGCTCGTCCAGCAGCAGCAGTCGCGGTCGGGCGGCCAGCGCCCGGGCGAGAGCGACCCGCTGCTGCTCACCACCGGAGAGGTCCGTGACCCGTCGCTCCCCCGTCCCGGGCAATCCCACGAGATCCAGCAGCTCGGTCACACGCGCGTGGCGTGCCTCCCGGGCGACCCGCGCGATGCGCAACGGGTACGCGATGTTGTCGGCGACGCTGCGATGCAGGAACAACTGGCCGTCCTGAAACATCAGGGCAAAGCCACGCTCGTGCACGGCACGCCGCGTGATGTCAGTACCGTGCCAGGCGACGGTTCCGCCCGCCAGCGTCTCGAGCCCGGCGATCGCCCTCAGCAGGGTCGACTTGCCGCTGCCGGAGGCCCCGAGGATTCCGAGCACCTCTCCGGCGTGCACCTCGAGGGACACGTCATCGACCGCAACGGTCGGCGCGGAGCGGGATGCCGCGGCCTGCGCGAAAACAACCCGCAGGTCCCGCACCAGCAGGGCCACCTCGCCTTCGGCCGGCTCCGTCGCCGTCTTACCCTGGTTCACTAGAACGCTCCTATCGTGCCCACGCGCAGTCTCTCGACCGCGGCGATGATGGCGACTGTCACCGCGGCGAGCACCACGGACGCGGCCAGCGCCATCCCATAGTTGTCCCCACCGGGTAGCCCGATGAGGCGGAAGATCACGACGGGCAGCGTCGGTCTGTCCGGGCGGGACAGAAAACTTGTCGCGCCGAACTCACCAAGGGCTACGGCGAAGGCGAATCCGGATGCCGCGAGCAGGGGTCGCGCCACGATGGCGAGGTCGACGTCCGCCAGCACCCGTCCGGGACCCGCTCCCAGCACGGACGCCGCCTCGCGCATGCGTGGGTCGATACTGCGGAGCACCGGCAGCAGGGTCCGCACGACAAGGGGCACCGCAACAACAGCCTGCGCGATGGGCAGCAGCACCGGTGAGGAGCGAAGGTCGAAGGGCGGATGATTCAGGGTGATGAGGAACCCGAATCCCACCGTCACCGCCGACACACCGAGGGGCAGCATCACGACGGCATCGAACCCGGACAGCGCCCGACGCCACCGCCGTGCCCGGGGACGGCGGGAGAGCACGACGCTCGCGCACAACCCGACCGCGAGGGCGATGAGGGTCGCGGTCAGCGCGGTCGTCAGCGAGTTTCCCAGCGCGGTCCACACCGGGACCGCCAGCGCATTCCTGCTGCCGGTCCCCGCGAGATGACGGTAGTTGTCGAAACTCCAGCCGCCCGGCGTCTGCAGCGACTGGACCACCAGGGTGACAACGGGCAGGGCGAGGAACACGGCAACAAGGATGGTGACAGCAATGGCTCCCGCGTCGGCCCGACGGAGAACCCGGGCGCTGGTGTCGGCGGCAACACGACGCTGCGCGGTGGCAGTACCCCGGGAGGCGCGGCCCGCTACGGCGAGCGCCACGACCACCACCACCAGCTGGGTGACCGACAGCACGCTCGCCGCGCGCAGGTCGAGGAACTGCGTGGTGAGGAGATAGATCTCCGTCTCGATGGTGCCGAAGCGGGCGCCGCCGAGAACCAGAACGACGCCGAATGCGGTGGAGCAGAACAGAAAGACGATGGAGGCGGCGGCGAGGATCGACGGGGCCAGCCGGGGAAGCGTGATCGTCCACCACACGCGCTGGGGTGAGGCGCCGAGCACACGCGCTGCCTCTTCCTGACGGGAGTCGAGGCTCTCCCACGCGCTTCCCACCGTGCGGGTCACCACGGCAACGTTGAAGAACACCAGCGCGAGCATGATTGCGCCGAAGGTGCCGTCGAGCCCGAGCCCGCCGAGCGGACCGCCGGCGCGCAGGAGCGTGCGGAAGGCGACACCGACCACCACGGTGGGCAGCACGAAGGGCACAACGATGAGGGCGCGCAACACCCGGCGTCCGCGGAACCGCAGGCGGTACAGGACGTAGGCGATCGGGACACCCAGCACGCTCGTGATGAGCGCTGCCAGCGATGCCTGCCCGAGGGTGAGTCCGATCAGCCGGAGGGTGCGCGGGCGGGCGAGTACCTCACCGAATCCGGTGAGGTCCAGCGTGCCATCTGGCAGCACTCCCCTGCCCACCATCGCGGCAACGGGCCACAGGAAGAAGATGCCGAGAAAGATCAGGGGCGCGGCGGCGCCGAGCACCACCCAGAAGGCGGTGCCCGGTGCGCGGCGTGCTCGTGGCGTCAGGGTCACGGTGTGGCGATGGCTGCCCACTGCGTGAGCCAGGTCTGGCGGTTCTTGTCGATGTCGGACGGCGAGACGACGTAGGGCTTCGTCGCGATCTTCGCGTACGTCGACCAGCCCTCGGGCAGTGTGGCCTTCGCGTTGACGGGGAAGACGTACATGTTTTCGGGAATGTCGTTCTGCACCGGCACCGAGAAGAGGAAGTCGACGAGCTTCTTGGCGGCGGTCGGGTACTTCGTGCCCGCGATGACACCCGCGTACTCGGTCTGGCGGAAGCAGGTGTCGAGCAGCGCACCGGTCGGCGCAACGTTCGACCCCTTCGGAACCTCGAACGGAGGAGACGATGCATAGGAGACGACCAGCGGGCGGTCCCCCTTGCTCGACGGGCCGGAGAAGTCGACGTAATACGCGTCGTCCCACCCGCCGTCGATCTTCACGCCGTTACCCACCAGCGACTTCCAGTAGCCCTCCCAGCCGGTCTCGCCAAACGCGGCGATTGTCGCGAGCAAAAACGCGAGGCCGGGCGACGACGAGTTGGCGGCCGGCACCACGAAGAGATTCTTGTATTCGGGCTTGATCAGGTCCGCGAGGGTAACCGGCTCCGCGAGACCCTTCTTCGCGAACCATTCGTGGTCGACGTTCACGCACACGTCTCCGTTGTCGATCGGGGTCAGTTCCTCGCGCCCGCTGCCCTTGGGCAGCAGATACTGATCCTCGGCGGCGGTGAGGTCCTTCGAGGAGTACTTCTCCAGCACACCGGCCTCGACGGCTCTGCTGGCGAACGTGTTGTCGATGCCGAACACCACGTCGCCGAGGGGTGAGTCCTTCGTCAGGACCAACTTGTTGACGAGTTCCCCCGCGTCTCCCGCGGCCTGCACCTCGACGGTGATACCCGTCTGCTTGGTGAACTCCTCGAGCGTTCCCTTGCTGAGGTTGAACGAATCATGGGTGACGAGAACGATCGTTGAGGGCGTCTGCTCCGATGCGGTCGACGCGGGCTGCGTCGAACACCCCGCAACGGCGAGGGCGAGCCCCGCCGCGACAACGAGCGCCGTGGCGCGCAGAAGCGGGTGTCCGCGGAACGTTCCACCCGATGACGAGAATTTGTGGCGTGTGTGCACTGGTCGTGCCCTTTCAGTAGTGAAAAGAGGGCACGGGATTGATAAGAGATTTGCCTCCCTGCGCTGGCATGATCCAGATCAGGTTCGACGGTCGAAGCTTGGAGAAGCTTCCTCTCAGCCCGGCTCACCGGACTCCCGTGTTTCATCGCAAGCATAAGCCACCCGCAACGAGGTGGCGCAAGGAGTGCTGTTACTGCTCGCGTTCCAGAATGACGACGGGAATCTCGCGCTCGGTCTTGACCTGGTAGTCCGCATAGTCGGGATACAGGCCGACCAGCTTCTCCCACAGTGCCGGCTTCTCCTCGGGCGTCGCATCCCGCGCCACCGTCCAGAACGATTCGGCACCGACCTGCAACCAGACCCGCGGGTTGCTCTCGAGGTTGAGATACCAGACCGGATGCTTCGGGGCACCGCCGAGCGAGGCGACGATCAGATATCGCCCGTCGTCCTCGGCACAGATCAGACACGTCCTGCGCCACTGACCGGACTTGCTGCCCTGGGTCGTCACGAGCGCCAGTGGAGCTCCGTACCGGAATACGGGCTTTTCTCCGTTGGTCTTGACGTACTGCGCGATCTGGGACGCTACCCAGGTTTCTGAATTGTCGACGATGGGCGACGGGGCGGCTGTGGTCATGCATCCATCCTTGCTCAGGAGTTGAGCAGATCGACGATCTTTGTGACCGTCCGCCAATTTCTGGCGGTCGCGACACGCCCGAGTCGTTCGTGGAACCGCGGCGGCAGGCGGGTCTTCAGCACCCCGTCGGGCAGCCACTGGTAGATGGCCTCGGCACCGAAGACGATGCGCTCCGGAAGCAGTTCGTCGTCGCTCGGGCGGGAGAGAGTGCCTGCGTCCGGCACCTCGTCGACGAAGGTCACGATCAGGCGCGAGTCATCCGTACCCACGTCGAGCAGGGGGTTGGCCGAGGCGATGCGGCGGAAGCGGGCTTCATCAACCACGAGAACCTTCGAGGTGACGCCGGTCGCGGAGACAATGGCGGCTTCCAGGGCTTCGCGCGCCGCGACATCCACCGCCCTGTCGGAATCGAACACGACGTTGCCACTCTGCAGGAGGGTGCGCACGCCCGTGTAGCCGAGGCCCTCGACGAGGGAGCGAAGGTCCGCCATGGCGATGCGGGAGGATGCCCCGACATTGATACCCCTCAGCAGGGCGACGTAGCGGGAGGGGTGAATTTTCGGGGCGGCGGTCACGCACCAAAAGTACCGCGACGAGCGAGTTGAAGTGTCTGCGCGACGACGTCAACCCTCAGGTTGGGTACACGGCGGTTCCATAGGCTACTAGCAGACGCGGACCGCGTCGTGAAGTATCACTGCCCGTTTAACCGTGAACGGTACGGTAAAGCGTCTGCTCCACGAAAGGACTTCATGAACACCTGGCCAGGATCCGCCTACCCCTTGGGTGCCACCTTTGATGGCAACGGAACGAACTTCGCGATCTTCAGCGAAGCGGCGGAAAGGGTCGAACTGTGCTTGTTCGACGATGACGGCGTCGAGACCAGAGTTGAGATCGTCGAAATTGACGCTTTCGTCTGGCACGCCTACCTGCCGCAAGTACAGCCCGGACAGCGCTACGGCTACCGCATTTATGGCGAGTACGACCCCGCTACCGGTAAGCGCGCCAACCCCAACAAGCTCTTGCTCGACCCTTACGCCAAGGCGACGAGCGGCACCATCGACTGGGACCAGTCGTTGTTCGCCTACAACTTCGGTGACCCCGACTCGCGCAACGACGAGGACTCCGCCTCGCACATGATGAAGGGCGTTGTCATCAACCCCTTCTTCGACTGGGCCGGCGACCGCCGCCCGCATATCCCCTACAACGAGAGCGTCATCTACGAAGCTCACGTCAAGGGTCTGACGGAACTGCACCCGGGCATCCCCGAGGAAATCCGTGGAACGTACAGCGCGATCGCGCACCCGCTGATCATCGAACACCTGCAGAAGCTCGGCGTTACCGCCATTGAGCTCATGCCCGTGCACCAGTTTGTCAACGACTCCACCCTTCAGGAGAAGGGGCTGTCCAACTACTGGGGCTACAACACCATCGGATTCCTCGCCCCTCAGAACACCTACGCCTCCAGCGGCGAACTCGGCCAGCAGGTGCAGGAGTTCAAGGGCATGGTGCGGGCACTTCACGTCGCCGGCATCGAGGTCATCCTCGACGTGGTGTACAACCACACCGCTGAGGGAAACCACATGGGCCCGACCCTGTCGTTCCGCGGAATCGACAATGCGGCGTACTACCGCCTCATGGACGACGAGCCCCAGTTCTACATGGACTACACCGGCACGGGAAACTCGTTCAACGTTCGCCACCCGCACTCGCTGCAGCTCATCATGGACTCGCTGCGGTACTGGGTGACCGAGATGCACGTCGACGGATTCCGCTTCGACCTCGCATCGGCGCTCGCCCGTGAGTTCTACGACGTCGACCGACTCTCCACCTTCTTCGAGCTCGTGCAGCAGGACCCGGTGGTCTCGCAGGTCAAGCTCATTGCCGAGCCGTGGGACGTTGGCCCCGGTGGTTACCAGGTCGGCAACTTCCCGCCCCAGTGGACGGAGTGGAACGGTAAGTACCGCGACACCGTCCGCGACTTCTGGCGCGGCGAGCCGTCGACGCTCGGTGAATTCGCCTCGCGCATCACCGGCTCGGCCGACCTCTACGAGCACTCTGGCCGCCGCCCCGTGGCATCCATCAACTTCGTTACCGCCCACGATGGCTTCACCATCAACGACCTGGTGTCGTACAACGAGAAGCACAACGACGCCAACGGTGAAGACAACAACGATGGCGAATCGCACAACCGCTCGTCGAACTTCGGCGTCGAGGGACCGACGGATGACCCGGCGGTACTGGTGCTGCGCGCGCGCCAGCAGCGCAACTTCCTTGCCACACTGCTGATCTCGCAGGGTGTTCCGATGATTCTGCACGGAGACGAGCTCGGCCGCACGCAGCAGGGCAACAACAACACCTACGCACAGGACTCCGAGATCAGTTGGGTGCACTGGGACCACGCGGACCAGCCGCTCATCGAGTTCACGGCCGCCCTCGCGCGACTGCGTAAGGAACATCCCACGTTCCGTCGCAGCCGGTTCTTCGATGGCCGTCCCGTGCGTCGCACCGCGGGTCAGGCAGTGCCGGACATTGTCTGGCTGCAGCCGGATGGCACCGCCATGGAGCCGGAAGACTGGGACTCGGGCTTCGGGCGCGCGATCGGCGTCTTCCTCAACGGAGACGGCATTGGTGGACGCGACCCGCGTGGCGAGCGCATCACCGACCGCCACTTCATCGTGTTGTTCAACGCGGGCGACGAGGCGGTTGACTTCACGCTTCCCGTCGACGAGTACTCACCCGTCTGGGAGATCGTTGTTGACACCGCTGGCGCCACCGCGGATTCCGAACTGCGAGAAGCGGGCTCGGTCGTGCCGGTGCAGGAGAAGTCGATGACGATCCTGCGCGCGCACGTGGCACCCGAGGTTGAGGCGGATCACTCCGTCGCGGCATCGCTGTCTGTCCTGGTTGGTTCCACGGCGGACGACGCGCCCTCAGCCCAGCCGGCGGTGTAACCGTGGGTGTGCCGATCTCGACCTACCGACTGCAAATCCGGGCATCGTTCGATCTGGACGCCGCCGCCGAGGTCACCGACTACCTGCGCAACCTCGGAGCCGACTGGGTCTACCTGTCGCCGCTCCTGGAAGCGTCGGCCGGTTCTGACCACGGTTACGACGTTGTCGACCACTCCCGCGTGGATCCCGCGCGGGGCGGCGGCGACGCGCTCGACCGGTTGTCCGAGACGGCACACGCCGCGGGGCTCGGTGTGCTCATTGACATCGTCCCCAACCACATGGGTGTCGAAATCCCCCGCGAAAACGCCTGGTGGTGGGATCTTCTACGCCTCGGCAAGGAGTCCCGCTACGCGGAAGCATTCGACGTGGACTGGGAATTCGGCGGCGACAAGGTGCGCATTCCCGTCCTCGGCGGAACGCTGGAGGAAGCGGCGGACGCCGGCGACCTCCGCGTCGAGAACAACGAGCTGCGCTACTTCGACCACCGGTTCCCCCTCGCTCCGGGAAGCGCCGACGACGGAGCATCCGCTGCCATCGTTCACTCCCGCCAGCACTACGAGCTCATGAACTGGCGTCGCGCGGACTCCGAGCTGAACTACCGCCGCTTCTTCGCGGTCAACTCGCTTGCCGGCATTCGCGTGGAGATTCCGTGGGTATTCGAGGAGTCCCACGCGGAGATCGTCCGCTGGGTGCGAGAGGGCATCGCCGACGGCCTGCGTGTCGACCATCCCGACGGCCTCGCCGACCCGGGCGGATATCTCGACGCTCTCGCCGAAGCGACGGGGAACACCGAGGTGTGGGTCGAGAAGATTCTCGAGGGCGACGAGCAACTCCCGTCGTACTGGGCGACCGCCGGCACCACCGGTTACGACGCCCTTGCCGACATCGACCGCGTTCTTGTCGACCCGGGCGGACGCGCATCCCTCGACGGGCTCGACGCTCGCCTGCGCGGCCGCGCCCAGCCGCTTGACTGGCACACGCTGATTCACGGGACCAAGCGCGCCATCGCCGACGGCATCCTCAACTCCGAAGTGCTGCGCCTCGAGCGCCTACTTCCCGAGCCGATCGAGCACGCGGCCGATGCGATCGCTGAGCTGCTGGCCTGCTTCCCGGTCTACCGCTCCTACCTCCCGGTCGGCCTCGAGCACCTGGATGCCGCGGCCGCGTTGGCCAAGCAGCACCGGCCCGAGTTGTCCGACACGATCGACGCGCTGCGCCCCCTGCTCGGAGACCCCGCGGAGCCCATCGCCGTGCGATTCCAGCAGACCTCCGGCATGGTGATGGCCAAGGGCGTCGAGGACACCGCGTTCTACCGCTTCAACCGCCTGTCGTCCCTCACCGAGGTGGGCGCCGACCCGGCAGAGTTCTCCATCAACCGCACCGAGTTTCACCGTCGCCAGCTGCTTCGCCAGGCAAGCTTCCCGGCATCCTTGACGACGCTTTCCACCCACGACACCAAGCGTGGCGAGGACACCCGTTCGCGCATTTCGGTGCTGTCGGAGATCCCCGGGCAGTGGGAAAGCACCCTGGAGTCCCTCCGGACACGCGCGCCCCTCGGCGATGGTCCCCTCGAGAACCTCCTGTGGGAAGCGATCGTCGGATCGTGGCCCGCATCGCGCGAACGCTTGCACAACTACGCCGAGAAGGCGGCCCGGGAAGCCGGCAGCTCGACCGGCTGGCTCGATCCCGACGAAGACTTCGAAAAGCGCATGCACGCGCTCGTCGACAGTGTGTTCGACGACCCGGACATCAACGGGATTGTCACCGATTTCGTCTACACCACGGCCCCCGCCGGATGGTCGAACTCGTTGACGGCCAAGCTCATCCAGCTCACGGCCCCGGGCGTCCCCGATGTCTACCAGGGCAGCGAGCTGTGGGAGACGAGCCTCGTCGACCCCGACAACCGCCGCCCGATCGATTTCGACATCCGACGGCTCTATCTGGCCGCCATCGACGCCGGCGCCCTGCCACCCATCGATGAGACAGGTGCCGTCAAGCTTCTCGTCACGTCGCGGGCGTTGCGCCTGCGCCGCGACCACCCCGAGCTGTTCACCCGATACGCCGAGCTGCCCGCCATCGGCGAGGCGGCCGAGCACGCCATCGCATTCGACCGAGGAGGCGCCGTGACGATCGGAACCCGACTTCCGCTGGGATTACGTGACCGGGGAGGCTGGGGCGACACCGCGATAGTTCTTCCCGGACACAGCGTCATTGACGTCCTCACCGGGCGCCAATTCGAGGGCGGCCTGCTGCCGCTCTCCGAGCTGCTGTCCATCTACCCCGTTGCCCTCCTCGCGCCGGTGGTGGCCGAATGAGCGCCGTCATCCCCGCCGTCGGATCCGTCTGGGCTCCGCTAGCCTCCACGGTCGCCCTGCAACTGGCATCCGGCGTGATCCCCATGACCCGCGGCGAGCTCGGATGGTGGCACTCCACCGTCGAACTGCCCGCGGGAACTGACTATGGATTCCTCATCGATGACGACACCACCCCTGTCGCCGATCCCCGTTCACGGCGCCAGCCGTCCGGAGTCCACGGACTCAGCCGGGTGTTCGACTCGTCGGCCTTTGCCTGGTCGGATGCCTCGTGGACGGGTCGCCAGCTGGCGGGAAGCGTCATCTACGAGATGCACCTCGGCACGTTCACGCCGGAAGGCACGCTCGACGCCGCCATCGGCCGCCTCGACCACCTGGTGAGCATTGGTGTGGACTTCATCGAGGTCCTGCCGGTCAACGACTTCAACGGAACCCACAATTGGGGGTATGACGGCGTGCTCTGGTACGCCGTGCACGAGGGATACGGCGGACCGGAGGCCTACCAGCGTTTCGTCGACGCCTGCCACGCCCGCGGCATCGGCGTCATCCAGGACGTGGTCTACAACCACCTCGGCCCCAGCGGAAACTACCTGCCAAAGTTTGGTCCGTACCTCCACGAGGAGAGCGCCAACACCTGGGGATCGTCGGTCAACCTCGACTCCGACCCCGTGCGTGCGTACATCCTCGACAACGTCAGCATGTGGCTGAAGGACTATCACGTCGACGGACTGCGGCTGGACGCCGTCCACGCTCTGGTTGACGACGACAAGCACATCCTGCAGGAGATGGCGGAGGAGACCGAGGCGCTCAGCGCCTTCCTCGGCCGACCCCTTACTCTCATCGCCGAATCCGACATGAACGACCCGAAGCTGATCATGCCGCGGGAGTCCGGCGGCTACGGGCTCACCGCGCAGTGGAGCGATGACTTCCACCACAGCCTGCACGTCGCTCTCACCGGCGAGACCACGGGGTATTACGAGGACTTCGCCTCCCTCGCCGCCCTGGCGAAGGTATCCACCGGTGGATTCTTCCACGACGGCACGTACTCGACCTTCCGCGAACGTAACCACGGACATCCCATCAACCCCGAGGTCCCCACCTGGCGGCTTGTCGCCTTCTCGCAGGACCACGACCAGATCGGCAACCGTGCGATCGGCGACCGCCTGACGGCGACGCTCGACCACGGACAGTTGGCCATCGCGGCGGTGCTCACCCTCGCGGGCCCATTCACTCCCATGTTGTTCATGGGAGAGGAGTGGGGCGCGTCTACCCCCTGGCAATTCTTCACCTCGCACCCCGAGCCGGAGCTCGGCAAGGCAACAGCAGAGGGTCGCATCGCAGAGTTCGAGCGCATGGGCTGGGATCCGGCGGTAGTTCCCGATCCACAGGACCCGGACACGTTCACAAACTCGAAGCTCAACTGGGACGAGTCCGGCAGCGGCGACCACGCCAGGCTGCTCGAAATCTACCGGCAGCTGGCGACGCTGCGACGCACCCATCCGGCATTCACCAACCCGCGCTTTGATGCGCTGACCGCTACCTTCAGTGACGAGTTGCACTGGTTCCGGCTCGACCGCGACGACCTGGTCATCCTGGTGAACTTCGGACCCGACGCCCTGACGCTCCCCGTTGACGAGGGTTCGAGCCGCATTTTTGCGACGGATGACTCGGCGGAACTGATCGGACGGGACGCGTCCCTTCCCGGCCACTCCGCGTTCATTCTCACGCGTCCGGGATCGGCTTCCTCGAGGTAAACAACGCGCCCGGTGGCGGTCTGCTGTCAAGGGGTGCGGCGTATGTTGCCGGGAGGTAACGGGCGTGTTTCAATAACTGTTACCCCCGAAGGTGGGGTGCATGCCCGGCTCCTGAAAAGCCCTGCTGGAAAGGACTCAAAGATGCCTCTACTCCCGCCGCAGGCCCGCGAAACACACCGCGAACCTGACATCGCGCTGGTCACCGACGACGTTTACAGCGTAATGACCGATCGCGAGACTCTCGGATTCATCCACAAGGTGGGCAACGTGTACGTTGCCCTCTCCGGAGATGTCCTGAGTCACGCCGTGGAGATTGGCCAGACCCTCTCCTGGGACAAGGCCGTTCGGATGGTGCGGTTTCACTGATAGCCCCCTGACTGCAGGCCTGATGTCGTGCGTTGAGAGTCGCACGACACCAGGCCTGTTCCATGCCCCGAGCGACACGATATGGCGGATAACATCCACTTTGCCGGATCGCAAGCCCCCGGTAAACGACCAATCGTCGTGTGAAACTGGTGCCAGTGACCCCACCCGATTCCCAGGGCTCACGCCCCGACGGGCTCGGATGGGCTGCGCCGGTCGACCATTCAGTCGCATTGGCGATGCACGAGACCCGGGTGCCCGCGAAAGCCGCACCCGGGTCGACCACACCGTGGTGCCCCGCACGACAATGAGGAGAGGTAAATGGCGCAGGTGACGCACAGCATCGACGTCGATGTTCCCGTTTCTCGGGCGTACAACCAGTGGACGCAGTTCGAGACGTTTCCCCAGTTCCTCGGCTTTGTCGACTCGATCGTCCAGCTCACCGACACACTGACACGATGGAAGGTCACCATCGGCGGGGCCGAGCGCGAGTTCGATGCGGAGATCACCGAACAGCACTCGGATGAGCGCATCGCATGGAAGAGCGTCGGCGGAGACGCCGTACACGCCGGTGTCGTCACGTTTCAGGCGCTCTCACCGGATTCGTCACGGGTCTCGGTTCAGCTCGACTGGGCCGCCGACACGTTCCTGGAGAAGGTGGGAGCCGCCCTTGGCGTCGACGACCACGCCGTCATCCACGACCTCGAGAACTTCAAGCTCTTTATCGAAAATGCCCAAACATCGACCGGCGCATGGCGCGGAGATGTACCAACCAAGCCATAATCGGCGCTCCCCCGGCCAATCGCATTGATACGGCGTCTGCCTAGGTCTAATCTGCCTACAGACGAAGGATCCGCAACCAACCCGGGTTATAGAACGGATGTAAAGTCACGTGGGAAAAATTCTGTACGGCGATTCAGGCGTAGAGATCGTTTTTGACGATCGCGACATGGCACACCTTCAGCTCGTTATCGGCGCAAAGCTGCGTCGCCGCGAGAGCTTCTTTTTTTCATGGAAGGACGACCCGTCCATCGGCGACGGGCGCAGCAGCATCTGGATCGACGCCGCCATCCCCCTGTACTTCAAGTACTACGGGAGCAAGCAGCCCACCATCAACCGTGAATGGCTCGAGTTGCTGACGCTGTCGGCCAACTCCGCCCAGGGCATGCAGTTCATGGATGAGCCGCACGGTAACGGCAACGGCGAAGCACCCAAGCCCAAGTAACGGGCGGGGGGCATCCCCTAGCGCGTCGCCGTCAGCACAGGGCCGTGCTACGGGGCCAGACGTGGCGGAGTGGTGATCCCAAATTCGTGGCGCAGAGCACTCTTCGCGGCGTTCCATCCTGCGAGCCCATGCACACCAGGTCCCGGCGCGGTCGACGATGACGCGAGGTAGACGCCGGGAACGGCGGTCTTCCACGGGTCGATGAATGTCGGCCTGCGGAGCAACTGCACGAGGTCGGTGTCTCCGCTGGCGATATCTCCGCCGATGTAGTTCGGGTTGTAGCGGGCAACATCGACCGATGTTCGACTCGCACTGGCGAGGATCAGGTCGCGGAAGCCCGGCGCAAACCGTTCGATCTGCCGGATCATCGCTTCGGTGCGGTCGACGGTCGAGTTCCGCGGCACGTGGGTGTACGCCCAGAGCACGTGCTTACCCTCCGGCGCCCGCGTGCTGTCAAAGGCGCTCGGTTGGGAGACCAACACGTAAGGTGACTCGGGGTGGCGACCGGCGGCAACCTCGCGCTCTCCTGCCGCCACTTCCGCGCGCGTGCCGCCGACGTGGAGTGTCGCTGTCTCGGCGAGGCGAGGGTCCGTCCAGGGCACGGGTCCGGAGAGCGCAAAGTCGACCTTGGCGACGGCGCTGCCGTAATGGAACCGCTTCATCGTGCGCGCATACCGGGCGGGAACAGCCGCGCCCGCCATGGCGAGAAACGCCCGGGGCGTGGTGTCGAGCAGTACCGCACGGGATGACGGCAGCTGCGCGAGCGTTTCGATCGAGGCATCCGTTTCGATGCGTCCACCGTGGGCGATCAGGTCGTCGGCCATCGCGGTGATGATCGACTGGCTGCCGCCAACGGGGATGGGCCAGCCCTTGGCGTGCGCGTGGGTGGCCAGTACGAGGCCGGCGGCGGCGGACGACAGGCTGGGTAGCCGTCGGATGGCGTGGGCGAGGACTCCGGTAAACAGCGCCGGGGCGAGGTCCTCCCGGAAGCGGGTGTTCCAGTCGGGACTGCCCTGCTCGAGCATGCGAAGCCCGAACCGGGCGAGCAGGATGGGGTGCTCGGGCACCCGCAGCATCGTGGAGCCGGTCGACTCCGCGAGGTCGTTGGCCCGGGCGGCAAGCGGACCGAAGAGCCTCTTCCAGGCCGGTCCGTCGACGCCGAGCTCCGCCGCGGTGCGGTCGATGTCGCGATAGGCGAGGCCCGATCGGCCCCCGTCCAGAGGCTGGGCGTACGAGAGTTCGGGAACCACCATGGGCACCCGGTCGCTCAGTCCGAACGCGCGGAAAAAGGGTGAGGCGAGCGCCATCGGATGCACCGCGGAGCAGACATCGTGCAGGAAGCCCGGGAGCGTCAGTTCCGCGGTTCGGGCGCCACCGCCGATCGCGGAAGCGCGCTCGTAGACGGTGACCGACAGCCCAGCGCGGGCGAGCGTCACCGCGGCGGCCATACCGTTGGGACCGGAACCAACCACGATCGCATCAATGCTTGTCATTGTGTCCAGTATCCCAGTTGCGTGTGGCGACGCGGCGGGCGCGCCGGGGGTTGACGGATCACTCCGCGGTTGTCGCGGCCGCGAGGCGGGCGAGGCGCTTGCGGGCGTAGACCTCGCTGGAGGAGGGGCGGCCCAACAGCAGGCCGAGGAAGAACAGCACGATGCGGGTGGCCGTCCGGGCGGGCCACCACGGGCGCGCGAGGCCCAGCATCCGTCGGTACTCGGGATCGAGGGAGGCAACCGCGCCGGCAAACAGCACGTGATACCCGGGCATGATCGACCGCTTGAGGGGCGGATTGCGGATGAATCGCAGCGCCTCCTTAACCCGGTCGTCCGCGATCAGTGTCGGCCCGAAGGCCGCGAGTTGCGCGCGGAGTTCCGCCTCGGACCGGGGCGGGTCATCCACCCCCATCAGCTGCCCCGCGGTCGCCCACTCCGCCAGGTATTGGTCGGCTCCCCCAGGGATCGAACCGCCCAGTTGCTGCTGGGCGCGCAGGAACGAGTCCGCGAACACCACGTGAACCCAGCGGAGCAGGTCGGGATCGCCCGCCGCATACGGCACCCGTGCGCCCGAGGCATCCACGTAGGTGCCGGCGACACGCGAGTGCATCGTGCGGACCATCGCCGACGAGGCATCCGCCCCCGCACGATCGTCGAACGAGGTGGTCAGTACCCACCTGACCGTTCCGGCGAGTCGGCCCAGCGGGTCCTCGCGATAGCGCGACCAGTCATGAACCCCCGCCATAGCGCCCGGGTGGAGCGTTTGCATGATCAGGGCGCGGATTCCGGCGACCAGCACCGGCCGCCCGCCGTGGACTGCCCACACCGCCGATCCTTCGCCGAAGTAGCCGGGATCGTCGCCGAACTCCATGTCGGCGACCCACGGCGGAGTGCCATCGGGAGTGCCAGAAAATGCGGTGAGCAGGTAGGCCCGTGAGCCAGCTCCGATGCGTGCCATGACCGTCGATCCACCATCCCGGGCGGCGCACAACCGCGGGTCAGGCTGGGCGCGCTCTTCCGCCAGTCTTCCACCGAATTTGACGTGGGAGCTGGGAGAGGCAGGATAAGGGTTATGCCCATCGTCGACAACGCGGTTTATGTCCAAGGCCAGCGCACCGAGAATCCCGAGAACCTCGAGACCACCTACGAATTGCTGCGTGCGCGGCACGGAATGGCGTGGATCGGGATGTACCGGCCCAGTGAGGCCGAGGTGCAGTCCGTTGCGACAGAATTCAACCTTCACCACCTCGCTGTCGAGGATGCCCTCGCCGGCCACCAGCGGCCCAAGCTCGAGCGGTACGGCGACACCCTCTTCATCGTGCTGCGCCCCGCGCGATACCTCGACAAGGAGGAAACGGTGGAGTTCGGCGAGGTGCACATGTTCATCGGTCCCGAATTCGCGATCACGATCCGTCACGCGGAAGCACCGAACCTCGGCGTCGTGCGCAAGCGGCTCGAAACCAACGCCGAGCTGCTCGCCCAGGGCCCGGAGGCAGTGATGTACGCGGTGCTCGACCAGGTCGTCGACGAGTACGGTCCTGTGGTCGCCGGCCTCGAGAACGACATCGACGAGATCGAGGACCAGCTCTTCAGCGAGGACCCCAACGTCTCGCGGCGCATCTACGAGCTGTCCCGTGAGGTCATCGCCTTCCAGCGTGCAACGCAGCCGCTCGTCGGCATGTTGACCGAGATCAAGAACTCGCTGCGGTCCGATGACAGCAAGATCGAGCTGCGCCGCGACGTGCGGGACGTCGAGGACCACGCCATCAAGATCGTCGAGCGCGTCAACAGCTTCCGCGAACTGCTGCAGAATGCGCTCGTCACGCATTCCACCCTTGTCGCGCAGCGTCAGAGCGACGAGACGCGCACGCTCTCGGAGACCAGCCTCGCCCAGGGCGAGCAGGTCAAGCGCATCTCGTCGTGGGCCGCCATTCTCTTCGCCCCGACGCTGGTCGGGACGATCTACGGCATGAACTTCAAGAACATGCCGGAGCTCGACTGGCGATGGGGATACCCGTTCGCCCTGACCCTCATGGTCGCGATGGGCTTCGGGCTGTACGCGGCGTTCAAGCGGCGCGGCTGGCTATAGCGCCAGCTCGCGCCGGGTGGGGCTGGCTGGCTGGCTAGAAGCCGAAGTCGCCGCCACCGCCAAAGTCTCCGCCGCCAAAGTCGCCACCGCCGAAGTCTCCCCCGCCGTAGTCTCCACCAGACGCGCTGACATCGGAGCCCGCGTCGGCTCCCGAGGTGTCGCTGGCCGAGGAGGCATCGGCGCCGGAGTCGGATCCGCTGTCCGAGGAGTCGGAGTCCGAGGCATCCGTCGATCCATCGTTGCCGGTGTCGGGAAGGAAGGCGCTGACGATCGCCGACCCGATCACGTAGCCGGCCACGGTGCCGAGCAGCGAGCTGGCAACCATGCTGCCGAAGCCCATGCCGCCCTGGCCTGCCATCGATCGCTCCATGGTTCCGGGCTGGCGCAGTTCAGACCGTGTCGCGGAACTGGCGAGCGACTTGGCGTCGGAGGCAACAGGCTTGTCGCCCTCGGGGGCATTGTCGGTCAGCTGCTGAAAGAGCAACTCGCGCTGCTCGGGGGTGAGCTTCGAGAAGGCCTCGGTGTGCACCTGCTCGATGGTCTCGGGTGGTGCGGTGCGCAGCAGGTAGCGGTATCGCTCGACAGCAATGTCGTCATCGGTACGGCGTGCAGCTCCCGTGCGGCGGTACTGCGGTTCTGTGTCCTGCTCGGTGCGTCCAAACAGACGATCAAAGAAGCCCATGGGTGTTCCTTCCGGCTGTATTGAAGTTTCGAAGGTACTGGGACCAGCTGTACAGGGACTGAACTTCACCAGCCCCAGGTGCCCGGGGCACCCTTGAACGGCCCCACGATTGCCGCGGTAATCCAGCCGCCGTAGAAGTCACCTTCCTGGGCTGTCACGACCTCTCCCCCCACGGTACAGCGGTCCATGAGACCCGGGTAGACCGCGACCCGGTCGGCGAGCTCTTCGTACCCCGCGGCCGGCGCCGGATAGAACCATGCGGCTCGGTCGGCAGAGCCCACCGACAGGTACAGCGCCTGTCCCTTGAACTCACACACGCTCGACCCCGCCGCCGGTTGCAGCGATCCGTCGATGAAAGCCTCGCGGGGGAGGTAATAGACGGGCGGATGACTCGTCTCTAGCACCCGGACAGCGCGGCTGGTCTCGGCGATGACGCGGCCATCCAGCTCGATGGTCACGCGGGCCTCGACGGGCTCGACCCGGGGCGGGCGCGGATAATCCCACACCGATTCCTGGCCCGGACCCGGCTTTTGCGGACGACTCCGCCGTGATGTCATACCCCACCGTAACCTGCGTAACCACAGCATTCACCCTCATGCAACCCCTAAAGGGGGGCGTCGCGGTGGGGTTAGCTATAACCGTGCCGCCGCCCGCGGCCGACAGGAGGAGTCATCATGAAAGCCAAGGTTACTTTTGTACTCGGAGCCGCTCTCGGTTACGTCGTCGGGACCCGTACGGGCCGCCGTGGATACGAGAAGATCAAGTCACAGGCGAGCGATCTCTGGCAGAGCCCGCGCGTTCAGCGCACCGTGGCCGACGTCGAGGACTTTGCCCGCGAGAAGATCCCCGCAGTGGGCGACGTCGTAGGCAATGTCGTCGGCGGAGCGAAGCACTGGATCGACGACGCCGCGGCCACCACCAGCCACACGGGCTCCCATGCCGCCGCCGATGTGTCGTCACCGTCCAGCGACTCGCCCACGTCTGCCTCCCCGACCCCGTACACGGCGTCTCCGGCCGGCGCGGAAGCCGCCGACGCGGGAACCGACAGCCCCGCATCCGGCGACGAACGACGCGACAACAATGAGTGATCGCGTGACCGACACCCCGGAGGACGACGACGCCAAGGGTCGGCACGGACTCATCGGTCTGCTCCGCCAGATCCCCGATCAGATCACACGGCTCATCCGTGACGAGCTTCGTGCCGCACAGGCGGAGATCGTCGGCAAGCTCAAGGCACTCGGCGTCGGAGCTGGTCTCGTTGCCGGCGGCGCGGTCATCGCCCTGTACGCCCTGGGTGTGCTGGTTGCCACGGCGATCCTCGGCCTTGCCACCGTGCTCGCTCCCTGGCTGTCTGCCCTGATTATCGGAGTGTTGCTGCTGGTCATCGCCGGGCTTCTTGCCTACCTTGGGCTCAAAAAGCTCAAGGCCGGCGCACCTCCGGTGCCCACCGAAACCATCGAGAACGTCAAGGCCGATATCCGCACGGTGAAGGGGGTCGGCAAGTGAGCGACACCACGCCCGCACCGGGAGAGGATGCCGGGATCAACGAGATAAGGCTGGATGCCGATCGCACCCGCGACGAGCTGCGCGACACCCTCGATCAGATCGAGGGCAAGCTGACACCGCAGTATGCGGTGGAGAGTCTCAAGCGGGAGTTTCGGGAGCGCCCCTTTGTCGTCATCGCCGCAGCCATCGGCGTGGTGGGAGCGATCGTCGGGGTGATCGTCCTGGCGGTCCGCTCCGGCGCAGATGACGACGACAGGACAACCGGCCGTGGCTGAGCGCGCGAGCACCCGGGAGGCAACGGCGCCCGATCCGGAGGACGACCGCAAGCCTGACTCCCCCACCGAGATCACCAAGCCGTCGTGGATGTACGTGCTGAAGAAGACGCTGCGCGAGTTCTCGTCTGACCAGTGCACCGACCTGGCTGCGTCCCTGACCTACTACGCGGTGCTGGCGATTTTCCCCGCTCTGTTGGCGTTCGTCTCGCTCCTCGGGATCTTTGGGGACGCGGCGAAGACCACGGACTCGCTCCTCAATCTCGCGCAGGGGCTGGTCCCGGCATCCACTCTCGACAGCCTTCGCGAGCCGATCGAAAACCTGACGAAGTCACCATCGGCCGGAATTACGTTGATCGTCGGTATTCTCGGCGCCCTGTGGTCCGCCTCCGGGTACGTGGGTGCGTTCTCGCGGGCAATGAACCGCATCTACGCAATTCAGGAGGGGCGTCCGTTCTGGAAGCTTCGCCCGGTCACGTTGCTCGTTACCGTTATTGCGATCGTTCTCGCCGTCGTCGCCGCCACGATTCTCGCAATCAGTGGGCCCATTGCCCAGAACGTAGGCGACGCGCTCGGACTCGGTGAGACGGTCCTGGTGGTGTGGAACATTGTTCGGTGGCCGCTGCTGGCGATCCTCGCCGTGGTTATCGTCGCGATTCTGTACTACGCGACGCCGAACGTGAAGCAGCCGAAGTTCCGGTGGATGAGCCTCGGCGCACTCGTCGCGCTTCTCATCTGGGTCGTTGCCTCCGTGGGGTTCGCGTTCTACGTCGCGAACTTCTCCAGCTACAACGCGACGTATGGCTCGATCGGTGGGGTCATCGTCGCCCTGCTGTGGATCTGGATCACCAACAACGCGCTGCTGTTTGGCGCCGAGCTGGACGCGGAGCTCGAACGCGGCCGTGAGTTGCAGGCCGGCATCGCCGCGGAGGAAACCATTCAGCTTCCCCCGCGGGATACCCGGCAGAGCGACAAGAAGGCGGAGCAGAAAGCGAAGGATGTGCGCGCCGGTCGCGCCCTCCGCCGCAGTCGCGGCCGGTCCCAGAAGACCGATGACGACGGCAGCTCGAAGTAAGTGAGTACTCCCTGCCCGCTCGCCGCCTACGCTGTTGTGACCAGCGCGGCGAGCGGGCTGGCGTCCAGCTGAGCAAGCAGGTCGGCGACGTCCGCGTAGACCGCCACAGCGCCGGCCTCCCTCAGTTCCGCCTCCGAGATACCACCGCTTCGCACGCCGATGCACGCCACGCCGGCACGCGCCGAGGCGGCGACGTCCCACACCGTGTCACCGATGAAGAACGCGTGCTGAGACTGGGCCTGTGCGCGTTCGAGCGCCACCGTGACGATGTCGGGGTCGGGCTTGGCAGTTTCGACATCGTCGGCCGACGTCACCCGCGCGATGGACTCCTCGACGTCGAGGGTTTGGCGCAACAACGCGAGCTCCTCCTCGGGCGCGGAGGTCGCGAGCACCACCGTAACGCCACGACGCGCGAGTTCAGTCAGGAGTTCGCGGGCTCCGTCAAACGCTCGCAGACGCTGGCTTGCCTGCATGTAGTAGATGCTGTGGAGGCGGCCCGCCTCGCTCCCGAGCGTGTCGGCGCGGTCGCCAAGAAGTTCCTCGAGCAGCTTGGAGGAGTCCATACCGATGCAGCGATGGATCCGCCACGACTGAACGGCGACACCGAGGTGGGCGAAAGCCCGTGCCCAGGCGTCGATGTGGAGATAGTTCGAGTCGACAAGCGTTCCGTCGATATCGAAGAGGGCAGCTGTTGCGTGTTCAGTCATCGGGCTAGCTAACCGGCCGGGCACGGCAGCGACAAGGGGTTGCAGTGTGGGTGCTTTACCCGCGCCTGGCTACTTCTCGCTGGGGATCAGTATCCACAGCAGGGCGTACGCCAGCAGCTGCGAGCCCGGGATGATGATGGACACGACGAAGAGGACTCGCACCGTTGTGACGTTCCATCCGAAACGGTTGGCGAGTGCGGCGCAGACACCGGCGATGACACGATTGTTCCTGGGGCGAATAAGCATGCGTTCAGCCTGTCAGAGACACCACGCGACGGGTATCGGGGATGACCCTGAGTATCCCCGAGTCGGCTACTGCCCCGGGGCATCCTCGTCCGAAAATTCCACCGGAGGAGCCAGCTGAAGGAAACGCTCGTGGACGAGCGCACTCGAGAAGGGTCCGTCACCGTTGGCGTTGATCTGCGGCTCATCGAACTCGATCGACCAGACGCGGCCGCCGTTCGCCCGGCCCCAGACTCCCTGCACACCGGAGCCGGCCTGGGCGACAACGAACCCGCTGGGCTCGGTGGGCCACAGCGAGGGATCGGTAGCCGAGGCATCCCGAACAAAAACCTGCGCACCGACACCGACGTTGTTCTCGCTCATCATGAGCCCAGTCAACCAGCCGTCATGAGCAATGGCAGTGTCATGGCTGTCAGTCTGCTGGAACCGTTACAAAGTCGATGAGCTGCTCGACGCGGCCAAGCAACACGGGTTCGAGGTCGGCGTAGGAACGCACCCGGCCGAGGATCTGCTTCCAGGCACGCGCGATGTCGGCCTGGTCTTCGTGCGGCCAACCGAACGCTTCGCAGATGCCGTGCTTCCACTCCATGGTGCGCGGGATCGTCGGCCAGGCGGCAATGCCGAGGCTCGACGGTTTCACCGCTTGCCAGATGTCAACGAACGGATGACCCACCACCAGTACATCGGAGCCGAATGGCCCCCGGGCAACGGTGTCGGCGATTCGGCTCTCTTTTGATCCGGCGACCAGGTGGTCAACCAGCACACCCACCCGGCGACCGGGTCCCGGCGCGAACGAGCGGATGATGCCGTCGAGGTCATCGACGCCCTCTAGATATTCGACGACGACGCCTTCGACTCGGAGGTCGTCTCCCCACACGCGCTCGACGAGCTCGGCATCGTGCCGTCCCTCGACAAAGATCCGGCTGGGAAGGGCCACACGGGCGCGGGCGTCGGCCACGGCGAAGGAGCCGGAGGCTGTGCGGGCGGTCGGCGACGAGATCGTGCTGATCTTGGGCATCCGCAGAGCGACCGGTTTGCCGTCGATCATGAATCCGTCGCCCAGAGAGAAGATGCGCACGCGGCCCTTGCGGTCCTCGAGTCGGACGAACCTGCCCTCGAACCCCAGCACCGCGCCGACAAACCCGGTCGCTGTTTCTTCTACGACGAGGTCACGCACCGCCTCGACGATGGCCGGAGGCGTGCGGGGAGCCCGCTTGTTGAATCCAGCGAGTACATCGGAACCGTAGCGATCGTCATCCACCCGCCGAGGTTATCCGACTCCCCCGACGCGGAGGGGTATCCGCGCCGGAGGTAGAGAAGGGACTACTTCTTGAGGGCGCGGATGACCCGGCTGAGGGCACGCCCGCCGACCCAGGTCAGGGGCACGAGCACCCAGAGAAGGGCAATGATATTGGGACGGAAGGCCAGGCCATTGGGACCACCGACATAAGCGCCGATCGGCACGCTGAATCCGCCACCACCCCCGCCGCCGTTCTCGTCGTTGTCGCCGCCGGCACCGAATCCGAACTGCACGACCGCGACGGGTACCAACTCGACTCCGTCCACCGTTACCTTGTCGCCGTAGGCCGCCTTCACGCCGAGCTTGGACACAGTTCCTGCAACATTTTCAATGAGATTCGCCATGATCCCGACACTACGCCCGAACGCTGAGCGCAGACCAGCCTTGACGGATCACAACCGGTGCCGCGGTGCACCATCCTCCGCCCGACCGTCATCCGCGGTTCCATCCCCGGCGTCGGGATCAGCGCCGGGATTGGCGCCGGGTCGAGCTTCGGTCTCGAACACCGGTCGTCCGGTCGCCGCATCGATCGCCTGTCCACCCGGTGGAAGATTGGAGAGGTCAGGTGCGATGACGTCGGGCATGCGACCGGAGTCCGGGAGTCCGAAAGTGGGGACCCTGCCGTGGCCCGGGGCGAGCACCAGATCATCGGACCGTCGCGGGAGGGTCTTTCCCCGGAAAAAATCGGGCTGCCGGATCCACCAGATTCCCATGAGGACCGCGCCGATGAGCAGACCGCCCACACCGACGACGGCCTGCGCCCCGATACCGAAGATGGTGACATTGTTGCCGTCGTCATCGACCAACCAATCGGGCGCCGCGAACTGAATGAGCCCATAAATGAATACGGCAAGCAACGATGCGCCCCCGAGCAGCGGAAACACGCCCCGCATGATCACGTTGCGGAATGACGAGGTGAGCGTCTTGCGGTAATACCACACGCACGCGAAGCCCGTCAGACCGTAGTAGAACGCGATCATGAGGCCGATGGACCCGATCAGCGCCACCAGCAAGCTCACGCTGATGAGCGTGAAGACGAGATAGAACGCGGCGGAGACGATTCCCATGCCGATTGTCGACCACGTCGGGGTGAGAAATCGAGGGTGGATGCGGGCGAAGCGCGCGGGCAGGGCGCGGTACACGGCCATCGACAGTGATGTGCGCGCGGTTGGCAGGATCGTGGTCTGGGTGGAGGCAGACGCCGACGTCAGGATGGACGCGGACAACAGCAACATGAGGATGTGCCCGCCAACGCTCTCTCCGAACAGCTCCGGGCCAATGGCGGAAAACACGTCGTCGGCATTCGCCTCGTTCCCCAGCCCGATCCCCTCCGTGCCCACTCCCGCGAAAGCCACCGCCGCGACGGCAACGAGGGCATACGTCACCAACAGCAGCACGGTGCTGATGATCGCCGCACGTCCGGGCGTCTTCTCGGGATTCGTCGTCTCCTCGTTGACGGACACGGCCGTGTCCCAGCCCCAGTAGATGAAGATCGCGGTCAGCATCGCGGGTGCAATAACGCTGCCGAAGTCGAGCGTGAACGGATTGAACCAGTCGAGGGTCGGCGTCAGCGAATAGCTTTCCGCGCTACCGGAGTACACGCGCACGAGGGCGAACGCCGCGAAGAAGATGAGAACAACCACTTCGATGCTGAGCAGTACGTATTGAAGCCGAGCTGAAATCTCGATGCCGCGGTAACAGATCCACGTCATGACGGCGATCCAGATGAGACCCGCCACCGTCGACCACAGAACGCTGTCGGATAGGCCCGCCACCGACGTCAACCCCAGATCACCCAGAAATGTAAACGAGTACGACCCCGCAACCTGCGCGAGATTCGCCATCACGATGACGTCGGCGACGATGATGCCCCACCCGCCCATCCAGCCGGTGATCGGCCCGAACGCGCGCGTCGCCCACGTGAATGTAGTTCCACAGTCAGGCTCCGCTTTGTTCAGCTCCTGGTAAGCGACTGCGATGAGATACATCGGGATGAAGGCCAACAGCACGATCCCCGGTGCCTTGGTCCCCGCCAGCAACGCGCCCCCGCTGGCCACGATGAAGCCGAGGCTTGCCGCGAGGCTGTACGCAGGGGCGGTGGATGCCACGCCGACAACGATGCTCGACACCAAGCCAAGCGCACCGCCCTTAAGACCCTTGTCTCCACCCGGGGATTGCGTCGAGGTCACTGATGTCGTCACGGCGGGCGCTCCTTTGTTCAGCGTGTAGTGGACACCGATCGGGAGCGGATGTCGACCGCGGGTGACGGTGTCGAGATCTATCCCCGTCAGCGTATTCCGCAACAGCACCCCCGAACAGGGGTCATCAGAGATAGCCTCGATGCAGCAGCTGAACCCGGCTCGCTTTCCACGTCACCGCACCACTTCACGAAGTTGGTTTGTCATGTTGCGAAATTTCGGACTCACTGCACTCCTCGCGTGCGCACTTCTCGTTCCCGCACTATCCGCCAACGCAGTGGCCGACAACGGGTCACACACGCGCTCCATTGACAGCATCACTAGCGCGACTCCGGCGACGCTACGGGCGACATCAACGAAAGATGAAGGCATCAGCACGTTCATGCTTCTCACCGCCCTCGGAGGTGACGGCGCGATTCTCGCCGCCGCGTGCGTTGGGGTGAGAATGACCAATCGTCGCCTCGCGCCTCGCTGACGGCATGAGTGACGTGTTGCCAGCCGTAATGGTGCGGCATCGTGCATGATTTGCAACGCTCTGACTCGGTACCAACACGCGTGTCGCTATATTGAGGAGATATCCCATTACCTCATTTCGCCCGATAATTACAAGCCCTCGCACAATCTAGATTTTGTGCATATCTCGCTTTTCCTAGGTATTACCCCAGTAGTGGGTGTAGCGTTCTGAGTATCCAGATAGGACCCGCGCAATGGCGGAGGATTTGGCCGGTCAAGTGGTGGGAAGACACGGCATTCGCTCAAGTCGCCAACATTTGCAACAAAAAATGGGGATCTCATGCGTACTCTTACGCGCTCTGCAATCGTTCTTTCCGCCGCTGTCGCTCTCGTCGGCGTCAGCGCCGTCCCGGCCATGGCCGTTGACGCTCCCGTCGCCGTTGCCGTCGAAGCTGGTGTACTTTCCATCACCAGCGACGCAATCGTTATGCCTGACGTTGCTCCAGGCGTTGCGTCCGTCTCTGCTGACTTTGGCGTCGCGGTCAGCGACCTGCGCGCCCAGAGCGCCCTTGGCTGGGTCACCTCGGTGTCGATGACCCAGTTCGTTGGCACCACCACCCCGGCAAACGTCATCTCGCCGGCTCTCTCGACCTATGCCGCCACCGGAACCGCCCACACCGGAACGGCGACGATCACCACCGCCGCTGCCATTACTGACCTGACGGTCGCGACTCCGATCCAGACGGCGACTGCCGTCACGGGAAATAACAACACAACGTGGAACGGAAGTCTGAGCGTTGCCGTTCCCGCAGCAGCTCTCGCCGACAACTACACGGCGACGCTGACGCAGTCCGTTCTGTAACAACGTTCACCACCCGCGGGACGACCGATTCATCGGCCGTCCCGCGTTTGCATCTGCACCATTGCGGCGTGCCGCACATTTATAGCAACAGGGGGCGTTCCACGTGCGTTACATCTTTTCTGCCGTTATTGCCGCGCTGGTCGCGGTGGCGCCGCTGGCGGTGGCCGTCTCCGCTTCGGCAGCGACCGATCCTGCCAGCGGCGTTGGAGTGAAACTCACTGATGTCTCGCCAGCCGCTGTGGCCGCAGATCCACGTGCCGCGTCGTACATTGTTGGTTCGGTGGAGCCCGGCGGGTCCACTACGAGCCGCGTGACCGTAACAAATCCTTCGCCGACGCAGCAGACCGTCTTTCTGTACACCGGTGCAGCGCACATAGCCGACGGAACGTTCCAGGGAGAGGCGAATCCGTCCTCCAACGACCTCACGAGCTGGACCCGACTGAGCGATTCAGAAATAGCTCTCCCCGGCGGTGCGAAGAAAACGATCACCGTCACCGTCGCGGTCCCCGCGGACGCCGCGCCCGGTGAGCAGTACGCCGCAGTGTGGGCAGAAATCCGCGGCACCACGTCGAAGGATTCGCCCGTCGTGCAGGCAAGTCGGGCCGGCATCCGCATGTATGTGACAGTCGGCGGGAGCAATGCCGCGGCCACTGATTTCACTGTCACCTCAGTGTCACCGTCGCGCAACGAGGCCGGCGTTCCGAGCGTCACAGCGCTGGTGACCAACACGGGTGGCCGCGCAATCGACGCAACCGGAACCTTGAGGCTGAGCGATGGACCGGGTGGTCTGTCGGCCGGACCGTTCACATTGGCGCGGGCAACCACGGTTGCGCCCGGAGAGTCGGCGAACGCCATCTTCACGCTGGACAAAGCGCTGCCCGACGGGCCATGGACCGCCCACCTTGCCGTAAAGAGTGGGGTCGATGAGCGCACGGCCGACGCCACGTTCACGTTCCCTGCGACGGGCGTGGGAACACCCGTGAAGATCACGACCCCGCCCGACAACAGCCTCATGATCAGCCTGATTGTGGGCGGCGGCGTAGTTGTCCTTGCAGGGGCCGCGGCCGCTGCAGTGCTGTCACGACGGACAGCGGCACGCAAACGCGGACGTGTCTAGGGTTCAGTGCTCGTCTGAGGACAGCACAAGGGCAATGGCCTGCGACCGGTCGCGCAGGGCGAGCTTGGCAAATATTGCGTTGATATAGGTCTTCACCGTGGTAACGCTCACGTACATGCGCTCAGCAATCTCCGGATTACTGAGCCCCTCGGCGATGTGGCCGAGCACCTCCGCCTCGCGGGCGGTGAGGACGGGAAAACGATCATGAACGGATGCCCCGGACACGGCGGGTGCGGCCGAGACGGGTGACCCCGTCACTCCGCCGATCAGCAGTGCCCCCACTTCGGCCGAGAACGTTGTCTGGCCCCGCGCCACGGATCGGATGGCGGCGGAGAGGTCAGCACGACCCGCGTCCTTGGTGAGGTATCCACGCGCTCCCCCGCGCAGGGCTCCAACGATTGACGCATCATCGGCGTAGGTGGTGAGCACGAGCACGGCGGTAGCCGGGAGCTCCGCCACGATGAGGGCGGTCGCCGCGGCACCGTCGAGGCGGGGCATCCGCAAGTCCATCAGCACGACGTCCGGACGGAGTTGGCGCACCAGGCGCACGGCCTCCTCGCCGTCGGCTGCCTCTCCGACGATCTCGATGTCGGGGAGCAGCGACAGAATTGTCACGAGGCCGTCCCGAACGATTGCCTGATCGTCGGCGACGAGCACGCGGATGGTCGGCGAGGGCTGTCCGGCGTGCGCCGCGGTCATGACGTCACCAGCCGCGTATGCACCACGAATCTCCCATCGACGAACGCTGCATCGACGGATGCGCCGTCGAGGGCGGCGACGCGTTCCTTCATTCCGACGAGACCGTGTCCGGCAGGAGCCGCAAGAGGGACGGCGGCGGTGACCGGATTGGACACCTCGAGCTCGACTCGCCGGCGACTCCAGTCCACCCGCACCGCGACGGGAGCGCCGGGCGCGTGCTTGCGCGCGTTGGTCAGGGATTCCTGCAGCGTGCGCCTCAGGGCTTCCGCGACGTCGAAATCGAGCTCGCGATCTGTCCCTGTCACCGAGAAGTCAACGGAACCGCCCAGGGAGAGGTGCGCCGCGAGCAGTTCGTCAATCGTGCGTCGAAACTCGGGGGCCGTGACCGGTTCGCCACGCCGGTCGTCGCGGAGGGCGTCTACCGCCCGGCGTGCCTCAGCCAGACCGGAGGCCGCCATTGCGCGGGCGTTCTTCACCCGCACCGCGGCATCATCGACACGACCCGCCTCCAGCAACGCATCGACAGCGTCGAGTTGCAGTACTAGTCCGCCGAGGCTGTGCGCCAGGACGTCGTGGATGTCCCGGGCCACCGTCTGCCGTTCGGCGAGGGCCGCTCCCCTCGCCTTCTCTTCTTCCACCACGATCCGCTGCTCGAGCAGCTGCAGCGACTGCACCTGCGTCACCCGGATCTGGCGTCGACTGAATCCAGCGATGACGGCGATGGCGAGACCACCCTCCATCGAGACGAGGCCGAGAGGTTGAATATCGACGCTCAGGGCGCCGATGGGGATGACCACCGCCGCGGCGAGCGCGAGCACCACGCCGTGCCACGTCGGGCGATGGGGCATGCCGATCATGGTGAGCACGGCGGCGATCACGGGACCAATGAGGAGCCCCGCGGTCGGGCCGGTGGCGAAAGCACCCGTGACCGCGGACAGGATGATCAGCAGGGCGCTGACGACGGAGCGCTCGCGGGACACAAAGATGAACGCGATCCACGCAACGAGGGAGACGAGGGACACCACGAGCACCCAGACCGGTTCGTCCGTGAACTCGCGAATCAGCCAGTAGCCGACCAGCAGCGCCCCGGCGAGACTCAGCACCTTGCTGAGCATGCCGGGATTGCTTGCCGAGGGGTTCACCGTCCTATCCTCCCGCGTTCCCGTGATCAGGAGTGAATGACTGCCACGCGGGAGGTGCGGGCGGCGAAGACGGCCGTGCGGGAGAATCGGTTAGCGGCAACCATGATGAGGATCACGCCCGTGGAGGCGGCGATCGTCGATCCGACGGCGCCTGCCCAGATGTCGATCCCGACGCGGACCACGATGAACGCGATCCACAGGCCGAGTCCCCAGCCCCCTGTACTGCTTTCCAGCGTCACATCCGTGGTGTCCTTGGGATTCTTCGCGAAGTGCGCAGCCTTTGCCGCAGCAGAGATCGGGCGGAAGCGGGCGATGGACCCCATGAGCGCACCAATCCCCAGGGATACCGCGAGCTCGATCACCAGCAGGGTGATGTCCAGTGTGGTGAGGGCGGCGCTCGTGTCGCTGGACACGGTGATGACTCCGACGACACCGAGGATGAGCGGCATGCGCCACATGCGGGCGACTTCCACGGGACGCCAGGCAAGTTGGCGGATGCCGATCCATCCGACGAGCACGAGGATAACGGCGACATTAATGAGGGTCTGAATGGTCATGGGATCTCTTTCGACGAACGAATGTGAATACCTCAACGTTCGTCGGATGTGCCGGACCGCGGCACCTCCCTGGGGTGGAGTGCCGGGTGGAGATCGTCTCAACTTCGGTACGCTGGGCGGGCCGCCCGGTCCCCGCGGGCGATGCGTGAAGGGAGTCCGCGTGGACCCGGTCAGTTCGATCGTGTGGATCGTTTCGTTCGTCATCGTGACGGTCGCCGTCACCGGCATCGCCGGACGCGCGGGTGTCTCAGCACCCGTCGCGCTCGTGGCCGTCGGGGCGGCTGTTTCGTTTCTGCCGGGCATCCCCCAGATGGTCGTCGAGCCCGAGCTCATCCTCTACGGTCTGCTGCCCCCGCTTCTGTTCGCGGCGGCCATCCGCACTCCCCTCTCGGACATCTTTGCCCGGCGCGACAGCATCCTCGTTCTCGGCGTCGGTCTCGTCGCGTTCACCGTCGTCACCGTCGGTTTCACCATGTGGTGGCTCGTCCCGACGGTGAGCCTCGCGGCAGCCTTCGCCCTTGGCGCCGTGGTCGCCCCCACGGACGCTGTGGCTGTCACCGCCATTGCCGGCCGGTTGCGGCTCCCTCGGCGCGTCGTCACCGTGCTGGAGACCGAGAGCCTCCTCAACGACGCAGCCTCCCTCGTCGCGCTCAACGCCTCCATCGCCGCGATCATCAGCATCGTGAACCCCTGGTCGGTCGTCGGCGACTTCGGCCTCGCCGTCGTGATCGGGGTGGGCGTTGGGCTGCTCGTCGGGTTCGTGCTCTCTGCCATTCGCAAGCGGCTGCGGTCACCCGTTCTCGACACCGGGCTGTCGCTCGTTATCCCGTACATCGCCTTCATCCCCGCCCAGCTCAGCGGTGGATCCGGCGTGCTCGCCGTCGTCGTCGCCGGGCTGTTCCTTGGCCAGCGTTCACCACTGGTGCAGTCCGCGGAGGCGCGCATCGCCGAGTCCATCAACTGGCGCACCATCCGGTTCCTGCTGGAGAATGCGGTCTTCCTCTTCATCGGTCTCAGCCTTTCCGGCATTCTGGTGGGGCTCCGCCAGTCCAATCTCACCTTCTGGCAGATCGTGGGCATTTCCGTCGCCCTGCTCGTGGTTGTCGCGCTGTCCCGATTCCTGTTCGTGTTCGCCAGCAACGCTGCGTACCAGCACGGTCCGCGGTTCCTGCGCGAGAGGTCGTGGGGATGGCGCACGAGTACGGCCATCTCGGCGGCAGGCATTCGCGGGGTGGTCACGCTCGCCGCCGTGTTCCTGCTGCCCGAGGAGACGCCCGAGCGCGAGCTTCTGCAGTTCCTCGCGTTCGTCGTGGTGGCGGGCACCCTTGCCGAAGGACTTGCCCTTCCCTGGATCATCCGTCGCCTGCGCCTGCCTCCGCCCAATTCCGATCAGGAGACCGTCGAGCGCCACCTCCTCATGTCGGAAGCGCAGACTGCAGGGCTCAAACGTCTCGAGGAGGAGCGGGCGGATACGGATGACCCGTCCGTCCTCGACCGCTTGCGGATCGACTCCTCGTTCCTCACCCAGGCCATCGAGAACCCGGCGCCGGGCGACAACGAACCGATCCCCTACACCTACAACCGGCTGCGTCGGATCATGATCGCGGCGGAACGGGAAGCGGTGATCGCGGCCCGCGCCGAGGGCCGGTACCAGGACAGGGCCGTGCGCTCGGTACTGCGCAATATCGACGCGGAAGAAACCGCGCTCCGGGCGAATGCCCCGCGCGAGCAGGAAGAGTAAGCAGGCCGGTCGCCGTCGGCGCTGAGCGGTCGGCGCTGAGCGTCAGCCCTTCGCCGCGCCCTGCGGCTTCGCGGGGGCCGCACCCGTCGCCTTGGCGTCGGCCCGTGCCTTCGCACTGTCCTTGTGGGGTAGCAGCGTGTTCGCCTCCTCCAGGGACATCCCGTTCGTCTCCGGCACAAAACGCATGACAAACAGGAACGACAGGGCGGCGAACAGCGCATAGAGCCCGTAGGTGAGCACGAGCGACACCGCGGCGAGTCCCGGGAACGACACGGTCACCAGGAAGTTGGCGATCCACTGCGCGGCGGCGGCAACGCCAAGCGCGCGTGCCCGGATCTTGGTGGGGAAGATCTCGCCCAGCAGCACCCATACGACCGGACCCCACGAAGCACCGAAACTGATCACGAAGACGTTGGCGGCGATCAGCGCAATCGGTCCCCATGCCCCCGGAAGCTGCGGAGCACCGTCAACGATGTCGGCCTGGCTGAACGCGATCGCCATTGTGGCGAGCGAGATCGTCATGCCTGCGGATCCGAACAGGAGGATCGGGCGTCGGCCCACCCTGTCCACCAACGCAATCGCGATGAACGTCACCGCAATGTTGGTCACGGAGGTGAGGACAGAGATCGTGAACGAGTCCCGCTCCTGGAACCCCACCGAACGCCAGAGGGTGGTCGAGTAGTAGAAGATGACGTTGATGCCGACGAACTGCTGGAACACCGACAGGATGATGCCGATCCACACGATGGGCTTCAGGCCGAATCGGTTGCCTCGGAGAGCACCCTTCTGTGACCCCAGCTTGTCGGCGTTGATGGCGTCCCGCATGTCGCGGATCGCTCTTTCCACGTCCTCCCCGGGCCACAGGCGGGCGAAGATCTTGCGGACCTCGTCGTCTCGCTCCTTGAGCACAAGGAATCGGGGTGATTCGGGCAGGCGCCACGAGATGAGGCCATAGGCGACGGCCGGAACCGCGCCGGCAAGGAACATCCACCTCCACGCTTCCCACCCGAACCAGAACTCGTCGCCGGCGGATCCGGCAGCGTTGGCGAAGAGCGTGTCCGACAGCAGCGCGGCGAAGATACCGATGGTGATGGCCAGCTGCTGGAGGGAGGCGAGCCGCCCGCGCAGCAGGCGGGGTGAGATCTCGGCGATGTAGGCGGGGGCGATGACGGAGGCAATTCCGATGCCGAGGCCACCAATGAGGCGCCAGACGATCAGATCGACGACTCCGAAGGCGAGGCCACACCCGATCGCGCTGGCGAGGAAGAGGATGGCGCCGGTGATCATGGTGGGGATGCGGCCCCACCGGTCGGCCAAACGGCCGGCGAGATAGGCGCCCACGGCGCAGCCGATGAGGGCGCTCGCCACGGCGAACCCGACGAGCGAGGCCGACAGGGCGAACTGTGTCTGGACGGCATCGACCGTGCCGTTGACGACCGAGGAATCGAAGCCGAAGAGAAACCCTCCGACGGCGCCGGCGATGGCGAGCGCGATGACTTTGAAGTTGGTGTGAGGCTTCGTTTCTGACGCCATTGTCTTCTTCTGCCTTCTGGTCGTATCTCGCCCTGGGAGCGAGCGTTCCCCGCCGGTCCGCGAACCCGAACCGCTTTCGATTATTAACCCCGGCAGATTTCTGCGTCCACGGGTTTCCTCGCGCACCGTTGGTGATTAGGGTGCCCGCCGAGCCCCGACCCGACGTGACGTTTCGGCAGGCCCGGGCAGGGCGTAGTCTCATCGACAGAAGCCGTCCAATTTTTTGAGCGAAGGAGTGCCTCATGGCAGACAAATCACCGAAGAAGAATGGCGCCAAGACCGTTGCGGCGAAGTCGCTGAAGGAAAAGCGCGCCGAGAAGAAGGCAAAGCCCGCCCGCTAGTTCGCGAGCGTGGCCAACGCAGAAGTGGCGCCAGACCCGGTGGGTCTGGCGCCACTTTTTCGTTGACACCGGGGAAGGGTTACCGGTGACCCGCCTTCGCCCGGAACGGGAGCACCGTGATCTTGCCGTTGGGCGGTGCAGTCTCGGAGGGAAGCGCGTCGGTGGTGACGTACAGCTTCTTCCCGACCCGTTCGATCGCGGCCGGGGCCGACAGGGCGATGGTCTTCTTTGCCACGTTCTTACCCGGCCAGAAGATCGACACCTGGCCGGTTCCGGCGGAGCCGCCGAAGAGCTCCGCGACGGCGACGGCTCCCGTCGGCAGGACAGCAAGTCCCGTGGCTCCGACGAACCCACGAGCGACAAGCTTGACCGCGCCGGTGTACGGGTTCACCTTGTAGACCCCGCCGCGTGCACCGAGGCTCGCGTCTTCCGGTCCTCCCGGGAGGGACGTCACGTAGAGCCATCCGTTCGCTCCCTGCTCCACGTCGGTCGGCACCGGTTCGAACCGGTACTGGTAGCCGGCGGCGCAGGTGGGCAGTCCCTGGGCGGTGAGCAGCTCCGCGGTGAGAGTGATCGGCGGCTGTGCGGGAAGGACCGCAACCGTGGAGATCGCGCCGTTGTAACCGATCTTAAAGATGGCGTTGGCTCCGGCATCCGCCACATAGATTCCCCGCTTGGTGGCGAGCGATGCGTAGGGGTGGGTGTCAACGGTTCCGGCGTAGGTGGCCGGGGCAGGCGGCGGGAACTGCGCGGCACAGGACGCGGGGAGTCCGATCGCACCGTAGGTGTTTTTCTTGTCGGGATTGACCCTCTGCTCATAGGCGTGAATGTCGGCGAGCTGGGTGGTGACGCCCGCCTTGCTGATCGACTTGAGCACTGCGCGCGAGTGATCCTGGGCGAGCTGGGCGTAGTACACCGCTCCGTTACGGGAGCTGACGGCGCTGATCTCGTCTCCGGGCGCGCTGGCGAGAGTCGTCTTCGTGCCCGTCCGGTCGACCTTGACCAGGGTTCCTCCGAAGTTCTCGGTGACGTAGGCGGTGCCCTTCGACGTGACGTCCAGGCTGAGTGGTGACAACAGGCCGTCGGCGAGGGTGCGGGCGGATCCGACCGAGACCGATGGTGGCGTCGGATGGTGGGAGTGGCCCCGGCCGTTCGCCGACGCCGGTGACGCCACCAGCAGCGTGGAACCCACGAGGGCAACACACGCCGCGGTGGCGATGAGCGGTTTTCTCACGATGATCTCCTTTTGCTAGGCATACTCTGCTCGCGAGATCGGGTCCCGGCGCGGTCGGGATTCTCAGGTGGTGCGGCGCTCAACTCAGGGGTGAAGCGGCATAGACGGGTCGGGCGGCGCGCCATTGCGACGGGGACAAATCTCGCTGCGTCGACGTGCACACCGCCGACAGCCCGACGGTACCTGTCGCTCTCCCTGCAAATCGAGGGGTCGAATCACGCCCCCGTTTGGGGGCAGAATGTGCCGTTTCACCCGGCCGCGTAGCGGGACCACTCCCGAGCCGCACGGTCTAGCGTCGCCGTGTCGCGCGTGCCGAGCGTCTCGAAGACGTCGGTGGTGATCGACCCAGACGGGATGGCTCCCGGGGAGGCACCGGGTGGGCGTCGCCAGGTGCCGACGACCCTGCCCCGGGAAACGATGATCGGAAGGAAGATTCCATTGGTGCCGGGCACCACGCGGTCGAAGTGCTCGGGGGTCAGGGCGAGGGAACGGTCCGTGTAGCCGAGCAGGTACTCGTCGAAACCCGGGAGCAGGTGCACGCGGCCACTCGCACGCGAGGGTGCTGGGCCCGCGGCATCCATTTCGTCCCGGGTCATCCAATAAGTGGTTCCGTCGCAGCTCAGCTCGACGAGATCGTCGAGCGCCGCGGCCAGCCCCGTGCGGGCGTCGGCGAGGGTGAGCTTTGACCACCAGGCGAAGTCAGCGAGGGTCGCCGGTCCGTGTCCCCGGAAATAGCCGAGCGCATAGGAGCGCAAGGCATCGGTGCGCTCACGGGCGGGCTGCCGCGGAATCCAGTCGTCGACCAGCACGAGTGCCTGCTGGTTCTTGTGGGTGGGTCCCCAGCAGATAATCGCGCGATGCGACAGCGCGAATACAATGTGGGAGCCCCGTTGCCCCGCCGTATCGATGCCGGCGCGGCCCAGGGCGGCGAAGAGTTCATCCCGCGACAGTCGCGCTCCCCCACCGAGCTCGGCGCGCGCGACCTCCGTGGCGCGCGTGAGCGTCGTCTCGTCGATTCCCAGGCCGCGAAAGCGGGAGGCTGCCCCCTTCAGCGTGCGCTCGGCGGTGAGGGCGAGGATCCAGCGCAGGTCTTCCGGCGGCAGAAAGTGCAGCGTGCCACGCATGGGCCAGGAGCGGATGACCCGACCTTCGTCCAGCGCGGCGAGAACGTCGCTCTTCGTGGCCCCGGGCGCCCGCAGAGCGACCGCCCACAGTCCCTGCGCGAAGTCCTGCGCCTGCAGCGCAAGGAGGTGCCGCACGACGCCGGCCACATCGAGCGGCGTGCTGGACGGTGACTCGATGCGCTGGGATGCCAGGCGCAGGCGCAGCAGTTCCCGGGGCGTCACCGCGACGGGGTGCGCAGGTTCCAGCGTCATTTCAGAAATTCGACGAGCACCGTTGCGACGGCAGCGTCTTCGACCGCGTGCGTTTGCCCGGTTATCGTGACGCGGCGCGCGCCGGGGATCGCCTCCGTGACGGCCGCCACCGACCGGGCCGCCCACGCGGGGCTGTTGCCGCCATCCATCACGAGGGTGGGGGCTCCGATGCGGGCGAAGCGCTCCCGGGGTACGCGGCCGTCGTTGGTCAGGGCGATTTCGTAGCGAAGGGTGGGGGCAAGCGATGCCATGTCGGGCCAGAACGGTGCCTGGGTCATCCACTCGATCGAGTCCTCGTCGATTCCCATGAATTGCAGAAAGGTCCGGGCCGCCAGGGAGTGATCGCCCCCGTCGAGGGCCGCGAGCACCTCGTCGGCCGTGCGGGTGCCCGGAACCGCCGACGGGTTCTGGGGATCGAACGTGTACGGCGGCTCGAACGCGGCGACCTTCGTGATCGCCACTCCGTGTGCCGCGGCCTCGAGGGCAAGAATCGCCCCGGACGAATGCCCGTAGGCGTGGGCGGACCCGCCGGCGGCCTCGACGACTGCCGCGACATCCTCGATCTCGCGCTCGACCGCGTAGGGCTGCGTGTCTCCGCTGTTTCCGCGACCGCGGCGGTCGACCGTGAAGACCGTGTACTGGGGAGCGAGCACTGACGCGAGCCCGGCGGCGCTCTGGCGGGTGTTGAAGGCGCCTCCCAGCAGCACGAGAGCAGGACCGGTGCCGCTGCGCTCGAAGGCGATGCGGGTTCCATCGGCTGACAACGTCGTCTCGATCATGGCTGAACTCCTTCGGTCGTCCCCCGCTCCTAGGTCGACGGTACTGGACACGCAACAGTGGAATAAAGTCCGCGCGGCGGTTGCTTGATGAAGGTACGCGCGATTGCTCTAACACTCCCGACGGGACACTTACCTTTGTCTGAAACTTCCCCTCTTACCGTGACGCCCGCCATGCCGGGCACCGCAGCGGATGACCCCACCATTGCCAAGCGCAACAAACTGGTCATCAACCTGCTGCTGATTTCGGCCTTTGTCGTCATCCTGAACGAGACCATCATGGGTGTGGCGCTTCCGCACCTCATGCAGGACCTCGACATCACGGCGTCCTCCGCCCAGTGGCTCACCACGGGCTTCATGCTCACCATGGCCGTGGTGATCCCCATCACCGGGTTCTTGCTGCAGCGCTTCAACACCCGCCCGATTTTCATCGCGGCGATGAGCCTATTCAGTCTCGGAACGCTCATCGCGGCTACGGCACCCGGATTTGAGATCCTGCTCGCCGGGCGCGTTGTCCAGGCATCCGGAACCGCCATCATGATGCCGCTGCTCATGACGACGGCCATGACGCTCGTCGCCCCGGCCTCTCGGGGGCGCACGATGGGAAACATCTCCATCGTCATTTCCGTGGCACCTGCCATTGGCCCGACCATCTCGGGCATCATCCTCAGCGCGCTCGACTGGCGCTGGATGTTCATCCTTGTGTTGCCGATTGCCCTCGCGGCGCTTGTGCTCGGCATCATCCGGGTCCCGAACGTCACGACTCCGGTCAGGACGCAGTTCGATGTCTTCTCGGTAATCCTCTCGGCCTTCGGGTTCGGTGGGCTTATCTACGGCCTGAGCAACCTGGCCACCTCGCCCGAGGTCGGCATCGTGCCGCTGCTCGTGGGAGTCGTCGCGCTCGTGGTCTTCGTCCTGCGCCAGGTATCGCTGCAGCGCCGTGACCGCGCGCTTCTTGACCTGCGTACCTTCAAGTCGCCGACCTTCAGCGTCTCGATCGGCATGATGGCCATCAGCATGATGGCGTTGTTCGGCACCCTGATCATCCTGCCGATCTACCTGCAGAACGTTCTCGGTCTTAACGCGCTGAACACCGGCCTGCTCCTGCTTCCCGGTGGCCTGATCACGGGAATCCTGTCGCCGTTCGTCGGTCGCCTGTTCGACCGCTACGGACCCACCACGCTGCTCGTCTCGGGTGCCGTGCTGGTGAGCGCGGACTTCTGGGCCATGACGCGTCTGAGCGAGTCGACTCCGATCGGCCTCGTGCTGGTCGCACACATTGCTCTCAGCATCGGACTTGCTTTGCTCTTCACGCCGCTGTTCACCGCGAGCCTCGGGTCGCTGACTCCGAACCTGTACTCCCACGGCAGCGCCATCCTCGGCACGATCCAGCAACTGGCCGGGGCGCTCGGCACCGCACTCTTCATCGCGGTGATGACCGCGCAGTCCACCACGTTGGCCACGCAGGGAGCATCGGTCGTGCACGCGACGGCCGGAGGCATCCAGCACGCCTTTATGTATGGCGCGATCATTTCGCTGTTCGCCATTCCGGCGGCGTTCTTCATCCGTAAGCCGGCGGTTCCCGCGGGCGAGCTGCCGATGGGTCACTAACCCAGCAGTTCCACCCAGCACCGCGAAAGGGCGGTCACTCCGCGAGGAGTGACCGCCCTTTCTCGCGTCACGCGATTTCCGGACCTACGGAATCCAGTTGAACTCGTCGGGGTTCGGGCCCGTGCGCTCGTTGCGGTTCAGCTCACTGATTGCCGCAACGTCGTCATCGGTCAGCGTGAAGTCGAACAGCGCGAAGTTCTCTTCGATGCGGCTCCGGCTCACCGACTTCGGGAACACGATGTCGCCGCGCTGGATGTGCCAGCGCAGCGTGACCTGGGCCGGTGACTTGCCGATGCGGTCGGCGATCTCGGTGATCGTCGGGTCTGTCAGCACGAGGCCCTGGGCGATGGGCGACCATGCCTCCGTCTCGATGCCGTGCTCGTTGTTAAAGCCGCGAACGTCGTCCTGCGTGAGGTACGGGTGCACCTCGATCTGGTTGACAGCGGGGATGATGTCCGTGTGGTCGAGCAGGCGCTGGATGTGCTGCGGCTGGAAGTTCGAGACACCGATGGCCTTGGCGCGGCCGGAGGCGTAGATCTCCTCCATTGCCTTCCAGGTGTCGACGAAGTCGCCCACCGCCGGCAGCGGCCAGTGGATGAGGAAGAGGTCGATGTACTCGAAGCCGAGGGTATCGAGGGTGGTATCGAAGGCCTTCAGGGCGTCTTCGCGGGCGTGGAAACCGTTGTTGAGCTTGCTGGTGACGAAGACGTCCTCGCGCGCGAGGCCGGATTCGCGCACCGCGTCCCCGACCCCCTTCTCGTTGCCGTACATTTCGGCGGTGTCGATGTGCCGGTAGCCGACCTCGAGAGCTTCGAGGGTCGCGACCTTGGTGTCGGCGGGTGCGATCTGGAAGACGCCGAATCCGAGCTGCGGAATCTCGACGCCGTTGTTCAGGGCGATCGTGGGAATTACTGACATTTCTTGGATCTCCTTGCGATTGGGTACACCGGGTAAAACGGCCCCGCGGTGCGCATCGATTCCCGATTTCGAATATTCGCCGGGGGTTGACACGGGAGCGAAGCAGATCAGGAGAGCATCAACCGCGGGACATCCGCCGGCTCGAAGCCCATCACCTGACCGTAGAACGACAGTTCAGCCTCCGTCGCGCTGACGATGGTCTCCGCACGACGGAAGCCGTGCGACTCGCCCTCGTAGGCGATATAGGCGTGCGGGATGCCCCGAGCCTCGAGCGCATCCCGGAACAGCTCTGCCTGCGACGGTGGCACGATCGGGTCATCGAGTCCCTGCAGCAACAGCACGGGGGTGGTGAGCTTGTGGACGTTGTTCAGGGGCGCCCGGGAATCGTACAGGTCGGCCGCCTCGGGCAGCGGGCCGATGAGCCCGTCGAGGTAGCGGGACTCGAAGTCGTGCGTGTCGAGGGCGAACTGCGTGAGCTCGGCAACACCGAAGTAGGAGGTTCCGGCGGCGAAGACGTCCGACCCGGTGAGCGAGGCGAGTACCGTCCAGCCGCCGGCGGAGCCACCGCGGATGCCCAGCCGGGCGCGATCGGCGACACCCGCGTCTGCCAGCCCGAGGACGGCGGCGATTGTGTCCTCGACATCCACCACTCCCCACTGGCCCTTGAGCCGCTCGCGATACTCGCGACCGTGGCCCGTCGAGCCGCCGTAGTTGATGTCGACAACGCCGATGCCGCGGCTGGTGAAGTACGCAGCCGTGAGGTCTGCGCGCGCGGGCACCCGCGACGTGGGGCCACCGTGCACGAACGCGATGTAGGGCGGCAGTTCGCCCTCGGGTGCCACGAAGTCCGCGTTGCGCGGCGGGTACACGAAGGCGTGCACCTCCCGGGTCGAGCCGAACACGCGTGCCTCGGCGATCGGCAGGTAGCCCGCGTCCGGGAGCGCGTCGACCGCAAGCCGCACGACCTCGAGGTCGCCGGTGTCGAGGTCCAGGATGCGCAGTCCGGTAGCCAGCGTTGAGTTTCCGCCAAACAGCATCACCCGGGATCCCCGGCGAGCGCCGAGGGAGATTGCCGTGAGCGGCAGGTCGAGGGAACGGCTCTCGCCGGTCGTGGTGTCCAGGATCACAAGGCTGTCATCGCCATCGGTGCGCATGGTGAGCAGCCGGCCGTCGTCCAACCGGTGATACCAGATGGAGCCAAGAGTCCACAGGGCGTCACCGTACTCGGCCCGCTCCTCGAGCAGCACGCGGCGGGTGCCGTCGAGGGTGAGCGACTCCAGGTTCCAGAATCCACTGCGATCACTGATCAGCGTCAGGGTGGAGTCATCCGCCCACTGCGGCTGCAGCACGGACTCGGTCGTCGACCCGGCGAGCGTGCGCTGGTCGCGTCCCACTCCGTCGACGAGGTCCGCAACGCGCAGTTCGGTGCCGTCCCACGGCATTTGCGGGTGCTCCCAGGCTATCCAGGCGATGCGGGACCCATCCGGCGAGAACCGCGGGTAGGCAAGGAAGTGGGATCCAGAGACGATGGAGCGGATGCCACGGGCGTCGTGCACCGCGGATCCATCCAGCGGCACCGCCACGATGTCGCGGCTGATGCTTCCGTCGGTGTGGGTCTCCCGCACGGCGATCACCTCGTCCCCGCGAATGGATAACTCGGCGAACCGGTATCTCCCGTCGGCCGGGGTGATCGCGACGGGGGTGCTCTCGCCCCGGTCAAGGCGGTACAGACGTTGGTCGGTGAATTCGGCGAAGATCAGCGCAGAGTCATCCGTCACCGTCCACGCGCCGCCACCGTACTCGTGCACCCGCGTTCGTGCGTTCCACGGAGCGGGAAGAATGTCGACGGGTTCGCCGTTGTCTCCGGCCGTGCGGACGGCGAGACGGCCGCCCTCGCCGGGCCGCAGCTCGAGCCACCAAACTGCATCGCCGACCCAGGTACCGCCGCTCACCGGGTGGCCGCTTGCGGCGAGATCGAGGGCGGAGATCGGGGAACGCCACGATCCGTACGGTGCGGTAGTCGTCATGCGTTCTATTCTGCTCGTAAGAAAACTGTCACGCGCAACGAAGGGCGATCATGGTTCCGGACATCAACTACTGGGCGGTTATCCTCGCGACGCTCTCCAGCATGATCGTGGGCTCGGTCTGGTACACCCCCAGGGTCTTCGGCAAATACTGGATGAAAGCCGCGGGCGTGACCCCGTCGGGCAACGCCTCCGATGCGGTCAGGCCCATCCTCATCACTGTCGTCGTGAGCTTCATCACGGCCTGGGTGCTGGCCGGCGCCGCCGATATCTCGTGGAGCTTCTACGACGGCAGCTTTTTCTGGAACGCGGTCGTGACCACCATCATCCTGTGGGCGGGTTTCACCGCCGCCCGGTTCATCACCCACGACGCCTTCGACGGTCGCCCCGCGGGGCTGACGGTGCTCAACGTCGCCCACGAGTTCGTCACGCTCGTCATCATGGCGATCATCATCGGGGTGTGGCCGCCGGCGTGAACCGGCGCACATCCCGGTAGTACTGCGGCCTAGGCCTCGTTATGGACAACGTATACATTGGGCGCAGGGAGGTAACAATGTTGTTCCTACTGCTGGTGCACTCTGCCCCCGACGGTGAAGAACTTGACGATCCGCGCGGGGCGACCGAGGCGTGGGTGAGCGACGTGGAATCCGCGGGCGCACGCATCGTGGGCGAGAGGCTCGTTCCGTCGGATGAGGCCATGACGCTGACAATTCGCGGGGGCGAGGAGTTCGTCGTGTCCGGGCCCGCCGATGGTCGCGACGACACCATCGTCGGCTTCGACGTGCTCGAGTGCGCGTCGCTCGACGAAGCGCTCGACGCGATCATGACGCACCCGATGGCGGTGATGGGCAGGCTCGAAATTCGCGCGGGCATGCCGTTTGACTGACAGTATCGAGGGATGGCCCCCATCCGTAGTGCCGGACTCCTGCTGTACAGATTCGCCCCCTCGGGCGGGCTTGAGGTGTGGATCGCCCACATGGGCGGCCCGTTCTGGGCGAAGAAGGACGACCACGCGTGGTCCATCCCCAAGGGCGAGTTCACTGACGACGAAGAACCCCTCACCGCCGCCCTGCGTGAGTTTGCCGAAGAGATCGGCACTCCCCCACCCCACGCCGACTATGCGCTGCTCGGCGAGTTCCGCCAATCGTCCGGCAAGATCGTGACGGCATTCATCGCCGAAACAGACTTCGACGTGCAGACCATCACCAGCAACACCTTCGAGATGGAGTGGCCGCCCCGCTCGGGACGACTGCAGCAATTTCCCGAAGTGGATGCCGCGGCCTGGGCGCCGCTCGAGGTCGCCCGGGTCAAGCTCGTGAAGGGCCAGGCACCGCTGTTGACCGCGCTCGAGGAGTATCTGCGCTGACCACTCCCGCGCCTGCGCTCACCAGGCGATCTAGGCTGGATGCATGAGCAGCGCGAGCAGCACAACGGTCGTCTTTATCGGTAGGAATCCTGCACCGACGCTCGGCCGCCTCAACCGGCTGACCAACGTGCGCGCCGCTTCCCTCGCCGAAATGACGGACGGCGATGCCGGCCAGTGGATCAACCAGTCACAGTCCCCCTACGTGGTGCACGACCGCGACCCTCTCGCCCACGTCGCCCACGCGTGGGTCGAGTTCTTCGACGACCAGACCACCCTCGGCACCCTCGACTTCGAGATCGAGCGCGCCCTGCAGTCGCTTAGCGCCGGTGGGGCGTCGCTGCCCGATTACTACATCATTGACGCGCCCGAGGAGCTGTCCCCGACGTGGAAGCACTGGTGGCTCGGCGTGCTGCCCGACGCGGCGCCCACGCGCGTGATCCCCTGGGATGACGGCGCCACCCCGCTGGCCCGCCTGCTCGGGCATCTCCCCACCGGCCGGTCGTGGCCCGATCCGGGGCCCTGGCTCCATCGCGTCGCCCGGCAGGTCCCCGACCGCGTTGGCCTCGGCGAAATAGTTCCGGAAACCTGACACCGCGGTGTCGATTGGGCTCTGGCTGGTACAAGAAAGGACACCCCCATGCAGTACTCACTCCTCCTCCACAATGCTGAGCCGCAAGACGTCGAGGGAGGCATCTCCGACGAAGCCATGCAGTCGATGCAGATTGCCTTCGCCGACTACGTGCGGGAACTGGATGCCGCGGGCGTGCTGCTCTTCGCGAGCATCCTGCAGCCCGTGGCCGCGTCCACGACGGTGACCCTGCGGGATCGATCGTTGCGCATCCAGGACGGACCGTTCGCCGACACCAGGGAAAAGCTCGCCGGTACCTTCGAGATCGACGTCATCGACCTCGACGCCGCGCTTGCCTGGGCCGAGAAGTGCCCGGGCGCGCATTACGGCACCGTCGAGGTACGCCCCGCGGCCCTCATCGTGCGGAATGGACAGTGGTTCCCCGCGGCGTAACCGAATCCGCGGGAGCGACGGCGGAGCGCGCGGCACTGGCCGCCCACCGCGCATACCTCATAAACCGGGTCACCGAGCTGCGCTAGGTAACTCCGTCGGGTGCCGATAGTTTGGCCAGACGATGACTGAATCCGCCGGGACATCCACTTCCTCCGCCGACCGCGCACGATGGCAGGCGTTCGCCGTCGCCGTAAGCGTCGCCGCCCTCACGATCCTCGACCTGTCGAAGGTGAATGTCGGGCTGCCCTCCATCGAGAAGTCGCTGGAAGCAGGACCGAGCGACCTCCAACTGATCGTCGCGGGGTATGCGCTCGCGTTTGGCCTGTCGCTCGTTCCGTCGGGGCGACTCGGCGACGTCTACGGCCGCAAGATCATGTTCATCATCGGGCTGAGCGGGTTCACCGCGGCGAGCCTGCTCTGTGCGGTCGCCCCGACCATTCAGATCCTCGTGCTCGGCCGGATCCTGCAGGGCATCGCGGCGGGCGTGCAGATGCCCCAGGTGCTCGGTCTCGTGCAGGAGCTCTTCCAGGGTGCGGCCCGGGGACGGGCGTTCGGTCTGTTCGGCGCCACGATTGGTGTGTCGACGGCCTTCGCCCCTACCCTTGGCGGACTGTTGATCTTGCTCGGCGGACCGGTCGACGGCTGGCGGCTGCTGTTCTGGATGAACATCCCGCTGGGCGCGCTCGCGCTGTTCTTCGCGGTGCGGCTGCTGCCGAAACGCACGCGTGCCCGGGCAGACACGAACCTGGACCTGTTCGGGGTGCTGTTGCTGGGCATTGCCACGTTCAGCCTGCTCTATCCCTTTGTCACCACGACGGGGCGGCCGACCGACAGCAACCTGCGCTGGCTGTGGCTGGTCGGCTTCGCCGTGGCCGGGGCCCTGTTCGTGTGGTGGGAGCTCGCCTACCAACGGAGGGGCAAGTCGCCGGTCGTGCACTTCAACCTGTTCCGCACGTCGTCCTACCGCAACGGCGTGCTGCTTGCCACCGCCTACTTCGGTGCGCTTCCCGCGATCTTCCTGCTCAGCACGCTGTACCTGCAGGAGGGCCTCGGGCTCGAGCCGGTGTTCGCGGGACTCGTCAGCATCCCGTTTGCGCTGACCTCGGCGGTGACCGCGTGGATCGGCGGCCGACTGGTCGCGAAATATGGGCGCGCCCTCGTCGTGACGGGACTCGCGATCGTGATCGTCGGCTACACCCTCGATCTGACGCTCGCCATCACCCTCCCCGCAGAACTCGCGCCCTACGGGATGGGCGCGGCCCTGCTGATCGCGGGGGTCGGCGGAGGGTTTGTGATCTCCCCCAACCAGACGCTCACGCTCGCCGAAATCCCGGTATCCGAGGGAGGTGTCGCAGGTTCCATGGCCCAGCTCGGACAGCGCGTCGGCACCGCGGTCGGCACCGCCGCCGCGTCATCCACCTTTTTCGCGGCGATCCTTCGCGAGACCGCAACCGAGACTCCCCTCACCGCGTTTCACGACGGTTTTCGCGACGGCGTGCTGATCGCCATCGGGCTGATGGTGGTGGCGCTCGCGCTGGGAATCTTCGACCTCATCGCCCGCCGCCGGCACGCCATTACGGTCGACTGACCAGCGGATCAGACCCTTCGCGCCCAGCGTGGACATGGTCGTCGGGGCAATCGTGGTCGAATAGTACCGATGCTTACGCCAGAAGCGCCGCCCGCGCGCGCCGTTATTTCCCCCGACAACACGAAGATCGCCACCTACGAGTGGGGCGATCCCGAGGCACCCACCGTGCTGGCGGTGCATGGATTCGCCTCCAGCGCGCTGGTGAACTTTCATGCGACGGGATGGGTGCGCGACCTCACTCGGGCCGGGTTCCATGTCATCGCGATCGACCAGCGCGGCCACGGCGCGAGCGACAAGCCGCACGGCAGCAGCGCCTACACGATGGAGTTGCTGGTCACCGACGTACTGACGGTGCTCGACACCTACATGCTCGACGAGGTCGACTACGTCGGGTACTCACTGGGCGCCCGCGTCGGCTGGCAGGCGGCCCGGGCGATGCCCAACCGGATCTCCCGCGCGGTGCTCGGCGGCATTCCCGATGGCGACCCCCTCACGCGTTTTCGCGTCGACCAGGCCAAAGCGTTCGTGCGCGATCACACGCCGGTCGAGGACCGGCTCACCGCCGGGTATCTCACCATGGCCGGCGCGATCCCCGGCAACGACATCGAAGCGCTCGTCGCCCTGGTAGAGGGCATGCGCGGAGGTTCACAGCCGAGCGCCGACAACGCGCCATCGCAGCAGGTGCTGTTCGCGACCGGGAGTGAGGACGGCATTCTCGAGGCATCCCGCGCCCTCGCCCTCGCGGCGCCCAACGCCACCTTCTTCGAGATTCCTGGACGTCACCACTTCAACGCGCCGACATCGCGTGCGTTCCGCGATGCCGCCGTCGACTTCCTCGGGGCTGCCCGCGCGCTCTGACCGGTACGGCGTGAGGCGCTAGTCGTCAGTCGAGGTCTGGTCGTCGATGAGCCACGCGCCGTCAGTCAGGATGAGGTCGTACGTCCAGTGCGTGGTCTGTGGCTCGGGCATGCTCGAGTCCACCTCGGTCGTGGTCACGACGGCGGTGGGCACAGTACCCGCCCCGGTGATCTCCGCGCCATCGATGGCAACGCTGTACAGGTACGTTCCGTCGACGGTGTACGACGACGCGACGTCCAGCCAGGCCTCGCACGTGAACGCGCTGTCACCGAGGGAATCCCGGAAATCCGGCGTCGTCACCGCCGTGAGCTCGTCGCAATCCTCGTCGGCGTAGGCCCGGTCGAATGCCGTCACCGCCGCCGCTGCTCCCGTCGGGTCTGTGGGCGATGCCGATGGGAGGACGGTTCCGGCCCCCTGCGACGAGGATTCGAGGGAGTTACCAGCGTCCACCACCCGTCCGACAGCCCACGCGATGGCAACCACGGCGCCGATGATGATCACGAGCAGCGCAACGCCGCCGGCGACCCATGGCCACACCAGGCGCTTGCGTGCGGGGGCGTAGGGCGCGAGGGGCACGGCAGGCGGCGGTGCGAGAGGCGGCGCGACGAACGCCGGCGCGGCGGGGACCGGGGCCTGGATCGGGGTGGGTGCAGCAACCGCAGACGGACGCGGCGAGACATCCGCTGTCCAGGTCGTACCGTCCCACCAGCGCAGCATGGCGGAGCCGTCGGGAGCGTCATACCATCCGGGCACTGGGGTCGTCATCGTCAATCCTCTGCTTGGTGTGTGCTCATCCTATTGAGGCGCGGCGGGCGCTCCGGACAACGGCGACGGCGAGTGGATGCCTCAGCCGGCCGCACCCGGAAGGTGCTTGCGGTTGGACACGACCACCAGCAGGCAGCCGATGACCGCACACGCCGCGAGCGCGACGAGCAACACGACGGTGGTGAACGGCGGCGTGATCGCCGACAGGATGGCCGGGGTGAGGAATCCGACGTACGAGATCGCGTAAAACAACCCGGTGAGACCGGCGAGATCCTTCGGGGTCGCAATGCGCTGCACCTCGAGCAGGGACGACAGCAGGCCGATGCCGAACCCGGCGCCGAGCACGAACGCGGCGACGATACCGAGCGCGAGCGACTGGGTCGCATCGACGAAGGCCGCTCCGAGCAGGCCGATCACGATCAGGCCGAAGCCGATGAGCAGTGAGCGGGCGCTGGAGACCGAATCCAGCCGCTTGGCGACGGGCTGAATGAGGGCGGAGGTTCCGAGCATGATCACGCAGAGCAGGGTGGCGTACGCGACTCCGAAGCCCTCCGACGGCGCAGACAGCAGCACGGGCACGTAGCCGTATCCGATCGAGGCAGCCACGAACAGCCAGGGCGCGATGACGACCACGACACGGATGAACCGCTTGTGGGACGCCGCGGGGATGCGGAACTGCTCGCGGAGGCTTCCCTGCACGCCACCGGACACGCTCGTCTCGGGGACCCGCAGCACGAGCCAGAGCAGCGGTAGCGCGAGCGCCACGTTGATGAGGAAGGGGAGGAACTCGCCGAACGGCGTCCACTGGGCGATCGCGCCGGCGACCAGCGCACCCGACCCGGATCCGAGCGTGAAGGCCAGGGACGCCCTGCGGGCTCCGGCGCCAAAGTCGGCGGCCCTGTCGTGGGGCGCCTGGGAGACCTCCTTCATCCAGCTGGTTCCCACGGCCATGGCGACTCCGACGGCGATGCCCGCGAGAAATCGGCCAAGGTACAGCGGGCCGGAGCCCAGCGAGCTGAACGCCAGCGATCCGCTCGCGCAGATGGCGGCGACAACACCCACCAGCATCAGCGGACGCCGGCCGTACCTGTCGGACAGCGCGCCGGCGAGCAGCAGGCTCGGCGCAAGCCCGAGCACGTAGATACCCAGGAACGCGTTGACCACGAGCGACGAGTAGTGCTGCTCGGACTTGTACAGCAGCAACAGCGGGGTGAACTGGTTGCCGCTCCACGACAGCACGAAGATCAGCGCGAAAACCGTCACCCAGGGGCGCGCGAACCCGGTCGTGCGGGCCGTGTCACTCACAGCACACCGTCGAAGCGGTTGACGTGCGCCGACAGCACGGCGACAAAGCCGTCAAGGTCGGATGCCTCGAGCCGGGCGAACATCGCGGAGTGCTCGTCCAATACCGGCCCGTACTCCTCGCGGGTGCGCATGAGGTGATTGCGGAGCCGCTGCTGGCGGTCCCGCAGCTGACCGAAGAGGTGGAGGGCGATCGCGTTGTTGCCGGCGGCGATGATCTGGGCGTGGAACTCGTCATCCGCGGCAAGGAAGGCGTCCGAGTCATCCCGGTCGATCGCTGTCCGCTGTTCATCGAGCAGAGCCTTCAACCGCGCGACGGTCGTGGCAGTCGGCCCTCCCTCGGCGGCGATGCGGGCGGCAGCCGACCGTTCGATCGCCTCGCGCATTTCGAGAACGTCCTGCGCCTCGCGGGGAGAGATCGGAGCGACGACGGCCCCCTTGCGGGATGAGAGCACGATCAACTGCTCCGCGGCGAGGCGGAGGAATGCCTCGTGCACCGGGGTCCTGCTGATGTTCAGCGCTTCGCAGATCTGTCCCTCGCTGATGAGCTGCCCGCCCGGAAGGTCGCCGCGCACGATCAGGGCCTTGGTGTGGAGGTAGGCGCGTTCGGCGCTGGAGGTCGTGGGTGTATCTGTCACAATCATTGATGATACTCCTTGCATGCATGGATGCATGCAAGCCCGTTAGCGGTGCCCGACCACCCGTGTCGGTAGTTTCTGAGGTACAACGAAGGGGATCATTCCCGCGTTCACCGCGAGAAGTATCATCACCGTTGCCACTCCCGCGGCCGTTCCGAGCCCGATCGGAACGGCGGCGTTCCCCGGCCAGAGCGCTGTCGCCGCCACGACGGTCGTGACCCCGGCGCCCCCGACGTATACGAGCTGAATGAGCAACTCGACGGTGTAATGCCAGCGGGACTGAGTGGCCGACGGGCGGCTCCACAGGACGGTGTCCTCAGCCCAGTTGGTGACGGTCAGACTGATCCAGATCAGCAGCGCCGCCAGCAGCGCGATGGCGAGCAGCGTGCCAAGGGTTGTGAGCCGGGCGGGATCCTCCGACGCGACGATGACACCGAGATCGACTCGAGAACCGACTCCCAGGAAGCTCAGCGCAGCATTGATGCCATCCACAACGAGGCGCGCCGCCCACACGACCGCGGCCGTGAACCAACCGAACGTCGGCACGAGAATCCCGACGATGAGGGCGGCAATGAGCATGACGCCACGCGCCCGCCGGATCCCGACGAAGCGACGGACCGACTGCGAGCCCTCCTCGTCCGGAACCCGCGGGAAGTCATCGCCCAGCAGCACGCGGGCGATGGGTTCGATGACCTGCAGCGTGTTCATTGCGTACGACTGGTGGTCAGTGAACGGCAGGCTCGTGTTGTGCACGGCGTGCTCCTCGGGCCCGGGCGTGTGCGCCGCGGCGTTCTGCACGTACGAGCCTCGCCACCGCCGGAATCGCTGGGGAAGGCTGTCCCCGATCGGACCGGCCGCGAAGGGATCCCAGATCGCCCAGTAGTTGTTCCAGCGGATGTCGCGCGCGAAGCGTGCCCAATTGGCGACCGGTGCGTACTCGGCGGTCGGGCGACTCATCGCCCAGCTGGACGTGCCCAGCAGCGTGATGGCGGCGCCGACCGTGAACAGCCTCGTGATGCGACTCCCCTGCAGGTCGATCTCGCCGAACAACGACTTCGCCGAGATCGCCGCACCCTGCGAGTGCGCGAGCACCATCACCTCCCCGGAGTCGCGGTCGACCATGGTGGATGCCTCGGCCAGCCTGTCCCGCAGCACCACCCGCATCGCGGCCGAGCGCAGCGGCCGCTCGCGGAACGTTCCCACGTCGCCGACGAAGTCGACGAGGGAGTCGATGGGTTGCTGGATCCATTTCTTCACCAGCGGGATCAGCAGCAGCGGGCTCAACAGCGGAAGGATCGCGGACACGATGATTCCCACCACCACCAACCCGATCCCCAGCCCCAGCGCGAGGAGCGCCCCGACGACTGTCGCGATCAGCGCCTGGAGAAAGCCGAGCACCCGTGCCACCGGGGTCGGCGGGCGACGATGTGCCTCACGCGCACGATGGCGGGAGATCATCGCGCGACCGAATCCCGCGAAGGGAACGAGCACCATTGTTCGTCCGAACTGCCGGAACATGCGGATGATCGTGCGCCAGAGGAACGGCAGTCCCCAGGTGAAGACATCGCCGCGCGACATCGGCACGAACGACTGGGACCACCGGGCTTCGATCAGCGCGATGCGCCGCTGCCGCACGGTGCCATCCGGTGCCCGCCAGCGTGCATCGGCGATGACCCGGGCCGTGGATTCGCCCGTGAGGCGCGAGTCCACGATGGTGACGCCTGTTGTGGCATCCGCCCGCACGTCGCCGACCGTCGCTGCGGAGGAACGTCCCGCCCATTTCGCGAGCCAGTCGATGCGGCCGAGGATGGGCTCCGCCCACTCGAGCAGAGTCTCCCCGGTGATCTGGTGGCCCATGCCGTGCACCACCACAAGGGCAACATCGGCGGGGCGGTCGTCCGCCGCAGTGGTGGTGCTGACGCCCAGCGTGCGCGCGATAACCGCGCCGACACCGGACGGGCGTGATGAGGCGGAACCGACTATGCGCATGACGGGGAGTCCTTTCGGGTGCCCCTATTCAGCGCGTGGGGCGCCCGCCCGCACAAGCCCCGAATTCGTCGTGCCTAGCCGAGCTCCTCGATCGTAATGGCCGCGTTGATCAGCGCGAGGTGGCTGAGCGCCTGCGGCAGATTGCCGAGGAATTCATGGGTGGTGGCATCCATCTGTTCGGCGTAGAGGCCGACGTCGTTGGCGAGGCCGACGAGTTCGTCCATGCGCGCCTTCGCCTCGTCGGTGCGGCCAACGCACGCGAGCGCACCGGCGACCCAGAAAGCACAGGCGACAAAGGTGCCTTCCTCCTCCTCCATGCCGGAGTAGCGGTACACCAGCGGCCCACGACCCAGCTCGGCATCGATGGCGTCAATGGTGGCGGCCATACGCGGGCCACGGTCGAATCCGCTGCCCGCGTGCAGCAGCACCGACGCGTCGAGCTTCTCGCTGCCCGGGTACATGACGTAGCTCTGGCGGGCCTCCGACCAACCGTTCGTCTCCACCCATTCGCGGATGCGATCCCGCTCGGCCGCCCAGCGCACACCGTCCGACGGAAGCTGCCCGACCTCGGCGAGGTGCGCCGCGCAGTCGAGGGCCTGCCAGCAGCCGAGTTTGGACGAGGTGTAGTGCTGGGTCTCCTCGAGTTCCCACATTCCGGCATCCCGAAGGTGCCAGCTGTCGCAGGCGCGGTCGGCAATCGATGAGAGCAGTCGTGCCGTGTCGGCGTCGAGCACGTTGCCGTCGTCGACGTACGCCCGGACGACGTCGAAGAGGTCACCGTAGACACCCAGCTGCAGCTGGCCCTGTGCGGCGTTGCCGAGAACCACCTCGCCGATGTCACGCCATCCGGGTACCTCGGGGTTGCTTACCTCGTTCGGCACTCCGCCGTCGAGAGCGTAGAAGATGCTCAGTTCGGGGCCGTTGGCGCGAATCGTCTTCAGCATCCACGAGACGGCCGCGTGCGTCTCTTCGCGGAGCCCGAACCGGATGAGCGCGCGCACCGTGTAGGCGAGGTCCCGCACCCAGGCGAAGCGGTAGTCCCAGTTCTTTCCCTCGGTCCAGCTCTCCGGCAGCGAGGTCGTGGCCGCCGCAGCGATCGAACCGGTGGGGCTGTAGATCAGTAGCTTCAGGGCCAGCGCGCTGCGGAGCACGGCGTCGGCCCACTGCCCCTCGTACGAGAACTCCTTCGACCACGACTTCCAGTTGTCGACGGTGCGATCGATGCCCCGGTCCACGATGTCGGCATCGACCAAGCGCAGCGGTTCGCGCTCTGTCGCGGTCAGCACGAGCTCGTGGCGCGACTCCTCGGACGTCGTGAATGCTCCGGTCATCGCGGTGCCGGACGGGGTGGATGCCCCGTGGTTGAAGCCAGCGACGCCCAGCAGGAACCCGTCGACCCGGATGACCGGTCCGTGCAGGGTGTCCTCAATCCAGGGCGAGGCGGTTCCGAGGAGAGTGCCCGGGGTCACGCTCCACTCCATCTCGACGGAACCGGATACCCCGTCGACGCGGCGCGCAAGCTCCGCCCACGGCAGACGCCCGGCAACACCGGTGACCAGAGCATCGGTCATCCGCACCCTCCCCGTGGCAGTGGTGAAGGTGGTTTGCAGCACGTTCGTGCCTGTCACGTACCGGCGGCGGGTCGTGTACTCCCCCAGGGGACGCAGGCGAATATCCCCGCCGTCTGCGGCATCGAGAATCGCGGCGAACACCGGGGGCGAATCGAGGTTGGGAACGGGGAACCAGTCGACTGTTCCATCGCTGGCGATGAGGGCGACCGTGCGGCCGTCACCGATCGCGGCGTAGGAGCGCAGGTCCGCGTATCCGTCCACGCGGTGGGCGGGTCCCCCATCGGCGTCGGCAGCTGCACCCGCACCCGATGTCACAGCGGCGCTCACGCGCCGAACGTTCGTGCTGGACGGCCGTGGGTGGAGGTGTCGATCGCGAAGATGGCGCCGGACAGCGGATGATCCACCAGCTGTTCCTCGTCGAGATTCTCGCGAGCGGACGCGATGAACAGCGTGGACATATCGGGACCCCCAAAGGCAACGGACGTGATGTTGGGCGCGGGAAGGTCGACCACCAGATCCTGCGTTCCGTCGGGAGCGTACCTGATCACCCTGCCACCACCGTAGATGCCGCCCCAGAGGTATCCCTCGGCGTCGATGGTCAGTCCGTCGTGCGACTCTCCCGCGTGGAACACGCTCACCGGGCCGAGCACGCCCGAGGCGGAGTAGGGCGCACGGTAGATGGTCTCCACGGACGTGTCGGTGAAGTACATCTCGTCGTCGTTCAGGCTCCACTCGAACCCGTTGGCCACGCCGAAGCCACCCACGAGAACGCGTGCGGCGTCGTCCCCGTCGGCCAGTGAGTAGATCGCCCCGTCGGGATCGTCCGAGGTGAGATTCATCGAGCCGGTGATCCAGCGTCCGAACGGGTCACACTTGCCCTCGTTGAGACGCAGACCGTCGCGCACGTGCTCGATGGGCGCGAGAGTGGTGACCTCGCCCGAGTCATCCGCTCGCACGATCCGATCCCCGAGACTTGCCACAAAACCGCCCGTTGTCGCCGGCGCAAAGGACGCGAGGGGCGCCGGGAGCGACAGCACGGTGTCGGCCGAACCATCGTCAGCACCGGCGAACGGCGAGCGGTGCAGCAGCCCCGCGGTGATGTCGCACCAGAGCACGTCGCCACCCGGTGACCACACGATGCTCTCGCCCAGAATGGCCCTTGCATCTCGAAACACCCGGGGCAACCCCCGCACAACAGACATCCAAACAGCTTACGTTCGTTGAGCCCCCGTTCTCTGGGCGCAGTGTCACGAAGACAGTTATGGAAAGGCAGATTATGGATCTCGGAATCGTCGGCAAGAAGGCTCTCATCAGCGGCGCGGACTCGGGCATCGGCTGGGAAACCGCCCGTCTTCTGCTGGCCGAGGGCGCCACCGTCGTGATCACCGACAAGGACCAGGACTCTCTCGACGCCGCGGCCGCCAAGCTCGATGCCGCGGAGGGAAAGCTGTTCGCGTTCGCCGCCGACATCACCCAGGTCGACTCGATCGCGGCCATGCACGAGAAGACCGTCGCCGCCGTCGGCGACATCGACATCCTCGTGCAGTCGGCCGGCATCACCGGTGCGCAGGGACTCTTCCACGAGATCGATGACGCGGGCTGGACGAACACCATCGAGGTCGACCTGCTGGGCCCGGTCCGCCTGGTCAGCGCCTTCCTCCCCTCGCTGCGCACGGGCGGCTGGGGCCGCATCGTGTTCGTCGCCTCAGAGGACGCCGTGCAGCCGTACGACGACGAGATTCCCTACTGCTCCGCCAAGGCAGGCGTTCTCGCCCTGATGAAGGGCCTCTCGCGCAGCTACGCGAAGGAGGGCCTGCTCGTGAACGCGGTGTCGCCCGCCTTCATCCACACACCCATGACGGACGCGATGATGGAGAAGCGTGCCGACAAGCTGGGAACGAGCGTGGATGACGCGATCGAAAGCTTCCTCGACGAGGAACGCCCCTACATGGAACTGAAGCGACGCGGCGAGCCCGACGAGGTTGCCAACGTCATCGCGTTCCTCTGCTCGGAGGCCGCCAGCTTCGTCAACGGATCCAACTACCGCGTGGACTCGGGATCCGTCGCCACCATCTGATCCTCACCCTCCCCAACGACGTGTGTGCTGCACCCCGGTCGGTGCAGCACACATTTCGTTTCTTGGCTAGGGTCAGGGGTTTTGCCGACCGGTGCGTAGGTTCGGAACGAACGCTGCTCTCGCCGCACCCGTGGCGCCCTCTCGCAGCAGGATGGTCGCACCCGCATGGCTCTCGCCACACCGCGCACGGTAGCCCGAAACGCCGCACGCCTGACAGGCCTCATCGAATTCATTTTCCGGCGCACCGACCGGTCCGGTGACATCTTTCCCGCCGACGCCAGCGTCGGAATCGTGGACGGCCTGGACCCGGAGCGCGTGTTTGTGTTCGGCGAATCCAATGCGGTCGGCCTCGGCGTGCTCACCCACGAGCTGGGGTTTGTCGGCCAGTTCTCCCGCAAGCGCGCGGCCAGTGTGCGGCGCGGCGCCTACTGGTCCGCGGCCCCTGTTCCCGGACATCGCATCGCCGGAGCTCCCGCCTTCGTCACGGAGAATGTCGCCTCCCTGGCCGATGCCAACGTCGTGATCGTGATGCTCGGCATCACCGACACGCTCATGTTGACGAAGCGCGCATCGTGGACCCAGCACATGACCGAGTTGGTGGACGGCCTGCTGGCCGTGGTCCCCGCGCGAGCCCGGATCCTCCTCACCGAGATCCCGCCCATGGACAACGCGGGCAGCATTTCTCCGATGGCACGCCTCGCCGCCGGACACCAGGCGCGCATGTTCAACGCCGCAACACGGCGTATCGTCGCCGACCGGCCTCAGACCCTGACGGTGCGGTTTCCCCAGGAACTGAGACAAAAGCTCTGGGTACCGGAGTCCCGCGAGACGTCGTACGCCCACATGTATGCGGTCTGGGCGCGCGCCGCCGTCGAGACTCTCGCCGCCGACGACGCGTTCACCGCCCGCCTACTTCTGAGCCTGCAGCTGGGCGAGGAGCTCCGGCCCGCGGCGGTCGAGAATAGCGCCGCCCCAGCGAATACCAATGACAAGCAGGGCGCCCCCAAACACCGCGCCCACGAGTAGCGCGAGCCACCCGAACAGCGCGTTTCCCGTCACGAAACCGATGACGGCCAGCACCACCTCGGGGAGGGCAAGCACGGCGAGCCCGCCCCACGTCGCGAAGGTCGTCAGCGCGAGGGTGAACCCGCCCCCGGGCCGTGCCTTGAACGGACTCTCACCCGGGGCGGGCACGGCGAACACCAGGCGTCCGGAGATCACCGACGACAGGGCGAGCCCGCTGAGGAAGGTTCCGACCGAGACCCCGAGCAACCCCGGCAGGATGCGCCACGCGTCGGTGAACCAGACCGAGGCGATGCACAGGATGAGGGTGATCGGGAGGCCGAACACCGTGAGGGCGACCACCCGGCCCAGCCGGTCGGCGACGCCGCTCACACCCTTTTCCAGGTGCAGCGCGTACGCCGTGTTGTCGTACGACACGTCCGTGTAAATCGACAGGGCGAGCAACAGGGCGACGATCGGCCCCGTCGCGTTGAGCAGTGCATTCGAGCCAAAGCTACCGGAGTAGAAGAACAACAAAAGCGGCAACACCGGCACGATGATGAGCGACTGCGCATAGCGTGGGTCCCGCAGCCAGTAGGTGAGCGCACGGGCGGCAACGGCTCCCCACGGGGTCGCCGGGAAGACGCCGAACAGCCCGATGGTGCGCACCCCTGCCTTCACCGCCGCGGAGTGCGGGGGCGTTTCGAGAGCGCGGGCCAGGGACATCCGCCACAGCACCGCAAGGATGCCGACCGTCACGATGCCGATGAGGAACTGCACCACGGCAGCACCGTAGCTCCCCTCGGCAATGCTGGCGGGGACGGCCCAGATCGCGCCGAGGGGCGTCCAGCCAATGACGGTGGCGATGTCGGGAAGGGCGTCGGCCGCGGATGACAGGACCGAGCTCAACCCGATGAGGATGGGGCCGAGCAAAATGAGCGGAATGAAGATCAGCACGCCCTTCGCCTCACGGAAGCGTCGGCCGGAGCCGAGGTTCGTGGCGAGAGCGGCGACGAGCCGGGACCCGATGACACAGGTGAGCACCGCGATGGCCGCGCAGATGAGGGCGGCGATGGCGGCGGGAGCGGAGTTGCGCCACGTCACGATGGTCGCGAGTGACGCGACGGAAGTGACGATGCCGGGCACGCCGAGGACACCGCTGACCGTGAGGCCCACGACGAGCGTGTTGAGCGGTATGGGAAATGTCACCAGCCGGGCCGTGTCGACGGTCTGGTCGATCCCCGCCGTGACGATCGGGATCAGCCACCACCCCAGGATGACCGCCGCCCCGCCCAGGGTGACGACGGTGCGGGCGACCTCGAGGGAGCCAAAGCTGAGGGCCACCAGCCCGGCCACCACGGCCGCGAGAATCCCCAGTCCGTAGAGAGCACCGATGACAACGGCGACGATCTGCCACGGGCTCTTCTTCAGCGAGTTCGCGAGGATCAGAAAGCGCAGCCTTACGAGATGCGCAACCATTCCGGCCCCTTCCCCTGGCGGCGTCCCCCGACGAGCTCGACAAAGCGGTCCTCGAGGGTGGAGCCATCCCGCACCTCGTCGGTGGTGCCGGATGCCAGCACGCGCCCCTGCGCGATGACGGCGACGTGGTCACACATGCGCTGCACCAGGTCCATGGCGTGGCTCGACACGATGACGGTGCCGCCGGAGGCGACAAACCCGTCGAGAATGTCGCGAATATTGGCGGATGACACGGGGTCGACCGACTCGAACGGCTCGTCGAGCACCAGCAGGCGCGGCGCGTGGATGAGTGCACACGCGAGAGCGATCTTCTTTGTCATGCCGGCGGAGTAGTCCACGACGAGGGTTCCTCCCGCGCTCTCCAGGTCGAGCACCTGCAGCAGGTCCGCCGTGCGTTCGGCGACGACCTCCCGGCTCATTCCGCTGAGCAGTCCGGCATAGGTCACCAGTTGTGTGCCCGTCAGGCGGTCGAAGAGACGAACTCCATCGCTGAGCACCCCCACGAGTCGCTTGGCCTGCAGCAGGTTGTGCCAGACGTCCACGCCGTGGATGGAGATGTCTCCGGCGTCCGGTCGCAGCAGTCCGGTCGCCATCGAGAGGGTTGTGGTCTTGCCGGCACCATTCGGCCCGACGAGGCCATAAAACGAGCCGGACGGCACGACAAGACTGAGATTGTCGACCGCGACTTTCTCGCCGAACCGACGAACGAGGCCACGAATTTCGAGGGCCGGGGGTAGTGACACGGACTCGGGCATGGGCCTGCTTTCGGTCGCTGGTGAGCCAAGAAAAAGGGCGACCAGTCGGGTGAGCGACCGTTGCCCATTCCTTCCAGCCTAGGTGAGGTCGGCTGTCGTCAAAAGAGAAATTGTCACACTCGCGGCCGCAGTGCGGTCGACCCGGGCGCTGGTGAGTAGGGTGAGCCCATGGGAGAGACACGGTGAGCGGCGCACCCACGAGTGACCTGACCGGCTGGGTGGCATCGCCGTTTACCGGGGCGGGCCTCACCTATGACTGCTTCGAGAAGGGCAGCGGGCCCGGGGTCGTGCTGATCCCCGAGGTGCCGGGGATTACCCCCGCCGTGCTGGGCCTCGCCGATCACCTCGTTGCCGAGGGATTCACTGTCGTCATCCCCTCGCCGTTCGGTGTGCCGGGACAGGCGGCCTCAGTTGGCTACACGGTGCGGGTTCTCTCCAGGCTCTGCGTGTCATCCGAATTCCGCGCCTTTACCGCGAACGCCCACCGTCCCATCACTGACTACCTGCGGGCGGTGGCGGCGGACCTTGCCGCGCGAACTCCCGGTCCCGGTGTCGGTGTGATCGGCATGTGTTTCACGGGCGGATTCGCCCTGGCGACCGCGGTGGACGACGCCGTGCTCGCACCGGTAATGAGCCAGCCTTCCGTGCCATTCCCGCTCGGACGCGCGCGCCAGATCGACGCGGGTGTTACCACCGCGGAGCTCGATCGCATCGCCGAACGCACGCGGGACGATGGCTTGTGCGTGCTGGGAATGCGCTTCAGCGAGGATGCGTCGAGCCCGCGGCTGCGATTCGACTCCCTCAAGACGCGGTTGGGCGACGCGTTTGAGGTCATCGAACTTGACTCATCGCCGGGGAATCCGGGCGGTTTTGCGAAGACTGCACACTCAGTGCTGACCAACGAAGTCCGGGAGGAACCGGGGCATCCTGCCCTCGCCGCCCGGCAGCGCGTTGTCGAGTTTCTGCGGGAGCGCATCTCGGCGAATTAGGGGTGCGGAACGCAGGTACGCTACTGATGTTTGTGTGCCCGTTCGGGCACTGTTCCCGATTGGTTTCCTGTGCTCACTGTTGTAATTCCCTGGCGCGCCCAGCCCTCGCGCCAAGCCGCCTTCGACGCCACTGTGCAGTGGTACCGAAGCAATTTCAGTGAGGTGGAAATCCGCACCATCGACTCGGCGGACGAGGTCTTCAATCTCGCGCAGTGCCGCAACATCGGCATCCGCTCCATCGACAACCCGGGCGAGGTCGTCGTCATCAACGATGCCGACACCATCCCGCAGATTGGGCCCCTGCGCGAGGCGATCGCGGCGGCGGCAACATCGGGCGTGGTCCACCTCCCGTACACGGAATACCACTGGCTGGGGGCTGCTGGTACCGCGCAATACGCCGCCGGCACCGACCTCGCCGACTGCGAGTTCGAGCTCGTGCGCGGCGCCTGCTCGGGCGTGTACGTGACCACCCCTGCCACTTGGTGGAGCCATGGTGGGCAGGACGAACGCTTCCGCGGCTGGGGGTTCGAAGACGCCGCATGGAATGTCGCCCACACCACCCTGCTGGGCGAGGAGCCGCGCCGTCACGTTGGCAGCGTTTTCGCGTTGCACCACGAGCCACAGGCCCGCGAGGGCGACCAGTACGACGCGAATGCCGCCCTCATGGACCAGTACCGTGCCGCCGGGCTCGACGCCGATGCCATGCGCGAGTTCCTCTTCCCCGCACCAGGGGATACCGCTCCCCGCCACATCGTCGCGATCGGTGACATTGGTGTCGCCGATGACATCGTGCACATCGGCGATGAGGCGATGTTCCACGAGATGATCACGCAGCTGCGCCAGCGCGGCGTGACCACCATCATCGGCATCTCCTCGCACCCGTTCGAGAGCGCCGAGCGTTACGGCATCTCGTCCATCGACCGCATCGGCTTCTTCACCGACCCGGAGCGCTCGCGCGAACCGGCCGAGGAACGCATGCGCCTCGTGATCCGCACGGCCAAGGGAGAACGCGACTTGCTGGCAGCGGATGACCCGGCCCACGCCGTGATCGACGCGATCCGCGAGTCCGACGGGGTCGCGGTCGCGGGCGGCGGCAACATCGCCTCCACCTGGCCGACCCACATCTTCGAGCGCGCGACGCTCACCCAGATCGCGCGAATCTTCGACAAGCCCGTCGTGATCAGCGGCCAGACCATCGGTCCGTTCCTCACGCCCGAGGACGAAACCATTGTCGCCGCAATGCTCAACTCCGCGACGCTGGTCGGGCTCCGCGAGCAGCCCTCCTACGACTATTCTGCGCGGCTCGGCGTCTCCCCCGCGCTGATTAACAAGACGGTGGATGACGCGAGCTTCCTGGGCATCGACGCGCCAGTCAGCACGACCCTGCCCGATGTCCCCTACTGTGTGGTCACGATGGCGGCCCACCTGGGCGGCATCGACCCCGAGCTCTTCGACCAGCGCATGGCGGAGTTGCTCGATGGCATCGCGACCGACTTCAATCTCGACATCAGGTTCTTCGCGCACTTCGGATCAACGCGTTCCGACGTCGCCCACGGCGACACCGTCGTGCACAACCGGATCATGGCGAGGATGACATCCGACCGCGCCGCCATCTTCGCGACCACCGACTCGGTCACCGCGGCCCAGCTGGCCCGGGGTGCCGCCCTGTCGGTCAGCAGTCGCTACCACCCCGCCGTGTTCGCCGTCTCCGCCGGTGTCCCGACCATCGGCATCGCGGTCGACGACTACACCACCACCAAGCTGACGGGGGCGCTGGGCAACTACGGCCAGAACGCCGTGCTGCCCATCGCCGACCTCATCGCTGGTGCGGGCCCCGCCCTCGCGCAGCGTGTGTGGAACGACCGGGCATCAATCCGCGAGAACGGCGCCGCCACGGCTGCCGCGCACCGCGTGGGCTCTGCGACCTGGTGGGACCGCATCGCCCGAACTCTCGGCGCAAGCGTCGGGGCGTAGACGACCTCGCACCCGTGCGGTGCGCCGGACGTCAGCGGTGCATGTCCCGGTACAGGTCCCGCAGCAGCGCGATCTCCGCCCCGTGGTGCAGAACCTCCTGATTGACCCACCAGACGACGTCCAGGAACACCTCTTCGGCGTCACTGCCGTAGGGATAGGTGCTGTATCCGACGGTGTCGAGCGCCGCGTCATCCGCTCTCAGCAGCGCCTCACGCCACGCGTCCACGCCCTCAACGAACGAAGCGATGCCACCGGCAGCGTCGCCCCGGAACGCGTAGCTGGCGCGGTCGAAGGTGTGCGTCCCGCCGCTGTGGTCGCCGCGACCAGCCAGCATGTCGCTCAGATGGCTGAGGCGCCACGCGATCGTCGTGAACGGTGGCGGCCACGGTGCACTGGGCGCACCGTCGCGACCCCACTCGCCGGATCCCACGAGCACGACCGCTCCCCGACCCCACTCTCCGTCGCGACGGCGCAGTGACCAGCAGCCGTCGACCGGCTCCCAGAGATACTCGTCGTCGGTCATGGGCGGGACCGGGATGGATGCCCCGTCTCCGCTGTTACCGGAGGGGCCGGTCATCCGCTGCAGCAGCCTCTCGCTTGCCCACTCGAACTCGGCACGGAGCGGGGCAAGCCGCGTCGGTACATCCATGCACGGACGCTACCATCGCCGCCGGTCGCGAGCGACGGGTCCGTCGGATTAGTTCTGAAGCGTCGGATCGGGGAACAGCACCGCGACGGCCGGCTTCGCGAGCCGCCGCGCCCGCGCCCATACGAAGAACCCGACGAGCGTGAATACCCCGTAGAACACGTACATGAATGCCGACGCGTAGTACCCGGCGCTGAGCAGCAATGGCACTCCGACGACGTCCACCGCAACCCAGATCAACCAGAACTCGACCCAGCCCTTTGCCATGCCGTAGGTAGCCAGGAGTGATCCGACGAAGACCCAGGCGTCGGACCATACCGGCTCATAGGAGCCGAGAGCGCGGAAGATCGGGGTCAGGATCGCTGTGCCGCCCACCAGCGCGATGATCAGGATAATTCGGGTGCGCAGGCCCGCCCATACGGGCACGACCGCCGCTCCCCCGCCGGTGCTGCTGCGCTTCCACGCGTACCAGCCATAGATCGATACGACGATGAACATGATCTGACGGCCCGCCTGGCCGAGCAGGTTGACCGGGTTCGGGGTGCCGAAGACAGCGCCAAGGAACACGGTGAAGAGCAGAACGTTGCCGATGATTCCGACGGGCCAGGCCCACACCTTGCGACGCATCCCGCCGAGGGCGCTGAGCAGACCGAACACGTTGCCGATGATTTCGCGCCACAGCACGTGCTGATCGCCGATCACCAATTGCGCCTCGAACAACCACCGCAGAACGCTCATGTCGCTAATTTCTTCCTGTCATCCTCCCTAACGTGGAAGGACCCGCTGGAATTCCGCGGCGCCCGAGTGCGGCGCCGCGGACGCGGTCATGCGCTCGGAGCGGGCTTCAGCTTCTTAGCTTTCTTCGCCGGAATCTCTTCCGGGTGGTTCCAGATCTTGATGATTGCCCACGCGACCGCCGCAATCGGAACCGACAACACGGCACCGATGATGCCGCCGAGGATGGTTCCGGCTGTCAACGCCAGCAGGACTACGAGCGGGTGGAGCTTGAGCGACTGCGCCATGACGACCGGCTGCAGGAAGTTGCCCTCCAACTGGTTCACCGCGATCACGATGATCACGACGATGAGGGCCGAGACCGGTCCGTTGGCCACGAGGGCCACGAGCGCCGCGAGAATCCCCGCAACCGTCGCACCGATCAACGGGATGAATGCCGAAACGAACACGATGACCGCCAGCGGAAGTGCGAGCGGGACGCCGATGATTGCGATGCCGATGCCGATTGCCGCGGCATCCACCAGCGCCACCGTCGCCGTTCCGCGAACGTAGCCACCCAGCGTGCGCACCGCGGTGTGACCGATGCGTTCTCCGCGGGCGTGGTGGACGGCGTGGAAGGGACGGAGGAAGAACGCCCAGATGCGGTCGCCGTCCTTGAGGAAGAAGAACAGGATCACGACGAGCAACGCGACGCTCGTGGCGAGTTCGCCGACGACGGAGACTCCGGCGATGGCGCCCGACCCGAACTGGCTGCTGGTGAGGAAGCCCACGACGGTGTCACGCAGCGAGTCGATCTGTGTCTGGTCAATCGAGAACGGACCGTTCTTCGCAAACTCGACGAGCTGGTCGATGCCATCGGACGCCGAGCTCGCGAGGTCATCCCACTGGTCGCGGACGGCGAAGACGATGAGGGTGATGAGGCCACCGAACACCGCGAGGCTCACGAGAAGGGTGACCCAGGTCGCCCAGATCGCGGCGAAGCCGTGCCGTCGGAGGAACTTGATGACGGGGCTGAACGCCGAGGCAAGAATGAGCGCGATGAGCACGGGGATAACAACGAGCTTCAGCTGAACGAGTGCGAAGATCGCGATGGCGGCGAGGATCAACACGACGATGATCTGACCGCTGCGAATTCCGAGAACGCCGAGGCGATCGGTGAAGAGCTCCCGCAGTGACGGTCGGGGCGAGGGTGGAGGCATAGACATGGTCTAAACCTTATTGGTCAGAAAAAGTCACGCCGGGAGGTTGCTAATCGGGAAGTGATCCGGCATCGTCCTTGCCGTCATCGGCCGACGGTCGCTTTCGCACTGCGCTGACCGAGAGGATGCCCCATGCCGCAGTGATGACGACGCCCACACCCGTGAGAATCCAGCCGGTAGTGATGCCCTGCTGCGGCGGCGAGTAGGTCTCCCCCGAGAGTGGCGCGTACGCGGTCCAACCGGACGGTGCTGTGTAGCCGCGGATGAGCAGGATGATCCCGACGATGAGCAGCGCGACGCCGAGGATACCGAGTCCCCAGCGCCGCACCACATCGATCAGGAGCATGAGCTATACGCCAACTGATCCCGTGCGCCGCGCCCGCTGCGTGACGTACAGCCAGGCCGCAACGGTGAGGGCGCCGACACTGGTGAGCATCCAGGCAACCGCGAGTTGCGGAACCTCTGCGGGGTTGTACTGGCGCGGGGGTGTGTAGTTCGTCCATCCAAACATGGGCTCAACGAAGAGGTTCGGGAGGCCGACCACGAGCAGGATGATCCCCACTGCGAGCAGCGCGACGCCGAGGACAACGAGTCCCCAGCGTCGCACCACCTCGATCAGGAGCATGAGCTACTCGGCGACGGTTGCGGTTGCCCGCTCGAGTACGAGTTCACGGACGCGCGCGGCATCCGCTGAGCCCTTCATGGCCTTCATCACTGCCCCGATGACGGCGCCGGCGGCCTGAACCTTGCCGTCGCGAATCTTCTCGAGAACGTCGGGCTGGGCCGCGAGTGCCTCGTCGATGGCGGCGATCAGCGCACCGTCGTCGGAGACGACCTTGAGTCCACGTGACTCGACGACCTCGTGCGGCGCGCCTTCGCCCGCGATGACGCCCTCGAGCACCTGGCGAGCCAGGCGGTCGGTGAGGTCACCGGCCTCGATGAGCGCGATCAGTTCGGAGACGTGCAACGGCGAGATCAGCGATGCGGGGTCCGCCCCGGCGATGTTGGCAAGACGGGCGATCTCGCCGGTCCACCACTTGCGGGCGGACTGGGCGGATGCACCCTCAGCGACGGTCTCCTCGATCTCGACCAGAAGGCCCGAGTTACGGACGTCCTGGAACTCGAGGTCGGTGAAGCTCCACGCTGCCTGCAGGCGACGTCGACGCACGGCGGGCTGCTCCGGCAGGGCGAGACGCAACTTCTCGATCAGCTCTGCCCCGGGAACGACCGGCAGCAGGTCGGGCTCCGGGAAGTAACGGTAGTCGTCGGCGTCGCTCTTGGGACGTCCAGCGGATGTCACGCCGGTATCTTCATGCCAGTGGCGGGTCTCCTGCAGGATAGTTCCACCCTTCGCGAGGATCGCGGCCTGGCGCTGGATCTCGTAGCGAATGGCCCGCTCCACGCTGCGCAGCGAGTTGACGTTCTTCGTCTCAGTGCGGGTACCCAGCGGCATGGGCTCGCCCGCGGCGATCGAGGCGGCGACGTCGGCGCGTGACCGCAGCGAGATGTTGGCGTCGCAGCGCAGGTTGCCCCGCTCCATCTTTGCCTCGGAAATTCCCAGCGACACGACAATGTCACGGATGGCCGACACGTAGGCCTTGGCCAGCTCCGGGGCATCCCGATCCGCACCAATGATCATGTGGGTGACGATCTCGACGAGCGGCACGCCCGCGCGGTTGTAGTCGACAAGAGAGTAGTCGGCACCCTGAATACGACCGGTCGCACCACCCACGTGGGTGAGCTTGCCGGCGTCTTCTTCCATGTGGGCACGTTCGATCGGGATCTGGAACTTGCGTCCGTCCGCGAGTTCGACCTCGACGTTGCCCTCGTAGGCGATCGGCTCATCGAATTGGCTGATCTGGTAGTTCTTCGGGGTGTCGGGGTAGAAGTAGTTCTTGCGGGCGAAGCGGCTCGACTCGGCGATCGAGCAGCCGAGCGCGAGGCCCAGGCTGATCGAGTACTTGATCGCCTCTTCGTTGACGACGGGCAGCGAGCCCGGGAGACCGAGGTCGACGGGCGTCGTCATCGTGTTCGGGGCGCCCTGGTCCACGCCGCCGGCGGCGGGGTTCGGCGCGTCGGAGAACATCTTCGTCTTGGTGTTGAGTTCGACGTGCACCTCGAAGCCGAGCACCGGCTCGAACAGTTCGAGGGCCTTGTCGTAGTCCATCAGTTCTGCTTTAGCCATCAGACGGCTCCCTCTGTTGCTGCAAACATTTCGCCGGGGGCGAGGTCCGGTGCCTGGCTGAGCAGGGTGTGACCCCACTTCTCCTCGAGCAGGCGCTCGAGCGTCGCGCCCAGCGTGTACAAGCGGTCATCGGCGCGCTGGGGTGCCATGATCTGGATTCCGACGGGCAGGCCGTCCTCCGGGGCGAGTCCGATCGGCAGCCCCATACCGGGCACGCCGGCAAGGTTCGCCGGGATCGTGGTGATGTCGTTGATGTACATCGCCAGCGGGTCGTTGAGCTTTTCACCCAACTTGAACGCCGTGGTCGGAGCCGCGGGGCTCACCAGAACGTCGACCTGCGAGAACGCGGCGTTGAAGTCGCGCTGGATGAGCGTGCGTACCTTCTGTGCGCTGCCGTAGTACTCGTCGTAGTACCCGGCGCTCAGCGCGTAGGTACCGAGGATGATGCGGCGCTTGACCTCGGGCCCGAACCCCACACCACGCGTCGCGGCCATCACGTCTTCGACGGTGCCACCACCCGGCGGGTTGACGCGGAGTCCGAAGCGAACGGAGTCGAACTTGGCGAGGTTGCTGGATGCCTCGGCAGGAAGAATCAGGTAGTAGGCGGCGACCGCGTACTCGAAGTTCGGAGCGCTGACCTCGATAATTTCGGCACCGTTGGCGGCGAGAAGATCGAGGGCCTCGTGGAACCGCTGCGTGACGCCGGACTGGAAGCCCGGGGCATCCAGTTCCTTGACGACACCAATGCGCAGGCCCTTGAGCGACTCTGCCTTCGCGCCGGCTCGAGCGGCCGCGGCGAACGACGGCCACGCGTCCTTGAGCGAGGTCGAGTCGCGCGGGTCATGACCGCCGATAATGTCGTGCACGAGAGCGGAGTCGAGAACCGTGCGCGAGACCGGGCCGACCTGGTCAAGCGAGCTCGCCAGCGCGATCGCGCCGTACCGCGAGACCGAGCCGTAGGTGGGCTTGACGCCAACCGAACCGGTAACGGCGGCGGGCTGACGGATCGAGCCGCCGGTGTCCGAACCGAGCGCGATGGGCGCCTCAAAGGCGGCGACGGCCGCGGCGGAGCCACCACCGGATCCACCCGGGATACGGTCGAGGTCCCACGGGTTGTGGGTCGGTCCGTAGGCGGAGTGCTCGGTGGAGGACCCCATAGCGAACTCGTCCATGTTGGTCTTGCCGAGGGGAATGAGGTTCGCCGCGCGCAGGCGGGCAACGACCGTCGCGTCGTACGGAGGAATCCAGCCCTCAAGAATCTTGCTGCCCGCGGTCGACGGCATCTCGAGCGTGGCGAGCACGTCCTTAATGGCGATCGGGACGCCGGCCAGCTCGCCGAGCGTCTCGCCGGCGGCGCGCTTCGCGTCGACCTCTGCCGCGGTTTCCAGCGCCTTGGCGTTGATGTGCAGGAACGCGTGGATGTCACCGTCGACAGCCGCGATGCGGTCGAGGTGCGCCTTGGTGACCTCGACAGAGGACACCTCGCCGCTCGCGAGCTTCTCGCTCAGCTCTGCGGCGGAAAGCTTGATCAAACTCACTGTTCTTCTCCCAGGATTGCGCTCACCTTGAAGCGGGTGCCGTCGTGATCGGGCGCGCCCGAGAGAGCCTGCTCCGGTGTGAGAGTCTCGCCCGGGACATCCGGTCGGAACACATTGGACAGGGCTACAGGATGACTCGTCGCGGGCACGTCGGCCGTGGCGACCTCGTTGACCTTGGCGACGTTATCGACAATGGCGCCGAGCTCCCCCGCGAGGGTCTCGATCTCTTCCGGCGTCAGGGCAATTCGCGAAAGATTCGCGAGGTGCGCGACGACATCGGTCGTAATTTCAGACATGCGACTCCGTGCATTCGTTGGCGCCAGTGAAGGCTGCGGGATACCGGTCAAGTCTATTCGGTGCGGCGACACCGGGCTCCCGAGCAGCAAACTCGTGCCTCGTTCGCGGGGCAGACAGATTTGTGCTCGGACGATCCCACAACTGAAAGCGTCGTTTTGCGACGAGATTCGTGTGGATCCACCGTTGTTTTGCCCTTAACGAAGGGCGATTCTTGATTAGTGCACTTTTGGGCCTTCGATGGCCGAGGGTGCTCGTGAGGATTCCGAACCTCGTTCTTGACGAGGCTCCGGTTGCACGGATGTGGATTCGTTCCGGGATGACGACTAACTCCCGGGATGAATCTCCATCGTGCCTCGCTCCTCTTCTGCTGGCCCGGGGCTAGATCGGGCCGCGTCTTCCGGCCTAGGGTCGATCGCATGAGCGATCCCACCACACCCCAGCCGACAGAACCGCCTACCGCTCCCCCGCTGCCGCCGGATGCTCCAACGCCTCCAACGCCCGGCCCGGATGTATTTCCGGAGCCGACGGACGTCTGACGCTTGCAATTGCGCCTGGTACCGGGACGGTGGCGGGGCTACCCAGTTATTTCGCGTCCGCGAGGGTGATCGACGAGTCGGATGCGGAGCCCGTCATCACGAGGCCGTCCTGGTCGATGCCGATCAGGGCCATATTGCGCACGGACGACGACCCCTTGTCGAAGTAGCCGTTGTGCCCAAACGATTCGGACAGAGATGCGCCGGTAATGGGGTCGACGGCGCCGGAGACATCCAGCTTCTTCGCACCGTACTCCGGCGCACTCGGCTCGCTGCCAAAGAAGGAGCTGTTCGGCACCGGGTCCCACGCGGCGGCACCGACGTACATATTGCGATTGCGCACGTTCAGCTCATCCACCGACTGCGCGGCGCTTCCGGGCGAGCCCACCACCACAAGCGCATCGACGTCGAAGTCGTATTCCGTCAGTGCCATCAGCGCCGCCGTCGATCCGTAGGAGTGCGCGATGATCGTGACGTAGGGCTCATTCGCGCTGCGCACCGACTGCAGTCCCTCGATCGCATCTGCCAGGGCGTCGCGCCCCTTGTAGGCAAGGTCGAGTGCGCCCACGTTCGTGAGGTTCGGCGTCTCGTACCCCATCCACGACACGACGGCCACCGACTTGCCCGCCTCGGACGGGTCATCCTTCGCAATTCGGGAGAGCCAGGTGACCTGTTCCTTGTAGACCCGCTCGGCGTCATCGGTCCAGTCGTGAATCTGCCCGTCGACCGTGAAGAACATTCCCGGAACCATGTACGTCACGTAATCGGCCGTCGCCAGATCGCCGAGCACGACCGATGCCCGACCTGCGCCGGTCGGATCAACGGACAGCAGGCTGCGCGGGATCGACTTCGATCCTTCCTTCAGCGTGCTCTTGACCTCGCCCAGCATGTGAATCTGGCGCTCCGACTCATCCACGATCGCCCGGCCGGGGGCCGAAGCGATGCGCGCCTGCAGCGAATCCATCGACTGGTCCAGCCAGACACGGTTCGCGGCATTGCGGGCGGAGGCGGGAATGCCATCGAGGTTGCCAACGAGCCGTGGGGCGGAAGTCAGGGCCGCCGTCTGCGCGGTGGTGTCGAGCGTGTTCCACCACCCCGACACTTCGCTCGGCACCGGGGGTGAGGCCAACAGAGTGGAGACGGTTTTCGGGTGGGCTCCGAGGAAGCTCGCAAGGGAATCGGCCGGAAGCAATGACAACTGCTGCAAGAACGGCATGCCGGTCAGGTGCACGAGTTCGGCGCTGCTGACCTGTGCGGGCACACCCCCGCTGACGGTCGGCGACAGAGCTCCGGTCACGGAGGTCGCGACCGTACCTCCGGATCCCCCTCCACCGAGCGCGCCCGTGGCGAAGATTGAGGCCGGGCCCGGCAGCAGAGCGGAGGTCGCGACGGTCGAATGAGTGTTTTCAGGTACCACAAAGGCCTCGGCGACTGGACCCATCGCCACCGAGGTAATAAATGCTGCGGCGTCAAACAGCAACTTCGGGTATTCCCCTCGTTTTTGCCGACTACGCGGTCCCCCATCGGTACGAAGCCGGCAGCATAACTCTATTGGGCGGCGACCGCCCGATGTCAGGAAACTAAGTAAAGAACACGTTAAGAAAACGCTGCGTTTTGTGCCCCGAATACCGACCCAAAACCTCAGGGTGCTGGGATTGACCCGGTGGTCACTCCGCGGGGTCCGCCGCTGGCTCCTCCGCCGTCACGTCACCGAGCGCGGCGGGGCCGCCCTCCACCAGTAGCTTGAACTGGGCGGCGTCGATGATCCTCAGGCCGAGTTCCTCTGCCTTGCCCAGTTTCGACCCTGCTCCCGGACCCGCCGCAACAAAGTCGGTCTTCTTGCTGACGCTCGACGCTGCCTTGCCGCCGGCGGCAATGATTGCCTCCTGCGCGCCTTCACGGCTGTACCCCTCGAGGCTTCCGGTGGCGACCACCGTGATTCCCACCAGCACTCCGTCGGCTGCGGCCGCTGCCCCGGGTCCCGGGTGGCCAGGCGTGACGAACTGCACACCCGCCGCACGCCACCGCTCGATGATCTCCTGGTGCCAGTCGACCTGGAACCACTCGAGCAGCGCATCGGCAATGATCGGACCGACGCCCTCGACCGCGGCGAGCTCGTCGCGGGTGGACTCCCGGATCAGGTCGAGCGAGCCGAAGTAGTTGGCAAGCGCGCGGGCGGCCACGGGCCCGACGTGCCGGATGTTCAGCGCAACAAGGATGCGCGCGAGCGGGCTCGTCTTCGCCTTCTCAAGGTTGGCGATCAGGTCGATCGCCGCCTTCGACGGCACGTAGTTTTCGTCTCCCGCGAAGGGCTCGGCGTCGGCGTCAAAGGCGGGGTCGGTCTTTTTGCGCAGACGCTGGAACGGTGTGACTTCTTTCGGCACGGGAGTGCCGGGTTCTCCGGAGGCGTCGGCCGGGGCATCCGTCAGCTTGATTTCCCCCGTCTCGTTGTCGCGGACGATGACGCGAATCGGGAAGATGTCACGCACTGTCAGCTCGAACAACCCCGCCTCGGTGACCAGCGGCGGAATCTCGGGAACCACCGGCTGCGTGAGTGCAGCCGCCGTTACCTCGCCGAGAACCTCGATGTCGAGTGCTCCGCGGCTGCCGATGTGCTCGACACGTCCGCGAACCTGGGCCGGGCAGCTGCGTGCGTTCGGGCACCGCAGGTCAATGTCGCCCTCCTTGGCGGGGGCAAGCGGGGTGCCGCACTCCGGGCAGTTGGTGGGCATCACGAACTCGCGCTCGGTGCCGTCACGCAGCTCGACCACCGGGCCGAGCACCTCGGGGATGACCTCTCCCGCCTTACGCAACACCACGGTGTCACCGATGAGGACGCCCTTGGCCTTGACCACGTCCTGGTTGTGGAGGGTCGCCTGGCGCACAACACTGCCCGCGACTCGCACGGGCTCCATGACGGCGAACGGGGTAGCCCGGCCGGTGCGACCGACGCTGACGACGATGTCGAGAAGCTTGGTGTTGACCTGCTCCGGCGGGTATTTGTAGGCGATTGCCCAGCGGGGTGCGCGGCTGGTAGCGCCGAGCTCTTCGTGCAGGGCGAGTTCGTCGACCTTGATCACGATGCCGTCGATCTCGTGAACGACGCTGTCGCGGTGCCCGCCGTAGTACTCGATGAACTTCGCCGCCTCCTCCTTGGTGTGCTTCACCTCGAAGTACTCGCTGGTCGGCAGGCCCCAGCCCTTCAGCAGTTCGTAGATCTCACTCTGTGAGCTCACGGGCGGGTTCGGCCATGCCCCGATGCCGTGTACCAGCATGCGGAGCTTCGAGAGGCGCTTCTTCATCTGCGCGCGCTTGTCCGCGGACTTGCCCTCGGACTTCTGGCGGAGGCTTCCGGCGGCCGCATTGCGCGCGTTGGCGAAGATGCGGTCACCCGAGGCCACCTGCTCGGCGTTGAGTTCGGCGAACGCCGCGACGGGAATGAAGACCTCGCCGCGCACCTCGACCAGCGGCGGGTGTCCGGTGCCGGCAAGCTTTTGTGGAATGGATGCCACGAGCCTGATGTTTTCGCTGACGTCCTCGCCCACGACTCCGTCGCCACGGGTCGCCGCGCTCACGAGCACGCCGTTCTCGTACCGCAGGTTAATCGCGAGCCCATCGATCTTGAGTTCGCACAGGTAGTCGACGGTTCGGCCAGAGTCCCGCTCCACCTTGGTTGCCCATGCCTCGAACTCTTCGATCGAGAAGACGTTATCGAGACTCAGCATTCGTTCCGCGTGGGTCACCGGATCGAACAGGGCTGCCCGGGCCGCACCTACCGTTTGCGTGGGGCTGTCCTGGCTCTGCAATTCGGGGAAGAGCCGCTCCAATTCTTCGAGACGATGCATCATCGCGTCGTACTCTTCATCGGAGGCGACGGCGGCGTCCTGGCCGTAGTAGGCATCCCGGAGGTCGAGGATGCGCGCCGTGAGGGTCTGCGCTTCGCCCTGGGCGGCGGTCAATTCATCGATCGTGTATGTGTCAGCCACCCGACCAGCATAGGCAGTGCCACCGACGTACCAGAGTGGGGTTGACGCACCCCCGAGGGCGAAAAAACCTCACTGCTAGCCTCAGTCATGACCGATAACGGAACCACCCCCGTCCAGCCGGACCCGTCAGCCCCCGTCTCTGCGCCTCCGGTCGCTCCTCCCGTGGTGCCGCCAGCCGGCGCGGAGCAGCCGCCGTACCCGGCAGCATCGCCCTCTGCCACCGGCGATCCGGCCGCGCCCGGCCAATACCCCGCACCCGGACAGTACGCCCCACCCGGCCAGTACCCCGCACCGGGACAATATCCGGCGCCCGGCCAGTATGGAGCCCCGCAATACGGGGCGCCGCAGTACGGCGCACCCGGACAGTACGCGCCCCCGGTGCCGACCGGCGCGCAGAGCTATGCCCTCGGCTTTATCTCGTACTTCCCGATCCCGTTCATCGGACTCCTCGTGGGCGCCATCGTGATGGCGGCGACCTTCCCCGGGTCGCAAAAGAAGGGCGGCCTTGCCGCCGAGAACGGACGTCGCGCCGCCAACTGGGGACTGACGGTCATTACCGTCATGGTCGTGCTCATTCTGTGGGTGGTTCTGCTTGCCACCGTGATCCGCACGCAGAGCCCGTTCATCCCGATCATGATCTACCTGGCGCTGGGTGTAGCCCACCTCGTGGTGATCATCATGGGCCTGGTCAAGGCGAACGCCGGCAAGGTCTTCGACAACAAGCTCGCCATCCCCTACCTGCGTTAGCGCAGGATCGGAGTTCTCGTCTAGACGAGCTGCGCGGTCGGTGCCGGAACGGCACTGACCGTGCGGGCGATGGTGCACTGCCCGAGCACGCGGGTTCCGACATATACGACCGCGGTCTGACCGGGAGCGACACCGTTGAGCGGCGTGGTCGGACGGATCACGAGCTCGCCACCCGCGACGAACGCGATGGCGGCGACGGGGTCGGCGTGGGCACGGATCTGTACCTCGCAGGCAAACTCGGTGATCGAGTCATCCGCCCCGTACGACGCAATGCCTGACTCGACGGGGCCAAGTCCGGCCCACGAGTACGAGAAACCTGCGACCTCGGCGAGGTCCAGCGCCTCCTTGGGACCGACCACGACAGTGTTGGTCTTCGGCTGCACCTCGAGAACGAAGCGCGGCTTTCCGTCATCGGCGGGATAGCCGATGCTCAGTCCCTTGCGCTGCCCGACAGTGAACGCATGCGCACCCTCGTGCGTACCGAGTACGGCTCCGCTGCGGTCAAGGATCTGGCCCTGCTCGGCGCCGACCTTGTCTTTCAGCCAGCCGCGGGTGTCGCCGTCGGGGATGAAACAGATGTCGTGGGAGTCCGGCTTGTTCGCAACGCTGAAACCACGCGCGGCAGCCTCGGCGCGCACCTCGGCCTTCGACGGCGTGGATCCGAGCGGGAACATCGAGTGCGCGAGCTGCTGTGTGTTGAGCACGCCCAGCACGTAGGACTGGTCCTTGGCCCAGGTGGCGGCGCGGTGCAGCTCCTTGTTGCCGGCCTCGTCCGTACGGATGTCGGCGTAGTGCCCGGTCGCGACGGCGTCGAAACCGAGCGCGAGGGCCTTCTCGAGCAGAGCGGCGAACTTGATGCGCTCGTTGCAGCGCATGCAAGGGTTCGGGGTGCGGCCGGCCGAGTATTCGGCGATGAAGTCGTCGACGACGTCCTGCTTGAAGCGCTCGGAGAAGTCCCACACGTAGTACGGGATGCCGATGATGTTTGCTGCGCGCTGCGCGTCCATCGAGTCTTCGATCGTGCAGCAGCCGCGGGACCCGGTGCGGAGGGTTCCCGGCATCCGGCTCAGGGCGAGATGTACGCCGACCACGTCGTGCCCGGCGTCCACGGCACGAGCCGCCGCCACCGCGGAATCGACTCCACCACTCATTGCTGCAAGAACACGCATGGCCTCCAGTGTACGGTGCGTGGGAATCGGTCGGCTGGGCAGCGTCGGACGAGTGGATGACCCGACCCCGGGTCATCCGCAATCTGCGCCTAACCCGGGAGGGTGGGACTCGCCACCTGCAGCGTCACGACCGACTGCTTGGCCACAGACGTGTCGCCGCCGACGATGACGAACCACGACTTCGCCGAGTCCTCGTCGCTCGACATCGCGACGAAGAAGTTGCCGTCGGTGTCCGAGGTCTGCCGCTCGATCCAGCCGGCGCCCTGCAGCTTCGTGACGATGAGACGGGCCTGCGCGATCGGATCGTTGGTCGCGACGAGCGTGATCGTGCGCAGCACCCCGTAGTACTGCCCCGCCGTCTCGGTCGCCGTCACCACCTGCGAGTGGTCGTCGACGTACAGGATGTTTGCCAGCGGGATGAGCGCCTGAATCGCCCCGGCAACCCGCACGGTTTCCTTCTCATTCGCCGCGGCGGTGAAGGGCGACGGGTACACCGGATGCAGCGGTGACGAGAGGTCGACCGGAATCGACGAAGCGGTGGACGTCGCGGTCGGCGTCGCTGTGCCGGAGGTGGATGTCCCGTCCGCCGTGCATCCGGCGAGCGCCACGGCAATTCCGACCGACGCAACAAGCACCCCGGCCCGAACGACACCACGACGCCGCGGAGCGATCACGGATGCCCGCCCGCGGCTAAACACCCATGCCCACAACGCGGTCGGACAGCCCCGCGCGGCTCGCACCACTCACCGCGGCGGGAAGCGCCGCGACGAACGCATCAACCTCGGCCTCGGTGGTCTCGTGTCCCACGGTCATCCGTAACGCTCCCCGCGCATCGGCCTCGCTAAGCCCCATCGCCAGGAGCACGTGGGATGCCTCGGGCACACCGGCCTGGCAGGCGGACCCGGTCGATACCGAGAACCCGGCGACGTCGAGCAGGAAGAGCAGCGAGTCGCCCTCGCAGCCGGGGAAGGTGAAGTGCGCGTTTCCGGACAGCCTCTGAACGGGGTCTCCACGAAGAATGGCGGTCGGCACCGCTGCCTGCACCCCGTCGATGAGCCTGTCGCGCAGCATCGCGAGAGCCGTCGCACGTGCCTGAATGTTCGTGGTCGCCTCGCGAGCGGCGACACCGAAGGCAACCGCGCCGGCGGCGTCCTGGGTGCCCGAGCGTCCGCGCTGCTGATTGCCCCCGTGAATCAGGGGAACGATCGTGGCGCTCCGGGCGATCAGCAGGGCGCCGACGCCGACCGGTCCGCCGATCTTGTGCGCGGAGACGCTGAGCGCAGCGACCCCCAGCGCGTGGAAGTCGATGGGCAGGTAGCCGTAGGCGGCAACGGCGTCGAGGTGCACCGGTACCCCGCGGGATGCGGCGAGCGCCGCGACATCCGCTATCGGTTGAATGGTGCCGACCTCGTTATTGGCAAGCAGAATGCTCAGGACCGCAACGTCGTCGCCCAGCGCCGCCTCGAGGGCGACCAGATCGATGCGACCGAACTCGTCGATGGCCACCTCTTCGACGATGGCTCCCTCATACCGGGCGAGCCATTCCGCCGCGTCGATGGTGGCGTGGTGCTCCCCCGCGGCAATCAACACGCGGGGACGCGGATGCACCGGGGCGGGGTTCTGCGCCCAGTAGAGCCCCTTAATGCCCAGATTGATCGACTCGGTGCCGCCGGAGGTGAAGGTGACTTCGACCGCATCGGCGCCGAGGGACACGGCGACCTGCTCGCGGGCCTCCTCGAGCATGCGCTTGGAGTTCTGCCCCTGGCTGTGGATCGACGACGGGTTACCGACAAGCGTGAGCGCTGCCGTATACGCCTCGAGCACCTCGCGCGTCATGGGCGAGGTCGCCGCATGATCGAGATAGATGGCCATGGTGGGGTGTCCTTCGGTATTGCGGGGTTCACGCGGCTCGTAACATAGCCGACTCGCGTGTTAACTACTCTAGATCGCATGCCTGCATCCGATCCGCTGCGTAACCTCGGCGTCAGAATGACCTCCCGTGGCGGTGAAGCGCGTGTGTGGTCCGAGCACGCGACCGCGATGGAATTGTGCCTCTTTGACGAACGGGATGCCGCGTGGCTCGGGAACTCCGTTCCCATGACGCGCGAACCCTCCGGCGTCTGGGTCGGGCGATCCAAGCTTCTGGTGCCCGGCATGCGCTACTCGATCCGCGCGACCGGCCCCACCGGACCCACCCACGCCTTCGATCCCTCCCGCAACCTCATCGATCCGTACGCGCGGGGACTTGCGCGAACGACGTCCGGTGAGTGGCGCTCGTACGTGCAGGATGACGCGTTCGACTGGGGCGACGTCGTCAAACCGAAGATCCCGCTCGACCACACGGTGCTGTACGAGACGCACGTTCGCGGCCTGACCCGGGCCAACCCCTCCGTTCCCGAGGAGCTGCGCGGCACGTACGCGGGCCTCGCGCACGAGAGCACCATCGCGTACCTCAAGGACCTCGGGGTAACGACGGTCGAGCTGCTGCCGATCCATCAGTCGGTGAGCGAGCAGCGCCTGATCAAGCAGGGGCTCGTCAACTACTGGGGCTACAACACCCTCAACTTCTTCACCCCGCAGTCGAGTTACGCCTCGCGGGCCGCGCAGGTGGGCGGCACCGGTGCCGTGTTGCGCGAGTTCAAGGGCATGGTGCGGCTGCTGCACGAGGCCGGGCTCGAGGTCGTGCTCGACGTCGTCTACAACCACACGGCAGAGGAGGGCCCCGGCGGCCCCACCACGTCGCTGCGCGGTTTGGACAACGCGTCGTACTACCGCCAGATGGACGACGGCGACTACATCGACGTCACCGGGTGCGGAAACACCGTGAACTTCGCCCTACCCGCGGCGCAGCGGCTCGTGCTGGACAGCCTCCGGTACTGGGCTAACGAGGTGCAGATCGATGGGTTCCGTTTCGATCTCGCCGCCACGCTCGGACGCGATGAAAACGTTGACTTCGACCCGGAGCATCCGCTTCTCGACGCCATTTTGCACGACCCCGCACTGGAGGGCGTGAAGATGATCGCCGAGCCCTGGGATGTGGGCATGGGCGGGTGGCAGGTCGGTAACTTCCCGGATGGGTTCCAGGAGTGGAACGACGGCTACCGCGACCGCGCACGCGATTTCTGGCTCACCGACGTCGCCGCAGCGCGGCACCATGGCTCCGCAGCGCAGGGCATCGGCGGCTTTGCGCGGCGGCTCGCCGGGTCCGCCCACGTGTTCTCCGAGAAGCGCGGGCCGCTGGCCTCCGTCAACTTCATCACCGCGCACGACGGCTTCACCATGGCCGACCTGACCGCCTACAACCAGAAGCACAACCTGGGCAACGGTGAGAACAACAGGGACGGCACCGACAACAACCACTCGTTCAACCACGGCGTAGAGGGTCCAACGTCGGACACCGACGTGCTGCACTCGCGCCGGAAGGCGATCCGCAACCTGCTCGGAACGCTGCTGCTGTCGGCGGGTGTGCCCATGCTCACGGCCGGCGACGAGTATGGCCGCAGCCAGCGCGGAAACAACAACGCCTACTGCCTGGACAGCGAGCTGACCTGGCTCAGCTGGGGCAAGCGCGAACCGTGGCAGGAGGATCTCTGGAAGGTTGCGCAGCGGCTGCTGCGACTCCGGCACGAGAACCCGGCGCTCCGGCCCGTGCGGTTCGGTCGGTTCGGCGAGACGGTCCCGTCGTCCAACCAGATGGACTGGTACAACACCGAGGGCCTGTCGATGAGCGACCGCGACTGGAACTCCCCCACGGCCCGCACGCTCCAGTACGTCGCCGCCTCGACCCCCGAGGTCGAGGAGTTCAACCGCATCCTGCTCATCGTGCACGGCATGGAGGACGACATCACCGTCACCCTCCCGGAACACGCCGACGTGACCGGCTACACCCTGCTGTGGGACTCGGCCACGGACGATCTCTCGTCGGCGGAGCTCGAGCACGGTCCGGGGAGCGAACTGCTCATGTCGGGCACGTCGATGCGCCTGTTCCGCGCGCACTGACGCGCTTTCGCGCACCTCGTGGAAAGCTAGGGTCATGGCTCTCGGAACCCCCGCCACCGTGGCACTGACCACCGCGGGCATCTCGTTCACCCCGCACGCATACGAGCACGACGCCGCCAACCGCAACTTCGGCGAGGAGGCGGCGTCCGCGCTGGGGCTCGACCCCGAGCAGGTCTTCAAGACCCTTCTCGCCGATGTCGATGGCCGCCTTGTCGTCGCGATCGTGCCGGTGACGGGCAAGCTCGACCTGGGTGCGCTCGCCGCCGCCATCGGCGGTAAGCGCGCGGGAATGGCAGACCCGAAGGTCGCCGAACGCAAGACGGGCTACGTCGTGGGCGGGATAAGCCCGATCGGCCAGAAGACCCGGCTGACAACGGTTCTCGACGAGACCGCTGAGCTGTTCGACACGGTGTTCGTCTCAGGTGGGAGGCGGGGCTTCGACATAGAAATCGCGCCCGCCGACCTCACTGAGGTGACGGGCGCGATCATCGCCGCCATCGCGCGGGATTAGAGCAGCGCGGCCGGCGAGAACATGCTGCTTACTTGCAGACGGTACCGAGGTCGGTGAACGTCGTCTGCAGCGAGGTGGAGCTCGCGGTCAGCTTGGTGGCATCGGCCGAGGCGGGGTCGGTGGCGTAGGACTTGATGTCTGCGGCGAACGCCTTGAGCGAGTCATCCGCTGCCGTCGCCGACTTCTTGACCTTCGCGTTGGTGACCTTGTCGAGGTTGGCCGAGAACGCGGTCGACAGCTTGTCGATGGCCGCGGATGCCGCGGTCGGGTCGCTCGCGAGGGTGGAGAGGCTGCTGGAGAGGTCGGAGGAGATCTCGCTCATTCCCGTCTGCAATTCCTTACACGCGTCCGCCTGGCTCTGCGACGCGGGAGCGGAGCTTCCGCTCGAGCACCCGGTGAGAAGAACCGCGGCAAGGGCGATTCCGCCGAGCAACGAGCCGGTGGTCATGCGTGTAATAGCCAATGTGTTTCTCCCTGTGAGTTTCTTAAGTGCAAGAAATGTCACCTTAGCAGGGGGTAGAACGCACGGATTAACGCAGCATTAACCGCAGACGTCCTGTAACGCGGTGAAAGCAGTCTGCACACCGACGGCGCTCGTGGACAGCGTCAGGGCCGTCGAGTCGGGCGACTGCGCCGCGTACTTGTCGACCTCTGTCGCCAGGTCACCGAGGGCGGTGACGGCCGTCTGTGCAAGGGGTCCCACGGTGTCATTGGTCACGGTGCGTGCGTTGGCCGCGTACTGGTCGACGACCTTATGAATCGAGACGGATGCCCCGGCCGGATCGCTCGACAGGTTGTTGATGCCGTCCGCCAGCTGGGTCTGCAGCGATCCCATTCCCACCTCGAGCGCGGCGCAGGCCTGCGCCTCCGTCTGAACGGCCGCCGTGGGCAACGCTTCTGGTGGGATCGTGGCCGACGCGCTCGGCGTCGAGGGCGAACCGCTGTCCGCGGGAGTGCACCCGACGAGGGACACCGCGATGACCGCTGCGCACCCCGCCGCGGCGAACCACGCCCGCGCGGTCGCCGGACGACTCAATGGGCGACCGCGATCAGACCAAGCTCCGCGGGGGTCGCGAGCAGGTCACTGGAGGGAACCACCCGCACGTTGTAGCCGAAACTGCCCGGGCGCTGCAACGTGACCGTACCCGTAAACACCGCCGGCTGCCCCGGCTCGCGGGACGCAAAGGTCAGGGACTGGCGCTGGATGCCCGCGAGTCGGTCGCCCTCCTTGGCGCGACCGTACACGACCTCCACCTTGATGTCTTCGGGGTTCAGTCTGCCGAGTTCGACAAGGGCTCGCACGTGCAGCGAGTCGCCCACCTGGGGAACCGCGTCAACGCCGCCGGACTCGACGTGGGTGACCTGCACACTCGGCCAGGCGGCGCGCACGCGTTCCTTCCACTCCGACAGGTCCCGCGCCGGCTGGTACGAGTCGGCGCTGATGGCGTGCTCCGCGTGGGCCGCGGGGATGTACAGACGGTTGACGTACTCCTGCACCATCCGGTCTGCGCTGAGCGGCTGCGACAGGGTCGAGAGGGTGTGGCGAATCGATGCAACCCAGCGGGTCGGCACGTCGTCCTCGTTGCGGTCGTAGAACCGCGGGGCGATCTGGTGCTCGATGAGGTCGTACATGGCATCGGCTTCGAGCTTGTCGCGCTCGGCACCGTCACCGGCGCTGTCGGCGGTCGGGATGGCCCAGCCGTTTTCCTTGTCGTAGAACTCTGCCCACCACCCATCGAGAATCGACAGGTTGAGCGACCCGTTCAGCGCGGCCTTCATTCCGCTGGTGCCGCAGGCTTCGAGCGGTCGCAGCGGGTTGTTGAGCCAGACGTCCGTTCCCGGGTACAGCAGCTGCGCCATGGCGATGTCATAGTTCGGCAGGAAGACGATGCGATGACGCACGTCGACACCGGATGCGAACTCGACGAGCTTCTGGATCAGCGCCTTGCCCTCGTCGTCGGCGGGGTGGGACTTGCCGGCGATCACGATCTGGATGGGACGGGTCGGGTGCAGCAGCAGCGAGCGCAGCCGGTCCTCGTCGTGCAGCATGAGGGTGAGTCGCTTGTAGGTTGGAACGCGGCGAGCGAAGCCGATCGTGAGGATCGACGGATCCAACAGGGTGTTGATGTAGGCGGGGTCCCCGACGCCCGGGTTCTCTTCCTGCCAGGCCGCCGACACGCGGTTGCGCGCGTCGGTCACGAGCTGCTGACGCATGTCGCCGCGGACGCGCCACAGGTCGGCGTCGGTGACGGACGGGGAGTTCCAGTCGGCGGTGGTCGTCTCGGTCGTGCCGAGCCGGTCGGAGGCCAGCTCCAGCAGCAGAGGATCGGTCCACGTCGGCGCGTGAACGCCGTTCGTCACCGAGGTGATGGGCACATCGTCCTGGTCGAAGTCGGGCCAAAGCTTGCCGAACATGCCGCGCGACACGTCGCCGTGCAGCTTCGAGACACCGTTGGCGCGCTGCCCAAGGCGCAGGCCCATGACTGCCATGTTGAACGTGTCCGGCGTTCCGCCCGCGTAGTTCTCCGCGCCGAGCGTCAGGACCTCGTCGAGCGCGACGCCCGGAAGCAGGTCTGTGGAGAAGTACCGGGTGATGAGGGAGGCTTCGAACCTGTCGATTCCCGCGGGAACCGGGGTGTGCGTCGTGAACACCGTTCCGGCACGCACGACCTGCAGTGCCTCGTCGAAGGAAAGTCCGGCGCCGATCAGATCGCTGATGCGCTCCAGCCCGAGGAACCCCGCGTGTCCCTCGTTGGTGTGGAATACCTCCGGAACCGGCGCCGAGGTCAGTTCCGTGAATGCCTTGATCGCACGAACTCCGCCGATGCCAAGGAGCAGCTCCTGCAGCAGGCGATGCTCTCCCCCGCCGCCGTACAGACGGTCGGTGACCGAGCGCAGGGTCTCCTCGTTCTCGGGGATGTCCGTGTCCAGCAGCAGCAGTTTGATTCGGCCGACCGCGACCACCCAGATGCGCGCGGACAGTGCGCGGCCCTCGGGAAGGGCGAGCGTGACGATGACCGCGGTGCCGTCGGGGTTGCGCAGGACGCTGAGCGGAAGACCATCGGGATCGAGCACCGGATAGGTCTCCTGCTGCCACCCTTCGCGGGAAATGGCCTGGCGGAAGTATCCCGCTCGATAGAAGAGGCCCACTCCGATGATGGGGACACCCAGGTCGGACGCACTCTTCAGGTGGTCACCGGCGAGGATTCCCAGGCCGCCCGAGTATTGCGGAAGAGCGGCGGCGATGCCGAACTCCGGCGAGAAATACGCGATCGACTCCGGGGCATCCGTCAACGACTGGTACCACCGTGGATTGTGGAGATAGGCGTGAAGGTCATCACGCAGGGAGTTCGCGCGATCCACGAAGCCCTGGTCGGAGGCGAGCTCCTGAAGTCGCGCAGGCTCCACCGCGCCGAGAAGGCCGACAGGATCGTGCCCGATCTCGTCCCATACCGCGGGTTCGATCGACGCGAAGAGCTGTCGCGTGGGATGGTGCCATGACCATCGCAGGTTAGTAGCAAGTTCCTCAAGCGATGTCAACGCCTCGGGAAGTACGGTGTGCACTGTAAATCGTCGGATTGCCTTCACCCTTGCAAGACTATGCGAGCAACATGGGCCTGGGGCAAATCTAACCTGAACGTTCACGCGGGTTTTAGCGGTACGGTCGGATTGTGGCCAAACTCGATGACGGCGTAGCCGCCGTACAAACAAAAAGCGCAACCAACAACTCTTACGAGCCTCGAATCGGCAGAATACCGATCCGACATCTTCTTCCGCAGCAGCCGGAGAACCGCTGGCCCGCCAAGGCGTATGCCGGCGAGGTCATTCCTTTTAAGGCGACAGTGTTCCGCGAAGGACACGACCTTCTCGGCGTCGACCTGCTGCTCGTCGACCCCGAGGGTGCCGAGAGCCGGCACCGCATGCGTCCCGTGGAGCCCGGTACGGACCGCTGGCAGGCGGACGTGCAGGTGCCCGAGGCCGGCGAATGGCGTTACACGATTCGCGCCTACAGCGACGACTGGGCCAGCTGGTTGCACAACGCAGAAATCAAGGTGCCCGCCGGCATGGATGTGGAACTGATGTTCCGCATGGGAGTCGACCTCCTCAAGCGTGCCAGCGGCGAAACCAAGCCGACCCCGGCAATCCTCAAGGACACCATCCGGGTGTTCAAGGACCAAAAGCTCACGCCCGCAGTGCGCCTGAGCGCGGCGACGGACGCGCGACTGATCGCGCTCCTCGAAGTCACTCCCATTGCGAGCCTCGTGACCGACAGCGACCAGCTCGTGCTGCGCGTCGAGCGCACCCGCGCGGGAGTCGGTAGCTGGTACGAGTTCTTCCCCCGCAGCGAAGGTGCCCGCAAGGACAAGGACGGCCAGTGGGAGTCGGGCACGTTCCGCACCGCCGCCGCGCGGCTGCCCGCGATCGCCCAGATGGGCTTCGACGTGGTGTACCTGCCGCCGATTCATCCGATCGGAAAGACCTTCCGCAAGGGCCCGAACAACTCGCTCGACCCCGCCCCGGGAGATCCCGGATCGCCCTGGGCCATCGGCAGCGCGGCGGGCGGCCACGACGCCATCCACCCGGAGCTCGGCACCATCGACGACTTCTCCGCCTTCCTCGAGAGCGCGCGTAAGCACAACCTTGAGATCGCCATCGACCTGGCGCTGCAGTGCTCGCCGGACCACCCGTGGGTCAAGGAGCACCCGGAATGGTTCACGTCGCTGCCCGACGGAAGCATCGCGTATGCGGAAAACCCGCCGAAGAAGTACCAGGACATCTACCCGATCAACTTCGACAACGATCCCATCGGCCTGCGCGAAGAGATACTCCGCATCGTCAGGTACTGGATCGGCGTCGGTGTCCACATCTTCCGCGTGGATAACCCGCACACCAAGCCGCTCCAGTTCTGGGAATGGCTGATCCACGAGATCAACATCGAGTTCCCCGACGTGATCTTCCTCGCGGAGGCGTTCACCCGCCCCGCAATGATGCAGTCCCTCGGCGCCGTCGGATTCCAGCAGTCCTACACGTACTTCACGTGGCGCAACACGAAGGTCGAGCTCGAGGAGTTCTTCTCGAGCCTGAGTCACGAGACGAGCGACTTCATGCGCCCGAACCTCTTCGTAAACACCCCCGACATTCTCACCGAGTACCTCCAGTTCGGTGGCCCCGCCGCGTACAAGATCCGCGCAGCACTCGCCGCGACGGCAGCCCCCACCTGGGGTGTGTACTCCGGATACGAGCTGTTCGAAGACGTGGCACGTCCCGGCAGCGAGGAGAACATCGACAACGAGAAGTTCGAGTTCAAGCCACGCGACTACGCCAAGGCCGAGAAGATGGGTGCATCGCTCGCGCCCTACCTCGCGAAGCTGAACAAGATCCGCGCGGGTCATCCCGCCCTCCGTCAGCTGCGCAACCTCGAGGTGCACTGGAGCGACGACGACTCGATGCTCGTCTACTCGAAGTTCCTTCCGGCGCAGTTCACCCGGCCGGGCAAGCCCGACGGCATCATCGTCGTGGCGAACGTCGACCCGCACTCGGTGCGGGAGACCACCGTGCATCTTGACCTGACGAAGCTCGGTCTCGAGCCCGGCAGCACCTTCGATGTCAAAGACCTGATCACCGACCAACGATTCACCTGGGGCACCGACAACTACGTCAGACTCGACGCGTTTACGGAGCCCGTCCACATTCTCGCTATCGACTACACGAAAGGCAGCTGATGGCTCAGACGCACGCGTTCCCGGAACTGCATCCCGGCCTCGTCACCTCCCTCGTCAGCGGGAGCCACCCGCGCCCGCACGAGACGCTCGGACAGCACCCCGTTGAGGGAGGCTTCGTCATCCGTGCCGTGCGCCCGCTCGCGTGGAGCGTCACTGCCGTGCAGGCAGACGGCACCCGCATCAAGCTCGCACACCTCTCCGAAGGCCTGTGGCAGGGCTTCGCCGCCGGACCGGGGCAGGCGTACACGCTCGAGACCAGCTACGACAACGGACCCGCCTGGGTGATGGATGACCCGTACCGCTTCGTCCCCTCGGTGGGAGAGGTTGACCTCTACCTCTGGGGCGAGGGCCGCCACGAACAGATCTGGAACGTGCTGGGCGCTCACTACCGTCCGCACGAGGGGGTCGAGGGCACCTCGTTCAGCGTCTGGGCTCCGCACGCCATCGCGGTGCGCGTGCTCGGTGACTTCAACAGCTGGGACGGCGTGCTCTACCCGATGCGCCGGCTCGACAACAACGGCGTGTGGGAGCTGTTCGTTCCGGGGCTCACGCCCGGCAACACCTACAAGTTCGAGCTGCAGACCGCCACCGGTGAGTGGGTTCGCCGCGCGGACCCCATGGCCCGCCACACCGAGCACCCGCCGGCAACGGCCTCCGTGGTCGCCGAGACGCACCACGTGTGGGACGACGCCGCCTGGCTCGCCACCCGCGGCGCGACCGACGTGCTCAACTCCCCGATGAGCGTCTACGAAATGCACGTCGGGTCGTGGCGTCCGGGACTCGGATACCGTGACCTCGCTGACCAGCTGATCGAGTACCTGACCGAGACGGGGTTCACCCACGTCGAGTTCATGCCGCTGGCCGAGCACCCCTTCGGCGGATCCTGGGGCTACCAGGTCACGGGCTACTACGCGCCCACCAGCCGCTTCGGCTCCCCCGACGACCTCAAGTACCTCATCGACCGTCTGCACCGCGCCGGCTTCGGCGTGATCATGGACTGGGTGCCCGGCCACTTTCCCAAGGACGAGTGGGCGCTCGCCAAGTTCGACGGCCAGCCGCTGTACGAGCACTCCGACCCGCGCCGCGGTGAGCAGCCCGACTGGGGCACGCTCATCTTCAACTTCGGTGACTCCCAGGTGCGCAACTTCCTGGTGGCCAACGCGTTGTACTGGCTGGAGGAGTTCCACATCGACGGACTTCGCGTCGACGCCGTGGCATCCATGCTGTACCTGGACTACTCCCGTGAGGGCGACGACTGGCTGCCCAACAAGTACGGCGGACGCGAGAACCTCGAGGCCATCAGCTTCCTGCAGGAGGTCAACGCCACCGCGTACAAGCGCAACCCCGGCATCGTGATGATCGCCGAGGAGTCGACGTCGTGGGGCGGAGTCACCGCTCCCACCGAGAACGAGGGCCTCGGGTTCGGCGTCAAGTGGAACATGGGCTGGATGCACGACTCGCTCAAGTACATGCAGTTCGACCCGATGTACCGCTCGCACCACCACAACGACATCACCTTCAGCTTCCTCTATGCGTTCAGCGAGAACTTCCTGCTGCCGATCAGCCACGACGAGGTCGTGCACGGCAAGGGATCGCTGCTGGCGAAGATGCCCGGTGACCAGTGGCAGAAGCTCGCGAACGTGCGGGCCTACCTCGCGTTTATGTGGGCACACCCCGGCAAGCAGCTGCTGTTCATGGGCAGCGAGTTCGGTCAGCCGTCGGAGTGGAGCGAGCAGCGCGGACTCGACTGGTGGATTCTCGACCAGCCCGTGCACCAGGGTCTGCTCAAGCTCGTGTCGCAGCTCAACACCGTCTACAAGGCCGAGGGCGCCCTCTGGAGCCAGGACAACAGCGCTGCCGGGTTCGAGTGGCTCGAGGGCGGCGACGCGGCGAACAACGTCATCTCCTTCCTACGTTGGGATACCGATGGCCAGCCGATCGCCGTGCTGATGAACTTCAGCGGCACCCCCGTCAACTACCGGTCCGGACTCCCCTTCGCCGGCACCTGGGACGAATTGCTCAACACCGATGCGGCCGAATACGGCGGCTCGGGTGTTGGCAACTTCGGCTCGGTCGAAGCGACGGATGAGCCGTGGGCCGGTCGTCCCGCGTCCGCACAGCTCACGCTTCCGCCGCTGGCCGGACTCTGGCTGAAGCTGCGCAAGGATGAGCCCGCGGCACTGACGTCGGGGATTGACCCCGCCATCTAGCCACATCACTCCTGCACGGCAAAGGGCCCCTCGTCGAGTGACGAGGGGCCCTTTTCGTGTGCTGCCTTACGGTGAGCTAGTACAGAAGCGCCGTGAGGCGGCGGCGAGCTGCAATGACGCGCGGGTCATCCGCTCCCGTAATTTCGAAGAATTCAAGCAGGCGCGTGCGTACGGCGTTCTTGCCGTCAGCGTCGAGGCTCGGGAAGAGCGTCAGCAGCCGGTCAAAGGCGTCGTCGAGGTGTCCACCGCTGACGTCGAGGTCGGCGACGGCCAGTTGCGCGTCGACGTCGGACGGGGCGGATGCCGCGGCGGCACGAATTTCGTCGAAGCTAGCGCCGTCCAACCGGTGCAGGAGCGACACCTGCGCGAGGCCGGCGACGGCGAGGGTGTCACGCGGGTTCTGCGCGATGGCCGTTTTGTACTCGCCGATGGCTGCCTCGTAGTCACCGGCAGCGATGGCGTCGTAGGCCTCCTGGTGGTGCGGGGGCAGGGGCTCCTCGACGGGCTCGGGAGTCGGCACGCTGTCCCCCATGGGAACGGTGCCTGTGACGTTGTTTTGTGCGGCGAGTTCCAGAACCTGGTCGAGGACCGTCCGCACCTCGGCATCGGGGTATTCGCCGACATACAGCTGGATGGGGCGTCCGCCGACGACCGCGGCAACCGTCGGAACCTGCTGCACGTTGAACGCCTGCACGAGCTGCGGGTTCGAGGTGCCCTCGATGGTAGCCAGTACCAGTCGTCCCCCGTACTGCTCGATGAGCGGTCCGAGCGTTGACTCGACGCCCTGGCCGTAAAACTCCACGACGACCGGCACGGTGTTCGACAGCTCGAGAACCTGGGTGAACGTGGCGTCGGTGGCGGACAGCACAACCGTGGAGCTACCGGCGGGCGGTGCTACCGGCGCCGGACGCGGGTTAACGAGGGACGAGAGGTCGACCGCGCCACGGAGGCTGGCCGGTGAGAGAGGAGGAACGTTGGTCACTTCTTCTTGTACTCCTTGGCTGAGATCAAACCCTGGGTGAAACCGAGCAAAACTATCTTGCTCGGTTCTTCGGCAGACGGTACGTAGAACAACAGTTGATCGCTGTACGTCGTGACGATGCCCTTGGTGGACTTGGCCTTGCCCAGCAGTGACGCGACGGCGCCCTTGGAACTGATGGCGGCGCCGCTCGACACGGGGGTCACCGTCTCGGTCTCATTCAACTGCACCGTGACCAGCGCACCGGAGTTGTTCGTTGCCAGCGCAATGACGTCGCCGGTGCCAGGAGAGTTGGTGAACGTGATCTTCGCGGTCTTGGGAAGAGCCTTCTTCGTGGCCTGCTTCGCCGCGAGTCCCACGGCCGTGCGCAGCTCGTCACCGGCAGCCTGGAACGATGCGTAGGACGTGGACGCCTTGTCCTTCATGAGGATGTCACCATAGGCGGCGGCAATCTTGCCCGGCTCCATCTGCGGGAACTTGTTGTCGAGACCGAGCTGGGCGGCACCCACGTTGGCCGCGGCGACCCCCGGGATTACTGCGTCGGCCGCCAGCGGCGTTGCGTACTCGACCTTGTAATTCGAGCGGGCGTCGGCCTGCACCAGCATGAGGGCCATCGGGGCGACCGTGGTGTCGGTCTCGTCCTGTACAACGACGAAGACCGAGCGCGGCCAGGTGTCCGTCTGCTGCGGCAGACTCAGCTTGATCGGGCCCGGAAGGATCGCGGTGGCACCCGGGAGCTTGGAGTTGGCCTTACGCACGGTGTAATTGGCCAGACGCAGTTCGAGCGCCGGTCCGGTCATCCGCGTCGCAATCAATTTCTTGTCGAGGTCGCTGTCGGACTTCGCCGTGACGGTGCTGATGTCGCGCACGATCGAAACGATCTGCGCCTCGGTGACGGCAGGCGGCAGCACGACAGTGGTGGGTGTTTCGGTGGCAGTTGCGGTCGGCGTGGCCGCCGCCTTGCCGGTCAGCGCGGGGAGGATGTCCGTGGTGCAGCCCGTGAGCGCGAGCGCGCCAACGAGAAGAACGGGCACAACGGCGATCGACCGACGGGTCGCCCGGCGTCCCTTGGGAGCGGCGATCGCCTTGGCGTTGGCCTTCTTGGGCTTGTAGCGGGGCTGCCGCGGCAACTTGGGCATCTTGGGCTGCTTCGGCGGCGTGCGTCGCGGACCGCGGGAGTTGCGCATGTGGGTCAGCGCCCAGATGAGCAGGCCGAGGCCGAGGAGCAACAGTGCGGCACCGGCCGCCAGAAGCGGACCCGACCACGGGGTCGAGTTGTCGAGGGGCCAGCGGATGGTGACGTCAGCCGGGGCCGCGTCCACACCGTTCGACACGGCGATGACGGAAACGTCGTCGGGGAGGTTTGCACGGAACTGCAGGCTGTCGACCGCGTTGTATTCCTTCAGCCACAGGTCGGAACCGGCGAGGGTCGGGACCTCGGTGGCATCGCCCTCCACCACCTTCGACACCAGCTTGCCGGTCTTCTCATCGAAGGTGACGTGGTTGTAGGTGGTCGTACCAACCCAGCCGAGCACGTCGGTGGTGCGCCCGTAGGCGGCGCTGATCTTGGTGGCACCGGACAGCGTCACCGTCTGGCCCTGCGGGTGTGCGCCGAGCGCTGATCCGTCGATGACGGTCACCGCGGCGGGGCTCGCCTGGCTGGTCTTCGCGACGACCTCATCGGGTCCCGCAAAGATGGTGCGCTGGCCGATCCCAATTCCCATGAGGACGGCAGCGAGCACAAAACTAATGATGGCGAGTACAAATCGCACGGATTACTCCTTTCGTGCTGCCCTGCCCAGTAAGTGGTGTTAGCACCCTCCGCCGGAATTCACTCGGCCGCTCGCACCGGGGCGAGAGGAGGGATCTATCGGAGAACTCTTCCGTAGATAGCAGCATCAAAGACGTTCAAGAATAGCCGACGGGCCGTGGTACCACCTAACGTCGGCACTGGGAATGCTCTGACAACACGTTTAGTGTCGCGCAACCTCCCGTCGCTAAACTCGTCAGAGTTTTACTGGATATAGAGGAGAACCCCGTGGCTGCAGACGACGCAGATTTCGGAATCGAGCTTCGCGGCTACAAAAAGGACGAGGTCAACAAGGCCGTCCAGGACCTTCGGCGTGAGCTGATCAAGGCCAACGCCGACCGCGCGGAAGCGGCCAAAGAGGTCAGGCGCCTCAGCGCTGTGGCCGAAGACCTGCAGGCCGAGCTCGACGAAGCCGGTACTCCCACCTACTCCGGTCTCGGCACAAAGCTCGAGACGACCCTGCGCATGGCGGAGGAGCAGTCCACCCGTCTGATCAGCCAGGCGGACATCGACGCCGAGAAGCTGCGCAGCCAGGTGCAGGGCGAAGTGTCGCGCCTGGTTCAGGATGCCTCGGAGTCCGCCGATCGCGTGCTGTCCGATGCCACCGCGGCCGCCGCCGCCGCGCGTGAGTCCGCCCGCGCGGAGGCCGAGGACACCGTCGCCCGCGCGACCGCCGAAGCTGAACTCCTCATCAACGAGGCGGTTCGTGAGGCCGCCGCTATCCGCGGTGCCGTCGCCACCGAAGCCGCGGAGATCCGGACGACCACCAAGCGCGAGACATCCGCCATCCGCGCAGCCGGCGAACGCGAGGTCGCCGAACTGAGCGCCGTCGCCGCGCGCGAGGCCAGCGAGGCGCGGGATGCCGCCGCCATTCTCGCTCGCGATACCGAGCAGGGCCGCTCGGACTACGAAAACGAAAACGCCCGGCTGCGCGGCGATCTTGCCCGTGACATCGAGCAGGGCCGCACCGATCTCACCCGCGAGCTGGAGACCACCCGCGCGGCCCTCGCCCTGGAAGTGGAGACGGCCCGCGCCCAGATCGCGCAGGAACTGGCAACGGGTCGCGAGCAGCTGGCAAACGAGTCCGAGGCCGCCCGCGCCCAGATCGCCAACGATGCGGACACCGCCCGCGCGTTGTTCGAGAACGAGATGGCCACCCGCCGGGCTGAGCTCGACAACGAGATCGACACCCGCCGGGCCGCGCTGGACACCGAGATCTCCGTGCGCACGACAGACGCCGACAATGACATCGTCGCGCGCCGGGCGGAGCTCGAGCACGAGATCGTCACCCGCCAGACGGAGCTCCACAACGAGACGGTGACCCGCCGTACCGAGCTGCTCAACGAGATCACCCTCGGACGCACGGAACTCGAAAACGAGACGACGACCGCGCGCACCGAGCTGGACAACGAGATCACCAGCGCCCGGACGGCGTTGGAAAACGAGATCACGTCTGCCCGCACGGAGCTCGACAACGAGGTCACCACGGCACGCACCGAACTCGATATCGAGATCACCACCGCGAAGTCCGAACTGGCGAACGACGTCACCACCGCCCGCACCGAGCTTGAGAATGAGATCGTCTCCCGGCGCGACGCGCTCGAGGCGGAGCTGCTGGCCGGACGCACCGCGCTGGAGAACGAACTCGCCGCGGGCCGGGCCGCCCTCGCCGCGGAGATCGCCGAAGCACGGATCATCCTCGACTCCCAGTCTGTCGAAGCTGCCTCTGTTATTGCCGCCGAGGCCGCGGGCATTCGTGCCGTGGTCGCCGCGGAGTCCGCGCAGCAGCGCACCGAACTGGCCGACGACCTGGCAACGGCGCGTGCCGCGCTCGATGTCGAGATCACCGAGGCCCGAAGCGCCCTGGTACACGATGTCGATAAGGAGCGAGCGGATGTCGCGCGCGACGTCGAGCGCCAGCGTGCGGAACTGGCGCAGGAGGCAGAAACCGTGCGGGCACGCCTCGCGTTCGAAACCGACGAGACGCTGACCACCCTCGCCCGCGACGCCGAGCAGGCCCGGGTCGACCTCGATGTCGAGCTGAAGGCCCGTCGCGACGAAGCAGAGAAGGATCTGCTCGCCAAGCACCAGGAAGCCACCGCCCAGATGCAGAAGTACCTGGACGAGGCAACCGCGCAGCTCACCGAGGCAACCCGCCGCGCGGCCGAGAAGCGCGCAGAGGCGGACGCCGCCGAAGCCAGCGCCAAGCTGGAGCTGACAACTGCCCGCGACCGCGCGAACGCCACGGCGACCGAGGTGCTCGAAAACGGCGAAGCACGTGCCAAGGCGATGATCGCCGATGCTGAGGCTCGCACGGCAAAGCTCGTCGAGGAAGCGGAAGACCGACTTTCCCAGATTCGTATCGAGCGCGAGGCCGTGGCTGGCTACTTCGAGAGCCTGCGCGGGGTATTGTCACAGGCAGAGAAGGTCAGTAACCAGGACTAGTCCCCCCGTATATACCGCCGCGAGAGGCACCGTTGAAGATTTCAAATTCGTTCCAGCTGGGTTTATTCGGCGGGCTGGGCGTCATTGTTGCCATCGGTATTGGTTCCGCCATCGGGAACCTGGCCACCATCCTCACCTATGTGGGAGCGGCGATCTTCATCGCGCTTGGACTCGATCCGCTGGTGTCGTTCCTGGAGAAGCGTAAGTGGCCGCGCGCGGTTGCCATCCTCACCGTTCTGGTGGGCGTCCTCGCCGTGTTCGCGGGTCTGGTCTTCGCAATCATTCCCGTGGTGTCCGAGCAGGTGTCCAACCTGGTCAAGCAGCTGCAGGACATCGTCCCCACCGTCTTCACGCCGACGTTCGCCAAGGACCTGCAGTCGTCTGTGCCGTGGCTCCCCGTGGACGACCTGCTCGATCAGCTCGACTCGTTCGTCAAGGGCCTGGACGTCCTCAGCATCGGTACGGGCATCCTGTCCGCCGGCGTCAGCATCTTCAACGGCCTGTTCGGCGTCGTCATCGTGCTGATCCTCACCCTGTACTTTGTCGCATCACTCGCCAGCATCAAGCGTGGCCTGTACCAGCTGGTGCCGGCCTCGAAGCGTGAGAAGTTCGTCGACATCGCCGAGCAGATCACGCGGGCCGTCGGTCGCTTCGTCATGGGCCAGGCCGCACTCGCCCTCGTCAACGGTGTGCTGAGCTTCATCGTCCTCACGTTCATCTTCCACGTGAAGTATTCGGCACTGCTTGCCTTCATCGCCCTGATCGGATCGCTGATTCCGCTGGTCGGAACCATCTCCGCCTCGGTCGTCATTTCCCTGAGCGTGCTGCTGTTCCAGGGCCCCGGATGGCAGGTCATCGCGGTCGCGATCTATTACCTGATCTACATGCAGGTCGAGGCATACGTGATCAACCCCCGCATCATGAACCAGGCAGTTCAGGTGCCCGGTGTGGTCGTGGTCATCGCGGCTCTCGCCGGTGGAACCCTGCTCGGGGTTCTCGGAGCCCTCGTCGCCATTCCGGTCGCCGCGGCCGTGCTGCTGATCTTCAAGCAGATCGTGATCCCGAAACAGAACACGA